>JBGASM010000044.1:0-4459 GCA_044229655.1 Phycisphaerales bacterium | reverse complement strand
AGCGTTCCTCGAAGTCATACCGGAGATCAAGGCGGGTCACTTCGTCTGGGACCGCCGCGATGGCGTTGATGACCAGCGAGTTCCAAAGGCTCCCCTCTGTCCGGTGTTGCGTTCCCGTGCATGGCGGCGCAGACTCGCGCGTCAGGCCATTCAGATACTCACGCACATCAAATGTCCTGGGCATGCTTCCCTCCCGCTGGCCCTGTAAACCCGACCCCATCGACCCCAGTCGGCCCCCGTAACTCCACTCGTTCCACTTGGGGGTCGGGTGGGGTCGAGAGGGCCGACCCTGCAGCCCCACCCCCATGTTGGACTAACGGCTCCGTAGTGAAACCAAGGTCAATCCCGTATGAATTCTGGACGCGCATCAGTTGCAGCAACGCCTCCTCGCGATACACCTTGCGGCCGTGCGATCTGTGAACCTGAATTCCGTACCGCTTGAACACCATTGCCACTCCACCGGGAGACCACGACCGAAACACCATCGGCTCCTGTTCTGCTGCGATGCGAAGCAGGTCGATGGCACGCGGACGCTCCCCGAGGCGCAGCTGATCGGCCAGGAATCGCAGCAGGACTTCCTCGGCATCCGGAATGGAGTCGTCGCGGGTCGCCTCGACGCAATGGAGGGCATGGTGCTGCATCAATGGCAGCAACCCCAGTGCGCCATGCTCTTGGAACCATCCTGCCAGTGACAACAACGGCTGCCAGAGTTCATAGGGGCGGCTATTGAGAGCCGGGCAGACATCTTCGCGCTGTGGTAGGCTTCGCAGTGACCGACCGTGCTCCAGCACCGTCGCGTGCAGCCCATCGCGGATGTCCTGCCAGCGGTGCGGTTCATCGTCGATGCGGTGACGCGGCTTGGCGGAATCCTGAGATGCGCGGAACATCGGTATCTGTATGCAGCGACTGGAGAGCGCGGGTGGCACTCCCGCAATGCACGCCAGCGCCTTGGGGCAGTAGACGTCGAACTGCCGCATCTTGTAGATGTCACCAACAGGTTCAAGGCGCGATGCGCGGCCACCTCGCTTGTAGCCAGCAAGGAGCATGGACCGCAATGCGATTGTCTCTGGATTGTCGCTGCGCAGACTCTCAGCTTCGTCTAGCAGCAGCGTTCCACCGCGATGATGCACGGTCCGAAAAAGTGCCGGCCCCGTCATGCTCGAGGCCATGATGGGGCGGAAGACCATCTGTTCCAGAACGCCGAAGGCGGTCGTCTTCCCTGACTCCAACGGCCCCCCAAAGCGGAGATAGGGGACGGCGCGCCAGAGGGGGTAGATGTAGGTGAGGAACGTCCATAACGCAAGGGTTGCGGTCACACCTTGGGCGATTTCTGCCGGGAAGTCCAGAAAGAAGGCGATTCGCTCCAGCATCCACTTGAAGAGTTCGGCTGGCGCGGGAGCCTCGGCCCCGACGAGCCAGGCGCGCCGTCCGAGTGCCGACCATTGGGGCGGCGCATCCACCTGTAGTTCACCTGGCAGTGGACTCACCAGCAGTTCAGTTCCGTCCCCGCAACGTAGCGTCCGCTCCAGCGTGACCTTCTCGCGCTTCCCGTGCGCCCACTGCAGGTACGTGGAAGGGATGTATCGCTGCCCCTGAGTGCTGGCGACTGGAATATCGACGGTGAGGCCCGCCACTTCCTCCGCGAAGAACGCCTCGGGGCGAATCACACGCGCGATGTCGATCTCATCACCTTGGACTTCAGCCTTGCCGTCGTTGCTTTGTTCCTCGCCGATCCGGAGCAGTTGTTTGTCAAGGTCGGCAGCGGTGACGGCAATACCCAACTCCTGAATGCGCTGGATGACCCGCGCGCGATCTTCGTACTTGTTGGGACGTAACTCATCAGCAAACAGAATCTCCTCGCCACACTTCAGTCGGATCGTGACGTATCCGGCGCGGCCGGATTTCTCATGGACAAGTGTGATTTCAGTTTCATCGGCCACGGGCCACCCCCCTTCGCTTTGAGACGAGTTGGATTGCGTGCGGTGCGGCCGACGCGATTGCCTTTTCGATGTCGTCTCGAGTTCCGCCCGCGTGTCTCCACGCCCGCGCGTCCTTGATCCCATCTGGTGGCGTGATCATGCGGATATTGCGGTGATAGATTGAGAGTGCCGAGAGCAATGACCGCGCGCCGCGAAGGCCGGCTTCATCGGAATCGCTGAGGATCACGACAGAGGCAGGTCGCCACTTCCGAACTGCCTCCACCAGAAGACCCCTGCCGCCGGCGCAGGATGGGCGACCGATCGCAGCAAAGCCCCAATCGAGAAGGGCGGCACAATCGGTCGGTCCCTCTGCGATGACCAGCTGCCCAGACGTGTTCAGCCCTGAGGGAATGAACAGGCCTTCGTGACCACCGGCGATGGTGAGTTTGCGGCCAGATGGGCGACGAAGCCGAATGCCAAGTACTGCGCCGGTGGCATCCGCCATTGGAAATGACCACGCTTGATGCGCTGCCGACCAGCCGGTCCCGAGTCGGCGCAGTGAGTGTGTCGAAAGACCCAGAGCGGTCGCCAGGCGCTGCAGCCGAGCATCGTCAGTCGCCGCTGCGCACTGCTGCGCGAGTTCCGACCAATCCGGTGCGGACGCATCCCTAGGGTCGGCCCCATCGACCCCATCGACCCCGTGCGCAACGCGAAGTCGCACCGTTCGACGCGCGGCGGAGCGGTCGTCAGCCTTGCGTTCGATCAACCAGTGGAGCCAGCCCGCATCGCCGATACGTTCAGGGGATTCCCTGCGCGGACAGATGGCAACCGATCCATCACCTGATCGCAAGCACCAGTCCGAGTGATTGCAGATCGCACAGGGATTTACTTTGCTCACGCGGATCCACCTGCGGAGGGCAAGCATCACAAGCCCTCCCTTCTGAGGTCATCCGCAGCCCGAGTCGACCTGTCGGCAGAAGCGGGACGAGCCGCCGCACCTCCCGGAGTTGCTGCGCGAGTCAACTCATCCAAGAAATTACGGAGCCAGTTTTCGCAAGTACACCATCCGCCTGGCGCGCGGATGCATTTGAGATGAATCCCCCGGACTCCGCGGCTCCGCCAGCGGTGGAGTGTCGCGACGTTGATCGCCTTGTCCAGCCGATGTCGCGGAAGCCACGGCAGGCGACAGGCGGAAGACAGGGGAAGAAGGACTTCACAAGACGATGATTGGGCTGTACTCAAGTCATTAACATTCTCGTGAGCATCAGCCCGAATGTCGTTAACTTAACATTCATCAACTATCGCACAGCCCGACCTTTGAAGCCCTCGAGGTAATACCCATCGCGGCGGCTGACTTGGCAGAACCTATACCCCTGTCGTGTCAGTTCCGACTTTGCCTGCGAAGCCGCCGGCGTCGACCATCCAAGGGACTTTGCGGCTTTGGCCAGAGTCAGCGGTGTATCCGGGCTGGTCCGTGCGAAGCAATCTCTCAGTCGCCTGAGATGTGGGGCGAGGTCCGGTTCCGGAGTCTGACTCTCGCGGAACATCTGCCGGTGCTTCTGTTCCAGATGGCGGCGCAGCATCGCCAGGTCCTCGAGAGACTGCTGCATGAGAGCCACATCTCCAAACTGGAACGAGGGGAGCCGTCCCTGGAGGTGCATGGCGCGGACTGTCTCCGGCATCTCCATTTCGACCCATGGAAAGACGGTGTCGGACCACAGGTGGTGATATGTCTGCTCTAACTGCGCGAACTTCTCGGAGTTGGCAAGAAGTTTGGATCGCTTCGCGACTGCGTCTTTTGGACCATCTTTCGGATTGTCCATCTCCACACGCAGTGTGTGAACGGAGCGGAGATGCAACCGAATCCGGCGCACATGCAAGATCATGTCTTCAATCACCTTGATACGTTCAAGATGACTGGGGCGGCGCGAGGCGGCTGGCGTGCCGGCCGCCGCGACCTTCTTCCTGGCTGCACTTGGCATGACATCTCCTTGCACTCGAACTGAGCCCTGATTGTGAATTGAGTTGAGATCCTACCCCACCCGCTCCATCACCTGCCGGGCTGCCGCCATATCCCGCTCAGCGTAGACCTCTGTCATCTTGAGTGAGTGGTGCCCGAGGATGATCCGGGCCATCTCCGCACCGAACTGCTTCCTGAGGTTCGTCGCGGCGTTGTGCCGCAACTGGTGCGGGTGCCACGCAGGCATCAGAACTGGGTCGGTGCCTGCCGCCGCTGCCTCGGTGCGGCGCGCTTCGTTGATCCGACCGATGGCACGCTTGATGGCTCTCCGGTAGGTCGCCACATCGTACTGGTCGCTCGGTGGCCGCTGCCGCTCCCGCGCGCGTCGTTCTTCACTGCGCCGCTGCTGACTGGGCTGGACTCTGGTCTGCCGATTCGCTCTCGCCTCCGCATGCCGCCACTTCTCAGCCTCTGCGGGTGAGAACAGGTACGCATCAGCCGCCCGATGCAGGAACGGCTCGAGGATGGCCCGCGCCTGCGGACCGAACATGATCACCCTCGGCTCCTTGCCCAGATGTGA
>JBGASM010000043.1:0-4580 GCA_044229655.1 Phycisphaerales bacterium | reverse complement strand
TGTGCGGGACGAGGTACGCATACGGACTCCTTGTTCATACAGTGACAAGAAAACTCAGTGGAAACGTGGTGTGCGAAGTATGCACCATGTTCTGGGACTTGGCGCGCAAAAAACCGGAGTTTTCCTAGAAATTCCTCCCACGCGGGCCGCCACTGACAGTTCTTGTCAGCCCACTGACAATTTGGGCAATCACCACCTCCTCCCCCGCATCGCCTGCACCACGGCGACCGGGGCGATATGGTCAAGGTAGCGCGCGGTGGTGGCGATGGAGCGATGCCCTAACTGCTTGGAGATGATGCCGATATCGACACCTTCCTCGCGGAGTTGGGCAGCGTGGGTGTGGCGGAAGCCGTGTGCATGCACGCGCTTGGCGATCCCGGCCTTGGCTGCGAGGCGCGGCATCAGCACCCGGATGTAGGCGGTGCGGAGTGGTGCGCCGTCGAGGTCGCAGAAGATGGGCGCACGGTCAGTGATGCCACGTACCCCTCGCACCTCCAACCACCTCTGCAGGATGGTGAATCCTTCGGGGTCCATACCGACCGTGCGCGATCTGCCGCCCTTGGCGTTCAACACGCGGATCGCCCCTACCACCGCATCGACATCCTTGGGGTAGAGCGACAGTGCCTCGTTGATCCGCAGGCCAGCGCGGTAGAGGACGACCAGCAGCGCGCGGTTGCGCACGCCGGTGGGCCGCGCCGAACACGCCGCCAGCAGTCGATGCACCTCATCATCCGTCAGCACCTCCGGGTGGAAGTGCCGCAGGGGCTTGGGTCGCCGTCTCCGTTGCACCACTTGGCCCGTCGCCCACCGTTCGCCACCTGACGACCCCATCCACGCCATCACACTCTTCTGCCGCTCGTTCATGTGCCTACCTCCTTCTGCGACTCGCTACCCGCACCGCGACGCACGGTGGGGCGGTTCGTCGCACAGTCGCGCTTTGTGACCAAAGCGTCACTGTCCACTTAGCGGCAGATGAGCGAGGGAGGCAAGGCGAACCGGCTCGAGATTGCCCGAGCCACTCTCATGGCATCCGCTTACTTCGGTGCCAGTTATCAACGGCATTTCGGAGAAACTGCTGTTCCCGACTTCCCCCAAAACTTCGAAGGACGAACATGACTGGTCGGCCTGGTGAAAGCGCAAGAGTGCGATCGTTGGCGTCAAGTGATCTCGAGTCGGTTTTGATCCAGAAATCATGTCCCACAATGGTGAGGCGAATTCCGTTATGTGCGCCAAATCGAAAAGGAGTCGGCATCATTGCCGCGCCGGCGGCAACAGGTTCGATGTACTTTGACGAAATAACGGTGAAATCATCGACACCTCCCGGATTTGCATCGTGAACCATCCGGCGCAAGGGTTCCTCAAAAGGCCCAAGGCTGCAATGGACAAACTCCTTTCGCGTAGTTCGCGAACAGCGCCACAGAACTGACATCAAGAAGAGTTTGAACTTCAGATAGTCAACCATGCCGCTTTCCGCGGCAATGGGACGTCCCCCATCTGAAATGATCCGTGCGTGGGGAGATTCAAGTACGAGGAAGCGATGGCCATACTTATCCCAAGGTGCGAACAGTTCTTCGCAATCCACGCAGTTGAGAGTCGAGTCGAAAATCCCTGTCTGCCGAATGTCTGGCCTTCCCCCCCCATCTTCGTTCAGGACAACAGTTTTGCGTTCGGAATCTCTCAATGGTTCATATGCCCAATTCGGCAATATGTGCGACCTAACCAATACCTTGTCCGAACCGCAGAGTTTGCATGTGGCCATCGTCATAATCCATTGGGGAAGTCTCTCAATGCTGCGTTACTCCATATCGTAACGCTTGTGGACGGACGCGTTTGTCCCTTTCTCAGCGCCTGAATTCCGCACTTGCACGGAGGCGGAGGCTCTGAAAAAAGACATCACCATGAGTCGATTGGTGCGCGATGCAATTTGTGCGAGGCCCAGTGCAATTGCAATCCCGATGACTATCCATTGAACCATCTACCAAGATTGGCTTGACGCGCAGCCCCTTCTGGTCCTGGGTACAGCACCGAATAGTTGATACCTTCTTCCTGAAGGTTCGGAAGTGCTTCGAGCGCTGCCCTGCCTTCGATCGTGATCATTGTGAGATGATTCAGTTTGTTGTTCTGCACCAAATACGTCTCCAAGTCCAAACTTCTCTGACTCTCCAGCCGAGTGAAGACACCGCGCTGGGCTCGAATTCGGTCGTACATCTGATGGTTGGTTGGCCACTGGCGGTTGATGTAGGTGAATTCTCGCTCGTGTGGTGGTTCTTCTTGAAGTCGATCTGGAGTCCACCGCACACTCTGCCAGTTGCGATCAGGTGACGATTGCTGGAGGTCCGCCGGGTTTCGCAACGCCCAGACCCTTAACACCCCGGAGTATTGCGCCCTCAGATAAATCAATGCGTCTACGTCGGGCGGAAAGGCATCCATCCAGTTGCCACCATTTTCAATTCCGGGCGTCTTGATACTGACGTACTTCTCGAAAGCGAAGAATGCGGCGCGCAGCGGGTCAATAGTCCAATCGAGTAGATCGGTCAGTAATCCGAAGTGACGACCGATTGCTTCAACCGCAAGATTGTCGTCATTCACCGCCGCCGGCCCCAATGATGCCTTGAAGGACTCAAAACATCTTCCCAGGTGTACTCCCCGGTAATAGTTGTGGCCTTCGATCAGCTCGCGCCGCCAGAACCGGCGATGCCTTGCGGCATTCTCTTCCTGTCGTCGCTCCCATTGAGACTGGAGGCGCCATCTCGCCTGTGCGCCGTTGGGCAAGGTATCTGCGTGACCTCGAAATACCCATTCATCGTCAGATCCGCGAAACTCTGTAGAGGCAATCAGAGTTCTGAATGCTGCCCAGTCCGCACATCTAACCTCACGGCAAATAGGTTGCTCCATTACCAACGATTGTTGCCTCATATCGTGTCCGTGGGCGTATTCAAGTTTGTATTTATCTCATCCTCCCCCACACCGCCTCCTGCGTATAGGGCCCAGCCCCCCGACTTCCAACCCCCCGATCGCCATTCCCATGCCATGTCGGCACGGGGACGGGGATCGGAACACCTCCAACACGGAGAAGTACCCATGTCGAAGACCCCCACGTCCAAGAGCAGCGGAACCCCACGGACACGCGAGCAGTTGATGTCGCCGACCGCGCGGAAGATCGCCGATGAAGCTATCAAGGATGGCGAGGCGCGCATCAAGCGCATCGAAGCCGCCGAACTGGGCATCGATCCCGACACCGTCGCGCCGGACCCCAACAAGAAGGCACCAAAGACCAAGGGCACGACCTCCCCCGGCAAGGGCGGGAAGGGCAAGGCCGCCAAGGAACCCAAGGCCAAAGCGGTGACGACACCCAAGGAGAAGAAGGTCAGCCTGCTCAGCGCGGCAGCCATTGTCCTCGCCGCGACGAAGGAACCCATGCGCGCGCCGCAGATACTGGAGGCCATCACCAAGCGCGGTCTCTGGTCTTCCCCCAGCGGCAAGACACCGGAGCAGACGCTGTACGCCGCCCTGATCCGCGAGATCGCCGCCAAGGGCGACAAGGCGCGCTTCAAGAAGCACGACAAAGGCGTGTTCGTCGCGACGGCGCATGCCTCTTCCACGAAGGGAGGGAAGTGAATCATGGCCAGCATGCCCCTCGGATCCGTTGAATCCTTCGCCGTGGATCGCGAGGGCTTCCTCGTCCGCAGCGTCATCCCGGCGCGCGGCGCACCCTACGAACACCGCTGCTCGCTGGACACGCTCACCGCCGTCAGCAATGAGGTCAGCGACCTCGGTGACCACGGCTTTACCGGCGAGGAACTCGCCCGACGTTTGGGTCGGCCCTTCAGTCAAGTCGCAACCGCCGTCGCGTTCCTGCGCGAACGCGGCTGCATCGAGGTCTGCGGACGACGCAACTTCGTACCACGCGGGAACGATGCGTATCTCGACATCATGGTCGAGTACCACGCCCTGCGCGAGGGTGAGACGGCGCAGATGAACACCACGTAGCCCTGATTCCATCACACGCCCCCAGAAGCCTCGGCCTGCACCACAGGCGGGGCTTTCTCTTCGGGAACAGCGTTCGCCATGGAGGAGGCTTGAGATTCCTACGCTTTGGCCATGCAGGAACAGGATGTTCAGTTGCTCGCCGAAGTGATCACTCGGGATATCGCACCGTTGCCCCCTGCCGACCTGCCCGCCATTCGGGAGCGTCCACCGGTCCGCATCGTTCATTGCGTGATGTCGCTCAACCGCCGGTATTCTGTCTTCCACCCGCGCGTGCAGGAATTCAGCGCGGCTCAGACCACCATCCAATCCTGCGATGACCTGCTCGCGACGATGGAGCGTGTGGGGACGGCGAACTTTCTTAGCACCATGCTGCGCACGAACGACCCGACAAGGGCCGAAACTTTGCAGGGCGTGACCAGGTACGCCATCGCGGTGCGGGACCGGCAGCAAGGTGGTACGGAAGCGGAACGACTGACGAATTGGGCGGCTGTGGCTCGGCCCGGAGACTATGTCGAGGTCGGAGTGAAGGGTTTTGGACCTGCTGGGTTTCAGTATCTGCGCATGCTTTTCGGTGCCGACACCGTGAAGCC
>JBGASM010000042.1:0-4921 GCA_044229655.1 Phycisphaerales bacterium | reverse complement strand
GCCTATCAACTTCGGTCAGGTTTTCTTACTCGGTGTGGTGACGGTCGCCAGCTTCGCATCAGCAGTCATGGGCGAACCGCCTGCGGTGTTTGCCCAGAAAACGTTTGACGAAGCCAAGACGGCAAGTGTTGAGGCGAAGAAACTCCTTATTGTCGATGCCACGGCTGAGTGGTGCGGTCCCTGCAAACGTATGGACGCCACGACATGGGTCGACCAATCCGTCATCGACTGGATCGGCACCAATGCCATCGCAATACAGATTGACGTCGATGCCCAGAAGGCCTTGGCCCAAGACCTGACGATCAGCGCTATGCCAACAATCATCGTCTTTAAGGAAGGGCAGGAGTTTGATCGGGTGGTGGGGTATCGGGATTCGGCAGACCTCCTGACCTGGCTCGCCCAAGTTCAGCAGGGAAAGCGGGAGATTGACAAACTCAAAGAGGCTGCAGGCAGCAGAGCCGATGCATCCGGCAAGGTGGACATTCGGGCCCGTTTGGACCTTGCACAAGCCCTTGAGCGGTCAGGGAAGTTGGATGAAGCCACGGATGAGTTCGTATGGCTCTGGGACAACATGCTCAAGTTTGATCCCGCATTCGTGGGCGTGCGCGGGTCGTTCATGGTCAGCGACATGCAGCGCCTTGCCTCGCGCCATGCGCCGGCCAAAGCGCGATTCGCAAAGTTACGCGATGCGCTCGAGGAACCACTCAAGGCGGGGAAAGCCAACCGCGACACTCTGTACGATTGGATCAGTTTGAACGAAGTCGTCAACGACGAGCAGCGCACGCTCGACTGGATTGATCGGATCATCGACAAACCCGGGGCCGACAAGACGCTGCGGATGGTCGATTACAAGATCGAGGACCTGCTGGCGACCCATGGACGCTGGAGTGTCCTCGGGAGGCTGTACGACGATCCGGTCGCCAAGATGCGGCGCGACATGGCCATGGACGGCATGTTGCCTCAGGAAGAGGCGGAGTCATTCAAGGATTACAGGATTCAAGAGATCGCAACGCTGTACGCAGCTTGCCTGGCGGCGCAGCGCGAACAACCAGCGTTGGACCTGGCCGCACTCGCCCTTGAGTTGCGCGACAAACCCGCCACTCACTTCCTGCTTATCAATGTTGCCCTTCGCGCCCAGCAGGGCCGGGCGCATCAGCTTCAGTGGTTGGATGAGGCGGCCGAGGCTGGAGATGCGCGTGAGGACCTGCGCGAAAAGGTCAAGACCCTCCTGAAGTGATCTGGTCGGACGTGGCCACTGCGTGCCGCACTCCGCACTCCGGACACTTCCCCGATGTGTTGCCTGTGAGGTCATAGCCGCACGTCGCGCAAGCGTTGGGCCGCATGCGCTTGCGATGGTCGGACCAGAAGAGGAGGCCGGTGGGAAGGGCGAGGAGGAGGAAGGGGAGCCAGAGGGGAAAGGAGATGTCCAACCTCCTTTTGCTCTGTACACTCCAATCAGACCAACTCAATTCGAAGTATGTCCAGTTCCATCCGGGGACGTGCCTGAGGCCGCTGAATCCATCGGCAGGAAATGGGAACCACTCTCTCGTTCCACTCGGGAGAGACCAGATTGTGCACTCTCCACCATACATCATGGTCCCGATGAAGTGTTGTTGGCCGCTCCTGCCGACCCACGCAAGCATCCACCACCCGCTCGCCAGCCACAGCGCGAAGAGCAGCACGCACAGCGTGACTCCGCCCCACTTCATGACGCCGCGCAGGGGTTGTCGTCGCTTCGCATTCTTCTTCATGATGCGGCCCTTGCGGGTGTTGTCGCTCCGCACTCCGGACATTTGCCCGATGTGTTGCCGGTGAGGTCATAGCCGCAATTCGGGCACATTCCGCATCGTTGTCCTCGCCATCGTTTCCATCCCCGGCGCGCGCCGACGACCGCCGCATAGAGCGTTCCCCATACCAGTGACCAGAGGCCGGTGTCAATGACAAATCCCGCCCAGAGGGGGCGCAGCGGCAAAATATCTGCATCGGCAAGATTCTCATGAGGTAGCGCGGCTCCGTTCCCTTCGCCGTGCCAAACCAGCGCTGACGCAAGTCAAACACATCGGCTGTTGGGTGGTCAACGCTTGCATCCATGGACACGGCTCGCCACGTCGCGGGCCAGGGGAACCCGACCGCATCCTCTTCGACAATGAAAACAACGCCAAACTGGAAATGCCCTGCATCATCCTGCAGCCCGCGCATCTGCACAACCGATTTGATCAAATGGAAACGCGACCAGTCGGGCAGCTTTGGACAGTTCCCGGCACGCACGATATAGAGCTCATCACCACGCAGTCCCGTTTCCTTGCAAGGGCCAAGGAAGGTGCACCGCCGCCATGCCCCCGTGCCTTGAAAATATGCGCGCCACCAGCATTGCTCTGGCGTATCTGCAGCAATGAATGTGTCGGTGGTCGGCGACGCGGACACGGACCCCCAGCACACAATTCCCCACGCCACGCCATACGTCGTCACCACCCCCAGCAGCAGACAGACGAGGATGAGGATGCCCCAGCGCTTCACATCCTGATTATTCGCTCCCTTCCATAGGGTCGCACCTCCGTCACTCTCGATCGCCAATGAATGCTGCGAATGGCGGCAGGCTGCGACACCCTTGCCACAGTGGCGCTTTTCCCTAGATTGGTCACGGCGCGATTGATGCCAGTCAACCGGCAGCAGGAAGTAGGCTCGGCCCTCACGCCAAGACCGTCCGCGCCTCTCAGCGTATCACCGTAATCTCAAGGACATTCGACTTTGCGATCGCACGCGTGGAATCGTCTCGCTCAAAGCACTGGAACCACACCAGTCCGGGCGCAAGTCGTGCTGGGATCGGCAAACTCAATGCGGCCGCACCTGTCGCATCAGTCGCAAGAGTACCCACCTGCTCAAAGGGCCGTGACAGATCCACACAGAGACCCAGCTGATGAATCAGTGTGCAGTCCTTGCCTGCCTGACTCGCAAAGAGCCGCACCGTACCATTTGGCGTCCCATTATCAATGGTGAGCTCAAGGACATTGCCACGTTGGACAGTTGCCAACTTGATTGCGCCATCAATCCCCAAGCCGAGTGAAGAAGACGCATGCGCAAAAACAAGGTTTGATTGAGGGCTTCCGATCAGGACATCCGTCCACCCATCGCCGCTTAGATCTCCGCTGGCAACCTCCTCACCGCCGGGCCTGTAGTCCCATTCATATCCAAGGTCGGAGTAGTGATAACGACGGACCACAAGGCCAGTCCTCGCATCAAATGCGAAAACAGTACAGCCATCTGTACTAAGGATCTCCGAAATCCCGTCTTGATTAACGTCGCAGAGTACGATGGCCACACCGAAATCTAAGCTGCCATTGCATCCGTCAAGGGGACGAGTGATACGCTGAATCAGCGCGCCATTGGCGCCGGAGTAGACGTAGATTCGACCAAAGCCGCCATCCCCAAAGACAAAGTCAGAGACGCCGTCGCCGGATAGTTCGGCTCCCGCCGCCACAATGTATCCGAAGACCTCACCGGTCGGAGGCGCGAACTCCCTCAGTACGTGTCCATCGCGACCGGATACCAACCATGCTGAAGTTTGCGTTGGTCGGTCTGAGCCGATCACAAGGTCACACACCCCGTCGCTGTCGAAGTCGCCCGCATTTGCAAGGCGGCGTGGTTGATTCTGCGGCAGCCTGACCAGCACAGAATCGTCCGTGCCTGAGCAAATCCACACTTCGCCCGCCAAAGCGTTGCTTGCCACAACGGCGTAGTCGGGCACGCCATCGAGGTTGGTGTCACCCAACCCGATGACGTCTCGTCCAAGGCGTTGATTGGTTGCGGAGCCGTTGATGGCCCTCAAGAGAGCGCCATCTACTCCCGAGCGGATTTCGAGACGACCGGCATCAGTTACATCGCCGATCTTTGCGTTCGGGAATCCCACCACCACGTCGTCAGTACCATCTTCGTTCAGGTCACCGACAATGGCTCCATTTGATCGCCCATTGACAGTGCCCTCGTCCGGACCAACAACTCGCTCTATCGACCAAAGCAGCGCACCAGCGCGACCGGAGTAGGCTGAGACTACCGTGCTCACCCAACCATTGGTGCCCAACTTCTCGGGATCAAACACAATGAAGTCTTCCTGACCATCGTGATCCAGGTCGCCGCCAGAGGCAATCGCATTCCCAAAACCGTATGCGGCGGTCGGCGCAACCGTGACAGGTAGTCCTCCTTGTGCATGTGCAATCGACCCAATTGCTATCGCCGCAGTTGAAACTAAGAACCGGCCATTGCGGCGACAGGGGGAAACGGCGTGCATGGCATTTGCCTCCTCGTTCAGCAATTCAATGGTCGGAGAACTGCCTCGTCCAATTCCTCTGGAGCAATTGCGTTATGAGACACATGCTCGTTTCTTCCTCCCCCGTCCGCACTGACCCTCATATCACCACAATCCCCCCCTGCTGCATCCACAGGGGTTCATCTTCGGGTGCGGTGCTGATCGCCCGGCCCAGGGCCATGATGGTGGCGATGATTCCATCGATCTTCTGAGTGGACTTGCGCTTGGAGGGCTTGATGTTGCCTGCCGCATCCATCTCGATGGAGGCGTTGCTGGCCATCCAGCGCAGCACCGGATGATGCCCGTGGCGGAGTTTTCCGCTCACGATGAGGGCCTCGAGGGCCTTGGCCGGTGCGCTCATGTCCGCATACCCCTGTCCGTAGGGCACCATCTCGATGCCAGCGCTGCCGAGCAACTGCGGTCAGCGTCTGATATACTGCCAGATTCCGTCAGTCACTTTGAAAGGCCCCCATGACGCAGCGTTCCCTCTCGTCCGTCCCCATCTCCGCCATCGCCAGCGAACTCAGGTCTCGCCGGGACGCCCTGGCGGCGGAACTGGCCCAGTTGGATGCACTGCTGGGGGGCGGTTCTGCCCCCATGATTGTCCGCGCTGCAGAC
>JBGASM010000041.1:0-6006 GCA_044229655.1 Phycisphaerales bacterium | reverse complement strand
TCTCACCCGCAGAGGCGGAGAAGTGGCGGCATGCGGAGGCGAGAGCGAATCGGCAGACCAGAATCCAGCCCAGTCAGCAGAAGCGCAACGAGGAGCGGAGGCTGCGCCAGCGGCAGCGGCCACCGAGCGACCAGTACGATGTGGCGACCTACCGGAGAGCCATCAAGCGTGCCATCGGTCGGATCAACGAGGCACGCCGCACCGAGGCAGCAGAGACGGGCACCGACCCAGTCTTGATGCCTGCGTGGTATCCGCACCGGTTGAGGCATAACGCTGCGACGAGTCTGAGGAAGCAGTTCGGTGCGGAGATGGCCCGGATCATCCTCGGGCACCACTCACTCAAGATGACCGAGGTCTATGCTGAACGCGACCTGGCGGCGGCGCGGCAGGTGATGGAGCGGGTGGGGTAGGGTCCGCGCGTGCTGCGGGGATTTGGGGTTCGCAGGGGGCGGCATAGGAGTTGCGGAATGCCACGCAGAACCGAGCGGAAGACATCCAGGCGAACAGCACCACAGTCAAAGACAGCACACCGCCCCAAGGGTGCCGCAAGGGACCCAGTCAGCGAGCGGTCATTGCGCGGGCAGCGGACTGCTGCGCGCCGGCGCAAGGGGGTTCCAATCAAGGGCGTGACGAGCATCACATTCACTTCTGACCGTGTGCGCCTTCGATTGGCGGAGCAGCGGCGCGCCGCCGCACAGCTGATCTCTGTCATGGATCGACGCAGTCGACTGGAGCGGCTGGTGGAGGATGCGGCCAGTGCGGCTCAGCGCTACCCGGGGCTAGATCTGCACATCTCCGAGTGGCCGTCGGAGTTGATCGGCACGATGCCGCAGCCCGCAGGGACCAGGGCGGACATTCACGGCTGCCATGCGCATGTGGGAGTGGTGGAGTGGTTCTCTCCCGGTCGTGAGGTCTGGCGCACGCTCCGGTCGCGCAGTTCGCAGATCGATGAACTGACGCTGGGGTTCGCCGAACTGCAGTCGCTGCTGCCCCGGTTGAGCGACATCATCAACACGGTCCCGATCGAGGCATTCGTTGACCCGGTCAACTGGTGGCTGCTCAAACTGCATGTATGGGTGAAGCCCCCGCTCTCGGTGTGGGCGGGAGGTGCGGAGTTCAGCGCGGATACGGTGCGCGCGAACTTGGCGGGCCAATGCCTCTCCTCGAGCATTCAGGGGATTCACCGAGTACTACGGGATCTGATCGAGCAAATGCGTTTGGGGACCGAGAGTGGGATCTGGCGTCAACTCTTGATCCCGCCGCCCGCATTGAGTGATGAGGCGTCAGATGATCGGGTGCGCATGGGACCAATCTCGCTGTCGTGCATGTGCGGAAGAATGGTCAAGGGATTCCACCCTAAGAAACTCAGGAAGTGGATTGCCGCACAGGACATCGGCTATGAACCTGTATCCCCCCGAAGGGGCTGGTTCACGCTTCCCCGCACACTTCTCCGTGCGCGCGAAGAGTGGGACGATGTGGTCGATGCGCGGTTGCAGAAGCAATAGCCGCGCGATTTTCTCCAAATCGTATTGAGACATTATTGCGACGGATCGCGACGGATTGCGACGGATCGGGATCGCGGTGTGGTATGCGCTGCGCAGCAACGCGCCGCAAACTACGGTCAAGTGATGGTCACGATCTCCTCACAAACTGATTCGTCTGAACTGATCCCGTTGTCGCGACTGCGAGAGTTGAAATGGCTGCCGCGGCACAGGTCCGGCAAGACCTTGAATGCGTCGACCGCGCACAGGTGGCGCGTCACCGGGTGTCGTGGCGTCAAACTGCGTTGTGTGCGGACGCCCGGCGGCTGGTGTTGTACCGAATCCGCGTTGCGGGAGTTCTTCGACGAGATCACTCGCTGCGCCCAGGGCGATGTGGGGGAAAGCGCACCGCCGTCACCTCCGGACCGCGCTGCCAGCGAACTGCGGAAAGAGGGTCTGCTGTGATTGAACTGGATACACCAGTCTCTGCGTCCTCGAACTCTCCGGTGCGCCACGGGAGCCTGAAACCGACGTCGGCGGCGGAAGTGTGCTGCAGGGGACTCGCGCAGGGCGTGCTGCCGTTCCGCTATTGGCAAAGACCGTTGCCGCTCAACGCGAACTGGCCCATTATGGCCGCGGACCAGGCTGGTTTCCGTGCTTCCGCCTGAAGATAACCCGGCGTGCTGGGGGCACCGAGCGGCGGGTTGCGGATGTCGATCTCTGACTGTGAAGAGGCCATCGCCTTGGCGGATGGGTTGCTTCCGAAGTCCGGATGTGTGACCGGACGCGCAAATCCACGTTCTCATCACTGGAGTCCATTTGCCCGGAGGCGATGACCCGGCAGTTTCGCGATCCGCTCACTGATGAGATGCTCGTGGAAATCCGCCTGGCCCTGCCCCAGACGGTCATCGGTCCGTCGATTCATCCGGATGCGCTGACCTGCTGGTGCGGCGAACCGGGCGAGATCAACAAGGAAGACCAATGAAGTGGTCGAATTGCTGGCTGCCGCCGTGGCCAGCCAGCGGTAACTTACGTCGATGATGTGGAGATCGAGCAGGATACGCTGGCGGCCAGTCTCATCCTGTACCCATCGCCGCATCCAGAACCTGCCGGGCCTGACCGACACCGTCGCTGCCGCGGGTGACCTCGCGCGCCGAGTCAGTCTCGGAATGGCGGCATCGACTGCGTCGGCGCGCGTCACCGCGGTTGCGCATATTTGGGCTGAGGAGGCCGTCGCGGCGCTCGATCTGCCTGCGCGACCGCATCCGCGGTGCCAGCCGCCCTGAGTGGAGAACGAACTTGTTCACAAGGTCAGCGATGCAGCCCGCAAACCGCACGTACTCTGCCCGGATGGCTCCGGGACCTGCCCTGCCGCAAACGCGCGGGACACCGGGCGCGAAGAGAGAGGCTGCGCATCCGCATTGATACGGATGAACACCGTGGCCGATGAGGTTATCGCCGTGCTGGCTGATGATCCGGACCCTCTTCCAGCGGTGGCTGCTTGCTGATTATGCTTGCACCAGGCGCCTGATGAGCTGCACGTAGCACCGTCACCTGCCGTACATCAGAGTTGTTCCGACGGCCAACGTGCGAACGTCTGACAGCGCGTGCGGAGTTCTACCGACTCAAATCCAACGGTGACGAAATCCCCTGCCATCCGCCTGCCTGGCTGGTCGCGGCCATCGAAGCGCGGTCACGCTACCCGGGAGTACGCTCATTGGAGGCGGTGGTCGGGGCACCCATCCTGAGGCGCGATGGCTCCATTCTCCAGTCCCCGGGGTATGACGCGGCAACGCGCGTTCTATATCGGCCCGAGGCATCCTTCCCATTGGTGCCGGAAATCGTGACGATCGCAGATGCCCGTGCTGCGATGTCAGTGCTTGAAGAGCCGCTGGCGGACTTTCCCTTCGCAACACCGGCGCACCGCGCTGCCTTCTTTGCGGCCCTCCTGACTCCTGTGGCGCGCTTCGCATTCGACGGCGCATCGCCCCTCTTTCTAATAGACGCCAACGTGGCCGGCGCGGGCAAAACGCTCCTGGGAAGGCTGCTGGGCACGATCTGCCAGGGCGGGGACCTGGCCGTCGCCTCCTATTCATCTGATTCATCGGAGATGCGCAAGACCGTTACAACGCTGGTGATTGATGGGAAGCAAGTCGTCCTCCTCGACAATATCGTGGGCGTACTGGGTAACGATGCCCTGGACCGGGCGATTACCGGTGGACGTTGGGAAGACCGGCTCCTCGGACACAATCGGTCCATCAACCTCCCGCTGTTCATTACGTGGCTCGCCACCGGCAACAACGTCCAAGTTTCCAGCGACACGACCCGGCGGACGCTTCACATTCGTTTGGACATCCTTGCAGAGCGGCCCGAGGACCGCTCGGAGTTCAAACATCCTGACCTCCTGCAATGGGTGCGTGCCAACCGCGAGCGTTTATATGTCGCCGCACTGACGATCCTGTCGGGGTACATTCAGGCCGGTCGTCCACGGAACGGTCTGCGGCGCTTCGGTTCCTTTGATGGCTGGAGCGACCTCGTGCGCGAGGCGGTCGTCTGGATTGGCCTTCCCGACCCCTGCGAAACCCGCCAGACACTGCTCGAATCGGCTGATGACACTGGAGATGCCATTCGCGGATTGCTGGATGCGCTCGTCATTCATGACATCGATGGCAGAGGCTTCCTCGTCGGTGAATTGATTGAGTTCCTGTATCCCCATTCGGGTCTCACAGCCCCGACGGATGGAGTTTCCGTCCGGTTGCGTTGCGCAGTCGAGAACTTCCTTTCCCTACCCGCTGGTCGCACGCCGACCGTTCGCGGGTTGGCCAACCGCTTCAGGGGCATACGGCGCAAAGTCATCGACGGCAAATACCTTGATGTTGATGCCGGAGCAGGCAGACGTGATGGGGCGCGCTGGAAGGTCCTCAGAACATCCGCGGCACCAGTTCCCAGCCCAGAGGAGGAGGTGATCTACGACATCCCCGTGTGAGTCTGTGAGCCAGGTGAGTCAGTTCCAGCCGCTGTCGGATTCTGCGCGGAAGGGCAGCAGTGCAAGTGTGATGAAACCCGGCACATACCACGCGGTCCGTGATTCTGTGGGTCTGGTGAGTCTGTTCCATGCGTTGGCGACATTGATGAGGCGGCCAGTTTCCGCTGACGCTGCCCGGCGTGAGTCTGTGAGTCTGAATGCCCTTCCTATTGAGGAAAATTTTCAGGGTCTGACTCAGACGCCCCCTACCTGGCCCATATCGGCGCGGGACTTGGCTTGGAATTGTCTCACAGAGTCTCCAGAGTCACGGTCAATGGTGACCGCCACGGCGAGTCGGATGCTGATGAGATATAAACAACGGGCGCGCGGAATGCGAGTGTATTAACAACATAAACAAACGACATCCAACATTCACCCACATGATCGCGAACACAGAATAAGGACTTACGTCATGCGAAAACAAGGGGTAGGGCGGTCTAAAACATTGCAGCAAAGAGACATAGGACCGAGCGTGGCCACACACGCACGTTTTCGCAGAATGAAGCAGGGGGGGGTAGGACTCACCCAGCGCGGCCGACTGTAGGGAGCTGCCGGGGGCGGAGGAGGCGGGGATGTTACAGAACAGATCAGTGTGCACAGTGATGAAAGGACTCACACCATGAACAGAAGCAAGGAACGTTCACAGCGCAATGGAGCCAAGGCAGGAAGAACAGATGCGGCTCAACCTCACGGGCAGGCAGGCGGCGCGGCATGTGCCGATGACCCGGCCCGGCTGCACATCGAGTACCGGCCGCTGGCAGCGCTGGTGCCGTATGTGCGCAATGCGCGGACGCACTCGGAGGCGCAGGTGGCGCAACTGGCGGCGTCGATCCGGGAGTTCGGCTGGACGAATCCTGTTCTCGTTGATGGTGAGAATGGGATCATCGCCGGGCATGCGCGGGTGCTGGCGGCCCGTCACCTGGGTCTGGAGGTGGTGCCGGTCATTGAACTGAGGCATCTCACTGAAGCCCAGCGCAAGGCGTACATCCTGGCCGACAACCAGTTGGCGATGAATGCAGGATGGGATGTGGACCTCCTGCGGATTGAACTGACTGAACTCAAGGAACTGGGGACCAACCTCGGGCTGGTGGGGTTCAGTGACAGCGAACTGGCGGACATCTTCGCCGATCCCGCGCTGCCCGAGGTTGAGGAAGATGCCATCCCCGCTCCCCCTGATGAGGCGGTCACGCAGAAGGGTGATCTGTGGATTCTGGGCACCCACCGGCTGCTCTGCGGCGACAGCGCCTCCCCCACCGATGTGGACCGCCTGCTGGATGGCAACGTCATCCATCTGGTCAATACCGACCCACCGTACAACGTGAAGGTGGAGCCGCGCTCTAACAACGCCATCGCCGCGGGTCTCTCATCCTTCGGCGACATGGGGCTGCCGAATCATCAGGGCTTCGATGCAGCGCGTCGGCCCGCTTCCCGCACCCGCACCTCCGAGAAACTCCGCCCCAAGGACCGGCCGCTGATGAACGACTTCGTGTCAGAGCAGGT
>JBGASM010000028.1:0-42469 GCA_044229655.1 Phycisphaerales bacterium | reverse complement strand
CCGACCTTCTTAATGCAACTGGTGGGCATAGTCACTCTGATTGTGCTGGCGCAGGAGAGCATGTTTCGCGTAATGCCAAAACGACTTATCCGCGCTGCGGCCAACGACCTGGGTCTCGTTCGAGTCTGCCTCACCTGCGGGTATGACCTGAAGGCAAGTGCCGCCGGAGATGCGGATGTCTGCCCCGAATGCGGCACAAAGGCAGAGTGAGGAACATTCGGACGAGGGGAATGTCACGCCGCAATGCACACCTACTGGTCGCCGGAACTAGGATAGAGAACCATGGGCCTTGACGGCGTTGAACTGGTCATGGAGATTGAGGATCGCTACGACATCCGCCTGACGGATGCTGAGTGCAGCGCAGCGCGAACGGTGGCGGATGTGGCGGCGCTGATCGTCGCGCACCTGCCCAAGTACGAAGGCCGGTGTCCGACCGCGCGGGCGTTCTATGAATTCCGCCAGTGCGCCATGACGCACGGAAAGGTGATGCGGCAGGCGGTCCGGCCCAAGGCGCGGCTGGATGAACTCTTCACGTGGGGACGTTGGAGCCGATGGCGGGCGATGCGCAAAGTCAATCCGGATCTTCCCCGGCTGGTCTCCCGGACATCGATGAATTCCATCACCCTCAGATTTCTCCAACTCATTCTGGCGTTGGTCTGGTTGCTGGGAACGCTCATGCTCGCAGCGCTGCCCGTCTCCGGGTCAGTGCTCGTCCTGCTGGTGTTCATCTCAGTGATTGCGGTCGTCTTTGCTTTCTACTGGACAGAGGATTTTTTCTTTCGTCGGCACTTTCCGAGAGATTGCGTGACGGTCGCCGACCTGGTGCGCAAGATCGCCCCGAAGTATTACCCCGGAACCAGCGCTGGAGAGCATCTGGCGCTGGGGGCCAACGTGCTGCAGGAGGTGCGCGAGATGATCGCGGAACAGATGGGCATTCCCCTCGATTCGATCAAGCCGGAGTCGCAGATCGTGCGCGATCTGCACATTGGGTGAAGGCATGGCTGAAGCGCACAAAAGCAAACACAGGTGGGCAAGTCTGCGGTCAATGGTGAAGTGGGGAGGAATCGGGCTCTGGCTGACCGTATTTGTCCTGTGGTTCGCGAGCCGGTGGCGATGGATTGTCTTCCAGGATCAATGCACGATTGCGCTTAGAAGCGGAACATTTGCCTGCGGTGGACCTGATTCGGGCGTGACCTATTACATCCCGCATGGATGGACCCTGATTGACCCCGGTGATCCTCTCTGGGGCGCAATGCTTTACGAGTGGACATGGTGGGCCTGGCGTTGCGATCTTGGCCCAAACTGGTGCTTTATTTTCCCGCTGTGGGTTCCCCTGGTCATCACATTGCCGTTTGGCATCTTTGCACTCCGGCGTTCTCGAATGCGTCCCGGCTATTGCGCCACATGCGGCTATGACCTGAAAGGGAATGTGAGCGGCGTCTGCCCCGAGTGCGGCACGACCCCTGCCCGGAAGCCTGAATCCACGGGCTAGAGTCCTTCCTTCATGTCCTTCATTGCACGCTACAACGACTGGTTCCTCGGCGGGCTGATCGGCCACCCCAAACTCACCGCCCAGCAGTGGCGGGGGATCCGCGTATTTGCGATGAAACGGCATGAACGGGGCGCTTGGGCGCTGCTCACCTTCTTCCTCCCTGCGGCCATTGGTGGCATATTGATCGTGTTTGGCCTCGACTCATTGATGCAGTCGATCTCCATCAACATCAGCGACTGGCCGGCGCGCATCGTGCAAGTCTTAGCCTTTGCGGTGTATCTCACCCTTGTCATCGAATTGCGCTACCGCTTGTTCATGAAAACGCACATCCGCGCTGCGGCCAACGACCTGGGTCTCGTCAGAGTCTGCCCCGCCTGCGGATACGACCTGAAGGGAAGTGCCGTCGGAGATGCGGATGTCTGCCCCGAATGCGGGACGGCAACCAATCCCCGCCCGCACACTGCCCCCTGAAAACGCGAACCGCAAAAACGAAAGAAGGAGCCGGTGCGTGGCCGGCCCCTTCCTTCTTCGGTACGAATCGACGCACCGTCGTTTCGCGTAACGCTCTATGCCGGTTCAAGGAGTCTGCAGCAGGATCGCGAAGGACAGATCGTCAGGCTGTCCGTTGCACGAGTCCGTGAGCGGGGTGTATGTAATGTAATCGGAGGTCGAAAGCGCCCGGCACTTGCGCACCGGCTGCCGGCCCGACCAGAAGAAGTCATCGGCGCCCGGGTTGGAACTGGCGGCATCATTCTCGGAAATCTGCAGCCAGTAGCGCTGCCCTCCGGTGAGCGCGACCGCGGGAATGGGCGTGTCGAACCGGAATACCCGCTGATTGGTGCAGTCAGGCTGCACCGCGACGACGGCGGGTGTGACGCAGGCCTTGTAAATCAGCGTCGCCGGCGTGCAATTGCTGTCCTTATAGATTGCGATGTAATACGGCCTGCCCACCTGCGCTGTGTTGGTCAGCACGCCCCACCAGCGCAGCCGCACCGCCCGGCCCGAAGCGCTGAAGGCAAAGTCATCCATGCACACGGCGGTGAAGGGCGTGGGGTCATCGCAGGAACGCACGCGCGCGCGGAAGGACGCAACCGGGGGTGTCCAGGGCTGGTTGTAACTCACGAAAGCCTCTGTGTCCTCCTGATCGCCTTCTGCCGCCCACGCATCGGCCTCATTGGCGCTCACCAGCTTCTTTTCAGGCCCGCGCACCACCTCGCTGGGAATCTGCACGCCCGGCAGGCCCACGGACATCGAAGCGCCCGCAGCGGCCGATGCGCTGACCGGCGTCAGCGCGCAGCACCCCAGAAGGACCATCGACAGGCAACGCAGTGCCACGGTCTTGCTCATGACATTCTCCTTCTTCAAAAAAGACATGAAGACCTCCTCGGAACATCCGCCGGAAAGGACATTCCTTGCCGGCATCCCTTCCATGACCGAAACGGACACCCGACGACGACGACATGTGCTTACACGCAGCCGCAGGCCCGCCACGGCGTGAATCCATCACCAAAGACCTCTGCTCGTGTGTAACAAGCAGGGACCTCGCATGGAGAATTTCCGTGAATAAGGGATTTCGCAGCCAGCGCAGACCGAATCACGCTGCAACACGATCAGTGACAGTGGGTTGGCACAGTAAGTTTTTCTGTTCCGCCGGACCATCGGTTCGCGGCGTCCTCCCGGCTGACCAGACACCGCGAACTGTACGACCTCGCGAGATCGCGCCCCTAAGAGACCCGGTACAGGCCTATTGTGCATGCACTTATGTCGCTGTTCGCACGCTACAACGACTGGTTCCTCGGCGGGCTGATCGGCCACCCCAAACTCACCGCACAGCAATGGAGCGAAATTCCCGACCTTCTTAATGCAACTGGTGGGCATAGTCACTCTGATTGTGCTGGCGCAGGAGAGCATGTTTCGCGTAATGCCAAAACGACTTATCCGCGCTGCGGCCAACGACCTGGGTCTCGTTCGAGTCTGCCTCACCTGCGGATATGACCTGAAGGCAAGTGCCGCCGGAGATGCGGATGTCTGCCCCGAATGCGGCGCGCAGGCGAGGTGAGGGAAATCGGGGGCCAGGGGGAGTGGGGACGCGATGTCAAAATCGCGGATGCAGGGGATGGCTCCGCCAAGCCTCCGCCCTCCCCTTGCAACCCCACCCGAGAAGCATCGGACGACCGGGTTATCCTACGGGGGAATGGTGCCTAGGCACGCGAAGCTCGCAATTGGAACCTCTCGTCGATTCCCAATGCCTGCAAGGATTGTCAGGGACTCTTATGGCATGGGCATTCTTGGGCCGGGGATGCACATCCTCGAAGTGGGAGGAGGGGCATTGCGCAACTCCCTTTGGCTGCAAGAACGTCGTCTAATCGTTGATGCAGTCGAGTTACCCGCGGTAATTAATCGCTATCCTCGCGAGTATGAGTTGTTCGCGTTGCGCGGCGGTCGCGCACATACAACTCTGCCGAATCGCAGGTTCGATGCTGTGGTATGTACCTTTGTCCTTGGGACTATTACCCCAACGCAGTCGCGACACGAGCTATTGGTCGCTATGAAGCATTCCTTGCGACGCGAAGGAGTCCTTCTGCTGGCGGTTCGCGGGCCTGGCGACGTCAAGACCAAGGCGAGGTCTGGAAGGCGATGGCGTGACGGTTTTTTGACTCCAAACGGTTCGTTCATTAAGCCCTTTCGGCGATCTGAGCTTCTGGCGTTATGCATGATTGCAGGTTTCCGCCGTAGTTTGCAGCATTCACCATTAGAGTCACACAGCGGTATTGTTGATTTCATCCTGGAGAGAGCGCAATGACCGACGAATGGACCCAAGCCTATCTTGCAGAGACCGGTCGGGAGATCGACAATGCCAGCGCTCAGCTCCATGAGACAACGAATTGGTCTATCGGCGTAGTGATTGCCGCCTTTTCAGCCATCGCTTTGGCGCCGGATCCATATCCAACAAGATGGACCCTTGCGGCTGTCGGCATCGCGCTGATTCTCGTGCTTCGGTTCTTTGTTCGTTCTTGCATCGCCTATTCATATCTACATCGCTGGAACCGGATTCATCGAGCTATAGTTCGCATTCATGTGTTAGAGAACAATAATGCACATCCGCAATACATAAAACAACTTCAGGAGTCGATCAACGTCTATCACGTGCAATGGCATTCCTCTATACGGCTCAAGTCTCTCATTTGTGCCAATTTGAAACTGGGGTATTTGCAGCTCTTTATAGTAGTTGTCGGTCTACTACTCTATGGTCTATGCAATTCGGACTGGCGCGATCCCGGACCGTGGATCATCGCCACAATAGTTGTAATTGATTTGTTATATGAGTACTGCGTGTTTCCATCGAAGACGTACCTCAAATATGTGGCATTAAGCACTGCGGACCCGTAACTGCATTTGTTGTCGCACGGCTGGGCTGGGACAGCCATCCGATAGAATTATCACCAAGCTGTCGCAACTCGACGGTATGCTCAGGCGGCAACTACTCTTCAACAGATTCGCCACTGACTCGTGTCGCCCGTGCTGGCGCATCTCTATTGCTCGGAGAAGGGCGAGCAGTAAACATCGTAAGTAGCAGGGCAATCGCAAGCCCAAATCGCAGATTGAATGGGGTCCAGCACGAACGTCATGAAGCAGGTGGGGTTGCAGGGGAGGCGGCACGCCTCCTCTGCATCTGCGCTTCCGCAGGGGTCAATGCTGCACGCCTCCTCTGCATCCGGGTTGGATTCTCCACTCTGTAGGTAGCGCCTAGATCACCGAATCATGCTTCGAGACATTATGCGCCGGCGCGGTATTGAGTTGCACCAGCGTGGGGGCCAACCTGCCCTCCTGCACCCGCTTCGCCTCCTCCGCACTCTCCACGTAATCACTATGGCAGGATGCCTTCCCTCCCCCCGCATCACTTACTCCCACCGCCTTCTTCGTCTTCGCCGCCAGCGCGTGGATCTCCGTGGGTGAAAGCACGCCGCGCTTGGACAGAATCTCCTGCTGCTCCGCCGTCAGCGCTTCGCTGCGCTTGGGCGTGTCCCACCGGTACTCCTCTGTCTTCCCACTGGCGAACTCCTGGATCTCCTTGCTGATGCGCACCGAGCACCAGTCGTGCCCGCACATGGCGCAGAAGTCCGTATCCACATCCAGGTCCTCATCGTGATACGCCCGCGCGGTGTCGGGATCGAAAGACAACTCAAAGTGCTTCTCCCAGTTGAGCGCGGCCCGAGCCTTGGTGAGTTCATCATCCCGGTCCCGGCTCCCCGGAATCCCCAGCGCGACATCCGCCGCGTGCGCTGCGATCTTGTAGGCGATGCATCCCTGCTTCACATCATCCTTCTTGGGCAGCCCCAGATGCTCCTTGGGCGTGACATAACACAGCATCGCCGCGCCGTGATACGCTGCCGCCGTCGCCCCAATGCAGGAAGTGATATGGTCGTAGCCGGGGAAGATGTCCGTCACCAGCGGACCCAGCACATAAAACGGCGCGCCGTGACACAGCGTCCGCTGCAGTTTCATGTTGTATTCAATCTGGTCAAAGGGGACGTGCCCCGGCCCCTCGATCATGACCTGCACCCCCTTGCGCCAAGCGCGCTCGGTAAGTTCACCCAGCGTGACCAGTTCCGCCAGTTGCGCTGCATCCGATGCATCCGCCAATCCCCCCGGCCTCAACCCATCGCCGATCGAAAACGTCACATCGTGCCGGCGCATCACATCGCAGATCTTCTCCCATGCCGTGTACATGGGATTCTCCTTCTGGTGCGTGAGCATCCACTTGGCCAGCAGCGATCCGCCCCGCGAAACGATGCCGATGAGACGCTTCTTGATCAGCGGGAGGTGCGCGCGCAAGACGCCCGCGTGGATCGTGAAGTAATCCACCCCCTGCGCTGCCTGGTGCTCCAGCGATTCGAGAATGATCTCCTCGGTGAGGTCCTCAAGCTTGCGCCCGATGATCATGGAATAGATAGGCACCGTGCCGATGGGAACGGTGGAGTTCCAGATAATGGCCTCCCTGCACTCATCAAGATTCCCTCCCGTGGACAGATCCATCACCGTGTCCGCCCCCCACTTCTCCGCCCACCTGAGTTTCTCGATCTCCTCCGCCGTGCCGCTGGAGATGGGCGATGCGCCCATGTTGGCATTGATCTTCGTCTTGCTCGCCCGACCGATGGCCATCGGATCAAGCTTGTAATTGAGATGCGTCCTGTTGGCAGGAATCACCATCCGCCCCGCCGCCACCTCGTCGCGCACCTGCTCAGCGCTCAAGTGCCCCTCGCGTGCCGCCACCCGCCGCATCTCAGGCGTCACGACCCCCAGCCGGGCAAACTCCAGCTGCGTCACCGGCTCAAAGTTGCGCGGATACGACACTTCAAACACTTCACCCTTCGCCGTGCGGAACGTCACCGAAGGGTGATCCCCGATGAAGCACGCTGCAGGGTTGTACGTGTCCAGCGCAGTGTCAGATGGCATACGCCGAACCCGCCAGCCCTCCGGCAGGAAGTCCCACGCCGTCTTCTCCGACGGCGCAGGCATGCCCGGCGTGTCAGGGCTGGAGAACATGCGCGGCCCTCCCACATCGGCTGGGTTCGCAAATGACCCCGGATTGGTGGTGGCCCCTGTGGGATCGCTTGCCGGGTTGCCGCCGATGCGCGGAAGTGTGTACGACGTGGTGCGTGAGTTCATATTAAAAGAAGGCGTAATCATGGTGCGGTCCCAACTTCCTGATTGGAGTCGATGAGGTCAATCTCGGGCAGCGGGTCCACGCCGAGGTGCCGGAGCATGTTGAGGCACTGCACCCGGTGATGCGTGCCGTGGTTGAAGACGTGGAGGAGAATGCTGCCGCGCGTAAAGCGGACGGGGATCTTCGACCCGTCGTCCTGCGCAAACTCAGAAGAAATCACCTGCGCCAAACCGGCCGGCCCATGCCGCTCGATGATGCCCTTCACATCCGCCCAAGCCGCATCAAATCGCTGACTGATGGAGTCCATCGCTTCCCCGGGCTTGGAATTGAACGGACGCATCGGACGAGCAGGCGAGGCATCTGCCCGGTCAAACCAGTGTTCCATGTTGGAGACGAGGTGGGTGAAAGTCCGGCGTAAAGACCCCAGCCCGATGGCAAACTGCCGATCCAGGGCAGGTTCACCCAGCCCCCTGCACACTGCAAGCAGCCGCAGCGTCGCCCAGCGGTCGAAATTCGCATGGATGCGATAGGGATCGGAAATGAGCATGGGTTCGCTTCCCTACGCCGGTATCAGCCGGATCAGGTTCGACGGGTGCATCTCAGTCGCACGGCACATTCGCCGCCGACGCCCCGAGCGCATGAGTTGTGACAGATGATAGGAAACGTTTCTCGGGCTATGCGGAAGCAGGCACCGGTGCTGGAAAACCCAGTTCGAGCGTGGAACCGAGAGGCAGCTCAATCCACCGTTCGGCCAGGCGCGAATACACCGAGAAAATGCCCGCCAGTTGGGCCGCTGTGATCGGCCGAGGAAGGGAAGTTGCCGAACCAAGCGCAGCGAACCACTCAGCGTTCACCTCTTCCACCAGGATTCCCATGAGCGCATCATCATTGCAGTCGATCTCTCCCACACGCCGCTGCAGGATGCCGACGACGTGTTCCGCCCACAAAGCCTGCGCCGGCATCGACAGGTACCGCGCATCAGTCCGATCGCCAAATGTCCCGAAGGACCAGCCCGCATCAAGAAGGCCCCAGAACGCCTCGCGGTATCCCAGCACACTTTCCGCCGCATAATGCATCAGATCGTGGAGCGGAAAAAAACCCCCATGCCTCGTGCGCTGCGCAACGACCGATGCATCCGCACGCGTGCACGTCAGCGCCACGCCATCCGCCAGTTTCTTGAGCCGGATCTTCACTCCCAAAGCGTAGTGGTCAGCCCGCCCTCACCGCACCGGCCAGTGCTCGCTGAAACACTTCTTGGGCGTGAAGGGACCCATGACCTTGAACAGCACAAAGAGCATGCGCGTCCCGAAAGACGGCCGGCCCGTCTCGATCACGGCCTTGAGCGTGTTCACGATCATCGTTCCGCCCTGCGTCATCTGCTTCTCCGTCTTCGTGCCCACCGGCATGTCGTCGACCGTAAGCATGAACTCCACGCCGCCTGCCACCTCGCGCAACTCGTAGGTCACTTTGCACACCGGGTCATCGAAGTTGGTGAACTTGAACGTGTGCGAAAACCGCGTCGGCGGCCGCACTTCCAGAATCTCCCCCACCACGCCCGTGTACTTCCCGTCCGGCGAACGCATCGCCATCTTGGACCCCGGCGCGAGCATGGGCGTGTCCATCCGCGAATTAAAGAAGCAGGCGATCGGAGCATCCGTGCGCGTGATCTCACGCCACACGTCGTGAATGGTGCCCTTGATCATGATGTTGAAAACGCGGGGACGGGAATCAGCCGGCACGGGAAGACCTGCCTTTCTTTGCGGACAGTTGCGACGTCGAAGAAGTGCTCTCGATGCGCTCCTTCAGATCAGCCAACCGACCCGACCAGAAGGATGCATAACGATCTGACCAGCGGTCCGAAATCTGCTGCAGCGGGACCACATTGAAAAACAGCAGCCGCGACCGCCCGGACTTGCGCGAAATCAGCAACCCCGCCGCATCCAGGACTCGCAGGTGCTTCATCACCGCGATGCGCGACATGGCGAAGTGCTCCGCCAACTCTCCCACCGGCAGCCCCGGCGACTCAAACAGAAGATCGAGCATGCGCCGCCGATCCGGGTGCGAGAGTGCCGCGAATATGCGATCCAGCGCTGCCTCATCCATAGGTAACTGATATGTTACCTATCTG
This sequence comes from Phycisphaerales bacterium, assembly GCA_044229655.1. Lineage (GTDB taxonomy): Bacteria > Planctomycetota > Phycisphaerae > Phycisphaerales > UBA5793 > JBGASM01. Next base: position 33,181 of record JBGASM010000028.1, on the reverse strand, counting down.
GCCGGCCAAGTCCAGCCCGCCGCCTCCGGCAATTCCCTCGTCATTCCTTTTCGCAGCTGATCTGCCAGTCGATCGGATCAATCTCCGGCAGCGGCTTCCCCAGATTCAGATGCCGCAACATATTCAGACACTGCGCCCGATGGTGCGTGCCATGCGTGGTGACGTGCACCAGCGCAGCCCCGCGCGTGAAGCGATACTCCGGATGCCCCGCGGGCTGAAACGACATCACCTCGCCCAGCCTCCCTTCGAGAGTGACTCGCCGGGCCGACGCCTCCAGGTCCGCCGCCGCCCTGTCGAGCATCGAAATGAGCTCCTCCGCCGCGTGCGGCCTGTCCTCAATCGGATCCGTGCGCGGCATGTCGCCGATCCGCTCCGCCCACCGCCGCATCGCCCCGATGATGTGCGTGAGCGTGTCGTGCAGCGAGCCGGGCCCCATCTCGAACTTGCGGTGGAACTGCGATGCGTCAAGCGGAACGCACGCATCCAGAATTTGCCGGGTCGTCCAGTGGTTGTACCGAAGAAGAATTGTGAGGGGATCGCCGGTCATCATGATCAAAAACGGTAGGCCGTCAGGCGCGAGTTGGAGTAACGCGCCCCGAATCATGCCCCACCCCCTCCAGTTCCAGCAGATACCGCTTCCGCCACAACCCTCCTCCATATCCGTGCAGCCTGCCCGATGAATCAATCACCCGATGGCACGGAATGAGTATCGCGATGCGGTTGGCCCCGTTGGCCTGCCCGACCGCACGCACCGCTCCCGCGCTCCCCACGTCTCGTGCAATGTCCGCATACGAACGCGTCGAGCCTGCGGGAATCGCCAGCAGCGCACGCCAAACTGACTCTTGAAATGGCGTCCCCCGGATCTCCAGCGGAATTGCAAACGTTCGCCGCGACCTCGCGAAATACGCCGTCAACTGCTCGCGCAACCGGTCCAGCACCGGCGAGGATCCCGGCACAATCAGATGATCCGAAAACTGCGCCGCCAGCACTCGCGATTGCGTGAGCAGCGCCGGGCGGTCCGCAAAATCAAGAAAACAGAGCGCTTTGTCAGTCGCGCCCGCCAGCATGACGCCCACCGGCGTCTCCAGCCAGGTCACCCACAGCGGCCCGCGCCCGCTCCGTTGGGCCTTGCCCGGCGACGTCCCGAACAGTTGCGCGAACGCCGCACGGAACCCGCTTTCCGAACGAAACCCGCTGCGCGAAATCGCCCGCGAAAGCGTTCGCGATGACCGCGCCGGCGAACCATTGAGCGCCTGCGCTGCCAGCCCCAGCCTGCGCGCCCGCTGATACCCCTGAAACGTCATCCCGAACCGCTGACGAAAGTAACGCCGCGCCGACAGCGGTGAAATGCCCATCCCCTCCAGCGCCCGGTTCGTGATCCGCTTCCCCGTATCAGACTCCACCCTCTGCACCAGCGGCTCAAACCACTCCGGCTGCGCTGCTCCGCTCTCCAACGGCTTGCAACGCAAACACGCCCGGTACCCCGCCCTGACCGCCGCGCCGCTGTCCGCAAAAAACTCCACGTTCTCTGCGTGCGGCTTGCGCGCTGGACACGTCGGACGGCAGAAGATCCCCGTGGTCTTTACCCCCACAAAAAACAGACCCTCAAACGTAGGGTCGCGCTCAAGCAGGGCCCGATACATCACGCGCGGGGATGGTGAGGCTTCCGCTTCCATGAGTGAAATATTCATGCCCGACCATACCGGGACATCACACCCGCCCCCACCGAAAAAGGAGCGCGGAATTCAGATGAACTCACGCCGATGCAGCCGCGCTCTGGGCCGCCCACACCAGGGGATAAATCTCCATTTCGTCCAGCGAGTTGAGCTGCTTGAGCATGTTCAGGCACTGCGCTCGATGGTGTGAGCCGTGATCGAACACCTGCGCAATGGCAACCGCCGTCGTGATGGGAGTCTTGGCCGTGGGCCACGCCAGCGTCGCCGAAATCGGCGCAGCCGCCAGGCGCGCGCCGATCGAACCCTTGAGTTCACTCGCCGCAGCATCCAGAAAAGGCATCAGCCCTGCCGCGGTCTGCGAGTTCTGTTTCCAGTTCTCCCGCCGGCGGTACCGCTCACCCTTGAAACTGTCGGAGAAGAAGAACATCGCCTCCACCATGTGCGCGAGCGTCTTCTGCAGGGAGCCGGGCCCGATGTCAAAAACCTGCGCATACTGCTCCGCCGTGAGAGCTCCGCTCCGCCCGAGGATCTGCGCGATGGCCCAGTGGTTGTGATCCAGTTGTATCGAAACCAGAGACCACAGGTCGGGCGATGAAGAATTTGATGTTGAGGTCGTCATGGGTGGTACTGCGTCCAATGGCACAAGGATATAGGGGCGAAGATGGACGGATCGCTGCGGGCAGGCACAGCCCACCGCACAGGCCGTGGCCCAGCTATGGCCCAAAACCCTCAGGCCGAGGAACAAAACGACCAATTTGTCGTCAATTTGACCATTTTCGACTCGCCTTTTTGGTCGATGGGTTATACTCAAAAAGGCATATCCATGCAGCAGAACGATGGATACGCGGCGAGTATGATTGCGATTGAGAATCAGTCGCAGGAATTGAGCCCCGAGAATCTCGGGTGCTGCAGTGCATAGAAGTTCTCATGTGTCCAGCACCTACGAACTCTGAAGTCAAACCAGCCTGCTGCAACCCTGCCCTACCCGCAGGGCGCGTGGTCAGCCTCACCCAGCTGCAGGCCGGACAGCACGGAGTCGTCCAGTCCTTGGACGAACTCAAGTGCGAAGACTGCGACCTGCTGCGCGCCATGGGCATGACCGATCGCTGCACCTTCCGCGTCTGCCAGGCCGGCGAACCGTGGATCGTGCAGGTGGAGTCCACACGCATCGGCCTTTCTCGACGAATCGCCGACCGGCTGCGGGTGATGGTGCTGGGAGAACAGCACACCGGCACACCGTCGGCATGAGCACCCACACCAGCGAACCCCAGCGCACGGCCCCCCAGGCTGCACCCGCGCCCGCCCCCGACGAAAGCGTGCGCGCCGCCGACCGCCACCTCCACATCGCCCTCATTGGCAACCCCAACACCGGCAAGACCACACTCTTCAACCGTCTCTGCGGCCTGCGCGCCAAGACCGCCAACTATCCCGGCAGCACGACCGAAGTGCGCATCGGCGTGTGCAAAGCCACCACGACCTCCGGCGCCGCCGTCGCCGGGTCCGCGGACTTCGCCGAAGTCATCGACCATCCCGGCCTGTACGGGCTGCACCTGAATCTCCCCGAAGCCGAAATCTGCCGCCGCACCCTCGTCGGCGCAGGCCACACCGATATCGAGCGACCCCCTGACGTCGTTCTCATTGTCGCGGACGCCACCAACCTCGCGCGCAACCTGCAACTCGTCGGCGAGGTCGCGGCCTTCGCAAGGCCCATGGTCGTCGCGCTCAACATGATCGACATCGCCCAGCGCCGCGGCCTCCGCTTCGACCTCACCAGACTCGTCCAGCGCCTCGGCTGCCCCGTCGTGCCCATCTGTGCCCGCTCCGGCGATGGCCTCGAGCAACTCGCCGAGGCCATGGCCCAGGTCACCCAGGCCGGCAGCGCAGGCTTTGTTCCGCCCCCCGGTCTCTCCCTGCGCAAGTCGGCCGCCGGCCCTGAAATCAGCGCGTGGAGTGCCGATGTCGTCCGCGCCTGCGTCACCGGCGGAAATGAAAAACGCGGCAAGACCGAGCGCCTCACCGACCGCCTCGATGCGCTCTTCACCCATCCGCTCTTCGGCCTCGCCATCTTCCTCTTCGTCCAGACCCTTCTCTTCGGCAGCCTCTTCTATCTCGCCTCGATCCCCATGGATCTCATCGACCTCACCTTCCAGCACATCGGCGGCTGGGTGCGCGATGTCCTTCCCGAAGGAGCGATCCGCGATCTCCTCTCCGACGGCGTCATCGGCGGCATCGCCGGCACCCTCGTCTTTCTTCCCCAGATCTGCTTCCTCTTCTTCTTCCTCTCCCTCCTCGAAGATACCGGCTACCTCGCCCGCGCCGCCTTCGTCATGGACCGCTTCCTCCGCCGCTTCGGCCTGCCGGGCCAGGCCTTCGTCCCCCTCGTCTCCAGCCATGCCTGCGCCATCCCCGGCATCATGGGCACCAAACTCATCCCCGACCGCTCCGACCGCATCGCCACCATCCTCGTCGCGCCCTTCATGTCCTGCTCCGCGCGCGTCCCCGTCTATGTCCTCCTCACCAGCGTCCTCTTCAAGGATGACCCCTTCCTCGCCGGCGTCGCCTTCGTCGGCTGCTATGTCCTCGGCGCCGTCGCCGCCATGCTCACCTCCCTCCTCTTCCGCAAAACCATCCTCAAGGGCGCCAGCCGCCCCATGGTCCTCGAACTCCCCACCTACAAACGCCCTTCCCTGCGCACTGCCTTCTACACCGCCTACGACCGCGCCGTCGTCTTCCTCAAGAACGCCGGCACCAACATCATGGCCATCTGCATCGTCATGTGGTGGCTCTCTGCGTACCCGAAAGTCGACGCCCCGCCCCAGGCTCAGGCCCTGCGCACTCAGGCCGCCCGGGTCCAACTCGATTCGCCCGCAGATGCCCTGCCCCTGCTCGACGAGGCCGACCGCCTCGAAGCCCAGCACGCCCAGGCCAACTCCTTCGCCGGGAAAATCGGCCACGCCGTCGAGCCTCTCTTCGCGCCCCTCGGCTATGACTGGCGCCTCTCCATGGGCGTCATGACCTCCTTCCTCGCCCGCGAAGTCTTCGTCTCCACCATGGCCGTCATCACCGGCAGCGGGACCGACGCCGAAGACCCCAGCGTCCTCAACCGCATCGAAAACGCCAAACGCGATGACGGCTCGCGCCTGCTCACACCTCCCACCGCCGCCAGCCTCCTCGTCTTCTACGTCCTTGCCATGCAGTGCCTCCCCACCCTCGCCGTCACCCGCCGCGAAACCGGCAGCATCAAGTGGGCCCTCCTTCAGCTCGGCTACATGTCCATCGTGGCCTACGTCCTCGCCTTCATCACCCACGCGACGCTCACCACCTTGGGAGTTTCCTAAACTCCTTCCATGATCGGCGACTGGCAATTCTGGGTGGTGTCCGGCGCAGCCCTCCTCGCTGCCTGCGTGGTCGTTCGCCCCTTGCTGCCCCGGCTGGGCGGCGCCAAGCGCTCAGCAGACGGCTGCCCGAATTGCCCCTCCGGCTCGGCGGCCAGCAGCGCCGGCAAACCCAAACGCGCAGCCCTCACCGTCGATGGGAAGCGGGTGTGAGCGGCATGACTCACGGCGACCATCAAGAAGAAACTGGCGTGGAAGCGGAGAAACGCGCCTTCCTCTCCGGGATCCAACTCTTCAACGACGGCGAGTTCTTCGAAGCCCACGAAGCCTGGGAGGAAGCCTGGAACCTGGCCACCGGCCCCAAGGCCCGTTTCTACCAGGGGCTGATCCAGGCCGCCGTCACCCTCGAACACATCAACCGCGACAACCCGCGCGGCGTCCAGAAAGTCTGGCGCTCCATGCTCGGGAAATTCGCAGGCATGAACGACCGCATCATCATGGGCGTCGATGTCCAGGCCCTCATCGACGGACTGACACCCATCGTCGACCCGATCCTGAAGATGAGCCCCCGCCAGGGACAGCAGCCCGGCGAAGTCGAACTTCCCTGGAACCGCTCGCAGGTGCCGAAGATCGCCCTGAAATACGATGCATTCGCAACCGGCGAGGCGGAAAGTTTTTGACGCGAAGCAGAGAGGGAGACCGAAGCGCGGGGCGTAAATCATCGTCTATGCTCGTGAGATGGCCGGCCTTGCCAGCAGACAACGCGACAAGGGGTACAGACTGAGGCGGAACGTCATCGGACTGCTTCTTCTGCCGTCGTTGTCCATATTGCCGCCTTTTCTTGGGGTTCTAACCCATGACTGGTTGATTCGGAATTCCACAGGCCAGCCAGGTCCCATGTTTCTGAGGATGGAAGCATCGCTTTGGTTATGGCTCATATTTCTGTCCGGCGTGATCACGGCACTAATTACTGTGGGATCAGCATTTCTGCTGAAGCGATCCAGAGTGCGCTGGAGCATGGCAATTCAAAAATCGCTCCATGCAACACTGGCCGGTGCACTTCCGCTTGCGATGATTTCGGAAGTTTACTACTCGTGGGTTGATCGCAGCGCCAATTCAACCGTGCCGATCCTGTGCGGGTTTGCTCTCCTGCTCTATGGCGGCGGGAGCCTCTGCGTCATTTCCATGCACATGATCACACGCTTTGGCCGGCGAATCCGAATGAGTAAGGCATTCGCGCGATGGAGCCAACTGCGCTGCCCGGCTTGCGGGTACGACCTACATGCAATGCGATCAAGCCATTGCCCCGAATGCGGCAGAACGGTCATGAGCATGCGACAGCCCTTGTGACCACCGCACAGCGATCGCGTCCCCCCCTCCCCCGCTTTCCCCTCCTCCTCCCCTACCCTTGTTGTTCACGACTGACCTCGCGCTCGGCCGGCTCGCCCGGCCCGCGCATCGCCCCTCAGGAATCTCCATGGCCTCCGTTTGCTTCTATTTCCAGGTCCATCAGCCCTACCGCCTTCGGCGCTACAGCGTTTTCGACACCGGCCACGACTACTTCGATGATGCCAAGAACGCCGACATCATGCGTAAGGTCGCCGACAAGTGCTACCGCCCCACCACCGCACTCATGCTCGACCTCGTCCGGCGGCATCAGGGCCGCTTCCGCATTTCCTACTCCATCACCGGCGTCGCCCTCACCCAGATGCAGCAGTGGGCCCCCGACGTCATCGACCTCTTCAAAGCCCTCGCCCAGACCGGCGCCTGCGAATTCCTCGCCGAAACCTTCTACCACTCCCTCTCCTTCCTCTACTCACGCGAGGAGTTCGCCGCCCAGATCAAGATGCACGATGACCTCGTGAAGCAGCTCTTCGGCGTCACGCCCACCGTCTTCCGCAACACCGAACTCACCTACAACAACGATGTCGCCGCCTACATCGCCAAGATGGGCCGCTATCGCGCCGTCCTCTGCGAAGGCGTGGACCGCTTGCTCGGCTACCGCTCGCCCAACTTTGTCTACAAGCCTCCCACCACCGACAAGGTCAAGCTCCTCCTCAAAAACTACGCTCTCTCCGATGACATCGCCTTCCGATTCTCCAACCGCGGCTGGGCGGAATGGCCTCTCACCGCCGAGAAATTCGCCCGCTGGGTCAACCAGATCAACGGCAACGGCCACATCTGCAACCTCTTCATGGACTACGAGACCTTCGGCGAGCATCAGTGGGCCGACACCGGCATCTTCCAGTTCCTCGATGTCCTGCCCGAGAAGATCTTCGATGTCAACCCTGGCCACAACGACTTCCTCACCCCCACCCAGGTCTGCGATGTCTACAAGGATGCCGTCGGCGCCTACGACGTGCCCAACATGATCTCCTGGGCCGACACCGAGCGCGACCTCTCCGCCTGGCTCGGCAACGCCATGCAGGGCAACGCCCTCCACGAGTTGTATAAATTGGAAGAAGCGGTCAAGGAGTCCGCCAAACCCGACCTCATCGAGGATTGGCGCAAACTCACCACCAGCGACCACTTCTATTACATGTGCACCAAGTACTTCTCCGACGGCGACGTCCATAAGTACTTCAACCCCTACGAGAGCCCCTACGACTCCTACATCAACTTCATGAACGTCCTCGACTCCATCCGCGCGAGGATCAAGGGGTAGGAAAAGGGAACTGCGCGGACCGGGAACTTGCAACCGCAAAAGCCGCCGCCGCGAATAAGCCAAGTGCATGCAGTCCGATTCCACCGAACCTGCGCCGCGCGGGGATGATCGAAGGCCCTGGGGTGAGTGGTGGAGCGAAAAGTACCGCCAGGAACGCATCAAGACGGGGTTCTGCCTGCTCATGGGCGTGCTGATCACTCTCGTGGTCGCCGTAGATGGCGCCGCTAAGGCTCCTTCCCCGTACTTCCAGAATCGCCGAGTATGGGTTGCTCGTGTAGACGCCCAGAATGCATGGTGGGTGGCCTACAGCCATTCCAGTTCCGTCGACTGGGTTCGCGCCCAGCCGACCACCCATGCGCCCGCCGCTCTCGGCGCATGGCACGTGCCTTGGTGGAGTGCTCTGCATCGCGATTCTCTCACGCGCAATTGCACCTACCTCGATGAAATTGCCGTGGGCAGACCATGGCGCTGCCTCATCGGACGCACGCGCTTCATCCGCACCGAAGAAGGCCCGGGGGAGGATGGACTGACAACCGTCAAGACCGGCCTGCTGGAGTATGGTTCAGATTGGGATCGGCGCAGCATCCCTGTCCGCCCGCTCTTCCTTGGTCTAATGGCCGATGTCATCTTCTTCTCCGGCCTGGCCGCGCTGGCGGTCTACGTCCTGCCCGCCTTCTACCGGTGGCAATTGCGCTGGCACGAACAGAAGGAGCGACGGCGTTTGCAGCAGGCCCGCGATAATTGCGCTGAGTGCGGCTATGACATAACACATCTGCTATCTCGCCGCTGCCCGGAATGCGGCACGCCCATCCCGCCTCCTCCCCCTTCCCCGGAAGCGCCTCCTCTGGCGCGATCAAAACTCGTCGAGACGGGCGCCTGCATCGTCCCTGCCAATACGGATCAATGTGATACGCCCGGATTTCAATGGACCGGCACCGTAAGGGGACTGCGCGAGTTGGACATGACAACTTCGCAGCGCTCACATCGCTTCGGCTCGCATTAATGTGATTTCCCCCGCTCCAAACTGTCTCCCAGACTACGCGCGCCATCCGCGCCGGTGCGCCGCCTTATCCCCTCCACCCATCACAAAAGATCGCCCGGTAGTTGAGCCCCGAGCCGCTGAGATAAAACCGCGCCTCACCGTACCGATCAACGACCACAAAACCCTGCCCACGCCCCGGGCGCACCGCAGATCGCTCCCACTCCCCGCGCAGCGTGGGAATCAGGTACCCCACCATCCGACTGCCGCGCATCGCTTGAATCGCACAATGCAGGGCCGTTCCTTTGATCATGGTCTCGGCGCGCGTGATCGGAATCGTCAGCATGAGAAAAAACCTTTCATCAGCAGGCGCTGTCGTCGCTGCGCGCCGAGGTGGATGGGGGAGGCGGTGGTGATGCGGGAAGTGTTCCCGCCGCAGCCTGGAGTGAAATCGCAATCCGCGCCCCCGCTTGTGCGCTTCCCCCTGCCTTCAGCCACCCTTGCTCAGCATGGCTCAGGCACTCCATCGGTATAAGCAGCCGATGGCCGCAGTGCGCGCAGTCAACGATGCAGCCGGAAAAATCCGCCGGCACATCCGTCAGTGAAGGACAGCGCGGAATCGGCGCGGGATAACAGGAACGCAACGTCACCTGCGGGCTTCGGCACTTGGGATTCGAACATTGGCGCGGCCCGCCCGGGTCAACAGTCGCCTGCGTCCGCCGCGAAACTCGCCCTGACGAAAATGGAGGCCCAGACGAAGTCATGCCTCGGATTCGACTCCCCATTTCTCGGTTGTGTGACTCACGCCGCGCCCGCGCTGCCCTTGCGCTTCAAGTCGCGGAACTCCCCCGTCCATCTCCGCCAGCGCCGCCGGCAGCGCCGCCGCCTCAAGCCGCCGCTTCCGGATCACCCGGTCAGTATCCGGCAGCCGTATATCCCTTGCCAGGCGCAGCGCCTTCAGCACACGGATGAGAACATAACTCACATCCAGCTGCCACCACGCCAGCCCATGCCGCGCGCTGTGCGGAAACGCATGATGATTGTTGTGCCAGCCTTCTCCCAGCGCGAGAATCCCCACGATCGCGTTGTTCCTGCTCTCATCTCGGCAGTCAAAAGGCCGGCTGCCCCACAGATGACACACCGAGTTCACCGACCACGTGATGTGATGCACCACGAAAATTCGCACCAGCCCGCCCCACAGAAATCCCAGCGCCAGTCCCGTCCACGACTGCGCGACCGCCGCCCCCAGCAGTGCGGGTATGATCAGCCCCGCCGCCACCCACAACGGAAATTGCCGGTCCGCCAGCCGCAGCGCCGGATCATTGCGCAGGTCACGCGAGTACTTCCCCAGCCCCCGCGTCCTCCGCCCCAGCAGCCAGCCGAACTGCGCGTGATACGCCCCCCGCGCCACCGCCAATATCCCCTCACCCCACGACCCGTCCGGACCCATGTGCGGCGAATGCGGATCGAGCATCGTGTCCGAGTGCTGATGATGCCGCCGGTGTTCCGCGCACCACCGGATCACCGGCCCCTGCACCGCCATCGATCCCGCCGCCGCAAACAGGTAACGCAGCCACCCGAACGTCTTGAATGACTTGTGCGTGCACAGCCGGTGATACCCCACGGTGATCCCGAAGGATGACACCGCTCCCACCCCCGCCATGATGAGGAGGTATCGCCAATCAAACGCCCCTCCCCACGTCAGCGCCATCGCGGTGATGAAACCGGCGAATGGAATGAGGATGGCCGCCAGGTTGATCAGCGCGAGTTTGCGCTCCGCCGGACTCCGCTCGCGCTCGCTGCGCAACACTTCAGCCGACGAAGAAGAAAGTGTGATGGACATGCAGATTCGTTCCCAACCGGGCAGGTCGTGGCCCGGAAGTTCAGGTCGTACCGACAGCGCACAATCGCCCCCGCATCCCGGTCCTCCCTTTTTCCATCCCCCCACGCTGCCGGGGAGCGACCAGGCGCGGATTGAAATGAATCACCAGGCTCGGCGCGGTCCGCTGCGGAACCCGGTCCCAGCGGTGTTGGTCTTCGGCTTTGCTTCGTTCACGATAAGCGACCGGCCCTCAAGGCTGTGCCCGTTGAGCGCAGTCATCGCCGCTTGCGCATGGGCTTTGTCACCCATCTCGACAAACCCGTACCCGCGCGACTGACCGGTGTCCCGGTCCATGATGACGTTGACGGATGCGACCGGACCATGAGGCGTGAACAGGCCCTCAAGGTCGGTGCTGGTGACGCTGAATGGAAGGTTACCGACGTACAGTTTCGACATGAAAAAAACTCGACTCTCTGGCCCGAAGGAGGGTGTACCGGGCTGAGACTCGGGCAGGAGGCGAGCGTCGGTTGTCACGAAACGGAGGGTTTGGGTCCCCGTGTGGCGAGGGATTGTAGGACCGCGAAGCGCCCTCTATCCGGAATTCCGCAAAACACCGAACGCGCACTGCGCCGGCATTGAATCCCGCACTCCGGACAAGTGCCCGTGGTGTTCCCCGTCAGGTCGTACGCACACGCAGGACATAATCCGCGCCTGCGGCGCAGCGCCCGCCGACATGCAGGAACCCCGGTGAGCAGCGCAAGCCAGAATGCGAAAAAGCAAAGTGAGTTGATGATCACGCCGGGCCAAAGCGGAAGATACGGAACGCACTTGGCCTGGATTCCGATCTTCAGCGCAAAAAACTCAGGCAAGAGATAGGCCCCACCATACTCGGGCGGGTCGAGATTGACCCTCCAGCCCCAGAAAGACCGGCAGGGAAAACCCCAAGCGTAAAAGTACATGGAAACGCGCTTGGGTCCGTGAAACGGGCTCAGCACCGGCTCAGGGACCGGCCGGTCCGGTGTCGCATTCTGGATATCGACGAAGTTTGCGGCGCGAACACTGTCAAAATAAAAACTGGCCGTTGTGTAATCGACAGGCCACACATGAATGGCGTCCCTGTTCCGGATAAAAGTGGCTCGGTATCGAATAAGCCCTGGAGAAACCTCGCTCCAGAGATCTTCAGCCTCAGTCCCGCGCAGAGTGTTCAGGAGATAGCCGTCACTTTGCTGCCCCACCAAGGCTGTCCCCCATCCTCTCGCAAACACCGCCAGACCCGCTCCCACCACCGGCGCTGACACAATACCCAGCAACATCGACACCACGACGATGCGCCACGTCAGCAGAGGCGCAAGCCCGCGCCCCTGCGTCCTCGGCGCATTGGCATGAGAGCGAAGCGACGGTGCGGCTTCAGTCGTCGGCACATGAAAGGGTATGAAGGGGGCAAGCGCGCGGAAGGACGGGGAGAGGCGCAGGAATTACCTGAGATACGGCCGAGCCGTGTCTGAATAAGCGCACCGGAAGGGAGTGTTCGTCCTCAGGAACGGAGCATTTCTGTGGACGAACGGAGCATTCCTGTACCCGGATAGACTCTTTCCCCGCAGGAATGGAGCATTCCTGTGGAGGAACAGAGCGTTCCCCTGCAGGAACAGACCAAACCCCCGGGGGAACAGAGCATTTCCCTACAGGAATGGAGCAAAACTCCGGTGTTTTTCTCCCAACCGCGCCCGTTTCCTCCGATTCCGAGGCACCAGATCGCGGGTGCGCGAGGAAAATGGCTGAAATCAAGCTGAAAATTGGGAAAGCGATATTCGGGTAGGACTTCGGGAAGACTGGCATCCTAAACGTTCCAGCCTAGTGTCATTTGCAGCGTTCCACTCAATCCACTCTCCTGCACAAAGAGGCGGACACTATGAACGTCGGATGTGTTCGCGCACATCATCGTGTTGCAGTTGTGACTTCGCTCGCGCTGAGCGAAGTACTTGTCATGTCGCCATCGGCTTCAGCGCAGCCTCTATATCGCGCTGAGGAGATTCCGCTGCCTCCGGGGTGCGTCGACGGGCGTTACAGCCTCGCCTACGGCGCGATCAATGACGCGGGTCATGTGATTGGAGATTTCTACACTGAGCAAGGCACTTGGAAGGGGTTTCTGTATCTGGGTGGTGGACAGTTCGACATTCTCGAAAACGGCGATCCATCTTCAGACATTGCGTTGACAGGCATTACTGAAACGGACCGAGTTTGTGGCGTTGCGAGTCACAGTGGGGGAGGAGGACGAGACGAGAGCGGTTGGATATGGAGCGACGGGGTTCCGAGTCCCCTTGGAAGTCCGACACCGGTGTCACGCATAACTCCGCTTGCGATCAACGATCTGGACCAAGTCCTTGTGCAGGATGAATCGACAGATCCCGTTACGCACTACGTGTGGGAGGCCGGTGATTATGGAATGACCCTTCCTCTGCCCGATCGGACGGTGGAGAAGGTCTTTGTGTATGATCTTGACGATCGGGGAGATGTTGTCGGCACGATTTTCCTAGGACCTTACGGCCCCTTGGCCCCCGTTCTCTGGGTCAGGGAAGGGGGAAAGTATAATGTGCACGCACTACCGCTGCCCTACGACTTTCCAGAGGGAAGCGGCGCGGGTTTTTCGGTAAACGGCGAGTGGGTGTTGGGGGCGGTCTGGGACACCGGCGACGAGATTGCCTGTTACTGGGATTCTCGAGACCTGCCACATGTGCTGGAATCGGCTCCAATTGCGGGATATCTCTACTCAAACATGTACGCTGATGCTGAGCGCCGACAAGTCATTGGAACTGTTTCAGAGCACGTGAGTCATGATTATTACCCCATCCTCTGGCAGGATGGGGCGTCGTATCTGATTGACGACCTCATGGTGAACTCGCCAGGGTGGAGTTTCACCGATGGGGGAGTGCTGGGGATGAATCGGCACGGACAGATGGCCGCGCGCGGGCTCAAGGATGGCGTCTATCGCCGTGCGATCATCCATCCCACGACGGTGGTGGATCAACCAGAGCCGGGAAACGCGGGAGTGCGCAACACGTTTTCAGCGCGCGGGATCGGGCCTGGTAATCACGCGAAGTTCTACGGCGCGCTGGCGGAAGGGCAGTCGCCGGTCTCGGGCTGCAGTGGAGTGTTTCTCTCACTGCGGAATCCAGTTTTCCTCGGCGCGGCTACTGGCGATGCCACATGGACCGCCGCGACCGCCGCCACCGTTCCCGCATCACTGCGTGGGAGAACGGTTTATCTGCAATGTCTCGACCGGACATGGTGCATCGCAGGAGAAGTGACGCAGTACACGTTTGAGTAGGAAGGCCTAGAAGTCTGTCCAAAGCGCTGGCATTAGAGCGAAGCGACGGTGCGGCTTCAGTCGTCGGCACGACAAAGGGTATGGGTGAAATGATCCTAAGATGTTGCGTGCTGACGCTGCTGGCCCAAAGCATCTCTCGCTCCGCCCCGCCGCCCATCATCACCTGGGTCGAGATCGCGGTCATTGTGATCCTCGTGATCCTGCTGGTTCGTGGGAATCTGTACGAACGCCTGCAGTCCTTGGAATGGAGTTTCTGGCGCGCCTCCGGCCTGGCGGCCCGCGAGTCAAGCCCCACTCTGGACAACCTGCCCGCTGCGGCAACCTACAAACCAACCGACGGCCTCAGATGCGGCGCCTGCGGATATTCCGTGCGCGGCGCGACCGGCCTGACCTGCTCCGAATGCGGCGCCGATTACCGAGTGGTGGGCATGAAGTCGGGCGATTCAGCGAAGTCGTGGGGAGCCATTCCCATCGCGATCGTCTGGGGCATCGCGGTGATGATCATGGCCAGTCCGATCAACAGCGCCATCGAGAGCGCGCTATCCGTGCAGAACAACGTGATCACTTCGCGCGCGGAGTTTGTCGCTGCGTCGAAGGCCTTTGCGCTCGGCATCGCTGTCGATGTAAGTGAAACTCAATACGGACAGAACGGCTTCCACCCGATGGGGAAATACTCCGATGAGTCGCTGATCACCATTACGCTTACCGGTTCGATGGCGCAGGGTGTGACATTGCTCCTGCATCCGGGTAATGGGGGATACGAAGTGGTCGAACCGGATGGCAAACATGTCACCAGCGCAGGGTGGCCCTCGAAAGAGACCATTGACGGGTATCTGGCATCCATAGGGGTTGATTTGGCCGACCCAGTGCATGCGGGAGAGGCGCAGACTGTTCTCAATGTCGTGTTGCGGTATCAACCAGGTTTCATCACTGACATCTCGGACATTGCGGCGTATGACCTTGGAACGGGGAGTGTCAGCGGCATTGAGAGAACACCCTTCGAGTTCTTTCCAAGCGGGCCGTTTTCGCATTCCCGGAAATCAATCGGCATCGGAACTCCTCCTTGGGTAACCATCAGTCTGCGCCTCTTCTGGCTGATGCTCTGGATTCTCGGCATCTTCTTCGCGCAACGGGAATTGCAACGGAGATGAACGTCGCTGTCCGTCTTTGGCAGTTTCTCTAGGGAAGGGGTTGCAGGGGAAGGGTCTCCCTTCTCCTGCGCGTGCGTAATATCAGGATTCCCGCGCTGTATTCCCGTTACCTCGCCGCCAGCGCCGTCGCCGAATCTGACGTCGGCGTGTTCTGCGCTGTCGGCCCTTCCTTCAGGAAAATGTAATACATCTTCCCCTTGCGGTACTGCTTGCCCGCGATCAGTTCCGCGGCTTTCCCGATCCCCATGAAGATGTCCGCCCGCCCCGCAGCCCGGATCGCCCCGCCCGTGTCCTGGTCCAGCATGAATTGCTTGAAAGGCACGAACTCCGTCTCGTACGTCGGAATCTCCGTGTCCACGAACATCAAACTCCCGCGCGGGAAAATCGTCTTGTCCGTCGCCAGGCTTCGCTTCTCCGTCACCCGGAACCCCAGCGAGCCCGCCGGCCAGTCGCCCCCCTCGTAATCCTTGAAGAAAACATAGTGCTCGCTGTTGTAAATGAAATCCATCTGCTTCTCCGGATGGTCCCGGAAATAGTCGCGCACCCCGCGCAGGCTCAGTTGCGAACTGGGCACCAGCCGCTGCTCCTTGAGTTGCGCCCCTAATCCCTTGTACGGCCGGTCCGTCTTCCCGTGATACCCCACATACACCGGCCGCCCATCCGTCAGACGGATCTTGGCCGACCCGTTCACTTGCGCAATGTACGCATCCAGCGGGCTGTCCAGGTACACCAGTTCCGTCCCCGCCAGCATCCCGCTCTCCTCAATCTCCCGCCGCGTCGGATACGGCTCATACCCGCCCCCAGGCAGCGCGCGCCCCAGCGGCTGCCCCGTCTTGGGATCAGTCGCCAGGTCCGCCGGCCGCTTATACAGCGGATATTTGTACTTGTCGTCAGGTGACATGCTGCCGTTGAGCACCACCGAGCAGTACGCCGTGAACAGCGTCTCGTTCTTCGTGTTATAACCCTTGGTCTGGTAGACCGCAAACTCCGCCAGCGCCTTCTCGACAAACTCATCGCGCGACAGCGAGGTGTTCATCAGCTCGATCATCCGATCCACGCTCTTCTGCGCCCGGTCAAACTCGATGCCCGCGATCGGATAGAAGGATTTGGAAGATGGCTTCTTGAACCACGCGCTCGAAAGCGACATCGCCTCCATCAGCGTGTTGCTCTTCGTGTCCCACGCGTTCACGAACATCTCGCGCATCACCGCCTCATCCGTCACTTCCACAAACGGATTCTCCCCCGGCGCGATCTGCCGCCACGCATCATCCTCCGGCAGGTCGTAAGGACCCTGCGGCTTGCCCTTGCAGCCGGTGAGCAGCAGCGCGAATGCAAATAATGCGACGAGAGGGAAGCGCCCGCAAAGGGAGCGCACGCTGAAGGATGAAGGCGTCCGTGCCATGGTGCCACAGGATATCCGGCCCGGCAAGCGGGAGCAGGGAGTTCCCGCCGCAGCAAGCCAACAATCCCGCGTGATGGCACCCCCCAAAACGCCCCGCCCCACGGTCGTCGTGACCGAGCACCTGGCCGATGCCGCCCTCGCCCGCCTCACCGCCTGGGTCCACGCCGCCGGCGGTCAGGTGCTCCGCTGCCCCCTCGACGATCCCCTCCTCGCCGAACGCCTCCAGATCGCCCACGCCCTCGTCATCCGCACCTACACCAAGGTCACCCCCGACTTCCTCACCCGCGCTCCGCTCCTCCGCGTCGTCGGCCGCGCCGGCGTCGGTCTCGACAACGTCGATGTGCCCGCCTGCCGCGCCCGCGGCGTCGCCGTCGTCTCCACACCCGATGCCAACACCCAGGCCGTCGTCGAATACACGTTCCGCTGTCTCATGGAATCCCTCCGCCCCCTCGTGCTCGTCACCAGCGGCACGAACCCTTCCGAATGGAAAGCCCTGCGCGACGCCTCCCGCACCGCCGCCCTCTGGAAAGGCGCCTCCGGCCGCCAACTCGATGAACTCACCGTCGGCATCTACGGCATGGGCCGTATCGGCCAGGCCCTCGCCCGCGCCTTGGCAGGATTCGGCCCCCGCGTGCTTTATCACGACCTCATCGAAATCCCTCCCCACGCCCGCTCCGGCGCCCACCCCGTCAGCCGCGATGAACTGCTCCGCTCCTCCGACATCCTCTCCATTCACGTCGACGGCCGCCTCGACAATCGCGACCTCCTCACCCATTCCGCCCTCGCGCTCCTGAAACCAACCGTACTCCTCATCAACGCCTCCCGTGGTCACGTGGTCAACGCCCGCGCCCTGGCCGACTTCCTCCGCGCCGCGCCCGATGCACTCGCCTGGGTCGACGTCCACGACCCCGAACCCTTCGGCAGCGACTACCCCCTCCTGGGCCTCCCCAACGCCCGCCTCACTCCCCACCTCGGCTCCCGCACCTCAACCGCCGAGTCGCGCATGAGCGACGTCGTCGACGATGTCATCGCCGTGCTCGACGGTCGCACCCCCCGACATCCTGCCTGGTGATCCCCTCCGCAGGCCCGCTCTCGCCCGCTACTCCACCGTCACCGTCACCTGGTCGATCTCCACCTTTGCATTCGCCGGCACGCCCGATGCGACGAGGTAAAGGTAAATGACCCCGTCATCGTCAATGTAGTTCGCGCCGCTCGGAAGCGTTCCCGTGAATGTCTCCATCGTGCCCGATGTAATACTCTCCCCGATGATCTGCGCATACGACCCATACGGATATGACCACGTCGACCAGTCATACACATACAGCGCCTCCGTCCCGCTTCCGCCGTTGCTCCACTTCCGCGTGAGCGATGCCGTGATCTGCTGCGCTGTCCCCTTGTCCTGCACCTTCTGGCAGATCGCGTAAATCACCAGGTACCCGTCGTCCCGCGCTGTGCAACTCACCACCTTCCCGTCCCCCGCCGTGATCGCCTCGCCAAACCCGCCGGTGAGCGCCGGCCCGCCCGGCCCCTGCGTGCTGAAATCCGTCGGCACATACAGGCTCCCCGGCGTCGCAAGCGTCACAAACGGAAACGACCCGATCACCCTCCCGCCCGTGCGCACCGCGAAACTCGCAGGCTCCGCTCCCTTCTTCACCCCGATCACCATCTTCTGCCGCGCACGCTCCAGCAGCGCCATCGGGCTCTTGCCCAGCGGCGTCACACCCACGCTCCCCGTTTCAAATCCGCGCCCCCAGATCGCGATCTGCCGTATCCCCGTCCCCGGCCCGCCTCCCACCGGCGCAGCAAAATCAAACTCCGCGCTCCTCGGCCCCGCTCCGCCCGCAAGCAGCGCACTCAGCGCTGCATCGGCGTTCACCAGCCCGTACTGCGAGAAGTGTCCGACATTCGCCTCGGTCAGATCCGTCGCGGTGTCCTCAATCGCCGCCCGGATCTCCGCATTCGTCGCGCCCGGAACCGCGCTGGCCAGCAGCGCCGCCACCCCTGCCGCGTTCGGCGTCGCCGCCGAGGTCCCCGCGAACCCATCCGTGTAGCCCCCGCCCGCCGTCGTTGTCCAGATGCCTACCCCCGGCGCCGCGACATCCACCCACGATCCGAAATCGCTGAACCACGCTCGGTAGTTGCTCCACTCCGTCGCCGCCACCGACAGCACATGCTCATAGGCCCCCGGGTAATAGCAGTGCACGAACGCAGAGTTCCCCGCCGCCGCCACCGGCAGCACATTCCTGCTCCACGCATACTCAATCCCATCCTTCTCCGCCGGCACCACCCGGTCCGTGAAGTACGACATCGAGAACACCCTGCACCCCAGGTTCGCCGCGTAGATGTACGCCGGCACCGTCGCCGAGTCATAAAAATACCCGTCCGACGTCGCCGCCTTGACCGGCAGCACCCTGCACCCCGGCGCCACGCCCGTCACTCCAATCCCATTGTCCTGCACCGCCGCAATCTCCCCCGAGCACGCTGTGCCATGTCCATGGTCATCCGCCGGGTTGTTGTCGTTGTTCGCAAAGTCCCACCCGCGCACGTCATCGACATACCCGTTGCCGTCATCATCAATCCCGTTGCCCGCGATCTCTCCCGCATTCACATAAATATTCGCCGCCAGGTCCGGATGCGCAACGTCCACCCCCGTGTCAATCACCGCCACCACCACGCTGCTGTCCCCCCGCTCCGTGTCCCACGCGCTGGGCACATTCATCGCTGAAAGGTGCCATTCATTCGGGTAATACTGATCGTTCGGCGTGTACGCAAGCCGCCGTGCAGTGTCATACTCCACCCGCAGCGCGCCGGGCGTTCGCGCTACCTCACTCTTCATCTTTACGAGCGCCTCAGGCCCGCGACCCGGAATCTCCACCACCGCCCATTGAATCTCCGGCAGTACCGTGATCGCCTTCACCCCCGCGCGCTGCAGTCGCTCCTTCACCACCGGCACGCTCAGCCCCGGCGCATACTTCACCATGAGTCGGCTCGGGTGACACTCCACCCCCTCGACCACCACCGGCCTCACATCGCCTCCGCCTAGGGGCTGTCCGGATGCTCCGGCTGCCAGCATTGCCGACACCACTGCCGCGCCCGCGCTCATCGATCGCTTCATGACATCGCTCCTCATCAGCATTGCTCAGCCGGCTCGCTTTTATCGCCCCTCCCCCCGACCTCGCGCAGGACAGCGCGCACAGTCCTTGAATCGCTCCCCCAACCGCTTTCATCCCTCGCTCCCCCGAATTCTCGCTTCTTTTCCTCTATCTGGGGAGCCGTTCATTCAGCGTCGGCAGTCCCGGGAATCCGCCCTTGGCCGGCTTCTCCTGGTACCAGTATGCCACACTGGCGATGTCATCCGTCAAAGGCTGGAACTTCCGCGTCGGATACCACCCCAACGCCTGCACCGACACCCGCAGGTCCTTCGCAAAGCAGATCGGGTCCGGCACGTGCCATCGATACAGGCTGTGGCACGGCACACGCTCATTCTTCCCATCTTCCACCAGCGCCTGCGGGTACCCCATGAACGCTGTCGAATACGTCACCGGCCCGCTCGTCTCCGGGTTCGCCGCCGCCCGGAATCCCCACGCGCCCCCGAAGTAGTCCTCCGTCCCCGTCCCGCAGATGGTCGGCAGCCTGTCGATCGCCTTCCCCTTCTTGGTATTCCAATCCCCGTCGATCCAGAACTTCACTTCCCCCTCGCCCCACCATTGGTTCGACAACTGGTTCCACACCAGATACGTCCCGACATATTGCCCGCGCCCCTTCACGTCTGCAAGGATCACGTGCTCCGGATTCTCCCGCGTCGTCATCGACCGTCGCCATTGCGCATGCAGATACCCCGCATCTTTCGGCACGTCCGTGAGTGCATACGTCACCTGATAGAACAACTCGCCCACATCCTTCGGCCCATCGTTGCTCACTTCGATCCTGCACCGCTTCCGGAACGGCATCGGCCAGTAGCAGTTCATCCCCCCGCGCGGGTTGACGCACATCGGCAGCGAATTCACCAGGCCCAGTGCGTCTGCGCCGTTGCAGAAGAAGTCATGCAGTGGCGTCTCAATGGCCGCCTGCTCTGCACCCTCGTAGAACACCCGCAGCGCAAGCGTTCGCAGCGAATCCGGGTGCACGGTGAACCACATGTGCTGCACAACCCCGGGACCCTTGATGTCCGCCAGCGTGACTTTCGCGCCGGCCGCCAGTCGGATGCACGGCCGCACCTTCCATCCCCTCCCCAGCTCCGATGCATGCGGCGTGCAGTTCTCGTCTTCTCCCGGCTCTGCTCCGGCTCCTCCGCCCTTCGCCCCATCCGGGTTCTCCGCGCTGATTGAGCGCGTCTCCGCACTCCGCAGCACTGCCGCCGATCCCAGTCCGCCCTGCATCCAGTCCAGCATCGCGTTCCTTCCGCCTTTCATGTTTCTCGCCCCGCACCCTCCCGCCTCATGCTACCCATCCCGCCCTCCCGCTGCCGAATCGGCACCTCCGTGCCTCTCTTGCAGGCGGCTGCGTCCGCAATAACCGCATCGTTTCCCCCGCCGAAATCCAGACTCTTTGAGCCTCAGCGCGAAAAGCCCTCGTTTTCAGACGTTTGCGAGATCCCTCGCGGCCGTGCTCCGTCCGAGGCCCCATGGCACGCCCCTTGCAACTCTTCATGCATCGGGTGCTCAATGCAGCGCCCGTTCGGTTCAAACAGTGGTTTGCTTCTAAGTTTGTAAGGAGTCTGAGTCATGCTGTCTCGTCGTTGCAACGTATCTTCCTCCGCCCCCACCGTTCTTCCTGTCGCCGCGCGCTGGGATGACCTCGATCGTCTCTTCCGCGAACTCTCCTCCGACTTCCCCTTCATGACCGCGCGCCTGCCGGTCGCCGGCGGCCAGTCCCGCGCATGGTTCCCGCCTCTGAACATTCACGAGGCCGACGGCAAACTTGTTGTGGAAGCTGAAATTCCCGGCGTTGATCCCAAGGAGATCGAGATCACCGTGGAAGGCAACGTGCTCACGCTCTCCGGCGAGAAGAAGGAAGAGTCCCAGCAGAAGGAAAAGAACTATCACTACACTGAGCGCCGCTTCGGCTCCTTCCAGCGCTCCGTCGAACTGCCCGTCGAGGTCGATCCTGACAACGTCACTGCCGAGTACACCGGCGGCATCCTCAAGGTCACCCTCGCACGCACCGGCGCCGAAAAGCCGCGCAAGATTTCCGTGAACGTGAGATGAACATTCCCGAGCCGCCCCACGTAGAACGTGTGACGGTTCAATACATGCTTCTCCCCTCCTCGGCGTTCCGGCTCTTCGTGGGTCGGAACGCCTTTCTTCTTTTCAGCCGCCCTGCTCCCCGCCGTCGCTCGCAGGCTCCGGCGTCGCCGTGTCCTCGGGCTTCACACCTTCATCCGCCTGCGCTGCGCCCTCCTCCGTCGCCTTGCTCTCTTCCTCCGTGCCCGGGGCCTTCATCCACCCCATTTCCAGCATGAACGTATACGCCTTCCGCGCCGCCAGCGACGTTGGATACCGCCGCACCAGCCGCTCCAGCGTGAACCGCACCGACGGCAGATCGCTCCGCTTCAGGTAAAACCTCGCGGTCTCCAGGAAGTGGTTCGCGTCCGACTCGTCAATCCGCGCCGTCAGCGCCTTGGCTCCCATCTCCTCCGCTTCCGCAGGGCTGCGCGTCTCGATGTTCTCCAGCCACTGCTTCGCCTCATACAGCCCCGATGGATCAAACGCCGGCCCCTTTGCGCCGGCCAGGTGCGCATACACCAGCCGCTTCGTTGCCTCGATCGCATCCGGCGCATTCGGAAAATTCTGCAGATACAGGTCGTACGCCGTCACCGCCAGGTCCATCTTCTTCCGCGTGTAATAGAAATCCGCCAGCGACCGCCCCGCTCGCTGCGCCAGTTGGCTCCCCGGCAATCGCTCCTGCACCCGGATATACAACTCCTCCGCCTCCTCATACGCGTTCAGCCGCAGCACCAGGAACCGCGTGTGCCGCTCGCCCCCTGCAAACCGGTCCGCAATGTCGCACTCCCGCTCCATCGCTCGGGGAAACGCCTCCGACGCTGGATACCCGCGCGCAATCGCTTCGTAGTCATACAGCGCTTCATACGGGTCTCCCCCCATCGTCCGCGCATCCCCCCGGATCAGCAGCGCCTCCGGATACAGCCCATGCTCCGGATACTTCTCCATCCACGCCGACGCCTGCCCCTGCGCATCCCCATACTGCCCCTGCGCCAGCGCCTGCCGCGCTGCGAACAGATCACCCTCCGCCGTCCCCGGCTCAGGCGTCCCCCCCGTCGTGATCCATGTCGCGTCATCCTCCGACAATTCCCGCTCAATGCTCTGCGCCCGCGCCGCCCCACCCGCCGCGCACACGACCGCCAGTGCCCACGCCGCCGCCCCGCCCCGTGTCATGCTTCCCATCGCCGTCATCCATCCACCTCAATTCACTGCCGCTCGATTCACTTACTGCGCCTTCCGCTTCAGCGTCGTCGCATTCGCAAACGCCGCGCTGCTCGCCCCCTGCTCGCTCAGGAACTTCTGCAACGCCGCCGTATCCGCCGTGATCAGCACCGTGTCCCGGTCCAGCCGCGTGTGCGCCAGGTTCACCGTCCCCGCCTGCGTCGCCCGCTCCACCCACTCCCGGTCCAGCATCCACACCGTCAGCGTGTCCCCCTTCAGTTCCCACCGCGCAAACAGGTGCGTCGGCACGAACATCGGGCCCCACTTGTCCCCCGTCTCCCGCTGCACACTCTCCGGCGCACAGAAGTCCGCGTACGTCTTGTCCCCGATTCTCACCAGCGTCATCTCAAACGTGTACGTCTCGCCCAGCCCGCCCTCCTCCATCGTCTTCATCGCATACTTCGACCCATCCTTCGAAATCACATACCCCCCGCTCTCCCCTTCGCCCTGCCACGTCCCCACCAGCCCGTCCTCCTGCATCACCGTGTCCGGCGTCGCAATCGTGTGCACCGATGGCGTCGAGCACCCGCCCGCGCCCAGCAACCACATCATCAGCCCCACTGCCGCCACCGCCCAACTCCATCCTGCCTTCCGCATCATCGCCATGCTCGCGTTCATTGCCTGCTCCTTAATGACTCTCCCCATCCTCAAAACACTACCCCCTTCCCCTCCCCCCGGCCAATCTACCCTTCCTCCCGTGCCCACTTCTCCCACCCCTTCCCACGCCTCATTCATGCGCGCCGCCGCCCGCCTCGCCCTCCGCGGCGCAGGCCGCGCCTCCCCCAATCCCATCGTCGGCTGCCTCATCGTCGACCCCGCCTCCTCACGCATCCTCGGCTCCGGCTACCACCGCGCCTTCGGCTCACCCCACGCCGAGGCCCAGGCCCTCACAGACTGCGCCCGCCGTGGAAATTCCCCCAAAGGCGCCGTCGCGTACGTGACCCTCGAACCCTGCTCCCATGTCGGCAAAACCCCCTCCTGCGCCGACGCCCTCATCGCCGCCGGCCTTTCCCGCGTCCTCTACGCCCGCGCCGATCCCAACCCCATCGCAGGCAGAGGCGCTGAACGCCTTCGCGCCGCAGGCATCACCGCTGATCTGCTCCCAGTCCCCGAGGCCGTCGCCCTCTCCGACCCCTTCTGCAAACGCATCACCACCCGCCTCCCCTGGACCATCGTCAAGTGGGCCCAGTCCCTCGATGGCCGCATCGCCCCCCCTCCCGCACAACGCACCGAACTCACCCGCTGGATCTCCTCGCCCCCCTCCCGCGCCGCCGTGCACCGCCTCCGCGCCCGCGTCGATGCGGTCCTCACCGGCATGGGCACCGTCCTCGCCGATGACCCTCTCCTCACCGCCCGCACCGCCCGCCGCATCCACAAGCGCGCCCTCCGCGTCGTCGCCGACCCCCGCCTCTCCCTTCCACTAACTTCCGCTCTCGCGCGCTCCGCCCGCGAGTTCCCCCTCCTCCTCCTCACCACCCACGCCTCCCTCACCTCCGCGCCCTCAGACCAAGTCGCCGCGCTCCGCTCCCTCAACATAACACTCGCGCCTTGCGCCCCCGCTCCTCCCGATTCCCCTGCCTCCGCCTCCGCCTTCCTCCACGCAGGCCTCAACCTCCTCTACGAATCGCACAACGTCGGCTCCCTCCTCGTCGAAGCCGGCCCCGGCCTGACAACCGATCTCTTCCGCGCCTCCCTCGTCGATGAACTCATCGTCTACCTCGCGCCGCGCATCATCGCCGATGACTCCGCTCCCCCGCCCCTCCGCTCCCTCTCGCCCCCGCCCCGTTTCGACCTGCGCCGTGTCAGGCCCCTCGGCCCCGACCTGGAACTCTCCTATCGCATCCTCCCCGCCGCCCCCTGAGAACCGAACCCCCGCGCATCGCATCTCGTACAGACCAATACGGGCATGCTCCCCTCTTTTCCATGAACCGCCGCACCCGCAAACGCCTCCGCCGCGCTGCCCGCAAGAAACCGGATTCTCCCCTCTCTGCCCGCTCCTCCCTGCAGCGCACCATTGCCCAGGGCAAGTCTCTCCTCCGCCGTTACCCACTCACCATCGCACAGTCCCTGCGCGATCCTGCCCCCCTCGCGCCCGTCTCCTCGCTTTCCTCCTCCTCCCTCATCGCGACTCCCGACTCTTCCGCCGCCCCTCCCTCCGACCGTGCCCTCACTCTCTGGCGCGACGCCCTCCGCGCCGGCCCGCCTCTGGCCGCCATGTGGCTCGGCCACGCCTCCGTCCTCCTCCGCATCGGCGACCTCACCGTCCTCACCGACCCCGTCTTCTCCCCGCGCATCGGCCCGCGCTTCGGGTCCTACACCATCGGCCCGCGCCGCCTCACACCCGTCCCCTTCGATCCCTCCGACCTGCCCCGCATTGATGTCATCCTCATCTCCCACGCCCACTACGACCACCTCGACCGCCCCACCCTCCGCGCTCTGGCCTCCCGCCACACCACCGTTCTCACCGCCCGCGGCACCCGCCGCCTTATTCCTGCCGGCTTCGGCCACATCCTCACCCTCGACTGGGATCGCGACCTGTCGCTGGACGGCGTCGCGTTCTCCGCCTTCGCCCCTGCACACACAGGCCGCCGTCTCGCCCTCGACGCCCATCGCCGCTCCAACGCCTACCTCATGGACTCCTCCGCCCGCCGCGTGCTCTTCGGCGGCGATACCGCCCGCACCAGCGCGTTCCGCAAACTTCCCAACCTCGATCTCGCTCTCCTGGGCATCGGCGCCTACGCACCCCGCGTCCACGCGCACGCAACCCCCGAGCAGGTCTGGCGCATGTTCACCCAGTCACGCGCTCGCCATCTCCTCCCCATGCACCACTCAACCTTCAGCCTCAGCGATGAACATCCCGATGAGCCCCTCCAGCGCCTCCTCAAGGCCGCCGGACCGCAGCACGCCCAGCGCATCATCGCCCGCTCCATCGGCTCACTCTGGACTGATGAGAGCGCTTCCGGCGCGGCATCGATTGCGCCCGGTGCATAGCGACTGATGGTCGCCTCAGTGAAACAAGAACACCGGATCGACGGCGACCCGGTGTTCGACAAAGTAGGGGGGTTGGAGTGGCCTTACTTCTGCATTTCTGGAAACACGAGCAGGTATTCCGGGCTCATGATCACGTCGTGATTCATCTTTGTCATTGCTGCGTGGCCGTCCAGGTAGGCGGCCGCATTCGTGTCCCGATCTCCGTGGTGGGTCTCCGGCGGGGAGACGTCCTTCCAGTACATGTAGTCTGTGGGATCATCATAATACATGATCCAGCGGCTCGGATAGGTCAGTCGGGCACGCTGCAGGTACTTGAGGCCGGGAATCCACTTGCAGCGTAGGTTATAAGGAACTGAGTAATATCCCAGTTTGTCGTACCAGAGCGCATTGAACATGTACGAGGTCCCGATTGCCTCATAACAGCCCATGCCATTGGCGTTCATTCGTCCGCCGCTTTCCTGGTAGTTCCAGTCGTTGTCATTCGGGCAGTGGAATATCGGGAAGTTGTATTTGTTTGGGTCCGCAATATCCGTATTCAGCCCCGAGTCGAGTTTCCCGTCCTTATTCGCGTCTCCGTCCGGCGCACCGGGGTGCGCATATCGATTAAGCGGCCTTTCGAATGGGTACTTGCAGAAACCTGTGAGCGTGCTCCCCTTCACTGCGTAGCGACCGCCGAAGTTGAAATTGCAGAACATCCCGTCATTCGAGTCGTCATCGTCCGCGCCGACCAGCCGCACGGGCAGTTCGTCGTTGTAATCTGACTGATACATGTCATTCGAGATCATGATCGAGTGCAGGTTGTTGAGGCACATCGCTGTACGTGCCGCGTTCCGCGCCTTGCCCAATGCCGGAAGCAGCAGTCCGATCAGCAGCGCGATGATCGCGATGACCACGAGCAGTTCCACCAGGGTGAATCCGACTCTCTTTGTGTTGCGCATTTCAGGATGCTCCGTTGGACGTGCTGGTTACTTACTTTTCCGCTTCCGGGAAGTAAAGAAGGTAATCCGAGCCGTTATATGCATCGGGGGAAGTCTTGATCTGGGCGGCATGCCCGTCCAGAAACGCCAGCGAATTGACGTCCCGTGTTCCGTGGTGAGTCCGTTCGGGTGAATAGTTCAGCCAGTACATCGCATCAGTGGGGTCGTCATAGAAACTTACGAAGCGGCTTGGGTAGTTCTGGCGCGCCCTCGCAAACAGGCGAATGCCCTCTTCCCAGCCCACCGCGGTATCTCGCTTGTTCGTCAGGATATCAAACCACTGGCAGTTGAAGAGGTAGCTGGTCCCGATCGCTTGGTAACAGGATCGGCCGTCCTGCGGCTTGCCGCCACCTTCCTGATAGTTGTAGGTTGAATCCGAGGGGCACTCGAAAATGTAGAAGTTGTAGAGCGCCGGATCCTGCATCATCGCCCGCGTAATTCCGGCATCCAGCTTGCCGTCGTTATCCCCGTCGCCGTCAGGTTGATTCGGCATCACATACTTATTCAGCGGGCGCTGGTATGGGTACACGCAGTATCCCGCCAACTCGCTGCCATTCACCGGGAAGCGGCCGCCATGATTGAAATTTGAAAACAACCGTTCGTTCTCCACGTCATCGGATCGCTGGCGAATCGGTAGAAAATCGTTGTTCTCATCCTGGTACATTGAATTCGCCACGCTGATCTGTTTGAGATTGCTCAGGCACTTCGCCGTCTTGGTTGCCTCGCGCGCTTTCTGCAGCGCCGGAAGCAGAAGCCCGATCAGCAGCGCGATGATCGCGATCACCACCAGCAGTTCCACCAGCGTGAATCCAGCCTTGTCCTTCCGACGACCCTGACGACCCATCACGGCACACTCCTTGCGTGATACACGGATTGAACGACCATTCCTCTACTTCTTCTGTTCCTCGAAAAAGAAGCAATACTCCGGCGTGTTCGGCGTCTCCACGTTGAGCGCCAGCTGCTTCGCATGACCGTCCAGGAACACAACCGAATACGTGTTCCGCACCTTGTGATGCGGCTCCTCCGCCTGCAGCCGGTTCCACAGCGCGTAATCGCACGGATCTTCCTGGAATGACACGAAACGCGACGGGTAGAACGTGTTCGCCCGCGCGTAGTACTTGAGCATCAGCTGCGCATCCTTCGACTGCCCGTCCTCCACCTGCAGCGCCTCGAACTGATCCGTGTACTTGTCCTTGTAGTCCGAACACGCCAGGTTGAATGTGTACGACGTCCCGATGTAGTAATACGCGGAGACCCGCGTGTCGATCTTCGGCGGCTCAGTCCCCCCGTACCGCTGGTAGTTGTACGCGCGGTCGCTGGGGCACTCGAAAATTGGAAACTCGTACTTTCCCTTCTGCTGGGTCTCCGCCCGTAATTCATAACTCCCCTGCGGTCGGTCCGGCTGTGCGTACGGGTTGAGCGGCCGCTGGTAGCAGTACGGCGCGAACTTCAGGCTCGCCCCCCCCTCCGGCGCGGTCAGCGGGCTCCGCCCCCCGTGCGTGTAACTGCTATTCTGCGCCCACGTGTCGCTCTCAGCTTCGTTCGGATTGATCGGCTTGGCCCGGATCGGCATTTCGTCGTTGCTGTCGTTCATGAACGCTGAATTCGATGTCGCAATCTGCTTCATGTTCGACAGGCACGTCGACGCCTTCGCCGCGTCCCGCGCCTTCTGTAACGCAGGCAGCAGCAGCCCGATCAGGAGCGCGATGATCGCGATCACCACCAGCAGTTCCACCAGCGTGAACCCGTACACTCTGTTCCGGCGCATGTTTATTACTCCGGCGTGTCGTAACAGCCGGCCCGCAGTCCTGGACCGCGCGCCGTTGTGACTTGAGTCAGTATCAATTTGTCATCCGGACTCGGACAGAAACCCTCGCGCTTCCCCCGCTCTCACGCAGCAGCGCGAAACCGGAGCAAACGCCCATCAGAGCCGGCCGCGCAGAATGGGGTCGAACGCCCCGAAAAGACGGAATCGGCGCAGCCTGCCCCGATGCCATAGCCTACTTCAAGCCAGACCCTTAAACAAGCAAAATACCCCAAAGTCTGAAAAAAAGCGCACTTTCCGCCGCCTCCCGCCCCTTTCCGCTCTCCCTCACCGACCACGCTCAAGAATGTGCATCGTCGTCGGCGGGAAATTCGCCAGCACCATCTGAGTCCGCGTCCCCCCCTGCCCGTGAAAATCCTTGAGCACTCCGGAAATCCCCCGCAGCCGCGCCCGATCCTTCCCGCCCGCCACCACACCCTTGAGTCGCCGGATCGCCGTGTACTCAAAAAAACGCATCTGACCCTGCGGCCCAAGCAGCGACTCCAGCCGGTTCAGAATCGACTTCACCAGTTCCGGCTCAAAGTTATTGAACGGCAGCGCCGACACGATCACGTCATACGGCCCCTGCAGCGGCACTTCCTGCACCGGCCCCTGGAACAGCCGGATCATCGCCCCCGGCACCGCCTTCCGCGCCGGCGCCAGCACATCCCGCTCCACGATCTCGCAGAACTTTTCGTTGATCTCCACCAGATCAAAAACGTCCCCACCGCTCAGGTGCGGCACGATCGCCCGCGTGATCGGCCCGCCGCCGGGCCCCACCTCCAGAACCTTCTTCTTCCCCTTGAATTCCGCGACCGGGCGCGCCATCTCGCGCGAGAACCAGCGCGAACTGGGCGACAGCGAGCCGGTGTGCCGGAAGTCCGCCACCGTCTGCCGGAAGTGCTCAACAAATCCAGGGTTCCGCCGCATCATCTGCCCGTGTCCGTGACCCATCGGAATCGCTCCAACCTTCGTGCAATGTCCACAGACCAATTGCAATGCGGTGACCGCCGGTCCGTGAATGCGTATTGTGCCAGCAGAACGTACGCGGAGCAAGCCTACGAGGTGCGAATCCGCACTTTTCATCCTCGCAACCGCCGAATCGCACACATCTTGCCTTTCTTTGCAGGAAACGTCCATGTCTTTCGGTCATCTCGCATTTTCCGAGTTCCTGGCCGCCGTCGCCGCGCGAACCCCCGCGCCGGGGGGTGGGGCCGTGGCATCTGCGGCGGGGGCCTTGGCCGGGGCCTTGTCCGAAATGGCCCTGCGCTACTCGATCACCAAGAAAACCGATGAGAACGAGCGAAAAACGCTCGAAAACGCCATCGCAGGCCTCGAAACTGCCCGAGCCGCGCTGCTCGCGCTGGCGGATGCGGATGCGGCCGCGTACGCGGAACTCAACCGGCTGCAGAAACTCCCGGAAGGGGATCCGGGCCGGTCGGAAATCCCAGCCGCCGCACTAAAAGCGGCGGCGATTCCGATGGAAACGGCGGAAAAGTGCCTCGACATCCTGCAGATCGCGGCGGGATTGACGCAAAAGTGCAATGCCTGGCTCATTTCCGACTTGGCCATCGGGGTGATCCTGGCTCATGCGGGACTGCGGGCAGGCATTTGGAATGTGGTGATGAACCTGGGGAGTCTGAGTCCCAAGGATCGCTCTGATATGGAGTTGCGCATCGCAGAGGTTTCCACAGCAGGGGATCGGACCGCACTGCAGGCGGAAGGGGCGTGCCGGTGCAGAAGGCCGGCGTGACGGGCCGATGCAAGTGGTGTGGATTTGACCTCATTTCCAGAGCGAAACGATGAAAACGCCGTGAAAAGGCAGGAAGGGAAGCCTTTTCTCATGATCTGGTTTGATTGCTGCGGGACCTACGGGCGGGCGCAGCGGTCTGCGGATGGGACGAGGTACGTGGGGCGATGCGGGAAGTGCGGTCGGAGGATGCAGGCGCTCATCGGCGAGGGCGGGACGGAGCAGCGGATGTTCCGGGCCGTGCCGGTGTCCGACTAGAGGTGTCGGGGAGGTGTGGGGGGCGATGTGGGATCGCAGAAAAGTACGACAATTAATACCAAGAGATCGTAAGTAATATACAGGAACGTGTGATGCGGGGGAAATGCGGCCAGTTGTGGCCGAAATGGACTGCGAGAGAATCGGGGTTTTCGCGAGTTTTCGCGCGTTTTGGTGCGAAGTGGGTTGGGCGGCGGAATGTTCCACGTGGCACACTGATCGCGCGTGCGGGCGGGCCGACACATCGGACAATCGGACATTGTGCGCATGGGGAAGGACTTGACAAAGTGAGAACCAGTGTTTCATCATACATTGGCGCGCGCACGGGAATGTGAGCGCTGCGGGCGGAGGCGGTCGTTGTGAAAAAGAGTTAGAAGAGGAGAAGAGGGAAGAGGTTTTGGGTGAAGAACGTTGGGGCTTCATCGGGAAGTCAGGGAGTCGGCGGTGCGCGGTGGAGTCGGAGGGCCGTTTACGAGAATGAATGAGCGCGACCGCCCCCACGGGGAAGGTGGACAAAGAGGACAGCGCGGCGGGGCGGAAGGGGGCGAATAATCAGGATGTGAAGCGCTGGGCAACTCTCATCTTCGTGTGTCTGCTGCTGGGGGTGGTGACGACGGTGGCAGTTGCGTGGGGGATTGCACTCATTGCCGAACCGCGCAACATCAGCGGCCTGGCACCGGACTTCGCGATCGATACGCACGCCCCGGAGGGGTACTTCTGGCAAATCGTGCCCGATGAAGGAAAGGGATTCGGGTGGTGGGCCGCCATCGTCAGAGGTCCGCTTGAAATGACTCTCATCCAGGACGGCCGCGAAGCTGAGGGTCATCTCAATTGCGAGCACTGTTCCTTTCCACAATGGACTCGCGCCCTGCCTGTGCGCAGCGCGCTGGAAGCAGGAGCAGGTTCGAGCATGCTGGCGACTCATCAGCAGACCATCTTCATTGTCGCCTATGGCTGGCCCATGCCGGCGCTCTGGCGGGCGTGCTCAGGCGAGTTGACTCACGGCGTCGGATCAGTCGGGCGCTCTTTTACCTGGTACGGAACACTGATCGCGCCAAACATGACAACGATCCGAGCAACATCACGTTCCGCCGCCTTGCTTCCGCGTTTCCTGAATGCCTTTGGTTTCGGTCTCGACGTGATCTTCTATGGTTTGCTCTGGGCGGGGCTCATGCCGCTCATTCAGGCAGTTCGCCGCACCCTGCGCACTCATCGCGGCGCATGCGGACAGTGCGGCTATGACCTGACGGGCAATCAGAGTGGAACGTGTTCTGAATGCGGCGCGACGACACCCGCGGGGGCCGCATCATCATGAAGTATGCGAAGTTGCGACAACGCCTGCGCGGCACGTGCAAGTGGGGCGGGGTCGCGCTGTGCGTGTTGCTGTGTGCGCTGTGGCTGATGACGGGATGGTGGACGTGGATCGTCTATCGTCATCCGGCCGATGAAGTGGGCATGATCCTCTATGTTAACTACGGGGGGTTGGCGCTCAGGCGCACGTCTTCTCCCTACTCACCCAAATTCTTCGGTCAGGCGGAGGGAATCACCTCCGACCGTCATGGCCTCAGGTGGACTTGGAACGTTTACGGCGAATGGGATTCACTGAACGACTGGAACGTTCGAATCCCGTTCTGGGTTCCATTCCTCCTCATCGCGCTGCCCACCGGCTACCTCTTCTGGTCCGACCATCGCCGGCGCATGCGAGCGGGTTGCTGTGAGAAGTGCGGGTATGACCTGACGGGGAACACGACGGGGCGGTGTCCGGAGTGTGGCATGATGACGGCAATGAAGAAGAAATAGAAGAGAAGAGTGAAGAGGTTTTGGGTGAGGAGCGTTGGGGCTTGGACCTGCGGTCGGCAGTGCAGGTGAGGATTGCATCCTCCCCTGCAACCCCTCCTGCCTAAGACAAGAAGAGGAAGAGCGGAGGGCCGGAACGCGGCGAATAATCAGGATGTGAAGCGCTGGGGAATTCTCATCCTCGTGTGTCTGCTGCTGGGGGTGGTGACGACGTATGGCATTGCTTGGGGAATTGTGTGCTGGGGGTCCGTGTCCGCGTCGCCGACCACCGACACATTCATTGCTGCAGATACGCCAGAGCAATGCTGGTGGCGCGCATATTTTCAAGGCACGGGGGCATGGCGGCGGTGCACCTTTCTTGGCCCTTGCAAGGAAACGGGACTGCGTGGTGATGAGCTCTATATCGTGCGTGCCGGGAACTGTCCAAAGCTGCCCGACTGGTCGCGTTTCCATTTGATCAAATCAGTTGTGCAGATGCGCGGGCTGCAGGATGATGCAGGGCATTTCCAGTTTGGCGTTGTTTTCATTGTCGAAGAGGATGCGGTCGGGTTCCCCTGGCCCGCCACGTGGCGAGCCGTGTCCATGGATGCAAGCGTTGACCACCCAACAGCCGATGTGTTTGACTTGCGTCAGCGCTGGTTTGGCACGGCGCGAAGGGAACGGAGCGCGCTACCTCATGAGAATCTTGCCGATGCAGATATTTTGCCGCTGCGCCCCCTCTGGGCGGGATTTGTCATTGACACCGGCCTCTGGTCACTGGTATGGGGAACGCTCTATGCGGCGGTCGTCGGCGCGCGCCGGGGATGGAA
>JBGASM010000005.1:0-199670 GCA_044229655.1 Phycisphaerales bacterium | reverse complement strand
CCGGATTCCCCCGATTTCATTGAAACCGGACTGGATGCACTGGAGACCTTGGATTTTCGGGTTGCATGTTTCGCGCCTGTAGCGCAGTACGGTGACTTAAGCGAGTTCTGGATGAGCGCACTCCGGCCAACAGAGCACTATCCTCTGGAAACTCCGGAGGTCATGTCGGAGTTTGCAGGACGACTGGAAACTGCCCTCGAGAACCTTGACTTTGACGGCATCCTGACGACTCCGGGCTGGGATCCGCATCCGGAGTTGTGCGATGTGGGTTGTCCCGGGAGTTGTGAGTGAGGGGCACGGGCTCTGAAGGAGACATACTTATGCCGCGAGCGTACATTGCAATTGGTTGGATCGGAGGTGCGCTGGCAGCGTCTTCCGGCACCTTAGCTCAGAGCTCAGGTTATGCGATCTTCGATGTCGGGCACCTGGGGAATCCAAGTCAGGCAACCTGCCGTGGCGGCAATGACCTCGGTGAGGTGACAGGCTGGGGCTATTACATGCAGCAAAGTGGAAGCACCCACGCTTTCATGTGGAAGAACGGGCGCATCACTGACCTGGGAGCGGTGTCGTCATGCTGCAGCTTCGGATTCGCCATGAACAATCTTGGCGATGTGGTAGGGGAGTCCACGGTCGCGACAAGTTTTGTGCACATGGCTTCAGTCTGGCCGGAGAGCAGCGCACCTTTCACTCTCGGCGCTTTTGATGATGATGAGAGCCAGGCCTATGGCATCAATGATGTGGGTCAGGTGGTCGGGTACTCCGACCTGCCGTCCGGATCAGATCGGGCGTTCCTCTGGGAAGAGGGGGTCATGTACGACCTGGGCACACTGGGCGGTGACCTCAGCAGCGCCTCGGCGATCAACAATGCAGGTACGGTCGCGGGGTATGCGACCGACGCAGTGGGCGAAGTCTGGGCGGTCACGTGGCAGGATGGCGTCATCGCGCCGCTGCCGCTCCTGAGCAGCGACCCGGGCAGCGCAGCCTACGGCATCAATGAAGCAGGAGTCGTGTGCGGCAATTCGCATGACGAGCAAGGTTTCAATCGCGCGGTGTTGTGGATGAGTGGCGTTGCAATTCGCTTGCAGCAGAGTCCGGAGGGATCGAGTTCGAGCGCGTGGGGGATCAATGACCGCAATGATGCGGCGGGATTCATCACGCTTGATGGCGAGCGGACGGCCTGCGCGTGGGTAGGCGGGCAGGAACTGGTGTTGCGGGATCACATGCCACCGAAAGCGAAGTGGACGGAACTGAATTTTGCCTGGGACATCAATAACTCCGGGATGATTTCGGGGGAAGGGAAATTCCCTCCCTATACCGGAGCTATTGAGGAGCGCGGCTGGGTGATGGTGCCGGTGACGCCGAGGTTCTCACTCGCGCAGCCTGTGCCGGGACTGGCGGGGAGAAGGAACACGCTGACGGCGAGCGGAGTGACGCCGGGGAAGAGAGTGTATTTCGTGTATGGACTGCAGGGCGGAGGGAGTGTGATCCCGGGCTGTGATCTGGCGGAGACGCTGGCGGCAATTCAGATTGAGAATGCGAAGGTGATCGGCAGCGCGACGGCCAATGCGCAGGGCGTGGCGTCGTTGCAGGTCAATGTCCCCAACGCCGCACGCAACGCGGGTGATGTTCTCATTCAGGCGGTGATCCCCGGCGACTGTGTGATCTCGAACCTGGTGGTGGAAGTGTTTGAGTGAGGACCGAATCGAACCCCGCCACGAGCGATGTCACCCGGTGGTTCGGTCTATGGACGGCAGGAAGGAGCAGCATGCGAACCTTCGCTCAAAGCCTTCGTTATACGCTTGGCGCGCTCTCGGCAGCCGCCTTCTGTGAAGTGGTGTCTGCGGATATCACCGGCCGAAATGATCTGGCGCCTGATGATGGAGCGGCGGCAGGGCGAGGAACCGCCTTGGATGCAGTCCGATTCTCCTTCGACCTGGTGGGTGCGAGGGCAGACGACCGGCCGCCCGTTCATGCTAATCTCTCACGAAGCGCGCCTGCGGACAGTTTGGAGGTCGCTGCGCAGGATTATTGGGATGCGGCAAGGAACGTACGCATCGGGAACTCAGGCGTGCCTCGGATATCGCTTGCCGACGGTGCAAAGGATTGGCGCTGGGAAAGCGGCGCACCCGTGAACTTCATCACCATGGGTCTTGGCCACGAGGCGTTTGTGTCGGAGGCGATGGCCCGCCGGGTCATGGCGCGTGGCCTGAGTTTTCTCACAGACCCGCTTGAATTGAGCGGCGATGAAGGTTCCGTGCACGAGGTCGTGCCTGCTCCGGCCAGTGCGGTCGCATTGTCCTTGGCCGGGTTCTTTCTGATGAGCAGGCGATCTTCGCGGAAGTAGGGCTTCCAGAGGAGGCAGATGGGCAATCGCATTCACTGCGTGAATCCGAGTACCTGAGTGACGATTCTGCACAGTCTCCCTCCCGTGCAAAGGGGACACTGTGGTGCACCGAACCAACACTCCCGCGAAGGCGGGCGCACGGAGAATCAAGTCACCTGCAAAGTCGGATTAGCCGTGCAGACCAACTGTCGATGAGTTGAACGCTCCACCGCAAGTCACTCAGGCATTGATTTGACCGCCGCCACGTGGCCCAAGTTGTTCGACTGACCGATGTGGACGTTCAGGAGGCGCTGTCGCCCCAATTCTGTCCGCTTGGCACTCCTCGACAAGTTGGAGTTGGAGCATTTCTCAAGCCCACTTGCAAAGTACCGTTTATTGATCGCGTGGACACTCTCAGAAGAAAAACAGTAGTGTCAGACCCTGTCTGTCAGAGGTCGAGGCGGCGCTATGCCGGGATTAAGTAATGTGCCCGGTCAGGAATGCAGTAACTAACGACGGTTGATCAAGACACTCCTCGTGTGATGAGGCAAGTTCGACTACGACGCCTTGCCCAGACTCGTCGAGGATTAAGCACTACTTGGGGGTAAAGGTTTGTGCTCATTGATTTCCTTTTCCATCTCTCCCAATTGTTTCAGAAGATCGTCAAAAGCCGGGGGCGTAACGAAGAACATTTGTGACATGTCATCGTAGTCTTGCCTCAGAATGGCGAGGTGATTTGCGTGCGGCCGCAGATGAAGTGTTTCGGGCGAAGCCAGGTCGTAGCGCGCTGCAGGTTCCTCATAGAAGGCGCGCTTGTGTCGCACGACCTCTGCCAGCAGATTGACATCAGCGATCGCGATCTTTCCGAGCGGGTTGTCATATATCCGGCACAGGTCGTAGTAGTGCCGCGACTGGCGTAGTGCCATTGATTTGTCGGCGCGGTGATACCACCGGTGAAGCAGCGTCGCCTTTTCCCAGAACGTCCGCTGGGCCGAGAACACGTGGACTTTGCACGTCGCGGAGTCAAACTCACGCGGAAGCACTTCTGCAGCATATGGGGTCACTTTGCCCTCTTCTTTCGGCCAATGATCGGAGCGCCCGCCAAACTCCAAGAGGACGAAGGGCCGGAGGTAGCCCTCATCATTTGACGAGCCGGCAAAGGGATAGACGAATTTCATGTTCTGCGAGTCTTCTGGCGTGATGTCGAGCCGCCAGCCGGCGGTCTGTTCGGTGCCGAGGTCGCCGCGGATCACGTTTTGGAGTCGGGGAAGCAAATCCTCGCGGATGAAAGTTTCGCTTCGTTGTTTAAGTTCATCTAGTTTGCGCCTCCGTTCCTTGCTGCCCATTTGCAGGAGTTGCGCTGAATCCGGGAAGCCCCACAATGTCCGGTCGAACGAGAGATCCACATCCTCCGAAAATCGTTCGATGAGGTGGTAAACCTTGGAAAGAGAAGTGCCACCTTTGAAGATGAGCGTGGTCGAGAGGTCTTCAAGCGCGAAGAGTTTCTTGAGCAGCCAACACACCCAAAAATCTTTCTCGATCAGGTCTGTCGTCGTTCCCTTTTTCGTGGCCGCCGCCGCGAAGAGTTCATTTCTGTCCTGCAGCGACAGTTTGGCGACTTTATCCATGGACGGGCTCCATCTGTGCTACCTGACGGGCAATGTCGGCGATCCAACTGGTCGCATAGCGAGCATCGTCGAGCAGCATCGAACGCTGATCAGGCGTGAGGTTTCGCCGCAGCGTATCGATCACCTGCCGGTCCACCCGATCGCGCCCCAGGTAACGCAGTGCTTGGAAAACCATGACGCTCATCGGCCGGGCGGTGAGCCGGCGCGGAGAAGCGTGCTTGATCTGGATGACCATTCCCCCCAACCGGATGTCGCGGGCGGGACCATCGCTCAGATACATGGGCTTGGCGGGAACCTGGGTGGAAAGACCGAGACGATTGGCGGCCAATGCTCCGGTGGGCACCAGTTGGCTGGCGGTCTTGCGTGCGAAGGCCGCCGCGACCGCATCGGTCGCCGGCGGCACGTCGATACCCAGGCGAGCGTTCCGGTGCGGTCGGTGGTAAACACCGCGCCCCAGTCGCCGGAGGACACCGCCCCGCGCCAGACGGGAAAGCGCCTGATCCACGGCCGCTCGTCCGCCTAAGTCCAGGAAATCCTTGGACGTATAGGCCTGACCTGTGTCGCCGCGATCAATTCGATTGAGGATTTGATTTTGAATCGCATCCATGACCTGTCCCTTATTTGTCAGAAAAATATATCATTATTTCTGACAAGAGTCAAGGATTTGATCGGATGTTTTTTACCAGTAAATCCAATTTGCTCTCAAAAAACAAAGGGAAACAGAATTTATGAGACGTGGCGGCCCTTCTTTGCCCAGGTTAGGCCCACAACAGTTCAATTCGACAACGACCCCCAGCGCCACCCGTCACCCCGAGCCGCACGCGCCCACGACAGGGCGGCCCGCAACCTTTTCGACATCCACGCGCACCTAATCCTCCCGATGAATGGACGACCGAATCAATCGCTATGTGATCTGCAACTGGCCACAGTCGCGCTTTCACCGGGGAGGGACACTGTGGAGCTGGCACAGCCGTCCTCATTTAGGCATTCGATTTACCAAAGCCATTTCCCGAGTGCGCATCTCCGACCGAACACCCTGCAAGCCTCTTCGAGCCATCGATTGCTCCATTCCAACCCCGAGTGCGGCCGCTGCCGGTTGTCGCACCACTCGCCACCGCAGACGCTCGCCCCGCAGGGAGGGGAGTGAGGGGGGGAGGGCGTATCGGGCCAAAACCTGGGACTTTGAGGCTTAGGCTGGTTTTTCTGCCGAAAGAAGGGGTTTTGCAATCTCACCGCTGCCGACGCTGGCGTTGTGGTCGGCCAGAAGGGGCACCTGACCCCCGGCTTCGAGGCCCGCCAGGTCGATCGCGATGTCACCCCAGCCGGGCACGCGCATGATGCGGCCGGTGTAGGCAACGACATTGATCTTCGGCCGTGCGTCTTTGCCCGCGGCCTCGATCTCGACCTCGGCGGCCGACAGGA
This sequence comes from Phycisphaerales bacterium, assembly GCA_044229655.1. Taxonomy (GTDB): domain Bacteria; phylum Planctomycetota; class Phycisphaerae; order Phycisphaerales; family UBA5793; genus JBGASM01. Next base: position 194,297 of record JBGASM010000005.1, on the reverse strand, counting down.
TCATCTGGTTCGGAGTGCTCATCGCGCCACCCCCTGCGAGGCGATGTACTCGCGGGTAAGCGCGACAGCCTTGGCGACCGCCGCCTCATTCCACTCGAGGGCGTTCGGCATGGCGCGGTTGCACGCGTCGGCCACGTCAGGGAGTGTGCCGCCCGCCGCATCAGCGACGTGCTGCATCACGGCCAGGCGCTTGGCCCGCACCTGCTTCTGAATCGCGGCGTGCTCGGCGTAGGACAGCCCCTGCTCGCGGCGGTAGTGCGCGTCGTAGGTCAGGCGGTTGGCCTGATCCAGATCCTCTGCGACGGCGTCGATGTCGTCGGCGAACCACAGGAAACTGCGGCCGACCTGACGACATCCTGGCGGCACTCGCCGGGACAAGTGGTCCACGTCGATCCGCAGGCCGCGACGCTTCAGCTCATCGGCCGCCTGCTCGGTGGACTTCGGATAGCGCCGGGCCATCGCACGTTCAACGGCGGCGGGATCATTGGGCGACGCCTCCTCGAACTGCTCCCGGCAGTGGGCGTCGTATTGCTCGCGGGACGACAGGTACTTCGACAACGGCATGACTGAACCTCCGGCCCGGCACGCGGGCGCAAAGCGACTCGGACCGCGACTGCACGATGCGTCGCGGCGGGCTGGCGGATGGATCACTGGTTGGTTGGCTGGATTGTTTGGGGCGGCGAAGCGCCCCAGAAGGCTTCTACGCGAACGGGCCGCGAAGTGGCGGAACATTCGGTAGATCGGCGGGGTCAGTGTTCGGGCATCCGGTGCCCTCTATATCTGCGCCTCGCCGGAAAAGTGTCGCGCCCATCGAGGAGATTCCTTCGCCGTCCGCACAGGTCCCCCCGAGTACCCCTCTGCCGGACGCCCAGGGTTGTTGCGCCGAAACCCGGGACTCCGCGCCCGGCACCGCAACGCCCCGCCATAAAGCACCTAACCCGTCCGAGGCCGAGATCACGAGTCGATCGGTGATTTTGGTGAAGATTCCGGTCGGTCGGTTGGCGTGCAATGGTCCTCCCTCTGGGTACTTATGCAAAATGGACGCGACCTGTCCGCAAAATCGGGAACTTCTGCGATCTCGGGGGACATGGTTCCTCTATCAGGCATCTCGCCGGGCGGAGGGGGATATCACGACTCCGGCTGGGAAGAAACTGGTTGCTGGACGCGTCGCCATTGGTCTCTTGGGAGGCCCCGACACATGCTGTGTCAGATATGATCATCGAATGGCAAGGCAACGGCTCACTCCTCAGCAGATCTTCACCGCCCAGTTGGAGCGCATTCGCGAATTGGCGCGGCAGGAGCACCGGATCAACGACACTGATGCCCGCGAACTAATCGAGACCGTGGGCCTCGCGTTCAAGTATCACCTCGAGTCCAACGGCATTCCCGAGTCAGCGGTGAGGCAGATACGCACCAAGTTCCGCGACGCGGGGCGTAGATCCGCTCCTTGGAGGCCGACGTCGAGTCGGGTGCCTGGGAGGCCACAGGACGGCAGCGACGGCAACCGGATCAACCGATGGCTGCTGCCTGCCGACCACAAGTTCTACGCCACAGAGGTTGAGGCCACGCTGGTCGAGGTGAAGTACTACCTCCAGGCTTGGTCTATGACGAATGCTCCCGCACTGCCGCCCAACAGCCTTCAGGACTGCTTCGTGTGGCTCGTAGGACATCGGGTCGCCCCGGGAGAGTACAAGGACCCTGTGCAACTGTGCCCAATTGACCTGACGTCCTTCGTCAACGACCGGCGGCTGGTCCAGTCGGGCCATCTGAGGCCGCTGGATCGCGACGGAAAGCACGTGCCATCAAACACCTTTCTGATGCTTGCGCGCAGCAACCAGTTGCAGGGGAACCTCACCCTTGATGAACTGATCGGCCTGATGCGGACAATCGTCGTCCAACACCAGGTGGCTGGTGACGTTTCACCGGTTGCGATTACGTCGGATCAGAGCGTGAAGAGCGTCACGTCAACCGATTGAGCATTCGAGTCAATTCTTCGACCGCGCCAAACAGCCCCTCGATCGCTTCTTGCCGTGCCGTTTCCGCCTTTCGCATCGCCTTGACGAGTTGGTCAATGTCCTCGGCCGATCGCGGCACGGGGACCTCTAGATCACCAATCGACTCGGGATTGATCTCGTCGATCACGGAACCGAATACCCCTCTTGCTAGCGATTCTTGGGCTTGAGGAGTTCGAAGGAACGCCTGCAAATACTCCGCTGGCATCTTGTCATTATCGGGGATGATCCGAATGACGTGCTCCGACATGGCAAAGCCGTCCCAGGCGGGAGGCACGGACGAGACGATGCCAGTGGAACCGCTTCGAGTCACGAGCAACCAGCCCGCGCGAACGCGAAGGTCCTCAAGTTTCGGATCTGACGGATTCAGCCACTTGTCGGTGTGAACGATGAACTCGGTGATGTTGCTGCCGCCGAAGAACGGGACTGCGCCATCGCATCGATCGACGTAGTTACGCTTGAAGCGGCCTGGATAAAAGATGCGAGATACCACATCTCGCACGCGGACCGTCTTCCAACGGCGGCTCTTCGGCGACACGACCGTTCCATTCCGCGATGGCTGATGGAACAGTGCGTTGATGCGGCGCAGTGGATCTGCGAAGATCATGTCCTCGGGCATCGCGAATGTCTGTGCATATGTCGTGGCAGGATCGCCGCCATCACGGAACGCCTCAAAAGCAGCCTCAACACTGCCGAAATCTGACAGCACCCGGCTGGTGGCTTCTCCTTCGGGGGATCGCTCGTACACCGGATTGCCTCGCCGATCGTGTCCGATCCACCGAGGTGTCGCCATGAAGATGCGTCGACTGGAATCCGCTTTGGCCTCGTCAAGCGGTGTCTCCCGCCGTCTGACCACGACTAGTGACGTCTTGGTGCCTGTGTGCGGTTGAAACGTTTCGGATGGAAGGTCGATGATCGCCTGAAGTTCCGTGTGACGCAACAGCCATTCTCGCACGTACAAACACTGCGGGCCGGAGAGCAACTGATACGGCAACACGATGGCCAGACGCCCAAGCCCGGGCTTTAGCAACCGGACATTGCGCTCGAGCAGCAGGATGTCTGGGGGACGCGTGTAGCAGCCGTTGACGAAGCCATCGCCGCTGCCCCTCGACGTCATTCTGGCCAGTTCGTATGTGTGCAGGATGCGGTCATCTTTGATTGTGGTCTTCGTTCCAAAGGGGGGATTCGACGCGGCGCATCTATGCGTGCCTTCGCGCAGTCCGAGCGCATATCCGCGGCCGAACACTTCCGGAGATATCGAATCGCCCACATGAACAAACGGGTGCTCAGTGCGCCCAGTTCGGGACGCCAGGGTCGCGTTCGCCACTCGAGCAACCTCTGGATCGATCTCGTGCCCCTTGATAGAGCGCAGAGCGAGTTCGACCACACGTGTTTCGACATCCGGCCCCGGCTCGTCGCGTTCGAGGAGATGTCGAATCCGATTTAGACCCGCCGACAGAAAGCCGCCTGTTCCCGCCGAGATATCAACCAAGTCGTCCCCGTTCCGGGGATCAAAGTCCAACAGCGCCATCGCGAGGTGTGTGACCCTCTGGTCAGTGAAGAACATCCCGCCCTCCCGCTTCGCCCACTGGCTGCGGAAGATCTCGACAGCGTCTCCAAACACGTCACGCTTGCGATCAGAAATGACGACGCCCGCGAGTTGAGCGGTGACGACCGCGATATCTGCGTCGGACAACTCGATCTCTGTGCCGGGCGAATACAGCCGCCACTTGGCGTTCATTGCCTCGAAGTCGCGGCGCAATGCGTCTGCTACGGGGCCGACGAGTTCACCCGTTCCCCGCGAAAGCCCCTTTAACTCGGACTTGGAGAAGTCAAAGGCTGGAGATTGGTGGCGGACCTCTTCAATGAATTGGCCTGCGTGGAGGACCTTCCCAACCTCGAGCGAAATCCCACCAGGAGTACGCTTCTTCGAGTTGGCATACAAGTGGTCGTAGAGGCGACGGATTCGCTGTTCGAGATCGAAGACGGCGTGACTTTGGACGAGAGTGCTCATACGGCAAACGTACGGGCCGTGGCACCGAGAGTCAAGCAATTCGTGCCGCATGCAATTCGTGCACATTGACGGCGGCCACGCAGTCGTCCTCTTCAGGCATGGTACCGGATTTCAGAGTTGCCGACTTTGTTGAGCATCTGAGTCCGCGGTTGCTCAACGCTCATGTGGCGACTGAAGCACCACGCCTGCTGGCCCCCAAACGAATCGTCGCTCCACCAGACGAGTAAGCAGTGTGGAGTCGAGCCATCCAGGCTGACCTCAACGCCGCGGCAAGCATCGGTTTGCGGGCCATCATCGACCCCGGCCTTCCGGCCAAATGGTGGTATGTGCCGTGCATCGACGCGATCCTGATGGTTGGACAATCGCCTCGCGCCACCCCTAGCCTGCGCCGTACTTATCCTTCGTCAGAAATTGCCTAGGCGTCGCTTGGTGAATGACGGGGCTGCGGGACCTAGTGTTCAAGGAAAAAAACATAGGCCAGCGATTGACGGCGGCGGACGTCGGCGAGGCAGGCAGTTCACACTGACACTCGAAGAGCGTCAACGCGTTTCGGCCCCTAAATCCGCATATTCTTCCGAAAACCGTTCGGCTCGAGGAGTTACCGACGCCCTCGCGGAAACGCGGCGGCGTTTTGGTTAACAGGTGGGCGAATTGGACGCTCCGGGCCGTCGCCACCACGACGCGCGAAAAGTCCCGTCAGGACGGGGGTTTCCGACGCCGGGGCGGGAACCCGGCCCCGCCGCCGCGCTCTCTGTTTTGAAGGCGAGTTTCGGGGTCTGGAGGTAACCCCGACGGTCGGTCTTACCCACCTGCGACAGCCATTCAAAATTCCCGAGCCTTTGGATAGCGGATTATCCTTCGGGCATGGACGCTTCGGACACACAAGAGCGATTCACAGAATTGGCTCGGCAGTACCGGATGGCTGCCCAGCAGCCACTCTCCGTCGTCATCCAGAAGCAGTTGTACGCGCTCGACCGGGAGGGTGGTGAACTTCTCCGCGCGTACCCGCAGGTCAACTGTCCGTCAAATCCGGGTTTATCGAATGGGTCGATGAGGAATTGGCGCGCAAAGCCAAGGTCCGTGACATTCCCCACCATCTTCGTTCCCACGACTGGGATGCGATGGCGGGGTTTTTGGACCCCTACTGCCGCTGCCTTCACAACTATTGCCAGACTTACCTCCCATCCATCGTGACGCAGCACGTAAAAGAACTCACTGCGTTCAACTCGACCGGCATGGAAGAACAACAAATCCGGGTCGTGTGGGTCGAACGCGCGCACGCACTGGCTGCGTGCTGCGAGGCAATTGCAAGATTGCTCCCACTTGAGCAGCCAGCCGCCCAGGATTCAACCTCACTCCCTCCGATTGAAAAGTGGGAGCCACTCGTCGTACCAGACCCCGTCGGCGAGAACAGATCATTTGGATCGCGAATAGAGGATGCTCGACGGCTGCTTGGTCAATTTGAAGAATGGCTCGAACCCGCAGAGAAACGGCTCGCGCGCGACCGAGAGTTTCCAGAGAATGTTGTGCATGACGCCATCTCGGCGTTTGCCCGCATGATGGCTCCCTACACATATGAGTTGACGATACGACTCCAACGCCTGCTGAGCGAGACGAAGAGTGAGTCGATCAGCCGTCGCGCTCAAGACACGCTCGCACGCCTCGACAGCGCAGAACGCCTGTTGCCCCTCGCGGGAGGCGGATACATCGATCGATTTCATGCGTTCAAGGAGGGATTTCAAGCGTCCATCGTGCTGATTGAAGTGCAGCAGCGCGATGTACCGCATGGATGGTTGTACCGTGATGACATAGGCTTCGTTCAGTTCCAATGGAATGCCCTTGGGCGAGACAACACTGGCTTACCCAAGTCACATCTGGATGCCCATGTTACACCGACAGTTGTCACCACATCCGCAAACGAGAATTCAACAGGTGCAGCCACCCCCTCCCAAGGCACGCCGGTGAGGCCTCCTGGTCAGTGGTCACGACCCATTACTCTGAAGGAACTTGCGGAGTTCTTCAAGTGTGGGGCGACAGCTCGGGAACTGCGCCCCCAAGTTCAGGCTATCGGTTCAGACCTCTTCATGTGGATGCACAAGAACTACCTCGTTCGTTTGGACACCTTGGCACCAGAGCATCGCGACGATTTCCTCGCGCATCTGGACTTCGTCGAGGATTGTCGTGACGCCGCCGCCGAAGCGCGGAAGGAGAAAAAGGCGGCACCGTGAGACGGCCATTTCAACGCGGGCCGCACTTGATCATGCAAGATCATGGCGATTCATGTTGAATCATGTAAGATGATGTTTCTACAGCGTTTACACGCAGTATTGTTAGCCGCCATGTCGTAAAACATGGTGACATGAAGAACACTTCCGCAAATTCCGAACAATCGTCGCATCCCAGTCCACTCTTGAAGCCTTTACAGGCCGCCGCCTACCTCGGCGTATCGCCCCGGACAATCTGGACGTTGACGACGTCGGGCGAGATCGTGTGCGTCCGCGTCCGAAAGTGCGTCCGCTACACGATTGCCGACCTTGACGCCTATATCTCCCGGCAGCGAAGGGGCCGCCGATGATGACCGCCTGCGTCAGGGCGACAACCGCCCAGAAGGAAGCCATCCTTGAGGCCGGGCTCGACTACATCGCCCAAGGACTATCCCTCATCCCGATCGGCGACGACAAGCATCCATTGGTGAAATGGAAAAAACACCAGACGCAACGCGCAACTGCTGAAGACCTACGGAACTGGTCCAAGAAGCCTCGATTCTGCGGCATTGCGGTCGTTCTCGGTGATATCAGCGCCGGACTCGCCTGCCGTGATTTCGATGCAGCGGTCAGTTACCCCGCGTGGGCTGCCGCCCATCCAGATCTGGCACGGACACTGCCGACGGCCAAAACCGCACGTGGATATCACGTTTACTTCACTTGTTTCGGTCTCAAGACGCGAACCAAGAAGGACGGCGAGGTCCGAGGCAACATCGTCTATGTCCTGCTTCCACCAAGCCTTCACCCATCGGGAATCACCTACGAATGGCTGATCCCGCTTGGGGAGGTCATTCCCACGATCGATCCTGACGTCGTCGGTCTGTCCAAAGAGTGGGCGGAGTCAGAGGATGGGATACAGGGATGCAGTGGAGTAGGGAATCAGGGCAATGCAAGTCGTTTGCTGCCATCTCCATCTAACGACAACTGTCTCCCTATTAACCCTGTAGACCCTAATACCCTGAATCCCTGCTTCCCTGTATCCCACGCCTGCGCCCCTCTCTCTCAACCCGCTGATCTTCCCGCCGAACTCTTCGTCACTGGCCCGCACCAACACGATCCGAAGTCGCTCGGACTCGCACGCCATTTGAAATTCATCCTCAAGATCGACACACCAGACGCAGCCCGTCCCTACTTCGACCACTGGTTCGCACGTGGTCGCGCCTTCATGCAGGAGGACAATCCCGACCTGGCCTGGATGAAATTTGAGCGTGCCTTGAGGGATGCCCGCATCTCCGCTCTGCGCACTCTATCCTGCGGAGGTGGCGTGCGCGGGTGCTGATCGGAACCACCGGTTACCGGAGGCGGCTCAGTTCGCCACCACAAATGGCCGCCAGAAACTGCTGCTCTTGTTTACTCGATGGGTCGGGATGCAGCTGGTGAATCGTTCCTTCTCTCGGCACATCAGGCGGCTCACTTCGCTGGAATCACACCGAAGAACGCACACGTCGCCCTGCACGGCTTTTGCCTGCGCAATTTCCTGTGCTGTGTGGACCGGGGAAGGCCGGGACCTCCTGGGCGCGGGGCATCCAGATGGAAGTGGCTGGGAAGTCGCCAGGCGGCGCAACGATGACCGCATCCGCCTTGCAACCTCCGTCCATGCCCGCTAAGGACTCACGGGACCAACAAGGAGTCCCCTGATGGCCAAACAACGCAGCAAGAACACCGGCAGCCTGTTCAAACGCATCCCCACCGGCCCGTGGGTCGCCGCGTGGTACGACCACACGGGTAAACGGCGGGTGCGGTCTACCAAGACCACCGACAAGGCCACCGCCGAACGCATCGTCCGGCAGTGGATCGCGGACGCCGCCCTCCGGCGTGAAGGCATCATCGATCCCGCACTGGACCGCTTCGCCTTGGAAGGCCGAAGACCGCTCTCCCAGCACATCGAGGCCTACATCACGCATTGCCGCCATGCGGGGCAGTCAGCCCATCACATCATCCAGAAGCGGAGGCATCTGGAACGCCTGATATCCGACGCCGAGGTCGATCGCTTGGTGGACCTGACGGTCGATGCCTTGGAACGGCACTTGGCTGGGGTGAAGGACAAGGGTCTGTCGGCCCGGTCCATCAACTTCGCACGCCAGATCATCCTCGCGTTCGCATCGTGGTGCCAACGCACCGGACGGCTGCAGGCCAACCTGCTCAAGGTGGTCCCCAAGCAGGATGAAGGTCGGGACCGCAAGCGAGTTCGCAGGCCGCTGACCGAAGAGGAACTCGGTCGCCTGATTGAGGTCGCCCGTCACCGGGGGAGGGATTGCTGGTATCTGGGCGCTGCCTTGGCGGGCCTGCGCAAGGGTGACATGAAGAACCTCCTGTGGAAGGACATCGACTTCCGGCAGAACACCATCACGATCGCCTGCGGCAAAGCCCATCGCACGGATGTCCTGCCGATGCACCCGCAACTGGCCGATGCCCTTCGGAAGCGGCAGGTGGCCGCGCTGGCCCTTCCAACCGCCAAGGTCTTCCCGCAGATCGTCACCGATGCGACGCGCCTGCGTGACTTCCTGCGGGCCGGACTGGCGCGGCGGGTTCCCATTCCCAACGCGACCGAGGAACTCGTCCAGTACAAACACCGCCGCCGTCGTCGGCCCACGACCAGGATCATCACCGAGGATGCGGAAGGCCGCGTGATCGATCTCCACGCACTCAGGACGACGCTGGGGACGCAACTGGCCCGGGCCGGGGTCGCACCGCAGATCGCCCAGCGGATCATGCGGCACTCGGACTACCGCACGACGCTCAAGCACTACACGGTTCTGGGCCTCGCAGATACCTCTGCAGCCGTGGCAAGGCTGCCATCAATTCCGGCTCCTCAGGCCAAGGAATCTTCGCACATCGCCTCAAAGGCCGTGTAGCGCACGTGCGAGCGGTTGCAGCGCGTCGTGGTGCAACGACGTGCGAAATGCCGCGAGATCGGCCTCAAATTCAACCCCTGGATCACTCGATATCACGTCGCCAAACTTCGCGTTTTCTGCGGGTTTGTGCGAGCCTCTACCGCGTGGTACAATCTCCTGCGAAACCCGCGCGGGCATAGCTCAGTTGGTAGAGCGTCAGCTTCCCAAGCTGAATGTCGAGGGTTCGAGTCCCTTTGCCCGCTTTCCACGCCCCGCAAGGCGTCACCCCCGTCATTCGCATACCACCCCCTTGAGAAAAGCAAGAGACCTGGCGCGGATCGCGTCAGGTCTCTCTTCTATCGCTTCTTGTCGCCGCGTCAGTTCATTCTCCGCCTTGGAACAGGTCGTGGCCTGACTCCTCGGCATCGTGCAAGCGCGTGAATGCCGCTTTCGCCCCTGCCGTATCGCCGTCGATGATCGCCATTTCCAGCGCGATCGACTCCGAAATCGCCTTCACCAGATGGCGCCGCAACTCCTTCCGATACAACGCTTCATCCATCCCGAACTTGGCCTGCGCTGCGGCAGACATGGGAACCGTCGCCCACTGCGCCTTGGCCGCAATCAGGCCCGATTGAATTCGCTGCACCGCCTGCAGATCGCGCTCCTGCGACGCACTGTCGAAGGCCGAGTTGCGCAGTCCGCGCAGCCCATTGCCGGCGTTCTCCATGGCCTGATGAAAAGAAACCTGCTGGCCCTGGCCGCCAAAACCACCCTCCGGACCGCCAGGCCGCCGTTCCTGCATGTACTTGGTCAGCTCGTCGCGATCGACCAGCTTGTCTCCATTGGCATCCGCAGCGGCGAACATGCGCTCACGCAGATTCTCCGGGAACTCGCTTTCCGAGAGTTTCCCATCCCCGTCCTTGTCATTGGCCATCAGACGGTCGACGAACTGCGCAGGATCGAAGTTCCCCGGACCCCGCACGCCACCGGGGCGCTCCGGCCTGCCTTCGCCGGGTGGCGGGGGCGGCTGCTGCGGCTGGCCCTGCTGCGCAAGCGCCGGCAAAGCCAGGCATGCAAGTGAGATCGAGGCAAACAACGCGGTAGTCAGTCGTTTCATACGGCGAACTCCAGGAAAAATGGTCAAGATCACATCGACGGCGCGATTGTCGAAAGACGTCTCATCACGCGTCATATTGCATCAGACTTGCAGAAAATCGTTCCGTTTCGGCAGGCCAATCCGACCGTCCAGTCATTTGAGCGGCATGAGGCGAATGTTGCGGAACTGGATTTCCGCACCTTCCGACTGCAGGCAGATTTTGCCCGGCACTTCCGCCACGTTGGTCGCCCGGTTCATCTCTTCTCCGTTGACTTTCAGAATGACTTCGCCGTGGTTGACGATGATCTCGTAGTCGTTCCACATACCCACCGGACGCTCCACCCCGCCATGCGTCTTTCGCGTATTGCGCCCGTTGGTCCGCCCCGCATCCGTGGTCATCTGGAATTCATCGATGTTCCAGAAGTCGCCGGCGCTTTCCGACTGCAGTTGCGCCTCGACACTCTTGGGCCACACCTTGTCCGGCCCGACCATACGCAGGAGCACGCCGCTGTTGCCGGCCTGCTTCGTCTCAGGGTTGAACCGCCACTCCAGTTTCAGAATGTAGTTCGTGTAGTCCTTGTCAGTGCGGATGTACCCGATTGGATTGCCCTTGCAAATGAGCGCTCCATCCTGCACCGTCCAGACCGCCTCCGGCTTCATGTTGTACGACGCCGCATCCGGCACGATCGCCGTCCAGCCTGTCAGATCAACGCCGTTGAACAGCGTGATCTCATCCTCGCTCACCGCATCTAGGTCGCGCACCCGGACATTGCGGTAAGACACCTCGTCCCCGTGATCCTGCAGTCCGATGTGACCCCGCGCCTGCAGGCCGAAACCCGCGAAATCCTTGAACTTGGAGGCTTGGATGCGGGCCAGCCACTCCGGCGTCGCCGCCCCGGATTCATCAAACATCGGCGCCTCGACGACCTTCGCTCCGTTGAGCCAGTGCTGCAGCACCCCATGCCGCAAGCGGACTCGCGCATCATTCCACTCCCCCGCAGGCCGCAGTGACTTGTTGGCGTTCGGCGGATACAGGTCATACATCGCACCTGCCGAGTGCCCCTCGCTGGCCGCCGTCCCATTGCCCATGTCGTCAAACACCTGGTACTCCGGCCCCGTCATCCACATGTAGTCGCCAGTCTCCGCGATCCGGTACACGATTCCGCTGTTGGCCTTGGGCGCCGTGCGGAACTGCAACGCAAACTCGAAGTCGCCATACTGATCACGCGTGATGATGTCCCCTCCGCCTCCGCCCGCGGCGACCGTCAGCACACCCTCCGGAGACAACGTCCAGCCCTGCTTGGGAAAATCCGCCTGCTTGTAGCCGCGCCACGCTTCGACCGACGCCAGGCCCTGCCACCCCGCCGCCTCGTCTGTTGGCGAAAGGCCCGCCAATTGCGCCGGCGTGGGTCCGGTCTCACATCCGGTCAGCAGCGAAAGAGCGCCAAGAGCGATGCACGACTTGTACAACATGAAAACATCCTCGCAGAGTGGAATTGTGGAAAAGTGAATCTGTAGTGCGCCGCAACGATATCCGCAAAATCGAGGCGTGAATCTGTCCGCCCGGCCCGTGGGATCAGCCATGCCCACCCTACGCCCTCCCCCCACTCTCGCACCTACTTCTCGCCGGCGGCCACCAGCACGCTCTCCTGCAGTTCGTGCCGATACTGGCTGGTGTACAAGTCAAAGTACCGACCGCGCACGCCCATGAGTTCCGCATGCGTGCCTTGCTCCACAATTCTGCCGCCATCAATTACCAGGATGCGGTCCGCACTGCGAATGGTCGAGAGCCTGTGCGCGATCACAAACGAGATCCGCCCCGCCAGCACGCGCTCCACGGCCTGCTGAATCAGGTGCTCGGTCTCCGTGTCCACCGATGAAGTGGCCTCGTCCAGGATGAGGATCTGCGGGTCTGCAAGCACCACGCGTGCCAACGCGATCAGTTGCTTCTGCCCGGTTGACAGCCGCGCCCCGCCCTCGCCGACCTGGGTCCCAAACCCATCTGGGTGCTCCATGATGAAACGATCCGCGCCCACCGTACGCGCTGCCGCCGCCACTTCCTCATCCGTCGCTTCCAGCCTCCCGTAACGGATGTTGTCGCGGATCGTCCCGCTGAACAGGTGCGGCGACTGCAACACAACGCCGAGGTTGGACTGCAGCCAGTGCAGGCTCCGCTGCCGGTACTCCACACCATCCAGCAGAATGCTGCCCTCGGTCGGCTCGTAGAACCGGGACAGCAGGCTCACGATGGTCGACTTGCCGCCTCCGGTAGCGCCCACCAGCGCGATCCGCTGTCCGGCGCCCACGTCCAGCGAGAAGTCCTTCAGAACTGTTTTGCCGCTCGCATACGCAAAACTCACGTTGCGAAACTCGACTCGCCCGATTCGTGCGCTGCCTCCATCCGACGCCAGACCATCCGCCTCGGCCAGCTCTGCACGCGCCGCAATTCGCTGCTCCACCTCGGGACTGTCCTCGATCTCCGGCCTCGTGTCCAGGAGCCCGCCGATGCGCTCCGCCGCTGCCTGCGCCGCTTGCAGATTGGTGAAGTTCCGCGCCAGCTCCTGCACGGGGTGGAAAAGCAAGGCCGCAAACTGCATGAATGTGATCAACGTGCCCAGGGTCATCCCTCCGGCCCCGCCCTGTACCTCGACGCCTCCGCGCCACAGCGCCAGCCCGATACCGATGCTCCCCAGGCTCGTCACCACGGGCAGATACACAGCCGTCTGTATCGAGTTGCGCATGGACTGCCGGTACATGTCGCCCGACAGCTCACCAAACTCGCGCAGGTTCTCCCGCTCACGCGAGAGACTGCGCGTTGTCCGCACCCCCGCGACGTTTTCATTGATCGCCGCCGTGATGTGCGAGTTCGCCTTGCGCACTGCGCGGGAGGAATGCAGCAGCATCCGCTGGAAGAACACGCTGGCGATCACCAGCGGAATCAGCGCGATGAGCACGATGAACGTCACGCGCGCGTTGAGCCAGAACATGACCGACGAGATCAGGATGATGAGCGAACTGCCCCACGCCAGGTCCAGCAGGAACCACGGCGTCAGCCCCGACACTCTGCTGCAGTCCGAGGTGAGGCGGGACACCAGCCAGCCCACCGGCCGCCGGTCAAAATAGGAAAACGAGAGTTCCTGCAGCCGCGCGAATCCCGCAATGCGCAGGTCGCAGGCCATGCCCGTCGCCACTTGGCCGGCCAGCACGATGAAACCCCAGATGCACACGATAAACGTCGCGCACACACATGCATAAACGCCCGCATACATCGTCCAGGAGGATGATGGGTCGATCCCCGAGGCCGAATCCACGATTCGCCCGGTCAGCAGCGGCAGTGCGGTGTCGCACAGCGCAACCATCATCCCCAGACCCATCAAGCCACCGATGGACCGGCGGTAGGGCTGCCCGAAAACGGCCAGCCGCCTCCATGCCGCGAGGTTGAACCTCGGCACCGCATCGTCTTCAAGAAGTGAATAGTCAGCTGTCATGAAAGTGCTCGTCTTCCGTCTCTAGGCCCCAGCCGCCTCCGCCAGCGCAGCGGTGTCGCTGAGCGTCTCCCCCTGCGCGGTCTGGATGCGCCACAATCTGCGGTAAATACCCGCCGTCGCGATCAACTCCTCATGCCGCCCCGTCTGGACGATGCGCCCGTGCTCGAGCACGATGATGCGCTGTGCCTCGAAGACGCTCGACAGTCGGTGCGCAATCACGATGCGGGTCTGCGGCTCGCTTCGCGTGCGCAGCGCGGCGAGGATGTCCGATTCGGTGTGCATGTCCACCGCCGACAGTGAATCATCGAGAATCAGGATCGGCGCCGGACGCAGCAGCGCCCGCGCGAGTGCGGTTCGCTGTCGCTGTCCGCCCGAAAGCGTGATTCCCCGTTCGCCGATGACCGTGTCATATCCCTTTTCAAAACCGCTGATCGATTCATGGATGGACGCCGCTCGCGTCGCCGCCTGCATCCTTTCCTCGTCCGCCCCCGCATCACCCATGCGCAGATTGTCGCGCAGGCTTCGAGAGTAGAGGAACGGTTCCTGCATCACCACGCCGATGAGTCCGCGCACCTGCGCCAGGCTCATGCCTGCGATATCGCGCCCGTCGATGAGAATCCGCCCCGCCTTCGGCTCGTACATCCGCAGGAGCAGCTGCACGATGGTCGACTTGCCCGCCCCCGATGGGCCCAGGATTCCCAGCGTCGTCCCCGGTTCAATCGTGAACGACACGTCATGAAGCACCGTGTGCTCGGGCGTGTAGCCGAAGGTCACCTTCTCAAATTCGATGCGCGGCGGCCCTGCCGCCAAGCGCACCTGCTCCGTCGCCGGGCCTGCGCCTTCCAGCGCCTCGACCCCCTGCGCGAGAATCTCCTCGATGCGCCCGATTGCAACCGTCGCCTTGCCCAGGTCCGTGATGATTCGTCCCATCATCCGCACCGGCCACAGGAACAGGTTCACCGCCGCCAGGAAGAAGTAGAACGTTCCCACCGACATCGTGCCGTGCGCCATCCGGTACGCGCCCACGCCCATCACCAGCGCGACCTGGGTGAAGCAAAGAAGGTCTGAAGCCGCCCAGTACCACGCCTGTAGACGGTACATGCGGTTATCCAGTTCTCGATGCGCACGCACCTTCTCGCTGAACTTTGCGCACTCGTGCTCCTGCCGGGCAAATGCCCGCACCACCCGAATACCCGTGAGATTCTCGTGCAGCGTGCTCGTCATGCGGCCCTCGGCCTCGTCCACCGCCTTGAACTGTGAACGCACGCGCGAGAAGAACACCACCGCCAGCGCGACGATGACCGGCACCGTCGCCAGCGCCGCCAGTGTCATCGGTCCGTCCAGCGCCAGCATGAGCGGCAGCGGCACAAAGAGCATCAGGCAGGCGCGCCCGATCTCAACCACCTGCGCCGAGAGAAAGAGGCGGAATGTCTCCACGTCCGACGTGCACCGCTGCACCAGGTCACCCGTGTCCGCCTTGTCGTGATACGTGCATGGCAATCGCTGAATGTGGTCGTACAAACGGTCACGCAGTCGCCGCGCAATTGACTCCGTCGCCTCAGCTGACCACACGCCGCGCAGATAGGTGAACAAACCCGCAATACTCGTGCACGCGATGATCGCCAGCGCGGCCGCCCACAGGTTGGCGGAAAGCCACTCCGGCCCGCCCCAGGCCTCCACCAGTCGCCGGGAGAGCGCCGGCGCCTGCTCCGGATCCGACGCCAGCGCAACGTCCAGCACCATCTGCGGCACCAGCGGAACCAGATACATGAACCCGGTCGCGATGACCATCGCCGCCACCGCCGCTGCGTAGCGCCCGCGCTGGCCGTCCATCCAATTCCAGAATGTTCCAAATTTGAGTCGCATGATCAACGCATCCAGCCTGATTGGATTCCCGCTCCTGGGTGGAGCCTGCGGGCTGAATGGTCGCCAAACGAAAAGCCCGCTCAGGTGATCGAGCGGGCTTGGAAAGGCTTGTTATATCGCCTGATGAAGCACCCGCTCAGCATGGGGAACGAAGAAGGACAGGGATGACTGGGGTGAAGTTCATAGGCAATTCTCCAAATAATTCGTCGTGTATTCTATGCCCAGCAGCACCGCAGACCACAGTCAGTCGCAGAATGAACAACAGCCGGCCCCGAAAGGCCGGCTGTCACTCAATGATCTCGATCCGCGACGTCCAGGGCTCGCGCCGCTATTCAGTCAAATGCAGCGCTGACCGTCGGCACGGTTGCGGTCTGCAACTTCAGTGTCGTGTCAATCCTGAAATTCGACTGCGTTCGATGCCGTTCCGCGTGAAACACGTCCAGCGTGTACGTCTTGTTGTTCTCCAGCCCGCAGCGGTCCAGGAACACCACCTGCTGCACCTTGCTATGCACGCCGCCCAGGTCAATCACCAGCTGCCCGTTCACAAACACCCACACGTCGTCATCGCCATAGAACGAGAACGTCTGGTTCAAACCCTTCTGATACGTGAACTTCGTGTGCACTTCCGTGGTGAAGTGGAAATTGTGATCCGGACTGCCGCCGGAGTTGCCGAACAGCTGCTTGTCCAGTGGGAAGAAATTGTCCGACTGGAAAGAGTACATCGGCAGTGTCTCCGTCCCGCCGTTGCGCGCTAGGACAAGCGTGTACGGCATGGACAGGTTCGTGCCCGGCACGTCGCGGTACCACTGCGCAAAGGTCTCCGCCGACTTGATGCCGCCCGAGTCGACCGTGCTCGACCAGGTCCCCTGCACGTCGCCTGCCTTGTACTGCCCCTTGTAGATGTTGTACCACGTGCTGCCGTTCTGCGCCTGCCACTGCTTGGTCACCTTGTGCCCGCCGCCCACGAACACCGGCTTGCCCTCCGCGTCCAGTGTCGGCGCAATATTCCCGATGTACTGCCCATATCCCCCCACGGGCACCGCCTCAAAGTCGATATGTCCGTTCGTCTTGCCCTTTTCGATGAAGTCGCGCAGCACCGCAATCAGCTCCAGTTGGGCCGGATTGTCCGCCCGTGCTGCCGTCGCCCCACCGCCCACCAAACTCATCCCACACAGCGTCAGAATCGAAATGTCACGGTTCATTGTCATGGTTCCTTACTCCGTGGCCCTCCACATTCCACCCGCGTGTCGATTCCTACTGTGGAGCCGACCCCCCAAATCTACGATTCACCGCCCACCCCCCGGTCGCCAAATTGCGCAGTTTCTGCCGGATACCATGAACCTGTGACGCCAGTGACGGCCGGGCAAGGGACGCCCCGCCGCACGTGCCTCACAGACGGCATATCCGGAGGCTCAGCATGGAAGCGTTTGTAATCGACGGCGGACGCAGACTCAAGGGCGCAGTTTCAGTCAGCGGGGCCAAGAACGCTGCCCTCCCCCTGATGGCCGCCGCCCTCCTCACCGACGATCCTGTCACCCTCTCGGACGTTCCCCTCCTCCGCGACATCAGCAGCATGCAGAACGTTCTGGCCGACGTGGGCTGCACCTCCGAACGCCTCGCCGACGGCAGCCTGCGCCTCCAGGTCACCGACACCAAGCCCTGCCACGCCCGCTACGAACTGGTACGCACCATGCGCGCCAGCATCTGCGTCCTCGGCCCCCTCCTGGCCAAGCGCGGCAAGGCCCGCGTCTCCATGCCCGGCGGCTGCGCCATCGGTGACCGACCCGTCGATCTCCACCTCCGCGGTCTGGCCGCGCTGGGCGCACGCATAACGCTCCACGGCGGCGACATCACCGCCGAAGCCTCACGCCTCCAGGGAACCACCATCTTCTTGGGCGGGCCCATGGGGTCCACCGTCCTGGGCACCGCCAACGTCATGTCCGCCGCCACCCTGGCTGAAGGCGTCACCGTCATCGAGTCCGCAGCCTGCGAACCCGAAGTTGTAGACCTGGCCGATCTCCTCAATCGCATGGGCGCCCATATTTCCGGCGCCGGCACCCCGCGCATCACCATCGAAGGCGTCAAGGCCCTGTCCGGCACAAAACACCGCATCATCGCCGACCGCATCGAGGCCGGCACATACGCCATCGCCGGTGCTCTCACCAACGGTGAACTCACCGTCGAGAACTTCCCCTACGACAACCTCCTCGCGCTCATCGATCGCCTCACCGAAATCGGCGTCGAAGTCGATCGTCTCCCCGGCAGTACCGACCGCAATCGCTGCCGCGTCGCCATCCACTCGCGCCGCCGCCTGGCGCCGGTTCAGGTGACCACGCAACCCTTCCCCGGCTTCCCCACCGATCTCCAGGCCCAGCTCCTCGCCCTGCTCTGCCTTGCCGACGGCAACAGCGTCGTCACCGAGCGCATCTACCCCGAGCGCTTCCTCCACGTCGCCGAACTTGGCCGCATGGGCGCCAACATCTTCCGTCAGGGACCCACCGTCATCATCAGCGGCGTCCCGCACCTCATCGGCGCTCCCGTCATGGCCAGCGATCTGCGCGCCTCAGCATGCCTCGTCCTCGCGGGTCTGGCCGCCCAGGGACGCACCGTCATCAACCGGGTGTACCACCTCGATCGCGGCTACGAGGGCATGGAAAAGAAACTCAACGCCTGCGGCGCATCCATTCAGCGCGTCGATGCGGAGGATGCCCCGACCTCCTGATCACCTGCGTTCCGGCTCATGCACGCACACACTCAGGCACCGTGGCGATCTGCTGCTCGATGATCGACCGCTCGTCCTCTTCCGCGATTGCCGCGCACTCCCGCTTCGCCTTCTCCAGCCACCTGTTCCGCTCCGCTTCATTCCCCCCCACCGCGCTCGCCCGCGCCATCCCCTCATACGCTGACGCCAGGATCCAGTCCCGCCAGCCGTTCTTCTCCACGATCGCCAGCGCGGAACTGGCGTACTTGTGCGCCGTCTTCGGCAAACCGCAATACGCCGCCACATGCGCGATCTGCCAGTCGCCGATCGCAAAATTGCGGTCATCGCCGATGAACGACCAGTGATACCGCGACGCAAACGCGGCCGCCAGCATCTGCTGGTCATCCGCCGGAGTCCGGTCCTTCCTGTCCAGCAGCTTCCACACCGCGTTATACGCGCTGACTGCGAAATGGCGGTGGGCCGCCCGCTCCTGACCGGTGTCAAACGTCACTGAGTTCATGTCTGCTGCTCCCGAGGGTGGCGTCTTCGCACCATCTTAGGGAGACCCGCCCGCCGACCACGGAATGCGATACTCGACCGCCACACACACCACCGTCACGATCCACACGATCAGGTTGAGCACCCCTCCAAACCGAAGATAGTCGGAGAATCGATATCCGCCCGGGCCGTAAACCATCAGGTTGGTCTGGTAGCCGATCGGCGTCGCAAAGCCGCAGGATGCGGCGATTGTGCACGCCAGCAGGTAGGGCATGCACTCAACTCCCATGCTCTTGCAGGCTGCGATGATGATCGGGAACATCAGCGTGATGGCCGTGTTATTCGACAGCAGCTCCGTGAACAGCATCGTCACGCCGTACAGGACGATGAGCGCGATCAGTGGGCTCCCGTCGCCCACCGACAGCATTGACTGCGCGATCGCGTCCGCCGCCCCGGTCTTCTCCAGGGCCTTGCCGATGCCGAACGCGGAAGCGATCAGCAGAAGCACCTGCCAGTCCACCGCCTTCCGCGCGCCCGTCGCCGAGCAGCAACGCGTGATGAGCATCAAGCCCGCTGCCAGCATCGCCGCATGGAGCATGGAGAATTGCCGATCCTGGAACCACTTCAACTGCTCAAAAATCGTCGCCGACAGCACCATGCCCACCAGGATCGCCAGCGCAATCCACGCCTTTTCGTGCCTCGGGGGGCTCGAATCCTCCACCGCACTCACGAGATAGAAGTCCCGTGATCCCCTTTGTTGTTCCAGAAACGCCGGCCGCGCCTCCAGCAGGAGCGTGTCGCCCGCCTGCAGCACAATGTCGCCGATTTTCTGATTCAGCCGCTCGCCCCCGCGGGCCGCCGCCACGATCACCGCATTGTAAAGCGTCCGGAAATTCGACTCTCGCACGCTCTTCCCGATGATCGGGCACTTATCCGACACCACGGCCTCGATCAGAATCCGCCGCGAACGCGGACCTTCGAGTTTGAACACCTGGTCCGTCGCCGGCTGCAGACCTCGGATCTTCTGCAGTTCCACCACCGACTCGACGATTCCCACGAAGATCAACCGGTCATCCCCCTGCAGCCTCAGTGTGGGGCCCACCGCCGGGATGATCTCTCCTCTCCGCTCGACCTCCGCAAGGTACACCCCCGAGAGGTGCCGCAGCCCCGCCTCTTCAATCGTCTTGCCATCCGCTGCCCCGCCGGATTGCACCAGCATCTCGGTTGTGTACTTGCGCGGATCGTCCGTCGTCGCAATCGCCGGCTTGCGGTCCGGCAGCAGCCACTTGCTCGCCACCAGCATGTAGGCGATGCCCACAATCGCCGCGGGCGCTCCGATCCAGGTCAGCGTGAACATGCCCATCGGCTCGCCCTGCACCTTGCCTGCCTGAATAGCGTCGCGCAGCAGTCCTGACGCAATGACATTCGTGCTCGTGCCGATGAGTGTGCAGATTCCGCCCAGGATCGTCGCAAACGACAGCGGCATCATGAGCTTGCCCGCCGGGATCTTGAACTTCTTGCCCCAGTCGCTCACCACCGGCAGCATCATCGCCACCAGCGGCGTGTTGTTCATGAAGCCGCTGATCGTCGCGATCGGCAGCATCATCCTGATCTGTGCCCCGATCACCGACTTGGGCTGCCCGAAGATTCGCGCCGCCACCATCGACATGCAGCCCGTCTGCTGCAACCCCGCCACAACAATGTACAGCACCGCCACCGTGATCATGCCGTCGTTCGACATGCCCGCCAGCGCTTCCTTCGGCGTGATGATGCCGATGAGCAGCAGCAGCGTCAGTCCCCCGATCATGACGATGTCCGCCGCGATCTTGGTGAACATCAGCAGCCCGAAGACGATCCCGATGATCCCCAGCGTCGTCCAGGCATCCCAACCCAAATTGGCCATGTAGTCCCTCTCAGCGCGGTGACAGCGTTTCCGTGTCGGCGTCAAAACCGCCGATAACGAGGCCGATTCTATCGGCTATTGAGCCCTTTCTGCTCCAAAACCCCGTGACTCAGACCTCTCAGGTCTTCGGCGCCCCCGCCAGGATCCCTCGTCGCCGCAGCACCCGATCCGATTCCAGGGCTCCATCAGCCAGCCGCACGATCCGCTCACACCGCTCCGCGATCCGGTCATCGTGCGTCACCATAATGAGCGTCATGCCCCCATGATGTAACTGGTCGAGCACGTCCAGGATCGCTCTGCCTGTCGTCGAGTCCAGGTTGCCCGTCGGCTCATCCGCAAGGATGATGGCCGGATCATTCACCAGCGCACGTGCGATCGCCGCCCGCTGCTGCTGCCCGCCCGAAAGTTCGCTGGGCCGGTGCGACATCCGGTCTCCCAGACCCACGAGGTTGAGCGCCGCCGCCGATTTCTTCCGCCGCTCCCCCGGCGTGATGCCGCGATAGAACATCGGCACCTCCGCGTTCTCCTGGATCGTCAGTTCCGAGATCAGGTTGAACGCCTGAAAGATGAACCCGATCTTCTCCCCGCGAACCTTGGAGAGCCGCTCGTCGCTCATCGTCGCGACATCCTCCCCGTCCAGGAAATACGACCCGCTCGTCGGCCGGTCCAGGCACCCCAGCACATTCATCAGCGTCGACTTGCCCGACCCCGAGAACCCCATGATCGCCACGTACTCCCCGCGCTGGATCGTCAGATCGATTCCCTCCAGCGCCCGCACCGCCACCGACCCGTCCGGCTTGTAGTATGTCTTCGTCACGCCCTTGAGCGCAACCACCGCGTCGACGGCCGCCTTCGGCTCCACGTTCATCTCCCGTTCAGCAAGGCCCGTCGTCATGATCCTGCCTCCACATGCTGCTTAGCTCGGTGCGCCGCCGTTCCCGTTCTCGCCGTTCTCTTCCGACTCCACCACCCGCGCCACGGAAATCAGCCGGTCTCCTTCGTTGAGCGACGCCACGCGCACGCCCTGCGTCGCCCGCCCGATGCGGCTCACGCTCGCAGCACGGATGCGCACGATCATCCCCCCTTGCGTAATCAGGATTAATCCATCCTCCTCCGACACCGCCACCACCGAAACCACCCGCCCGTTCCGCTCTGTCGTCCGGATGTCGATCCGCCCCTTGCCCCCGCGCGACTGCGTCCTGCTCGACCCGTCGTCTGACTGGACCTTGTACTCCGTCATCGCCGTGCGCTTCCCGTACCCGTTCTCGCACACCGTGAGCAGATCCTTGTCGTCCGCCGCCAGCACCAGCCCCACCACTTCATCGCCCTCGCCCAGCGTGATCCCCTTCACGCCCCCCGCATTCCGCCCCATCACCCGCACATCCTGTTCATCAAACCGGATGGCCATCCCCTCCGCCGTCGCCAGCAGCAGGTCCTGGCCGCCCGTCGTCTGGATCACATCCACCAGCCGGTCGCCCTCGCGCAGATTGATCGCGTTGATTCCCGATCGATGCACATTTCGATACTCCTTGAGCGCGGTCCGCTTCACGATGCCCCCCGAAGTGGCGAACGTCAGGTAATCCTCGCTCTTCTCGAAGTCCTTGATGTTGAGCGCCGCACGCAGCGTCTCCCCTTCCTTGAGGTCCAGGAGATTCACAATCGCCCGCCCCTTGGCCGTCCTGCTCATCTCCGGAACTTCGTACACCTTCATCCGGAATACCCGCCCCGTATTCGTGAAACACAGCAAGTCATCGTGCGTCGAGGCCACGAACAGGTGCTCGATGAAGTCGTTCTCCTTCGATTCCGAGCCCTTGATGCCCTTCCCGCCCCGCCCCTGCTCACGATACGTGTTCAGCGCGACCCGCTTGATGTACCCCTCGTGACTGATGGTCACCACCACCGCCTCGTCCGCGATCAGGTCCGCATCCTCCAGATCCGTTGCCACCTCCGATATCTCCGTCAGCCGCTTGCGCTCGTGCTTGTTCTTCATCTCCAGCACGTCTTCGCGGATGATGTCCAGCACCAGTTCATGGCTCGCCAGCACCGCCTCGTACCCCTCGATTTCCTCCACCAGCCCCCGGTAATCGCCCGTCAACTTCTCAATCTCCAGCCCCACCAACTGGATCAGCTGCAGCCGCCCGATCGCCTCCGCTTGCACCCGCGTCAGCCGCACGCCCCCCGCCGCTCCCGCCGCCAGCAGCAGCTTCGCCGGAATGGCCCCCGCGTACTTATGCTCCGGCGCGATCCGGAATGCCCGCTCCATAAGCCGCTCGATCGCCTCATCCCGCGTCCGGCTCGACCGGATCAGCCGGATCACCTCGTCAATGTCGCACACCGCGTAGATCAACCCCTCCAGGATGTGCGCTTTCTTCCGCGCCTCCTTCAACTTGTGCGCCGTCCGCCTCCGGATCACCTCGATCCGGTGCTCGATGTAGCAGTCAATCAATTGCCGCAGCGACAGCGTCCTCGGCTGGCCATTCACCAGCGCGATGTTGATGATCGAAAACGTCGACTGCAGCGGCGTGAACTGGTACAGCTGGTTCTCCACCACCGCCGGGTCCGCGCCCTTCTTCAACTCAATCACGATCCGCGACCGCGCCCGCCGACCCGACTCGTCCCGCACATCCGAGATGTCCTGGATCTTGTCGTTCTTGTACCCCTCCGTGATCTTGTCGATCAGCACGCTGTGCACCACGTGGTACGGCACGTCGTCTATCACCAGGCTCTGCCGCCCCGTCGCGCTCTCCTCCACGTGCACCCGCCCGCGCACGCTGATCCGCCCGCGCCCCGTCGCATACGCCTTGCGGATCCCCGAGCGCCCGCAGATCACGCCCCCGGTCGGAAAATCCGGCCCCGGCACCCGCTCCATCAGCTCCGCCAGCGAGATCTCCGGATTGTCAATCACCGCCACGATCGCATTGCAGATTTCCCCCGGATTATGCGGCGGAATCGAGCACGCCATCCCCACCGCGATCCCCGTCGACCCGTTCACCAGCAGGTTCGGAAACTTCGCCGGCAGCACCATCGGCTCTTCACGCGTGTCGTCGTAGTTCGGCTTGAAGTCCACCGTGTCGAGTTTGAGATCCTCGAGCATGTCCACCGCCGCCTCGGTCATCCGCGCTTCCGTGTACCGCATCGCCGCCGGCGGGTCCGGGTGCATCGACCCGAAATTCCCCTGCTTGTCGATCAGTTCCGTCGACATCACCCAATCTTGCCCGAATCGCACCAGCGTCGGATAGATCACCGCCTCGCCATGCGGGTGGTAGTTGCCGCTCACGTCGCCGCAGATCTTCGCGCACTTCCTGTGCTTGGCCCTCGGCCCCAGGTTCAGATCGTTCATCGCCACCAGGATTCGCCGCTGGCTCGGCTTGAGCCCGTCACGCACGTCCGGAAGCGCGCGGTCCACGATCGTGCTCATCGCATACGTGAGATACGAATCCTTCAGCTCCCGCTCAATCTGCAGATCAACCACCCGGTCAGCCGGCCCGTGGCTGCCGGCGCCGGCGGGGTCCTCAACGATGGGGGGAATCTCAGGCATGGAGGTCAGCGTCCGTGCGTCAAAAAGGGAGTTTTGGAGGGAAAATCAGCCCGAATAGGCGTCGCTGCGAGGCTTCTCCCGCGACCGAAAAAACGCGCCCCAAATGATAGGACAATGGCCTATTTTGGGCTGGCTTTTTGCCCGGATTCATCCCACAATTCCCCGCCAAGGGTGGACAATCCAAAGGAGGGCTTTCATGCGAGATCCGTTGAGCCGCCGCGTGTCATCTTTCGCGCTCTCCACAGGGACGTTGCTGGGCTCATGGTCCCCTGCGACCTGGGCGCAGCAGCAGCAGGATGACGCGAGTCAATCGCCATCGCCCGCGTTGCAACTCGTCGGCAGGCCGCAGCGGGTTTTCCCCAAGCGCGTCGCTCGCATGGGGCCGGATTTCAAGATCATCGGCGACTGGTATGAGGTCAGTCCCGATGACCTCCTCTCCCCTGCCGATGGGCCGCCTCTTGCTCTTGCGTTCGATTGCTTCGAACCGGATGAAAATGGTGAACCGACGGACGGCAATTATTTTGAGGATTGCGGTATGGATTCATATCGCTGGTACTTCGGATCAACATTCGTCAATCCGTTCGCGGTCAATGACATGACTCTGGCGACTGGGTTCGAAGGCGAAGAATCGCAACGAATTGAGTTTGCGTGGTATGGTGCCCATGCTCCGACTCCGTTCGTTGGGATCTTCACCGCCGATTACTTTGACGATTCCTGTAGCGCGAGCGGATTCGATTTGTTCATGGGAGGCGTTGTCTTCGACTTCGGTAACACGTTGTTCGGATACACCTATGTGGATGTTGATCTCGCCGCTCTGGGCCTGTCGCTGCCTCTGCCTGCCGACGGTCGCGGCGCCTACGGGATGATTCTGGCCGATGAATACAACCCCGTATTCGGATTTACGAAATTGAGCGAGTACGCGCAGCCCATGTTGTGGGGCACGAAACTCCTGAATCCCAGCCGACAGGGACCGAACCAATGGGATGACATTGATCCCACCGATTTTGCCTTCACAGCGAACGAGTGCCGGGACTATGCCTACGGAGAGTGCCCTGACCCGCTTGGGTCAATGGTGTGCTTCTATGCGCCTGCGCCGGACGGGTACTGCGCCACAAGCCTCGCCACTTCTCCCCTGGTCGCCGGGCAGGACAGCCAGTTCACCGTGATCTCGCCAAACCCAGGCCGGCAGGCCGCGGTGTTCTTTAGTTTCTCCTCAGGGAACTTCATTCATGACTTTGTTAATCAGAACTATTGCCTGGACCTCGCCCTGCAATTGCCTCCTGATCCACGGAGTAACCTCGTCTGCACCATGACCCTCGATGCGACCGGAAGGGCTCAGAAGAATGTTCCGATACCACTCTGGGCTCGCGGGGCACACGTCTATTTCCAGGCTGCTCTCCAAGGAACTTGCCCGGACGCATGTTCGTCAAATGTGATCGAGGCAATCATCAATTGAGCACCTCGTTCCGCAACCCGCTGGTCGCGACTACTCAACGGCCCCGCCATCGCCCACTGGAATGACGCGCGGCAGATAGTGATACTCCAGGTACCGCGCCGCATAGTCCACGATGCTCTTGGCCTCCGGCAGCTCCGGATTGGACGTCGCACCCATCGGCTCGAACCGCATGTCTTTGAACCGCGCGACCGCCTCACCCAGCGGCAGACCGAACTGAATCGCCAGGCTGAACGCCCGGCAGAACGCCTGGATCAGCCCCGACAGCGTCGAGCCTTCCTTGCTCATCTTGATGAAGATCTCCCCGGGCGTCCCGTCCTCGAAGAGCCCAACCGTCAGGTACCCCTCGTGCCCGTTGATGGCGAACTTGTGCGTCACCGAGTGCCTCGTCGCCGCAAGAGTTCGTCGCTGCGCAGGTGCGCTGACGGGGTTCGAAGATGTTCTGCTGCTGCTTCGCTTCGCCATGCGCTTCAAGTTTAGGGTGCCCCTGGTGAATTCAACCCCGGACCTCAGCCCCACGGATTCACCGGCGGATCTGCGGGCGGCTCCGGCAGCGTCGCCTTCTCTCCTGCCTCCAGCAGGCCTCCCACCGCGTGACTCAGCCGGGCTGTGATCGGCGGGAATCCCGCCACTCCCATCCATAGCCCCGCGCCGATGAGCACGCAGCCGCATACGCGCTGACCCCAGCGGCCGGTGACGCCCTGCGCCCACAGCCCTGCCGCCAGCAGAATCAGGCACAGAAGCGCCGGCGTCAGCGTGCCCACCCCATACCCCTCCACTGCTTCGCTCTGCCCGATCACCACGCGGACCGGCACGCCCACCTCCGCCAGTCGTCCAAGCAACGCGTTCATCGGAAACAGGCTCAGGCCCAGCGCGCCCAGCCCTAGCGTGACGGCCAGGAATGACACCGACACGCAGAGACGCTGCGCCAGCCGCGCGTTGAGAAGAATGCACGCGGCAACCGTCGTCAGGGCGGTGCTCACGCCCGCGCTGCCCATCGTCAACTCCGCCGCTGCCGTCCCGGCGATTCCGCGACCCGCCGCCAGCAGAATCGCCCAGCACCCGACGATGAGCAGAACAGGCGCAAGCGGCGCCCCCCCTCGGTGGGCCCAGTCGACCACGAACACCGGCCCGGCCGATGTCGTGCTGCCCGCGGGCCTTTCACTCGTGCTCGCCCGCACCGCGCCCGGGTGCGGTCGGTCCACGCTGCAGGCCCACATCCACACCACACCCAGTGTGATCAGGATTTGCCCATGCACAAAACTCAGCCGGTTGCACCAGCACAACCCGCCCAGAATGACGGCCAGCCCGCCAAGCATGAACGCCTGCGTCTTGTTTGGGGCGCTCCGCGCGTCGTGTTGCTCCGCCGCTGCCCGGCGCCAGGTGGCGATCCCCAGGCCCAGCAGCGCGCCGGCCGTTGCCGGCCCCGCGATGAACCAGATGCCCCACTGTCCGTTGATCTCGTCCCCCAGCGATAAGGCCAGGAGCGCGGTCGGCGCTGTGATGAGCAGCGGCAGCCACAGCGCCGCCAGCGAATGCGCAGGCCGGGAATCGGCCCCCGCACCCCTGCCGCGCATCGCGACGAGCGCTGCCAGCGCCGTCAGCGTTCCCAGCGCGCCCAGCGTCCACAGGATCGACGAGTTGATGACAAGTTCATCCATGCGCTTCCTTGGCGGATCCGCCCAATACCGCTGGCCCCCGGCATTGGGACGTTACGCCGACCGATTATTGGGACACTCCGCGTGCGTCGGAATCTACTCTCCCTCTCCGACATCACGCCCGTCACCGCTCTACGATCTTCATTGAGAAGCGGCGCCTGCGCTATCAAGGTGCGGGCAGCGCGGCTTGGTCCGTTTATGCGGGCCTGCTGGAATCAATTGTCACCCAAAAGCGTCTTTGGAGTGGGCTTGAAGAGTGTGTCGGTCACAATGGTCTCGCAACGCGTCGTCGTCGGCCTCGACAACTACAGAGCGGAAGGACGCCTCCCATGATGGATGAACGCACATTCCAGGAAAAGCTCACCGAACTGGCGCAGGAATTTTCCGCGCTGCCCGAAGGTGAGCAGGCGCGCCTCAAGGGGTTGGCGGAAGAGGCCAAGGATCGTCACGAGAAGATGAAGAAGACCATCAACGAACTCACGGAGAGTCTGGATTACCTCCGCCTCTCCGTGAAATACCTGGTCTTTGATCTCGAAGCGACCCGCCGCGAAAATCAGTACCTGCGCAAGCTGCTTGACCAGAAGGGCATTCAGGGCGGCTCCGATTCTGCCTCCGATGCCGATTGAGCGGAATGGCCGCGCACTGCCGCCCCTCACGCAGGCTTCCGCGGCGCTTCGATCGCCCCGCCCGCTTCCGCCCACGCATGAATGCCCCCCCGCAGGGAAGTCACGTTGCGGAAACCCATCTCCTTGAGCGATTGCGCCGCCAGCAGCGAACGCAGCCCGTGCGCGCAGTGCACCACGATCGGCTTGTCCAGGTCTTCTTCCTTGGCCTCGCCCCCGAAGAGTTTGCGCTCGATCGCACCCTCCAGCAGCCCGCGCGGAATGTTCACCGACCCGGGAATCGCGCCCCGCATCCGTTCTTCCGGCTCACGCACATCCAGCACGATCACTGACCCGGGCGCCGCCGTTTTCAATTCGTCCGCGTCGATTTCGCCCACGTTCTTCTTCGCGGCCTCTGCCAGGTCCGCCATGTTGCGCAGCGCTCCCATTGCATGCTCCTGTTTTCCGGCGACTGTGCGCCGTTGAAGGGACTCGAAAGCTGAAGAATATCAATGAAAAGAGCCGACGCGTTGTCGCGCCGGCTCTTGTTTCTGTGTCAGGGTCGATGGACCCGCTTACTGCGTGAGAACCACGACTTCCACGCGCCGTGACTTCGCCTTGCTGTCCTTGAGGCGGATCGGGCCGAAACCCGCGACGTACATCCGGCCGCTGTCCACGCCCCGGGTCTTGAGATACTCCTTCACCGCCATCGCCCGTTCGCACGACAGCCGGTCGTTGGTCCCCCACTTCGACCGCTTGATCGGGTCGTTGTCCGTGTGCCCCTCAATCCGGATCATGAGCCCCGAATACTCGCTGTTGAGGACGCTGGCGACCTTGTCCAGCGAACGCTTCGCCTCCGCCTTCAGATCCACCGCCCCGGACGCAAAGAGCATGTCGCCCTCCACGACCGCTGAAACCTCGCCAGGCCGCGTCTCGCCGCTGACGCCCTGAATCCCCTCAAAACCCGTGTTGTCCGATTGCGGCTGGTTGTCCGGCTGCGCCGTATTGCTCGCATCCGCCAGTTGCATGCGCAACTTGCTGTTCTGTTCCGTCAGGTCGCCGCGCTCATCCTCGCACGACTGCAACGCTGTGCGCGCATCCGCCAGATCGTCGCGCAATTGCAGGTTCTCGTCCTTCAAACGATCGCGTTCGGCCTTGAGGTCGTTGCTGCAGCCCGTGGAGGCGGCCAGCGTCAGTGCCAGCGCCGCCACGCCGAAAAATTGGGAGATACGCATGAGAGATCCTTTCTCGTCCAAAATAGGAGAAAATTGGAAAAACCCGGGAAAAAGTCACGCTGCGGTCCGCGCGCCCGATGCGCCATTCTCGTGCCTTTGCGCGACTTTTCCATGATCTTTGCGCGGTTTTCCGCTTTTTTCATTTTTCGCGTCAGGGCAGAAACACCCACACCCGGAACATGTGCCCCAGGAACGGCTCCACCCACCTGTCGCCATACACGATCGCGAGGGTTCCGACGGCCAGCCAGGGGCCGAAGGGCAGGACGCGGGTGGAGCCTTTGAAGAGGGAGCGGAGCAGGAGGGTGGCGGCGACGCCCGCGAGGGCGAAGAAGGGGGAGGCGAAAAAGATGAGGATCGGGTCAATCCAGCCCAGAACGGCCCCAATGCAGCCCAGAATGTGAGCATCTCCGAGCCCCATCGCCTCTTTTCCGAACAAAAGCGTGAAGATGATGCGGGTTGCCCAGATGATCCCGGCGCCCACGAGGTAGCCCTGGATGCTCCCACCCAGCGAGGCCGCCCACAACGGGAGGTCGGCCCCGGAGAATTGCCGTCCGATCAGGCCGCCGGCGATCATGCCGAGGAGAATGGGGCTGAGGTAATCCAGTTCCCACTCAACTTCGCGGCGCGCGTGCGGGTAGGCGATGATGCTCTCGGACTGGCCGACGTAGAAGTCGAAATCGAGGAAGGAAACGCGCAGCAGATTGGCGCGAAGAAGAAGAGTGCTCACGCCGATTCCGAGCAGCGCGCCGACGCCCACGCCGAATCCCACCGGACCGACGAGGGGAATGGTCCACTGGGCGACATCCCATATGTGGGCTTCGGGGCCGCCGGGGTACAGCATGGAACCGCCGGGATACTCCTGCATCAAGCGGCCATGCGGTTGGAGAGGCAGGGAGAGGTTGCCGCCCGGCCAGAGGGGCATCAGGGCGTGGAGGAGGAAAGCGGAGATCGTGACAACCCAGGTCAGTTGAATCGGGACGGTGAACGTGCGCGCATCGATGATGGACATGGCGAGCAGCGCCATGAACATGGTCATGTGCAAGGCCCAGACGGGCCAGGTCTGACCGAATCCCTGACGCTCAAGATATGCGGGCACCAGGCCGCCAACGACGGGCGCGGTCGGAAGGACCATGTAGTAAAGAACAAAGGTGAGGGTGAAGAAGAGGGCGCAGAGGAGTTCAACGAGCGGGTACTGGACGCTGATGGGCTGCCGGCATTGGGAGCACTTGCCGCCCAACCGGAGCCACCCGACGATGGGAAGATTCTCGTGCCAGGGGAGGCGGTGGCCGCAACGGGGACAGGAGGAAGGCGGACTGACCACGCTCAAGCCGGCGGGCACGCGGTAGATGACGACGTTGAGAAAAGACCCGACGATCGCTCCCAGCGCGAAGACGAAGGGGAGGTAGATGAGCTGATAGATCCAAAAAGGTGCGAAGACATTGGGCATGAAGCGGCTCAGAAAGGTGCTTGCTCATCATCGTCTTCGTGGTCGGAGGGCGACGGGTTTTGGGCGGCAGCGGACCTGGGTGCAGGTCGGGAGGCGGCGGAGTCGTGCTTCTCGGGGGCCATGTCGGCCTTGCCAAAGGAGACCTGGAGTTGCTCGACTTTCTGCTCGGTGGTGTCGAGTATGCCCCGGCAGCGTTTGAGCAGGCCGGCGGCACGTTCATATTCCTGGAGGGACTCTTCAAGGCCGACTGCGCCACTCTGGATGCGGCCGATGATCGCTTCGAGTTCAGCCAAGGCCTGCTCGAACGTCAGTTTCTCGGGATCGCCGGCGGGTTTGCGCGGGGCCATAGGTGCGAGTCTAACGCGAAGCGTCAAAGAGTTCCAATTGCGGGGGAGGCGGAGGGCGGTTTTCATCAGCGGCGGGCCGGGCCGAGCGGGGGGCCGGCGACCGTGTGACGCCGGACTCGACACGGCTGTGAACAACCCCGTCGGCAAGGTGGGTGGAGATGCGCGATCCGGGGGCAGCGACGGTCACCGAGCGGATGATGGAGCCATCAGAGGCGCGAGTGATTGAATACCCACGGTGAAGGACACTGCGCGGATCGAGGCCCCCCAGGACGGCGGCCAGTCGATCGACCGACGCGGCGCGGGCGTGCATGGAACGGGTGACCGCCTCACGCAGAGCGTGTACACGGAGGGCCAGGGCGTGACGGGAACGGGTACGGGCCAGCACCAGCGAGCGGTCGAGGGCATGGGCGCAGGCGTCGATGCGCCGGCGGCGATCAGCCAGGACGCGCGTGGGCCGGACGCTCGCCAAGCGCGTGGCCGCAGAGTCAAGGCGGCGGCGGGCCGTGTGGATCGACTCGCGCTGCGCCGCTTCGAGGCGGCGGGAAAGTTCGCGGCAGGAACGGCGGGCGTCATCGATCAGGGCAGCAGGAGGCGGGAGTCCGGCGCGGGCTGCGCGAAGTCGATGAAGCGCGGTGGAGTGTTGGTGGCGGGCCAGGGCGGCGAGTCGGCCGGCGAACTGATCGAGTTGCTTGCGAAGTTCCGCGCGATCGGGCACGAGGCGCATTGCCGCCTGGGAGGGGGTCGCGCAGCGCAGGTCGGCGACGAGTTCCGCGATGGTCGTGTCGGTCTCGTGGCCGATGGCGGCGACGGTGGGCAAGGGGAACTCAAAGAGGGCATCGGCGACGATGCGTTCGTTGAACGCCCACAGGTCCTCGATCGATCCGCCGCCACGGGTGAGCAGCACAGCGTCGAGATTGAGGGATGCGTGCTGGGCGGCAATGTGTTTCAACGCGGCCGCGATCTGCGGCGCAGCGTCGGGCCCCTGCACACGGACATCGACGACAAGGATCTGGACAGCGGGACAGCGGCGGCGCGCGGTGTCGAGCACATCCTGCAAGGCCGCCCCCCCGGCCGAGGTGACGACGGCGATGCGGCGAGGAAAAGATGGCAACGGCTTCTTGCGTTGCTGCTCGAAGTAGCCGGCCGATCGAAGTTCTTCACAGAGGGCGCGAAAGCGAATCTCGAGCGGGCCAGCGCCGATGGGCTCCAAACGATCCACGTAGAGTTGAGTCTGCCCCTGCGGGCCGTAGAACTCGACATGCCCGGTGGCGAGCACCTGCATGCCATCGCGCGCGTCGAATCCGAACGATTTGGCTTTGCTCGCCCAGGCGACGCATTTCACGACGGCGTCCGCGTCCTTGAGGGAGAAATACCAGTGATTGCGGCGGGAGAGGTTGGAGATCTCGCCGAGGACGCGCACACGCTGAGG
Source organism: Phycisphaerales bacterium (assembly GCA_044229655.1). Lineage (GTDB taxonomy): Bacteria > Planctomycetota > Phycisphaerae > Phycisphaerales > UBA5793 > JBGASM01. The sequence goes on along the minus strand of JBGASM010000005.1, from coordinate 161,912 downwards.
CAGCGAGTTTTCAAGGGCGAGGCTGATGAGGGCGGCCAGTTCGGCCACGTGCAGAGGGCGCGGAGACTCAGGCGCTGCGGACGCGGCGGCAGGCAGCGCAGGGTTCGGCGGCGAATCAGCGCGCGCGGATGATCCACGGGCGCGGGAGGGATCGAAGGGCAGGCGGGTCATGCCCCACCGAACAGGCGCTGACGAGCCTCGGCGTAGCGGGCCATGGTGTTGGTGACGATGTCGGCGGGGATTGCGGGACCGGGCGGGCTCTTGTGCCACAGGCCGCGGGCGACCAGTCCTTCGAGGTAGTTGCGAAGGTACTGCTTATCGAACGAGGGCTGATCGTGGCCGGGCTCATAGCCGGCGACGGGCCAGAAGCGGGAGGAGTCGGGCGTGAGCACCTCGTCAATGAGCAGGAGTTCCGTCGTGGGATTGCCGGCGGCGTCCAGCGCGAAACCGAATTCAAACTTGGTGTCGGCGATGATGATGCCGCGCGCGAGGGCATACTCCGCAGCAGCCTTGTAGATGGTGAGGGTCAGGTCGCGCAGACGGGCGGCGAGGGGGGCACCGACGATGGCGACCATTCTCTCGAAGGAGATGTTCTCATCGTGGCCGGTGGCTTCCTTGGTCGCGGGCGTGAAAATGGGTTCGGGGAGGCGATCGCACTGCTTGAGGCCCGCAGGGAGCGGGACCCCGCAGACGGAACGGGACTCCTGATACTCCTTCCAGCCTGAGCCCGCGAGGTAGCCGCGGGCGACGCACTCGATGGGAACGACGCGGCTCTTGCGACAGATCATGACGCGGCCTGCGAGTGATTGGCGGTCGGAGGGGGGAATGGGAAGGGAGTATGCGTCGGCGGAAATGAGGTGGGACGCACAGAGTTTGCGGGTGGCGATGAAATCGAACCAGGAGAGGCTGATGGATGTCAATAAGCGACCCTTGCCCGGAAAAGGGGTGGGCATGATGACGTCGTAAGCGCTCAGGCGGTCGCTGGCGACGATGAGAAGGCGCGGGCCTGAACCCGGTTCGGCGGGCAGGTCGTAGATGTCGCGCACCTTGCCGGAGCGACGGTTGGGAAGAGGAAGGCTGGTGGCGTAGAGCGGAGAAGCGGACTCGGGGCCTGCAAGAACCTGAACGGGCGTGGCGGGGCTGGTGGCTGGCATGATGCCCAATTGAATCGAGGTGGGGACGACGATCCAAGCGGTCGGGGCGCATTTTCAGCGCAAATCAGAAAACCAAGGGGAACCGGCAGCGGCGGGGACCGAAGAAGTCCGCAGGGTACGATCCGCGTTCCGACGGGGCAGGAGAACGCGCAACAGGGACCGGCAGGCCGAAGGGACCCCGGAGCAAGGGATGCTGAAGTTTGCAGTGTACGACAACTCCGGACCGGCACATGAGTGCGACCTGACGCATGCGCACCTGGTGGGTGTGGACGAGGTGCCGACGGCGGGTGAGGTCACGTTCAAGGATGGCGTGATCACCTGCGAACGGCGCTCATCGGACTCGACGGCGATCTGCCTGCTGACCAGCGTGGAGGGAGCGGGGCGGATCATGCTGCCCACGTGCCTGCTGCCGGCGCGCGAGCGGCCCTACCTGCTCTCGCTGGAGCAGGCGCGACATCGGATCAAGATCTTCCTGGTCAAACTGGAAGACTGGATGCTGTATGACCTTGATCCGGCGCATCCGGTCATGGCGCCGTGGGAGGAGGCCCGGCAATTTTTCACTCAGGCGTCAATCCTCGAACATTCGGAGCCTGCGAAAGCGGATCAACTGGCCAAGCGTGCGCTGGAGCGCGCGTTTTTCGCGTCAGAGCAGCTGGCGCTGATGCATGCTGACATCATGCTGGCAAAGCGTTTCGCGGCAGAGCAGATGCCCAGGCGGGCGCTGGGGTGCGTGGTGCACCAGAGCAAATTTGCAGAGCCGCTCACCAAGGTGCTCACGCAGTCTTTTGAGTTTCTGTCGATCCCGATCCGCTGGCGGGAGGTGGAGCCTGAGGAGGGAGAGTACGACTGGGGGAAACTGGATCGGTGGATGGAGTGGGCGGCGAGCGCGAAAATGCCGGTGGTGGCGGGGCCGATCATTGATTTCCGGAAGCACGCGGTGCCGGAGTGGCTGTATGTGTGGGAGCATGATTACGACACGACGCATGACCTGCTGCACGAGCACATCGAGGCGGTGGTGCGGAGGTACAAGTCAACGGTGTCGGTGTGGAACGTGGCGTCGTCGCTGCACATCAATGAGAATTTCACGCTGGCGTATGACCAGTTGATGGATGCGACGCGAATGGCGCTCACGCTGGTGAAGTCGCTGCATTCGGGGGCGCGGACGATGGTGGAGATCACGGAGCCGTTCGGGGAGTATTTTGCGAGTAATCCGCGCTCGGTGCCGCCGGCGGTGTACGCGGATGTGCTGGCGCAATCGGGGTTCAAGCTGGACATGATCGGGCTGGCGTTTCCTTTCGGGGTGGACCGGGCGGGAATGGCCACACGCGACTTGATGCAAGTCAGCGCGATGCTGGACCGTTACCTCGGGCTGGATTTTCCGCTAGTGGTCTCGGGGCTGGGGGTGCCGGGGTCGCCGCATCGGGCGGAGAAGCCCGAGGCTGGGGGATACTGGCATAAGCCGTGGAGCGGAGAGGTGCAGGCGGAGTGCCTGGCGAAACTGGCGGGGATCGCGCTGTCCAAGCCGTTCGTGAATTCGCTGGCGATCCATGAGTTTTACGATCATCCGGGAGCGGAGGCGCCGGGCACGGGGCTGATCACATCGACAGGGCGGGCCAAGCCGGGGCTGGCGAGGATGGCTGACATCCGGAAGGAGATTGCGGCGGGGAGTCTGACCGCCGCGCCGGCGAGCGAGCGGCACTGGACGATTGATCCGGAAAGGCCGGAGGGGGATCTCATTCGTGTCTGAGATGAAGGAGGGAGAACGCAGGGGCGTCAGTGCGGGGCTGTGGGCGGGGCCGGCGGCGGTGGGGGTTTTGGCGGCGGTGGTTGGGGGGATGCTGGTGTGGAAAGGGAGCGGCGGGGAGACGCGGAATGAAGGCGCGCTGGCGGGGATGACGCTGGATCTGAACAGCGCGAGCGAGGGGGAGCTGGCGCTGCTGCCGCGCATCGGGCCGGGCCTGGCGAAGCGCATCGTGGAGTACCGGAGCGAGCACGGGCCGTTTGAAAGCGTGGGGGAATTGAGTCAGGTGCCGGGGCTCGGGGAGCGCGCGACGGAAGCGGTGCGGCCGTATCTGCGGGTGGGGAACTAGGCGCGATCAGTCGCGGATGAGGACGGTGCTCTTGCCTTCGGAGAGGAGGTTGTAGACAGCTTCGACGTCACCGTCGCCGAGGCGGACGCAGCCCATTGAGGCTTGGGAGCCGATGGACGCGGGGTCGATGGTGCCGTGGATGCCCATGCCCTGGATGAGCTTGGTGGTTGCGTCAGTGCCCTCGAGGCTGAGCCAGTATTCGCCGATGGGGTTCTTGGGGTCATCGGCGGAGAACTGCTCGCCGGTGCGGGGATTGGTCCATGCGGGATTGGAAAGTTTGCCGCCCTTGCGGACGATCCAGTCACCGACGGGAGTGGAATTGGCCTGGCCGAGGCCGACGCGGTAGGAGGCGACAAGGACGCGTGCGCCGGATGTGGAGCGGACATCGCCGAGGTAGATGTCGATGCGGTACTGGGACTTGGTGACGATGGCGGAGAAGGGCCCCTTGATCACTTTGAGTTTCTGTCCGACGCGGAGTTTTTTCGGGTCGGCGATGCCGTTGATCTGCTGGAGAAGGGGGTAGGTCATCGCGTAGGCCTTGGCGATGTTGACGAGCGAATCGCCACTCTTGACGACGTAGGTTTCCGCGTACTCATCGCCGGTGACGACCGTGGGTGAAAAGAGCAGGCCCTGGGCTAGTTCAATCGCACGCTCGCGAACGCGTCCGGCTTCCGCAGCGTCGGCAGCGGCGTCCATAGCCTGGGTGTACAAGGCCCGGGCTGCGACGGAATTGCCTTGTGCTGCTTCCTGACTGCCCAAGCGGAGAAGGCGAGTCGATTCTGATTCCGCTGGAGGATTCCCTGCGGGCTGGTCCGACCGGCCCGAAGCGGGTTTGGCCTGGTCCTGCTGCTTGGGGGCTGGATCGCGCGCGGGGGGCTCCTCGGCCTGCTGCTGAGATGCGAGCAGGTTTGAGCGGCTTCCATCGTCCTCGGGCTGCGCGGGCAGTGTCGCGCTGTCGTCGCCGGAGAGCGTACGTTCATCGGCGGTGCGTTCGATCGACGCTCCGTCATTTGAGAGAGAATCGGACTGATCACCTGCGGGCCAGAGGGACCAGCCGGTCATGAACAATGCGACAAGGACGACACAACCGACAACAGCCATGACGGTGCGGTTGAAGGGTCGAGAGGCGTACATATCGGTACGTGCGGGACGGCGAGCCTGCTGAGATTCGAGGACCATGGATTTTCGCTCCGTGAAAGTCCAAGGGGAAGGGAAATGCGTCGGGGCGCAGGGCGCCTGGGCGCGAGAGATCAGGGAGTGGCGGCCGATCCATGGCCGGCACGAATCACGCGCCGCGGAGTGACGACCAGATGCACAGCGCGGTCGTGGGGTTCGCGGGGCACGTGGGCAGCGAGCTGCTCGTCAAAGCATAAGCCGACCAAGAGGGCGCGGAGGTCGGGATGGGCGAGAAAACGGTCGAAAAAACCTGCCCCCCGGCCGAGGCGGCCACCCATCGAATCGAACGCCAGCCCCGGAAGAACGATGACGGAAATGTCGGCGGGAGCGACCGGTTCGCGAGTGAGCGGCTCACGAACGCCGAAAGGCCCCCGAGTCAGGGAGGCGGGGGAAAGGGAAGGGAGGCGCACGGGAAGCAACGTCGAGGGTGAGGATGCGGTCACAACGGGGACTGCAACGATGCGACCGACAGCGAGCAGGGCGTCGATGAGGGGAGCGGTGTCGATTTCATCGGGGAGGGAGAGGGTGGTGAGCACGACTCCAGCGCCAGCGTGCGTTACCTCGGGGAGGGCGAGCAAGCGCGCGCAGGCGGCACGAGAGAGATCGGAGCGGTCGGCGGGTGTGATGCGGGTGAGCAGGGCGCGCATTGCGCCGCGGAGGGCTTTTTTCGGATCAGATTCGGATTGGGGAGCGGGCATGAGGGGAGAGCATGCTACGAGGGCAGGGGACGTGACAGGTGGGGATCTCCGCGGACGCCAAAGCGCAGGGGCCAATGAACGGCTTCCTGCGCGTAGTCGATCCCGATGCGCGGACCGGCGGCAATCTGATCCGGCGTTACAGGAGACCCGACGGTCATGCGAAGCGGGCCACGGGCACGACATAAGAGCATTGCGTTGAACTCGCGATTGATGCCCATGGCGCGGGTGAGGCGGCCGGGGCCGCCGGCAAGATCAGAGGGTCGGGAGCGAGGGGAGAGGCCGCGCCGACGCCGCATTTCCGTCTCTCCTTCGACCGGTGCGCCGGCCCGGATCAGGACTGCGTGGGCATCGTCCGCGGAGCCGGCGACGACGTTGAGGCATTCGTACATGCCGTAGATGAGATAGACATAGGCATGGCCGCCGGGAAGGTACATGGTTTGAGTGCGTGGGGTGCGACGTCCGGCAAAGGCGTGGCTGGCGCGATCGAGGGAGCCGAGGTACGCCTCGGTTTCGACGATTCGGAGAACGAGGCGCCGGGGTCGGGCGCCGGGGCGCGCGGGGAAAGTGCGGATGAGGTAGCGTCCGAGGAGGTCGGGAGCCAACTCATCGGCAGGGCGGCGAAAGAACTCGACAGGCAGCGGGCTGAAGGGGTGCGCTGGGGGACGGGTTGAGGTGGGCTGACTTGAGTGAGGAGGGAGAATGAGTCGGCGAGCGGGGGTCATCGAGACCGGATAGTAAAGGCGGAACCATGACCACAGGGCAGAGAGACAGATACGACGTCATCATCATCGGGCTGGGAGCGATGGGTTCTTCGGCGGCGGATCACCTGGCGAGGCGAGGGGTGCGCGTGCTGGGGCTGGAGCAGCATTCGATTCCGCATGGGCTGGGGTCATCGCATGGGTATTCGCGGATGATCCGGCAGGCGTATTTCGAGCATCCGGACTATGTGCCCCTGATCCTGAGGGCGTACGAGAACTGGTTTGATCTGGAGCGCCGCAGCGGGCAGGAATTGCTCACGATCACTTCAGCGCTGTATCTTGGGAGAGCGGAGGGCACGCTGGTGGGGGGCGCACTGAAAGCAGCGAAGCAGCACGGGCTACGCCATGAGCTGCTCGGTCTCTCAGAGGTACGGAAGAGATATCCGCAGTTTCAGGTTCCGGATGACTACGCAGGATTTGTCGAGCCGATGGCCGGGTTCCTGCGGCCGGAGCGCGTCATCGCGGCTGCCGCGGAGCAGGCGCTGCGGAACGGAGCGGAGCTGCACGGCAATGAAGGCGCGCTGGGTTGGGATGCGGAAGGCGGCACAGTCCGCGTACGAACTGAACGCGCGACGTACGAGGGAGCGCGCCTCATTGTCACAGCCGGCGCGTGGACGGATCGAATCCTGCGCGACCTGGGGGCGCCGCTCAAGGTGACCCGCCAGACGATGGGATGGTTCTGGCCGCGGACTCCTGATGCTTTCGAATTGGGAAGATTTCCGTGTTGGTCTGTCGAGCACGACGGAGGCGGCATTCACTATGGATTTCCGATGACGGCGGAGAATCCGGGATTCAAGATCGCCAATCACGACCAAGGCGAGCCGACAGACCCGGATCGCGTGGATCGATCGATGCGGGACGAGGATGAACAGGACCTGCGCTGCGCCATTGAGCGGCACATCCCCGCAGCGAGCGGGCCACTTCTGGCCGGGAGGGTCTGCCTGTACACGAACTCGCCGGACGGCAACTTCATCATCGACCGGCACCCGAAACACAGGCACGTTGCGCTGGCGTGCGGGTTTTCAGGACATGGCTTCAAGTTTTCATCGGTGGTTGGAGAAATCCTTGCAGATCTGGCGACGGCGGGCGCCACCAAACTGCCGACGGGTTTTCTCGGATTGAGTCGTTTTACCATCGGGCAGGCTTCAGCTTGAGGCGGGAGGAAAGAAAAAAGGCGGGCATGAGTTGTCTGAGAGGCGGGGGTGCGGGTAGGGTGAGGTGTTGGGGATGGAGGGGACATGGACGGGCGCGTCACGCAACAGCAACGGCATGGTTGAACCCGTGAAAGAGCCAGCAGACGCGACAAGTTCGGGACACCGGCACGTCTCTCCGCAGGCGGCGCTGGCGGGCGGCACGCTGGGGGAGCAACTGACTCCGCTGCTGAGGCAGGCGTGCGACGGGCGACTGGGAACCGTGGCGTGGTTCAAGGCGGACTGGCAGCGCGGCGGAGCGCGCACGGGGAAGGCGTTGTATCGGGACGACGAGAAGGGCGAGGTCAGCGTCATCGTCAAGATTCCGGTGGGCCCGAAGGAACTGTTGTGGAATCGTCGGATGCAGCCCTGCGCGCTTGACCGATACGGCGTGACGGCGCGGCTGTACGCATCGGACGAAGAACTGGGGTCATACGACCTTGCGTGGCTGGTGATGGAGCGATTCGCGCAGGGTCCGCTGCTGCACCTGATCCGGGACGACTCGATTGACCTGATGGCTGATGCGGCGGCGCGGTTCTACCGGATCGGAGGGCAGTATCCGGTGGAGGGGGCGTGCAGGAAGGAGGACTGGGGGGAACTGCTTGAAAAGGCGCGGGCCAACTGCAGCACAAACCATGTGGCGCATGCGGCGCACTGGGCGGAGATGATCCGCAAGTTGCAGAAGAGCGTCCGCAAGATCGGACAGGAGTGGGATGGGCGCGCCTGCCAGGACTGGTGCCACGGAGACCTGCACCTGGCGAACTGCATGTCGCGATCCGACAAGCCGGAGGACCCGGCGATGCTGATCGACCTGGCCGAGGTGCATGTCGGGCACTGGGTGGAGGACGCGGTGTACCTTGAGCGGTTGTTCTGGGCGCGGCGGGAGTACATCGCAAAGCATCCGCCGGTGAAACTGATCGGAGCACGGCGCAAGGAACTGGGGCTGCCGGATGACTCCAACGCAGGGAGGCTGGCGGACATCCGGCGCGCGCTGCTGGCGGGGACGGCGCCGGCGTTCATGCGCTCAGAGGGGAACCCGCGTTACCTTGATGCGTGCCTCGGGATGCTGGACGAGGCGCTGCCGCGAATCAAGTAGGCGGATAGGGGTGAGGCGGAAAGTCAGCGGCTCGGCTCGGGCGGTGGCTCGACGAGGATGCGCTTCATGAAGTCCATGGTCAGGCTGCTGTAGTGTCCGCCCCAGATGCCGTGGCGATAGCCGGGGTAGAGCATCATCTCAAAATCCTTGCCGGCCCGCTGGAGCGCGCGGGAGAAGGCGATGCTGTTCTGGGCATGGACATTGTCATCAATGGCGCCGTGAATGAGCAGCAAATTGCCATGGAGTTGGCCAGCGGCCTTAATGACGGACGTCGCGTCGTAGCCCGCGGGGTTGTTGGCGGGTGTGTCCATGTACCGTTCGGTGTAGATGGAGTCGTACAGGCGCCAATCGGTGGGCGGCGCACCGGCGATGCCGTAGGCGAATGTCTTGCTGTGGGTCATGGCAAAGGCGGTCATGAAGCCGCCGTAACTATGGCCGGAGATGCCGATGCGCCGCGCATCGACGTACCCCTGGGAAACGAGCCAGGCTATGGCCTGTTCGATGTCGGCCAGTTCGGAAACGCCCATCTGGCGATAGCAGGCCCAGGCTGACCTTGCGCCCTTTGCGCTTGCGCTGCGCGGGTCAGCGTGGAAGACGATCATGCCTTCGTTGGCCAGGGCGCGGTCCCAGGTGCGTCCGCCGCCCCAGGAGTTGGAGACGGTGGGTGCGTGGGGGCCGCCATAGGTGGAGAACCAGACGGGGTATTTGCGTGCGGGATCGAAGTCGGCGGGTTTGATGATCTCAGCCTCGACGAGGAAGTCGTCGGCCATGGGGATCTGCACGGCCTCAAGTTCGGGGAGGACGTAGTCATCGAGCGCGTAGACGGGGTTGCTGTCCAGGACACGCAGGACGGCGCCGTCCGCAGCGTTACGGAGCATGCAGCGAGTGGGCTGAGTGCGGGAGGACCAGGTGTCGATGAACCACTTGCCGGTGGGATCGACCGAAACAGAGTGGCTGCCGGGCTCGGAGGTGAGGCGCTGGACGGGGCCGCCATCGAGTTTCACGCGGTAGAAGTTGGACGCGATGGGGTCGTCAAGATTCGCGCTGAAGTAGATCCAGCCGCTCGCCTCATCGACAAGCGAGACGCCGCGCATTTCCCAGTCGTCGTGCGAGGCGGACATTTCGACGGGGCCTACGAGGGACCCGTCAGGCTTGTAGCGATAGAGGCGCTGGTAGCCGGTGCGTTCGCTGGCGATGAGGAATGAGCCGTCCTTGAGGAAGCGGAGTTCACCGGGGGACTCGACCCAGGCCTCGGTTTGGTCGCGCAGGACGCGGGTGAGTGAGCCGTCGCCGGTGCCGATGCGGCAGACATCGAGCCAGGTCTGGATGCGATTCTGCACGTAGGCGTAGGCTGCGCTGGAATCGGGCCACCATCCCACGCCGGAAACGAGCATGTCAGCGGGGCTGTAGGAGGAGAGGTCGGCGAACACGGGCGTGCCGCCGAGGGCGGTCACAATGCCGAGGCGGACCTGGGGGTTGGGTTCGCCGGGCTTGGGATAGGCGGTGACTTCGACGTTCTGCTTGAACTCCTGGTCATTGACGATGGTGAACCGGGGGACCATGGAGTTGTCGGTCTGGAGGAAGGCGATGCGCCGGGAGTCCGGGCTCCACCAGAAGACCTTCCAGTTCCGGCCGTAGAGTTCCTCGAAGTAGACCCAATCGGCGTACCCGTTGCGAAGGGTTTCGCTGCCGTCGGTGGTGAGGCGGCGCTCGGTGGCGGACTCCACATCGACGACGAAGAGGTCGTAGTTTTTCACGAACGCGACCCACCGGCCGTCGGGACTGAACGTGGGAAACTCCTCGCGCTGCGGTGAACTGGTGAGGCGACGTGCGGCGGTCCCGTCGAAGCGCGCGTAGTAGAGATCGTTCTCAAATTCAAAGATCGCGCCGGTGCGGGCCGCGTCGGCGTTGAACCACACGCCGCCGGTGGCCTGGCGGGCCCAATCGGAAGGGAGCATGGAGATGCTCTGCAGGGCGGTGGAGATGGGCGTGTTGTCCTGGGCAACTTCGTTGCGGCCCGAGAGAGCATCGACACGGTACATCCGGAGGCGGTTGCCATCGGATTTGGCTTCGCGCCAGGCGGAGCCATCGGGGAGCCATTCGCCGCCGACGCCGCGACTGTTGTCGAGGTAGGGCGTGTCGAAGGTGACGCGTTTGCCCGTCGTGCGGTCTTCATCCAGGGCTCGGATACGCGTGGAGAGCACGGGGGTCGGCCGGCGCAGGCGAACGACGGGAGCATCCGCGCCGACCGTGAAGGACTCGCCAAAGTAGCCCCACGTGAACAGTCCATCCTCCGACTCGGGCTCGAGGAGGAATGAAGCGAGCGTTCCGAGCGGCTGGGCGGTGCGGATGAGGCGGGTCCCGGCGGGGAAGCGACGGGATTCGGCGCGCGGCTCGACATCGATGGTCAGGAGCGAATGCCCCTGGAAGGGCGCAGCGGCGGCGGAACAGGCGGTCACGCGGTAGACTTCGACATCCAGTTCGATGTCCTCGCGCAGTTCCTCGACTGCCACGCCATGACGCTGGAGATTCTCAATCACGTCGGTCTCAGAGGCATCTACGAGATAGGCGAAGGCGCGGGGGCGGGAGAGCGTGGGCGTGAACTGGTCCCACATCTCGACCTCGTAGTCGCGCGGCGCGCCGGTACTGATGCGCTGCTGGTGGCCGGCGCGATCCTCCATGCGTTCCTCGAAACCCAGAATGGTCACCTTGCCTTCGCGCGGCCTGGCCTCGGTGCGAAGCGCGATGAGGTCGTCGTCCTTCGGATCGCGTCCTGCAGAATCGGCGGCGCGGTCGGCCTGCTGCAGCATCTGGCGGATCGCATCGCGATTGGCGGCCGCGTACTCCAGGCAGGATTGCACGAAGTCGCGGGAACCCTGGATCCTCTGCTTGAAGGGCGCGTAGGCGTACGACTCGCTCAGGATGCCGATGCGGTTGCGCAGACCGACGTAGGACGTGCTGTAGCGCGGCTGGGCGGGGAACGTCTCCCATTTCGACTTGGCGTCATCGAAATTGCCGTAGAAATAGGAGTCGTGGCCAAACTGGTCCTTCATCTGCGCGGAGATGTGCGGGAGCATCGTGTCGCGGACGTAGGTCAGCACCGTGCTGTTTCCGGCGGGAACCTTGGGCCCCGCGTAGGTGATCAGGTAGCGATGAAAGGAACCGTCCGTCGTGTGCGTATCGATGAACAGCGCGGGATCCCAAGTACGCAACGCGCGAAGCAGCGCGCGAGTTTCCGGAGCCTCGGCCTTGATGAAATCGCGATTCAGATCGAGCCCGCGCGCATTTTCGCGCACACCCATGCCCTCCTCGGGACCGACCTGTCCGGGACGGTTGTCCTTGCCGAAACGCTCGTTTCCATCGGCGTTGTAGATCGGGGCAATGACGATGATGAGGTTCTTGAGCAGTTCAGGATCAGGGGCGAGCGCGATTTCACGGGCGAGGATGAGCAGTGCATCCTTACCGTCGACCTCGCCGGCGTGGATGTTGCCCAGGAGGAAGACGATCATCTTGCCGGAGGAGCGTGCGAGCGCCTGGGCCTGGTCGGGCGTGGCGACCGCGGGATTCGAGAGCACCAGGGCGGGGAGGGTGCGTTCCTCGACGCTCTGACCGAGGTCGATGCGCCGGGCGAACGCGGAACGCTGGGCAAGCTCATCGAGGAATGTCACGACTTCCGCATATGTGGAGGTGGCCCGGTAGTCGCTGGCTTCCGCGCGGGTGATGGGCTGAGGCGCGAGTTGGGCGAACTGAGCGCGTGAGGGCGTCGCAAATGCAAGCGCTGCGGCCAGCACGGCGAGAGGAAGTAGAAGGGATGCGAACGGGGTAGCCCGAAGGGACCGCAACATGGCCATAAGTGCTCCTTGCACAGGCGGAAGCGCCTGCTGGGGAGCATCTTGGCGATGCAACGGCCACAGTCAATCGAATTGAAGAGGAGAGCCGCTCAGTCACCGTCGTAGTTGCGCGGGCTGGCGGAAGCAATGATGCGGAGGGGATCGACATTGCCGTCGCCTTCCACAGAGAGGCGGACATTCGGATCCTCACCGACTGTGATGTCCATCGAGGCGCGGTAGAGACGGGGGCCGACTTCGTACTGAAGAGTAAAGGGCGGGATGCGTTCACCATCCTCATCAAGCTGGGGAATCAGGCCGGCAATGAGCAAAGAGCGGGTCTCTTCGGCCGCACCGGGATCCATGATCAGATAAAGCGACTCATCGTCGTCATCGTATTCGATGCGCATGAGGTCACCTGTGGTGGTGACAAATTCGACATAGTCACTGGTGATGATCGGCGTCGCGATGACGTTGGCGGGATAGGGCCCGAAGTCGGTGCCGGTGCGAAAGAGGGCCATGATGCGATGGGCGGTGAGACGCGTGACGGTGTGCTGCGATGCGGCCTCGGTGGTCTTCTGATACGCCGCAAACGAGGCGTTGAGCGACATCATGATGGAGGTCAGCAACGTGGCGCAAATGGCCAGCGAGATCAGCACTTCAACCAGGCCGAAAGCGCGCGGCATCGGCCGGAGACTGCGAGGTTGCAAGGGGTGAGCAAGAGACATGGCATTGATCCTGTGTTGCGTCAGCGCCGGGCGCTTAGTTGTTGTTGAGGCCCTCGTGATAGGTCCCAGGCACGAAGAGGATCTTGATTGGAGCCATGATGCCATCGGGCAGCGGCAGGTCGGGGTTGTAGCGGATGGTGACCTGGCCGAAACCGTCCTCGAGGTTGGGTTCGGAGCCTTCCCCATCGCCGTCATCGACATCAAAGTAGCCAATGGTGGTGTTGAAGGCTGCGGGAGAGGCGCCGTAGGCGAGCGGGCCCTCGTCTTTGACAGGCACATAGGTCGACAGCAGCGTGCCCTCGACGTCCGCGGTGCCGCGAATGTCAATCAGGCCCGCGACAATGGTGCCCTTGAGGAAGACCTGCTGGCCATCGTTGTCGAAGGAACCGATGTCGACGGAGTATCCCGGGGCCATAAGCGAGGACTTGGCCAGTTCATCCGCGTTGTCGTCGAAGGCTTCGCGGGCGGCGTCCTTGTCGGCCTCATCCAGATTGGTGCCTTCGATGCCGTCGGGGTCGAGCGTAAAAGTAGTGGCCCCAGTGAACTGCAGTTTGTTGCGAACCTGCGTCATCTGCTCGGACGCGTCGGTGACGATGGCTCCGATGATGGTGCAGTCGTGGAAGCGAATGTTGTTCGAGAAGGGACGAGTATCAAAGACGGGATCGGCAGGGTCACCAGTGTTCCACGGCGCATCGACGTAGGTTTTGGGATCCATGTTCTCGAAGTCGTACTTGTCAACATACTCCGTGCCGATTTTCTCGACCATGCCGAGGTAGTTCCAGTTGTCCTGATCAGTGTGGGGATAGGTTTCGAGGTAGGTGGCGCCGATGAATGTGCAGTTGATGAAGAGCCCGTTATTGCCCATGGGGACCTTGACGTTGACGAAGGTCATGTTCTTGTAGACCGGGCGTTTGTAGTAGTCGTAGAAACCAGCTGAACCGAGCGGCATCTCCTCCCACGTCCCCAGCGACTGCTTGAGGTAGTCGGGGTTGGTCGCGTGATCAGTCCACGTGTGCGCGTTGGGATCTTCGCCGAGATTGGACTGCACCTGGGAGTCAAACGTGGCGGCATCTTCCGTCACGTCCTTGAGGACGTTCTGGGCATTGACAAAGTCAGAGGTATCCAAGGCGTAGAGGCGCGTGTCGTCCACTTCGAATGACACGGCGGAATCGTCTCTGTCAGGTTTGATCGCGCCGTTGATGATCGACTGATAGTCAATGCCGCCCTGGCCGGTCTGCCAGTCATCCACACTGCACTTGAACAGGAGCGAGCCATCGACCTTGGAGTAGTTGTCAAGGTTGTTGATCACACCGTCGTCATATCCCAGCACCGAATCTTCCGCATCAACAATTCCATCACCATTGCGGTCGGGGTTGGCCTTGTCCATAAGTTCCGCGAGCTGGTCATCCACACCGGAGAACTCAGGCGACAACGAGCCGTAACCATTCGCGGCGGCCTTGTCTGAGTCCCAGACGACCTGTTGATCTTCGTTGGTGTCGTAGGATTTGAGCCAGAGGTCATAGTCGTCGACGTAGCCATCTTCATTCGCATCCACCAGGGTGCCGCCGCCAAGCCCTTCGGACTCCTCGGGATGGCCCGGCCTGAGCCGATTGTCGCCGTCGAGGTCATAGTCGTTGATGGCATCCTCGAGAAGATCGATCCACGAGTCGAGCGTGTCGTTAAGGTGCCGGAAGTCGGAGCGCAGGACGAGAGGATGGCCATTTTCCTCGGTGAGGTCGTCGGGATTCTGCCCGTAGCGGCTGCCGATGGGCCCCTGGATGTGGACGTTCTTGCCGATCATGATGCGGCTGGGCGCGATGATGGCGGCATCCAGCTGCTTGACGATCTGATAGTCTTGCTGGAGGGTGCGTGAGAGTTCGCCGTCCCGGCCAATACTGGTGACGCGAACGTAGCGTCCGTCATCGAGCAGTTCGTAGATCAACTGGAATGTGAGGTCGGTATCAGAGTCGATGACGGGGATAGGCCGGGCCAGGACTCGATTGTTCTGGTCGATGGCGGGCAGGTCCTCATCGCTGGGCTGAAGTGTGACGGTGTGCTCGTAGGCGACATGAGCGTTGAGGACGGCGGATTTGAGACTGGTGGCGGGCGTTTCTTCGATAAAACCGTCGGGGGGCTGAATCTCGACGGCACCGAGATCCTCGTCCCAGGTGCCATTCCAAAGGTCGGAGCCGTAGTCGGTGTCGATGACGCCCTTTTCGATAATGAATCGATTGGCCGCGAACTCCAGAATCTGGGTGGACATGGCCAAGCCGGTCTCTGCCGCCGAGAGCGCGCGATTGACTTCAAGGTGAGCCTGGGCGGTGCGCAGATTGCCCTGCGCGACGACGGCCATGACGGAGGCCAGCGAGCCGAAGATCACGAGGAACATCATGGCCAGGACGGCCGCGACGCCCCGGCGATCGAGCCGGCGGCGCGGGCGGCGAGTCGTGCGGGACGCGGCGCGAGCGGATGTGCGTGGTGTGGGTGTGTGACGTTGCATGACTCCCGATCCCCTTGCCTCCTACCGCAGCCGACCACAGAAGACAGCCTCAACCGAGCCTACTCCCGGCTGACCCATGCGAGCGATGTGATGGTGGCGGCATTCTCATCGCCGGGTTCCTTGTACTTCACGGTCACCTGAATGCGAACGAAGTTCGTGGTTCCATCGCGCTCCGGGTCTGGCGCGGCGCCGATGTCGGTGGGCTCGACGTTGCAGACAGTGATCTCCTGGGACCAGCCGCCCATCCCGGGAATGACGCGTCCAAAGGCGTCAAGCGGACCGCTCTCATCGTCCGCCGAGAAGACGATGCCGGAGCCGTCATCGCCGTCGAAGTCATCGAGATCATCGAAGTCGGCGACGGAGTTCTCGCCCTGCTCGGGGCCCCAGAAGGCATTGCCGGTCACGGGGTCCTTGCGCGGAAGATAGCGGACCATCTCGCGCACTTCATTGGCCAGGTATGTTGCGGTAGAGGTGCGCAGGGCCCAGCTGTTATCCTTGTGGAAGACTTCCTGCGCATACATGATCGAGAGGACGCCGACACCGACGATGACAATCGCCAGCATGGTCTCCATAAGGGTGAAGGCGGAGCGGGCACGGCCGCGCGGCGCCTTCAGAATGGAGTTGAGATGCTGAGACCGGACCATCAATTCCTCCCCCTCATCAACCCGAACGGAGGCGACCTCTGCGGATCGCCGGAAACACCTCCACCCCCATTACCCACCTTACTTTTTAACAAGTGAGGACATCTTGAAGATGGGCAGGATGATGGACATGGCGATGAAGCCGACGACGGAGCCCATCACAATGATCATGATCGGTTCAATCAGACTAGTCACCGTCTTGATTGCGTCCCGTAACAAGCGGTTGTAGAAGGTCGCGATTTCCTGGAGCACTTCGGCCAACTTGCCGGATTCCTCACCCGCGGCGATCATCTGGACAACGGAGCGAGGGAGGAGCGGGGACTTCTGCAGCGTGTAGACGAGCTTCTTGCCTTGCTTGACGTTCGCATAGACGCTGCGCCAGAGCTGCTTGTACACCCGGTTTCCGGCGATGTCGCCGGTGATCGCGAGCGTGTCGAGCATGGGAACGCCGGCGGAGAGCAATTCGCCCATGGTGTGCAGCGAACGATTGATGTAGAGAGCTCGGAACATGCGCTTGATGAGCGGGGCGCGCAGTTTCACCTGATCCAGAACGCGGCCGCCGATCTCGGTTTTGGAGAAGAAGACCAATCCCACGACGCCCGCAACCAAGACGGCCAGCACCACATACCAGTAGGAGCTCATCCACGCGGAGAGCGCCATCAGGAAGACCGTGGGGCCGGGGAGCACATCTTCCTTGCCCTTGAAAATAAGCGCAAAGCGCGGCAGGACGAAGGTGAGCAGGAAGATGGTCACGGCGACGGCCATGGTCCCGATGATGCCCGGGTAGATCATGGCGCCGATCACCATCTTGCGCGTTTCCAGCTGGTAGGCCATGTAGGCGGCGATGCGATCAAGCATCTTCGCGAAGGAGCCGGACATTTCAGAGGCCCGGACCATGTTGATGTAGAGCGGGCTGAACAATTTCGGATACTTCGCGATGGCCTCGGAGAACTGGTGACCGCTTTCGACATCCTCCTTGACGGACATGAGGATCTTGCGCCACTTGGGATTGACGACCTGGTCGGCAATGCCCTCGAGAGCGGCGCGCAGTGCGATGCCGGCGCGAATCATGACTGCCAACTGGGTGGTGAAATCGAGCACGTCCTTGGTCGTAGGTCCCGAGGAGTAATTCAGGATGGCCTTGAGTGTGGCGCCGGCCTTCCCCGAGGAGTCCTCACTGACGGCCACCAGCTGCGCCACCTTGAGGCCCTGCTTGCGCAGGGACGAGGCGGCGGACATGGCGTCAGCGGCGGCGACGGTGCCCGACTGCATCTGGCCGTTGGCGCCGCGAACCTGGTACTTGTACAAACCCATCGGTGATCGTCCTTCCCAATGCGCCGCCGGGGCTGCCCCGGGGCGTGTGATCTCTTACGCGGCGAGGGCACGGTCCAGTTTCTCGGGATATGCGGCCTGGGCAATGGCGTCATCCCGGCTGATCATGCCGTTGAAGTACAGTTCCGCAATCGCCGTATCAAGGCTGATCATGCCGATGCCGCGATTGGTGTCGATGACGTTGGGAATCTCGAACGAGCGACTCTCGCGAATGAGGTTGCGCACGGCGGGCGTGCAGAGCATGACTTCGACGGCAGGCACCATGCCCGGCTTGTCAATGCGCGAGAACAGCGTCTGAGAGACGACGGCCTGCAGCGTATTGGCGAGCATGGAACGAATCTGGTTCTGCTGATCGGCCGGGTACATATCCACGATACGCTCGACCGTCTGGCTGGCGTTGATGGTGTGCAGAGTGGAGAGCACCAAGTGGCCGGTTTCCGCAGCGGTGATGGCCAGTGCGGTGGTCTCCAGGTCGCGCATTTCGCCGACGAGGATCACGTCCGGGTCCTGACGCAGGATGTGCTTAAGACCGCTGGCAAATGAGGGCATGTCGGTGCCCAGTTCGCGCTGCTCGACGACGCACTTGTTGGATTGAAACGCGTATTCGACGGGATCTTCCAAGGTGATGATGTGCTTGCGATAGCGCTCGTTCATCGCCTGAATCATGGCCGCCAGCGAAGTGGACTTACCCGAGCCCGTGTCGCCGGTGACCAGCACGAGGCCGCGCGGGAGGTAGGTCAGGCGGGTGATGACCTCAGGAAGATTCAGGTCAGCCAGCGGCGGAATCTTGGTTTTGATGGCACGCATCGCCAGAGCGACCGTCTTGCGCTGCACGTGGGCGTTGACACGGTAGCGGCAGAGGCCGGGCGACTCGTACGAGAAGTCGGCGTCCTGGGTCTCTTTGAAGTGCGCCTTGGCGGGTTCAGGAGAAATCTGCTCAAACATGGCGCGCGCGTCTTCCGGGCGGACGATCGGCGCATCCATTGCGGTCATGACCGTGTGCACGCGCATGAGGGGCGGATGACCTGCGACGATGTGAATATCGGACGCGTGGTGGTTAGCGGCGATTTTGAGCACTTCATCAATGTTCATGGATTGACCTCATCACGATCGACGCGGGCTCTGAGCGGACGGACAGTCGTCAGCACAGGGAACCCGCTCATCCTCGTATCGACCTGTTCACGGGAGTGGTTCAGGGCGCAGGCAGTCAAATCTGCGCGACCGGCGGGAGACCGCCGGGGATCAGATGGTCGCCTCGGTCGCCTGCAGCACTTCATCGACGGTGGTCAACCCGGCGGCGACCTTCATCAGACCATCCTGGCGGAGGGTGACCATGCCGCGCTCGACGCACATGCGCCGGAACTCGGTGACGCTCGGGTTGGATGCGACCTTGTCACGGGTCACATCGTCGAGTACGAGCAGCTCATAGATGCCCACACGGCCGGAGTACCCGGTCTGCCGACAGCGCTCACAGCCCTTGCCCTTGAAGGCCTTGGTCGGGTCGATCCCGTTCATGGTCATGAACTCGGCCATGGACTCCTCGACCTGAGTGGGTTGCCTGCAGTTCGGACAGACGCGCCGGACAAGGCGCTGAGCAAGCACGCCGTTGAGGGCGGCCCCGATGAGAAACGGCTCGACGCCGATGTTGATGAGCCGGGTGACGGAACTCGGCGCATCGTTCGTGTGCAGGGTGGAAAGGACCAGGTGCCCGGTGAGGCTGGCCTGTACGGCGATGCGTGCAGTGTCGGTATCGCGGATTTCGCCGAGCATGACGACATCGGGATCCTGGCGCAGAAGGGCGCGGAGCGCGGCGGAGAAGGTCATCCCGATCTTCTCGTGCGTCTGCACCTGCGTGATGCCGTCGAGGTGATATTCCACGGGGTCCTCGACCGTGGAGATATTCATCGTGCGCGCATCCATCTCCTTGAGCGAGGAGTACAGGGTGGTGGTCTTGCCCGACCCGGTCGGCCCGGTGACGAGAATGATGCCGTGAGGGGATTCAATCTGGCGCCGCCAGATGGTCAGGGTGTCGGGCGAGAATCCGAGCTGATCGAGGCCGATGGAGATGGAGCGAGTGTCGAGAATACGCATCACGCATTTCTCGCCGGCGACGCTGGGCAGCGTGGACACGCGCAGATCGAGCTTGCGCCCGCCGACGACAGCCCGGATTCGGCCGTCCTGAGGCAGGCGGCGCTCGGAGATATCCAGGTTCGCCATGATCTTGAGACGCGAGATGATGGCTGCGTGCATCTTGTGCGGCGGCGTCATGGCGTCGAAGAGGACGCCGTCGATTCGGTAGCGTACCTTGAGCTTCTTTTCGCCGGGTTCGATGTGGATGTCGGACGCGCCGTCCTTCACCGCAGACTGAATGATGTAATTCACATAGCGGATGACCGGCGAACCGCTGGCCTCCTCCGCGTCGACGTCCTGTTCCTTGGTTGCGACGACTTCAACGTCGGCTTCGTCGATGTCCGCGAGAATCTCGTCAACTGTGACTTCTTCGGCCTCCGGCTCAGCCTGAAGCTCGACCGCCAGAGCGATGTCGGCGGGGAGAACGAGGACATGGCGGATGGTTCGACCGCCTAGCTTGCGGCGCACTTCGTCAAGCAGGAAGACATCTTCGGGGTTTGCGGTGCCGACGACAATACGCTCGCCCTCGCGCCGCAGCGGAAGCACGTTGCTGGCCCTGCAATACTCGAGGCCGAGTTTCTTGGCGAGCATGACGTCAAAGCCAGTCGCGGGATCGACGCGCTCGAAGGGCATGTCATTGAGCTCGGCCAGAACCCTGACGATCGCCTCGTCCGGCACACCCATCTCCACCAGCGCGGAGCGCATGGTCCGGCCCGGACTCTTCTTGACCACTGTTTCGGCGGTGTTGACCTTGTCGGGGGTAGCGTCGCCGCGCTCAACGAGCGTGCGGACGAGCTGCGCGGCGGCGGGCTCGCGTGTTACCGTGCGGCGCGGAGGCGACCAGAGCAGGCTGACGGATTCCTCAGGCCCCAGGATTCCCACTTCGGGACGCGACAGCGAGGCTTCCGCAGCGCGAGCGCCGGCAAGGGGGTCACTACGGACCAGCGTTGGCGCCAAGGCGGCGCCGGCGGGCTCTCGAGGCGGGCTCGCTGGCGGGGGCGCCAGGGGGGGCGCGGCGGGAGCGGCAGCCAAGGTCGGGGCGGGTCCGGGCGCATCGCCCACGGGGCGCGGCTCGTTTGCAGGGGTTGGCTGGCCCCCAGCACTCTTTCCGGCCCCCAGGCCCAGATCTTTGAGGAGGTTGTCGAGGTCAAAACCGCTCATTGGTCTTCAGATTGCTCTGTTTCCGGTTTGCGGAACCACAGGGTGTAGTCAAACCCGGCCGCGGTCATCTGGACCATGTTGGCGTCGATGTGCGTGATCAGGAAGGTCTTGGCCACCTTGTCGCCGACTTGGACGACGTTGTTGTCGATCATGGCGACGAACTTGCCCTCGCGACCCATGATGGATCGCAATTGCAATTGCTCGAACTGTGCCTGGAGCTGATCGCGGAGCGGGTCGGCCTTCTGCTTCTCGACCACGGGGGGACCACCGGGGTCTTCTTCGCCGCTTGCGACCTTGAGGACGAACGGATTCATCTTCACTTCGCCCAGCGGCACTGGGTCATAGTCGAGCGTGCTGCGCGCGCTGACCTTGGCCGGATCAGAGCCGCCGGCAATCTGCTTGATGCGATCCGCAGTGTCTTTTTCCTCAGTGTCTGCGCCGAGGAGAGCGCCGGGTCGCCCGCTGAGCAAGCGCATTCCGCCCAGCACGCCGCCGGCGACCACAAGTAAGCCGACGAGAACGAGAGTGCCGTCGCTGACCCGCTTGCGGCGCGAGGTGGACCTGAGAAGCCCTGCGTCTGCATCGAGCAACTCGTTCTCGCTCTCCTGCTGGGCGATTTGGGCCCCCAGAGGCATCTGCTGAGGCTTGGGTTCATTGGCGTTGCTGTTGAGGTTCATGAATCCGCTCCCGCCACCTTGGTGGTCGTATTGCCGGCCGCACTTGGCATGAAGTAGACGCTGAGGGTGAACGCCGCGGTCATCTTTCCGTCCGCATCGTCTTCAGCGCGCTCCATCGTGAGGTTCTTGAGACGGATGAGGCGCTGGAGATCTTCCAGGTCGAGCAGGAATTCGTAGAAGCCGTCGAAGTTTCCGGTCAACTCGAAGTTGATGGGAAGTTCCATATAGCGCGACGCCGGGACCTTGGCCTGAGGCTGCACAAGTGTCACGGCCAGACCGTGGGTGGCAGCGATTTCAGAGGTTTGGCGAAGGACCTCGTCGACGCCCTGCTCGGTGGGGAGTTTCGCCTCGATGTCCGAGATGGCCTGCTGGCTCTGATCGATCGCGGTTTCGAAGTCGGAGATGCGCTTGCGCACTTTCTCCAGGTTTTCCAGCGTCTTGCGCTTGTCCGCGATTTCCGCGTTCGCCAGGCCAATCTCGGCGTTGCGCGGTTTGAAAACCATGAAGTAAGCCACCAGGGGCACCGCCAGAAGCGTGCCCACAAACAACACCTGCCGCATTCCCAGTTTCAAGCTCATTTGCCACCTTCCTTGTCCTCTTCAATGCCCACGCCGACCTCGTTTTCGGGGAAAGAGCTCATTTCGACCGTGTCGTTCATCGGGTTGCGGTTCAGGCGGGCGGCGCGCAGCGGCTCGCTGTCGCTGACGTCCGCGTTCTCGTGCAGGAGGAGTTCAATGCGGAACTCACGGACGTTGGTGTCCTCCAGCTTGGACTTCTGCGAGTACTTGAGATTCACTTCCTTGAACAGATGGCTGCACCCGATGAGATTGGTGAGGAAGTTGGACACGTCCGTGTCAGAGGGCGCAAGGCCGACCAGCGCCACGGTGACGGTGTATTTTGGAGCCTCGGGCTTCGGAGGCTCGGGCGGCTCCTGGGCCTTGTCCTTGCTGTCGTTGCCCTTGGACTTGGCGCCAGACTTCTTCCCGTCGTCCTTCTTCTCAAGACCGTCCTTGCCAACCGTCACCGTCTTGCCCGAGAGCGTCTTGTACTCCTTGGTGCCGGCACTCTTGACCGCTTTCGGGACGATGCTCTTGAGTTCGAACTCGTCAAGGCTCACCGAATCGGGCATGCGGTTGATGATCTCGGCGAGCAGGATTGACCGGGGAACGTGTTCGAGCAGGGCTGCGGCAACTTCCGCCTTGCCCATCAGCTGGTCCTGCTGCTTTTCAAGTTCCTCATACTTGTCAATGCTCTGTTTGGCCTGCTTGAACTTCTCGTTGACCTCATACTGCTGGGCCTTGACGTTGGCCCATTGGCGATTGGTCACGAAGAATGCGCCTACCACGCCGACCATGACGACCGTGAAGAGCACAAGCGAGATCAGGCTGGAGCGTCGCTCCTGCACCTGTTCGATGTAGTCCTCTGGCAAGAAATTGGACTGGCTCATGAATTCCTCCTGTTCACCAAACGCCGATCACTGTGCTGCATCACGAAGAGTTTCTCCATGGGGTCAAGCATCCGCCGGGCACTCACACAATCCGAGCGGGACCGTCCACCCCGGCTCCCGATCCAACCCCTCCAGGCCCGAGACCGTCTCACTCCCGTCGCGCGCCAGCCGGCGCAGCGGATCGGCGATGTAGGCACACACTCCCAACCGGTCGGCGACTTCGCGACACAGCGTCCCGTCGCGACTTTCGCCGCCGACGAAGAAGAGACGGTCCACATAACGATCGGGGAAGAGGTGCCGGTGATAGCGGACACACATCTTGAGTTCTTCGACCAACTGCTCAATGAGCGGGGCCTCCGCGGCACGCACGACTGCGGCATCGCCCGTCAACCCGGGGTTTGCAGGCGTTGAGGCCGGTTCATCGACGATTGAGCTCGCCGGCGCCGGGAGCACGCCGACAGGCAGTTTCCCTATCCGCTGGTCCACCGCCGTGGCCATACCAGTGATCGACTTTTGACTTCCCTCTGCGGCACTCCCAAGTGCGCCACTATTCCGGCTCAGGCTGGCGGTGGCATACAGCACCCGGTCAGCGCTCGCCTGATCCTGGCTCGTGACCGCGAGCCTGCGGTGCCGGGCGGCAACGACTTCGCATCCAAATTTATCAGCGCACTTCTGGTCGAACTGGCGTCCGCCGATGGAGATCGATCGGGCGAATCGCAGCTCCTTGCCATGGGAGATCACGGCTCGGGCGCAATTCGCTCCGATGTCAACGTACATGCTCGTCACCTGGTCGTCGCCGTTGCGACGATGGATGTAGTCAAACGCGCGCACGAGGGCGACCGGCTCTGCGTGCAGCCCGCCGATCTCCAGTTTGCAGCGTCGCAGCAACTCCAACTGCTTCATCACAATGTCGCGCGCCACGGCCACGCAGAGGACTTCCACAGCCGGCTGGCCGTTCACGTACGTCTCACCGATGCGAAAGTGCCGGATAACCACGCTCTCGGGGTCGCACTCAATGATGGACTGCAGTTGCCCCACGATGGCCGACTGCATGTCGCCTTCCTCTGACTTAGGAATGCGCATGTGCTGCACAAATGTCTGCCACGCGGGAATTGAGCACACCGCAGTCCGCCCCTTGAACTTGCCCGTTCGGAGCAGGCGCGGAAGCTGTTCGGCCAGGAACTCGGCTCGGGCGTTCTGGTCCTGGCGCACGCCGTCGGGAATCTCGACACACGCCGCTGATCCGAGCGTGGGCTTCTCGAGCGGGGCCAGTTGCAGGGCCTTGATCGTGGAGTAGCCAAAGTCGATGGCAATGGGCGCCTGGTTGGATTTCAGGAACCCAAGAACCATTGGACGTCTCCGTTTGGCAACAACTTCCCACCCGGATCGCGCGCACGCCGCGCGCGATGGCACCGGCCCCTGTTCAGGGACAAACGTTTCATCGTCCGTCGCGTCGCGCCGGTTGAGGAGCAAAACGCGCAGTTTCGATCCATGGCGCCGAGTGGCGCGCGCGGCTCACATTCCCCCAGGAGCCGATAAGTCCACGTCCGCCCCCGCGCACACCGTGTGCACCTGCCTGATTTTCAGCGGTTCGCCGGCATTTCGGCCCAGCTTCAGTTGCCAATAACCAACATCATGCCAGGCGCCGAATTTCCATCCGACTTCTGAGAGGTGGCAGACCTTGCGAAAGCCGAACGACTCGTGCAGGCGCTCGCTCGCGGGATTCGGCACAGTGATTCCCGCAATCGCCGTGTGATATCCCTGGGCCGCAAGGAGCGGCAGCAGGGCCGCATACAACCGATGCCCGACTCGCCTCCCATGGTGTTCATGATGAACATAGACGGAGGTTTCAATCGACCACCCGTAGGCACATCGCTCTCGAAACGCGGACGACTTGGCGAATCCAATGATTTGTCCGGCCGGACTCCGGGCCGCCACCCAAGGATGAAGCAGGCGGTCGTGGTTCCATTTGCTGACCCACTGCTCCGGAGATTCGGGCTCGAGGGCGAAATTGGCGACGGTGTTCAGCACCGCCCAGTTGCTGATCGCGGCGCATGCGCGGGCGTCGTCATCGCACTCCACCAAGCGCAGCCGAATCTCTGCATTCGGACTCATTGTCCATTCGCCCTTTCACGCGCCGGCCCGGCGCTGGGCATCTTCCGCCTTGCGATACAGGAGATCCGGGCGTCGAGACGTGCGCTGGGCCAGTGCCTCCGTGCGCCAACAACCGACCCAACGGTTCGGCCTGATCTCATGGAGCACATACGAATCCCCGCCAGGCGAGGTCGCAAGGTCTGCAGGCGGCGCGTGGGTGGGCCACCAGGGAACAACGCCCGGCCCAAGCTTGGCGAACTCCGCCGGATTGCTCACAACCTCAGCCACGGTGACCAGACGGTCGCGCAGGTCACCGAGTTTTGGAATGCAGTTGAACAGGCCGCGCGTGTACGGATGAAGCGGCTCGCTGAACAGATCAAAGACGTTGGCATACTCAACGACTCTGCCTGCGTACATCACGCAGACGGTATCGGCGTTCTCCGCCACCACGCCGAGATTGTGCGTGATCAGCATGATGGCCATGCCGCGCGTGCGTTTCAGATCGTCCAGCAGGTCGAGTATCTGAGCCTGAATGGTGACATCCAGAGCCGTCGTGGGCTCATCCGCCAGCAGCAGCTTGGGTCTGCACGCCAGGGCCATGGCGATCATGACGCGCTGGCGCATGCCCCCGGAAAATTGGTGCGGATACTGATTGATGCGCCGGGCGGCGTCCTTGATGCCCACATCCTCCATCGCCTTGAGGGCTGTCTCATGCGCGTGGGCGGCGTCAACCTTCTGGTGGAGCAGGATCGCCTCGATGATCTGGTCGCCCACGGTGTAGACCGGGTTGAGTGAGGTCATGGGCTCCTGAAAAATCATCGCGACATCCTTACCGCGCACGGAACGCATCTGCTTTTCGCTCAGGCTGAGCAGGTCGCGTCCTTCAAACAGGATCGATCCCCGGTCATAGCGCGCCGGCGGCGAAGGAATGAGCTTGAGCGCGCTCATCGCCGTCACCGACTTCCCGCAACCCGATTCTCCCACCACCGCCAGCGTCTGCCGGGGGTAAATGGACATCCGCACGCCATTGACCGCCTGCACGCGCGGTCCATCGGCGTTGTCAAAGGACACCGCGAGATCGGCGACCTCGAAAATGGGCTTTTCCGCCTGGGGTGTGAGGAGCGGCTGGGCTGGTGCGGTTGCGGTGGCCATGTGGACGTGGGACAGTGTAGCGAGGGGGGACGAATCAGATGGCGGCGGCCTTGCGGGCGCGGGGATCGATCGCGTCGCGCAATGCATCTCCGATGATGTTGAGCGAAAAGACGGTCATGAAGATCATGAACCCGGGGAACACGGCCATCCACCAGTTCAATCCCGAACCTGATCCCACCGCGCTACTGAGCATCTGACCCCAGGATGGATTGGGCGGTTTGATGCCGAAGCCGAGGAACGAAAGCGCGGTTTCAGTGAGGATCGCGACCGCGACGCCAAACGATGCGTGCACCAGCACGGGTGTCACGCCGTTTGGCAGCATGTGGCGAAAGAGAACCGACCTGAGCGGCAGGCCGCAGGCGGTAGCCGCCTGGA
This sequence comes from Phycisphaerales bacterium, assembly GCA_044229655.1. Lineage (GTDB taxonomy): Bacteria > Planctomycetota > Phycisphaerae > Phycisphaerales > UBA5793 > JBGASM01. The sequence continues at coordinate 135,686 of JBGASM010000005.1, read as the reverse complement.
TGTAGTCCATGTCGCGCAGTTTCAGGAACTCAGCGCGAATGAAACGGGCAGGCACCATCCACGAGGTGAGACCGATGACCGCCATCATCGCGTACAAGAGGTAATCGCTCCATTCCGGGGGAATGAACGCGATGATCGTGAGGAGGAGGAAGAGCGTGGGGATGGCCATGAAAATTTCGATGATCCGCATGCCGACAATGTCCACCCACCCGCCGAAGAACCCCATGAGCGCGCCGGCCACGATGCCGATCAGCACGGCTATGCCTGTGGAAACGAAGCCGATGGAAAGCGCGACGCGCGTGGCATGAACGATGCGCGCGGCGACATCTCTTCCGTTGTCGTCCGTGCCGAACCAGTGTGTCGGGCGCGCCGGACCGGAGTCGGTCAGCGCGAGGCGAGTCCCATCGGCAGACAGCGTCGCCGTGATCCTGCCCGACGATGCGGCCGCGATGCGCGCAGCGATGTCTCCGACCGTCGCGCACTCCGCCAGCGAGACCGGAAAGCGAGTAAAGTCGCGCGCCACCAGGAGAAAGTCCGGGCTGCCGTCGCCTTGCGAACGAACCCCCTGGCCGCGCCGCAGCGCTGCCAGAGGCGTCTCAAGTCCGAAGACCGCCCCGTCAGACAATTCAGCCTGCAGGCTGGCGCGCATCCGGCTGTCGGTGAGCGCGAGATCCGCGGCCGCCTGCGATCCGCCGGCCGGACTCACTCGCACAAAGGGCGCGCCTGGCGGCTGAGACACCGCATAGTTCTGCGGACCCGCGAAGTCATGGCAAATCGGCGGAAAGAGCGAATGAACACCGGGGTCAGAGCGCGCCAGCGCCCAGTAGTCCGTGTTGTCAATCTGCAATTGCGCCAACGTCCCAGCCTGCGATGCCAGCGGCAGGATCAGCAGAGAACCGGCCAGCCAGCGGGTAAGTAGAAAGTTGGTGCGCAAAATGCCAAGATCATCCCGTTTGCCCAGCAACAGACCCGGAATCGCCGTGGCCAGCCACCAGAGGCCCACCAAAAGCCCGATTCCGCACCCGATCCAGACCGGCAGCGCGACACCTTGTGCAACCTCTGCGAGCGAGGAACTCAGGTCGCGATGCAGCGCGGGCGACACGAGCAGCGCAGCGCCGATCGGCGCTGTGGAGAAGACCGCAAGCGTCAGCGTCCACGCCCGGTTCACGCGCTCAGCATTCTTCCGCGCATGCCGCCACGCGCCGAGGGCAGCCAGCGCCTGCACCGCACCAAAGATGAGCATCCAGTCACTGATGCGCAGGGCGGCAAAGAGCGGAAAGTGCCAGCCCGGACTGAAGCCTTGGCGCGCATCGACGGGCAGCGATTCCGGAACGTAAAGGTAGAAAGGGCGCTGATTGGCCAGCAGCGGCGCCAGGACGGCAATGCAGGCGGTGGTCCCCATCAGGTACAGCGCGATGATCGCCGAGCGGAACTTGCTGAACTCCCTCCAAATCCCGGCCCAGAACGTGCGCGGCGCCTGGCCCCAGCCGCGCGCCAGCAGATCCGGCGTGTGGGCCGCCTTGGCGCCTGCTTGGGCAGGCGCTGACTGGCTTGAGGTTGGTTTGGAATCAGAACTCATCGACACTTACTTGAAAGTGATGCGCGGGTCGGCGACCGCGTAACAGATGTCCGCCAGGAGAAGTCCGGTGAGATTGAGCAGGCCCGAGAGCAGCGTCACGGTCTGCACGACGTCGTAATCGCGATTCTGCACCGCGCGAAAGAACAGAAGTCCCATTCCCTGGATGTTGAATATCTGCTCGATGATCACAGACCCGGCAATCATGGCCGGCAGCAGGGTCGCCACGATCGTGATGAGGGGCAGGAGACCGTTGGCGAACGCGTGACGGAAAATGATGTCCCGATTGGCCACGCCCTTGGCCCGAGCCGTGCGCACATAGTCCATGGACAGATTGTCAAGCATCGATGCGCGCATCTGCTTTGACAGATAAGCGAAGGATCCATACACGATGCACAGCACCGGAAGCACCAGATGCCAAAGCAGGTCAGGCAGATACCCGGGTTCGTAGATCGGCTGCCCTGTCGCATCCGGCGCCCAGCCGCCCCAGAAGCGCCACGTGTCCGATCCGACTGTGGTCAAACTGTTGCTGGGAAACCACTCCACCCCAAGCCCACCGCGCGCCGAGTAGATGATGAGCAGCGTCGCAGCCAGCACCGAAGGAATCGACCACAACCCCAGGAGCACGATGTTGGCTCCGGTGTCAAATGCCTTGCCGCGGCGCACCGCCATGAGCATGCCCAGCGGGATCGAGACTGCGTAAATGATGGGAAACGCGATCACGTTGATGAGCAGAGTGATCGGCAGCCGATTCTTGATTTCCTGCAGGATCGTCAACTTCGACTGACTCGACTCGCCCAACGTCACTTCGAAGATGCGCTGCGGTTGTTGATACGCACGCAGATCGCGCAGCGGATCAACCCCCGCGAAGTCGTAGGGCTCCAGCACACCGTCAATCACCACCTGGCGCCGGCTCGTCGCCCCATCCGCGCTCGCTCCAGCGCCTGGCGCAGCGCTGCGCGCGGAGCCCAGACGCGCGTCGGTCTCCGCAACTTCGGAGGCGGACGGAACCTCAACTCGGGTGCCGCTCACCAGCCGCTTCCAGGTCCCGCCGCTCTGGACCAGCAGCACCGGCTTCGGGTCCTTCTGCTGGTACAGCATCACCGCGCGCCCGGAAGCCTGGTCAGGGGGCGACGCCCACACGCCCGCTGGCGCCATGGCGGAAACCGGAACCGTAAACTGCGGAAGCGCTCCCGGCGCAAAGTCCGGCGGCAGGGCACTGACCGCGCCGCTGGCGACCACATGACGCGGAATCACATAGTCGTTCATCTGCTTGGGCAATGTGCCCAGCGCATCACCCAGCAACGTGCGCAGCTTCGGGTCATCCACGCCAAGCACGCCCCAGCGCTCGGGGGGAGCGTCCGGCGCGACGGCAAACCACTTGCCATCCGCTTGAAACACGAATCGCCCAGGTTGCGTCCCGTCGGCATGCAGCGGAACCCCTTGACCTTGGCGAGAGAACCACGCCCGCGCATCGGTCATCACGGGCTGCAGCAATGAAGCGCGGATGAGCAGGCCGTCCTCAACCCCATCCAACGATTCAATCCGACGCCAGTCGCCGACCGCTTCGACGTGTACGGGTGTGTCATACTGCTCGCGAGCCTTTGGCTGAAGCTCCAAGTCACTGACGCGCACGTCCGCAAGAAAACTCGGGTCATCTGCAGCGCGGGCCGGCCCGGTCACGGTCAACCCCGTCACCAGCCACCACGACCCATCATCCAGCCGCGCGAAGTACTCAGTCGGCGCGCGCCGAAATGTCATCACCGGCTGCAGCGTGCCCTCCCCCGCATCGAACCATGCGTCCGTGAGCACATCGCGCAGAAACATGCTCTTGAGCCAGCGCAGATACTGCTCATGCAGAGGCAGATCCAGCCCGTAGCGCTTCTCGTACCACTCCGCAAGGGCCTTGGCCTGCTCGGCTGACATCGAACCGCCCTCGCCCGCCATCTGGCCTGGCCTGCCCGGCGCGAGCCGCGCAATCAAAAACACCATGATGGTGATGCCCAGCAGCGTGGGAAGCATGAGGAGCATGCGGCGGATGATGTAGGTGATCATCACGTATTCCCAGACAGACGTCCACGAGTCAGCGGCCGCAGCGAACGCTCAGCGAATCTGGTCACCGGAGGCAACATACCACGCGCTTTGATACAGCCGGTAATCGTGCATCTGCACGCCTCGGAATCGTTCGTGCAGGAACGCACGCGTCGGCGAGGTGAACAGAAACGTGTACGGCTGGTCCTCGTGCAGAATCTCGCCAAACTTGCGCCAAAGTTGCATGCGCGTGTCGTAGTCGATCGTTCGACGCGCTTCCTCCATGATCCGGTCCGCTTCCGGACTCGAATACCCGACCCGATTGGAACCCTTGTTGGCAATTGAGTTCGTGTGGAAAATCTGATATGGATCGCTTTCGGGCGATTGCGTCCAGATCAGGCTCGTCATGTCGAAGTTACCCTCGTTGAGCCGATCCAGAAAGACCGCCCACTCCAACTTATCAAGGTTGACCTTGATACCGCCTTCCTGGAACGACTTCTGGATGAAGTTCTGCAGATTGCCGTAGAACGCAATTCCGGACGCGGGCACAAGGAACGTGACTTCAAACGGATCGCGTCTCCCGTCTCCGTCGATGTCGCGATCGATCACGCCATCGCCGTCCGTATCCTCCCAGCCGCACTCCTTGAGCTGGGCCCGCGCTCGGACCGGATCAAACGGCCAGGGCTTGAGGTCCTTGTTGTACTGGTCTCCCTTGATGTAGAACGGGCCCGTAATTGTCTGGCCCATGCCGAAGCGCAGGGTGTCGATGATGGCCTGGCGGTCGATCAGCATCGTCAGCGCCTGCCGCACGCGCTTGTCCGCAAAAAAGGGCTTGCGCATGTTGTAGCCGATGTACTGGTACCCTGCCTGCGGCGTGTAGTACTTGATCGCCTTCGCGTCCCGCTTCGTAAACCAATCCTGATTGATGTTCTCGTTCCACACTTCCGGCTGCGGAGCCATCAGGTCGATGTTTCCGGCTTTGAACTCCTGCAACTCCGCCGTCTGATTGCTGATGATGCGAATGATCTGCCGGGCCAGCGGAGGCTTGGGGCCCCAATAGTTCTCATTGCGCTTCAGCGTGATCTGCGTGTTCCGCTCCCACGACTCAAGCACCCACGGCCCCGACCCCACACAGACGTCCGAAATCTTCTTGTTGTATGTCTCCTCGTCATACTGCCCGTAGACGTGCTTGGGAATGATGCTCAGCAGATTGCCGCAGATCCCCACTGCGTCGAAGTACGGCTGCTTCATCACGAAACGCACCGTCAACGGATCGAGCGCCTCCCACTTCGCTACATTCTCACTGATGTAGGAGCGGTACGTCGCGGCCTCGATCTTCTCATTCGTCGCCAGATCCCACGAGAAGATGATGTCCTCCGACGTCACGGGCCGCCCGTCCGACCACGTGGCGTTGGGAAAGAGATGGAATGTCAACTCCATGCCGTCCGGGCTCACTTCCCATGACCGGGCCAGCCCCGGCACATAGTCAAACGGCGCGTCGATGTCAGCGTTGACAAGATACTCCATCACCTCCCAGAACACCCGCCGCGAGAAATTGTCCGTCGCGACGTAAGGCGTCAGCGTCTGGGCATCCGATGTCCAGGTGAGAATGATCGCGTCGCCCGGCGCAAAATCGGCCCCCAGCTCCGCATCCGGCGCAGTTTGCCACTTCTGCGGCAGCCCCCTTCGGTTCACCTCCTTGGCCATCGCGCTGAATTGCACGTCATAGCCCGGCGTGTAGTTTGGTTTCTTGGCCGCATTCTCCGGACCCGAACCGCGCGGAGCCGTCGCAGGATCGGCCGGCGTCGTCTCTGGCGCGGCTGATTCCGCAGCCCGCGCGCCGTCAGATGCCGCTGCCGAGCCACCCGAACCGGTGGGCCCTTGCGCGACGACTCGGGGCCCCTGGGCGACCTTGTCCGTGAGGTCGCGCAGCGCCGCCTGCTGCTTGGTCAGCGTCTCATTGATCCGATCCAGGACCACCGCCTCGCGATCAGTCTTCGTCATGTTCAGGAAGAGCAACACGCACACGACCAGCCCGATGAGCATGTAGAAGAAGTCTTTGGCGGTGAAGCGGTTCTGCATATGACAAACCCCGGCTGTGATTGGGCCGGCCTGGGCCGCCACTGGCTCGGGGCCGTCAGGCGCGCGTTCTCAGGCGTCGCTTGGGATCAAACACCTCGCGCAGCCATTCGCCGAGAAAATTCAGGGAAAGCAGCGTGAGGGCCAACAATAGGCAAGGCCACAGAATCAACCACCAGCGGCTGTTCACCGGGTTGATCTGGGCCAGGCCGGTCGCCGCCAGATTGCCCCAGGAAGGCATCGGCGCCTGGATTCCGATTCCCAGAAACGAGAGAAAAGACTCCTGCAGGATCGCCTGCGGAACCGTCAGCGTGGCATAGACGATGATCGGCCCCAGCAGGTTGGGCAGCAAATGCCTGGTGAACTGCCGCGTCATCGGCACCCCCAGGGCCCGGCAGGCCTCCATGAATTGCTGATTCTTGAGCGAAAGCACCTGCCCGCGTATCACGCGCGCCATGGTCAGCCACGACACTCCGCCGATGGCCACCAGCAACGTGACGACGTTGATGGCGGCTCGGTTGTTGTTGACGAAACTCACGAGAGCCGACTCCCGCTCCGCCGCAATTGAACTGGCCTGCATGCGATCAAACAGCCCGTCAATCGCAACCGCCATCAGCACCACCAGCAGCACATACGGCAGGCCGTACAGAATGTCCACGATGCGCATCATCACCGCATCCGTGCGCCCGCCCACGAATCCCGCGATCATCCCATACAGCGTGCCGATGAAGACAGAAATCGCGGCCGCCGCCAATCCGATCGTCAGGCTGATTCCTCCGCCCGCAAGACATCGAACCAGGTAGTCCCGCCCCAATTCATCCGTCCCCAACGCCGAAACAGGAGCGACAAACGCCCGTCCATCCGCATCCGCCTCCTTCGCCAATCGCTGAAAGTACACCGCGCGGCGCTCCGCATCCGCCGCCGATATTGACGACCACGATGGCGGCAGGAGATTCCCATCCAGCGCCTGCTGGTTGTATCGCGGTTGGCCCGATCCACCGTGACCTGTCGTCCACGGCAGCGTCAGCAGGCACGCCAGCACCATGGTCCCCAGTACCACCAATCCGATCACACCGGTCACCGGCCAGCGCGCGCGCATAACCGGTTGCGATGGGCCTTCCTCCGCTGCGGGCGTGGCGAAATTGGCGGTTGATGTAGTCATGACTCGGGTCAAACTCACAGTACGCGCAGGCCGGCGCTCTGGCCACGGACCAGCCCCGCCCTCAATCCTCCGAATACACGCACGAGGTCTTGGTGCTCTCCCAGACCGTCACCTCGCTAAGGTGGATGCCCCGCTCCAGCAGCCGCGGCTTGAGCATCTGATGACACACTTTCGCGATGTTCTCGACACTCGGGTTCACCGACGCAAACTCCGGACATTCCACGTTGAGGTTGCGGTGGTCATACCGCTCAATGATTGTCGAATTCACAATCGCCTCCAGCGCCGGCCGGTCGAGGATGCGCCCCGCCGTCTGATCCGTCGGCGCCTCCACGCACACCTCCAGCCGGTAGTTATGCCCGTGACCCACCGGGTTGTTGCACTTGCCGAAGAGACGGCGATTCTCCTCCTCACTGAAGCGATCGCAATGCAGCCGGTGGGCCGCCGCAAACTCAAACTGCTCCCGCAACAGGCAGATGGACATCGATTCCCTCTCCATGGTCAACGAAAGGTACGGACTGAAGTGCCAGCGCAGAAGCGCGACAGCGCCCTTGAGTTTCTGATCGGTCGCCCGAAACAGATCGGGCAGGATGGTCTCCGGCTGCCGCCCTCCGCTCTGGGCCAGCGCGTGCACGATAATCGGCAGCGCCGCCTCACGGACCGCCTCATCAATGTCCTTGATGTTGAGAAAGTACCCCGTCACTGCACTGACTTCCCCGGTGCAGGCGACCGTCAGTTCCTGAAATGCGCTGATTCCCGACATCGGCGGCCAGGCGGCGAACGTGTTGCTGCGCGCCGGCGCAGGCGTGCCGGGCGGATTGACAAAAAACCGAACTGTGCGCGACAACCGGATCACGGCCAATGGTACGAGCGCCCAGCCGCATTCCGCATCGTCGTATACTGCCCGCCATGCGCGTGCATTTTGCGATCGTCGCGGAAGCCTCGCCGGCGTATTGCGCCATGGCACGCCTGCTGGCGTTCTCCATCCGCCGTCGCGCCGGGCGCCTCGCGTCCGCGCCGATCCATGTGATCTTCAACGACCGGGCCGACCCCGACACCGCTGACGAACTCAGGGGCGGGTGGGAGGCGCAGGTGCACACCCTGCCGCGCCTCTCCTCCACCATCGGTTTCCTGAACAAGTACAACGCCCTAAACCCCGCCTGCGTCGCCGGCGCGGATTGGATCATCGTCCTCGACTGCGACACGCTGGTATGCGAGTGCCTGGATCCGCTGGCCGACTGGATGAACTCCACGAAGGAGGATGTTGCCGCGGTCCCGGTGCTGGCCAGGACCGCCTGGGGGCTCGATGACATCTTCGTTCGCTTCAGCGGGGTGCCGCGCGCCGACCTGGAGCGAATGACTCACCCCTGGTTTGTCAGTTCTTATCCCTACTTCAACAGCGGCGTCATCGCCCTCCGCGCCGACCACGCGCCGGCATTCCAGCGCTGCGTGCTCGACCTGACCGCCGCACTCTACCGGGAAATGTCCACCAGCCTCTCGCGCCCCATCCACTCCCTCCGACTTCGCTGGAATCGCAAGGTGTGCAAGCGCGCAGATGCGGACCGCCTTGTCCTGGGCCCCTTCTTCACCAAGTTCTACGCGGAGCAGGTCGGCATGAGCGCGACCATCCTGAAACTCGGCCTGCGCTACTCCGTCTGGCCGCATGCGTGGAACTGGCGCGCCCCCGCCTCGGGCCATGGAGAAGACTCACCCATCCGCATTCTCCATTACCTGGGGGCCCGGTATCCCATCGACCGCGCCCGCATGCTCGACGACGATGCCGTCGCTCAGGCGGCCCTTGCCCACCGCGACCATCCCGGCTGGAACGCGCTGGGCTCAACGCTCCGGGCCTTTCGCCAGGCGTCCACCGCCGGGGCGTCGGTCAGTTCGCCTCGCTGAGGCGCGTGAATTCCTCGTGCAGCATTCGATACACCCGCGCTTCCGACGACGCCAGCAGCGTCTCGTGCGTCCCGCGCTCGACAATTCTCCCCCCGCGCACCACCAGGATCTGATCCGCCCGTCGGATCGTCGACAGGCGGTGTGCCACGACAAACGAAGTGCGCCCCGACAGCAACCGAGCCAGCGCCGTCTGCACTCGGTACTCTGTCACCGTGTCGACAGCGCTGGTCGCTTCGTCGAGGATGAGCAGACGCGGATTGTGCAGCATCGCGCGCGCAAACGTGATCAGCTGCCGCTGTCCCATCGACAGGCTGTCGCCCCGCTCTCCAACCGGGGTCTTCAATCCCGCCGGCAACCGCTCCACGATGTCGATGATGCCCAGCGCCTCGCACACGTGCGCGACGTCCTCTTCCGATGCCCCCGGCTTCGCGAATGCGATGTTCTCCAGCACCGTTCCGGTGAACAGTATGTTCTCCTGAAGAACGATCCCCATCTGGCTGTGCAGGTCGGCCTGCGTAACGCGCTCAATGTCGACTCCATCAATGGTGATGGTTCCCCGTGTATGCCGGTAGAACTTCGCCGCCAGGTTGATGATCGACGTCTTCCCTGATCCGGTGTGCCCCACCAGCGCAATCGTCTGGCCCGGCTCTGCCACAAAAGACACGTCCTGCAGCACGGACCGCCCCGCCACATATTCGAAGCCCACATCCTTGAACTCCACCCGCACCCCCGCAGGTGTGCGGGGCAGCCTGACCTGATCCTGCGCCTCCGGGTCGAGTTTCGCCGGCTCCGTGTCCAGCAGGCGGAAAATCCGCTCGGCCCCTGCGATCGCCTGCAGCGTCGTGATATAGAGATCGCTGAGAATTGAAATGGGGCCGAAGAAAATACCCGTCATGAACATGAACCCGAACAGGTCGCCGTAGGTGATCTGGTGCTGCAGCACGCGCCAGCCGCCCAGCAGCAGCGCCAAGGCAATGAACGCCTGCCCCGCGATGTCCATCATCGGCACATACAGGCCCTGCTCGCGCGCGGTGTCCATGTTTCGCCGGCGGTGCAGGTTGCACAGGCCCACGAACATCTCCTGGTTCCTCTCCTCCCGCACGAACGCCTGCGTCACGTGAATCCCCGCGATCGACTCCGCCAGGTTCGCGGTGATCATGCTGAAAGACTCCTGGACCAGGCGATAGGCCTCCGACAGGCGCGTCCGGAACTTCCAGTTGATGAGGTACAGCGCCGGGGCCGCCAGCGTCACCACCAGCGCCAGTGTCGCGTCGTAGTAATACATGGCCCCCAGCCCGCCCAGCATCTGCACGATGGACACCAGCGTGCGCGGCGCCACCTGCGTCACCGCGCCGCGCACCGCATCAATATCGCTCGTCCCGCGCGACAGAATCCTCCCCACTTTGGTGCGGTCGTAGAAGTCCATTCCCAATCTCTGCAAATGCTCGAAAATCGCCGCCCGCATGTCCCGCACCACGCGCTCGGCCATGTCGTTCACGACATACTGCCGCCAGCGCATCGCCCCGTACCAGGCCAGCGACATCCCCACCATGAGTCCCGCGGCCCCCCAGATCGCCGTTGCAGGCTCAATCCCCCACTGCTGCGCGAAACCCTCCGGGTCGCCCACGGGCCCGCGAATCGTCTCCGTCAGCACGAACGGAATGCCCAGGTTGAAAACCGACATGATCGCCGCAATCACCATGCTCAGCCTGAACTGCCGGGGATACGCCGCCATCAGGCGATACAGCCGCAGCGTGACCGCCAGGTCAAAGGGTCGTACGAGTTCCCCGCGATCATCCGTCGCCGCAGTGGCCGTAAGCACCGAACCCGGGGTGATCGCGCCCGCGCCGGATGCTTTCGCACTCTGACTCGGAATACCGCTCATCGCCTCACCTCCCGCCGCGCCGCAGCATCATCCTCGCCGGGCGCAAGGAACTCTGGCGCCTCGCCCTCCGACGCTGCGAGACCCAGCTCAATGCCCTGCGTTCCCTTCGGAAGCGACGCCGCCGCTTCCATCTCCGCCTCATCCCGCGCGAGCTGCAGCAGCGCCGAGGTGCGGTAATGGGCGTTGCGCTCCATCAGCTGCGCATGCGTGCCGATGTCCGTGATCCTTCCGCCCTCCAGCACCACAATTCGATCCGCCCGCCGCAGCGTCGAAAGCCGGTGCGCGACGATGAGCGTCGTGCGCCCCTTCATGAGCCGCTCCAGTGACTCCGCGATCTCCGCTTCCGTCCGCGCATCCACTGCCGCCGTCGTGTCGTCCAGCAGCAGCACCGGCGGCGCTGTGAGCATCGCGCGCGCCAGCGTCAGCCTCTGCCGCTGCCCGCCCGAAAGCGTCAGCCCGCGCTCGCCGATGATCGTCTGCAGCCCCCGCTCCGCTTCCTTCACGAACTCCCCTGCCGCCGCCCCGCCCAGCGCCTCCCAGATTTCTTCCTCCGAGGCATCGTGCCGCCCGTACGCCACATTCGACGCGATCGTGTTCGAAAACAGAAACGCCTCCTGAAACACCACGCCCACTCCCCGCCGCAGCGCTGCCAGATTCCAATCCCTCAAATCCGTTCCATCCACCAGCACTCGCCCCTCCGCCGGATCGGCGAATCGCGGAATGAGCGACAGCAATGTGGATTTCCCCGAGCCTGTCGGCCCAACCAGCGCCACATGCTCGCCGGGCTGAACCTCGAGTGTGATGCCCTCAAGCGCCATGCGGTCTTTCCCCCCTTCCGCCTCGTCACCGCCCCCCCCATACCCGAATGAAACATCCTCAAACGTGATTCGGCCCTTCACCAGCCTCCCCGCGTCCATTCCCGGCCGGCTCTGAATCTCGGGCGTGGCGTCGAGCAACTCAAACACCCGCTCCGCGCCCGTCAAAGCCTCCGGAATCGACGATGCGCTTGTCACGATGACATCGATCTGCGCCGCCAGTTGCCGCAGCAGTCCCAGGAACACCCACAGCGTCCCCAGCGCAATTCCCTCACCCGCCTCCGTGCGCCCCACCTTTACCAGGTGCCCCCCGTACAGCAGCAGGATCGCCAGCTGCAGGAACGCCGACACCGGCATCATCGGCAGGTATTTCCCTGTCACCTCCGCGATCGGCATGCGCTTGGCCCGGAAATCCTCGTTCCGCTCCGCGAATCGCGCGATCATCTGCTCTTCCTGCGCAAACCCTTTCACCACTTTCATCCCCGTCACCGCCTCCTGCAGCGACTGCACCAGCGCATCATTCGACACCCGCACCGACTTGAGCAGCGGGCGCGACTCCGCGGCATACCGCCACAGCACCAGCGCCTGCAACGGCAGCACAGCCAGCACCGCCAGCGTTAGACCCACGTGTTGCTGGAGCATGTACCACAGGAAGAGCGCCAGCGTCGCCACCGCGATCAGCAGTTTCACCGCCACGCCCTGGATGAACATCCGCACCGAGCCCGCATCCGTCGTCACCCGGTTGATCAGCCCGCCCGTGTCATGTCCGTCGAACCATGCGGATGACATGGCCTGCAATCGGGCGTACAGGTCCGCCCGCAGTTTCACAATGATGTCCTGGATCAGGCTTTCATCTGCAAGCCGCGCCGCGTACGACGCCACGCTCCGCAGCCCGGTGAGCCCCAGCACGAGGATCGCCGCCCCCGCCAACGTCTGCCATGCGCTCCACCCGGCCGGCGGTTTCAGGCCCAGGGGCCACTTCGGGTCGGGCGCGGCCGGGTCAGACCACTGCCTCAAAACGTCCAACGCAAGCCCCGAATAGACAAACGAGGCGAGCAGCAGCCCCTGCACCGCCAACGACCAGGACAGATCACGCAAAGCCGCCTTGCGATGCGACCACGTCAGCCCCACCAGCCGCAGCAACAGCCCGCGGCGCGCACCGGTCTGCCGTTCCTTCGCCGACGTCTGGGATTGGTCAGCCTGTGCGGACAAGCCCGATTCTATAGGTCCCACTTGCACGCTCCGCGTGACAATCAGCGCTCCCCTTGGTAGCCTTGCCCCCAGCACACTTTCCGGAGGGCCTCACGCTTGCTTATTGATCCCGCATCCGCCGCGCCATCGACTGCCCACTCCCGCCCCCGCGCCATCCTGATCACCGGCGCCAACGGTGAGATCGGTCACGGCCTCATCCGGCGCCTCTACGAACTCGGCGAACGCCACCTCGTCGCCCTCGACCTGCGCGACGTCGCTGCCGAACTCAAGCCCTGCTGCCTGCGCACCTTTGCCGGCGATATCTGCGAACAGGAGACGCTCGACAAGGTCTACGCGGATTTCGACTACGCCGTCGTCTTTCACCTCGCGGCATTTCTCTCCACCAAGGGAGAGCATGTCCCTGAAACCGCACACCGCGTCAATGTCGATGGCACGCTGAATCTGCTCGAACGTTCCGCCCGCCAGGGACAGGCCGCCGGCTCTCCCGTGCGTTTCATCTTCCCATCCTCCATCGCCGTCTACGGCGTTCCCAGCCTCAACATCAAGTCATCTTCCCCGCCCGTGAATGAGTCTCAGTTCCTCGAGCCTGTCACGATGTACGGGTGCAACAAACTCTCCTGCGAGCACCTCGGCCGTTATTACGCTCGCCACTACCGCCAACTCGACCTGCAGCGCGCCCGCCCCGGCTGGATCGATTTTCGCTCCGTGCGCTTGCCCGGCCTGATCTCCGCCTTCACGATGCCCACCGGCGGCACCAGCGATTACGCCCCCGAAATGATTCACGCCGCCGCCCAGGGCAGGCCGTATCCCTGCTTCGTGCGCGAAGATGCGGCGATTCCTTTCCTGGCCATGCCCGACGCCGTCGAGGCCATCATCCGTCTCGCCCAGGCGGACTCTTCCCGACTCACCCGCTGCGTCTACAACATGGGTGGATTCTCTCCCACCGCTGGAGAAATCGCCGCTCTGGTCCGCAGGGCCTTTCCCGAAGCGCGCATCACCTTCGAGCCGCATGCACAGCGCCAGGCCATCGTCGATTCCTGGCCCGCACGTGTTGACGATGCCGCCGCACGTCACGATTGGCAGTACTCATTCAAGCACGACTTCCTCTCCGCCTTCAACGACTATCTCATTCCCAATATCAGGGCTCACTACGCCGCAGCCCGTCGCGCCTGAGACCTTCTCACCACTTCCAGGTCATCGCCATGCCCCGTCTCCTCCTGCTCATCGTCGGGCTCCTGATTCTCGCAATCGGCACGTTCATCTGGATGGCGACCAGCCGCCCCGCTCCCTCTGCCCAGCCGACGACGCAGCCGCCCGCAGAAACCGAGTTGATCGAGATGTCCGCGCCGCGCCCAGAAGGGCCGCCCTCCCCTGAAACCGTCCATCTCGATTTCCTCACGAGCATGCAGATGGCCGATCAGGCCCTCGTCGCCCTGCACGAACTAAGCACAGCCCGCTGGTCCCCTGCCCCCGGCGCACCTCCTTCTATGCAACGTGCCCGCTTCCTCTTCGATCTGATCGATAATGCAGAACCCGGGGAGGGTGCAGTCTACCAGTCCGTCCCCTTCAAGAACCTCATGACGAATTCACGCGACGCTTCGGCCGCACTGGTCGCCGACGTCGCCGCCGGCCGAGACGCCGCTGCCTTGGACCGCAGGCTCGAAGCAGTTGTCGCTTCCTGCCATGCCTGCCACGAGCGCTACCGCGATTAAGTCTCCGATTACTTTGAATCGCCGCGCGCCGATGGCGGCGCCAGGTCATTCCAGCGCGCCGATTCCAACGTGCTCATTTCCCCGCTCCGGCCCGGATCGCTGTACAAGTCCATGTAGAAATCCAGCACCGGCTTCCCGAACACGTTTCGGCTGCGATTCAATTGAAATCCGAATTGCCCGACCAGCGTGATCGCCTTCTCATGATCCACGGGCGTGTTGAGGACCACCTTGAGGTACCCATGCTCCTTGCAGAACGAGACCGCATGCTGCATCAGCATCTTCGCCACGCCGCGCCGCCGATGCGCAGGGTCCACCCGCAGCCGCCGGATCTCCGCCGTGTTCTCGTCTTCCTTCTGCACGCCGATCATCCCGATCACCGCGCTGCGCACCCGGCCCGCGCCGTTGTGCTCCCGCGCGCTGCCTCCCTCAACGTGATCCCGCAACTCTGCCACCCAGAATCCTGAGCCGCCATCGTCGGAGAAGTATCCCTGGTGCAGATTCTCGATGTCCGCCGGCACTTCATTTCCGCTCCGCACTGCGCCGTCGAATAGCCCCGACTCGAACAGCCGCATGACGGCTTCCCGATCATGCTTCGGGTCCGCCTCCCTGATGCGCAGCCGGTCCCCGTAATACGACGCCGGCCGGACACCTTGCGCCAGAAGGGACTGGATTGGAGATGGGCCGTTCACGTTCGCTTCCTCGTTCTCTGCCGCACCACTCTCTTCATCGACGCCTTCGCAACTCAGGTGCAGAGTCTGTCATTCACCGTGGACCGGAATCCATACGAGCCGGTCCGTCGCAGGTTCGAGCAGCGCAACAGTGTAACTTGCACTGCGGTGCAATGCGCCTGGATTGATGACCCGAGTCGCATTTTCCCGCAAATCGCGCGCCTCGTGCGTATGTCCGTGACAAAAGTAACGAACTCCCTCCCTCAGCGCCCCACGGTAGTGCGCTTCGTCATCCCCATGCGCAAAGACGATGTGGTCCTGCCCGATCCGGATTCGTCCCGCCGGGTGATCAACCTTGATCCCAAGAAATCGGGCATATTCAGCCAGCCCACGCCAGTCGTGATCGCAGTTGCCGAAAACCACCCGCACATCACACCTGCCCTCAAGTCCGGTCAGCGCATCCAGGACCGTCATGCAACATACGTCCCCCAGATGCAGCAGCACTCCAGCCCCTTGCCCGACAAGCAAATCCACTGCTTTCCGCGTTCGCTCCGCGTGCCCGTGACTGTCGGAGACAAGCCCCACTATTGTCCCCGCCGGGTAGGCCGCGCCCTCGCAAACATCCGCCGACAGATCAATCCGCACCGGCTCGCGCAGCGCTTCACCCTGCGGCTTTCGGACAGATTCAGGCACTCGCGAATTCCGAGCGGACATGCACCTGCTCCACGACTGGAGGGTCAGATTTCACGCACCCCAAGCACAGACACCCCCTCCGATTTCCCAGCCAATCCCGCTCGTTGCACAGCCTACCACATTCTGAGACCTTGTGCAAGGAAATAGTGCCAACTTGTGGAAAATACGCGAAATGCTTGCACGCGTTGCCCCCCCCGAACAAGGGCTGACAACCCGCGCATGCCGCTACAGCGTCGCTAATTCCCGCTCCGCATTCGCCAACTCCGTCTTCGTTTCCTCCACAAGTTTCGCCGGCGCCCGCGCTACATATCCCTCGTTCGACAGCCGTCCCCTGAGCATCGTCACCTTCTTCTCCAACTCACCGCGCCGCTTCGCCTTGCGCTCCGCCTCCGCACCCGCATCCAGCGCCTCCTTCAGATCGCTCAGCACGTGCTGCCTGCCGTCAACCGCCACGATGACGGATTCGGCCGGCTTGGCTCCCTCCGCCAAAGAATGCACCGCCCCCAGTCCCGCCAGCGCTTCCGCAATGCCCGGAAACGTCTGGGTCACCAGCCTCATCGTCTCCTCATCCGCAATGTGCAGCGTCACCTTGCGCTTCTCGTGCACCGTATGCACGCTCCGCGCCTCCCGGATCGCCTCCACCAGCCGCCGCAACCGGTCAAACTCCCCTTCTATCCGCGCGTCGATGAACCTCTCATCCACTTTCGGCCATCGCGCTGTCGCCGCCAGTTCACTCGCCGGCAATTCCACTCCCTCAATCGGCCGCACCGGCAACGCCTCGATCGATTCGTGCAGCCGCTCCGTGATGAACGGCATGATCGGATGCCACATCCGGTGAATCGCCCCCAGCGCTCCCCGCAGCACACGCTGCTGCACCGCGCTCGCCTTCACCGTCGGCTTGATCGCCTCCACATACCAGTCGCAGAAATCCCGCCAGAACAGGTCGTACATCTGCTGCGCGTAATTGGAAAACTCATACTGCCTCAGGGCCCCCTTCACCTCCCGCTCCGTCGTCGCCAGCCGCGACAGCATCCACCGGTCAATGCCCGCAAGCGTCGCATCCGCCTTCGCCTCCGCCGGCATCTGCAGATTCATCATCGCGAACTTCGTCGCGTTCCACACCTTGTTGCACAGCCTGCGCCCAATCTCAAACTTCGGGCTCGTGTTCTGACCCGTCTCCGCATCCTTCTCCACCGGCATCCGCACATCCTGCGTCTGCGTCGCCATCTGCGCCAGCGTGAACCGCATCGCATCCGTCCCCTTCGTCGCGATGATGTCGCGCGGGTCCACCCCGTTGCCCAGCGACTTGCTCATCTTCCGCCCCTCCCCGTCCTGGATCATCGCGTGGATGCACACATCCCGGAACGGCAGCCGATTCAGGAAGAACACGTTGAACATCGTCATCCGCGACACCCACAGCGTGATGATCTCCCGCGCGGTGCACAGCGTGTCCGTCGGGTTGTACGACTCCAGCAGATTCGCCCGCTCGTCTCGCGTCTTCGTCTCCGCAAACGCCTCCGGATTCGGCCACCCCATTGTCGACATCGGCCACAACGCCGACGAAAACCACGTGTCCAGCACGTCGGTGTCCTGGCGGAATCCCTTCCGTTCGAGCATCCCGACAATCCGATCACCCGGATCGAGGACACAAATGAATCCATCCTCTGGCGCGAGTGCAACGCGCCCTTCCTGAACTGCCTTGAGCAGTTCAGCATCGGAACGCCAATCGCCCGTACCTTCCGCCGGCACCCACACCGGGATCCGATGCCCCCACCACAACTGCCGCGAAATGCACCAGTCCCGGATGTTCACGTGCCAGTTCTCAAACGTCTTCGCATACCGCGCCGGGTAAAAACTCAGGCCCCCCTCCCACTCCTGCTTCTTCCTTCCGCCGCTCCCCTTCCCAACATTTCTCTGCTCCTCAGTCATCGCGCGCAGCGCAAACCCCGCCAGTGAATTCACCGGCACATCCGTCCCCTCCACCATTCCCCCTTCCGGCAACTCCGCAATCTGCCTCTTCACCCCCACAAACCACTGGTCGCTCAGATACGGCTCGATCACCGCCTTGCTCCGGTCCGAGATCGGCACCGTGTGCACATAAGGCTTCTTGTCCTCCAGCAGCCCCGCCTTCGCGAACCACGCCGTCACCTCCGCCCGCGCCTTCTCCCGATCCATCCCCAGCAATCCGCGCGCAAAGTCATCCACGCGCGCCCAATCCTCCTCAGGCCACCCATGATCCTTCGAGATCGCCGCCGAGGGCGACAGAATGTTGATCAGCCCCCCGCCCGCCACACCCGCCATCTCCTTCTCATGCCTTCGCCACAGGTCGTAGTCGTTGAAGTCATGCGCCGGCGTCACCTTCAGACACCCCGTTGCCATCTGCGCCTTCACATCCGCCGGATCGCCCCCATACTTCACCGGCAGCACCACGTAATCATCCTCGATGATCGGCGCCACGCGGTTCACGATCGGTAAGCGCACCTTCCGCCCGCGCAGCGCCGCCGCCCGCGGATCCTTGGGATTGAGCGCCACCGCCATGTCCCCCAGCATCGTCTCAGGCCGCGTCGTCGCCACCGTCACATGGTTCAGCCCCGTCTGTTTCTCGTACGCGCTGTTGCCCGCATCTGGCACCAGCGGATAGCGCAGGTAGTAAAAGAACCCCTCCACTTCCACATTGTCCGTCTCGTCATCCGCCACCGCCGTCTGCAGCGCAGGGTCCCAATTCACCAGCCGCTTGCCGCGGTAGATCAGCCCCGCTTTGAACAACTGAAAAAAGGCCTCGCGCACCGCCTTGGCGCACATCTCATCCATCGTGAAGCGCGTCCGATCCCAGTCGCACGAGCATCCCATCAACTTCAATTGCTCCAGGATCGTTCGCTCGTACTCATCCTTCCACGCCATCGTCCGCGCCACGAACTTCTCGCGCGCCTCCGCCTCGGTCGCCCCGAGGTCCTTGCGCCGCTTTCCCTCTTCCTGCAGGATCCGCTTCTCCACCACCGCCTGCGTTGCGATCCCCGCGTGGTCCGTCCCCGGCATCCACAGGGTCGCCTCCCCCAGCATCCGGTGATACCTCACCAGCACATCCTGAATCGTGTTGTTGAACGCGTGCCCCAGATGCAGCGCAGCCGTCACATTCGGCGGCGGAATCACCACGCTGTACCGCGCCACGTGAGAATCATTCGCAATTCCCTCGACGTGAAATGCGTTCTTCTCATCCCACAACGCCCGGATCGCAGGCTCCTCCGCGCGCGGGTCATACGATTTGGCCAGTTCCTTGGACATAGCCGAAATCATAGGGAATCCCCTTCAGGCCTTCACTCATGCGCACCTCTCAGCCTACCACCTTTCCCCCGCGCCGCGCCTTCTCCGCCAATCAGACCATCGTCCTCCTCGGCTGCGCTGCCCTCGCCCTGGCCGCCGGCATCTACGCCGGTATCCGCCTCCTGAACCAAGGCTCCAAGGCTCCCTACTCCACTCATCAGGGCGTCAAGCTCCGCGCTGATATGACCACGCGCGATGAGGCTGCCCTCAAGGCTTCTCTCGCGGAGATCGATGAACTGATCAACGGCGACAACGTTTCGCAGGCCGCTGTCGTTTCCCAGGTCCTCAGCGAGCGCTATCCCGACCATCCCGACGTCATGAAGAAACGCGTCGAAGTGCTTCTCCACGACGGCAAGAAGCAGGAGGCCTACGCCGCAATCCAAACCTACCTCAAGGTCGTCCCCAATGACGCTCCCGCGCACTTCCAGGCCGGCGTGATCGCCAACACGCTCGGCAAGGTCGAGGAGTCTGTCAGCCACTTCAAGAACGCATGCAGCGCCGACAACGGCAATCCCCAGTACCCGTTGTACCTCGGCCAGATGTTCGCCAAGCAGCGCGATTGGACCCAGGCCAAGATCTACCTCGCCGCCGCCGCCAACCTCCAGTCCGACGAGGCGACCGCGTGGGGCACGCTCGGCCAGATCGCCCTTGAGGAAAACAACCTCCCCATGGCCACGCAGTACATGGATCGCGCCCGCAAAATTGACCCCGACAGCCTGCACTGGCGCGTCCTCCAGGCCCGCATTCTCCGTCGTGAAAACAAGCCCGCTGAGGCCCTGACCCTCCTCAATGCCATGCCCGATGGTGATCGCTGGACGCCCACCGTCGTCAACGAAGCCGCGCTCTGCCGAGCCATGACCGGCGACTTCGCCGGTGCCGCCAAGGAGCACCTCGACTTCCTCAATCGCGACACCACCGCCACCGAATCCGCCATCGCCGCCGCCCGCTACTTCCTCCAGGCCAAGGACACCGCCTCCGCCAAACAGTGGCTCGGATACGCCCAGCGCGCCAATCCCGACAGCGCGGAGGTGAAGTCTCTCGAAGCCGATATTGCGAAAGCTGAGTCCGGCGGCTGATCCGCTCACTCCCGCTCGTGCGCCAGCAGGATCTCCCCCAGCGCGCGCTCATACGCCACCCCGCGCGACGTCGGAAACAACTGCAGCCCTTCCGCTCGCAGCTTCGGTGCAAACTCACGCTCATACCTCTGAAAACTCTCTCGCGATGCAAAGCGGTATCGCACTTCGATCTCGATACGCGCTCCATCCAGCCGCACGACCTCCGCTTTCGTCGCCCCGCCCGCGCACACATCCGCAAGGTGCCCGTCGCGCAGCCACTCCACCCACTCTGAAGCCACCGCTTCTGCCTCAAACACCGCGCGAACTGTGTACGCAACTTCGTTCATGCAGCGACGATAGCCCGCCGCAACGTGCCCCCTTCGCCTAACGTCTCCCCATGTCCTCTCCCTCCCTGCCCCCGCGCGAAGTTCTCGCCCGCACCACCCTCTTCACAGGCCCGGTTTGGCGCGTCGAGTCCATGACCGTCCGCATGAGCGACGGCAACACCGCTGACCGCTACATCGTCCGCCACCCCGGCGCCGTCGTCATCGTCCCGATAATGGATGATGGCCGACTCGTCCTCATCCGCAATCACCGCATGTCCGTCGGCCTCCGCCTATGGGAATTCTGCGCTGGCACCCTCGAAGCCAACGAAGATCCCGCCGCCTGCGCCGCACGCGAACTCCGCGAAGAGACCGGGTACCGCGCCGCCGCCTGGCAGTTTCTCGGCCGCTTCTACACCACCCCCGGCGTCACCGACCAGCAGATGCACGTCTTCCTCGCTCGCGAACTTGAATTTGTCGGCCAGTCCCTGATGGAGGATGAAGATATCCAGACCGAGGTCAAGACCGTGGGGGAGGTTTGGTCGATGATCGATCAGGGCGAACTCATCGACGCCAAGTCGATTGTCGCCTTGGTCATGTTCGGGCGCGCGACCCAGGCTTCGGCCTGATATCCCGCGCTGACCGACACGACCACCCTTGCCGGAATCCCCCGAACATTCGCCGATTCGCCGCCGGATCGGCAACCTGCCCACGCCTCAGCCCGTACACGATTGCAGGATTGCTTCACGGAAGTTGAAATGACAGACAACCGCAACGAGGATGAATCTGGATGGGCCCCTTCGGTCGCCGACAAGACCTCCCGCGCGGCTCGCTCCGGCTCAGCCCGGCCGCCGCACTCCTCCGCCCGCATTCTGGGGTTCACCATCGACCCCCGCCGCTGGGCGATCCCCATCCTGCGCACGTCACGCCTCTCCCTGAGCATCCATCTCCTCACCTTTCTCTTCGCCGTCGTCATGGTCGCCGGGCCCAATGGCCCCGCACGCCTCGTACTCAACGGTTGGGCTGCTGCTGAGATCGGCCTCCTCGCCCTGGCCGGCTGGCTGGTCGCCCTTTCCTTCCACGAACTCGCCCATGTCGTCGTGCGCGGCAGTCTCGTTGGCCGCGACAACTCACGCCGCCACGTCGGCGATGTGGCCCTCGCTCCCTTCGGCAACTTCGCCGAACAGGATTCCCTCGAACGCCCGATTCAGGACATGACCGCTGCGTTGGCGGGGCCGATCTTTTCCGCCTGCGTTGCCGCCGTCTCTGCTGCTGCCCTTCTGAGTCGTTTCGGTACCTTCGAGGTCGGCGAGGCCCTTCGCTTCCTCGTCAATTTCGACGCCGCCTATGCGCGCATGAACGAAGCCGGCCGCATCAGCGACGCTTGGATCTTCCTCTGGTGGGTCAGCGGCGCATCCCTGCTTCTGGCCGCCCTGAATCTCCTGCCCGCTCCTCCCCTCGACGGCTGGACCGTCGCGCAGTCCCTGGCTCGCATCCGCGTTGGGTACTGGCCCGCAGTCGGCATCGCGGCCTTCCTCGGCGTCCTCTCCGCCTCTCTCGTCGCGCTCGTCGCCCTCGCCTTCGACTGGTCCCTCCTCCTCGCCCTCGCGGGCATCTGCGCCTGGTGCTCCTGGCAGGAACTCTCCCGCCTCACCCTCGCATGGGAGGAATCCCAGCTCACGTCCGACGCCGCCGCTCTTTCACATCGCCCTCGTTCCCGCAGATCCTCGCGCGCAGCCGACGCCCAGCGCCGCCTCGAAACCGACCTCTTCGGCTCCCCCACTTCCGATTCCCCCGCTGATCCCGCAGAACCTTCCGCGGCAAAGTCCTCATCCTCGGACGCTCCCGCTCCCGCCGCCGCTGACGACGACGCCCGCGTCGATGCCATCCTCGACAAGATCGCACGCCTCGGCCTGTCCAGCCTCACCGACTCCGAACGCGCATCGCTCCATCAGGCCACCCAGCGCAAACGCAACCCCGCGGAATAAACTCTCCCATGGGCATCTACGACCGCGACTACGCACGCGATGACGCTGCGGACTTCTACGGCGACCGCCGCCCCTCTCCTGGTTTCCGCCTCCCGTTCCGTGGCTCCGTCACCAACTGGCTCATCGCCATCAATATCGTCGTCTTCGTCCTTGACATCGTTCTGTCTCGCTACGTCAGCGTCGCTGTCCCCAGGTTGGTCGGCGTTGCGCCCGATGGAAGTCCGAAAGTCGTTCCCGAGTTGATGCCGCCGCTCGCCGGTTGGGGTCACTTCTCGCTTTCCCTCGCGGTCATGCACGCCCAGGTCTGGCGCTTCCTCACCTACCAGTTCCTTCACGCCGGCCTCATGCACATCCTCTTCAACATGCTCGGCCTCTGGTCCTTCGGCCGCCTCGTCGAGGAACGCATGGGTTCCCGTCGCTACCTTGCCTTCTACATTCTCTGCGGCATCGCCGGCGCCTCACTCTACCTCCTCCTCTCCGTAGGCGGCATGCTCTACCAGCATCGCGTCCCCTTCTTCCTCCCCGGCAGCCCCACCGACATCCTCGTCGGCGCCTCCGCCAGCATCTTCGGCGTCCTGGTCGCCGCCGCTTACTACGCCCCGCGCTCCCTCGTGAGCATGATCTTCCCGCCCGTCACCCTCGAACTTCGCGTCATGGTCTGGATCTTCATCGCCATCGCACTCCTCACCGTCTACGCCGATGGCAACAACTCAGGCGGTGAGGCCGCCCACCTCGGCGGCGCTGCCCTCGGATACCTCCTCGTCCGCCACCTCAACTGGCTCAATTGGGTCGACTTCCGCTCCTCTTCCCCCCCGCGCAAGCCCAAACCCTCCCTCTTCGACCCCCCCTCCCCATCCGCCCACGATCAATCCGTCGACCGCATCCTCGCCAAGATCGCCACCGAAGGCATCCAGAGCCTCACCGAAAAGGAAAAGCGCATCCTTCAGCAGGACACCGCCCAGAAACGCAAACGCGCCTGATTTCTCCCGCCCCCCGCCTCACTCCACATTCTGAATCTGCTCTTTGATCCGGTCGATCGCCCCCTTGATTTCCACGATCTCCCGGCTGATCGGCGCATCGTTGCTCTTGCTCGCGATCGTGTTCGCCTCCCGCAGCATCTCCTGCGCCAGGAAATCCAGCGTCCGCCCCACCGGCTCCCCGTTCCCCGCATCAATCATTTCCCGGAACTGCTCCAGGTGCCCGCTCAGCCGCGCGATCTCCTCCGAAATGTCGCTGCGCTCCGCATACACCGCCACCTCCCGGATCAAGTCCACCTCATTCACCTTGACGTGCGCATCCTCCAGCATCTTCTGCACCCGCAGCCTCAGCCGCGCGTGATACTCCTCGATCACCGCCGGCGCCCGCCGCGCAATGTTGTCCAGTTTCGCCGCGATCGCCAGCCGATGCTTGTGCAGGTCCTTGTGCAGCATCTGCCCTTCCCGCTCCCGCATCTCCACCAGCCGCACGCACGCTTCCTTCACCAGCCGCTGCATCACCGGCCGCACCTTGTCCACATGCTCCGCAAAGTCCGCCGGCGGCTGCAGCACGCCCGGCAGCATCAGCAACTGTCCCAGTTCCATCGGCCCCGTCGTTCCCAGTCCGCTGGGTAACTGCTTCAGCCGGCCCAGGTAATTCTGCAACGCCTGGATGTTGATCTCATGCGCCGCATTCGCCGTCGTGTCGCTCATCCGCGCCGTCAGGATCATCGACCCCCGCGTCAGCGCCTGCCGCAGCCACGTCTCGATCTCCGCCTCCAGCCCCGCGATGTCCTCGGGCAGCCGGATCGTCGCCTTGAAGAACTTGTTGTTCAGCGAGCGCACCTCCACCCCGTAGTGCACCCCGTCCACCGCCGCCGCCGCTTCGCCAAATCCGGTCATCGATCGAATCACGGGTCAGATTCCTCCGTTCGTCCCGCCGTCCGATGTCCCTTTCGTGCCTTCCTCGCCGCCGCTGGGCTGCTGCTCGGTTGCCGGCGCCGGCGCTTCCTTTTTCTCCTCACCGCTGTTCCCAAGATCCGGGAAATTCGGCCCCGGCGTGTCCGCCTGAGCGCCCGGCGGCAGAGTCTTCACCGCCACCTTCTCCGACGGTTTGCTCGGCCCCGCCTCGTCATCCATTGCCACGATCTCGTACGTGTACTCCGTGTCCGAAAGCAGGTTCCCGTCCGTGTAGGTGGTCAGGTCCTTCGCAATCTGGGTATCCGCCCACGTGACCCCTCCGTCCAGCGACCGACGCACCACAAACAGATCCTCATTCCCCGATTCATCCTTCCACGTCAGTTCCACCGACGTCGGCCCCGTTGCCTTCGCCGTCAGCCCGCTGGGCGCATTCGGCGCCGTCGCCGTGCGATACCCCATCCGGTAATCCACCGACAGCACCTGCCCCACCGCCGCCAGCAGGAACAACGCAAACGCCCCCACCGTCACCCACGTCAGCACGTCGCCCGTCTTCGCGCCGAAGGCCGTCTGCGACCCGCCCATCGCCGAACCGAACGCGCCCGACAGCCCGCCCCCCTGCGAACGCTGCACGAGCACGATGAGCACGAGTACCACGCCCATCACCACGAACAGCACTGACAACAATCCCAGGAAAAACGTACCCATCACTTCACTCCACTGCTCATCGTACCGCCTGCTTCCGTCCTGTATCTGACCGGCCGCGAGGCATTCATCAACAACACTCCGACACGCTCATTCTCCCGCCGCCCGCACAATCGCCGCAAACTCCTCCACCTTCAGCGCCGCTCCTCCGATCAGCCCGCCGTCGATGTCGCGCTGCCCGAACAGCTCCGCCGCATTCGCGCCCTTCACCGACCCCCCGTATTGAATTCTCGTCCCCTCTGCAATCCCGCTCCCGTACAACTCGCCCACCGTCGTTCGGATCGCCGCGTGCGCACTCTGCGCATCCGCGGGGCTGGCCGTCAGTCCCGTCCCGATCGCCCACACCGGCTCATACGCGATGACCACCCGCTCCATTTCCGCGCTGCTCACCCCCGCCAGCCCTGCCTTGATCTGCCCGATGTTGATCGCATCCGTCTGGCCCGCTTCCCTCTGCGCCCGTGTCTCCCCCACGCACAGGATCACCTTCAGCCCCGCCGCCAGCGCAGCCCGGGTCTTCCGATTCACCACCTCATCACTCTCCCCAAGCACATGCCGCCGCTCGCTGTGCCCCGTCAGCGCCCACGTGCACCCCACATCCTTGAGCATCGCGGTGCTGATCTCGCCCGTGAACGCCCCGTCCCCCTCGAAATACACATCCTGCGCCCCCAGCGCAATGGAAGACCCCTTGATCGCCGCCCCCACTGCGTCCAAATACACAAACGGCGGGAAAACAATCACTTCCGCCTTCGTCCCACCGCAGGCGCGCGCCACCCCAGCCGCCAGCGCAGTCGCTGATGACCGGTTCGTGTTCATCTTCCAGTTTCCGCCCACGCAGGGCCGGCGTCCGCTCAACGTCATCCCTTTCATCACACCCGCCGCCGCCCCGCCGACCTCTCGCCGCACTCTGCGGCAAAGCCCCTATGGTAGCGACGGCCCGCCTTGCCGGCTTGCCCCTTCACCCTCCTCCCGCCCCGCCTCTCCCCCAATGAAAAGGGGACTGTGACCTCCTCAGCCACAGTCCCCACGGGAGAACACCGTCTCGTATCCGATAAAAATGCGGTGAGGAAGGCACGCAAATCGCCCGCCGCCCTCACCGCATTGCTTGATCAGGTCCTCGACCGCATCACTGAATCTGCGCCGTATTGCTCGTCCGGCACGTCGCCAGGTCCACCAGTTGCAGGAACCCGCCGCACGCCGACGACGCGGCGTTGCTGTTCACCGTCCGGTTCCCGTTCGCGCCCGCTCCGCCCGAGAATGGCTTCTGGAACGCCGTCGCGCCCAGGCTCAGTGCCGTCCCCGCGCACGGCCCGCTCGGCACAGTCTGGCTTCCCAGGTTCTTCGCAAAGTACAGATCAATCGTTCCGTTGGGAGTCGCGCCGGTCCAAGACACCTGGATCGCTCCGCCCGCCGGGCAGGTGCCGTCCGCCGTCAGCGTCAGCGGAGTTCCTCCGCCCGTGACCGTAAAGGACGTCCCTGCGTTGTTCGTGAACACCGCCGCGCCCGCGGTGATGCTGTAGTCCGCCGCATTCGTCGTGCTCTTCGCGCTGGCCGACCCGTTGAACTTCAGCGCCTGCAGCGAGCCCGAGGGCGCCGCGCTGCCGAACGCCGGCCCGTACGTCCCATTGTCATCATTCAGGATGCTTCCGTTGGTCGGCCCGGTGTAGGACCCGCCGCCCCAGGACAGAGACCAGATCACTTCCCCAAGATCGCTTTCGAAAGTCAGCCGCCCCGCCGCGAGATACGACTCCGGAATCAGGTTCGTCATCGTGAAATCAGGGACCGTCGTCGGATTGGTCAGTGTGACGAAGTTCGCGCTGGCCACCAGCACGCGCGTCCCCAGGGCCCGATTCGTGACGTTGGTGGTCATGTCCACCAGCAGCACCGGGTTCAGCCCCTGCGCGTCGTAGGCAATCAGCCGCGCCCCGCTCACCAGGTTCTGCCCCGCCGCCCGCATCCGCAACTGGATCGCCTGCGCCGTCGGGTCTCCGTTCACCCCCGCCATCACCTGCTCAATCTGCATCAGATGAAACGTGGCCCGCGCCTGCGCCGCCAGCAGCAGCACGGCCAGGAATGAAAAACAACGCACCACAAGCCCACGGGACATGCCCATGATCATTTCTCCCAGTATCAAAAGGACTCAGTCTGAGGCGCAGACGTACATCACGTCAGGCCCGGGCGCAGGCATACACCGCCCGGCGCTCCACAAGGGAGAAATGTCCGCGCAGCGCCAATTCCTTGCGGAAATGGTGATTCCTTAATACTCGAATACGCGGGTTATCGACTCTGACGCTGACCGGGCAGACTACCACGCGGAGTAAGTGCCGTCGTTCCAGTTTGACAGGATTTTGAGCGTCTCCGGACCGCGCCGCTCAACATGGCTGTCGGCATAAACGACATTCGACGTCGTTTCGTGCCGCGTGCTGCAGATTCGGGCGACATTGCCGCCCCAACCGTTTGACTTCTCTTCCGGACCATTGATGTGAACTTCCGCCCAAAGATCGTACCACCAGTCCGTCGGGTAAGTTCCCGTCTGCATTTGGTTGTAAATGGAGTTGTCAGGGTCAGAGGTGAACTCCGTCATGTACATGCTGTGGTCCGGATTACGGAATTCACTGAACTTGCACGTCGGGTGCCGTCCGACGTTCTGGCCGTGCCCGGTGACATGGTCGTTCACGTCGAGATTGATTCCGTTGTTCGTGTAGTTGATCTGGTGATACTTGGTCGGGTAACTGGGGCACTTGAATATTTCAACTGATTTGAAGTCAAACTTATCCCAGAACTGATCCCAGGTTGCATACTGCGCTGGCCGCTCAATTGGCTTCAGGTAGCGGGCGAAACTCCTCGGCCATGGGATGAAGTACAGTTTCATCTTGTTCACAGGGTCAGTCTGCGGACTTGTCTGCCCCTCGCGCGGAATCCAGTCTTGGTTGTCGTTCGCGTAGTAACTGAGCCCCAGGCCGATCTGCTTCATATTCGACATGCAGGTCGCCGCCCGCGCCGCATTCCGCGCGCTCGACAGCGCCGGCAGCAGCAGCCCGATGAGCAGCGCGATGATCGCGATCACCACCAGCAGTTCAACCAGGGTGAAACCGCACACGGCCTTTCGGCTCTGAGTCACGCCACGCACCATGTCCCAATCTCCTTAACCACGCGCGCCGGAATCGGCTGGCAAAACTGGGTGAACACCCGCAGGAGAGATGTCTGCACTCACATGATCCTGACCGACAATACAACTTTCCCTCGCCGAATCCACACAATGTGAATGGGATTCCGCGCCCTTCTATTCCGCCGCGTACCCTCCTGCCCCACCCCTCATGCCCGCGCCTCTCCGCTTCGACATTCTCGGCCGCTCCTCCTCCTGCGCTGCCCGCCTCGGCCGCGTTCACACCCTCCACGGCTCCTTCGACACTCCCGCCTTCATGCCCGTGGGAACCAAGGCGACCGTAAAAGGACTCTTTCCCGAATCCGTCGCCCAGGTCGGCAGTCAGATCATCCTCAACAACACCTACCACCTCCTGCTGCGGCCTGGAGCCGACAAAATTGCCAAATTGGGCGGCGTTCACCGCTTCATGCGCTGGAATGGGCCCATTCTCACCGATTCCGGCGGCTTTCAGGCCTTTTCCCTCTCCGATATCAGCAGCCTCACCGACGAGGGCGTCACCTTCCGCAGCATCGTCGATGGCAGCCTCGTGCACATGTCGCCGGAAATGTCGATTTCGGTCCAAAACGACCTCGGATCTGACATAATCATGGCTTTTGATGACTGTCCGCCCGCGCGCGCCGCACCCGAAAAATCCCGCAAAAGATCGATTTTCCTCGAAAAATCCCCAAGTTTGCCCAAGCGCGATTTTTCACAATCTTCACCCCCCTCCCAGGCCGACTACAACCGCCGTCTCGATGAGGCCCTCGACCGCACCGCACGCTGGCTCGAACGCTGCGTCAAAAGTCACCGAAAACCCGATGAACAGGCCCTTTTTGGCATCGTTCAGGGCGGAACCGATACTTCTCGCCGTGAAAAGTCCGTCGCCCAGATCTGCTCCATCGACCTCCCCGGCTACGCCATCGGCGGCGTCGCCGTCGGCGAGGAATCTTCCGAAATTTCCCGGATTGTCGCCCATACCGCCCCACTTTTGCCCCAAAACAAGCCCAGATACCTCATGGGCGTGGGCTACGAATGGGACATCCTGAATGCGGTCCAGGCCGGCGTGGACATGTTCGACTGCGTCCTTCCCACCCGAAACGGCCGCAATGCGACCGCTTTCACGCGAAAAAGCCGGATAAATCTCCGCAATGCCCGCTTTTCGGAGGACCCCACCGTCATCGACCCAACCTGCGCCTGCCCCGTCTGCCTTCGCGGCATGGCTACTCCACCGCCTACCTCCGTCATCTGTTCCAGGCCGACGAGATGCTCGGTCCGGTGCTGGTGAGCCTGCATAACATTGCCCATTTCCAGAGCCTAATGCGGGAGATCCGCGAGGCGATCGTGTCGGATGACTGGGCGGCGTTGTGTGCTGCCTGGCCGGTGCTTACCCGCAGGCAGGGGGGGCGGCGGAGCGGCATCCGAGGGTGATTCTTAACAGAGAAAGCCTGTCATCCCGGCCGTTTTTCTGGTTTGGCCAGCGATCCGCACCACCCGGCGCGGACGGCCGGAGTTCATTGTGGACAAACGACCATGCAGAACGAGTGGAACGGCGGAAGTTGGCTGACGGCGGGACCGATGGTCATGCTGGCGCAGGAGGATGTGCCGGCGACGAACACGCAGGGGGCGGCCCCGGGCGAGGTGACGGAATCGCAGATCGGCGCGGCCCCGGCCGGGGGCACTCCGCCGGCGACGACGGCGGTCAAACCGCCGAGCACGTGGCCGTTCCTGGTCATGATGGTGGTGGTGTTTGGTTTCCTGATCTGGCAGAGCAGCAGTTCGCAGCGCAAGGAAAAGAAGAAGCGCGAAGAGATGCTGGGAGCGCTCAAGCGGCATGACCGTGTACAGACGATCGGGGGACTGATCGGCTCGATCGTCGAGATCAAAGAGAACGAAGTGGTGCTGAAGGTGGATGAGGCGAGCAATGTGAAAGTCCGGTTCAGCAAGTCAGCGGTGCAGCAGGTGCTGACGGAGGCGGAGACCGCGGGCGAGGCGGCGGGCAAGACCTGAGAGAGCCTGGCCGCTTTGAAGAGAGCGGCCAACGCAGTGCAGCGTGCTGCCGACGGGGTCCCTGAGCGAGATTTGCGGAATCGACATTCATCATGAAACAAGTCATCTGGCGTGCCATCATCGCGGTTGTGGTCCTGCTCATCGCCGGCCTGGCGATGTACCCACCGGAAACGAAGTTGAAGCTGGGCAAGGACCTGGCGGGCGGAACAACGCTCATCTACGGCATTCAACCGGACGAAAAGACCGGGCAGCTGCCGCCCACGGACGTGATCCAGCAGATCGTGGACGTGATCAAGGATCGGGTGGACCCGTCGGGCGTGAAGGAAGTATCGGTCACGGCGCTGGGGGCGGGCCAGATTGAAATCTCGATTCCTCAGCCCTCGGAGCGCGTGCTCGCGCTGCGGCAGGACTTCGAAACCAAACTCAAGAGCATCGGGACGGATGAACTGGAAGCCGGGGCGGTCGAGGCGGCGATCGTGCTGCCCGAACCCGAGCGGGCTGCGCGCCTGGCGGACCTGGCCAAGGGTTCAGAAGACCGGCTCGCGGCGATGACGGCGGCGGCGACGGCCAACGACCTGCGAATCAGCCAGCGGGCGATCTATGACGACCGGGCCGCAGCGCGGGAAGCGGAACTGGCTCCGCTGCGGGCGGCGCGGGAGGAAGCGCTGGACGTCCGCACGGTGGCTTTGCAGGCGGTGACAGACGCAGGGTTTCCAAACTCGATGCGCCTTATCGCCATCGCCTCGAACCAGGACCCGGTGGCCCAGGAAACAGAAATCAAGCAGTACTTCGAATCGAAGCCGGAAGCGGAAGCCATTGTCCGAGCGGGGGTGAGCGCTGCAAAGACCTACAACGAGGCATCGAACGCGCTGGTCCAGGCGGAGACGCGCTGGCGGACCGACCTTGATCCCATCGAACAGAGCGCTTCGGAAGCGGAGCTGGCCTACGAAAACGCGATGACGCGGGTGCGGATGAGCAGCATCACGGCCGAAGACGTTCGTAGGGCAGTCACGGCGGACCCGAACCCATTGAGGTTTCCGCAGTCTGACGGCACGGTGAGGGAAATCCCCAGCGCGCGCGAAGACGGCATCAAGAGGCTGAAGGAAGCGGCGCCTTCGAAAACGGCGGTCATTGACGAGATCGCGGCGGCCTACGACGCGTATCGAGCGGAGAGCAAAGGATTCGATGATCCGAAGGAACTGATCGCGCTGCTCAAGGGAGCGGGCGTATTGGCATTTCGAATCGCCGCCCGGACTGATGACGGGCTGCCGGTCGATCAGCTGCGCGCGGACCTGCGCGAGCGCGGGCCGTACGCGGTGACCGCATCGACGGATGTGGGGTGGTACGCGATCGACAAACTCGAGCAGTGGTACGAGCAGCCGGAACAACTCGAATCGCTGAAGACCCAGACGTACGAGTACTTCCAGGCCCGTCACGGCCTCATCTGCGACCAGTTCGACGGCACGGTCTACATGCTGCTGTACAAGACGCTGGACCGGAGCCTGTCGGAGGCTTCGGGGCCGTGGCAGCTGGTGAAGGCGGCGCCGTCGCATGACGACGTGGGGAAGCCGGCGGTGAGTTTCGGGATGGACGCGGCGGGAGCGGATAAGTTCGGCACGCTGACCAAGAACAACATCGGGCGCGGGATGGCCATCGTGCTGGACGACCGGGTGTACTCCGCGCCCAATATCAACGGGCAGATTCGCGGCGAAGGCATCATCACGGGCAAGTTCAGCCAGGCGGAAATCAGTTACCTCAAGCAGGTGCTCAGCGCCGGCGCGCTTAAAGCGAAACTGACCGAGGAGCCGATCGCGCAGAACCACATCGGGCCCAAACTGGGCAAGGAGAACCTGCTGCGGGGCCTGAATGCGGGCAAGTGGGCCCTGATCATCATCGGCGGGTTCATGATCTTCTACTACTTCCTGCCGGGGGTGATCGCGGCCGTCGCACTGCTCTCCACGTGCGTGGTGATCCTGGGCATGATGTCGCTGTACCAGGCGGCGTTCACGATGCCAGGCATCGCGGGCGTGATCCTGACATTCGGCACATCGGTGGACGCAAACGTGCTGATCTACGAGCGCATCCGCGAGGAACTGCAGCGGGGCGAATCGCTGCGGACGGCGGTGCGGCTGGGATTTGACCGCGCGATGACGTCGATCATCGACGGCAACATGACGAACCTCATCGTGTGCTTCATCATGGTGAACTTCGGCACGTCCGAGGTGAAGGGCTTCGGCATCACGATCGGCATCGGCGTGATCGGGACGCTGTTCTCGACGGTGGTGGTGTCGCGGCTGCTGTTTGAACTGTACATGGACGTGCTGGGCGGTACGCGAATCTCGATGCTCACGATGGTGTTTCCGGCCATCCATCGCGCGATGGAGCCGAAGGTGCGCTGGGTGGCCAACCGGTATCTGTTCTGGACGTTTTCGGCCACGATCATCATCGTGCTGGGCTCGGTGACGTACTTCTACCGCGGCGAGATGCTGGACGTGGAATTCGTGGGCGGATCCTCGGTGACGATGACCTTCAAGCAGGACCCAGCGACGGGCGCGGCGATGACCCTGGGGCGCGACGAGGTGGACCGCCGGCTCAAGGAGTGGGCGACGCGTGAGCACGACGCGGGCAAGATCACGGACGTGCAATACAACGCGTTCACGGCGGCAGGTATTTTCAACGCCAACGCGGACTCGGCAGGGGCAACAGAAGGCGCGGGGTCGGAGTTCGTGATCCGCTCGACGATCAGCGAAACCGCACTGGTGGAGCAGGCGATCCGCGAGGCGTTCGGCGACTACCTCGCCATCAAGCCGCGCATCGAGTTCACCGGCGCCGGTGTTTCCCCGGCGTCAGCGGCACCGGTGTATCCGATTCTGCAGAAGTCACTGGGGGCCAACATCGGCGAGCCCGGGCGGACCAACGACGTGACGCGATTTGTGGGAGGAGTGGCGGTGCGCCTGGCAGGAATGAATCCGCCGGTCGCGCTGGAGGAGATTCAGGAGCGCGTGGATCGGGTGCGGCAGGGGCCGGGGAATGAGCGGTACGTATCGCGGCGCAGCCAGGCGATCGGGCTGGCTCCCAGCGGCCAGACGGATGCCAACGGCGCAACGCTCTGGAGCGATGCGGTGGTCGTGGTGAGCGCGACGGACGTAAGCATTTACGACCAGCGCGAGTTGTGGGACAAGCAGGTCGCTGAAAAGGAATGGGAGATCGTCTCGCGGGCGATGCTCGAACCTGAGTCGCTGGAGCAGGTGACCACGATTTCGCCTTCAGTTGCGGAGCAGTTCCGGCAGAAGGCGTTGGTGGCGGTCACGCTGTCGATCCTGGGCATCCTGGTGTACATCTGGGTGCGATTCGGATCGTTCTGGTATTCGGCGGCGGCGATCGTGGCGCTGATGCATGACGTGGTGATCACGCTGGGCATGCTTGCGCTCTCGCACTTCCTCTATCGCACCGGATTCGGGCAGCTGCTGCTGGTAGAGCCGTTCAAAGTGGACCTCTCCGTGGTGGCGGCAATTCTGACAATTGCAGGCTTCTCGCTTTATGACACGATTGTCATCCTGGACCGCATCCGCGAGAATCGCGGGAAACTGCCGATTACGACGGCGGAGGTGGTGGATGCATCGGTCAACCAGACGATGAGCCGAACAATTCTGACCGGCGGAAGCACGCTGTTTGCACTGCTTGTCCTGTACTTTGAGGGAGGGACAGGCATGCGCTCGTTCGCCTACACGATGTTCTTCGGGATTGTGATCGGCACGTATTCTTCCGTGGCGGTGGCGGCGCCGCTGGTGTGTTCCAAGAAGAGCGGCGCGGCAACGACGGCTGCGGGCACAACGGCGCTGGCGGGGCGAAAGTCGGCGACCGCGTAGCGTGCCCTGAAGGCAGGTTGACATGGATGCATCACGGGTCAGTCTGGCCGGGCTGGTGGGTCTCCTGGTGTGGATCGCGGTGTATTACCAGGCGTGCACTCCGGCAGTGAGCGCGGAGGAGGACGGCCTGCAACTTGCGCCGGGGGATACCGTGGGGCAGAGGCCGACGCCGGCGGTGGAAGAATCGCTGCGCACGCTGGCGCCGGAAACCTTCGGCGTGAAAGAGGCGGAGCGCCAAGCCGAAGCGGCGCCGGAGAACGAGCCGGCAATCAGGGAGCCGCAGGAGGCGCCGCGGCGGGTGGAGAATTACACAATCCGGAGCGGGGACACCATGCAGTCCATTGCGAAAGCGTGGTACGGGAGCAGCGCAGAGTGGGTGCGGATCGCCAAAGAGAACCCGAAGGTTGATCCCCGGCGGCTGCGGGCTGGACAGGTGCTGAGGATCCCGAATTTCCAGACTGCTCAAGGGGACGCTGAGCCGGGCGCGGCGGCCGACACTTCGGGTGCGGGCAGCGCGCAGACGTATGTGGTGCGCGCGGGAGACACGCTGTCGGCGATCGCGGCGCAGTTCTACGGGGATTCCACGCTGTGGAAGGTGATTTACGACGCGAACCGGGAGAAGATCACGCGGGTGAGCGCGCTGAAGCCGGGGACGGAATTGGTGATTCCGGCGCGGTAAGCGCGGGCGGCGCCGCGGGGCGCAGGGCGTCGAGGACGGGCAGCAACTGATCGGCGACGATGCGGTCCCAGGACATGGCATGGGCGAGGTCCTGGCCCAGGTGCATGAGGACATCGCGCTGGGAATCGGTGCGCGGGAGGCGGCGGAGCAGATCGAGAGCGACCCGGCGAGCTTCGCGAGATTCGATGGCGTCGCGTTCGGGCTGGGTGATGGCGAGGAGATGGGGGATGGACCAGGGCTGGTCGAGGCGTGTGTAGTCGGCGATGAGGACGTTGAGGTCGAGGGCGTCGGGGCGGTTCAGCCTGTGGGCGGCGGAGCGGAGAGCCTGAACGCAACCGGAGACGTTGCTGGCGACGCAGACGGCGCCGGAGCCGAGGGGTTCGAAGTGCGCGATGCCGAATGGTTCATAGACGCTCTGGCCGAACTCGACATCGGTGGCGCGGCGAAGGTCGTCGAAGGTCATGGCGTCCGGGCATGCGGACCCGAGAAAGCGGGGGCCCCAGCCGAACTGGTTGACGAGCATGGCACGGACGGCGCGGTGGGTGCGATTGAAGTCGGCGATCATGTCGTGGAGTCCGATCTCGGGACCGGCCAGATCGGGATATCCGAGGACATGTTCGTAGGGCCAGCGGTGGGCGGCGGCCATGCGGTCGGCCTCAGCGGCGGAGCGCGGGGGAGCGCCGCAGGTGATGAGGAGGTAGAGGGCGGTGCGATTTTCTCGGGCCAGGAGGGCGTCGAGTTCGTGACAGACGCGGAGGTCGCGCCAGAAGCCCTTGGAGACTACGGGGCGCGCGACGTGTGTGAGGAGGAGGTCGAAGGCGCGGCCGGTGACGTTGCGAACCCAGGAGTCCATCATGGAGCGTGACGCGTGTTCCTGGGCGATATCCGCGGGATAGACGGGAAGGCCGTTGTAGACGGTGCGGATGTTGGCGCTGCGCATCTGGGGGCCGAGGAAGCGCATTTCCTGAGCGGTGAAGTCGCTGACGGCGAGGACGGCGTCGAGGTGATTGGTCAGGGAGATGAGCGCGTGGCGCATGTTGGCGGACTGGTCGCCGAAAATATCGGTGACGAACAGGTCCTGAGACGAGGCCTGTGCGAGTGCGTTATAGAAGGTGGTGTCGTGGCCGGGGTGTTCCTCGACAATGCGCCGGGCGGTGGAACATTCGTGGGCGTGGAAGAGAGTGCGGAAGAGGCCTGCGCCGTCCATGACGGCCTTGAGCGCGGTGCACATGCCCATGAATTCGTGACTGAACAGGGCGCAGGGCATGTCGTCGTCGGTGAGCAACGCGTTGAGCGCGTAGAACGCGGGCTCGGCGATGCGGCAGTATTCCTCGAAATCCCACTGGTGTTCGTAGCGGGCGGCGTCGAGTCCGAAGCGTTCCCAGAGACGGGCCTTGAAGACGTTGAGGCGGGTCTGGCTGGGGTTGGAGACGTCGATGAGGAGGACTTCGGCCGAGCCGGGAACGCCGCCTGCAGGGGCGGGAAAGTGGCGCACGCCGTAAGCGAGGTGGGTTTCGAAGGCCAGTTGAATGGGACGGAAGCGGCGTGACCAGCCGTTGGCGTCAAACCCATCGCGCGATGAATACAGGACGCGCACGTGGTCGCCAAGGCGGTCCTGAATGGTGCCGTGAGCGCCGGGCACGACCGCCATCGGGCCGATGAGAATCGACCTCCGTACAGCGCTTTGATAGACAGGACTCGTGATGAGGCCCTCGAGCACCGTGCCGATGCCGCCGAGTTTCTCCACGGCTTCATGGGTGAGATGAGCGAGCGTGTGGCGGGGCATGGGGACCATGGCAGGCTGAATTGCAGCGGCGCAGAAAGACCATGACATACATCGTCCGAAAACGCGAGGCACAATAGTGGCTTGCCGGCTGCAGGCGTGCTTATTTGGCCATGAGTTTCATGACGGTGGTCAGGGCGAGGATAATGGCCCCTATCGAGAGTGCGCCGCAGGTGAGGACGACGATAATCAGCAGTCGGCTGTGGCGCTCGATGGCGTAGGTGAACTCGTCACGCTGCTGGAGCGTGGTTCCGGCCAGTTCGCGCATGACCTCGGCGGACTGGGCATGGGCCTGACCGATGCCGCTCAGAGAGTCGCGCACGGCCTGCAGCGTCACAGCGGTTTCCTGATTCAGCCGATGGGCAGCCTCAATCTGGGCGAAGAGGGAGCCGAGGGCGTCGGCCTGACCGGAGGCGGACTGGTCAAGTCGGGCCAAGATGTCGCGCAAGGCCCCGGAGCGAACCGCTTCGTCAGCGAAGTGCTCGGTGAGAGCGGTCACGAGTTGCTGTCGATCGGCATCGAGGCGCGGGATGGTTTCGAGCACCTGAGCAATGGACGCCAGGGATTGGGCAGACTCATCGGCCCGACGAGCTTGTTCATCGAGATGAGCGGTGAGTTGCCGAGCCAGGAACCCAACGTCCTGCAGGGCTCGGGCATTGGCGGCGTCCAGCGGGTTCGCATCGGCGGGCGCGTTTCGAAGTGGGGCGCTGGAAGCGACAGCAGGGCGGCGCTCGCGGGGAAGCGTTTCGATCAGCGGAGTGCGCTCTGCATCGTGACGAGACGGGGAGGGTCGCCCGGCGGGTGCGTCCTGGCCCGTTGGTACGGGCGCCGAAAGCGGCTCTGCGGAAGCAGACTCGTCGATCACATCAAAGGCCTGCGGTCGGCTGTCGCCGCGCAGCCAGCGCCCCAAACCGGTGAGAATACTGGGCATGCGATCCTCCTTGATCGAGCGAGGGAAGGGTCTCGTCCATGAGACCGCCTGACACGCAACTGTAAAGCCCGTGGGCGGGCGAGGTCAACCGCCGCCCTTTGAAAGTGGGCGAACGGTAAAGTCACATACGAGGAATCAGATACTGCACAACAACAAAGAGAAGCACTGCAAGCAGGATGATCGCCACGGCGACCTGCCCGGTCATCTTGGCGACCTGGCGCGGAAAGTAGGCCAGACGCTGGAGCCTGAGAGCCTTCCAGACGACGGCGGTGGCGACAACCAACGGGATAAAGAGCACCCACCACCAATCCCCGACCGGCAGGGGGTCGAGAAAGGGCCGGTACGAGTAGGCGGTCAGAGACATGCCGACGGCCTGAGCAGCGCAACATGAAAAGAGAATCATGAAGCGCCTCCCAGCGGAGCGGGAGTCGTCGAGCGCGCAGCGCGCGGCAAGCGAACGCACTCAAGAATCACGATCAGGTTGAGCATGCCGGCGATGGTGGTGAACAGGGTGCCCATCTCGTTCGCGTGCCCGAGGGAAACCGAATAGGCGGGCACATAATCGGGCGCATAGGCAGGATCATCTGGGGGAAGGGGCGGCTGCGGCTTGCGGGCGGAACCGACCACACCGGGCTGTGCGGGGGGATTGAGGCGCTCATCCTTGACCCATTCAACCGCAAGTGTCGCGGGCCCTGCGCACACCTGCCCGCAGTACCACCAGAAGTCCTCCTCGCGATCGATGACGTCGATACCGCCGATGAAGAGACCGCCGATGTAGAGGAAGAGGATGCCTGCGCCGATCAGCAGCGCACGCGTGCGATGACGCAGGTGCCAGTGCCCCCAGCCGGGAAAAATCCAGGCGAGCACGGGGGCCACCAGATTGAGGGTGGTCTCCTCATCTGAATAAGTATCAGTGCCTGTCAATGCAAGTCTCTAAAGTAGTAGGAAGGGAAGGGCTGCGTTGCGGGACGAACAGCGGGGCCATCGGGCGCAGCGGGAGGGCGCGGATTTCTCGCCGGCAGCGAATTGACAACCCCGTTCACCCCCGTAGTGTACCCGCCGTTTGGGAGGGGGTGCTGCGAAACGTGGGTCGCGGAGAATGCCCGTGACCCTCCAGAAACGGCGCGCAGGGCGCCGGCGGGACGGAACCAAGCAAATCCATGCGCTGCGACCACAGTTGAAGAGGCCGGGACTATGTGCAACTATCAGAGTAGTGATGAACAGTTCGTCGGACGGGATCACATACGCGAGTCAGAAGACTTTGCATGGGGGCCGGTCTGCTCAACCCTTGAATTGATGAGGCGGGATGAGGGGGCGGGACAATGGCTGACTGGCATCTGGGAAGGAACGGAAACCGGTCTCGCCAAGAAGGGGCGCCGGGGCAAGGACGAGGAGGAAGAGCCTGCGCCGAAACCCGAGCGCGGCAAGTCGGACGACAAGGGCGACGGAGAGGGCGCAGGCGCAGGGGAGGAAGAGGGTGAGGAATTCGCGGAGGAACTCGGCGACGATGATGAGGAGGATGCAGAAGAGGAGACCGAAGCCGACAGCGAAGAGGAGGCCGAGGAAACGGAGGAGGAAGAGGGGTACGGCGAGGACGATCTGGATGAAGATGAAGAGGAAGGCGAGGACGAGGCGGACAGCGAGGATGATGACGACTTCTGGGACGACGAGGAAACGGACGAAGAGTCAGCCGGGACGGATGAGGAGGAATACGACTATTACGATGACGAGGACGACACCTAAAGCAGTCCGGCCCGGAAGAGCGGGTCATGGGGTGGACGTGTCGGGTCGATAAGCAATCGGACTCGACACGGAGGACCAGATGGCCAGGAAGCACGACGCGAACTGCAAAAACGCTGACAAATCGCCACGGGAACGAACGCCGGGAACCAGCGGAGCCCCCGGTGTTTCAGCGGGGGGCGCGACAGCCGCCCCTCACGATGCGGGCGGCCAGAAACGGGAATGGCGCGAGGAATGGACCGGCACGGTGGCGGACCGCCGGAACGAAGTGGATCGCCGTCAGCTTTCGCGGAAGGAAGCCGATGCCACAGGGCTGGAGCGGCGGCGCGGGCCGGGGCGGCGTCGAGCAGACTTTCTCAAGGCGGCTGACGAAGGGGAGATGAACCAGGAACAGTTCATGTTCCTGATGGCCATTGACACGTTCAAGCGAGTGAATCACAAGACATTCCCATCCTGGACCGACGTTCTTGAGATTCTGCGTCGGCTCGGATACCGCAAGGTCCAGAAATCAGACATCCGCATGGACTGCGCCGAGGATTGGACGGAGGCCGCCGATGCCCCGGCCGTCAAGCCCAAGTCGGGCCAGAGTGCCGGTGACCATCCGGATGTGGCTGAAGCCGCGTGAGCCCCCGGCCCGGGGGGCAAACCTCATAAACAGAAGAGTCAGAGTCGGGGAGTGCACTCCGCAAGGAATCGCGCAGGGGATACCTGCGCTCTCCGGAGAGAGATTAACTACTTGGCAGATTCGTCATGATCCGCATGAAGCGGCGATCCAGGGTGTTTATGCCGACGGGTTGGTGCAGGAAAGCGCAAGAAGCGCCGACCTGAGAGACATGAAAGCGACACGACTGCGGTTCTTTCTGTGGGGTGCAGGCGTCTGCGCAGCCTTGTATGGTGCGACGCATGCCATGGAACTGGTGGACCGGATCCAATCCGGCGAGGGCGGCCTGCAGGGGATGTTCTCCGGCTTCATTCAGAAGTTGACCCCGCCGCAGTCGCAACTGCCGCGATATGCCGGTGAAGACCTTGTGGTAGGCGGTCGCGGGCTGGCCGACCTGGGTGTTCCCATTGAGGATGCAGCGCACGCCGCTTCGGGTGTCCGAGCGCTGTTCCCGACAGAATCAGCGCAGGCGGCGAAAGCGGTCGCGCGTGAAATCGTCATGCAGGACGTCCGCAACGCAGCGCTGGACGAGGAGACAGAGTCGAGCCTGGAGAAGTCGGCAGTGGCGCTGCACACTGCGGGCCGGCTGGATGAAGCGATCAGCGCGTACTGGGAGGCAATCAAGGCGACCCCGAAGGATGCGGGGCTGCACCTGAACCTGGGCATTGCGTACATGCAAAAGGGGTACTTGGACAAAGCCCGAGCGCAAGTCAACGAAGCGGACAAACTAGGCGCGCGGATCCCGAGTCAACTGGCCCAGGCCCTGGGGTGGACATCAACGTCGGGAGCCCAAGCCAATCCGTCATTGCGATAGTCGTTTCCTGCGGATGTTTCAGCGGAAGCGGTAATCAATCCGCAGGCTGGTGGCGCATTCGGACGGTTGCGCGGCCTGGTAGTGGACGAGTCGCCCTGAGTAGGATGCGGGCACGAAACGCGTGAGCGAGGCGCGTCCCTGGCTATCGGCGCGATCCGAGCCGAGGACAATCGGGTTGTCGAGATCGACGAAGACACCGGGGCAGCCGGGTACCTGGGTTGAGCCGACGGCACCGGCAGCGAACACAACATTCTGATTGGGAGCTGCACCCAATACGGTGAGGGTGTTGTCCCGGCCTGCGGCACCGGGCGAAGGCGTGGAGATGCTGAAATCGCCCGCGGAGCCCTTGAGTTCAAAGGCCCACTCCTGATCCTGCACACCATTGAAGATGTCCATCGTCACCCAGGTATCGGTGACGGTGCCGTCGGTGAGGACTTCGAAATTCCAGAGGGCGCGTGAGTCGCCGATGGCGACGCGGGTGGTGAGGCAGCCGTTTTTCCCGGCACCGCCCACAAACGACTGGAAGGATCGAAATGCGAGGAAGTAGCGTCCGGGGGGAAGGACAAGATCGTCGGGGTAGAAGCGATTGGCGATGACATTGGTTCCGAACGCGGCATTGAAGATGCCGGTGTCGATGCTGTCGAGGGGGACGCCGACCTGAGAAGCGAGGACATCCGCGGGCCGGTCATCGGGACCCACGGAAAAGAGGTACCAGTCGCCGCCGAGAATGACGGGGTCGGAAATGGGGACGGTGTAGTAGGTGATGCGCTCGATGCGGGTGGGCTTGGTGAGGATGAAGTCGTCAGCAGCGCAGCGGAAGGAAGTGAAGTCGAAGTCTTCAGCGCGGGAAGCGGTCCAGCCGTCGCCGGTATTGGCGAGGTCGGCGGGTGAATTGACATTCGACCACAGGAAATCCTCGGCGTGAAGGGTGAACGGGGCGGCGCTGGCGAGCAGCGCGCAGGCGGCGGCAACGGCGGTAGGGCGCATGGTTTCTCTCCTCGGGTATCCAGTGTTGCGGGCGCAGGCACCGCGTGCGTGCGCCAATGCGGGGGTACGCACGATCCTAGTCAAAGGACCAGAGAAGGCTTGCGGCACCTGAGGAGCGGGCTTAGCGCCGGCTCTGGGCCTTCAGGAGGAAATAGACCAGAGTCAGGATGGCGGAAATGGTGGCGGCGACGTAAGTGAGGGCTGCGGCGTTGAGCACGCGACCGACCATGCGATCTTCTTCCGAGGAGATGATGCCTGCAGTGAGGAGCTCGCGACGTGCGCGGCTGCTGGCGTTGA
Source organism: Phycisphaerales bacterium (assembly GCA_044229655.1). Classification (GTDB taxonomy): domain Bacteria; phylum Planctomycetota; class Phycisphaerae; order Phycisphaerales; family UBA5793; genus JBGASM01. Next base: position 93,763 of record JBGASM010000005.1, on the reverse strand, counting down.
ACTCCACAGGAAGATTGACGAGTTGAAAGAAGACGACACCAGCAAAGAGGAGCGCGCCGATCAGGATGAGATTGCCCACGTTCAGGATGACGCCCAGAACGAGAAGGGCCTCGGACAGGAAACCGCCGACCGCGGCGAGCGGGACGATGCCGCTGCGGATCTTGAGCGGGGCATACCCGTGGGCATGCTGGAGCGCATGGCCGACTTCATGGGCGGCGATGCCCACGGAAGCGGCGGAGCGGCCCGAATACACATCGGGACTGAGGCGGAGCACCCGGGCCTTGGGGTCGTAGTGGTCCGAGAGAGTTCCCTGGACCATTTCGATGCCGACGCCGGAGACGCCGTGGTGATCGAGTATGGCCTGGGCGGCCTGAGCGCCGGTCATACCGCTGGCCACGCCGACGCGCGAAGCGGCTGCGTACGCTGACTTGACCATGACCTGGGCGCCGATGGCGAGCAGCGCGCCGACTCCGGCGATTGCAAAGTAGGCTGGGTCGTAGATAAAGGGCATTGGGGTGCGACTTTCACTGAATCGGGATCAACGGTATTTTACGGAATTCGCTGCGAAATGTTCGATGCGGAGAATCCGGACCCTGACACAGGGAGGGCGGATTTGGGCTGCCGTTTTGGCATGACGTTTCGACTCAGCCTTCGGGGCTCATGCGTTCGTCGAGGTCGGGACGTTTCACGTTTTCGGTCATGGAGGAACGGACGGCGGATTTGTCGAGGTGACGCTTGAGAAGGCGGAGCCGCAGCAACGATTTGACCCGGGTCATGAGTTCGAGCTTGTTGAAGGGCTTGGAAAGGAAATCATCGGTGCCGGCCTCGACGCCGCGCTCCACATCGCCGACCTCGTTGAGGGCGGTGACCATGATGATGGGAATATCGCGGGTGGCCGGATCGCCCTTGAGTTTCTGGCAGACTTCAAAGCCGGACATGCGCGGCATCATGACGTCCAAGAGGATGAGGTCGGGCTGCCGCTCTTCGACGAGGGAGAGCGCGGCAATGCCATCGGCGGCGGATTGAATGGCGCAGGGAAGCGTCTCGAGGTAGGCCTCGAGGAGTTCCCGATTCTGGGCGTTGTCATCGACGATGAGAATGCGGGCGCCGGAGTAATCCACGTCATCGGGTACGGCGGTGGACGAAGGAGGGGCTTTGGGGGTCGTGTTCACGGTGGGTCTCCACAAGCGGCCCCAGTTCGGGGGCTGACAGGCAATAGTAATCGGGCGGAGGAGCGCGGCAGCGTGAGGCGACGGATTCTCGACTAGAATCGCGGCTTTCCCGCACCTTTCCACTACCGGATGAAGGGCAAACTGCCCCGCTCCGAGATCAGAACCGCGCCCCACCATGAAGAACGCCAAGATCCGCAACGTCGCCATCATCGCCCACGTCGACCACGGCAAGACCACACTGGTCGACCAGTTGCTCCGCCAGTCCGGCCAGTTCCGCGAGCAGCAATTGCGCGGCGAACGAATCCTGGACTCCAACGACCTCGAGCGCGAGCGCGGCATCACCATTCTGGCCAAGAACATTTCCATCACCTACGGCGACATCAAGATCAACCTGATCGACACGCCGGGGCACGCGGACTTCGGCGGCGAGGTGGAGCGCGTGCTCAAGATGGCCGATGGGTGCCTGCTGCTCGTGGACGCATTCGAAGGACCGATGCCGCAGACGACTTTTGTGCTCAAGAAGGCCTTTGAATTCGGCCTGCGCCCCATCGTGGTCATCAACAAGATCGACCGACCCGAAGCGCGTCCGAAGGAAGTTCTTGACGAGGTTCTCGATCTGTTCATCGAATTGCAGGCGGATGATGCAGCGCTGGACTTCCCGGTTGTTTATTCATCCGCGACCCAGGGCTATGCAGCGCTGACCGCGGGCGAGAACCCGGGACACATCCGCGTGCTTTTCGACACGATCATCAAGTACATTCCGGCGCCCGAGGTGGACACGGAAGCGCCGGTGCAGATGCTCATCACGACCCTGGACTATTCCGACTATGTGGGGCGGATCGGAATCGGGCGCGTGTTCCGCGGGACGCTCAAGTCCAATCAGCAGGTGACCGTGTTCCGGCGCGACGGCACCCGGCGAAACGAACCCATCGGTCAGTTGTTCACCTTTGACGGTCTGGGGCGGATCAAAGCGGATCGGGTCACCGCCGGAGACATCTGCGCTGTCGTCGGGCTGGATGCGGTGGACATCGGGGACACGCTGGCCGATCCGGAGAACCCGGAGGCGCTGCCCACGCTGCGCGTGGACGAGCCGACGCTTCACATGATCTTCCGGGTGAATGACTCGCCATTTGTGGGCAAGAGCGGCAAGTATCTCACCACCCGGCATCTGCGCGAGCGGCTCGAGAAGGAACTGGAGCGCAATGTCGCGCTGCGCGTCTCGCCCGGGTACTCGCCGGAGGAATTCAATGTTTCAGGGCGGGGACTGCTGCATCTTTCCGTGCTCATTGAGAACATGAGGCGCGAGGGATTTGAGTTGGCGGTGGGGAAGCCCAAGGTCATTTTCCGCGAGGATGCAGGCCGGAAGACCGAACCCGTAGAGATCTGCGTCGTGGATGTGCCGGCGTCCCAGATCGGGCCGGTCATGGAACTCATGGGCGCCCGCCGCGGGGTGTGCACGACCATGGACCAGAAAGGCGAGCGTTCGTACCTGGAGTTCACAGTTCCTACGCGCGGACTCATCGGGCTGCGCAACCGACTCATGACCGCGACCAACGGAACGGCGATCATGCACCACAACTTCCTGGAGTATGAGCCGCTGCGGGGAAGCGTGCCGCAGCGCAACGCCGGCGTGCTGATCTCCACCGAGACCGGCCCGGTGACCGCCTACGCCTTGGAAGGGCTGGCTGACCGGGGGCAGATGTTCGTCAAGCCGCAGGAGATGGTGTACGAGGGGATGATCGTGGGCGAGCACTGTCGGGAGAATGACATCGAGGTCAACGTCTGCCGGCTGAAGAAACTCACCAACGTGCGGGCCGTGTCTGCAGAGAAACTGGTGGTCCTCAGGCCCCCCCGCGAACTGACGCTGGAGATCGCGCTGGAGTATCTCGAGGAGGATGAACTGCTGGAGGTCACGCCGGAGGCGATCCGGCTGCGCAAGCGACTGCTCAAGGAGAACGACCGCAAACGCGCCACCCGCGCTGCGGCGGCAGTCGCGGCGGCTGCGGAAAGTGGGTAATCAGGCAGGGCAAGCTCAGCCCTATCAGATTACGAACATTGCGCGGAGTTGGAACACGAGGCCCCAAACCTGCGAAATTGGCAAGGCAGCAGCACGGGCGTTATACTCGTTGCGGCTGACCAGCGACCTTTCCCCATGCACAGGGACGAGATCGCCACGACAGGTTGGGAGCGCAGGGTTTCGCGCACTGCGGCAGCGTACTGTCCGGTGCCGCGAAGGGACATGAACCGCCCACTTTTCGCGCCAGCGCGCGATGGGCCAATTCAGGTCGGCGGTCGAATGCGCGTGCGGTATGGAGATTTCAATACCATGAGGCAGATGCAGCCGGCGGGGGGATTGAAGCGCGAGTCCTGGCGGACGACAGCCTGGCTGGCGGCGGCGTTGTGCGGCGGTTGGGCCCTGCTCGCCGCGCAGGCAGGGGCGCGGGTTCAGGACCCGCAGGATTCGGCACCGGCGCTGCGGTATCCGGGGCTTTCGCTTCCCAACGCCATGCTCGATTTGAGTTTCGTCTACGCCGGCACGATTGCCGAGGTCCCGGTGAAAGAAGGCCAGCCCATCCGCGCTGGGCAGGTGCTCATCCGTCAGGATGACGAGGTGCAGCGGCTCAGTGTGGAGGCGCAGAAACTTGCTGCAGACGACACGACGGAGCGCGAGGCCGCCCAGAAGAAGTTAGATCTCTCCGCACTGCAATTGCAGAAAGTGCGGGACGCGGATCAGCAGAAAGCGGCGCGGCCGCTGGAGGTCGAACAGGCCCAGATCGACAAGGCGCTGCGCGAAATTGAACTGCGTGCGATCGGCACCAAACTGCAGAGCGCGAAGATCACGCTCGATCGCGAGAAGGCGGTGCTGGAGCGCATGAGCCTCAAGAGCCCGATTGACGGAGTGGTCGCGCAGGTCAACGTGGAAGTCGGCGAGGCCGTGGACGGGCTGCAGCCGGTGATGCATGTGGTTTCGATCGACCCGCTCTGGATGGATGTCTACGTGCCCGTCGCACAGGGAATCAAGATCCACGCGGGCGACAGTGCGCTGGTGTACTGGCGCGACGTCGAGCGGGGCGAGCCGAGCATGGGCAAGGTGATGCTCATTTCACCCCTGGCCCAGCCTGATTCGAGCGAGATTGCAATACGATTGGAAATCGCGAACCCTGACAACCTTCCGGCGCGCATGCATGCCGAGGTTGAGTTCCCAGCGGCGGAGCCGACGACGATGCAGGCGGCGGATGGCGCAAGCAAGAAATAGCTGATTCAATTTTCGTAGATTTAGCGACATCATTCCTCACAGTTCCGGAAAGGACCGATTGTGGCAGACACGAAGACAACGGAAGGCACAGGCGGAGAGCAACAGGGAAATCGGCGCGAGGTCACGCTTCACATTGACCAGTCGAGCATGGAGACGACCTATTGCAACCAGTTCATGGCAGAGCCCACGCTTGATGAGGTGCTGCTGTATTTCGGCATGAACCGGACGGTTCCGGGCAAGAACAACGAGATCGGACTGAAGATCGAGCAGCAGGTGGTGCTGAACTGGCGCAACGCCAAGCGCCTGGGTTTGTCTTTGGCGAACTTGGTGCGTCAGCACGAGGAGCGCTACGGCGAGATCGATTTGAACCTCGCGTCCAAGGGCGCTGCCAAGAAGTGACCGTGTAACGGACGTGCCAGATCCAGGGGAGGGCCAGTCCCGACGGGAATCGCATGGATGAACGACGCGTCAGCACGGTGTCGGCAGGAACGGCGGTGGAGGCTCCAGCTTCGGCTGAGGTCTCGAGCACGCAGAGTGCGGAAGGCGTCGAGGGATTCCTGCGCGACATGGCCCGCAGGCAGTGCCTGCTGGTCGACGGATTGTCGGCCGTGGTCATGCTCGCGCCCACGCGTGAGAACCCGACCGGAACGACCGCGCGGTTCGCCATCGACGAACGCTACGCGCTGCCGGCCAAGCACATGAAGCGCCTGGCGGAAGTCGCCGCGCGGGCCGCGAAGGAAGGGCACGGGGTTGCGGAGCCTTTTTCATTCGGCACCGGCCTGCTCTCAGCGCGACCAGAGCACCAGGCCCTGGCGGCGCCGCTGCGGCTCATGGGGCGGACCCTGGGGGCATCGGTGTGCATCGTGCCGATGCGCGACGAGGAGGCCACCAGCGACGGGCTGGCGCGGCTGGACCTGACGACTGCGATGTTTGAAGCGTTCCTGTGGCGGCAGCAGGCGGTGGCGGAGGCCCAGGCGAAGATCCAGCTGCGCGAAACGCTGGACCTGATGGACAAGGCCCTGCCGGGGCATGATGCCACCGAAATGTCGGCGCTCTTCGCGCAGGAGCTGCAGCGGCGTTTCGGATGCGTACGGGTGAGTGTGGGCCTGGTGCATGGGCACGCGGTGCGCGTGATCGCCATGTCAGGCCAGGAGCACATCGACCGGCGCAGCGAGTTGGCGGAATCGCTCGAAGCGGTGATGGAGGAGTGCGCCGACCAGGATGTGGAGGTGCGCTGCCCGCAGCCGGATGATGTGGACCCGGCCGACCGCCGCGTGGTGCGGGCGCATCAGAGCCTGTCGCAGCGCTTCGGCCCGACGGCGATTGCCAGTTTTCCGATGCGCATCGACGAGGGGCTCATCGGGGTGGTGGTGATGGAGCGGGATGCGGGCGACCCCTTCAACGATGCGACGCTGCGGCTGCTGCGCCTGATTGCGGAGTACATGGGGCCGGCGATCTGGACACGGCGCCTGGCGGACCGGGGTGTGCTGGCGGTGACGCGCGATCGGCTGGGCGAGGGCACGCGCACGCTGCTGGGGCCGGAAAAGACCGCCGCCAAACTCATCGCCGTCGCCGTGCTCATCCTGCTGGGAGTCGCGTTCCTGATTCCGGTGCCCGACCGGGTGGTGGGGCAGGGGCGGATCGTGGCGGATGTGCGCCGGCAGATCACCGTGCCGTTTGTGGGCAGGATTGCGGAAGTGCTGGCCAAGCCGGGCGACCAGGTGCAGGCGGGCACGGTGCTGATCCGCATGGACACGCGCGAAGCGACGCAGAAACTGGCCGAGCGGCGCAGTGAGCTCAATCGGCTGCGGATCCGCGAGGACCAGTTGCGCAGCGACGGCAAGGCGGGCGAGGCGGCCATGGCGCGGGCAGAGGCGGCCGGGGCGGCGGCGGACATCACGCTGCTCGAGGATCAGATCACGCAGTCGGAAATTCGCGCGCCCATCGCCGGGACGGTGACCGCGGGGCAACTGGATGACCGGATCGGAGAGGTGGTGGAGCCCGCTTCGCCGCTGATGGAGATTGCGGACCTGAACACACTGCATGCCGTGCTGCTGATTCCGGAGAGCGGAATCGCGCGCGTGGTGGTCGGGCGCGAGGGAGAGATCGCCCTCACGGGCCGGCCGCAGGAGCGCATCACGATCACCGTCACGCGGGTCACCCCGGCATCCGAGGTCTACCAGCAGCGCAACGTGTATCGGGTGGAGGCTGATCTCTCGGCAGGCCCCGACTGGCTGCGCCCCGGGATGGAGGGCCAGGCGAAGGTGCGGGGGGCGACGACGAACCTGTTCACGATCTACACGCGCCCGTTGTGGGACTCTCTGCGGCTGCGCTGGTGGTGGTGGTAGCGGTGACCGACGGAAGCTGACGATTCCATGACCAACGTCAATCCGACATTCAGCGAGCTCTGGTACCGCGTCGCGGACTTCCGCCCGAAGCTGTCGCCGCATCTCATTGTCAAGCGGCACCTGTATCGCGGGGAGACGTGGTTCGTGGTGGGCGATCCCGCTTCGAGCAAGTTCTACCGATTCAACGCGTCGGCGTATCGGTTCCTGGGCCTGCTGGACGGGCGGCGGACGATTCAGGAAGCATGGGAGGTCTGTCTGGCGCAGTTGGAGGATGCGGCGCCGACACAAAGGGACTGCATCGACCTCCTGGCGCAACTGCAGGAGTTCGGGCTGCTGCGCGGGGACCTGCCCGTGGAGCCCGGGCGCCTGCGTGAGAAGATCGAGAAGGTGCGCAAGGAACGCTTCCAGACGTACGCGGGCAACTACGTCTTCTGGTCGATTCCACTGATCAATCCCGAGCGGATTCTGGCGCGGCTGCAGGGCGTCGGACGCGTGCTTTACGGCCCGGTCGGACTGGTTCTCTGGGCGGCGCTGGCGTTGTCGGCCCTGCGGCTGGTCATTCCGCGCTGGGACGAAATGGCCAGTTCGTTCAACAGCATCATCGCGCCCCAGAATCTCGTGCTTCTGTCCGCGTGCTTCATGGGGCTCAAGATCCTGCATGAGTTCTCGCACGGACTGGCGTGCAAGGCCTTCGGCGGGCGAGTGACGGAAATCGGCCTCTTCTTCATGCTCATCATTCCTGTCCCCTACTGCGACGCCACCGCATCGTGGGCCTTTCCCAGCAAGTGGCAGCGCATCATCGTGGCTTCAGCCGGCGTCATGGCCGAAGTGGTGGCGGCGTCGATCGCAGCGTACGTCTGGGCGTTCACACCCGCGGGCTTTGCGCACACGGCGGCATTCAACGTGATGGTGGTCGCCTCGGTCGTCACCTTCATGTTCAATGTGAATCCTCTGCTGCGCTATGACGGCTACTACATTCTGTCCGACCTGCTGGAGATTCCCAATCTGGCTCCGCGCGCCCAGGAACTCTGGAAGTGGGTGGCCCGGCGCCACATTTTCGGCCTGAAGTCCGACCAGATGCCCCCGCTGCACAGCCGGAGCGAAGGCGCGATCATGCTGGTGCACTCAGCCCTCGCGTTTCCCTACCGCATCCTGGTGCTGCTGGCCATTGTCATGGTGATCGCCGACCGGTACTTTGTGATCGGTCTGGTTCTGGCCCTGATCGGCCTGCTGGTCGGACTGGGTTTGCCGCTGGCCAAGGGAATGGTGTACGTGGCGACAGAGCCGACCCTGCAGCGCGTGCGCCCGCGTGCCGTGCTGCTGACCTTCGGATTGATCGCGGCTGCCGCCGGGTTCATCGGCTTCGTGCCGATGCCCGCCCGGATCTACGCCGCCGGCGTGGTCGAACCGGCGCGACAGGAAACCGTGCGTGCGCCCCAGGACGGATTCGTTGATCTCATCGCGGTTCAGAATGGCCAGCGCGTGGACGAGGGGCAGGCCCTTATCCGGCTGCGCAACCCTCTGCTCCTGAACAGCCTGGCCCAGAGTGAATCAAACGCAGCACGTCTGCGGGCACAGCGCGACGTGGCGATGGCCACCTCCGCAGGCGACCGTCGGCAGGCAGAAGCGCTGGCTGAGGCGACGGAGGCCAATGTGGCGATGCAGCGCGCCGCAGTCGCGGACATGAACATCGCCGCACCATTTGCGGGCACCGTCATGAATCCGGAACTGGACAACTCGCACGACCGTCTGGTGCGCAAAGGCGATCCGATCCTGGTATTGGAGGACCTGGATCACCTGGTCATCCGCGCCTACGTCGATGATGCGCAGTATGCGTGGCTGTACACCTCCGGCCAGGCGCCGCGCATCGAAGCACGGATCTACGGTGATACCGGCAAGCCTGTGGGCCTCGAGGTGATGCGCCCGCCCGCATCCGGCCTGCCCACGGTGCGATATGAGTCTCTGACGCAGAGTGTCGAAGGCGGTGAAGTGGTGGCCGACCCCACCGAGCAGCGCGGGATCAAGACGGTGCGCCCGCAGTGGGAGTTCATGCTGCGCGACACCGCCGACACCGACGCCGACGCCGACGGAATCCACCTGACCGCGTTTCACAGGGACGGGAAGCGTTGCTTCGCATTGCCCGGCACGCGCGCCAAAGTCCGATTCAGCCTGGCTCCAGAGCCGCTGGCCCGACAGTGGTGGCGCCGCTTCCAGCAAATCCTCACCGCGCGGTACGGGGAGGTCTGAGCGATGGCCGGGGCAGTGGGCCGCATCTTCTCCGACAATGAATCCGCTGTGGAGGACCTGAGCAGCGTTGCCGGCATCGACACGCTGCGGCATGAGCGCAGCGACATCAGCACGCGCAGGCTCTGGCGTCCGCTTTCATACCGCCCGCGTCATCCGCGCGAGATCAAGGACCTTGACGTGGTCGGGGAGCGCGTGCTGGGCATCGTGGCCCGGCTATCGCGCAGCCGGCGGCGGATTCGGGCGGCGGCCGAAAGCGTGGTGCGGGCTTCGGACGCGCTGCGCAGCCTGAGCGAAAGCGCCCTGGACGATGAGATCAACAACGCGCGGGAGACCGCACGGCGCGGCGACCGTTCCTTTGCCGCGCGCCAGCATGCATTCGCCGTGGTGCGGGAGGTGGTGCGGCGCGAGCGCGGGCTGGCCCTGTATGTCGAGCAGATCATGGGCGGCTGGGTCATGGAGGATGGATGCATCGCGGAGATGCTCACCGGCGAGGGCAAGACGATCACCGCCTGCCTGACCGCCGCGGTGCAGGGGTGGATGGGGTATGGAGTGCATGTCGTCACGGTGAATGACTACCTGGCCCGGCGCGATGCGGAACTCAACACGCCGGTGTTCAGGCGGCTGGGACTGAGCGTCGGGGTGATCCAGCACGAGAGCAAGAACCCCGAGCGGCGCGCGGCCTATGCCAAGGACGTCACGTACACGAGCGACCAGCAACTGCTCTTTGACCACCTGCGCGACCGGCTGGCCGCGCCCCTGGGCGCGCGGGTCAGCAATCTGATCCTCGAGGAACTCGCCGACACTGACTTGAACACGCGCCGCCGGGCCTGGCCCGAGCAGGTCGTGCACCGTGGGCTCTACGCAGCGATCATCGACGAAGCCGACAGCGTGCTCATCGATCAGGCCACCACGCCGGCGATCATCGGTGCGGGCGATGACAAGGAGGATCCCGGCGCGGAGTATTACCGCACGGCCGCCGAGGTCGCCTCGGAACTTCGCGCCAACGTGGACTACGAAGTCGACCTGCAGCAGCATCACGTCGAACTGACGCCGATGGGCAAGCAGCGCCTGGAGGCCGCGGCCAGCCGCTTGCCTCCCTTCTGGCGCGGCCCCAAGCGGCGCGAGGAGCTCATCACCCAGGCCGTCGAGGCGCGCGTGCTGTATCAGCGTGACGATCACTACGTCGTCAAAGAGGATGACGTGCAGATTGTTGACCTGCACACCGGACGTGTGCTCGAGGGCCGGCAATGGCAATTGGGACTGCACCAGGCCATCCAGGCGAAGGAAGGCCTCAAGATCAGCGCCGCCCGCGAGACCCTGGCGCGAATGTCCTACCAACGCTTCTTCCAGCAGTACCGCCGGCTCATGGGGATGACGGGCACCGCGTGGGAAGTGCGTCATGAACTCTGGCGCTGGTACCGCCTGCCGGTGGTGCGCATTCCGCCTCACAAGCCCATGATTCGCACCCGGGCCGGGGATCGCGTCTTTCGGACGCGCACTGAGAAGTTCAACGCCGTGGTCGCGCGCGTGGAGCAGATCCATCGACATGGCCAGCCGGTGCTGCTCGGGACGCGCAGCGTTGACGACTCGGAGCAACTGCACATTCTGCTGGAACAGCGCGGACTGCCTCACACCCTCCTCAACGCGGTGCGCGATGAAGAGGAAGCGGCGGTCGTCGCTCAGGCCGGTCGGCACGGCGCCATCACCATCTCCACCAACATGGCCGGACGCGGCACCGACATCATTCTCGATGGACAAGCGGCGCGCGTCGGCGGACTGGTCGTGGTTTCAACCGAGCGCCATGAGTCCCCGCGCATCGACCGCCAGTTGTATGGCCGGGCGGGACGCCAGGGCGATCCGGGCCGGGCGGAGACCTTCGTGTCCCTGGAGGACTCGCTGCTCGAAGTGGCCGGATTCCGGCCGCTGATTCACCTCCTGCGCCGCTGGCCCATGCTGCTGCACCTGGGCGGACGCCGGCTGCTCTGGTGGCATGCGCAGCATTCCGCCTCCGCGCGCCAGGCAGCGAGCCGGGAGATCACCGCGCGCTGCGATCTCTGGCTCGATCGCGCCCTCTATTACGAGAGCCGCTGACGCCGCACTCGATCAAGCGTGAACTCCATTCTGCTATCATTTGCTTTTCGCGTCTCATTCGTTCATGAGGTCTTCCGCCATGGCCAAACTCAGCATCGAGAAAGTGGATGTCCGAGGTAAGCGTGTCCTGTGTCGCGTTGATTTCAACGTGCCGGTGGATGAGACGGGCAAGATCACCGACGACCGCCGAATCCGCATGGCCCTGCCGACCATCACCGGCATCGCCGACCGCGGCGGACGGGTCATTCTCATGTCCCACTTCGGCCGCCCCGCAGGGGCCGGGTACGAGCAGGAACACTCGCTCAAGGTCGCGTCCGATGCGCTCAGCGCCATGCTGCCGGGTCGCAGAGTCGTCTTTCCCAGCACGGATTGCGTGGATGCGGTGTCTGCCGCCGCCGTCAGCGCTCTGAAGGACGGAGAGATCCTGCTCCTGGAGAATCTGCGCTTCCACAAGGGGGAGACAAAGAACGACCCGACCTTCGGCGCGAAACTCGCAGCGTACGGCCAGGTGTATTGTGGCGATGCGTTCGGGGCCGCTCACCGCGCCCATGCATCGCTCGTCGCAGCGCCGCTGGCAATGCACGATGCGCCGCGCGCCGCGGGGCTGCTGCTGCTCAAGGAACTCAAGTACCTCTCCGATCTGCTCGAGAACCCCCCACGGCCGCTGTGTGCGATTCTCGGCGGCGCGAAGGTGTCTGATAAACTGCCTGCCATCACCAACCTCATGCCCAAAGTGGACATGATCCTCATCGGCGGCGCGATGGCCTATACCTTTCTCAAGGCGCAGGGGCGACGCACAGGCAAGAGCCTGGTCGAGGCCGAGCGCATCGATGACGCCAATCGCATCATTGACGAGGCGTCGCGCTCCCGCTGCCAGATCTTCCTGCCCTTCGATCATGTCTGCGCGCAGGAGATATCCGGCCGGGTGCCCACGCGCACCATGGAGGATCACATCGAGGAGGGCTGGATGGGTCTTGACATTGGGCCCAAGTCACAGGCGCTGTTTAAGGAGAAGATCGCCTTTTCCCGAGGCATCATCTGGAACGGGCCGATGGGGGTCTTCGAGACTGCCCCCTTCGATGCGGGCACCCGGGCCGTCGCCAATGCCATTGTCGCCGCGACGCGCAAGGGGGCCATCTCCGTCATCGGCGGCGGGGACTCCGCAGCGGCGGTTGAAGAGTTCGGCCTGGCGGACCAATTCTCGCACGTCTCGACCGGCGGAGGGGCGAGCCTGGAAATGCTCGAAGGCAAAAAACTCCCGGGCGTTGAAGTGCTCCAGGACGCTTGAGGCGGAACCGAGACCGCGCCATGACCCAGACCGGCGGCAGTTCCTCAGCGTGCGTGGCCTACGTGCGGATCGCGGAGCGAACGGAGACGCCGCTAGCCACCGCCATCATCGTGACGCTTTGCTGTATTCCAGGCTGGGTAGTGGCCATCGCTGTGATCTTCTATTCCAAAATGCCCGTTCCCGCCCGCCTGGGTATCGGCCTGGCCGCCCTCGTTCTTCTTCTCCTCCTCCTCTGGGCATTCGTGCGCGGAAGCATCAAGGCGCAGAGGGAGAATCTGGAAATCTCGCGAGCGCTCTGGAGCGATGCGGGCACGCCGGCTCCCGACCTGGCGCTTTCGCAGGCGCTCTTCGCCACCGGTTGGCGGCGCCTGTCGTCGCGCACCATCGGCGTGCGCATGCCGCGTGATTGGGAGACAATCTCCAGAGTCCTGCACGAGACCGGGCAGCGCAGCGCCGTGCGCTGCATCGTCGATCACCGCCTGCGCGCGCAGTGCGAGAAGATTCCAATCGTTGCGGATCTAGTCGAGCCGGAGCCGATCCGAGTCACGGGCTCAACCTCGGTGGCGGACCCCGGCAAGGAAGCGAGGCGCAGGCGCGTGGGACTTGCCATCCGGGTGCTCTGGCCCATCGCCTTCATCGGCATCGCATGGGTTCTGTTCTCAAATCTCGGCTGGCCCAAAATCCTCTTCTGGCTGACCTCCGCGCTGGCCATCGGCTGCGCGTTCCTGCCCAACTTCACGCTGGTCAGCGATCCGATCTTCTCGTCGCCGCCGGTAGCCGGCCTGGGCGTGATTCGCGATGGTAAGGGCAGGCTCTGGACCTGCACCGAGTCGATCATGTTCGTCGAACCGTACTACATCCCCAAGGCAGGAAGCGGCGTTCAGGTCGATCTCTTCGGCCCCCACGGCGCACACAAAATGCACAAGATCCAGTTCCCCTCGTGTCTTGACGACGGCTTTGTTTCACTCTGGCAGCGATGGAATCACCCGCACCCCAGGCCCGAACTCGGAGCATGAGCCCGCCGGCTTAGAATCACCGCGCCCACACGGGCAAGGAGACTGCAGCGGTGCGCTTCACCAAAATGCACGGACTGGGCAACGACTTCGTTCTCATCGACGCGGTCACCGAACCGGCGCTGGCGGCGCGCTCTGACTGGCGCGAACTCGCCATCCGAATGTGCGATCGCCGCTTCGGAATCGGCGCTGATGGCGTGCTTGTGCTCTCGGCTCCCGCCCAGGGGCCGGCGCATCTCTGCATGCGCATTTTCAATGCCGACGGCTCGGAGGCGGAGATGTGCGGAAACGGCCTGCGCTGCGTCGGGAAATACGCGCTTGAGCGCGGTCTGGCCCCGCGCGCTTCTGCTCATGATCTGCGCGTGAGTGTCATGGGGCGCGTGCTCACGCTCGATTGCGCGCTGGACGGCGCCGGCCACGTCTCAAGCGTCCAGGTCGACATGGGTGTGCCCGTGACCGATCCTTCCGCCCTGCCCGTCGAATCCCGCAGCCTGTCATCCCGTCCGGCACCCGACCCTGGCGGCGACTTGAGGCAGGTGTCCGCCCTGCTCAAGGAGGCCTGCTTCGTGTCAATTCCCAATCCGCACGCCGTGATGTTTATGCCCGACGTCGCCGCGGTCCCCGTCGAGCGGCTCGGCCCCATGATTGAAACCCACCCCGCCTTCCCGCAGCGCATCAACGCCCAGTTTGCGCATGTGCTTTCGAGGCAGGAAGCCCGCATGCGCACCTGGGAGCGCGGCGCGGGTCAGACTCTTGCCTGCGGCACCGGCGCATCGGCTGTGTGCGTCGCTGGCGTCCTGCGCGGGCTGCTGGATCGCAACGTCGTTGTGCATCTGCCCGGCGGCGATCTCAATCTTCAATGGCGCGAATCCGACAGCCACGTCCTCATGGCCGGACCTGCTCAGGAAGTCTTCAAAGGCGAATTATACCTCGCGTAGACAGCCACTGCCTCAAACCTGCAGGACTCCGGTTCTGAACTCGCCCTTCATCGGCGCCACGTGCGCAATGCGCAGGGCACCGGTAAGTTCATCGCGCGTGGCCTCGGGCAGGATGATCCGGTCCACCCATCCGCGCGCCGCACCATACTTGATGTCGGCCTGCTGCGCGTACGCCTGTTTCACCGCCTCGGTCATCTTCTCGCGCTCAGCCTTATCCACGATCTGCCCGCGGCGCTCGATGGCCGCAATCTGAATCTGCGCCAGGGTGCTCGCGGCCTGGTTGGGCCCCATCACCGCGCACTTGCTCCCCGGCCAGGCCAGTGACACAAAGGGGTCAAACGCCCGTCCGCACATCGCGTAATTCCCCGCACCATAGGAGTTGCCGATGATGAGCGAAATCTTGGGGACGATGCAGTTGGCCATCGCGTTGACCATCTTCGCCCCGGATCGGATGATCCCCGCCTGCTCGCTGTCGCGCCCCACCATGAACCCGGTCGTGTCGTGAATGAAGATGATCGGAATCTTCTTCTGATTGCAGTCCATGATGAAACGCGCCGCCTTGTCCGCGGATTCGTGATAAATGACCGCGGGCATCTGCACACCCGTTTTCGCGCTGCGCGTCAGTTTCCGCTGATTGGCCACAATGCCGCATGGATATCCGCCGATGCGGACGTACGCCGTCACGATCGACGGCCCGTACTCCGCCTTGTACTCGTTGATGGTCCCCGCATCGACAAAGCACTGCAGCAAATCGAGCATGTCATACTGCTGGGCGGGATTGTCGGTGAAGATCGTGTACGCATCCTCACCCTTGCGCTGCGAAGGCACCGCCGGGAAGGGCGAGTCGCCGTGTTCGGGCACGCTCTGCACGGTTTCCATGATCGAGCGGATGCGCCGGATGCAGTCCTCATCCGTCGCCTCGCGGTAGTCGATGGTCCCGCTCCGGCTGGCGTGCATGAACGCGCCGCCCAGTTCCTCGTGATCCACTTCCTGTCCGATCGCCGCCTTCACCAGCGCCGGCCCCGCGAGGTACAGCCCGGACCCTTCCGTCATGAGCAGCGTATCGCACAGCACCGGCAGGTACGCTCCGCCCGCCACGCAATTGCCCATGATCGCCGCGATCTGCACGATTCCTTGCGCGCTGAACACCGCGTTGTTGCGGAAAATTCGCCCGAAGTCGTCCGTGTCCGGGAACACATCTTCCTGCAGCGGCAGGTACACACCCGCCGAGTCAACCAGGTAAATGAGCGGAAGACTGGCCAGTTGGGCCATCACCTGTGCTCGGATGATCTTCTTGCAGGTCATCGGGAAGAACGTGCCCGCCTTCACCGTCGCATCGTTGGCGATGATCATGCTCAACTTGCCGGCGACAGGCCCCACGCCGGTGATGCATGCCGCAGCCGGCGCGCCTCCGAATTCGCGATACATGTTCCAGCCCGCCATGAGCCCGAGTTCCACGAAGCGCCCGCGCCCGCGCCGCGGCTTGTCCACCAGCAGTTCGATCCGCTCGCGCGCTGTCAGTCGCTTCTTCTCGTGCTGCCGCTCAATCGCCGCCGATCCACCCCCCATCTTGAGCTCCTTGACGATGTCGCGATACTCGCTGGTCGCTGCGCGCAAGGGGTTCACCGCCGCGGCTGAAGTGTCAGAACTGGGCTTGCTGATGGCGTTTTTTGGGGGTGTCATGGTGGGCATGGCGATGGGCCTCGAATGAGGCGGTGAATGTGAAAGTCGATTGTCCGGGATGATACTTCCCACCCGCCCACCAGCCCTGCACACGCACCACTCAACCCACGGCAGATGCGGGTTTTGTCCGGCTGTTTTCCCGCCCCGAAAGACCCACACCCGCCTCCAGACCGCCTATGGTGTACAGGTAATACACCAAGGCCGGCCATGGACGGTCGGCTGCGCAGGCACCACAGCCATCGGCGCGCCCGGGGTTCGGGACATGCCGATTCGCTGCGCGTTGGAAGGACTCTTGCCCATGGCGCGCACACAACGCAGGAAATCCGCCTCCCCGCCACCTCGTGATACCGCTCAGGAGCGAGGCGACTCCTCACGCCCACATCTGCTCATCGCGTGGATCGTCCTCGCCGGCGTCACCGCATTCCTCATCGCCTCCCTGCTCGGTTTCGACGGCGGCGACTGGCCCTCGCACTTCGTCAGTCCGCACAACGATCCCACCCGCAACTGGTGCGGGCCGGTCGGCTCATTCGCAGCCTATCAGTTGTATCACATCTTCGGCACCGGCATCTGGCTGGCCCTCCTCTTCCTCGCGGGTTTTCTCGTTCAGACATTCCGCGGACGCGAAGTTGATCAACCCATCATCCGCGGCATCGGCGTCCTGCAGATGACGCTCGCCTTCTCCGCGCTTCAAAATGCATGGATCCCCTCCGCAGGCCCATTTCCCGAGGGCGGCGGCGGCCTCCTCGGCATCGCGGCAGAAAACTTCCTCTACGCCCGATTCAATCACCTCGGCACCAACATCATCCTCCTCGTCCTCTTCGGAATCGGCGCAGTCGTCGCCATCGACTACATCGTCATCCACCTCCCGGTCGTCTTCCTTGAGACCATCGGCCTCATCAAGCGCGTGCCCGTGCGCCGGGCGATTGGCGGCGTTGTCGGCGTCGCCGGCCGAGGCGTGTCCACCATTGCGGATCTTTCCAATCGCGGCACGCCTGCCGTGGCGGGTGCCTCCGCCGGCGCAGCCGCTGGTCCCCGCGTCACCATCAACGGACGCCGGGCGGCGGACGAATCCTCTGACGACACTCCCGATCCCACCCGCATCGACCCCGACGCAGGCGGCCTGGGCGGAACCGAATCCTTCGATCCCGACGCCAGAAAACGCAAGGGCCGCAAATCCGCCCCCATAGCCCTGGTCGACTCCGAAACACCGCTGGAATCCTCTGAGGGCAAACCAGAAGCGGCCGCCGCCGAAGCGCCCGCCGGCGCCCAGCTCACGCTCGACGCGCCCGCTGCGAAAGCCGCCGAGCCCGCGCCGCCCGAAGATCCCGCACCCGCGATCAAGATCAAAGAGATCGACATGGATGCCCTGCGGGAGAAAATCAAGAAACTCCCCGTCAACTTCGCCGGCGCCAAGCAGCCGCCCAAGCCTGCCACGCCCGCACAGGCCAACGAGGCCGCCGATGCTGCCTTGGCCAATGTCCGCACTGAGAACTACGAGGGATACAAGTTCCCGCCCATCGACCATCTCATCGAGCCTGAGTACACCTTCTCCGAGCGCATGGAGGCCTTCGTGCGCGAGCAGGCCCAAGTGCTCGAACACGCGCTGCGCACCTACGGCATCAACGGCGAAGTCGTCGGCATCGACTCCGGCCCGGTCATCACGCTCTACGAAGTGCAGCTTGCCCCGGGTACCAAGGTCGCCGCGATCACTTCGATCCAGTCCGACATTGCCCGGGCCCTGCGCGCCCCGAACATCCGCATCGTGCCCAACATGGCCGGCAAGACCACGGTGGGTATCGAGGTTCCCAACCTCAACAAGGAACGCGTCCGCCTCAAGGAGCTCATCCTCGCCGGCGATGCCACCACCAAGATGAATCTTCCCATGTTCCTGGGCAAGGATGCCTCCGGCACGCCTCTCATCGCCGACCTCTCCGCCATGCCTCACATGCTCATCGCCGGCACCACCGGCTCGGGCAAGAGCGTGTGCATGAACACCATCATCATGTCCTTCCTCTACACGAAGCGGCCTGATGAACTCAAGCTCATCCTGGTCGACCCCAAGATGGTGGAGATGTCCATGTTCAAGGACATCCCCCACCTCATGTGCCCCGTCGTCACCGAGATGGGCCGGGCGGCGGGAATCCTCGAATGGGCCGTCACCAAGATGGAGGAACGCTACGAACTCCTGGCCGAGGTCGGCGTGCGTGACATCGCCACGTTCAACAAACTCGGCTGGGCCGAGATTCGCGAGCGCGTGGGCCCCATGAGCGAGGAGGAGGAAGCCCGCTTCCCGAAGAAACTTCCGTACATCGTCTTCGTCATCGACGAACTGGCCGACCTCATCATGACCCAGAAGGAGGTCGAGACCTTCATCGTGCGCGTCGCCCAGAAGGCCCGCGCCGTCGGCATCCACCTCATCCTGGCCACCCAGCGCCCGCAGGCCAACGTCGTCACGGGCCTCATCAAGTCCAATATGCCCTGCCGGGTCTCCTTCAAGGTCGCCAGCGGCATGGACTCGCGCATCGTGCTCGATCAGAAGGGCGCTGAACTTCTCCTGGGACAGGGCGACATGCTCTTCCTCTCGCCCCGTTCCAGCGAACTCATCCGCGCCCAGGGCACCCTCGTGGACGATGCGGAAATCCGCAAAGCCGTCCGCTTCCTCAAGGAAGTGGCCGCCCCCTCGTTCGAGCGTCAACTGCTCGTCATCCGCAGCCCCAGTCAGGCTGCCGCCGCCGCGGTGGATGAGAATGGCGATCCCACGGGGCCGAATCTCAATGCCGACTTCGGCGAGGAAGGTCGCGATCCTCTGTTCCTTGAGGCGGTGGACATCATCGTCGAATCGGGGCGCGGATCAGTCTCCCTCCTGCAGCGGCGCCTGGGCATTGGCTACACGCGCTCCAGCCGCCTGATCGACCAGATGGGCATCGCCGGCATCATCGGCGAACACAAGGGCTCGGTCGCGCGCGAGGTCATTCTCTCCCCCGAGGAATGGCAGACCATGCGCACCATGATGGAGACGGAGGAATCCGAGACCGCCAAGGCCAATTCACTCTTCGCCGGCAGCGATCCGCGCCCAGGCTCCAGCCCCGCCTCCCCCACTGCTTCCGCCTCGCCAGCTGAACCGCCGGTTCCCACCGTCCTGGCCTCCAGCGCAGACCCTGAAGCTGGCGACGTCAGTGCCCCAGAGGACGATGACGACTTTCCTCCCTTCGAAGCCACCGGCGAAATCGATGACTCCGCACGTCGGTCGCCCGCGCCGTAACATGCCCTATGTCCACCCTCGACCATCTCTTCGAGAAAATCGCTGACGGCTCCATCCCTTCGTACAAGGTCTACGAGGACGAGCACATCTGTGCCTTCCTCGACATCAACCCGCTTGCGCATGGGCACACCCTCGTGATCCCGCGCCAAAAGTGGACACGCCTCGATGAACTTCCCGACGACGTGAGCGCCGCTCTCGGCCGCGCGCTGCCGCGTCTGGCCCGCGCCGTCATGCGCGCCAGCGGCGCCCACGCATACAACATCCTCTGCAACAACGGCGCCTCCGCCGGCCAGGTCGTTCCCCACGTCCACTTTCACATCATTCCCAAGCACGATGACGGCACCGGCCTGCCGCACCACTGGCCGGCCCGTCCGTTGGACCAGACGAGCGCGCCTGCGCTCCGCGCTGCGATCCAGACCGCCTTGCGCTAACTCCGAAACCTCTCAATCGCCTCCACCGCCAATTGGTCGCAGCGTTCATTCTCGGGATGCCCGTCGTGCCCACGCACCCAGTGGAGATGCAACTCATGCTGCTCCCTCAGTTCATCCAGAGCCTGCCACAACTCCACGTTCTTCACCGCCGCTCCGCCGGACTTGCTCGCCCCCAAGCGCCAACCCTTCCTCTTCCACCCATCCATCCACTCGCGCAGCCCCTTCACCACATACTGGCTGTCCGCATACACATCCACGACGCTCGGCTTCTTGATGGCCCGCAGGCCCTCAATCACCGCCATGAGTTCCATTCGGTTGTTCGTAGTGCGCGCCTCGCCGCCTGACATCTCCCGTTCCGTGCCCGATGCCGGATGCCGCAGCACGTACGCCCAACCTCCGGGGCCTGGATTTCCTGAACACGCGCCGTCCGTGAACAATTCGACGTGCGGCCGCTTCCCGCTGCCCGCCCCACTCCCGGTTTCGGGGCGATCCGGGACCACATGAGCATTCTCTCGCGCGCGGTTGTTCACAGGTTCGCGTCCATGCGGTGTGCGTCGCAGAATCCGTTTCTATGCGCCTGGAGCCTTGAGGGCGTCCGGACCGATCGTCGCCATGGTCATCGCGCCAAGCGCACGGCGGGAAAGGTACTCGTTCACCTGATTCAGTCGAACCGATTCGACCTCCGCAATCATCTCTTCCAGCGTCCGGGGCCGGCCGTGCACGTACTGATCATGCGCCACCGCGCTGGCCCGCGCCGCCGAACTTTCGCCCTGCATGACCAGGCGCGATTTCATGCCCACCTGCGCCCGTTCAAACTCCTCGCGCGTGATGCCCCGGCTCATCTTGCGAAACTCCTCCGCCATGACATCCAGCGTCTCCTGCGCCCGCTGCGGTGTCGTGCCCGAATAGGCCATCACCGCCCCCAGCGTCCGGCCTGCCACGTACGACGCATGCACCGAATAACACAACCCCCGCTTCTCGCGCACTTCCGTAAACAGCCGCCCGCTCATGCCTCCCGACAGCACGTTCACCACGTACCGCTCCAGGATGCTGTCAGCATGAGTTTCCGGCGGGGCGGCATGCGCCACGCCGATGTGAACCTGCGCCGTCGCCTCCGTTTCGTGTACCGTGCTGCCGGGCTGCCTTTCCCGGGCCGGCTGAATGATCTCTGCGCGCCCGCTCCACCCGCTGAGCAGCCGATTGAGCGCCTCGGCCGCCGCGCGCCCATCCACGTCCCCGGCCAGCCCGATGATCGATCCCTGCGGACGGGCCCGCGCAGCCCACAACTCCCGCGCCTCCCCGGCCCGAATCCGCCGCAGCGCCTCCTCCTGTCCGAGTCCCGAGCGGTTGAGCGGCTCGGGAAAATGCGCTTCACGCAGCAGGATCATCGCCCGCTGCTGAGGATCATCCTTCAGCCCGGACAAGCCCTGCAGCGCCCACTCCACCACCGGCTCAAAAGTCGCATCCGAGAGAGTTGGCCGCATCACCGCGTCGGCAATCAGAGGCAGCGCTTCCATCATCCGTGAACCCATCATGGTCGCGCCAATGCGCAGATGCTGCGATTCAGTCGAACTTCCCCGCTGCACTCCCAGTCTGTCCAGCGCATCCGAATGCCCCTTGGCGTCCAGGCCCCCCGCCCCGCGCCAGACCCACTCCGAAAGGACCGTCGAGGTGCCTTGCCGATCGTCAGCGTCACAGGCCGATCCGACGGGAATCAGCCAGGTCATCCCCGCGGAGCGCACGGTCGAAAGACGCTCGACGAGCAGCACCGCCCCGCACTCAAGATCGAACCGCTCAATCCGCAAATTGGCACTTTGATTCTGCATAAAAAGTGATTCGACGCTCGCCATGGTCTGCACAATTCTATCGTGCGCTCAGGTGTTACACGTCGCTTGCCGCCGTTTCCGCGCTGGCCGGAGCGGCCCTTCCTTTGCCCATCAGGCACACGCACAGCGCCAAACCAGTTCCGATCAGTAGTCGCCACGTATCCGCGAGGTTTCTGAGGTCCCCGAGCGTAAATGCCTTGTCGCCGGGAGTCGCCTTCAGCCGCCCGCCCCAGATGCCCCACCCGCAAATCCAGTCCCAGTTGCTTCGCTGCAGCGCCAACACGCACACAAACCCCACGATCAACCCGGCAATGATCGAGATGTTGTTCCCACGCTTTGTGAACAATGCGGTCGCAAATGCTGCCAGCAGACCGGCATAGGCAAACGTCATCACGCCCAGCGCGAACTCGATCAGCGTCTTACCGTGGGCTTCCTCCCCCGCCAGCGCGGTATTCAGCGATCGATACCATTGCGCGCAATACATCGCGAAGGCGCCCACCACGATCCCCGCCGCCAGCACCCCCAGCCTGCCCACGCGCAGGTAGTGCCCCTCGTCGCGCTTCGGCTGCAACACCTTGTAGCAGTCATTGACAAAAGCTGACGCCATCGAGTTGAGCGATCCGTTGATGGTCGAAAGCGCAGCCGCGAAGATTCCCGCGATCATCAGACCGGAGAGTCCGCTGGGCATCTCCTTCAGAATGAAGTCCAGAAACACGTACTCCGTCCGATTGGGTGTGTATGTCGGTGCCGCCGCTCCCATCAAATCAGGCCTCTGATAAAACACATACAGAAGCAGCCCCACGCTCATGAGCAGAAGCACGATCGGCACATTCAGCACGATCGCAAACAGCGCTGACAAACTCCCTTTCCCAGCCGACTTGCACGTGAGCATCCGCTGTGCCAGCACGTGGTCTGTTCCATACGCCGCCGCGTTGAATATGCTCCAGCCCAGCACCGCCGTCAGCAGCGTGAACTTTGCGGACATGTCAAATCCCCAGAACGGCTCGGACCTGTCCAGGCCCGGACTGATCACTGTCAACTTCGAGGCGCCTGAGACTCCCGGCGTGGTGCGCAGGGCAGCGACAATCTCCTCGCCGGTCACCGGAATCCGGTGCAGCAGCAGCACGAAGGCCGCAATCAGCGCTGCGACAAACACAAGCGTCTGGATCACGTCCGTCCAGATGATCGAGGCGATGCCCCCGATGAACGTGTACAGGATGCCCACGGTCGTCAGGCACGCGATCGCGATCCCAAGGTAGCGCATCGGTTCCTGCTCTGCCGCATGTCCGAACATGATGAGCGACAGCGGGATCGCCGCGATATACACGCGCACGCCATCCGCCAGCACCCGCCCCGCCAGGAACACCATCGCCGCCGCCGTTCGGGCCGGCTGTCCGAAACGGATACCCATGATCTCGTATACCGTCGCGATGTTGTAGCGGTAGTACTGCGGAATGAACACGAGCGCGACCACCACCACCCCCAGGATCGCGCCGAGATTCGCCGAGGCATACGTCAGGTCGCCCGCGTACGACTGCTGCGGCCCGCCGATGAAAGATGCCGCTGAGATCGCCGTGGCAATCACCGAAAACGACACCGCCCACGCCGGCATCGAGCGCCCTGCCAGGAAATAGTCTTCCGTGTCGCGCTGTCGTCGATTCCACCAGATCCCCGTGAGCAGCAGCAGCAGGCCATATCCTGCCAGCACGGCCCAGTCCAAGGCCGAAAAAAGAGTCTCAACTTGTCCCGATTCCGTGGGCACGCTCAGGCATCCTCACCTTCACATTCATCTTACCCGCACAATCTCCCGCTCCGCACGCTTTCGCGCCGAAAACTGCGCGGGGTACCCTTGTCTGCCGTCGCTCCACGTGCCGCGCACTTCTGCCAGCCCATGGTTCCATCGCCCCTTCCACCCACGCTCGTCTTCCACCGCGCGGCCCTCGGCGACACCATCCTTATCTGGCCGTTTCTCAGAACCTTGGGCCCCGCCGCCCTCATCAGCGACTTCCCCAAGGCCAGCCTGTGCGCCCGATTCCTTCCCAACATTGTGCCGCTCGAAATCGAGTCCGCGCGTTGGAATTCACTTTGGTTATCCCATGAATCGGAGAGCGCCCGCGACGCGGTTACATCCGTCACGCGCATCTTCTCCTTCATAGCCCCACTCGACTCTTCCTGGGCGCGCAACGTCATCCACCTCTTTCCAAACGCCCAACTGCACTGCTACCCCACCAAGCCGCCGATTCGCCTCGGTGACCTTCACACGCCGTTCAGCGCCGCCGCTGGCGCCTCCGATTCTCCCCCGCGTGCGGGCGCACTCTTCCACCTCGGCGCCGGTTCGCAATCCAAGCGCTGGCCGTTCCTCCGCTCATTCGACTTCGTGCGCCGATGTCGCGCCCGCCTCCCGATCACAGTGCTCGCAGGCCCGGTCGAAATGGAACAGATGTCTCCTGTAGACCGGCAGACTTTTTCACTTCTCGGTGGCGTCGTCCCCCACTCCTTGGACCACCTCGCGGATCTGCTCAACTCCTCCAGCCTCTTCGTTGGATTCGACTCGGGGCCTACCCATCTCGCCGGCGCGCTGGGAGTACCCACGTTGGCCTTCTTCGGCCCATCGGAGCCCTCACTCTGGCGCCCCAACGGACCAAGCGTCCGCCTCCTCGCCCCACCGACTTCAACCGCGAACATGGGCTGGCTCGACCCCGTGGAGGCTGCGTCGTGGGTTATCGGGCGTAACTGAATCCGCGAATCCTCCATTGGGAAACCCCGATCTGTCGATATCCCAAGAGAATGCCCGCCGACCTTGATTCCGTGCTCCGCCTTGAAGTTCCCGTGATCGTCCGCGTTGCGGAACGTCGCGTACCCGTCGATCAGGTGGTCCGATGGGTCCCCGGAGCCATCATCGAACTCCAGAAAGCGGTCGAGGATGAACTCGATCTGCTGGTCAACAACGTGCCCATCGGTCGCGGCGTGGCCGTCAAGGTGGGCGAGAACTTTGGCATCAAAATCAGATTCGTCGGGGACTTGCGCTCCCGAATCAACGCCTTCGGATCAGCCGCCGCCGCCGCTGGCGACGTTCCCGCGCCAAGCGGGGCAGATGACGAGGCTGCTCGGCTGGCTGAACAACTCCTCGCTGGTCAAACCGGCATTGGCTAATCGTGTCACATTGATCCCTGCGCCCCCTGACACAGGCCCGACGCTAAGCGATCCTCCATTGGCTGTGGGAATGAACTGACCCTCCAGGCGATTATCATCGCTGACCGGGCCGCTTCGAGGTCCGAGTATCATCGTGCGCCCGTTCTGGGCGATGCTTGGCTGGCTGCCCTGTTCTCAGATGGCTTCCGCGTCGGCCGCGTGAGTCGACGTTTCCCTCGTGGGTCGGGCCCCTCCCGCCCTTCTTGGTTTCCTCGTGCATGCCATACCACATCAGGAGAAGATCATGACCGCTCGCGTTCCCGCCACTGCTCTCAGCCTCACTGCCCTCGTCTCAGTCTTCGCCGCGCCTTCCCTTGCGCAGCAGGACGCCAATCGGCCCATGCCTCTGTACATCGAACCCGCCACGCCGCAGGTTGCCACGCTCTATGCGACCGGAACGAAAATTCAGACTCAATGGGAGCAGCGCTGGCGCCCCATCTGCGGTTCCGATCTCACCAACTTCGGCCTTAAGGAACTCATTGCTTCGGCCCGGTCCCACGAATCTGAATTCGCCCCCGGCGCGCGCATCCTGGTCATTGACGCAGGCCGGCATGTCGGCGGCGATGGCGAGCAGAATCCCGCAGGCGGCTTGAACATCGTCTTCAACCTCGGCGCCAGTGTGCCTCCTGCCGCGGTCCCTGCTTTCTCCGCCATGGAACTCTACCTCGAGTCCCTCTTCTCTGACCCCGTCACCGTCACCATCAGCGTCTCCTTTGCCAACCTCGGCAACGGTGTGCTCGGCTCCACATCCTCCTTCTACACCAACGCCACCTGGACCAATTCCCGCGCCGGCTTGGTGAACGGCATGGACGTCAACGACACCATTCAGTCCTTCCTGCCCACCGACTCGACCATCAAGGTCCGATACAACGGCAACACCCAGACTCAAACCAACGAAGACCGCGTCTTCTGGACCCGCGCATCCTTCAACGCCACGGTCGGCGTCGTCGCGGGCAACGCCGCATCCATGCAGTTCAACAGCAACTTCGGCTGGGACTATGACCCCTCCAACGGCGTCTCGGGATACTCCTTCCAGGATGTCGTGACCCACGAAGTCGGCCACTCCCTCGGTTTCACGTCAGGCGCCGACTTCCGCAACAGCGATATCGAGGCCCTCGACCTCTACCGCTTCCAGCGCACCGACGGCAATGGCGACTACAACCCTGATACCACCGCTGAGTTCCAGATCCGTCCTCGTACCGTTGACTGGAACGTCCCCAACGACGACGCGAATTCCGACACCATCGCCAGCGAGTACCGCATGTCCGACGGCAACCCCTACCAGGCCAGCCACTTCCGCGAACAGGCCGCCAACATCGGCCTCATGGACCCCGCCCTCGGAAGCAACCAGACCTTCTATCCCAACTTCTTCAAGGCTTCCGACCTCGAGATGTTCGACGCCTTCGGCTGGGACAGGTGATTCCACAACTCAGCCTCGCAACACCACCAGGCCCGGGGATCACAAACCCGGGCTTTTTCATGCGCGCTCCCAAACACCCTCACGCCCGGAAAGCCCCGCCCCCCGTGCCCAGCAGATCACGCCCCTTCTGCGTGGTCTTCAGCCAGAGGATGCGCGTGCGCATGTCCGGCTGACGCAATTTCGCCAGCCCCAGAGTGCGGAGCAGAACCACCGCACTTGTGTCCTGCGCATCGATCGCAGTCGATTCAATCCCCTCTTGCCCGCACGCCATGAGAAGCGACGCCGCACGTCGTGACACATCCTCGATGTCACCCTCGGGAATTCGGCCCCGCCAGGTGGCCAGCGCTTCCAGGAGGTTACTGGGTCCGCTGATCAGCAGCAGCGCAAACCCGGCGCTGCTGAACCGATTGAACCGGAACATCACCGGGCCCAACGTCAGTGACGTCACCATCGTCGCCGCGTCGGCCGCCGCATCCGCAGCGTCGTATGGACGCATTCCCGCCAGCGGATCGATCTTCTTCCACGCGGTCCAGACACTCACCGCCGCAAACACAACCATGACCGACAGCGCCGCCCATGTCGCGGCTTTCATCGACAGGTTGACGAAAATGAACATGACCAGCCAGGAAATCCAGAACACGCCGAAAAAAGTCAGGAACGTGAAGATGACCCCCGAAATCCCTTCCGCCGCTGCCTGGGCCCCCAACTCCGTGTTGTGCGCCTTCAGGAGCGCGGCAATCCGGCGCGCGCATGCTTCCCCGCCCGCAGCGCCCATCTGTCCGGGTTGGAAGTTCGAGTCGCTCATTGCGCCGGAATGCAGCCCGTCTGCTTCAAGTTGAGCAGCATCTCACGCGCGATCCGATCGCTCAATCCCCCCTGCATCAGGTTGAAGTGATCTCGCCCCGTCAAAATCTCGATGTATCCGTGCGCCGCTCGCTCCTCGTCCGTGGACCAGTCGCTGCGCCACCCCGGAAGCGCTGCCAGCGTGTCGCGCACGCGCGCCACCGCCAGGTTCAGGCTGAAATTGTCCTGGTCTCCCACCAGCACACGGAAACGATCCTTGAGGACTTCCCCCCGCTCGCCCCAGCGCGCCTGCAGAATGAGATTCACATCGCGCTCCTTCCAGAACTCCCGCAACTCCGGGCGGATCGCGCCGCTCCCCGGGTCCCACAGCGAAACCGGGTACCCGTCCGCCCCTTTGGGAGAAAACGCCGCGAACCACGAGTCCCACTGCTGACCCGACGCCCCGTTGGGGTCCATCGCATTCTCCATCCCGTTCTCCTGACGAACCGTGCACACCATCTTCCCGCCGATCACGACCGACGCCCGGTCTCCCGCCTCGCCGGAATACGCATTCGCATCCTCATACGCGTTGATGTTCTGAAAGGCGCGGAAATCAAGCGAATCCGGCGAAGTGGACCAGCACCCGCCGAACACATCGGGGTAATTCACCTGCAGCCACGCGCTCGTGAACCCGCCCGATGAATGCCCGGTGACCAGCCGCCCACGCGCTTCAGAGATCAGCCGAAATCGCTTCTCGATCTCAGGAATGAGTTCCTTCACCAGCGCATCACCAACCGGACCGTTATTCTCCGAATTCACGAAAAGCGTGTGCCCGTAGGGGCCGTCCGGATCGAGCACAATGCGGAACGCGTTCGCATCCAGATCGCCGCGCGCTCCCGGCCGGGTGCGCCTCGGCCCGAATGCGTCATAGCACCGGCCCCCGAATCCGGGTATCGAGTAGATCGCGGGATATCGGCGCTCGCCCGCAGCGTCATACCCGACAGGCAGAATGACCGCTGCCCGCAGAAACACGTCATACTTGAAGAAGTCCGAAAGCAGCGTGCTCTTCACCTCGACCAGTTTCACATCCTCTGTGTCCTTCGCGCTGGGAGCCTCGATATGCGCGTTCAGCGTGAGCGCGAAGTTCTGCGGCGCGGCCGCATCAAACTTCAAGACCGTCTGCTCGGACCGAAGGTTGTCGCTGGAATTGCTGAACGAGGACGTCGTTCGATCCACATCCAGAACCGCGATCACCGCATACTCCCCCGTGAGCGTCGAGAGCGGACCGGGAAACGCCGCCGCCGAGTCATCCACGACCATTGCTTCCCCAGGCTTCACGGCCGCCACCGGCACGGAGTAGATCGGCTGCGGATCGTCCCACATCGGCGCATCCAGAGGCGACTTACCCATGAAGCCTCCCGCCTTCTTCGCCTCAACCATCAGAACGAGCAGCCGCCCCGTCGCCGCCTCGCTCCGCAGCCCAGAGTCAAAGGTCACCGTGATCGTGTTGCCCGCGGCGGCCGATGCGCCCGCAAGTGGGCCCAACACGAGAAGCAGGCAGGTGAACACAGCCAAAAGGGCGATGCGGCGAGTGGATGGCATGAAGAAGGATCGGGCAGAACTGAAGCCGGGTCAACCCGCGCTCGACTGGGGTATGGCCAGATATCCTGCACCCCCATGCCTGAGTCCGTGGACATTGCCATCATCGGCGCCGGCGCCGCCGGGCTCCTGGCCGCGATCCAGGCCGGTCGATCAGCCCAGGCCCGCGGGACCGCCCCCCGCATCCTCCTTCTCGAAGGCGCCTCCCGTCCGGGCGCAAAAATCCTCGTCGCCGGTGGCGGTCGCTGTAATGTCACCCATCACGCCGTCAGCGAGCGCGACTTCTGCGGCTCCTCACCCCCCGCCATTCGCAATGTCCTTCGGCAATTCGACGTCGCCGCCACCATCGCCTTCTTCGCCGAGATCGGCGTGACCCTCAAACGCGAAGAGACCGGCAAACTCTTTCCCGTCACTGACCGGGCCCAGACCGTGCTCGACGCCCTCCTGCGCGCTGCCCACAACGCGGGTGCGGAATTGCGCTCCGCCCATCGCGTCGAACGCGTGGAAGTCATCGAGTCCCACGAATCCGGCGCGGCTGGCCCCCGCTTTCGCGTCTCAGGCCCTTTCGGCTCGCTGACCGCCCGCAACGTCATCCTCGCCACCGGCGGCAAAGCTCTTCCCAAGAGCGGTTCCGACGGCCAGGGTCTCCTCATCGCCCAGTCGCTGGGCCACAGCGTCACGAAACACCTCTTCCCCGCCCTCGTTCCTCTCACCCTGCCCAAAAGTCACTGGCTCTGCGAACTCTCCGGGCTGGCCGCCGACGTGCGGATTCAGGTCCTCGCTGTGTCAGGCAAACGCCTCGCCCAGGTGGAAGGCGCCCTTCTCTGCACCCACTTCGGCATCTCCGGCCCGGGTGTGCTGGACATCAGCAGACACTACCTCCTTGCTGCGCGGGATGCGGCTCAGGAGAACGCTCCCGCGCCGCTCCTTCTCATCAACTGGCTTCCGTCGCGGAATCCTGATGAAGTGGACTCCGCCCTCCTCAAGTTCGGCCGAGGGGTGACAGTCCTCAGCGCCTTGCGCCCCTATGGCCTGCCCGATCGCCTGCTCCGCGCGATCGGCATCCACGGCGCGGGCGTCGATCCGGGTACACTCGCGCGCGTCCTTACGCGCCCGCAGCGCAAATCCCTCGTGCAGGCCCTCACCGCCTGGCCTGCACCCATCGCCGGCGATCGCGGTTTCACCTTCGCTGAAGCGACCGCAGGCGGCGTCCCGCTCCGCGAAGTGCATCTGGACTCCATGGAGTCGCGCGTGCGGCCGGGCCTCTATCTCTGCGGCGAAATCCTCGATGTCGATGGCCGCATCGGCGGTTTCAACTTCCAATGGGCCTGGGCCAGCGGATTCGTGGCAGGGCAGTCAGCGGTCTAGGAGGGTCGCGCCGACTCCGATTGGTTCCGCCTCTTTCCGTCCCCACCCGCATTCCGGACATCCGGTCGTCGAACTGGCGCGCAGGTCGTACCCGCACTTCGGACAGTGACCCGGAACAGTCCAGCCGCGCAACCTTAAGCAAAGCGCAACAAGGTGCCCTGCGAACCAAAGGAGGACAATCATCATCCCCCAGCTTGCGAATGCTGAAATCGTAAATCCCATCTCCTTGACATCCCCATTCTCTGCCCATGTCCCGGCCGGAGATCGAGCCAGAATCAAACCTCCATCAAATCGCACCCATCGCCCGACGGCTCCCGCCAAAAGGCACATGACATAGAGCCGATACAACCACACACTTGGTCCGGTGATTCGCTCATCTTGAAGGCGCGTAGAAATCGAATCCAGCAGTTTGCACAATGTCAGCGCGCCGATACCCATGCCGATTTCGGCGACCGTGAACACCGCCCGCCATGCAAAACCAAACGCGAATGGCGCGGAACCATCAGCGTTTCCATGGTTGCCTGACCATGCCAACACCCAACCAGCCTGGATCATTTGACCCAAGGGCAGGAGAAACACAAGCCAAGAATGTCGAATGCCGCCATGCACAGTACCGATCCGCAGAATCCGCCACAGGTGGAACACCACGGCAAGAAACAGGGCTGATCCAACCACCACGAGAACGGTGGCTAACCCCGTGTGGCTTGGTGAACCATTAATCATCCACGCACAACTAAACGCAGGGCCGTAAAACCGTCGGACGGCGGCACCAAGACTCAGTAGCAGAAGCGAGATGAGAAGCCCGATCAGACTGCGTACCGAATGACCAGGTGCGTCAGTCCAGAGCGCGTTCTCCACTGCAATGGATGCGCGGTGCTCGGTCTTCATGACAAAAGTCTAGTTCTACGATCCACCATGGATTCTCGTCACGAATATCGCGCCAAGCCCGGCATGGAGGATCGGCACGGCGAGATGACCGGCGCAATCACGGTCAACCTCATCATCGCCTGCACCCTGAGCGTGATCTGGTGCGTCTTCATCGCCCCTTGGCTGGGAATGTCCGCCGCCGGCAATGTCGCCACCGGCCTGCTCCTGGGCGTCTTTCTCACCCTTGCCGGAATCCCCGTGAGCCGGCACATCTGGGGGTACGTCAGCGGCTGGATGGACGGAAAGTAACCACTTTGCCTCACTGATCCTGCGACAGAATCAGCACGCTGTACGGGGCAATGGTCACCAGCCCCGACTGCGCCATCCCATCGCGCCCTTCCCCGTCGGCTGCGACGCTCACACTGCCCACACCTGAATAGTCCGCCCCGTACTTCGGGTCATCCGAGTTCAGTCGCGTCATCCAATCGCCAGGCTGCGGGAAACCCACGGCGTAATTCGAGACCACCGCTCCTGAGAAGTTCGCGACAATCACGCAGTCATCGCCCGGGCCGCCGGCGTCGAAGCGCTGGTACGCAATCACCTTGGCCGTGTTGTCCACGTGGTGGACGGCTGTTCCCGCCCCGCGCAGGCCCGCCGTATGCCCCAGCGCATTGCCGCGCAGCGCGACCAGATCACGATACAACGCGTACACGCCCGGATACCTCTCCAGTTGGTTCCAGTCGATCGGCTTCTTCTGGTCGAAAGGCTGCTGATCCAGGAACTCCTGCCCCTGGTAGATCATCGGAATGCCCGCGGCCGTGAAGGTCAGGGCGGCGCCGATCGTCGAGCGCTTGCGCGCCGTCCAGGAATTCGGATTGGCGCGGTCGATTTCAACCGTCAATCGCTGATTGCCGCAGCAGATTTCATTGTGTGACTCGCTGAAGATGATGCGCTGGAACGGGTCTGCGTTGTAGACGGCGGTCAGCGCATCCGCCACGCTGTTCATGTTGCGGTTCGCATCCACGCCTTTGGTAAGCGCGCTCCGCACCGGCGCGGCAAAGTAGTGCCACTGGCTGTCAAACCCGTGCCCGCCCTGCGCCACCGGCTGAGTCAGGCGCGCATCATTGCGCAGATCCTCCGCTATCGCGATTTTCCCCGGATACACCCGGTGCATCACGCTGTTGGCCTGCTGCATCAGCGTCTTGCCGGCAGGTATGGGCTCGCCAAGGCCTGAGTTCGTGTTGTCGATGTTGAGCGTGGAATCCCAGCGGAACCCGTCCACGTGATACTCCTCGATCCACATGCGCAGGTTGTTGAAAATGAACTGGCGCACCTGCGGTTTGTCATAGTTCGGCCGCGGCCCGAACGGGGAATTGAGCCTCGTCGTGCCGTAGAAGTAGATCCCCGCGGTATACGTGCTGTCCGACCAGCCGTCGAACTGCGAGAGGTGCAGGTCCCACGGCCCCCAGTGGTTGTAGACCACGTCGAGAATTACCGCCAAACCGCGTTCATGACAGGCCTTGACAAACTGCTTGAATCCATCCGGCCCGCCATACGCGATGTTGTCCACCGCGAAGAGATCAGCCGGGCCGTAGCCGGTGATGCACACGCCCAGCGACTCATTGACCGGGAGCACTTCGACGGCGGTAGCGCCCAGATCGACCACATGGTCAAGGCGCGCGACCGCATCCGCCAGCGTGGCGCACCCATTGGGGTTCGAGTCGTTGAAGGTCCCCACGTGCATCTCGTAGATCACCAGGTCTTCGACCGGCGGATTGGTGAAAGTCTCACCCTCCCAGTCGAATGCCCCTGGGTCATAGATGATCGTGTTGCCCTCGGCATAATCGGAGGAAGTGCAAAGCCGGCCGTATGGATCGCGCCGCGAATACGCCTGCCCGTTGGTCGTGATCAGGTAGCGGTATTGCTGACCCACGCGCGCGGAGGCGAGGTCGGCGATCCAGTTCCCACCCGCTTGCCTGCGCATCGGCGACGCCGTCGGCGACCAGTTGTTGAACTCGCCGATCACGCTGACACTGCTGGCATGCGGAGCCCAGACGCGGAAGGTCACGCTGTCCGCATCAGGTGTGGACCCGAAGGGGACGGACTGTGCGCAGGCTGGAAGTGTCGCAAGCACGCATGGAAGAGCGCTCAAACAGTGGCACAATCGCATGCACGACTCTAGTGCGCGTTGGGGTGATGAAAACCCCGAAACAACGTCAGCCAGAGAATGCGCAGATCAAACAGCAGCGACCAGTGACGCACGTAATACAGGTCGTACTGGAGACGCTTGCGCAGCGATGTGTCTCCGCGCAGCCCGTTGACCTGCGCCCATCCGGTCATTCCCGCCTTCACGTTCGAACGCAGCATGTACCCCGGGGTATCGTCGCGCAGTCGTGGGAGAAGATCGATGCGCTCCGGTCGCGGCCCCACCAGCGACATCTCCCCTTTGAGCACATTGAGCAACTGCGGCAGTTCGTCCAGGCTGAGCCGGCGCATCACGCGGCCGATGCGCGTGATTCTCGGGTCGTCGCGATGAGTCCACGCTTCCGTCCCCTGCTCGCGCTGAGCGCTCGCGGGCATGGCGTCTGCAAGGTACATCGTGCGGAACTTGTAAATCGAAAACGGCTTGCCGCCCAGCCCGGCACGTTGCTGCCGGTACAGGATCGGGCCCGGAGATTCCAGCCGGATGAGCAGCGCCACCAGCGCCATCGGCACGCCGAAGACGACCAGCGCGCCCAGGGCAATGACGAGGTCGACAATTCGCTTGGCCAGCGCCCCATACCCAAGCATGGGTGACTGGCGCACCGTGAGCACAGGCAGCCCGTCGAGCTCCGCCACTGCCAGGTTCATGGGCATGTAGCGCGGTGAAATGTCCGGAATGATCCGCACCTCCACCGGATACCGCTCCAGCCTCGCGAGCAGATTCGGCAGGCGGTGATTGCGCGACTGCGGCAGGGCGAGAATGACCCCATCGACCGGAAGTCGGTCCAGCGTCCGTTCGAGATCGTCCAGCCCGCCCAGCACAGGCCGGCCCAGGCATCGGCGCGGCACATCGCCCGCCGGCGGGGCGTCGTGGTGACTCACGAAATAGGCGCAGTTGATCCCCGTCCACGAATTGTTCGTCAAAGTGCGCAGCGTTGTTTGGCCGAGCCTCCCTGCCCCAATGATTGCGATGTGGCGCTGATTCCAGCCGCGCCTGCGCAGCGCGCGCAGCAGCAGTCGGAATGCGAATCGGTGCAGCGTCAGCAGGCCCAGCATGAGGACCAGGTGCGTCAGGAGCACGTCCTCCTCGACAAGTCGGTCCAGCAGCGGTCGCCGGGCAAACAGGAGCGCCAGCACGAGGATGACCCAGGCGATCACAACCGCGCGGGCCAGATCCCAGAACTCACTGGTGAATGTGGCGTCACGGCGCGGCCGGTACAGACCCGAACCCACCAGGCACAACAGCAGAAGCGGGAGGTGGGCCACTAGTGGGAAGATGGTCCATGCATCCTGCGCCGTGGACGCCGGGTCAAGCGCACGCCGCTGCATCAAGGCCAGGCCGAGCGTGCCCGCCAGCGCAGCGCCTGCCACCAGGCTGTCAAGCGCAACCAGCAGCGACACGAAGACTCTGTGCCGTTCTTTGAGCAAGGCGCTCGTCCACCGCTTTCTGTTGCCGGCGTCACCCCATCCGACCTGGTCAGGATAGGAACGTGAACCCCGCCTTGGCGTGATTGCCCGACGAGAACGAGTTCATGACTGGATCCTCCGAACAGCGGGTGTGCGGCCCGCCGTGGAATTGCCCTGAGCGTAGGCGCGCCGCTTCCCAACCCGTACCCGGGCTCTTTCGGAATCTGGTCGGTGCGCATGCTCGCGCCGCCAGGCCGATATCGTTGCCCTCGTCATTGCCTCCCAGTCCCTCCGCCCCTTGCGAAAGGCCGCCCTACCAATGCCCCGCCTCGACATTCGTCAGCAGTCCGCTCGCCGCACCCCCGAAGACATGCTCGCCCACCTGCGCTCATTCTCGCTTGACCTCAAGTTCTCCGCCGGCATCTGGTGTTTCTCGCCGCCCTCCAGCCGCTTTCACGCCAAGTACAAACCCGACCTCTCCATCGAAGATCGGCTCGAGATCGCCGCGGGCCTCAAGCAGCACGGCCTTGCCGCACTCGAAGCCCACTACCCCAACGAAATTAACGAGGAGAACGTCGGCGACTGGAAACAGTTCACCAAGAAAACCGGCATCCGCGTCCTGACGGTCATTCCCCTGCTCTTCTGGGATGAGCAGTTCGAGTTCGGCTCGCTTTCCAATCCCCTCACCGGCGAGCGCCAGACCGCCATCGAACGCCTCAAGGCTTCCCTCGCGCTCAACAAGGAACTCGACACCGACTTCGCCGTCGTCTGGCCCGGCATCGACGGCTATGAGAACGGCTTCGGCCTCGACTTCGTGGCAGCCCGCGACCGCTTCATCCGCGGTCTGGCCGAGGCCATGGATTCCGTGCCCGGAGTGCGCATCGCCATCGAGCCCAAGCCCTACGAACCGCGCGGCCGCATCCTCGTGGGCACCACCGCCGAGGGCATCCTCGCCTGCCGTGAAGTCGAATCCCTCCTCCGCCATCCCGACAACGTCGACATCCTTGAGGACGGCCACAGCCTCTGCGCTATGAACCCCGAGATCGGCCACGTCCTCATGGGCTACGAAGACCTCCCCAGCGTCACTGCCTGGATCATGGCCGAAGGCCGCCTCGCCCACACCCACTGCAACAGCCAGCCGCTGGGCAACTACGACCAGGACCTCAACGTCGGCGTCGTCTCGCCCGAACTCCTCGAAGCCTGGATGTACACGCTGAAAATGTACGGGTACCGCGGGTACTTTGGCATCGACATCAACCCCGAGCGCATGCCCATCGACACCGCCGTCCGCATCTCGATGGATGCCATGCGCGCCGCCAATGAACGCATCGAATCGCTCGATCACGAGGCCATCCTCAACTCCCATGCCGCCCCCCACAAAAACCGCGGCTGGCTCGAAGGCTACCTCCTCCGCGCCCGCGCCCCTCACCCCGAAAAACTCGGCAAGTGGTTCCCCGCGCGCGCATGAAGCTTGGCATTATGACTGACGCGCGCTCCTCCAAACTTCCCCCACGCCCCATTCTCTGCCCGGCTTGCAGGTATGACCTCCGCGGCATTGATTCGGATGTTTGCCCCGAGTGCGGCAGACCGCGCATCTGGCGGCTTGTGACTTACAGCGACATCGCCGAATACTCTGCGGCCAGGCATGCGCTGCACCACGCCGGCATCCCTCACGAAGAGTACCAGCACTTCGGAGGTCTCGAAGGCGCGACCGCGCTCGTGGGCGGACGCGAGGAGCGATTCACCATCGGCCTCGGTCTGCCGCAGATTGAGTCCGCTGCGCGCGTGCTGGAGGAGGCCGGGCTGCCGCTTCCGCTCATCATCATTGAACGCGCCAATCCCTTCTGCGATGTGTGCAACGCCGATCTCACCCATGTGACCGACGGAGTCTGCCCGCGCTGTCACACCGCTTTCGCTTGGGACGATGAGTTGGATTTTGAGGCGGGCCTCGACCCCGACTCAGCAGCGCAGGAGCCGTGATCTCATGTCCGCAACCCTCAGCCCCTCCTCCCCCCTCCTCCTCGGCCTCGATGTCGGCACCTCAGGCTGCAAAGCCGTCCTCATCGACTCCGCTTCCGGCGCTACCCTCGCCAGCGCCACCAGCGAGTACCCGCTCTCCACGCCCCATCCGCTCTGGGCTGAGCAGAACCCTGAAGACTGGTGGACCGCATCCTGCAGCGCGCTCCGCAAAGTCATCGCCGATGCGCGCATCGATGTCACCCGCCTCAAGGGCCTCGGTCTTACCGGCCAGATGCACGGCCTCGTGCTGCTCGACAAAACCGGCCGCGTCCTCCGCCCCGCCATTCTCTGGAACGATCAGCGCACCGGCGTCTCCGGCGGTGAATGCGAAGCCATCACGCGCCTCCTGACCCGCAAGGGCCTCATCGAACTCACCGGCAACCTCGTCCTCCCCGGGTTCACCGCACCCAAGATTCTGTGGGTCAGGCAGCACGAACCCGAGGTGTACGCAAAGGTCGCCCACATCCTGCTTCCCAAGGATTACGTGCGCTTTCGGCTCACCGGCGCGCACGCCATCGACATGGCGGATGCCTCCGGCACCAGTCTGCTGGACGTTTCCCGCCGGCAGTGGTCCTCGGAAATGCTCAGCGCGCTGGACATCCCACGCGCCTGGCTGCCGACCCTGCATGAGTCAACGGACATCGCATCGACCGTCAGCCCCGCCGGCGCAGGCGCAACCGGACTCCCTGCGGGACTTCCCGTCGCCGCCGGTGCGGGCGATCAGGCTGCCCAGGCGGTAGGCACCGGCATCGTCGCGCAAGGAAGCGTGAGCGTCACCATCGGGACCTCAGGCGTTGTGTTCGCCGCCTGCGATTCCTACCGCTTTGAACCCGAAGGCCGCCTCCACGCCTTCTGTCATGCTGCGGGAGCAGCCGGCGCTCCGGGAGCCTGGCACCTCATGGGCGTCATGCTCTCGGCCGGCGGGTCGCTGCGCTGGTACCGCGACACGCTTTGTGCCCAGGAAATCGCGGATGCGAAGAACGCGGGCATCGATCCGTATGAACGCATCATGGCACAGGCGGCCCAGTCGCAGCCGGGGGCGCGCGGGCTCATCTTCCTGCCTTACCTCACCGGCGAACGCACGCCCCATCCCGACCCGCACGCACGCGGCGCATTCATCGGCCTCACGCTCCAACATACGAAATCCGACCTCGCCCGCAGCGTCATCGAGGGCGTCACCTTCGGCCTGCGCGACTGCCTCGACCTGCTCACTGACGCTGGCGTCGTCGTGCGCGAGGTGCGCGCCTCCGGCGGCGGGGCGCGCAGTGCGCTCTGGCGCCAGATTCTCGCGGATACCTTCGAGGTCCCCATTCTCACCGTCAATTCCTCGGAAGGTGCGGCCTATGGAGCCGCACTGCTCGCCGGCGTGGGGACGCAGGTGTGGCCCGACGTGGCGCAGGCGGCTGCCGCATGTGTGCGCATCACCGGACGGTCCGAGCCGCAGCATCAATCCGCTGCGATCTACCGCGAGTGCCATGCTCTGTACCGCAGCCTCTACCCGAAACTCGAGGCCTCTTTCCCCGCCCTGGGGCGTTGCGCCACGTTGCGGACCGACTCCGACTCCCCGCGACAATAAGCATCCGCTGCGTACAGTCGCCGACCCGTGAGCCGGAAGTTCTCCATGTTCAGGAACGGTCGCGCGACGATCCTCGATCGCGCGGCCCAGGCGCTGCAGGAAGGCGCTGGCGCCCTGCGCGACAGCGTCGCCGACCTCGCCGCAACGGCCCGGCCCAAACCGACCGACGCCGCCCCCGTCATGCAGGACCCCGATACCGAACTGTGCTGCGAAGCGGTCAGAAAGTCCTTCGGTGAGCATGTGGTGCTCAGCAATATCTCATTTCGCATTAAGGCTGGCGAAATCGTCGCCATCGTGGGCGGCAGCGGCAGCGGCAAAACCGTGCTCCTGGACATCCTGACGGGACTGCTCCTGCCCGATACCGGTCGCGTGCTGGTTCGCAATCACGCGCTGCCTGAAGCCTCCTTGGTGGACCTGCACCTGCAGAGCGATGACGACCTCGATGCATTGCGACTGCATTGGGCGGTGGTCTTCCAGCGCAACGCGCTCTTCACCGGGACAGTGCTCGACAACATCGCACTCTGGCTCACCGAGCACACTTCACTCTCAGAGTCTCAGATCAGGAAGCGCGTCGAAGAAAGCCTTGAAGCCGTCGCCTTGGATGTCGCCGATGTGCTGCCGAAGTCGCGTGAAGCGCTTTCCGGCGGGATGGCCAAGCGCGTCGCCATCGCCCGCGCCATCGCCGTCGATCCCACCGTGCTCTTTTATGACGAACCCACTACCGGTCTGGACCCCGTGATCTCGGGGCACATCCACGAACTCATCTGGAGCGAGCACCATCGCAGCCGCTCCGGCAAGCCGCAGCGCACCACCGTCATCGTCACGCATGACAAGGAACTGCTCCGCCGGATCAGCCCGCGCGTGCTCATGCTCGATTCGGGCGGTCTGGCATTCGACGGTCCCTACAGCGAATTCACAACTTCGGAAACCCAGGCCGCCCGGCAGTACCTGCTCGCCATGCCCGTGCTGCAGCAGCGCCCGCTCTCAGGTTGACGACGTCCCTCCACCGGCTTAGGTCCACCCCGTCACAAAGAAGAACGTCGTGAACACCAGGTCGGCCAGGATCACGGACACGACACTGGACACGACCGTGTCGGTGGTCGACCGGCCCACGCCCGCCGCGCCGCCCGTCACGCGCAGTCCGTTGTGACAGGAAATCAGCCCGATGAGCATTCCGAATACCGCGGCCTTGACCAGCCCCGTGGTAAAGTCCTGCGGGTCGGCCTGAAACACCGTGTTGTCCCAGTACTGCCGCCATGGCACGCCGTGCACGTAGACGCTCACGAACGCCCCGGCTGCAATGGCGGTGATGTCGGCAAACACCGTAAGACACACAAGCGAAAAGGTGGTCGCCAGCACACGCGGCACCACCAGGAACCGAATCGGATTCAGCGCATGCGCCTCAAGGGCTTCAATCTCCTCGCCTACGACCATGGTGCCGATCTCAGCGGCCACTGCGGCCCCGGCAAATCCGGTGAGAATCACCGCGGAAATCAGCGGCCCCAGTTCTCGCAATACGGCGATGCTCACGATGTTGGCGATCTTGTCCACCTGCCCGAAGTCCGCCAGCGGCGGCTGCATCTGCAGCGCCAGGATCGCCCCCACCGCCATCGCCAGGAGCGCGACGATTCCGATGGCGCGCACGCCCAGGCGCACGACCTGGCTCACCACCGCGACCCGGCCCAGGGGAACACGCGGCGGCACAACCGCCCGGCTGATCCAACCGAGCACATCCAGCAGCAGATAGAAGACCCCGCCCACACTCTCCTGCATGCGCAGCCACCGCGCTCCCACGAACTCGACGAACCAGAGTGGGCTGCGTCGCGGTGCTTCTTCTTCCAGGTCCAGTTCAGACATGCGCAACTTCCGCAGGAGGTGAGTCATGAAAGGCTCACGCGCCGGGACGATTGAATCGCGCCGGCGCGCTGCGCGTACATGCTACACCTCAACCCACCGGGTGCGGTTGGAATCGGCCACGACTGTTCCCAGGCTTCAGTTGACCAGCGCTTCATCCACGCCGGGGACGATCCGGAAAACCGTGTGCAAGCGCGCGATCTCAAACAGGCCGCGCACACGCTGCTGCATCCCGCACAAAACCAGCGGCACTGAGTTCTTGCGCGAAAACTGCATCGCCTCCACCAGCGTAGCCAGCCCTGACGAGTCCATGTAGGGCACGTCGCGCAGGTCGATGACCACCCGCCCCGGCTTCTCGCCTTGCGCGGCCATGATCTCGCGCCGAAAGGCCGGTGAACGGGCCAGATCGATATCGCCCGTCGGGCGCAGCACCACCGCGCCGTTCATCCGGTCGATCTTCACTTCGAGATTCTGCGCCTCTGCCATTGACGTTCCTTCTCCGCGCGGCCCTGACTCGCCGGGCAATCCGGCTCTTTCTCCGACGTCCCTCTCAACCAGTGCCGCAACAGCACGTTCCGTTCGTTCCTTCCGCTGCCGCCTTGGCCGACCCGATGTGCTTCTCCATGCACAGGGCCATCCCGCACTTGGACCTCCGGGTGTATTCGGCTGAATCCATGACGTGCTTGATGATGTGCACCCCCAACCCGCCGGGGCGAATCTCCCCCAGATCACGCGAGCGAATCGACTCAGGATCAACCTGTTTGCCTTCATCTTCAATGAGAATCCGAATTCCGGGGCTCGGTTCGGAAATCGGCCAGATGCTGATCCAGATTCGCCCATCCGGCCGCTTCTGGTACCCGTGCGTAATCACATTGCAGATCGCTTCATCGATGGCCAGTGCGATCTGCCCGCAAGCCGCCTCCGCAAAACCAAGCCGCTGCGCAATCGATGCGATCATCGATCGCGCGCCTGCCAGATACCGGGGCTGACTGATCATCTCGATACGAACATGTGGCGATTCAGTGAGCATGACTCATGGCTCGTGGCTGTCGTGGGCCGGCTCAGGAGAGTCGGCCGCAGCATCATCATTAGTGAATACGTCGTCTGCCGCCCCCCGGTTTCTGTACTCGCTAACCCATTGATCCACCGCCGCTTGCCGCTCCCACTCCGGATCATACGGACGATACCCGAACGTTTCGCCCGTAATCCGCTCCAGCGCCCCGATCGCCGCAAACCGCACCGCAGGGTCATCACTGTCCAGACTCTCGATCAGGTCCGGAATTGCGTTCTGATCTTTCTGCAGCGCGGCATCCTCGATGGCCAGCGCCCGTGCATATGGATCGGGCGAATCGAAGTCGGGCTTTGGCTTACTCGCCGTGCATGCAGTCAGCATAACCAGCATCCATATCGCCGAACCGGAGATTGACCGCAATATGTCACGCATGTGGGACGGCAATCCTATCTGATTCTCCTCATCATCGCCATTTCCGCCGAATTGGCTCAAACTCTACGATTCCGCGTGCGCCCGGACGATCCGCCCCCCAACCTCGACCCGCGCAGCCGCCTGCACGCACGCCGCTATTCCGGAATCCCTTTCCCCCCCTACCGCTTCCTGCCCGGCCGCGATCCGCATCCCAAATCCGATGCAGGCCACTCTCCGCGCAGCCTTGAATCGGGAAATGCGCCCCTTTGGCTCGGGCCGGAACGCTGGCGCGACATGCCCGATTACCTCCTGGGCGTCGATCTGTACAACCACGGATTCTGGTGGGAAGCCCACGAAGCCTGGGAGGGCCTGTGGAAGGCCATCCCGCGCAGCGACATCTCCCGCCGCTTTCTGCAGGGGCTCATCCAGGCCGGCGCCTGCCATCTCCAGATTCTGCAGCGGCAACACGAGGGCGCGCGCCGCCTCCGTCAGGAGTCGTTCGATCACTTCGACGCTGTGCTGGCCACTCTGCCCCGCGAGCCTGCGCCGGTGTTCATGGGCCTGGCGCTCCAGCCCTGGCTCACTGGCCTCCGCGCCAGCCTGGCCGCCTCACTCGACGCCCCCACCCCGCCCGCCACCGACCACTGGCTTGCGCTCTATCCCTACCTCATCCTCGCCTAAAATCCGCCCCAACTTTTCTCATTCAATTCACACTCACTGAGGGAGTTTCATCCATGGCCATTCGTGTCGGCATCAACGGGTTCGGTCGTATCGGTCGTCTGGCCATGCGCGCCGGCATCAAGTCGGGCGGAATCGAATTCGTCGGCGTCAACGACCTCGTCCCCTCCGACAATCTCGCCTACCTCCTCAAGCACGACACCGTGCACGGCCGGCTCGATGCGGCTATCGAAGCGGGCGAAGGGTTCATCAAGATCAACGGCCAGACCGTCAAGTGCGTCAGCGAGAAAGACCCCGCCGCGCTGCCCTGGGCTGCGCTCAAGGTCGATTACGTCATCGAATCCACCGGCCTGTTCACCGACTATGAGAACGCGACCAAGCACCTCAAGGCCGGCGCCAAGCGCGTGCTCATCTCGGCCCCCACCAAGAGCGACAAGGAAGTGCCCACGCTCGCATACAAGGTGAATCACGAGACCTACGACCCCGCCAAGCACACCGTCATCTCCAACGCCTCCTGCACGACCAACTGCCTCGCGCCCGTGGCCAAGGTGATTCATGAGACCTTCGGCCTTGAAGAAGGCCTGATGTCCACGATCCACGCGGTGACGGCGACGCAGCCCACACAGGATGGTCCCAGCAAGAAGGACTGGCGCGGCGGGCGCAACGCCTACATGAACATCATCCCCGCCAGCACCGGCGCGGCCAAGGCCGTCACGCTCTGCATCCCCGCGCTCAAGGGGCGCCTCACCGGCATGTCCTTCCGCGTGCCCACGGCGGACGTCTCCGCAGTCGATCTCACCTTCAAGACGAGCAAGCCCACGAGCCTGGAGGCGATCAACGCGGCGATGAAGAGCGCGGCCGAAGGCGCGATGAAGGGCGTGCTCGCGTACACGGAAGAGGAAGTGGTGTCCAGCGACTTCATCGGCGATACGCACTCCTCGATCTTCGACGCCAAGGCCGGCATTCAACTCAACGACAAGTTCTTCAAGATCGTGGCGTGGTACGACAACGAGGTCGGATACTCCAACCGCGTGATCGACATGCTCAAGTACATGGCAAGTAAAGATGGATTGCGGTAAGGCAACGCTGCCGACGGGGCCGCCCCGAGTGCGAGAAGAGGAAGGCGAAGAGGTTCTGGGTGAGGACCGTTGTGGCTTGCCCGGGAAGGCAGGAAACCGGTCCGGCCGAACAGCGCGAAGGGCCGTTTACGTGAGTGACTGAGCGCGACCGCCCCAACACTTCCGACTCGCTCCCTCAGTCTGTATCAGGAGTGGGCGGTTGCTCACGGAGTTTCTTGGCCAGATGCAATCTGAGGTCATCGAGACAGACGTTGGGGCCGGGGAGCGGATTGGCGGCGCGCATGCGGTGGAGCCATTCAATCAACACCTCGG
The DNA here is from genome assembly GCA_044229655.1 of Phycisphaerales bacterium. GTDB lineage: Bacteria > Planctomycetota > Phycisphaerae > Phycisphaerales > UBA5793 > JBGASM01. The sequence continues at coordinate 50,429 of JBGASM010000005.1, read as the reverse complement.
CGCAGAGCGCGGTCCCAGGAATGTCGTGTTCAGCGAGCAGTGCGAGGAGAAGATGCCCGGGCATCAATTCCGGGCTGTGATAGTTTTCGGCGAAGTGACGGGCAAGATGCAGGATGGGGCCAATCTCGTGACTGCCTGATGGACTAGGGTGAGAGCCGACGGAATGAGTGATCTGCCGCACGATGTCGCGCGTGGGGTCGAGAGTGATTCCGTAGCGGGCGAAGAGGGAGGGCAGGGGCGGATCGGTGAGATGGAGGAGGCCGAGTATGAGATGCTCGGTGCCGACAAAGTTGTGATTGAGCGCGCGGGCCTCGTGGATGGCCTGCTCGATGACGGTCTTGGCGAGGGGCTTAAGAGGGAGTTTGCCGGGCGGAGAGTTGGAGACGGAGTGTTCCAAAGCGGCGGCGGCGTCTCTCTCGAGTTGGCCTAGATCCACATTCTGGCGCTCCAGCACAGGGCGCACCGTGCCGCCGCCTTCACGGAGGAGGGCGAGGAGGATGTGCTCAGGGAGGATGAAGTCCTGATGATGAGCCTGGGCGATCTGGTTGGAGATCGCCATGACCTTGCGGGCACGGTCGGTGAAGCGTTCAAACATGGTGATTGATGTTAGAAAGCGGGGGAAGGCGGTGAGCTGCGGATCACGTTCCGCTATGTCGTCCTTCCCTCTCTTGGTTTCTCTTCCTGGAGGATGGAGTTGCAGAGGAAGGAGGCCCTCCTCCTTCCTCTGCGTCTTCAAATCATCTGACATCAACTCACCAACCTGCTTCACGCTGCTTCGCTCACGGGAGAGGGGGCATCGTTGCCGATGGTGCCGATGACCTGGCCGTTGACGAAGGCCTGCGTGCCTTCGCCCCCCCCGGCGACAGCGCCGAAGTAGATCACCAGCGCGGTGCAGGGCACGGACACCTGCGAATCGCGGTGGCCGCGCACCTCGTAGGAGACCTGCGAAACGCCGCGCGGGCAGGTCGCATCGAGGAACACCTTGGAAGCGACGGAGCCGATCTGGTCGTAGGCGCCGCCGACTTCGTTCTGCCGCCACACGGAATAGAACTGCCGCTGCGCGAGCGAACCCTTCCACCTGAGTTCGATGGAGCCGTTCGTGTTCATCACCGCCGCGAGATCAGTGGGCGCGCTCGGGGGGGGAGCAGGCGTCGGCTCACCCGGCGGGGGAATCTGCGCGAGCACATACACATTCGGGTCGTTCTGCACCGCCGCATACGCCTTGATGATCTTCAGCAGGTCGGTGCCGATGGCGTTCATGGCATCGATCTTGTTGCGCTGATTGACGGTCGAGGCCTTGGCGGCTTCGTGGGCGGCGATGGAGCCGTTGAATGCGGTCCGGGCTGCGGTCGTCGCGGTCGATAACGAAGTCACTTGGCCGGCTGTGAGTCCGATAGTCGCCGGCGCTGTGGCCCAGACGGGCAGATGGGCCTCAAAAAACTCCAACTTCCCCAGATCAGTTCTTGGCAGAATGGGCATGGCCCGCCCCCTTAATGAGAAACCGCAACGCGACAGGATCGGCCGCACAACGCGTCCACTCCCCGCATCGCTCTCATCACTTCGGCTCGCTGCCTCCCCCGCCCTGTGCGCTGACCCACACAGCCCGCATGGATTCAGCACTGCGCCGCGTCACACAGCGCACCGTCGTCACGATCGCGCTGCGTTCACACAGTTGCACCGGCAATTCCTGCGCTGCGGATGCATTTCCGCAGAGTGATGCACGCGTGCAAATGTTTCGGCAAGGCGTTCCCGAGGCCGACCATTCGCTTCCCGGACCTTTTTTCGGGCTGCCGCACTTCCCGTCACGACTTCCGCATGTTGCGTCACGCGTGACGGACTTCCCGTCACGACTTCCGCATGTTGCGTCAGATCGTCCCGATGTTCGGAAAGTCGTGCACATGTTCGCGGAAGTGCGAGGCTTCTCAATCCGATTCGTCGAAAAGTTCCTTCTCGCGCTTCTTCGTGGTCCTGGCGCGCGGAGCCTGCTTGAAACTGCGGATGCCCTGCGCCGCGGGCATGTCGATCCGCTTGCCTGCCAGCAATTCCTCGATCGTGAGAATCTGCAGGCGCGGGTGGTTGGAGGCGGCGACGCTTTTGGTCTTCCACATTCCGGCTTCCGCCGCTTCCTTGCGCATCGGAGCCGTGGGTTCTTCGAGGGTGATGAATACCCCTATGGCCGCCTCTTCGCGCTCGATGACGCCGCGCAGATCGCGCACTTGCGAAGCCGTCACATGCCCGCCCTTGACGGAGATGATGATGGATCTGGTATCGCCCTCGCGGTCGGTGATATACAGCCGCCCATCGATGCCCTTGTCCGCGCCCCTCTTCTCCTCCATTGGGCGAGCGTTGACCAAACCGAGCGCCCAGTATTGGAATTGATATTTGTCTTGTCCGGCGAGCGCCCTAGCGCTCTCTAAATCCTCTGGTTCACCTATGACCATATAGGTTTCGGTAATCCGTGGTCCGAACGCATCAGCGAGACGAACCTTGATGAGGTTGATTGCTAGATGCGTCACGTCGATGCCCACCCAGCGACGATTCAGCTTCTGAGCTGCTGCGATCGCAGTACCGCACCCACAGAACGGGTCAAGTACAACACCCCCCACGTCGCTTGACGCCGCGATAATCCGCTCGAGGAGCGCCTCCGGCTTCTGCGTTGGGTAACCCAGGCGTTCGGCTGCCTTGGCGCCGATGGGTCCGATGTCCATCACCACATCGATGATCGGTGCGCCCTTCTGCGAATGGAGATACCGCTTAAACCCTGGCATTTTGCCTTTTGCAGGCCAATGGATGAGCTTTTTCTCGTCAAGCGCATCAAGTTTCCGTTGGACTGTCCACTGCGAGGTGCGCTCCTCGCCGAAGAGCTCAATCAGCACCTTATTCGGCACCGCCCAATGCCTTCCGATGTCCGTCGGATTTACGCCGCGCCAAGATTGCCCGGACTCGCCTGTTCGGGTACCCGCGCCCGTCAGATCGCCAACCCGAAAACGTCCCGCCTCATCGGAATAACGGTAGAAGTCTTCAAGATACTCTTCTGAGTAAGAAGTGAACACTTCGTTCCAAATGAAGTCGCTTGAGCGGGCGTAGAACAAGATCACGTCATGGACAGGGGCCCACCGCTTAGACCCGGAATGCGCGCTCGTTCGTCTCCAGATAATCTCATTGCAGAAGTTCTCCGGACCAAACACCGCATCCATTAGGACCTTTAGGTAGTGTGACGCGGTCGGGTCGCAGTGCAGGTAGATTGACCCGGAGGGTTTGAGAACTCTACGGAGTTCGATCAGACGGATCGCCATCATGCTCAGGTACGCGAGCATGTCCGAGCCGCCGAGAAAATCACGGATGCCCTTCAAGGCGCGGGCCACGCGATCGTGGCCCGAACTCAGAACTTCGTCGTATTCCTTCGCGGCCTGTTCGTCCCATGACCAAGTATCCTCGAAGGCTCTGATCTGCGCATGGGCCTGGGTGCCATCCTTCTCTGCAAACAGCACGTTGTAGTCGGCGTCAGAGTTGAAGGGCGGGTCGAGATAGATCAGGTCCACCGACTCGTCCGCAATGTATCGGCGGAGGATTTCGAGGTTGTCGCCGAAATAAAGGGTGTTCCGTGGCGCGGGAGCGGTGGCGGCTGCGGGTTGCGCTGCGGCATACGCGGGTTGAGTGGCTGTCGCGGTCGGACGCGGGCGCGGGCGGGGACTGCTTCTGTGTTTGGGCTTGGCCACGCCGAAGCGTATCGGCATGGCGAAAGCGGGCAATCGTTTGATCATCCCTGCAGGTGGGGTTGCAGGGGAGGGGGCACCCATCCTTGCAGCGCTTCGCGCAACGCCGTCCGCAAGGACCCGACCGCAGGTCCGGACATTCAGCGGAGGTAGCGAGGTGTTATGACGCTTTCTGTCAGTGGGCCGCTTACCCTTTCCGCCAGAGGGACAACTTGTGTTGGAGCGGATGGCCGCTCGGATGGGGGTATGTGTGGACCTTGATCGCTTTCCGGATTTTCATAAGTGCCCCAAGTGCGCTGTGCTCTGCAAACGCACCGGGGAAATGCAGATCGGTCTACGGCTGGCGGGGGTGTACCAGTGCACCACCTGCCGCCACACCATTGTGATCGAAGGACGCAACTACGATTGTGAACTCATCTTCGCGGTGGATGAGGAGAGACTCCTCTTCTTTCCGGAGTCGCAGACTTTCCCCGAGATAGGGCGGAACGCATAGGAACGAGGACGCGCTCGCGAACCGGCACGCAGGAAGCCCGGAGAGGCAGCGACCGGGGATGAGAAACCTCACTGCGCCAGCCACGCATCGATGCGGGCTGCGATCTGGTCGCGAACGGAGCGGAAGGACTGCAGGCGCTGGGCTTCGGCGCCCTCGGCGGCCGCGGGATCGGGGAAGGGCCAGAAGTGGCGGTGGCGGGTGAAGGGGAAGACGCTGGGGCAGTTCTGCTGCGCGTGATCGCAGACGAGGATCGCGTGTGAGATATTCACGCGGCCCAGGTATTCCATCACATCCTTACTCTGGAGTCCCTCGGTACTCACGCCGATTTCCTCCAGGACCTTGAGCGTCAGCGGATTGACCCCCTTGGGCGCAGTTCCGGCGGAGAGGACTTCGAAGCGGTCGCCGGCGCGCTGGCGCAGGATGGCTTCGCCCATGATGGAGCGGGCTGAGTTGCCGGTGCAGATGAAGAGAACGCGTTCTTTGGTGGAGGTGGTCTGCATGGATTCAGACTGCCTTTCGCGCGGAGACATTCAGACTGGTGATGTAGTCGCTGGGCTTGGCGCCAGCCGCAAGACGCTCGATGATGCGGCGGTAGAGCGGGTCCTCCCAGTTGGTCATGGCATCGATGTATTCTGGCTTGGGGGTCAGAACGATGTCGGTGAGGCCCGCGGCGGCGGCCAAGGCGCGGGTTTCCTCAATCAGGACCGCGCCGGCGACACATCCGATGAGGGCCTGCACATCGGCCTGGACCGATGGAGGCAGCGGGCGAAGAAGGGCCAGGTCGGAAACGGCCACGCGGCCGCCGGGCCTGAGCACGCGGGCGATCTCGCGCCACACGCGGGCCTTGTCGGGAGAGAGATTGAGAACGCAGTTGGAGATCACCACATCCACGCTCGCATCCGCGATGGGGAGGGCTTCGATTTCACCGAGGCGGAACTCGACGTTGCTCAGTCCCGTCTGAGCGTGGTAGGCGGGGAGGTTGCGCCGCGCCTTGAGCAGCATGTCGGGCGTCATGTCGACGCCGATGACCCGTCCGGCGGGGCCGACCCTTGGCCCGGCGATGAAGCAGTCAAAGCCGCCCCCGGAGCCCAGATCGACGACCACTTCGCCCGGGCGCAGCGAGGCCAGTGCGGTCGGATTTCCGCAGGAAAGTCCCATGTTCGCGCCCTCGGGCATGCCGGCGAGATCGCCTGCGCTGTATCCGACGGCCTGCGCAAGTTGCTCGGGCGCGAATGCGACAGCGCCGCAGCAGCCTCCGCCCGAGCCGAGGGGGGCGCTGGTTCCGCTCTGGGCGATCTTGGCGTATCCGGCGCGCACCTGTTCGCGCACGCTGTCCGCATCGGGCGCGGCGGCGGAGGCGGGGGCAGAGGCGGCAGGGGCTGAGGAGGGAGTCGGCGCGCAACAGGAATCATTACAGCAGGCACGCAGGTTCATGGTCGATTCTCCGGAGAGTGTGATTGGAAGTTCAACATAAATGCGTTTGAGGCATGGTCAGCGGCAGTCGGCGGCGCAGGTTCCGCCTGCGCAGCCCGATTCCGGGCAGCAGACGTCAAGGGCGTCGGCCAGCGAACGCAGCGAGCGGCTCACCTCGGCGTAACGGACGCGGTAGAAGACGGTTCGTCCTTCCTTCCTGGCTTCGAGGACCCCGGCGCGGGCCAGTGTGGCCAGATGGCGCGAGACCATGGAGAAGTCGATGGCGCAGCACTCAGCGATCTCGCCCACGGAGCAGCCGCGTCCGCACTTGGCGATGCAGGCCACGAGGGCAGCGCGGGTGGGATCGCAAAGGGCTTTGAAGAGTTCGGGGTCGAGGGCAGTGTCGATGGGTCCGCAGCAGGCGGAGGCGAGCCTGGGCGTCGCGGGGCGCGGGGAGCGCGCGGGCCGGGAAGGACGGGCGCTGCGGGCGGGAGACAAACGTTTGCGTATTTGCGTCACAATGCAAATATAGAGCGGGGTGCGGCCGCGTCAAGTGATGCAGGAGGAACGGGAGGGGCTGAATCACCCGCCGGCGGCGGAAAGGGACTTGTCGCTCACGCCCATGAGGCCGACGCGGAGTCCGCGGGCCTGGAGGTAGCCGGTGGCCTGGGCGTTGAGCAGAAGCAAGGAGAGAAGGGCCAGCAGGGGAAAGAATCCGCCGATGCAATAGAGGATGCGGACGACAGCGCTCTTGCCTAGGGAGCGCGCGAGGCGGTAGATGGCGAAAATGGAGAGCAGGCCCAGCGCCATGTTCAAGAGCAAAAGGGGTGGAAAGAAAAAGGAGCCCATGCTGCTCAGAATCTGGGCGAGAACCAGCCAGAGGATTTCGCGCTGACCCTTGGCGACGGCGCGGATCTGTGCAAAGTCGGCGCGCTGTGTGGGCGGTGCGGCGGGCGAGGCGGCTTGGGGGCTTGGGGCGGTGTCGCTCATGGCGCGCTCATGATATTGGATGAGGCGGGGTCCGGATGGATGATTCGGGCGCCGCAGGAAAGGCAGCGGCCGGTGGCGCGGATGGGTTTGGCGTGCTGGACGATTTTGCCGCAGTGCGGGCATTTCACGCCGTAGCACTGCGCGATCCATTCGAAGGCGTACGCGAGAACGATGATCGAGGCGATGAAACCTGCCATGCAGAGCGCGCCCACCTGCCAGGACTGGATGGGAATCAGACCTCGGCTCTTCATCCATGCCGTGCCGGGAAAGGCAAGCAAGAACATAGAGATCACAAAGGGAACCGCAACGCAAAGGCTGGCGATTTGCTGTTTGCGGAATCGGGCGTTGAAGTCGGGGAGGGTGATGCGGTGGGCAACGGTGACGCTCTCGGGTTCGGGGCGAGGTTCGAGGACGGGGGTATGGCAGGAGGCGCAGAGGCCGGTGATCCAGGTGTTGCAGGCGTCGCGGTGGCGGAGGCTACGCAGGGCGTAGTCGCGGCCACACTTTGAGCAGAGGATGGCGTTGGTGCGCGTGACGCGGCGCAGACGTATCCAGCCGACCGCCGCGATGGCGGGGATTACCACAGCCAGAACTGCGGTCGAGCCGAGGCCGAAGTTCCCCCGGCCGACAATCAGCGCGACGGCTCCGATGGCGAGGGACATTCCGCCGATGGTCGAGTAAGCCCATACCGCCTCGGCCCGGTGGACTGATTTCAGGCGGCGTTGGGCCTCGTCGCGGCTCATGATGTGGGCGTTTTCTTCCACTACGATTCCCCGTTGAACTCCCCCCGCGCCACTTCCGCTCCGATCTATCTGGATCATAACGCCACCACCCCTCCCGCAGCGGAGGTGATCGCGGCGATGGAGGAGGTGATGCGCAGCGCGTGGGCGAACCCCAGCAGCGTGCACCGCGCGGGGCAGGAGGCGCGGCACCGGGTGGAACTGGCGCGGGAGGCGATCGCGCGGCTGATCCATGCTGAGCCTGCGGCGATTGTGTTCACGGCGTCGGGGACGGAGTCGTGCAACCTGGCGATTTTCGGGTCGCTCAAAAAGGTCAACCCCGCGCGGAAGGTGATCGTGACGACGGCAATTGAGCACCTGGCGGTGCGGGGGCCGGTCGAGGCGTTGGAGAAGGAGGCGGGGTATTCGGTGGTGCGTGTGCCGGTGGATGGGGATGGGGTGGTGGAGGTGGAGGCGTTTGAGAGAATGTTGCGAGAGCAGAGCGAGAAGATCGCGCTGATCTCGATCCAGTGGGCCAACAACGAGACGGGGACGATCCAGCCGATGGCGGAGTTGCTCGGGCTGAGAAATGCGCATGCGCCCAGGGCGATCTTCCACAGCGATGCGATCCAGTGGGTGGGGAAGATGCCTACGGATGTGCGGGCGACGGGAATTGATTTGCTGTCATTTGCGGGGCACAAGTTCCACGGGCCCAGCGGTGCGGCGGGGCTGTATGTGCGCAAGGGATTGCGGATCGGCGCGCTCATCGTGGGCGGGCCGCATGAAAGGGCACGGCGGGCGGGGACGGAGAATGTGCCGGCGATTGTGGGGTTTGCCAAGGCGTGCGAACTGGCGGGGGCGCGGCTGGGGGACGGGGCGCAGACGGCGGAGGGAAGCCTGGGCGCGCTGCGCGATTCTTTCGAGCAGCGGGTGCTGGCGGAGATTCCCGGAGCGCGGGTGAACTGCGCGGGAGCGCGGTGCGGCAGGCTTGCGGGGACTTCCAATATCGCCTTTGAGCGCCTGGAAGCGGAGGCAATATTGCTGCTGCTGTCGGAGCGGGGGGTCTATGCATCGGCGGGGGCGGCGTGCTCATCGGGGTCGCTGGAGCCGTCACCCGTGCTGCTGGCGATGGGGATCGATCCGCTGCTGGCGCACGGATCGGTGCGGTTCTCGATGGGGCAGGGCACGACGGCGGCTGAGATCGACCGCGCGATTGAGATTCTGCGCGAGACGATGGCGCGCCTGAGGAAGACGCTGCCTGTGGGCGCCGCGGCGCGGACATGACACGCAAAGGATTCCGCGCCCCGGCTTTCGCGGTTCGCCGAGCCTATCAATACCCGCCATGAGATGCCTGCCGGTTCTTATTCTTGTTGCATTCCTGTCCGGGTGCGCCCGACAAGTGACTGCGCCGCCGCTGGCGATGGTCAGCGATGAGTATGACCGGGCATTTGACGCCGCGGTGGACGTGCTGCGGGATGCGCGCTTCACGATTGACCGGGTGGACCGGCGTTCGGGCGTGATCACCACTGAGGCGCGGGTGTCATCGACGATTGTGGAGCCGTGGCGGCCTGACAACGCGACACTGGGAATGTCGGTGGATTCGACGCTCAACTATCAACGCCGGGTGGTGCGGGTGCAGTTCACAGACGCCGCCGGCGCGGGAGATGTGACGGACCTGACTGTGCTGCCTGGCGGCAGGGCATTGGGGCTGGCGGTGACCTGCACGATTGAGCGGGCGCACCGGCCCAACCGCAGGGTTGAGTCGGCGGCGCTGTCGCGTTCCTCCCAGGCGATTGATCCGCGACTGCAGGAGCGCGGCATCGGACAGGTTTTCTGGCAGCAGGTGGGGCGCGACCCGAACTGGGAGCAGACGATTCGGGCCACGCTTGCCCAGCGGCTGGCGGAGCCGCCTGCCCCGGCGAAGTCGCCGTGACGTACATCTGCGTTCCCATTCTCGTCGAGCCGCCTCACGATGAATTCGATGCGCACCAAGTCGCTGAGCGTGCGCTGGCGCAGGCCCGCGCCGCCCGCGCTGCGGGAGCGAAACTTGTGGAGTGGCGCGTTGACCTGATCGCCGACCAGCGCGAGTTGATCGACACGCTGATCGCCGACGCGCCCGTGCCATGCATTGTGACGTGCCGGCTCGCGGCAGAAGGCGGGGAGTATGACGGGGCTGAGACGGACCGGGTGAGCCTGCTGGAGCACATCGGCCTGCACGCCCGGCCGCGGTACATCGATGTGGAACTGGCGGCATTCTCAGCGTCTGCGAATCTGAAGCAGAAGGTCAGGCTTGCGGTCGCACATCCGGACCAGTTGCGCGAGTTGTCCACCGGGCTCATTCTCTCGGCTCACGACTTCCAGGGCCGGCCCGCGGACTTGTCCAAGCGGTTGCTGGCGATGGCGGAGGATGATTCGTGCGAGGTGGTGAAGGTGGCGTGGATGGCGCGCTCGCTGCGCGACAACCTTGAAGCGTTTGACATTCTCACAGCGCGGCACAAACCCACGATCGCGCTGTGCATGGGGCCCTTTGGCCTGATGTCTCGGGTGCTTGCGCCCAAGTTCGGCGGGCTGGTGACGTTTGCCGCGCTGGGAAGCAGTGCGGATGACGCAGCACTGGGGGGCGTAGCGCCCACGGCGCCGGGGCAGCCGACGATTCAGGACCTGCGCACGCTGTATCGCTTCGACGCGATCAATGCGCAGACCAGGGTTTTCGGCGTGATCGGCTGGCCGGTGGAGCATTCGCAGAGTCCGCACGTGCACAATGCGATCTTCGAGGCGACGGGGTTCAACGGCGTATACCTTCCGCTGCCGATTCCATCGGAGTACGAGCATTTCAAGGCCACGGTGGGCGCGCTGCTGGACCACCCGCGCCTGGATTTCTCGGGCTGCTCGGTGACGCTTCCGCACAAGGCCAACCTGATCCGGTTTGCGGATGAGCGGGCTGCGGGCGGGCAGCGGGTCGAGATCGATCCGCTTGCGCGGGAAGCGGGAGCGGGCAACACCCTGGCGCGCGGGGCGGATGGCGTGCTGCGCATCGCCAATACGGATGTGCCGGCGCTGGTCGATTCGCTGCTTGCTGCGCTGCACCTGCGTCAGGATGACTGGGAGGCGCTGAGCAGGCTGCGCATCGGGCTGCTGGGCGCAGGGGGCGCTGCGCGGGCGGCGGTGGCCGGGCTGTCGCGACTTGGCTGCACCATGGTGATCTACAACCGAAGCGGAGAAAAGGCGGAGAAGCTGGCAGGCGAATTCAGTGCGCTCCCGGCGCTGACCGGTCGGCAGAGAAAGGTGGTCGCAGCGCCGCTGGAGCGGATCTGCAAGTCGTGCTGCCAGGTGTTCATCAACGCCACGCCGGTGGGGATGACCGGCGGGCCGGCGCCGGAGGGATCGCCCATTCCGGTTGACACCTCGGCCACCGCGCCGGATTGGGGTCCGTCGACGCTGGTCTTTGACATGATTTATGCGCCGCGTGAGACGCCGCTGCTGAGGGCGGCCAAGTCGGCAGGGTGCGCGACGCTGAACGGGCTGGACATGTTCATCCGCCAGGCCGCTTTGCAATCGGAGATGTGGACGGGCGTGCACCCTGCGCGTGCGCTCATCGCCTCCACTCTCGAGCGCGCCTGATCACAGTTTTTTCAGGGCGTCGACCAGCGCATCGATGTGACTGGTCTCATGGGCCGCGGAAATCTGGACGCGGAGGCGCGCTTCGCCCTCGGGAACCACGGGATAGCCGAAGCCGATGACAAAGACGCCCAGTTCGAGGAGGCGCTTGCTCATGGCGATGGCCTTGGCGGTGTCGTGCACGATGATGGGGCAGATGGCCGTCGGGCTCTCGCGCACATCGAACCCTGCCTGTTTGATCTTCGCGCGGGCGTACTTCACGTTGTCGCGCAGTTTCGTCACGCGCTTCGGTTCGCGCATCAATATCTCGATCGCCTTGTTTGCGCTGCAGGCGACGGTGACGGGCAGGGCGTTGGAAAACAGCGTGGGTCTGCCGCGCTGGACGAGGATTTCTATGCCGCGCCGACTGCCGGCGACGTACCCGCCCGCGCCGCCGCCCAGCGCTTTGCCCAGCGTGCCGGTGTAGAAGTCAATCGCGGAGCCGGGCATGCCCCAGTGCTCCTGAGTACCGCGTCCGGTTGCGCCCATGACTCCTGTGCCGTGCGAATCGTCCATGGCCAGGATCGCGCCGTACTGGTCACAGAGCCTGCGCATGGCCGGGAGGTCGGCGATGTCGCCTTCCATGGAGAACACGCCGTCGGTCATAACCCAGATTGCGCCGGTCATTTCCGGATTGGCGCGCGCCTCCTTGAGCCGAGCCTCCAGCGCGGCAAGGTCATTGTGCTTGTAGACGGTTTTCAGCACGCCCTTCTTGATCACGCTGGCCAGGCGGATGGCATCGATGATGGAAGCGTGGTTGAGTTCATCGGAGATGATGACGTCGCCGGGTTCGCAGAGGGTGGGGAAGATCGCTTCGTTCGCGTTCCAGCAGGAGACGAAGGAGTACGAAGCCTCTGTCCCGGTGAACGTGGCGATGGTGCGCTCAAGCGTCTCGTGGGGCGCGAAACTGCCACAAATGAAGCGGACGGAAGCGGTGCCCGCGCCGTAGTCGCGGAGCCCCTTGAGGCCGGCCTCGACGACCTCGGGGTGATTGGCGAGGCCGAGGTAGTTGTTGGAGCAGAAGATCAGGCATTCGCCGTAGCCGCGAATCTTCGTCACGGCATCCATCGGACCTTCGAGGGTCTGAAGGACCTTGTATTGGCCGCCCGCGCGGAGCGTGGCGAGCACGCTGTCAGTTCGGGAGTTGAAAGTCTGCAATGACTGATTCATGAGGGTGGTCTGCGTTTTCTGCGTGAGGTGTGGGGATGGCGGGCCGGGGAGCGCACACGCGCCGGCCGGCGGAGGATGCCCCAGGGTGAGGGCGCAATGCCAAAGGTTGGATGTTACTCAGTTGTGCGAAAGTGACGCGGCTGGGGCCGCAACCGCCCGGTCTGAGGTCATACGGCGGGCGGCGAGGGGTTTGCGCGGCTCCACGCGGCCAGCAACCGGCCAATAGCAACCAATCACAAAAAGATGTTAGAAAAACTAAGCAATTCTTGCGCTTTCGGAGGGGAAAGTGAAAAAAAAATGCACCGGGCGGTATTATCAGAGCGTGCACGGTGAGGCGGCCATGGGTTGCCGGCTCGGCACAGGGTTATCGCGGTCCCTGGCACGGGAACGCAAAGAGAGGTTGGAGTCGTCCATCATGAGAATTCGAAGGGTGGAAGGACTTTTGTCCTGCGTGGTCATTCTGTCCACGTTTTTGGGCCTGACAACGAGTGTGTGCAGCGCGGAGGGCGAGATCCCCACGGCGATTTGGAAGCGGGATTTCCCGGGGCCTAGCGCTGCGTATCCGGTGGACGTCCTGCGCACCGACGGGGGGCTGGACGTGAGCAGCCCGGCGTATGGGCCGCTGATCGTTCCAAACTGGCTGCCGCTGTATTTGCCGTCGAACTGCAGGGTTGAGTGCCAGGTCAAACCGGCGGACATGGGATTTGAGATCATTTACCGGATCACAAACCCCACGCTGGAACCGCAGGCACTGCCGACATTGCAATTGGCGAGCCAGACGCTGGGCCCTGTGGTGGACTTTTTGGACCATCGATTCGGCTGCGAGTGGGCGACGCTGGACGCATCGGCGGGGGAAGCGGTATGGTCGCAATGTGACTATTACCCGCGCAGCCTGTACGCGCCGGTGATCATCGCGAAGAACGCCGAGGTGGCCATCGGGGTGTCGCTGATCCATGATGTGTTTGCACACGGCCACGAAATCCGCACGTACATGGGGCGGGCGGCGGACGGGACGCAGTATGGGGATGCGTGGAACATGAAGTTCTATCTGGACGGCCAGATTCCGGCGCAGACGGTGTGGCAGTATGCGGTTGTGGTGCGGTACGCCTGGCCTGAGGACTGGATTTACACGCTGGCTCCGTACAAGGCCTTCCTGCATCACTTTTACGGCGACGTGCGGTACCGGCAGAACCGGCAACCGGTGTGGGCCACGAGCATCGGCGACTCACTGCGGGTTTCGCCCGACAATCCGCGCGGGTTCCGGGACACGCGTCCGGATCTCAACGGGTGGCAGGCGGACGTGGACTACATACTCGATTGGGCGCCGGCAGCCGGTTACAAGCGCGTGCTCGTGTGGACACCGGCCGGCGTGTACGACGAGAATCCACAGAACAACTTTCCGCCCCAGATCATGCACGAGTGGCTGACGCCGATGATTGACACGGAGTTGGAGTGGCGGCGCATCCGTGCCCAGGGTCTCAGCCTGCTCTTCTGGTGGGGGCGATCGGGCGCGTATGCCGACCAGTGGAACGACCCGACGCTGGACACTTTTGACTACGACAACGACGTGCAGTTTGACAGCATGCTTGATCAGTGGAAACTGGCGGTGTACCGGGGCGCATCGGGGCTGGGCCTGGACAAGTTCACGCAGATGTGGTGCGGAGACCAGTTCCGCTGGCTGAAGACCATGTGGGCGGTGAAGCCCAATGCACTGTTTGTCGCAGAGCCTGCAGCCTATGACATCCTGCACCTGCAAGTTCCGACATTTCTTTATGCGGATGACCTGGATGCGGGGCCGCACCTGCTGGCCGACTACCTTGCGCCGGGCAGGGAGATGTGGGTGATTCTGCACGACGACGACACACTCGACCACGCCCGGTACCTGCAGAACGAGTGCGGGATGACCATCGTGTACCGGGGGCGCGATTTCACGGCCTATGACCTGCTTCGGTAGGCAGTCACGTTCGCACGCAGGCGGACCAACGTGGCCGCTTCACCGCGGGCGCTTCCACCCGTACTCGGGATCGCGCTCGAGCGTGCCGGCCGACTGCGCGATGCACTTGCCGCAGATGAGCGACTGTGCGTGGAGGGGACTTGCCCAGCATGCGCCAGTCAGCCCTTCCTGCAAACACATGACGCACTTGAAGGGCGCCTCAGCCGGGGCGCGTTCGACGCAGGCGATCGTCAGACAGGGGGCGCAGATCAGGCTGCCCTGATGGCCTTCGACCATGGGGCGATCCTCGCTCCAGCCCCGGCGGCAAAAATCGCACTTGAAGAACTCGTTGCCCTGCGCTGATTGATCGTGCATGAACAACGCTATCGGGTTCGGGCCATCACGGCGCACGATCGAGATCAAATCGCGTTGTGTGGGACTGGTGGGCCGAGCGGCCGGGCTTTGTATACCCGCCGCTCCACTTGGCCATGAACTCGCCCCGGCTGGCGACTTCCCAGGCGCGATAGATCGCCTTCACGTGATCGTGGACAGTAAAGGCGCTGCGCTCCATGCGGGCGGCGACTTCGCGTTCGTGCAATCCGCTGAGCAGCAATTCCGCCACACGCCGCTGGGCGCCGGTGAGGCGGCCCATGAGTTCGGCCCTGCGATGTTCCTTTTCGTCGTGGGTCGCGGCAAGCGACAACTGCAACAGGCACCAGATCGGCCGAAGGGCTTCGAGGCCAGCGTCAACTTCCGGCTCACCCTCAAGATCAGAAACCTCCATGACGACCTGCAATTGCTCGTGCATGGCGGCGACGAGGGCGGCGGTGCGACCGGAAATCATGAAGACCGCGGATCCCGCAGTTTCGGCGGCGCTGGAGTGTTTCAGGCCAGAGCAATGCCAATCAGAAAAGTAACGCAGACCGAAGGAGCAGCCAAGGATTCGACCGGCCGAACCCGCGACCCTTCCCAGAATCGGCCGAATCCGCGTCAACGCTTCCTCGCTTCGGAAGCGATTGGCCGCGCCCCGGTCACGAAGCCCCACGCCCACATCGATGATGGAGGACTTCCTCTCGCCATCGGTATCTTCGCTTTCGCGCCATAACGCGACGCCGAAAGTCATGGGCAGATTGGCCTGGTCCGCAACAAAGTGAGCGACGTCGGCAAGGTCGAGCCCCATGTCATTCTGCCGGCGAGTCGCGAGAAACCCGGAGATCTCGGGGAGAATGCGTTGAATCCGTGCGCCTACGAGCGAGACGAGCATGCCGCAGATCCTCCATGGACGAATGTGCAGTGACCTCAGGGTCACGTCTGATCGCACACCACAGGGCTGTACCCTCAACTCCACGCTCTTAAGTTATTCATCGCGAAAACTAGTCTGCAGGAATAAATGTTTCTCCTCACAAAATCGGCGACGAAAGATTTTGTTCGGCGCACCACGGAGCATCGGACACAATCCACTTATTCGGGTGATATCAAACGGACTGAATGCAACACAACCAATCCCGTGTGTTGACATTAAAGTTTTCCTAACTAGCGGTGCGGGCTGGACATGTTGGGGAGCAAGCCGGGCGATGAGACATTTCCTGTCAAATTCCAAAATCTGACCGAACGATCAGGCTTTCCGCGGATGAAGCGCCAGCCACTACAATGGGCGCGCATGAACTCTCCCCACCCCGCACCCGCCATCCCCGCCCCTCTTTCGGCCACCTTGGCCGGCGCTGCCGCAGTCTACTCGCCTGATGAACTGGCGCGACGGCTTGAGTCAAGGGCTCGTGCCGGCAAGCGCTTGCGCGTTAAGCTCGGCCTGGACCCTTCGAGCCCCGACATTCACCTCGGGCATGCGGTGGTCCTGCGGCTCATGCGGCGCTTTCAGGACCTGGGGCACATCGCGGTTCTCATTGTGGGCGACTACACCGCGCGCATCGGCGACCCGAGCGGGAAATCCAAGACTCGCCCCATGCTCACGCCGGAGCAGATCGACGCCAATGCAAAGACGTACCTCGCGCAGGCGACGAAGATTCTCGACTCTGACCCCCAGAAACTCGAACTGCGGAACAACTCCGAGTGGCTCTCGAAACTCACCTTTGCGGACATTCTCCGACTGTGTTCACAAACCACGGTGGCGCGGATGATGGAGCGCGACACGTTTGAGAAGCGGTTCACCGCGGGCCAGCCCATTGCCCTCCACGAGTTTCTCTACCCGATCATGCAGGGTTACGACTCCGTCTGCATTCAGGCGGATATCGAGCTGGGTGGGACTGACCAGACTTTCAACAACCTGTTCGGCAGGGACCTGCAGATCGCCGCGGGTCAGGACCCGCAGATCGTCATCACCATGCCCATTCTCCGGGGCTTGGACGGCAGCGAGAAG
This sequence comes from Phycisphaerales bacterium, assembly GCA_044229655.1. Taxonomy (GTDB): domain Bacteria; phylum Planctomycetota; class Phycisphaerae; order Phycisphaerales; family UBA5793; genus JBGASM01. The sequence continues at coordinate 33,964 of JBGASM010000005.1, read as the reverse complement.
ATGAGCAAGAGCCTGGGCAATTACATCGGCGTCACCGAGAACGCCAACGACATGTTCGGCAAGACGATGTCGATTCCCGACGGCCTGATGCACGAGTGGTTCACGCTGTGCACGGATGTGGGGGCCGAAGACATCAAAGTTCTCACGGATGCGAACCGGACTCATCCGCGTCAGGCCAAGGAGAAGCTCGGGAGGCTGATCGTCGAGCGCTACCACGGACCGGCAGCGGCAGAGGCGGCGGCGGCGGAGTTTGCGCATCGGTTTTCGCAGGGCGCGCTGCCGACGGACCTGGAGACGAAGCCGGTGGCTGAGCCGGCGATGAAGATTCTGGCGCTGATGACGGCGGTGGGTTTTGCGGAGTCCAACAGCGAAGCGCGGCGGCTGGTTTCACAGGGCGCGGTTTCGGTGGACAGCGCGAAAGTGAGCGACCCGAACTCAGTGATCACCATCGGCGCGGGCGTCATTCTGAAAGTCGGCAAGATGCGGGTGTGCAAGGTGGTGGCGGGGTGAGGGTTGCACGACGATTACGCGATCTCAGCCGTAAAGACGTTTTCGATCGACTCTCCGAAGGTCAGCGCGATGCGAAAGGCCAGTTCCAGGGAAGGGGCGTACTTGCCCGCTTCCACGGCGATGATGGTCTGACGGGTCACGTGCGTGCGCTCAGCCAGTTCCTGCTGGGTCATTTCGCCGTGCTCGAAGCGCAGGCGGCGGATCTGGTTGGTCAGTTTCAACGGTCGCGGACGGTGAGCAGTCCCCATCTCACGCCCCTCTCCGATACAGAATGATCTGCGTCGCGCCCTGCAGGACTTCCGACACGATGACGCTGAGAAAGAGCGCGTGCCCGATGAGCACAGGCTGGGGCGAAGGACCGCCGGCGGCGCCGGCCGCGCTCCAGATGAAGATGGCGGGCACCGCGAGGAGAACGCACGAGACGAGGGCGACATAACCCACCTGAGCGGAGCGCCACTCGATGCGCAACTCGCGTTCATCCCGTGGTTCCTGAGGCGTGAGGAGGGCGAGCGCGATGCTCAGGATGATGAGCAGGATCACCTGGGCCACGACCGAACCGATGAGCAGGCCCAGCGCGGCACCGCCATCGGTGGCCGCGGAACCGTTCCATGCGGAGCCCGCATAGAAGCCATAGACCACCAAGGTCACCGCGAGAGTGGCCCACACGCTTTGCTCGCGGAGAGATGAACTGCCGAGAATCCGTTTCATGGCCGACTCCTTTTTTCCTGTTCCGGATGCGCGATTGCGGCGCACCGTCGGGCGCGCCAACTTGGCACCGGCAAATGTATGCTATATTTTACATTGTGTCATGTAAAATAAACATGAAAAAGCGCGATTTCCGAGAAAAATGGTGACTTTCGTCTGTCCGGTGCTCACGGCTTCTTCGACAACCGCTGTTCCAGTCCGGCCTTCACGTTTGGCCACTCCTCCGCGAGGATGCTGAAGTGGACGCAGTCGCGGACCACGGGCTCCGTGCGATCAAGCATGGGCGGGAGGATGCGGGCGTTGCGCAGCACACCTTCGCGCACCGCGCCGAGTTTGGCGATGGCCGCCTGGCTGTGGAGGTTTGTTCCCGTCGTGGTGAACTGCACGCGAATGGCCGAGGGCGACAGAAACTCGAAGGCGTGACGGAGCAAGAGGTACTTGGCTTCGGGATTCACGCGTGTGCCGTGAAAGGGCCGGCTGATCCAGGTGCGGCCGATCTCGATGCCGCGGTGCTCGGGCTTGATGTCCATGAAGGTCGTGCGTCCGATGGCCCTGCTCTCCTCGGGGCCGGCGGAAAGCACCATGGCGAAGGCAACGACGTCCGGGAGCGCGTTGATGCTTGCGGTCTGGCGGATGAAGCCCTCCACGGACCAGTCCTGGGGGGCCTGCATGCTGTGACGGAAGAGTTCGGGATCGGCGGCGCGAAAGAGATCGGCGCAGTGGCGCTCGTGCAGCGGTTCGAGCCGGATGGACCGAACCACGCCGGGGCATTCGAGTGTGACGGGTTTCACCCAAGCGGCGACTTCGGCAGTGGGCATGCAGAAGCGTATCGCCGCGACCGGGCGCACGGCTGATCACGGCTTGGGGTGGGAAAGTGGCGGCGGGTGGACTCGAACCACCGACCTAGGGCTTATGAATCCCTCGCTCTAACCAGCTGAGCTACGCCGCCGAATCTGCGCGCGAACGCGATGGTAGAACAGGGCCGGAAAGCGTCAAGAACACAAGACCCTAGGCGTAACTTCCACCTCCCGACCGTTGCGCGTTGCGCGGGCCGCGTTCTTTGGCCATTTTCGCCTCGTATCCGCTCTCCCGATACGCTGCCAAGGGGTCGCCCGGCAGCCCTTGGGCCGTGCGGTACCTCTGCAGAAACTCGCGAACATCCGTCGCGAACGCATCCCGCAGCGCGCCCTCAGCGGCGACGACATCGCCATGGCTGCGGGCGTGTGCGACGCGCTTCCAGTCCACGAGCATCGCCTTGGCGAAGTGCTCCTGGGCGGTCATCACGGTCTGGATCATCGCCTCCAGCTTGGGCTTGAGATTGTGGCTCTGGTCCACCATGTACTCGATGGGAAGGTCTGACCCGCGCTCACGCTCCGCCTGGACGATTTCGGTGAAAATCCGGAACAACTGGTAGGGATCGATTGATCCCATGGTGAGATCGTCATCCGCGTATTTGCGGTCGTTGAAGTGGAATCCGCCGAGCATGTCCTCATCGATGAGCCAGGCCACGATGTGCTCGATGTTGCATCCCGCAAGGTGATGGCCGGTGTCCACGAGCACCTTGGCCTGCGGGCCGGCGTGCCGCGCCAGACCGCAGGCCATGCCCCAATCGGCGATGTCGGTGTGGTAGAACGCGGGCTCAAAAGGTTTGTACTCCATGAGCATGCGCATCGTGGGCGGAAGCGCTGCATGGACCCTGGAGAGGGCCTCCTGCATCCATCTCTTGCGCTGCCGGATGTGTCCCTGTCCGGGGTAGTTTGTGCCGTCGGCAAACCAGAGGCTGAGCGCGCTGGACTGAACTTCCCGGCCGATGCGCACGCTTTCTAGGATGTGGTCGATCGCATGCTGGCGGATGGCAGGGTCCTCGTTGGTCACCGACCCCCACTTGTAACGCTGATCTTGAAAGACGTTGGGATTGATCGACCCGATGCGCACGCCGAGGGCGGCGGCCTGCCGAGCCACTGATTCCGCCTGCACGCCGGGCTGGAAATCCCACAGGACATGCACGGCGACGCTGGGGCAGCACCCGGTCATGCGATGGACCTGGGCCGCGTCCTGCAGTTTCTCCTCGATGGTGGCAGCGGCGGCGGGCTGGAGGAACTTGCCGAAGCGCGTGCCGGTGTCCGCGTATCCCCATGAGGGGGTTTCGATGTGGAGTCGCGACAGTCGTGCGGCGAGGTCCTGTTCTGTCAATCCGTTCGGGAGACGCATGGCCGAGTCCTTTCTTCAGTCGCCGTCGAGCCGGAACACCTCTTCCAGCAGGGCCGGACCGCCTGATTCCACCGGCGTTTCGAGGTAGTCGGCCATGAAGGCTTCCCACCTGCGCACAATCGGACTGGCGGCGAGTTGAGTCTGCACCTCAGACCAATCCGCGCACTCCAGGAACCCGAACTCGTGACCGTCGCGCCACATGAAGATCGAGTAGTTGCGTATGCCGACGCGCTTGAGTTCGGCGAGTAATTCGGGCCAGACGGCCTGGTGGATGCGCTTGTACTCTTCGATTCGATTCGGCTTGACGCGCAGATGGAAGCAGATTCGCATGACGCGGGGATTGTTGGCCTGCAACGCGAGTGCTCAATCAATTCCCTCCCCACAATCCCGCGCGGGCGGCCTTGGCCTGAATCTCGAGCCGGGCGTATTCCTCCATGCGGGAGTGCGGCCAGCGCGGGTCATTGCGCGTCAATCCCTGCGACAGGAGGCGCGCCGCCAGCGAGGTGCCGTCGTCCAGGTCGACATGGGCGAGCAGACGTCCATAGGTGTCGCGCACGCGGGCAGGCTCGATCTCAAGGGTGACCTGCGCGCCTTCGAGCAGGTCCTGAGTGAAGCGGGCGGCTTCGGGGCCGAAGGGCTGGTCGGGCTGCCCATCATGGGCGATCTCGGGGCAGTTGATTCCCCACACCCGGACGCGCGTCGTGTCGGTGTGATTCACATCGTCCGCAAGGTCAACCAGAATCGTGTCGCCGTCCACCGCCCGCAGGACGCGCACGGCGGCAATCCGAGTTTCACTGAGGGCTGCTGTGGGTGCGCGGGCAGGAAGCGGACTGACCAGATGCCCCAGCCGGCTGGCGAGCACGACGACCGCGATCACGCCGAGCCCGATCAACGAGCGCAAAAGCCTGAACTGGCTGACGGGCGTTCGCGGGGCGTCAAACCTCATTGAGTAACAATAACTCATCGTCCTGCCTCCGCCGAGCGGCTGGTTGGGCGAGGACACGCCAGCCGGACACCGCCCTACTATTGACCATGGGCTGACCCCAGCGAGGGCAACGCAGGTCGGCATGGCGCAGGCATATGGGTGAGATCGCTTCATTGTCTTCATCAGCGCTCAAGAACTCGGCATCAGGCACCGGCTCAGGCAGGGTGGGCGCGGGAATTCCGCCTCACCGCGCTTCAGTCACCAAGCCGGTGGGCGTCGAGGTATCCGACGTTCTGGGACCAGACGGTTCTGCCGACGCCGAACTCAACGCGGCCGACGCCGGCTCCCTTGAGGCGGCGCCGCGCCTGAAGGGGTGGGCGCGTTTCGAGGCATGGATTGAGCAGCAGGCGCACAAGCGGCCCTGGGTGCAGCGGCTGTGCTCACGTATCTGGCTGCCGGTGGCATTTCACTCCGGCATCGCGATGAAGAAACTGGACCGCAACACCTTCTCGTACGTGTTGCCGTTCAAGCGTTTCAACCGCAACTGGTATAACGCCATGGCCGGGGCCGCGCTGGTGGGCAACAGCGAAGTGGCGGCGGGCATGTATCTCTTCGGGGAGCTGGGGGGCGAGTGGACCATTGTCTGCAAGCAGATCCAGTACCGCTTCCTTCGCCCATGTTTCGGACCGGCTGTGTACAAGGTGGTTTCGACCGAGGACCTCAAAGAGAAAATCGCCTCGGGTCGAGAGTTCAACATCGACCTGGTGATGGAGATTCTGCAACAGGTTGATGGCCGGGACGACAAGGAAAAGGGCCGGAAACGCCGGGTCGGCGCCTGCGATGTCACTTTTCACTGCACGCCCAAGGATCAGACCGGGAACCGCCGGATGCTCCTGCGTCGCCTCAAGGAGGCCGGGGCCCAGGAACCTGCGCAGTGAGCTCAGCAGAATCGCCGGGCCAGAGTCACGCGAGCGCGCTCCTCGAATCGCCGGGATTTCTCACGCGCATCGGCTGGCCGATGTTCATGGCCGCATCGTGGACCTGGGGAATCGGCATGTATTTGCCGGTGCTGCTGTATGACCTGTATGGGTGGATCGGAGTGCTTGCGTTCGCAGTTCCGAACCTGACCGGCATCGCCATACTCGGATGGGTGCTGGGCAGCCGCGAGCGCGTCGCCTCCCTTCGGACGGGGCACCGGAAAGCCCTGGGCTGGTTCTCACTCATCACAATCTGGTTCCACATCTATTTTCTCGCGTGGGTGTTCACCACCGAGGTCGGCCCGCTCAGCGCGTTTTTCGCCGCCCCGCTCGCGCTGCTCTTGCTTGCGATCGCCTGGTTCTGCAGCGGCCTGTCTGAGCGCACGATCCTGCGCTGGGGCATGCTCACCTGGCTGGCATCGCTGAGCCTGCTGATCTTCGTGCTGGGGCAATGGAGCGGCGCGGAATGGAAGACGCAGCGAGTGCCGACGTGGACGGGAGCCGATGCCTGGGGAGGGCTGCAACTGGCCCCGATCCTTGCGCTGGGTTTCCTGACCTGTCCTGCTTTTGACCTGACGCTCCAGCGCGCGTTTCTGCGCATGGTTTCCGCTGCCGACGCATCAGCGGCGCGGCGCGGGTGCGTGCTGTTCTCCGGCTATTTCGCCGTCATGATCGTGTTCACCTGCGTGTATGCCCTGGCAGGCTTCCGGCCGGCGGTCGTTGTGCATGTGTTTGTGCAATCTCTATTCACGGTCGCAGCGCACGTGCGCGAACTGGACGAGATCGGCTGGCCGGTGGGCGGAACCGCGCGACTTGCGCAGGCCAAATGGCTCGCGGGCGGAGCGCTGGCAGTGGTTCTTGTTGCAGTGCTCCCGCTGGGCGAATATCACTACCTGTGGTGGCTCGGGTTCTACGGAATCCTCTTCCCAGCGTACGGGCTCATGAAGATCGTGCCGCGCCGGTTCGGGGATGCGGAGGCGGATTGGGTTCTTTATGGCTGCAGCGCTGCCATCGGGTTGCTGCTGCTTGCCCAAGGGGTGTACGGCAGAGTCGAGTGGCTCAGCATGGTCCCCGCCCTGCTGCTCTTCCTCTGGTCGGCGCCCTACATTTCCGCGGCCCGCAGGCGTCCGCAGCCTGCGCGATCCGAACCCTCCGCCGGGGCGGCCGCATGAGCCATCTGACCGTCATTCTCTGGATCTGCTCGGCCATCAGCGCGGTCGTGCTCTGCTGGCTCATCTTTGCGGCGTTCATGGCGGGGATCATCCTGGGCGGCGAGCACCTGCGCATCACCAAAGGCATCGCCCGCGCGCTGGCCATGACGCTGATCTGGCTGGCGGTAGGCCTGGGCCTTCACTGGGGAATGGTCAATTCGCCGGCGTTCCGCGCGTCAGTTCCCTTTTTCATGCTCCGGTCGGACGTCGCTTCGCCGCGCTACGGACGCCAAGCCTTGTCCGAACTCCAGCGCCGCGCCCTTTCCGAATCCATCGGGCCGACGGAGTGCGGAACGGTGACTGACGCCCTGCTCGCGCATTCATGGTGGCACACGAGCGTCGCCTTCGACACTTCGGAACCGGGCAACCTGTGGCTGGTAACGATGTTCAAGTCCTACCGGCTCAGCAACGAGCAACTGACGCGGTGGATGGAAGTTACGCCGCCTCCCATCTTCTCATTGTCCCCGCAACCGCGCGGCGAGGGCGCTGCGGAGAGCGATCCGCCCCAGGCGTTTGTCCTGCGCGCAACCTTCGGCCGATCCTGGGTCAGAAACAGTGGCGTCCCCTACGACATCGAGGCGGTACGCGTGGACGAAGTCCTGGTGAACGGGCAAGCCGTTGCGCTGGCCCCTGTGATCTCCGGCGTGCCCGATCCCGCCCTGGGGCACTTTGCGGAAAGTGTGCTGATTGAGTTCCGCGATCTGCCCGCTATTCCGGCCGAAGTGCGTGTCCGGTTCCATGTGGACGTAGCGGATGGGGAGTATGTCAACCTGGGCCCGCTGACCTGGTCCGGCCGGATCGAACTCTGAGCCCAAGGCGGGACTCGCCGGCGAACGAAAGAGGCTCATGACCGGATGGCCATGAGCCTCTGATGTCCGCGTTGGAACTGCCGTGGCAAACGGTTCAGCGAACAACGCCGGTGAACACGTTTGAGTTCTCGCCGATCTGCACCGCCTGCGCGCGAATCGTGCGATTGCGGGCCGCGTTGGGAACCAGTCGCACCAGCGATGCCGTGCCCGATCCGTTGGCGTTGGATGACCCGATGAGCACGGGGTTCGTCAGGTCGACATAGGTCTGGGAGGTGGGCAGGTACGTGTGGTTTGTGCCGGTGAGGCTGTAATAGAAGGAGACGCTCTGACTGGGCACACAGTTGGTCGCGGTCAGAGTCGCATTCTGGCCCGCAACGAGATTGGTCACGTCAAGATTGATGTCGGGAGCGAAGTACTCAGCCAGGTACATCACGGCGGGCATGATCTCCTGACCGTTCGGACGGATCTGCGACTTGGGCAATTCGAAGCCGAACTGACCCGTGTCACGGAGTTCGATCGAGAGCCCGTATGCGCCGAGGTCTCCATATGACCAATCGCCCGCGACGCCCGCGGCGGGATAGATGGTGTTGTAGGTACGGCCGGCCACGTAGTTCTTGCCAAAGACGCTGAAGATCTCAGCAGCCATGGTGTCGCCGAGGAGTTTGAACTCCGGGGCATCGGGCGGGGCCTGATTCGTGTAGCCCCAGGGCTCGAGGATCAACTGGGAATAGGAGTGGAAGTCAATGCTGGTGGCCACATTGCCCAGGCTGGTCATGAAGTCAGCCAGACCCGCGGACTCGGGCTCTGAGAACGCTGAAGTGCCGCGATAGGTCTCGCTGTCACGATTACTGCTGGAGCCCTCGCCGCCCCATCCGACGGACCAGTTGCGGTTCAGGTCGACGCCGTAGGTGCCGCGACGATTCTTGCGCCAGTAGCGATCGTTCGTCCAGGTGTACTCATACCCATCGGGGTTGACGACCGGGACGATGTAGAACTCCACGCGATCCAGGAGCGCTGCGATCTGGGCATCGCTGCTCTCATTGCGGATGAGTTCATCGGCGATGAACATGGTGACCATGGGCGTGATCCACTCGCGTGCGTGCTGGCACCCGTTGAACACGATGGCCGGCTTGTTGGCCACGCCGCCGGGAGAGGTGATTTTGATGCCGAAGAGATCGCGCCCCTGCAGGGAGGTGCCGGCCGAAAAGCGACTCGCGAGGTCGGGGCGGAGGGCTATCAGGGTGTCGACATAGGCGCTGACCGCAGCGAGATTCTTGTAGTCGTCAAACCAGGAAGAGTCGGCCGGGCCCTGCCAGCCGCCGTTCAGGTCCAGAGAGGCTCGCTCCATGTCGATCAATTTCTGAACGTTCTTGTTGAGCACGACATAGGACAAGCCAGTCGCATTGAGCGCGCCAATCTTGTCCGGAGCGACGAGGTAATCCACAGGCCCGACGCCCTCGGCCTCGGACCACAGGTCGCCGATCTCATGCATTGTGTTCAGGTCAGCTTGGGAACGGATCTGCACCCGAACTGACTGATACCCGTCGTACCGGACGCGTTGATCCACCGGCTTGCCGCCGACCGGCTCATGTTGAGCCAGGCCGACCGAGCAGACTCCAAACAACGCCGCTGCCACACTCAGTGCACGCATACCCATTGATTCCATTCCTTTCCGAAGTCTCCCGTGACCGTTCCACCCGTGTTTCGGTGCCGCCGCACTCCGCCGACAGGCTCATTGAGCGCAGACCCCCACCTCGTTCCGTGAAAACCCCCTCATCCGGTTCCTTATTTCCCTCCGTTGCCTGAATTCCGCGAATCTCCGCGCCACTTGACCGTGCCAAGCGTGCAGGACCGATATGATCGGCGGATTCGAACCCGACAATCTTTCCCGGGAGTGAATGACTATGGAACACTCGCCGTCGCCGCCACCCGGCAACTCCTGCACGGATTCCGGTTGTGAATGCTCCGCTGAATCCGCGTATTCCCGCCGAACCTTCATCAAGACCATGGGCCTGTCCGCGGCTGCCACGGCGGCCGGCGGCGCCACCACGCTGGGCCGGCCGACGAGCGCAGGAGCTTCTGACATGCTCAACCGCGTCAACGGCGTTGCGGCCCTGGGCCCGGACGCATTCCCCATCAAACTCACCGTGAACGGACAGCCCACCTCCGTTCAGGTTGACGGGGGCACCACCCTACTCGAAGCGCTGCGCTGGCGCATGAACGTCACGGGCCCCAAGCCGGTGTGCGACCGCGGCGCGTGCGGAGCATGCTCTGTTCTGCTGGACGGCAAACTCGTGACCTCCTGCATGATCCTGGCGGTCGATGCGGTGGGCCGCAAGGTGACCACGATCGAGGGTATTGGATCTGCAGGTTCTCCCGACCCGATCCAAACCGCGTTTGTCAGGCATGACGCCGCCCAGTGCGGGTTCTGCACGCCGGGGCTCGTGCTGGCCAGCAAGGCGTTGCTGGACGCCAATCCCAAGCCCACGCTTGCGGAGATCAAGGCCGGCTTGTCTGGCAATCTCTGCCGCTGCGGTACGTACACGAACGTTTTTAACGCTGTGCTTGAAGCCTCCGGCCAGAACGTCCCTGTTGACCTTGCCTGAATTCTCCTCCTCCGCCGCGTACGGAAGGACCCATCGATGCCCGCTGAGCAACCCAACGCCGCCACACTCGCCACATCCAATCGCCCGCACAACAACGTCGCCTTCGACAACGACACCTCGCGTTTCGACGGCTTCGCCAAGGTCACGGGTCAGGCCCGCTACTCGATGGATGCGCTCGATGGCAATCCCATCGTGGCCGCGTTCGTGCGCTGCCCGTGGGGAAAGGCGGTCCTTGAATCCGTGGACGCCAAGGCGGCGGAGTCGGTGCCGGGCGTCCTGGCCGTCAATGTCGAGCGTGTGGGCGAGGAATTCACCTACCACGGGCAGAACGCAGGCTGGATTGCCGCGGAATCGCCCGCAGCACTTCGGACCGCGCTGAGAGCGCTGAATTGCAAGTGGAATCGCAAAGACGTCACAACTGATATCGACTCGGCCGATCCCGCCATGCCCGCGCTCAGCGCCGATGAGAAGACTGACGTCGACCACACGCTTTCCAAGGCCGACTTCATTCTCGACGCCGTGTATCACACGCAGGTTCAATCGCATGCGGCCCTGGAGACCCATGGCTGCCGCGTGGACTATTTCGGCGATCGCGCTTTGGTGCACGCCTCAACCCAGTCCAATTTTGGATTTCGCGATGGACTGGGGGATCGTCTCGGACTTGAAGAGAGCAAGATCGAGATCAACTGCGAGTATGTCGGCGGGGGATTTGGAGCCAAGTTCGGTCCCGGCAAGGAAGGCGCGCTGGCTGCGGGGCTGGCCAAGAGGTTTAACCGCCCGTGCTGGGTCTTCTGCGACCGCCGGGAAGAGCATCTGGACACCGGCAATCGCCCATCCAGCCGTCAGCACTATCGGGTCGGCGTCACCAGGAGCGGCGAGATTCTGGGCGGATCGATCGCCATCTTCGGCGGAGTCGGCGTCGCCGGCGGCGGAGGCGGGGTGTGCGGCACACGGTACAACTTCGGGCAGGTCAACCGCAAGAGCCAAGACGTCTCCTTCAACGCAGGCGCGCCCGCGGCGATGCGTGCCCCCGGTCATCCGCAGGGAATGTTCGCCGCAGAACTGGCGATGGAGGAAATGGCCCATGCCATCGGGATGGACCCCCTTGAGTTCCGCATCAAGAACGATCCGTCCGCCCGCCGCCATGAAATGATGACGAAGGGAGCGGAGTGGATCGGCTGGAAGAATCGGGCGGCGACCGGCTCCCAGACCGGCGTCATCCGCACCGGTTACGGGTTGGGAATCACCGACTGGCCGCACTGGCCCTCTGAAGCCGAAGCGGAAGTCCTCATTCACCGCGACGGCTCAGTGATCGCGCGCTGCGGGGCGCAGGACATAGGGACCGGCTTCCGCACGCTCGTGGCCGTGACTGCGGCCCATCACCTGGGAATTGCCACCGGCATGGTGGAGCCGCGCATCGGCAGCACCGACCTGCCGGTGGGCCCCGCCTCAGGCGGAAGCGTCACAAGCCCCAACACCGTGCCCGCGCTGTCTGAGGCTGCGGTTGACGCCCGCACGCAACTGCTCGACCTCGTCGCACGCCAATTGGGCGTCGATGCGGCGTCGTTGTCCATCACCAATTCCGAGATCATGCGCGCCGGCGGCCGGGCCATGTCCTGGAAAGAAGCGTGCCTGCTGGTGGGCATGAAGCCGCTGACGGGCAAAGGGCGCATGAGCCCCAATTCCAAGTATCGCGGAGACGGACACAGCGAAGGCGTGCAATTCGCCAAGGTCAGCGTTGACACGGAGACGGGCGTCGTGCGCGTCGACCGTGTGGTCGCCATCCAGGCCTGCGGGCAGGTCATCTGCCGCAAAACCGCGGAAAGCCAGATCATCGGAGGCGTGATCCAGGGGGTGAGTTACGCGCTCTTTGAGAAGCAGACGCTGGACCGCCGGACAGGCGCGATGGTGAACGCCAACCTCGAAATGTACAAGATCGCCGGGAGCGCTGACATTCCGCGCATCGAACCGATCCTGTGGTCCAACGCCGGATCGGGTGCGCGGGGTTTGGGCGAGCCGCCTGTCGTCCCCACCGCAGGGGCCATCGCCTGTGCGGTGTTCAACGCCATCGGCAAACCCGTACGCAGCCTCCCCATGACCCCTGACAAAGTTCTCGCCGCGTTGTATGCCTGATTCGACCTGCCTGCACACTCCCTCACGAGGAAGACAACTCCCATGGGTCTCACCATTCTCATGCCCCGGACTCTCGACGAAGCCTTGGCGGCCCAGTCCAGCCCCGAAGCGCGCAAGGTCGTCGCCAAGGCCGGCGGCGTCGATGTTGTGGATCACCTGAAGGAAGGAATCTGGGATCCCAGCCACCTGAATAATCTCCTGGCCGTCGAAGACGCATCACTTCGCGCCGTTGAGAGAGAATCCATGGGAGCCCTGGCCACACTGGCGGACATCGCAGCCAGCAGCGCCGTCCGCCGCAGCGCGAGCGCCATCGCCATGGCGGCGGAGGCCGCCGCGACGCCGCAGGTGCGCAATACGGCCACGGCGGCGGGCAACCTCCTGCAGCGCCCGCGCTGCTGGTATTACCGCAACGCCCAGTTCGCCTGTCTGAAGAAGGGGGGCCACACCTGCTACGCGGTCGAGGGCGAGAACAAGTTTCACGCGATCTTCGGTGACGGCCCCTGCCACATCGTCCATCCCTCCAATCTCGCGCTGGCGCTTTCCGTCTGCGACGGGGCAGTGATCACGCGCCGGCCGGGATCTTCCTCCGTAGACCGCACGGTGAGCATCGCCGATCTCTACGCCATGCCCGACCGCAGCATTCTCAGCGAGCACACCCTGGCGCCTGACGAGTTGATCACGCGCATCTCGTGGAAGACGGTCGGACAGTCAGCGCACTACGAGATCCGCGAGAAACAGTCGTTCGACTGGCCGCTGGTCATGGTCGCGGTTTCCTACGGTTTCGCGGGAGGCGGCCAGATCACGGGCGCGAAAGTCTGCGCCGGGGCGGTGGCGCCGATCCCCTGGCGGCTGCCTGCGGTCGAGAAAGCCCTGGAAGGACTGCGCCCCGATGATGATGCGGCGATCCGCAAAGCCTGCGCGCTCGCTGTGAATGGGGCGAAGCCGATGACTGACAACGCCTACAAGACCCGCCTGCTGCCGGTCGCCGTTCACCGGGCCGTCCGGCTCGCGGCCGGCCTGGACATTGACGACCTGTTCCACGGCCCAGCCGAACAAGGCGCAGCGCGAGACTGAGCCATGAACATCGACCCGCCCGTCCTTACCGCCACCTGCGTGCATCTGCGCCACAAGATGATGTACGTCGACGACCGGCAGTCGGTGCCCGGAACTGTCGATGACCGCAGCGACACCCGCATCTACTGGTGCATGAAGACCATGACGCCGCTGGGACCCGATGGACGCTGCGTGAATCCCGCCTCCTGCAGCGCGGGCCGATCCTGCTTCTGTGCGTCCTCCGTCGCACACTGATGCATTCATCACTTCAATCGAATATCATGGCCGTCCTTCGTGGCGGACTCTTTTTCATCGCTCCCAGGCAAGAAAGGCGGAATTACTTCCATGGGCAAACTCCTCAGCGCCCTCATCGTTGAATTCGTCGGCACATTTGCGCTCACCTTCGTGGGCGTTTGCGCCATCGTTCTCACCGCCTCGCATCCGGATTCGGGCGCCAATCTCCTCACTGTCGCCCTTGCGCACGGCCTCATCCTCTCGGTCATTGTGACCGCCGGCATGCACATCTCCGGCGCGGCCTACAACCCTGCAGTCACCATCGCTCTGCTCACGACGGGCCATTGCGGCGTCAAGAAGGCCGCCGGCTACATCGTGGCCCAGTGCGCCGGGGCAGTTGCAGCCGCAGCAATCGTCAACTGGGCGCTCAGCCCTCTCACCACGCCGGACGGCAACGCCGCCATCGACGTCACCAACCTCGGCGCGACCATGGGCTCCATGAAGGAGGTCATGCCGATCTTCATCCTGGAGGCGGTCGCCACATTCTTCCTCATGTTCGCCATTATCGGTTCGGCAGTCGATTCGCGCGGCACCGGCAGCGGAGCCAAGGTCGGCGGGTTCGCCATCGGCCTGACGGTTGCGGCCAACATCCTGGCCATCGGCCCGCTCACCGGCGCATCCATGAATCCCGCCCGCACACTGGGCCCCATGGTCTTTGAAGGCGGGGCGCGCGCCTCATTCGCCTGGGTGTACTTCGTGGCGCCTGTCGTCGGCGCAGTCATCGCCGCGCAAATCTGGAAGAACTTCCTGCGTCTGCCCGCGCCCGGCAAGTCCGATGAGTGATCACGCCGCCAATCCGACCGTGGGCCTGGACGACGGCGCGCGCGCTGCGCTGGCTGAACTGCTCACGTCGCCCGCCGGCTCGGCCGCGCCGGCAGCTGATCCGCAGAGTCACCTGCCCGACGTGCCGCGCGAGCGTTTCCCACGCCATATCGCCATCATCATGGATGGGAACGGGCGCTGGGCACAGCAGCGCGGCCAGCCGCGCGCCTTCGGCCACCGATCAGGAGCCGGGGCTGTCCGGGCCGTGGTGACCGAGTGCGCCCACCTGGGACTCGAAGCGCTGACGCTCTACTCGCTGTCGACTGAGAACTGGAAACGCCCCAAGGATGAGCTCGACATCCTCATGGCGCTGTATGTCGAGTATCTCACGCTCGAACGCAAAGAGATGCGCGAGAACAACATCCGCTTTCTCCAGTGCGGCCGACGCGATGGGCTACCTGATCCGGTGCTGCGCGAACTGGACCTGACCACCGCCGCCACCGAGGACTGCACCGGCATGAAACTCGTGCTCGCGCTCAACTACGGATCGCGCACCGAGATCACCGACGCCGTCCGCGCCATTGCCTTCAAGGTGGCGCGCGGCGAGCTGAGGCCCGACGCGATCACCGAAGCGACGGTGGCCGATCACCTCTACGTTCCGGGCCTGCCCGATCCCGACCTTCTCATCCGCACCGCCGGAGAGATGCGCATCAGCAACTACCTCCTGTGGCAGATCTCCTACGCCGAGATTCACGTCACGCCGGTATACTGGCCGGACTTCGGCGTCGCGCATCTCCATGCCGCCATTCGCGACTTCGCATCGCGCAACCGCCGGTTCGGCGCGCTGCAGCAGAAGTCAACGCAGTCGTAAGCGACGATCCGGTCCGCTCCTGAACAACGAAAAGCCCCGCCGGCGGTCAGGCCGGCAGGGCTGGTTGAGTTCGACGAATCGCGTTGCACTCGCGCCGTTCAATCAGTTGATCTTGATGATGTGGTACGCGGCATTGTTGGATTCGTCGGTTTCCGTCAGAGCGCCGTTGTAGTCGATGATCACGCCGAGGTAGTAGGTGGTGCCGGACGTGAGGGTGGAGGGGATGGTCAGCGTGGTCTTGGTGGTGGAGACGTTGCCGCGCGAGACGCCCACGGAGCCGGTCCCGATCAAGGTGTCGCCGGTGGAGATCGTCGAGTTTGTCGAGATGTAGAAGGCGACGTTGCGCGTCTGGGTGGTCTCGCCGTTGTTCTCCCAGGTGAACTCAGCCTGGTACCTGCTTCCCTTGGTCACGTTGTAGCGGCGCTGGCCGTTGAACGAACCGGAGGACAGCGAACCGCCCGTCGAGGTGTACATCTTGCCGAGTTGGTGCGTGCTGTATTCGCCGCTGGTGCCCAGGTATTTCATCAGGGTGACGCTGACGTCTTCGAAGGTGCCGCCCGAGGCCAGCCCATACAGCGCGACGAGGCCGTCACAGGCGTCCTCGCCGACGTACGAGCGCGCTGTGGAGCCGTTGCAACTGATGTGCGACCAGTCCTGGCCCATGATGTTGTACTCGTCGTTCTCGTGCGACAGACCCGCGGCATGGCCGTATTCGTGAATGGCTGTGGTCTGGAAGGGACGATACGACCCGCCGTAGGTCCAAAGCGACGTCTTGTTCATCGAGGTCGTGTACGACTCGCCGTTGTAGAACACGCAGTCGGCCTCCTCAATGTCGCCCGTCAGCCAGTCGTTCCACCAGAACGTGACCGCTGGGTCATACGCGGAGTCGGCGCTGAACCAGACTTCGCTTTGCCCGTTGTCAAAGCCGATGGAGGTGTCGTCGTACGACTGAGTGAACCACATCTCACTGGGGTTGCTGTAGAACCGGCTGGTGATGGTGCCCAGGGCCGTGCGATAGGAGCTGCCCGAGGGAAAGGAAACGCTCGAAGCCCGCATCGTGACCTCGTTGCCGCTCCAACGGCCGTGCGTGACGTACGCATTCGCGGTGAGGGTGGCGGCCAGGACGGTCATTGCTCCGACGATTTTGGCAAACATGGAACGCATGATGAGTATCTCCTGAATCAAGGTGTGCTGGAAATGAATGTTGGGTCCGGCGGGTCCGATGCCCGCATCGTGTTCAGCTCGATCAGCCCTTGGGCTCCGGCGTGGTGGGGTCGACGGAAGCGGGCACAGGGGCTGCCTCGCCGGGCTTTGCGACCGGAGGCGCGGCGGGCGTGAGGTCCGGGCCCGGCAGCGGCTCTTCGATGCTCGTGTTCACGAATGCATTCACGGGGCGCTTGCCCGCGGTCTGCTTCGTCAGGGCGATGCGCAGGCTCTCGGCTGAGGTCGCTGTGCTGGGAAGTTCGAGGCTCACATCGTCCGCAGTGGAGATAAACACCCGCCCCTGCACCGTCGTGGTCTGCCACTCTTCGAGGTTGAAGCGAGCGCCGATGCGCACCTCGCCCTTGTCGCCCAGCGTCACCGCCCGGCCGGACTCCGTATAGACCTGCTCGCCGATCAGACGGTACCGACCCTCCAAGTTACCCGCCAGCGGACAGAGCCTCTCCCCGTTGCCCTGCACGAACAGAATGTCGCGATCGCTGAGGTCGAATTGCGGCGTGATGCTCGAACTCATGTAGCGCATCGTCACCGGGTTGAGACCGCCAATGAAGCGCAGCGTGATCTCCGCGGTCTCCACCGACCCGAAGAAGACCTGATCAACGCTGTAGGTCACAAACGTGTATGGAGTGCGCGAGCCCTCCGCGCCGCTGGGGTCAGAGAGCGCGTACTCGATGTTGACGACCTTGCCTTCAAACACGAGATCGGAGGCTCCCACGAGTCCTCCGAGCGTTCGCCCCTGATCGGGTTGCTGCGCAAGAGCGGCACCTGCCGACGAGAGCAGCAGTGCGGTGAGCGTGAGAACGTGATGTGATGTGCGGTTCATGGCCTGGCCTTTCCTTTCACAGAAAGTGAAGAAGTGAGTTACGCCGCGCAGCCCCAATCATGAGGCTGCTCACCACTACACGCGTAATCCGTCCGCGCCAAGGGCAGAAAATGTGCGCAGTTTTTCATCCCTGCTCTCGCAACTCGGAGCCTGGTCAAGCCTTACGCCGCCTCAAATCGTCGCGCCGTCCCCCCCACTCACCCCCCTCACCGCCCTGCTTGCCCACCCGGCTACCTCCACCGGCTCGCCGCCGCCTCGAACTCGCGCCGGGCGTCCGTCGCAAGCAGTTCCAGCACCCCCAACTGCTCGAGCGTCGTCAGCACACTGTGCGCATGCATTGCAGCGTAAACACTTGCGGCGTCAATGATGGGCCGGCCCAGGATCGCCTCCAGGTCCGCCTGCGCGTACGTCGGCTTCACTCTGGCCGTCGACTTGGTGCCGTATTGATTCAGGTTGCTCGCGAAGATGCCCGCCGCGGAGACAGGCAGAAAGTCCTCATACCGCAGACCCTCGCAGCGCGCGAAACCCTGATCGACCAGCGCGGCGAGGTCCGCCGTCTGGATTCGCCCCTTGGAAGCCAGCCCCTTGGCCGTCGCCTCGTACCGCGCAAACACGAACCCTCCCCGCACCAGTTCGGGCAGCGTCTTGGGAAAGGGCGCAAACGGCGCCGCGTACATCGATTCATAGCCCGCAAAATCGCGCACCACGATGGTCGGGTCCTTCTCGCGCGCAGCGTCCGCCCGGGCGAGGCATTCGTCATACAACGCCCGACCCATCGGCGTGCACGCATAGGCGCGCTGTTCAATCTCCCCGAATCGCGCGGTGTGCGTCGCCTGCACCTTGCTTCCATCCGGATTGGTGAATGTCACCGGCTCCGTCAGCGCCTTGTACGCATCCTGACGCAGCAGCACCGGCGTATCGGCGCTGGGACCTTCCGTGAAGTCCTTGTATCCGTTGTGCTTCAGCCGGGTGAGTTGCAGATCCTCCCGTCCCAGCCGCGCGATCAGCCCATCGGCGCTTCCCCTCACGAGCGCATCGGTATCCTGCGGCGCAAGGGCTGCTGTTACAAACCCGTCAATCTCACCCTGGCTCAGATGCCGAAACGTCAGGCGCAGGTAGTGCTTGTCAGCGGTGCGGATGAGTTGTTGCAGCGCTCGCTGGGCGCGAAGTCGGAACCCATCAGCGCTGAGTTCACCCAGGCAGAACTTCATCGACGCTGTGTAAAGGTCCATGCAGAAGGTGTTCGGCGTGAGGTGATTCAGGTGGTGGCGCTCGAAACACACAATGTCCGCGGCGATCTTGAACCCTGCGGCACACAGATCCTGATACAGCCCGTAGTCACGCCCGCTGCCGGTCCACTTGAAAATGCGCGTCGTGGCTTCCTCAATAAGCGCTTCCGCATCCGCCCAGTCCAGCCCCCCCTGCTTCTCCCCCTTTTCAATTAACTCCATCGCCCGCTGGCTGAACACCTGCCGCTGGGAGACGGTCTGCTCAATGCGCGAACGCGTCACATCGTCGTAGTAGTTCGGCATGAGCAGCGAGGTGAAAACACGGTGCTCGGGGTTGTGCGTGCTTCGGAAGGCCGTCGCGATGATCGGCTGGCTCTTGCTGCCGACATTCGTCATGTCATAGAAGTTGTGAGGTTCCATCGCAAACTGGGCGAAGAACCGCCCGATCCAGCGGTACTCGTCGGGCCGGCCGATGCGAATCGCCCCGTGACGCTCGCCGCTGGTGCGCTCCAGTTGCTCATCGGACATGGAGAACCCCGGATACATCCTGCCGAGCACATCACAAACCACCCGATTGCAGACGCTGTTGCACAGCAGCGACTTGTCGTACATCGGGACTTCCTGCGCAAACATCCGCGAAAGCTGCCCGAAGAGCCGATGCTGCAGTGCAACCTTGTCGGCAAACCCGGCCGCCGACGCCGAAGGTGCTGCGGCCCGGGGGGTATGAGAAGCGGTCGCGGAGGTGGCGCTTGGAGAAGGTGTCATGGGGGGTTCGCCAGGAGGATTTGACGGTGGGAGAAATGCGGGGCCGGCAGTGCGCTCCGGCGCGCACTCACGTCCGAACAATCAAACGACAATTTGATCATATTAGGGAAATTGACGCCTGACACTTTCCGCGAATGCTTTTGGATCGCCGCTGATCGGGCGTTCAGCGTGGGGCCAGATCATGCGAGGGAGTTGGCCCGGGAGACTTGCGCAGGGCGGCCCTACGCCCCGGATGCTCGACTCCACCGGCTTCCTTACCGCCCTTCCGGATGTCCGCGCTCACTGCTGCCCGATCACAATCGGCACGTAACCAACTTCCATCCCTGCGGGCGGCGTCACCAACAACGCGTGGTCAAGCGTTGCAAGTGCGCCCCGCGACGGCGGAGCCATATAGGTGCCGTCAATCGGCCAGGCTGCGTGCATCTTCTCCACCAGCGCTTGCACCTTGCTCTTCTTCTCCTCGTTCCACGCGTACTGCTGCAACGAGGGCTGATCGACGAAGCGGTACCACGCGTACGTGACGGTCGATCCATCCACGAGGTGGACCGTGAACGGACCCGACTTTGCGCCCGGCGCAGTCCACGCACCCGGCGTCGGCGTCGGATGGGCAGGCGAGGTGTAGGGCGCTCCGCGCTCGGCAAGCGCGAATCGCTTCTCCAGCAGCCCCGTCTCGGGAGGGACGTCTTCAGCAGCAATCACGACGCGGTGGTCGCCGACCTGCTTGCTGTACTGCGGAAACGTGCCCACCGGGCTGATCTCGCTCCCGGGCCATGCGACACCCCAAACGTTTCCGTCGAAGGTCTGGCTGACCACCACCGCGTCGACGCCGTTGAGAGCCTTGCCGTCTTGTCGGAATGTCGTCGGCTCCGCCTTGAGCGTTGATTGCCACGTTCCCTTCTCGTCAAATCGCCCCGAACATGCCGGCCCCCCGTCGCGCCAGGCTTTGACCGCATCGAAAAGCGCCGCCCTTGAGTAGTACCGTACGTCCTGCACCAGGATCGACTCCCCTTTGTCGTTGACCGAGAACTGAATTTTGGGAATCTTGGAATAACGCACACCCTGCGCGTCGGTGCTGTCGAACCGCGGCACAGTGTTAATCTCCATCGCGCCCCCGCCCATTATCCCTGGCCGCACATCCAGCCCGCGCCCGTGCAGGAATCGTTCGTTGAAGACCGTCCCGATCTTGCTCCAGGTTTCCGGAATGTAGAACGCGATGGGGCCCTTGAAGTTCGCCGCATTCAGAAAGCATGTCCAACTCTGATCGCCCGTCGGGGCTCGGTCTTCCTGCGCTGGAACGGGATCGGTGAAGGGCAGCGCCATCCAGGCATAACCCAGAAATTCGCCGTTGGGTTTGCCCGCGAACGGCAACGCATCCGGCGGAATCAGCAGTCGATTGCTCAGTTGCGCGATCCCCAGACGGTTATCAGGGAGCGCATGGTTGTCGTAGAAGAACGACCAGCCAGGCGAGCCGACTTCATAGTCGTAGCACTGCGGCGTCGCGTTCATACTGAACTTCGGCGGGCCATACCGAAAGTGGTTCCCCGCCCAGTATCCAAGGCCGCCCTCGACCGTCTGGAACACGCTGTCCCATGTCGGCCCGCGCTCCGGCCAGGTCCGCGCCAGCGTGCCGATCGGGGCCAACGGAGTGTCCGTGTTGTCGCTGTTGTCGGGCTGTATCCACGCGCTGGCCAGCCCGATTTGAAAGTTGGCCAGCGGTTCATCGAGCAGCGCCCAGACCGCTGAGTAGAAGCCCATCCCTGCGCCGAATTCCGCACCATCGGGAGGCGGTGGCGCACTGAACCCGATGTACCCGTGCAGCCCCTCCGAGTGAGTGGTGATCACGCCGGGCTCGGGCGTGTCGGCGGGAGTCTGCGCTGCGCATGGGGACGCGATGACAACCAACGCAGCGGCTCCCAGTGGAATCCTCATGGAACATGTGGGCATTGCAAGGCTCCGAAACGACGACCACAATGCAGATGCGTGTGGGGTGGGCGGAAGGACTCGTGGCAATGCTATTGGTCGCTGCGGGTGTGTTCTGAGCGGTGACAGCCGACGGCGCACGCGGAAAGGCAGGCCCCTGGCAGACCGTCCCCTCATTGTGTCCCTGCACGCGCCTGGCAGGAACGACCTCCCCGTGCTGCTCCGCGACGACGATTCTCACACCTCCACGCAGACAGCGGTATGGGCGAAGATGAGAGAGGCTGTCCGATAGCGAATCCGGGCCTCCCTGCTCGGCGCATATTGTTGCTGGGTAATAGAGTCATCCACCTTCAGGAGCGCAAGTGATGAGCAGGCGAACTCAGGTTTGGTTTGGGTTCATTGGTGGGACGGTTTCATGCGGAGTTGCCGCGTTCGCGCTTCCGCCGAGTTACACGGGACTTGATCTTGGATCATTGGGATCAGGATCTGGCTCAGCGTTATGCATCAGCGACAACGGAGAGGTGGTTGGGTACTCCAATGGAGCGGACGCATGGGCCGCACCCTGTTACTGGTTGGGAACAAAAGCACAGGAACTGCCAAAGTACCCAGACGCCGAAAACGGATATGCATATGGGGTGAATTCAGTTGGGGACATTGTAGGGACCAGCGGCGGTCGACCGATTCGCTGGGTCAATGGCACGCTTACTCTGCTGAGCGAGAATCTTGGGGCAGCCCGAGCCGTCAATTCGGTTGGCATAGCCGTTGGCAAGGGAACAGTGGACTTCCAAGAGACCCATCCGGTCATGTTCAAGAACGGGCTCGTGATCGATCTGGGCGTACTTCCTCGGGGTCGCCAAGGTGAAGCATTTGACATCAACGATCTCGAAGAGGTGGTCGGCGCTGCAGGAGGTCCTTTTCTGTGGAGGAACGGCCACATCATCGGCCTTCCACCAATGACTGGAACAGCGTACGTTGGAGAGGCATTCGGGATCAACAACCTGGGTCAGATCGTTGGCTACACCAAGAAAGGCACCAACAACTCCTGTGCGTGCATATGGGAGAACAACGGAACCACAGTTCGCGCCCTATCCGCTCTCGTCAATCCGAATGAGCAGGAGAATGCGCTCGACATTAATGATAGTGGAATCGCCGTGGGCACCTGTGTACCTGCGGGCAGATTTGGAGCAATCTGGGAAAACGGAGTTCGCACCATCGCCGACGATCTCATGCATGGTGTTGTCACTTTGCGCACCCTGCAACTCTACTCGATCAATGAATACGGCGAGATTGTCGGCGAAGGCCGCATCGGACCTTCTGCAGGGAATTACGATTATCCAGCCGTGCTACTTCGCCCTGATCCGGAGGACTTCCACCTTGCCAATCCCGTACCGGGCATCGCTGGAACCGACAACATCCTGACTGCGACCGGCCTTCAGCCTGGCGACGTCGTGAACTTCTACGGATCGCGGAGAGTTGGACTGACGGAGTTGTCCGGGTGTTCCTCCCGGTTCACTTCTCTCGTTCAGTCTCAGTTTCTTGGGAGCGCAATCGCGGATGGGACCGGAACGGCGTCTGTGACGGTCTTTGTCACACCCCGTGCCAACAGGGTTGCCGTCTACATTCAGGCGCAATCGACCGATCTGTGCAAGGTCAGCACCCTCGTTCCGTACGCCTTCCAATGACACGTTCGAGTGCGCAGTGTGTAACGGAGATCGAAACGACACCGTGATGTACCGAGCGGAAGACTGACCGACGGGTCCGCCGCCCCAGCGATCAGAGCAAGGGCGAGGCCGGCGCGCGGAGAGTCGGGGCAGGCGAATAATCAGGGTGTGACGGATGGGGGCATTTGCATCCTCGTGGGGTTGCCACGCCACCAAGCGTGATGACGATGGAGGCGTGCGGGCGTGGCCTCGTACCTCGGCACACCACGGGCGTCGGCCCGGGCTGGACGTTCGATTAAATGGCTGAAGTCGCGGAGAACGGATCGTGTCTCTCGAACTCCTACCACAGAATCGATGGCAAGAGGGACTTGCGCTGATCACCCCAGCTCCCAAGACCAGTCTTCCGGTCCTGGCTGTCATTGCCGACATCCAACCCGATGGATCGCTGACTGCCGCTGCCGCCCTGCGCAGACAGCGTCTGCCCGATTCTGGCCTGCAGGCGGTACTCTCAGTGGGGGGAGCCTGGCTCAGCCGCGATGAGCCGGAACTCGCTCAGCGACTCAGCGTCGAAGCCGCCGCCGCCGGCGCACGCCGGATCATCTCCGAGCGCTGGATTCCGCGTCACGCTCCCGAAGCCGCTTTGTTGATCCGCCTTCGGCTACGGCCCGATGAAGTCCTCACCCGCTTCTCCGCCCCCGTGGCACAGTATGCTGCACTCTTGGGCGCCCTTGCTCAGCGTCTGCGCGCCCGCGGTGCAGTCCCAGCTTCTGCGCGCCTGGTGTCCATCGCTGAGGCCCCCGTCGGGGCGATTCTGCAGATGCAGTTGGACTTCCTCGGCGGCAATGCCGGGGTCCTGGCCGAACGCCTGCGTGAGAGCGGCCCGACTCCGTTCGATCCACGATTCAGTGTCGTTGCCCTTGATGGTGATCAGCCGGTGGGTTTCGTTCTCACCTGCCTCTCCTCCCCCACCAGCGTCCTCGTCGAATCGCGCATCATCGCGCCGTCGCACCGTCGCGGATGGGTGAACGTGCTCATTATGGCTGAAGCCGCCTCCCGTGGGGCCATGGCCGGAATTGAAACCGTCTGCTTCGCCGCCCGCGATACGAATGAAGACACCCGGAGACTGGCCCGCAGAGCGCCCGGTATGGAGATTCTCGATCGCTATTTCAGGCCCGTCCGGCGGAGCGCTCCGACCTGAACCTCGCCCCTTCCTCCTCCCGGCCCGCGCACCTCTGTCTCCTCCGCAATCCCCCTGCCGCACTGGTTCCGCTCGATATTGTGCCGTAGAGTCGGTGTAACGTGCAGGGATGGAAGGAGAGAAGGTGGCAATACACCGCTTTGTTTTTCCCGAAAGGAAGAGCGCCTGTCTGCTGGTGAGCGCGCTAGCGAGCGGCGGGCACGCCTCTTTCGCTTTCGGCCAGATTCGCTTCGATTGGCCTACGGGGTATCCGGCCGATCTGGCGTTTTACCGATATCAGACCACCCCCGCCGACTTCGATCTTGATGGCTGGATCGACGTGGCAGATTCAAGTTTCACAAGCGGCGGGGGCAGTCGCGTCAATCGCATTACCATCCGTCACAACGCACATGGGACGCTCGAAGTCGCCCAGCAATTCGACGCGCCGGGAGCCCGCCAACTTGCGCGCGGCGACTTCAACGGCGACCAATTTCCGGACCTGGTGTGGATTGATAATTCCTTTGGCGGCGGAACTCCCGGGCTCCACTTTCTCATCAACGATGGAGCGGGCTCTCTGGCCCGCGGCCCTGATGCGCTGACTTCATTATGGCCCAGCCACATTGAAGTAATGGACATCGATGACGACGGCGACCTGGATGTCCTGATGTGCGTTGCGGACCGGTTGGATGCGGCCCTCAATGACGGCGCCGGCGCCTTTGAGGTGCGCACGCTTTTCGCACGCGGCGATGGATATGGCGTGCGCATCCGGCAAGGCGACCTCGATGCGGATGGCGACCTTGATCTCTATGCGCTCTACGACACCGGGTACTACGAATATGAACAGAAACGTGAGGAGGAGGTCATCTGTCTCCGCAACGAGGGATCGGGCGCGTATACCGAGACGGTGAGGACCAATTTTGGAATTCTGGATCACCGGTATATTGATGACATTGCCGTGGGCGATGTGGATGGCGACGGCGATGCTGATCTCGCCCTCACCAATCAAAATCGCGATGAGGAAACCTTTGGGT
Organism: Phycisphaerales bacterium; assembly: GCA_044229655.1. Lineage (GTDB taxonomy): Bacteria > Planctomycetota > Phycisphaerae > Phycisphaerales > UBA5793 > JBGASM01. The sequence continues at coordinate 9,070 of JBGASM010000005.1, read as the reverse complement.
ATTACGACCCATCGATCTTCACCGTCTACATGAATGAAGCTCGGGATGGAACATTGGTCGCGCGGTACTCTGCCGACCTGGCGCGACGCGATGCGGACGGCGGTTTTGTGGAGATTGCCGATTTTGATGGGGATGGCGATCTTGATGTGGTGACCGCCTTGAAGCGCGGCCTGTACGCCTTTGAAAACGTCGGCACGAATGACTCGTACGTTGCTACCCGCTGGCCATCCGCGGTGTTGGCCAATGACAGCCTGGCGATGCTTGACGTCAATGACGACGGTCTCCCGGACGCTGTGATTGCCGGAGACGAAGGGATTTCAACCTGCACCAGCATCGGCCCGCCTGGCCGCCTGGCCCTGACGCATACCTCCGCGGTGCGCGGCGACCTCTGCCGCCTGAACGTCGCCGGCGCCAATCCCGGCGAGCAAGTCTGGTTCGCAATGGGCGAAGATGAGCCAACTACGGGTCGCGTCCTTCCCGTCCTGGGAGGCCTGATCAGCGAACTGGGCCGCAGCCCATTGCTGCTTGGTTCCAGCCGATCGGACAGCTCCGGGACCGCCCGTTTCACCTTCCCCGTTCCGCTGTCCGGCCCACGACAGGTCGTCACCTTCCAGGCCTTTGTGCGCCGCGGCAGCGGCGGCTGGAATTCACGTAAGTCCAACTTCGCCACCATCGCTATTGAATAGTTCGGCGCCACTCATCGAAGCGGACATCACCGATAGCAGGAGAGTGAGTTCCATGCTCAGGACCGATACCCTGAAAAACTCCGTGCAACTCCCCACGCGGATTTCCATCGGCCTTGCGGCTGGCATGAGCGGGATTTCTAGTGCGGTCGTGCTGGGCCAGTTCGATTTCGGAGTCGTCAACTATCCCTCCCCCGACCGGGCGACCGCTGCCGCATCACTGGACTTCGACGGCGATGGACATCTTGACATCGCCGTCGGCAGCGGAGCGTTCGTGGATATTCTTCGAAATCGCGGCGATGGCCTGCTCGAGTTCAACCGGTCTCTGCCGGTGTCACTGTATGCTGCCTCCGACCTGGCTCGTATTCGCCTCGGCTCAGATATCTTCGATGACATTGTCGCTTGTGAGGTTGGGACCTTCATCTCCTCCTCTTATCTCCATACGTACTCAAATGTGGATGGACTGGGCGGCGTCGACGAGGCTATTTACGGGCTGCCGTCCTCAGCTTCCGATCTCTCGGTGGCGGATTTCGACGGCGATGGGCAGCAGGATGTGGCGGTGCTGCTGGCGGGCGGTATCGGGTCGGTAACTGCCCAGATCCATGTCTATGCCAATTCGAACGGCACGCTCAGCCGCTCGGCGGTTGCAGAGCTTCCCTACGAGGCCGGCAACGACGTCATCGCTGGTGACTTTGATGATGACGGGGACATCGACCTGGCCTCCCTTAGTTTCAGTGCGTCCTATTCGTCATATTACGGATACAAGGTGCGCGCTTCAGAGCTGGTCATCCTCTCCAACGACGGCACCGGCCAGTTTGAAGTGACGCAGCGCGCCGATTTGCCGTTCGTCTACGGCGAGGATGATGCTCCGCAGACAGTCTGTGCGGGCGACCTCGATGGAGACGGCGATCTCGATCTCGCAGCCGTCATTGGCCCTCTGGGATGGGAGCGACTGAACCAGATCGTGCTGTTCGAGAACCTCCCGGAGGGCTTTGCGATCCGTAAAACTCTCAACGGCGCTCGCGCCGATCCCCGGGCCCTCGTGTCCCTTGCCGACTGCAACAGTGACGGCAGGCTCGACCTTGTGTACACGGCGGGGGGCGCTTCCGGCTTCTATCTCTTTCAGAACAATGGCGCCTGGACGTTTGACAACGCGCAACGCTTTGGGCCAAGCTACGGCGCCTACACCACCGAACTCTTCGCAGCCCCGATGCAGCCCAACGGCGTGATCGATCTGATTTCCACAGACGATTGGGGGGTAAATCTCTTCCGCAATTTCGGAGAGTATGCCAATCCAACCCTCACAATTTCTGACCTGGCCCGCGGCCAGCCCGCCACCATGCGCATCGACGGCGCCCGCCCTGGCGAACTCGTCACCATTCTGTACTCCCTGGACGGCTATGGCCCCAGCCGCGGCATTCCGGCCCTCGGCGGGCTATGCCTGGATCTGGCCGGTAACGTCGCCATTCTCGATAACATTCGTGCTGATGCAACCGGCACTGCCCTCTGGTCCGGGCTCGTTCCTGCCCGGGCGCCGGTTCGTACCGTTTATGTTCAGGCCGTCATTCGGCGTGGGCAAGCGGGCGCACGCAGCCTGAAAACTATGCTCGCTTTCGATCCCATAGACTAACTTCACAGCTCCGCCGCCTGCTTCACATCAACGGATGGTGCAGCCATGACAACTCGTTCGACACGGCGTTTCGCGCCGAGTCCCAGGTCGCAATTGGCCCAGGACCACGTTCGTATTCTCCTTGCGTCCCTCGGCGGCATCGGTCCCGCCGCTCCTTTGTGTGCAGGCCCCATCCGCTTCGACTGGCCCGCATCCTATGACGCACACGTGGATGGATGGGACAATTCCAGCATCGTCGCGGTTGCGGATTTCAACGGCGACGGCTTGCCCGATGTGGCTGCGCCCGCTGGCTACTCCACTGTGATCTTTACGCAGCAGGAAGGCGCGTTTGAGCCTACACTTCTGCTGACCAACTCGCTCAGTGTCTATCACATCTACACCGGCGACGTGAACGGCGACCGTCTGCCTGATCTCATGTGGATCGACCTGCGCTACCCAGGCCCCACCGCCCTCTATTACCGGCTGAACACGGGCGCCGGCGGATTCGGCGACGAAGTTGCGGTGCCGCAGGGCCGGTTCGCCGGACGCGCGTGGACGCTCGATGTCAATGGCGATGGCTTGTCCGACTTCGCCGCCTCCACCGACGGCCCCGAAGTCATGACGTATATCAACGACGGGGCGGGCGGCTTTTCCGAGCGCGTGTTGTATACATCCGACCGGGTCGAAGAAGACCTGTACAAACTCACCCAGGGTGACATTGACGGCGACGGCGATCTCGATCTGGTCGTCCTCCTCCTTGGTATTGATGACAAGGCGTCCTGGACCAGGATCAGCGTGCTCACCAACCAGGGTGATGGCGCCTATGGCGAGACCCAACGCCCCAGTCCCGAGTTCGATCATTCCCGTGGCTCCATGCAAAAGTGCGACGTTGCCCTGGGCGACCTCGATCGCGATGGAGACCTCGATCTGGCCGTGTCTGCCGGATGCGATGAACCCTTCGATGAGGCCATCCCTGCCCAATTCACGTTCCTGCTCAACACCGACGGAGTCGGGTCCTTCGAGCAGCCGCCGTCGCACGCGCTCTACACGGTCTGTGAACCGACCTACTCCGCATCACTCTCGCTCTCCGACTTGGAAATGGACGGCGATCTCGACGCCCTGTTCACCGATGGAGGGGGCTTGTTTGTCCTTCGCAACATGGAAGGTGCGGGATTCGAGAAACAGGTCGCCTTCCCCACGGGGACGGTGTTATACAGCAGCGCGGTGCGCTGCGCGGATGTCGATGAGGATGGGGTTTCCGACGTCATCCTTGACGGCTGGGGGTCCTTCACCGTCATGCGCAATATCACCCGCTCTCTCGGGTTCCGTCTGCGCACCGATAGCCCGGTGCAGGTCGGTGAACACGCGGTGATCGACGTCGCCGGACTGCGCAATCAGGAGCGCGTTTCAATCTATGCGGCCCTCGGCCCGCCAGCATCCGGCGTCGGTGTTCCCGCCCTGGCTTGGCTCGTTCCCGAATTGCCTCCCCTCCCGGTTGCCCTTGGCACCCTCATCACGAATGACTCGGGCCGGGGTCGCCTCGAGGTTCCAATCCCTGTCGGTACTCTCCCAGGCACATACACCGTTCAGGCGTTTGTTCGCCGGGGACCGGGCGGCATCGGCTCCCTGAAGTCCTCCTACAGCCCGATGGTCATCAGACCCTAACCGCGCACGCGCCCGACCGCAATCATCTCACTGAAAACGCCCACAGGACTTGGATATGAATCGGACTACAGAAAACCTCGGACCCCAACGGCCAACCCCGATACCCCGTTCTTGCTTGCTAGGGGCGTCGACGGCAGGCGCGTTGTACGGTTCGATCTGCTCGGGCCAAATCGATCTCCATGCTGCCGGACTCTACCCCACCGTCGGCGCGGCGAACGGATGCGCCTCCGGAGACTTCAACGGCGACGGCTGGATCGATCTCGCGGTCGCATCAGATGGGGGCGTCAGCATCCTGCTCAATCAGCGCGGCGAAGGTTTCGCGCCGCCTTGGACAATTCGCACGCAACTCGATCAGGCACTTTCCATCATTGCCGGCGACTTCAATGGCGACGACAGAGTTGATCTTGTCTGGCGGGGATTCCCCACAGGTATTGAAATCTGGGTGAACACCGGCACATTTGATCAGCGCACTATCCGCCAATACCGGCCCGATCCGATCCGCGCCCTTGTGGCGGGTGACTTCGACCGCGACGGCATTGACCAGATCGCCCTCGCGCAGGGGAGTTTGCGGAGCCGCGAAGTTCAAGCCGCATCCGTCTCCATTGTGCGTTTCAACGGCGAGGCCTTTGAACTGGAACGCCAGATCTTTCTGGATTCCAGTTGGGCTCTTGACATCGCCAGCGGCGACATCGATGGTGATGGCGATGTTGACCTCGCCGTGCTCAAAGCGACCTCGATCTACTCCGATTACTCTGACGGGCACTACAAGACCGACGCTGCCAGCATGCAGGTGCTCTTCAACGTCTGGCGAGGCGATTTCACTCCCGGCGCTGAGGCGGCGCTTCCCTATTCGGATGAGGATCCACGCATCCCACGCGATCTTGAAGCCGGCGACTTCGACAACGACGGAGATCTCGATTTTGCTCTCACCGCGTCGGGGCAGGCAGGCGTGGTCGAACCTCCCGCCCGGCTGCACGTGATCGAATCCAGCAATCGCGCTCAAGATCTGCGCGAGGTTGAATCGTTTTTCCTTCCATCTCAGCGTGATCCGGTTCAGCTGGCAGTTGCTGATCTCGATGGCGATGGCGACCTTGACATCCTCTCCGGCGATGATGGGGACGACACCCTGATGACTTTCACCAACGAGGGCTCCGGCGCTTTCGTTCAGAATCGCGACGCGGTCAGCTCGGAACTTCCTCTGACCAACCTGAGCGTCGGCGCCTGGGGCTCCACAGGGGAAATGAGCGTCGTCGCAGGCGATTACCGCGGTGTCACTCTGCTCACAAATCTCGCCCCGCCCCCTCGACCCGGGGTCGACCTGGCCCCGCTCAAGCGCGGGACGCAGACTGAAATTCGCATCCGAGGCGTCGCTCCCGGCGGTCGCGTGCGCTTCTTTGCGTCAACTGAGGGAATCTCAGCCGGACTGGCGGATCGCGCCACGTGGGGCTTGTGCCTTGATCTCAGTGAGCCTGCGCAATTTGTCGGGCAGGCAGTCGCGGACGCCGACGGAGTCGCCCGCCTGCGCGTGCAGGTGCCCCTCGCGGGCCCGACCGGACTGGTTGCGGTCCAGGCGCTGGTCCGACTGGGTGACCCGGATGCGCAGTATATTAAATCAACGGTTGCGACAGGGTGGATCAACCCTTGAGCCATCCCCCCGAAGAAGATGACCGCTCCTCGGAGTCGCGCGACGGAGCTTCCACCGATGCCGCGCTGCCTCAGACCGACACTTCCGCCGACGTCCCCTCCCTGCCGCCCGACGACGAACCACGCTTCGAGTATGTTCACAGTGCAAGCCTGCCCATGCTCCTGAGCCAGTACCAGGCGGCGCTGGTCGCGACCTCCTACCAGATCAGCCGCGTACTCGTGCTCTCCAGCGCCGGCGCCAAGTGCTCCGCCCTGCTGCGTGCCTTTCCTCACCCCATGGGATTGGCGGTTCGCCAGGGGACCATGGCGCTGGCCTGCGGAAACCAAGTCTGGGAACTGCGCGATCACAAGGACCTCGTTGCGCGGGATGGAAGCCACATCCCCTACGACACGTACTTCATCCCGCGCGCTTCGCACGTCACCGGCGACATCGACGCCCACGAAATCGCCTGGGGTGGAACCGGCCCCGCAGACTGGGACGACCTCTGGATCGTGAACACGCGCTTCAGTTGCCTCTGCTCGCTTGCCCGCGATTGGTCCTTTGTGCCCCGTTGGAAACCCCCTTTCATCACCACCCTTGCGCCGGAAGACCGCTGCCACCTGAACGGGCTGGCCATGCGCGACGGCAAGCCCGCGTACCTGACCTGCTTCGCACCTGTCGATACCCCTCAGGGATGGCGCGAGAACAAGGCCGTCTCGGGCTGTCTGCTCGACGTGGCCTCCGGCGAGCCCGTGACCACCGGCCTCTCGATGCCGCACTCGCCGCGCTGGTATATGGGAAAACTTTGGGTGCTCGAGTCAGGTTCAGGTTCGCTGCAGACCGTGGACACTCGCACCGGCGCACGCGAGACCGTCGTCCGTCTCCCCGGCTACGTGCGCGGCCTCACGTTTGTTGGGGACCACGCCTTCATCGGACTTTCCCGCGCCCGCGATTGGCGCAGACTTGACGGCCTGCCGCTCGAGTCCATGCGCGACCGCCTCGAATGCGCGATCTATGTCGTCGATGTCCGCACCGGCGCCATCGCCGGCTTTGCCCGTGTCGAATCAGGCTGCGCGGAATTGTTCGACGTCCAGGTCGTCCGCCCCTCACGCAGGATGAACGTCGTCGGATTCTCAAAGAAAACCGTCGACGGTATCTTTGTTTTTCCTCACGGCAATGCCAACCAGGAGAATCCCAGGTGAGAACGACGACGTCCGACCCACATGGGCTCTTCGGATGGATGGAGAATTGACACGCAGCGCCAAGGTGCGGAAAAGTCGAGGTCGGCCCCAGCTACAACCGATGGATCACGCGCTATCACGTCGCCAAACTTCGCATTTGCCGCGAGTTTGTGCGCGACGGTGCCCCTCCATACAATGCCCTGCTCAAACCCTTGCGGGTGTAGCTCAGAGGTAGAGCGTCAGCCTTCCAAGCTCGAACCCGCCAACGCAAATAACAAAGTGGTAGAGACTTAGAGATCGCATGCGCCACTCGGTAGCGCACCTGCGAGCGGTTGCGTTCTCACCATCAACGCAAGCCCCCGTAAGGAGAGCGGATTGCGCATTATCGATGTTGATGCTGCCTATAATACTGAGTAGACATGACCGCGCGATCCTGCACAGTCGCCGGGCCCACATCTCGCGTTCCATCTCGTGAACGCATCGATTCCTGCGTCAAAAGTGAGTTTCATCGCACCACTTTGCACACCATCGCAAATGTGTTGAGCAATGTTGTGGCATCCCACAGCAAGAGGTGTACTTTCGGACTGAATCGGACATTATCACAATGTAACATCGCGACACCGTGAACAGCGATTATCGACGAACCTGCCATAGTCATCGGGGACACCATGAACAAAGTAACAAAGACAAAGAAGAAGGAAACCGTTCCGGCGCAAGGGGCACCAATAGCGATTGCGCCGTCGCCTGCGGTAGCCGAGCCTTCCACCGACACCCAGCGTCTGCACGTCGAATACAAGCCGGTCGAGGCGTTGATCCCTTCGGCCCGCAATGCGCGGACGCACAGCGAGGAGCAGATCGCGCAGGTCGCGGCTTCGATCCGGGAGTTCGGTTGGACGAACCCGGTGCTGGTGGATGGCGAGAACGGCGTCATTGCAGGGCACGCGAGATTGCTGGCCGCACGCAAGCTGGGCCTCAAGGTGGTGCCGGTCATTGAACTGGCGCATCTGACCGAAGCCCAGCGGCGCGCGTACATGCTGGCCGACAACCAGTTGGCCTTGAATGCCGAGTGGGATGCGGACCTGCTGAGAATTGAACTCACCGATCTGGAAGCCCTCGACATCGACCTTGGTTCATTGGGCTTCTCGCAGGAGGAACTCTCCAAGTTCATGTCCGAGGTCACGGATGGCGCAACCGACCCCGACTCCATCCCCGCCCCCCCTGATGAGGCGGTGACCCGGAAAGGCGACCTGTGGATTCTGGGGGACCACCGGCTGCTGTGTGGCGACAGTGCCTCCCCGACTGATGTGGACCGCCTGCTGGATGGCAACGTCATTCACCTCGTCAACACCGACCCACCGTACAACGTGAAGGTGGAGCCGAGGAGCAACAACGCCATCGCGGCGGGGCTGTCATCGTTTACCCACCAGCTTGCCGGGCATCACCAGTCCTTCGATGTGGCCCGGCGGGAAGGAAGTCGGCAACCGCACGGAGAAACTGCGGCCATGGACCGGCCCTCACGAACGACTTCATGAGTGATGAGGACTTGAGCAGATGCTGGATGCGTGGTTCGGCAACATCGCGAGGGTTCTCATTCCCGGCGGCATCTGCTGCTGCTGGGCGGATATGCGAACATCGCCAACTACCCCCGTGTTCAAACGCCATGGGCTGTACTTCTCCCAGACCATCATCTGGGACATCAAGCAGCACCAGTGCGTGACGCGCAGGACTTTGGTGCCCATGAGTGGTGCTTCTACACATGGAAAGAGGGAGCAACGCACCGGTACTTCAGCCCCAACAACATCCCCGACCTGTGGGCGGTCAAGAAGGTCAACCCGCAGAGCATGATCCACCTGACAGAGAAGCCGGTGGAACTGGCGGTCAGGGCGATCACCTACTCCTCCTTGCAGGGCGAGAACGTGTTGATTTTGTTTGTGTGATCGGGGTCCAGCCTCATCGCCTGCGAGCAGACGGGCAGGAAAGCCTTCCACGGAGATCGATCCGCTGTACGCGGACATCATCAAAGCGCCGGTGGAAGAGTCTGACAGGAGGAAGCGCCCAGCGCATCCCTTCACTGTCGAGCACTTACCCCAGATGCGGCCATCGATTCCGCGAGCCGTCAACCCCAGTCGCTGTGATGCACGTTCGAGAGTGAACACCGATTGAATTCCATCCACCTGACGATTCAGGGTTTGGGAAACGAAGTTTGATGATGTGCAATTATCAGGCCATTTCACGGTGTCGGCACCGAAAAGCATGCAGATACTGAAAACCCAGCAGGTCCAAAACCCTTCACTCCGACCTCGACATA
>JBGASM010000027.1:0-45717 GCA_044229655.1 Phycisphaerales bacterium | reverse complement strand
GGTGGGGGTGGGCGAAACTGGGGGAGAGGCAGTCGAAGGCGCAGGAATTTCCAGCGCGGACTGCCCGGAGAGCAGTTCGCGCATCGCCACAAGCGTTACACGAAGCGTACAGGACTGGCCGGGCGTGAGTCCGGGTTTGAGTTCGAGTTGAAAGACATACGTGCGCGTGATGTCGTCGTAGTGTCGCCGGTTGATCTCAAGATCTCCGAGGTCAGCGTTCCATGTGGCCAGGATCGCATCGCGCGGAATGTCGGACTTCTCGGAGTGCCGGCCTGAAACGAGCGTGAAGGTCAGGGCGCCCAGTGCCTTGGTGGGATGCTCGAAACGGTCGCGGAACTCGATGCGCGCTTCGTAGGCGGAGCGTGAGGGGGAGGCAGCGGCGTTCGGGTCTGCGGCAGGTACTGCGACCTCCACGAAGCGGCTCAGTGGGTGCAGACGCAGCGAGGCGGGACGGAAGGGCCAGGGCCGGTCGACCGGCTGGCCCGAAGCGGAATCTGAAGACGGCTGCTGCAGGCGCAGTTGCTCGGCGGGGCCGGGCTGAACCGAGGAGGCCTCAGCCGCAACATCAGAAAGCGGAGACACAAGCCGCGACGGTGTCGAAACGAGATCAAGCGAGGCATTCGAGATCGCGTTGGCTCCGCTCGTCGAAGCCGCGATCGAGACGTTTGACAAAGAAAAGTCACCAGGGCCGGTTGTGGTACACGCGCACAATGCGTGCAGGCACAGGCAGAGCGCGGCAAGTGTGCGGCACAGGGGAGGAACGTGACGGGGCAAGACCAATGACATGACTGCGCTGCCATGATAGAGGTCCTGCGGACGGCAGTGACCTGCGGTCGGCATTCCGGCGCAGCGCCGGTGCGAAGTGCGGGGCAGCGGCGGGTCGGATCAATGCATGTCATCGGCGACGATGTTGTCCAGCCAGCGCGCGAAATCTTCCCGATAGTACCGGCGGTTCTCCTGCCAAGTACGGATCATGGCATCACTCTGCATCGAATCGTGCATCCAGCGTCTCCCGCTTTGGATGGCATCATCATCGAGGACGCGCTCGCGGTGCAGGCAGTAGATCTGCTCGAAGCGATTGAAGCGCAGGTGACACAGGATTTCGATGTTTGATTCCTGAGAGGCCGCCCGCAACTCGGAGTTGGACGCCAGCAATTCATTCAACCTGTTGAGCGCATCGGCGGTCGCGTTGTGCACCAGCACGCGGAAACTCCGTTCCGCATCTTTGCCCGTCGCATTGGCGGCTTTGATCTGGGCATAAAGAAAAAAGACCGAACCCAGGACGACGATTGCCTGCAGCATGCTTCCAACCGCGCCAACGAGCGCGATCGAATCCGAAGTGGTCATGTGTGCGGTACCTTTCAGTGGATAGCTGGGGTGGAGGAAATCGTAACGCTTCTGCGACACTCCTGCGGGGGTGAGTTCGAGAAGCGCGATGACACGTGATCGGCGGTGCAGGCGATGACTGCATCCTCCCCTGCAGCCCCACCCGCGTCACGATCATAGTGGCGAAGAATTCAACGCTTCGAAGAAAGCTCTATTACGCTTCTTGGCGTCAGCGATCAATTTCGCATAAGGCATGACTTCAATGTAAGCACAGTAGGCAGGGTTGTAATGAAAATAACCTTCTTTGTCTGGGAGTTCCAAGAAACTCCTCATTTTAAGTAAGTCGATCATAGGGGGAAGAAGGTCAGCAATTACATACACATAAAATGGCGTACCCGGCGGGACACGAAGTATTGAACCATCTCGTCTCACTGCATTCCCAGCCAAAATCTTTTTGACATACTCCATAACTTGCGAGACTGGATCTTCATGCTTCTCATCGGGTGCATACTGTTTTCGAGCAGGGCGTTTGAAATCAACAAGTACAATCGATCCAAATGGAACGTCTTCGCTCTCCGCGAATCCCATCGGTCGATTAAATATTGCGAGGTCGGGCCGGTCCCTTTCTCCTGTCTGGATGACTTCTCTCAAGTCATTAAGGCCAATGTCTGACGCGAGGAAACGGTGAAATGCAAGCCGCTCATCAATTAACCAAAGGTTCCAAAGGTGATAAGGGGTTTCATCACTTGTGCGGCGCATAGGAAATACGGTCTGGTGAACCGTCTTTTCCAACGCATACTGACCATCCTCGCCGAGCCCTTGATGTTTTTCCAGAATATTGATGACTGCCCGCCGATAAAGGACATATTTTGCTAACTTTGCACGGGCGCCCTCGCTCACGGTGGCAAGTAGAGACTCTATCTCGTCGGCATGGTCGCGCGCTGTCTTTGAATCATCAATAGTCGCAATCGCGTCACCTATTTTTGATTCTGTGTCCTTATCGTGTTCAAACTCGATCCGCGACAAGTGCTGATACATATCTAGCTTTGTGGCATTCGCCTTGATCGCAATAGATCGTTCAGGATATTTTTTTACTATATATCTAAACTGAGGTGCCTCTTGGCGAACAAAGCTGTCAATCGTCGCTCTCCTCTCTTCACGATAAGGGCCAAGTAATGGCTGAAGGAACTCCGTAGCGTTCTTGCAGGCTTGTGCTTCTATATCAGCTTGTGTAATCGTAGTAAGAGGGGGAGCATCCGTGCCATCAATGGCATATGCCTGACCTAGCCAGAATTCGTCGCGACCTGGATGGACTCGCGCGTCAAGAAGGTCACTGACAACATACCCCGCATAAACGACCGGCCTATTGTCGGATTGATCGTGAAGTGATCCCGTGAGTTCTGGTATCTCATCTGATAATCTCTTTTTCTTCACTGTACGCTTGGCCGCGCAAAGGTGAATCAGATGGACGGAGTTTCGTTTGGCGTTCCGAAGTAAATGAATTTGTGTGAATTTGTATCCACTTATTTCGAAAGTCGTAGTTGTTCTTTTGGAAAGAAAATTCTCTTCCAGAAAGTCGCGTAAAAGGATCGTTTTTTCGCCTGGGTCAACTACGTAAATCGGAGGGCTTTTCGCGTCAAGTATGTATAGCAAGCAATGCTCTACAAGAACTCCTGCTAACCGGTCTGCCGTAGTCTGTAAGGAATCGGTGTATTCTGTGTTCGGGTTCGTCAGCGTTACAATCGTGCCTCTATGCCCTATTTGAATCGGCTCTACGGGTGTCACGCCATCGAGACTTAGACTGAAACTGCGTCCTTTTCGGATTCCGTCAAATGATTCATATTCACTGTCTACGCGAATCGTGTCAAAGACAAGAAGCCACGCCAGCCGTCCAACTCCGCGACCACCGAGCACGCGCTTGCGCGTTGTATCCGACTTTTTGAATGATCTATAGTTTTCATCATTGAATCCGATGCCGTGATCCATGATTCGAAATCCAACAACTCGACCTGGTGAAGAGGAGTTGCTGGGAAGCGTCGCTCTAATTATCTGAACGTCAATGCGGCCCGGAGTTCGATCATTGGCCTCTTCGACTGCTTGAATCGCATTTGCGACAGCCTCGAAGACAGCCATCAATCCATTTGACTCGGGAAGTCGTGTATTCGAAACGCGTCCACGCAAGTCCACGTCAAAGGGTTCGGTCTGAGGCAACGACATATCCGAATCCTATCCACCCAACCCAATCTCTTACCGGCGCCTAGGGAGTCCATTTTCCCCGTGCTTCGCTCCACGCCCACCCACTCCTCCGTGTCGTTCATCAACTCCCCATGCGCGACCACCAACTCTCCAAGGTCGCGCCGCGACTCGTGATGGTCGTGCATGGGCTCCTGATCCACGACTATCGAGCCTCCATCGACGACCGGCGGCTCCTCATGGTCATCCATCGGCGCTCCATGAACGACCACCGATGATCGCATGTGTCGAGGCTGATTTTCCAAGTCACTGCAATGACTGCCTTTCTGATTTCTCACGTGACCCGGCTGGGACGCGATCGGTCAAAGGCGTTTCCTCTCACCCATGAGCTGACCATGGATTTGCCCCGCCCGTCCCCCCCTCCGCGGGCGGGGGGGGAGGGAAAGTCACTGACAGAACCTGTCGTCAAGGCAAGAGGAAAAAGCGCCGAGGAAAAGTTGTGGAGGGGCGGCGAGTGTCGCCGCCTGTCACTGAATACATGACAAGACTTGGGGAGGAAATCGCATGAGCACCGTTCCTAATTCACTCATTGGGCAACTGACTTTCTATGAGGAGCACATTCCGGTGTGGACCGCAGCGCCGACGGCCATCGGCCTCACCGCGGCCCAGTGCACTCAGCTGGCCGCCGCGATCACCGCAGCGCGGAATCAGTTCAACCTGGCCCAGTCGGTGCGCTCCGCGGCCAAGAGCCAGACGATCACGATGCACCAGAAGTTCGATGCCATGAATGAGCAGGGTGCGGACCTCATCCGCATCATCCGCGCCTTTGCCAATGTCCAGAACGACCCGACCGTCTACACCAAGGCGGAGATTCCCCCGCCGCCGACGCCATCGCCTGTTCCCGCGCCTGGCACGCCCACGAACTTCAGGGTTGCGCTCAATCCTGATGGCCAGATCGTGCTCACCTGGAAATGTGAGAACCCGACCGGCTCGCAGGGAACGGTCTACGAGATCAAGCGCAGGGTCGGCGATCCTGCAAGCAACCCCTTTGAGTTCATCGGCAACGCCGGAAGGAAGACCTTCACCGACAGTACCCTGGCCCCCGGCGCTGCGGGCGGAGAGTATGGTGTGACCTATCGCATCACCGCCGTCCGCTCCACCAAGCGCGGCATCACCGGCATCTTCACCGTCAACTTCGGCGCGGGGCTCACCGTGACCGAGGAGTTCGAAAACACCGAAGGCGGCGAGGAATCGATGAAGATCGCGGCGTAAACAGCCAGACGCCCATCACGAAACTCACCGTACTTGACAGAGCCCCGATGTGTCTCAAAGGCGCATCGGGGTTCCTTGATTTCCCGCGCACTGCTACCTGCATGTCCCCCCCCCCCCCCACCGCCACCTCATCGACTCCCTCGCTCGGTACCACTTCCCTGCCTCATCACTTGAGCCCGCTTCACTCGCCGTCGAGCCCGTCAAGGACGGCTCCGACCATGCCTGCGATGCACTCCGCTACTTAATAACCAACCTCGATGCCCCGCCCCTCTCCTCCCGGCCCATCATCCGTTCATATCTATAACATCTGACTCCCCGCCCCTGCCGCACCCGCCGTCGCGGTGGTGACTTGGGCCCGCCACCAGCCTCAGCCTTGATGCAAGCATCGACATCCGCTACTTTTCACCGCCTCGTGATTCGCCCGGTCCCGGCCGCACTTCCTCCTCGATCCCTCGCCCAACCCCATGGCCTTCTCCCTCTGGCACTTCTGGTCCGACTCCGCCGAGCGCGAGCTGAACCTCTCCGCATCGCAGTGGAGCAAGGTCCATACGCTCGCGCAGCGCAAAGCCCCCAAGGCGGCGGGCATCGCCGTCACCGCATCGATCATTCTCGCCAACATCTACCTGTTCTGGCCCGAGATCCTCAACCAGCCCCTGCCGCCCTGGGCCCGGTGGATTCACTTCACCACCTACTTCATCCTCTACCTCGCCGTCTACCGCGCCTTCTACATCGCCAAGATGCGCCGCCCCATCCGTGCCGCTATTAACACCCTCGGCTACTCCCGGATCTGCGAAGGCTGCGGCTACCGCCTGGCGAACCTGCCGCCCGGAACCGCAGTATGTCCTGAGTGCGGCGAAGAAATCACCCACCTGCTCCGCAGCCAATCGCCCCCCTCACCCCCATGAAACGCCGGCTCACGCCCCTTCTCCTCTGCCTCCTCGCCGGCGCGCTTACCACCATCGCCGTAGCCTGGGCCCTCGCCCTCCTCGTCGATCCCGCTGCCGGCGTCACGACAATCTCCTACACCCGCCGCGCCGCCGGCCCAAGTGACGACGCCACCGCCATCGTCAGACACACGTCCGCCCCCGGCACATCCGTCTGGAATCTCTGGCACTTTGACGCTGTAAGCCTCTTCGACAACCCCGACCTCCTCTCCCACGCGGACATCGCCGCCGATCTCCCGTCCATCCCCGCGCTGCACTCTGCCCTGGCCTTCAAACAAGGCGACATCGGCTTGTGGACGGATTGGACTTTCGAACTCCGCGGCTGGCCCTTCCAAGCCATGTGGTGCGACCGATCATCCGTTCCCTCGGCTCCCGCGCGCAGTGCCGGCCCCGGTGCCCCGCTCACCTACGGCGGAGTCTGGGTCGAAACCGCCGGTCCCGCTGGCACGTTTCAAACCACCTTCAAAGTTCTGCCCCTCTTCATCCTCCCCGCCGGTTTCGCCCTCGACACCCTCATCTACGCCGGCCTGTGGTTCCTGCTCTTCCTTCTGGGGTCACGCTTCATCCGCCATTTCCGCACGCCGCCCGGCCACTGCCGCAACTGCCGCTACAACCTCACCGGCCTGCCCGCAAGTTCACTCCTCTGCCCGGAATGCGGCAACGAGATTCCTGCGCAGCCACCCCTCCTCCCCCCGTCCAGCATCTGAAAATGTGAAACGCGCTGCCCGCGCCATCCTCGGTTACCTCATACTCGGCGTCATCACCGCGTTTGCCGTCGCCCTTGGGTGCTGGGTGCTTGACGTGTCATTTGGGTCTTCAATGAATTCCTACCGAGGGACTCTTCGGAGCGGGGGGTGGGCGGGCGCCGCGTGGGTCTCTCCGACCTGCGATTTCCAGGCAGTAGCCACGGCCATTAGCTCACCCGTTGCACGTCAGGTGATGGCCGAAGAGGAAGAGGGCGTTGCCGAAGTAGAGTTCTATTGCACTCCAGATGTTGCCTCCGATCCAGACAAGGTGCTCGGAAACTACCATCGCGATGATTACGGACTGCCTTACCGCATGCTTCGATCCAACCGATGTGAGCAGTTGGAATCTGTCTTGGTCGGGCCCGCGGGCTTGGGGTCCATTTCTCATTCCGTGTCCACTCTGCTTTGGCACTCGGGCGTCCTTCTGTCTGACAGCAAGCAGTGCAAAACCGGTTCGACCGACCCGCAGTGGATCATCCTCCCCACCACCATTCTCATATCCGGATTTACGCTCAACACCCTTCTCTACGCAACCCTCTGGTTCCTTGTGGTTCGATGCGCAGGGTGGCTGTTTCGCCGCGTCCGCACGCCGCCCGGCCACTGCCGCAACTGCCGCTACAACCTCACCGGCCTGCCCGCAAGTTCACTCCTCTGCCCGGAATGCGGCAACCCCATCGTGCACACTGGCGAAATAAAGAGCGTGAACCCTCGTTGTCACCTATGAGGGGAATATGACCTCGCCAAAAGAAACGACGACACCGCTTGCAGCACGCCTGACCGCGTTTCTCTGGCCGATCCCTCGCGCGCGGTGGGGTCTGTGCTTCTTGCCGCTGGTGCTTGTGATCTCCCTCACTCCCCCGGCTTGGCGGTACGCGAGTCGATTCACTTACCGTGTTGTCGGGTGCTATCGGCCCGTCGAAGTCAGCGTCATCCAGAACGCCGCTGATGGGTCCGTTCGGCTGGACCGCGATCCATCCGCGTTGGTGCCGGGAGAATCAAGAGTCGGTCTCGTGTTCTCGCCGCATCGGTGGGACGATTCCGCCCTGATTCCCTATCCACTTCGTGATCTTCGGCGACGTGAGACCGTGTTTGATGTTCACGTCAACTGCGCATCCATCACCAGCACCCATTGGGAAGACCTGGCGCTTCAGTTCTGGAATGTTGAGTTAAGCAACACACAACCAATCCAAGTACGGTTCGCATCGCAGGCAATGTATCGCGATTCACTGCATGTCATCGTGAACACGTCGATCGGTTCCGGCGACATCATCTGGCCCAATTTCTTCCGCAACGTCCTCTGGTGGTCCTCCGCCTTCGGCTGGGTCTGGTCTTTCCTCTGGCTCCTGCGCTGTCCGCCGTGGACTTACCTCCGCGTTCGGGCTCAGGCCCGCCGGAGCCGCAATCAGTGCCCCCACTGCGCCTACTCACTTCAGGGGCTGCCGCCGACCTCGGCGAACTGCCCCGAATGCGGAGCCGGGGTCACCCCCGCTCTCTCCCCGCCCCCCGTCGCCTGAGCCTCGCCAGCCTGTTACCATTCCGTTCGGTATGCCCGCAGACCCCGCGCCTTCAATCTCTCCCAGCCTCTCCGCGCTGCTCCGCCTCACCCTGACGCCCAATCTCGGCCCTGTGCTCATCCGCCGGTTGCTCGCCCGGTTCGCCTCCGACCCCCAAAGAGTCCTTGCCGCCTCCGAAGCGGAACTCTCCTCAGTCGACATGATCGGCCCTGCCACGGCTCGCGCCGTCCTCACCGGCCCCGACCCCGACCTTCTCAAGCGCGAATTCGAACTCATCGCAGCCCACGGCGCTCGCTTGCTACCCATCACCGACCCGCAGTACCCGCGCCTCCTCGCCCACACCTACGACCCCCCGCCCCTGCTCTACCTGCGCGGGTCGCTCCCCGCCAACGCCCATCTCTCGCTCGCCGTGGTCGGCGCTCGCAAGTGCAGTCACTATGGCCGTGAGCAATCCCTGCGCCTCTCGGCCGCGCTGGCGCGCTGCGGCCTGTGCATCGTCTCGGGCGGAGCGCACGGCATCGACGCCGCCGCTCACGAAGGCGCGCTGCAATCACAGGGGTCCACCCTCGTCGTCTTGGGCTCAGGACTCACGCAGCCCTACCCGCGCGAGAATCACGCGCTCTTCGACCGCGTCGTGGCGTCAGGCGGCTGTCTCATCTCCGAGTTTCCCATGGACACGCCGCCGTCCCCGGAGAACTTCCCCCGCCGCAATCGCATCATCTCGGGCCTGTCTCTCGGAACGCTCGTCATCGAGGCCGCATCGCGCAGCGGCGCGCTCATCACCGCCCGACTCGCCTGCGAAGACCACAACCGGCCCGTCTTCGCTCTGCCCGGAAGGGTGGATTCGCCCACGTCCGCAGGCTGTCACCAGATCATCCGCGAAGGATGGGCCACCTTGGTCACCAGCGCGCCCGAGATTCTCGATTCGCTCGATGGAGCCCAGCATCTCGTCGGCGTCGCGCCGCCTGCCGAGCAGCAATCCCCCTCAGCGCCCGGTCCTGCCGTGCCCCCGCCCGCGGACCTGCGCACCTCCGGCCTGACTCCCATGCAGGAGAAAATCCTCGCGGAGATTCCCCGTCACAGCGCGCTGCCCATCGATGTGCTGGCGGCCGCCACAGGCCTGGAAATCAGCCGCCTGCAGGCCGAGGTGACCATGCTCCAGTTGCGCGGACTCGTATCGCGCACGCCCACTTCAGGTCTGCAGCGCCGCTAGTTCGCTCCTCCCAAAAATGAAAAACGGCGACGCCCCTCCGCGTCGCCGTCATCCCATCCCCCAGTTCCCCTCCATCCCCATTTGCCTCCCCCCCACGCCACGTTGCCCTGTCCCCGAATTCCCGACCTCCCACCAACCGCATGTGTCTTTTCCCGGCTCCGATCCGCAGCCCAAGTGCGCGCACCCGCATCCGGTCCAGCATCGGCACTGCAACCCGGAGGCGTTTGTCGTGCCGTGGCGTCGAACGTGGCGTGTGGCATTCGCCGTCGGATTGTCAGTGCGAGAGAAGAGAAGAGAGAGATAAGAGACTTGTGAAACTGCCTGCGCGTTCGCCGCCCGCAGCGACGTGTTCACCGCCGCGCAGGCGCCCATCAAACAATCAACCATCCCTGTCGCGTGCAATTCAACATACGATGAGTCCACGCGTACGGTTTCACCTCCCCGCGCGCATTTCATCCGCCGCCCCGCTCCCGCTCCATGCGCTCCCGCACCTTCTCCACCTTCGCGCTCCTGCTGCCCGCCTCGCTCCTCTGCCTGGCCGCCGTCATCTGGCCGCTCACCGCAGGCCTGTCGCACATGGGAATGAACATTGGTGACGCATTCCAGGCGCTCAAAGACACTGGCCTCTTCAATCAGCCCGGCGTTGAACCCGCCCAACTCGACTGGTGGTATATCCCGCATCTCATCGCCTACACCCTCGCCTGGGGCGCAGCCGTCGCCTTCGGGTCCGCCCTTCTCTCTCTCCCCGCCGCCTTCGCGCTCGCAGCCCCCGACAGCGCATCCTCCTTCACCCGCCGCACCATCCTCCCCATCGGCATGGTCGGCGTCCTCTGCCTCCCGCCCTACGTCCTCTACTGGGTCTGGGGGCTCTGGGATTGGCCCGGCTCCGGCGCAGGTCAGGCGCTGGCCCATTGGATCGGCTCCGACGCCTCGCGCGCCCAACTCATCTGCAACGCCCTCCTCTTCTGGTCCCTCATCTTCTGGTCCTGGCCCATCCCCGCCTTCACGCTCTCCCTCCGCCTCCGCGCCATCCCGCCCGACCGCCGCGCCATGCTCCGACTCGACGGCGCACCGCCCCTGCGCCGCACCCTCCTCCTCCTGCTCGAAGCCCGCGCAGGCTTGCTCGCTGGCCTGGGGCTCGTCCTCCTCGCGACGCTCACCTCCTACGACACCTTCGACCTCGCCTCCGTCTTCACCTACGGCAACGTCCTCCGCAGGCTCTACTTCGGCTTCGGCGCCGGCAGCCTCATCACCGCGCTGGCCGCGCTTCCCATGGTCCTCATCAATCTCCTCGCAGCATTCGTCTTCCTCTGCCTCGCGCTCACACCCCGCGCCCACCGCCTCGACGAACCCGACTCCTCCTCCCGCCCTTCCGCATCTTCCTCTCCTCCATTCTTTGCCCTCCTCATTCTCGCGCTCTCTCTCCTGGGTCCCCTCGCACTCATGCTCTGGCGCCTCCTCTCCCGTTCAGGCCTCTCCGCCCTCGCCAGCCTCCCCGCGCTCGAAGGTCCCGCCCTCCTCGACTCCCTCCGCGTCGCACTCATCGTCGGCCTCGCCTTCGCCTTCCTCACGCTCCTCTCCGCGCGCTTCCGCTCCCTCGACACCTTCGCCACCCCAGCCGAGCGCCTCGCCGGCCGCATCTTTACATTCCAATCCGCCCTCTGGGTCATTGTCGGCCTCTTGCCCGTCGCGGCCCTCGGCTCCTTCTTCGTACTCAGCGAATCCGCGCTTCCCGATTCCCTCCGAGCCATCGCCCAGGGGCAAACCGGCCCGCCCATTCCCTGGACGCTCTGCCTCGCGCACCTCGCCCGCTACGCCTTCCTCGCGCTCTTCATCGGCAGGGCTCTGGCCGATTCCCAGCCACCCGCCCTCTCATACCAGCGCCGCCTCGACGGCGCGGAATCCTTCTTCCCCTGGCTCGCGGCCTCCGGCCCCGCGCTGCTCACCACCCTCCTTGGGGCTTTCTGTCTTGGCGCATTACTATCCCTCGCCGAAGTCTCCGCCACCATCATCGTCACACCCCCCGGCTTCCAGGCCATGTCCGACCGCCTGCTCAACAAACTTCACTACGCCCGCGAAGACGCCGCGCTCGCCCTCTGCCTCCTCCTCGCGCTCGTCACCTTCGCGCTCGCCTGCATCGCCTCTCTGCTCATCCGCCACGCCCACCGCCGGGGACCCGTGAGCCCATGAGCACCCGCCCCCGCGCCTCATCATCCCTTATCCTTGCCGGCGCGCTGCTCGCCCTTCAGGCCTGCTCAGACCACTCCGACTCCGCCGATCCCGCGCACGCCAACTCGCCCTTTCCCGTCCTCCAGACCATCGGCTCCGCGGGCAATCTCCCCGGCCAGTTCCAATACCCCCGCGCCCTCGCTGCCGATCCGCGCGCTCGCCTCCTCTACGTCATTGACAAAATGACCGGCCGCGTGCAATCCTTCAACGCCGACACCGGCCGCCTCTCCGCCTGGTGGCTCATGCCCAAGTCCGATCGCGGCAAACCCACCGGCTGCTCCGTCGCCCCCGACGGCTCGCTCTTCGTCGCCGACACCCACGAGAACCGCGTCATGGTCTTCGCGCCCGATGGCAGCCTCATCCGCTCCTTCGGGTCTTACGGATCAGCTCCCGGCCAATTCACCTACCCCACCGACGTCGCCTTCGGCCCCGACGACACGTATTACGTCTCCGAGTACGGCGGCAATGACCGCATCCAGGTCTTCGATGCGGCCGGCGCCATCCTCTTCTCCTTCGGCTCCTTCGGCCCCGACATCGGACACTTCAACCGCCCCCAGTCCATGGAGTTCACTCCCGACGGCCGCGAACTCTGGATCGCCGATGCCTGCAATCACCGCATCGTCATCACTGATCCGCAGGGAAACTGGATCACGACCTTTGGCCGCGCCGGCACCGGCCCCGGCGAACTCTCCTATCCATACTCGCTCATTCTGCTGCCCGATGGTTCCGCGCTCATCACCGAGTTCGGCAATAACCGCATCCAGCGCCTCGCACGCGATGGATCCTGCCTGGGCATCTTCGGCACAACCGGCTCAGCCCCCGGCGAACTGCGCTGCCCCTGGGGTCTGGCCGCGCTGGGCGACCGCGCCTTCGTCATCGACGCCGGCAACAACCGCATCGAAGCCTTCGCGCTTCCGAGGTAAGGCGTCCTGCGGCTACACTGC
Organism: Phycisphaerales bacterium; assembly: GCA_044229655.1. GTDB lineage: Bacteria > Planctomycetota > Phycisphaerae > Phycisphaerales > UBA5793 > JBGASM01. Next base: position 33,336 of record JBGASM010000027.1, on the reverse strand, counting down.
CCGCCCTTGCCCCAGTCCTTCTCCGAATTCCTCATCCACTACCAGGGCCACCTCGCCGGCCTGGCTGCCTCATTCCTCTGGGTCTTCACATCCTTCATCTTCACCGCGGCCAGCCGGCGCATCGGTCCCACACGCGTCAACACCTTCCGCCTGCTCACCGCGTGTGCGCTACTTGGCGTCTACAACCTCATCGTCACCGGTACCTTGGTTCCCCCTGCGCTGGCCCAGCAATACCTCCTGCTCGCCGTCTCCGGATTGGTGGGTCTGACTATCGGCGATCAGTTCCTGTTCATCGCCATGCTCGCCATCGGTCCGCGCCTCGCCACGCTCATCATGACCGTTTCACCCCTCTTTGCCGCCCTGCTCGGGTACTTCATTCAGCATGAATCTCTCACGGGCCTCTCCCTGGCGGGTATGGCCCTGACGATTTCGGGAGTCGCATGGGTGGTGGCTGAGCGCCCCGCTCAATTAACCGATACTCAGCGTCACTCCCGTCGCGACCTTTCGCGCGGCATCACCTTCGCTCTGCTCGCGGCCTTCTGCCAGGCAGCCGGACTCATGCTCTCCAAGCGCGGCATCGGACACGCTTGGCTTCCCGAATCCCAGCACCTTCCGCCCGAGCAGGCCTCGTTGATCCGCATGTCCTTTGCCGCAGGCGGCGCGCTCATCATGCTCGCCCTCGCGCGCCACCGCAGCACAGCCGCTTCCCTGTCGTCCCCCTCGCCCGTAACAAGGCGCGCTCCGCTGCTGTCGGGCATCCTGCTGGCCTGCCTGGGCGGGTTCCTTGGCCCCACACTGGGCGCCACCGCCTCACTCTTCGCGTGTAACAAGGCCCCCGTCGGCGTCGCCCAGACGCTCCTCTCCCTCTCGCCCGTCTTCATGCTTCCCTTCGTCCCATGGTTTGAAAAGGAACGCGTCTCCTGGCGCGCGATCGTCGGCGCGCTGATCGCCGTCGCAGGCACCGCCCTCCTCTTTGCGCAGTAAGCGCGCCGTCGACAGCCTCGATCTAGGATCGCCGCTCCGCCATCGCCGCCGCAAGACTCGCGCCAACCAGCCGCGAGACCAGCACAGCAATATACAGCACGCCGGTGCTCGACTCCAGAATGCACACGCTCTTGGCGCTGGCCGTGGCTGGAATGATGTCACCGTACCCCGCGGTGGTCAGTGTGACAAAGGAGAAATACAGCAGGTCGGACCAGCCCATCGGCCCGCGGTGCCCCATTCCCGCAGGGCTGAAAAACGAGCCGGGCGCAGCCCGCTCGATCATGATGAAGAGCGCCGAAAAGGTGATTCCGATCAGCAGGTACACCGAGATCGCGCCATACAACTTATCCTCGGTCACGCGCTGGCCGCGCAGCACATACCCCAGCACAATGAGCGTGGTGAATGCGTAGAACAGCACGGATGCGGCCGCGCCGCTGATGATGAACTCCGGCCACATGCGCGCATCGGGGAACCACTGGTCCAGGAATGATGGAACCATCAATACGAGCGCGACGATCAGCGTCCAGCGCCTGTCGGCCAGCGCGTACACAGCGGCCAGTTGCACCAACGTCCCCATCAGGCGCACGGCCACAGGCGGTGTGTAGGGGTCCTCGCCGAGATACGGGTAGGAGGCCAGCAGCGCAATGATTGAGAGCAGCAGATAGAAACAGCGCCCACGCGCCCTGCCCCATTGCACCCAGGGAAGCATGGGCTGTGTCCGCGTGATACGTTCCTGCTGTCCGTCGTGCATGCCTGTCCGCTCTGGATGCTCCGGCGGCCTGACCGTTTCACGCACGGCCCGACGCGACGCGGAAAGAACACAGCCCGGCCGAGGGAGCCGGGCTGTCTCTGAATTCACAGTGGCGGCAACGCCGCGTGATTAACTCGCGGTGTATTGTCCGCGGTCTACTTTCTTGAAGAGATTCGTATGCTTGATCAGGGCCTGATTCACCATGGTGCGGAAATTCGCCGCATCCGTCTTGTAGCCGGCCTTCTGAACCGCCCCGGCCACTTCCGCGACGCCCATCGTCTTGCCCTTGAGCACCTTGGCCAGCGCCTGCGGAAGCGTGAGCGCATTCTTGGTGCGCGACTTGCCCTGCCCGCCGGCCGGCCGGCCCGGACCACGCTTCTTCACCGCGACGCGCGCGGCCGAGGATGCTGAAGCGACACGTACCGCCGCCGTCACCGGACCGCCCAGCGAGTTGATTTCATCTTCCAACTGCGTGAGTTCATTCGCCAGCGCGTTACGCCGCGCCACGAGGTTCTGCAGCGCCGCACGCCGCATCGTCAGTTCCTTCTGCAGGTCAGCCGTCGAAAAGTAACTCAATTTCCGCTTTGCCATAGTGCTTTGCCTTGTGTGAAAGTGATCGACTCATCTGCGAGGGGCTCCGCATCGACTGGATGCGCAGGGCCCGGGATGAGCGAAGAAAACAACATTAACTCACATATTCGACACAGTCAACTGCGGCCCTCGGATAGATGAGTGGCATGTCAGTTCGCCGCCATCTAATGTCTGCGGCGCACTGGACACAGCTGGCCACTTGTCACTATTTCTTTGACTGGCCGCGCTCTTGAATCGCGCGCGTGTCGCCCCCCAGTTTGAGCACCGATGCGATCCACTCAAAATCGCTCAAATTCGCATAGGCGATCACGACCTTGCCGGCGTTCTTCTTGCGCCTCTGCGCGTGAATCTGCACCGGCAGGCCCAGCGCTGCACTTAACTCCCGCTCCACCTCCACCACGTGCACCGGCTTGCCCGCTCCTCCCGCTGCCGGGCCGCTCCGCACGCTGCCCCCAGTCCCGACCTCTTCAGCACATCGTTGCGCCTGTTTCTCAAGTTCGCGCACCGACCAGTTGCTGCGCATCGTCGCGGTGGCCAGCTCGCGCCGCAGCGGCGCGCTCTCGACGATGAGCAGTGCCCGCGCATGCCCGTATGTAAGATTCCCCCGCCGCACATCCTCCTTGGTCGCTTCATCCAAGGTGTTCAATCTGAGGAAATTCGCGACGTTGGCGCGATCCAGGCCCAGCCGCTCCGCGACTTGTAACTGTGTGAGACCGTGGCGGTGCACCAACTCCCCGAATGCCTCAGCCCGATCCATCGGGTTGAGATCCTCGCGCTGCAGATTCTCAATAAGCGCCCATTCGGCCGCTTCCACGTCCGTAATACTCACCACCAGCGCGGGAATTCGCGCCAGTCCCGCCAGCGCGGCCGCACGCCAACGCCTTTCGCCCGCCACCAGAACATACCCGCCCCTCCCGCCATCAGCACGCTCACGCACCAGCACCGGCTGCATCACCCCCACCGACCGAATTGAGGACGCAAGATCACGTAATGAACTCTCAGTAAATTGCTTGCGGGGCTGGTTGGGGTTCGCTTTGATATCGTTCAATTCAATCAACTGAACCGAATGCGTGCCGCCAGCCGCATCGCTCGCCGTACCCGTAACATGCTGTCTGAAAGCAGCTTCCGAACTGTCAGTTCGTGGTGCTTCGACCGACACCGGCGTCGCGAGCAGACTGCTTAAGCCCCGACCAAGTCGTCTCTTTTCCGGTTTTCCCGCCGTATCTTGGCTTGCCATCGCCCATCGCTCCTTGTGTGCCACGTGAACTTCACACTAGCGGGCGAAATCACGCTTTGCAAGCCCGACTGAATGTTTCACGTGAAACACTTGCTCAGCCTCGGGTTGGTAAAGTCACCCGCCGCTCGCGACGATGCTTCTGGGTGGATTTCCCGCATGACCTTTCCTGAGGCTCGTATTCCCTGCCATGAAACCACCAGAGGCGGCTCCTGCAATGGGCTTTGACGCTCGGCTCGACTATGACCGCGACCTCCTGCTCAATCGCATCTCCGACATGGAGACGCAGATTCGGGCCCTGAGCCAAGAACTGGAAAGCGCCCACCGTCTGGCCACGCTCGGCACACTTCTGGGCATCGTCGCCCACGAATTCAACAATCTCCTCACGCCCGTGAGTTCGTACGCCCAGCTCGCGCTGGCCAACCCCGAGGATCGCGAACTGGTCAACAAGGCCCTCACCCGCGCGGTGGAGGGGACGGACCAGGTGACCCGCATCGCGGGCGCGATCCTGGGTTTTGTACGCGAAGATCAGCAACTGGGCTCAGCCGACATCAACCACGTGGTCGACGAGACGCTCCTTTGCCTGGGCAGAGATCCCAGAAAACAGGGAATCATCATCGAGCGCGACATCCCGACGCATGTGCGCGTCTCGATGCGCCCGATCTGCCTCCAGCAGGTGCTGCTCAATCTTTTCCTCAACTCGATCGAAGCCATGCGCCCGCACGGCGGATACCTGCGCATTTCCACGCGCACCGACGGCCCCTCGGGCGAAGTGGTGATCTCCGTTTCGGATACGGGCCGAGGCATCGCGCCGGACCTGATCGGCCGCCTCTTTGAGCCGAGATTCAGCGAGGCGCGCGGCCCGGCGGAACGCGCCGGCGGACACGGCCTGGGCCTGGTCATCTGCAGGAAACTGGTAAGCGAGGCGGGCGGCGAGATCGCGGTGCAGAGCGAGGTCGGGCGCGGGACGACGTTCACGCTCCGTCTGGCCAAAGCCGCGATCCCTGCGTGATGACCCACCGGGCGGCACGCGCCCAAAATGTTTCACGTGAAACATTCTGTTCCGCGCTGAGGCGGATCGCCGGTTGCGATTACGCGGTGGCGCGCTTGACCACGGCCATGGCGTTTTCAACCAGTGCGCGCGCGGCGGCGGCGGAGGGAGCCTCGGCGATGACACGGACGATGGGTTCCGTGTTGCTCGGGCGGACGTGGACCCACGCGCGCTGGTCGGCGAAATCGAGTCGGAGTCCGTCGGAGCGGTTTGAGGATGCGGGGCCGCCGATGTCGCGCTGAACCGCATCGAGAATGCGAGCCATGTCTGTATTTGGTGTCAGGTCGATCTTGGCCTTCTCAATCGCGTACGCGGGCATCTCTGAGCATATTTGCGAAAGTGATTTCTCTTTTCGTGCCATGAGTTGCAGGGTGAGGGCCATGGCCGAGAGGCTGTCGCGGACAAGGCAGATGGGGGGCCAGATCACGCCGCCATTTCCTTCGCCGCCGAGGAGACAGGAGTGGGCGAGCATGGCTTCGACGACGTTGGCCTCGCCGACGGCGGTGCGCAGGACGCGTGCGCCCGAACGGGCGGCGACATCGTCAATCATCCGGCTGGTGGAGAGGTTTGCGGCGAGGGTGAGGGGCGCGGCGGAGGCGTTGTGTAATTTGGCTTCGTCGAGGAGGGCCAGGGCGGCCAGAACGAGGGTGTACTCCTCGCCGATGTAAGTCCCGGCGTCATCGACAATTGCGAGGCGGTCGGCGTCGGGGTCCTGGGCGAAAGCGACGTGGGCGTGGTGCGCGCGGGCTTGGGCGGAAAGGTCGACGAGGTTCTCGCGGGTGGGCTCGGGGGCGTGAGCGAATTGGCCGGTGGGGGCTGCGTTGAGGTGGACGAGGTTGCAATTCAGTTCGGAGAGCAGGAGCGCGCCTGCGTGTCCTCCCGCACCGTTGCATGAATCGAGAAGGACCTTGAAACGCCGGGCGCGAATGGCCGCGACATCGACATGGGCCAGGACGCGGGCGACATGGAGTTCGGCAGCGTTGTCGGCCTTGGAGGGCCTGTGCATGCGCTCGACGGGCGCGTAGGCGAAGTTCTTGGCGGTGAAGCGATCGATGATGGCGCGGGCGAGGGCGGCGGGCGGAGCGCAGCCTGAGCCTGTGGAGGAGGCGATCAGGCATTTGAGGCCGTTCCAAGGGGCGGGGTTGTGACTGGCGGTGAGGACGAGGCCGCCGGCGGCGCGGTGTTCATCGATGAGCAGGCCGACGGTAGGGGTGGGGACGATGCCGAGGCGGAGGACGCGGCAGCCGGTGGCCAGCAGACCGGCGACGGCAGCGCACTGAATCATGTCGCCGGAGGGACGCGAATCGCGGCCGACGATGATGAGCGGGGCGGGGGCAGCGGCAGCGCCTGTCGAGGGGGCGGCAGGTGGCGAGGAAGCAAGGAGGTGCGAGGCGAAGGCGGCGGCAAACTCAGCGGCGACGGTGGGGGTCATGGAGGAGCCGACGATCCCGCGCGCGCCGGAGACGGAGAGCATGAGGGGGGATGCAGTGGTAGAGGAGGACATGCAAGGTGAGGGTAGGGGGGGAGGCAGGAGTGGGAAGAAGACAGGGGGAGAAAGGCGGCGTCGCGGGCGAGCAAGGAATGGCGGCGTGGCCAAGGCGCACCGTCGTTGCTCTATTAATATTAATATAATACTCAGGAAGTTCTTTATCCGCAGCACCGCGGTCGGCTGGCACGCACGATTCTCGCGCTGCCGAGCGTTGCAGTTCGTCCCTGGATCAGCGAACCAAAAGAGGAGAGGGGAAACGCCCTGACTAATGCATCCAGAGGTCAGGGTTTCGGGGTCAGGCCGAGGCGGTGCATGGCCTGTTGGAGGTCGCCCCAGACCTTGGCGCGATTTTCGGGCGTGTAGGCGCGCAGGAGGTATGCGGGGTGATAGGTGGGCATGACGGGGATGGGTTCGAGATCGGGGCCGGTGACTTTCGTGGTCCACCACTGTCCGCGCAGTTTGTTAATTCCCTCCTCGGTCTGGAGGAGGAACTTGGCTGAGGGGGCCCCCAGGGCGACGATGACCTCGGGCCTGATGATGCGAATCTGCTCGGCGAGGTAGGGAGAGCATTTGGCCACTTCGATGGGTGTGGGGGTGGCGTTGTTGGGCGGCCTGCTTTTGAGGATGTTGGCGATGTAGACTGCGCTGCGCGACAGGCCCATGGCGGTGATCATCTTGTCGAGCAGTTGGCCGGCGCGGCCCACGAAGGGGCGGCCCGTCTTGTCTTCCTCCTCGCCGGGGGCTTCGCCCACGAACATGAGGCGGGCGCAGGGGTCGCCCTCGCCGAAGACCGTGCGCTGGTGGAAGGTTGCGGTGGTGCAGTGGGGGCACTGGGCATCGTGGCGGATGCGAATTTCGTCGAGCAGGGCAGCCCGCTCGGGGTGGGCAGACTGGACCGGAGAAGGAGCGGGCGCGGACAATGGAGAAGGCGACGGCGCGGATGACGGGTGCGGAGCGGCCGGCGGGGGGGAAATAAGTGTTAAGTCGAGGCCGAGGAGTCGGTCGGTATCGACGAGCAGTCGGGCGCGGCTGCGGGCGTGAGGGGCAAGGCCGTTGGTCGGCGGCTGGTCAGGCATGGCAGGCGCGCTCCTGAGCTTGGGCATAGAGGGAATGAAGGGCGGCGAGGGATTGGCGGGCGGAGTCGAGGGAGGAGGCTGTGAAGTTGGCATCCTGCTCCACAAAGAGCCACTCGAGGGCGCTGCCGGGGGCCAGTGCGAGATCGAGGATGGCGGGGAAGTTGAGCGTGCCGCGGCCGATCTCGGTGAAATCGCGTTGGGGAGTGGCGGCCATGTCCTTGAGGTGCAGGAGGGTGGTGCGCGCACGGTTGGTTTGGAGGAAGGCGACAGGGTCGGCCCCGCCGAAGGCCGCCCAGTAGACATCGACCTCGAGGGGAATGGGGCAGGCCTGCAGCAAGTCGATGCCGCGAGGCGGGGAGGAGGGAGGAGTGAAGAGGTCAAACTCGAAGGCGTGGTGGTGATAGGCGAGTCGAAGGTGGGCGGTGGCGAGTTCGCGGGCGATGCGCTCCATGTCGGAGATGGCGGCGCGGTATCCCTCGGGGGTGCGCTGAGATTCAGGGAGGTAGGGGATGACGATGGTGGAGCAGCCGAGGGTGGCCGCCTGGGCGACGGAGTCGGGGAGGTTTTCGTGGAGGCGGGCCAGATCGATCATGGTCGACACGGCGCGGAGGCCCAGGCGGTCGAGCAGGGCGCGAAGGTCGGCGGGCAGGTCATGCTGGGCCAGATCGCGGATGGTGTAGAGTTGCAGGCCGATGCGGGGCAGGGCGCGCTGGGGCTGGTGGGAGGGTGGAGCGGGACGCGGGGCGATCACGGCGGAGCAGGATAGGGGGGCGAAGCCGGGGTTCGGGTCAGGCGGGCGGAGGCAGTTTTTGAGCGAGAATCTGGTCGATGCGGGCGCCGTCGAGGTCGACGACTTCGAAGCGCCAACCGCGCCAGTCGGTGTGCTCGCCGGCCTTGGGGATGTGGCCCAGGAGGGCAAGGACGAGGCCGGCCACGGTCCGGGCGTCGGGCAACTGAGCCTCGGAATCGAGGTCGATGGCCAGCAAACCCATGGCGTCCAAGAGGGGGAGGCGGCCGTCAAGCAGCCAGGAGCCGTCGTGGCGGCGGACGCCCTTGGGCTTGGGTTCTTCGCCGCGGCGGCCGATGTCGCCCACGAGTGCGGAGAGGACGTCGTTGAGGGTGAGCAGGCCGAGGGTTGCGCCATATTCATCGACGACGAAGGCGATGTGATTCTTGGTGCGCCGGAAGTCGTCCATCATGCGCAGGGCGGGCATGGATTCGGGGACGAAGAGGGGGGGCCGAGCGACGGCGGAGACTTTGAACTCCTGGCCGGCGAGGAGGCCGTAAGTGATGAGGTCCTTGAGGTGGACGACGCCCAGGACGGTGTCCATATCGCCGCGACAGACGGGGAAGTGGGAGTAGGGGCTGGTGCCTACGAGGACGCGGAGGGCGTCCTGCGAGCAGTCCTCATCGATCCAGACGATGTCATTGCGGGGAATCATGAGGTCGGCGACGGTGAGGTCGGCGACGTGCATGGTGCGTTTGAAGAGGGCGTGCTCCTGGGGGGTGAAGACGCCGGTGGAGGCGGCGCGGGCGACGAGCGCCTGGACATCATCCTCGGAGACGTCGTCGCCGGTGCGCGGCTTGATGCGCAGCAGTTTGACGACGAGGTCTGTGGAGACGCTGAGGATCTTGACGGGGACGGCGGCGATGACGGCGAGGGTCGCCAGGGGGCGGGCGATGGCGGAGGCTACGGCCTCGGGGTGGGCCAGGGCGATGCGTTTGGGGACGAGTTCGCCAAGGACGAGGGAGATGAAGGTGATGGTCAGCACGACAAGGACGAGGGCGATGCCGTCGCTGTAGGGGGCGAGCGGAGGGAAGCGCTCGATCCAGGCCTGAACTTCGGTGGAGATGTTGTTTTCGGCGTAGGCGCCGGAGAGGACGCCGATGAGGGTGATGCAGATCTGGACGGTGGAGAGGAAGCGGGTGGGCTGGCCGGCGAGGCGGAGGGCGGTTGCGGCGGAGCGGCTGCCGCGATCGGCGGCGTGGTGCAGTCGGGAGCGGCGGGCGGTCATCATGGCCAGTTCGGACATGGCGAAGACGCCGTTGAGCAGGATGAAGACCAGCAGGACGAGCGATGCGGTCAGCATGGCCAATTATTGACGGCCGGGTATGCCGTTCGACGCGCGGGGGCGAGGGGAGAGGGGAGACTTGGGAGGGAGGGGGGGGAGGGGGGGCTGGAATCTTGCGAAATGACGGGGTTTGGCCTATAGTGGCGGCTTTCCCCAGCACGAGCGGGAAGGCGGCCGACGGGCGGAAACCGGCGGCGGCTGGGGTTGTTGACAGGCCAGGAAAGAGCACGAAACCATGAAGATTCGCACCGACGAGATCACGTCCGTCATCAAGCAGGAAATCCAGAATTTCGCGGCGGAACTGGAGATTTCGGAAGTTGGGCGCGTGGTGCAGGTGGGTGACGGCATTGCGCGTATTTACGGGCTGTCGTCGGCGATGGCGGGGGAACTGCTGGAGTTCCAGACGAGTGAAGGCACGGTGATGGGCCAGGTGTTCAACCTGGAAATGGACGTGGTGGGCGCGGTCATCATGGGCGACTACCTGAACGTGCGCGAGGGCGACACGGTGAAGTCGACGGGGCGCCTGCTCGAAGTGCCTGTGGGTAAAGCGCTTCTGGGGCGGGTTGTGAATCCGCTGGGCGAGCCGCTGGACGGGGGCGCAAAGATCAACGCGGAGGCGTATCGCAAGGTGGACATCGTGGCGCCGGGGATTGCTGAGCGTCAGCCGGTGCGTGAGCCGCTGCAGACGGGCATCAAGGCGATCGACTCGATGATTCCGATCGGGCGCGGGCAGCGGGAACTGATCATCGGCGACCGCAAGACGGGCAAGACGGCGGTGGCGCTGGACACGATCATCAATCAGAAGAAGTTCTTCGGGACCAAGGATGAGGTGATCTGCATTTACGTGGCGGTCGGCCAGAAGGAATCGACGGTGGCCGCGGTGGTGCAGACGCTGAAGGAAAATGGAGCGCTGCCGTACACGATCGTGGTGAATGCATCGGCATCGGACCCTGCGCCGCTGCAGTACATCGCGCCGTACTCGGGGTGTGCGATGGGCGAGCATTTCATGTGGCAGGGCAAGCACGTGCTGTGCATTTATGACGACCTGTCCAAGCAGGCGACCGCGTACCGGCAGTTGTCGCTGCTGTTGCGGCGTCCGCCGGGGCGCGAGGCGTATCCGGGCGACGTGTTCTATCTGCACTCGCGACTGCTCGAACGCGCGACGAAGCTCTCCAACGAGAACGGCGGGGGTTCGCTCACCGCGCTGCCGATCATCGAGACGCAGGAAGGCGACGTGTCGGCGTACATCCCGACGAACGTGATTTCGATCACGGACGGGCAGATCTACCTAGAACCCGACCTGTTCTTCGCGGGCGTGCGTCCTGCGATCAACGTCGGCATTTCGGTGTCGCGCGTGGGCGGCAACGCGCAGATCAAGGCGATGAAGCAGATCGCGGGCTCGCTGCGACTGGACCTGGCGGCGTACCGGGAACTGGAAGCCTTCGCGCAGCTGGGCACGGAACTGGACAAAGCGACGCAGCGGCAGCTGGACCGCGGGGCGGCGATGGTGGAACTGCTCAAGCAGCCGCAATTCGTGCCGCAGGACGTGATTGACCAGGTCATTTCGATCTTCGCGGGCTCCAAGGGATTCCTGGACGAACTGGAGAAGGCTGAGATTCCCAAGTTCGAGAAGGCGCTGCTGGACTACATGCAGGGCGGCGGCAAGGCGATTCGGGACGAACTGGCCCAGAAGAAGGGCCTGGATGATGCGCTGTCCAAGAAACTCGAAGCCGCGATCCGCGACTTCAAGGCTTCATGGTCCAAGTAACGCCCGGCGGAGCGGATGACTCAGTTCAAAGTCAGGCTGAGGGCCGACGCATGGATGATCGTGCGCGGCGGGTGTTTGCGCCGGCCGCATTCGGATGCTTCATTGCGGGCTTTGCGCCGGCGACATGGTTGTTCTTCGGGCGGCAGGCGGAAACGCACCTGACGGATGCGGTGATTTCAACACTGCTGTCGCGCGAAGACAATCCTGCGGGGTTCCTGTATGCGGCAGCAGGAACAGCGCTGTGGGGCGCGCTCATGCTTCCGGTGGCGAGTGCGGTGCAGCGCGGAGTCATGACGCAGGCGCGCAGCGTGGGATTGGGGAAAGCGGGGACGTGGGTGTTGCGGCTGGGACTGACGGCGGCGGTGGCGGTGGGAGTGACGTCGCCGGCGGACTCGCTTTACGCGCCGATGCACATCAATCTCGCGTTTGCGGCGTTCATGAGCACGACGCTGGGGCTGGCGCTGCTGTGCGCCGCGATAGCGAGCGGGGCCTCAGGCAGCGCGAAGCGGGCCGGATACGCCGCGCTGGCGGGTGTGCAGGCTGGCGTGCTTGTGTTTCTGACGTACGTGTTTTTCACGCCGGATTTCTTTGCGAATCGCGGGCCGTGGACCGGACTTGCGGCGTGCGAGTGGGGGCTGTGCATTCTGATCACGCTGGCGACGTGGACGGTGGTGCGGGGGAGCGGAGGAGCGGTGCAAAGCCGCAGCGCGGTTGTGGTATGATTGACGGACCACAATGTCGGAAGACGAAATTTTTGTCACCATTCTCTGCAGCGCGCTGACCCTGGTTTTCTGGGGTTTCCTGTGGTACCTGCCGCTGGCGACGGTGACGCGCATCGGACCGACGAATGCCGGACGGGCGACACTTTGGTGGGTGCCGCCGGCGGGATTGCTGTTCAACCTGATCATGTTGAAGTTCATCGCGGCGTCGGATGTGCGCGATGACGGAGCATACCTGTTCATGTACAGCGTGATGGGGGCGGCCTGGACGGGAGTGCTCATGCGGCTGTGTCTGCCGGTCCTGGGTCTGAGCGTGCGTGACGATGTGATTGAGCGCGGCAACAGCGCTGCGGCGGTGATGATCTGGTGCGCGGGGACAGGTCTCTCGCTGGCGTTCCTGGGGGCCAATGCGGGCGAGGGGCCGGGATGGAGCGTGGTGGTCGGCTCGGCTGCGCTGTCAACGCTGCTCTTTTTCCTCGCGTGGGCGGGAATGCAGATTGTGGGGCGGACCGAGGAGGAGGTCACGGTGAACCGCTCGATGGCGACGGCGGTGCGCGCGGGCGGTCTGCTGGTTGCCGTGGGACTGGTGCTGGGCAGGTCGGTCGCGGGGGACTGGGTTTCGAGTGATGACCTCGTGCAGGACTGCGGAGCAACCGCGTGGCCGGTACTGTTTCTCATCATCGCGGACTGGGCGATGTCGCTGCTCACGCGAACCCGGCCGGGCGACGCTGAGCCTTCAGTGCTGCTGGGCGTCTTCGCAGCGATTGTGAATGTGGGACTGGCGGGCGCGTACGTCATTTACCTGGGTCCGTGGTCGTGAAGGACGCCTGGGAGCCAAACTCAACGGAAGCACCGATGCGATTCGGGCCTGCGCTCAACCGGGATGCGTTGGCGGAGATTGAACTTTCGCTTATGTTTGACGGGTGCAAGTGGGACCCGCAGGTGGGAGATGTACGGACGCTCTTCCCGGCTCCGCTGGTGCTTCACCCCGGGGCATGGCGTGAGTTGCAGGAGTCGGCGGAAGCGTTGGAGAGGGAGATGGAGGTCGCGGAACGGGCGGCACTGAGTGATCCTGATCTCATGGAGGAACTGGGGCTCTCGGCGCGAATCGCCGGGGCGCTGCGGCGTGCGTGCGTTTTGGGCGGGTCGCGGGCGGCGTTCCGCTGCACGCGTTTTGATTTTCACTGGACGAGCGCGGGGTGGCGGATATCGGAGGCGAATTCGGATGTGCCGGGGGGCTTCATCGAGGGATCGACAACGCCTGGGCTGATGGCGCTGCGGGCGCGCAGCGGAGCGCGCGCGGGAGATCCGATTGCAAGTCTTGCGGACGCGGTCGCGCGGCGGATGGCGCGCGGCTCGGTGATCGCGTTGGTGCACGCGACGGCGTATGTGGATGACCGGCAGGTGATGATCGCGTTGCAGCGCGCGCTGGAGGCGCGGGGGTTTGTGGTCGCGCTGGCGGGGCCGGACCAGATTTTCTGGCAGGCTGGTGAGGCGTGGCTGCGGACGCAGTGGCTGAGCGGGAAAGTGGACCTGGTTTTCCGGTTCTTTCCTGCGGAGTGGCTGGAGAATCTGCCGGTCGAGACAGGCTGGGAGGCGTACTTCGCTGGGGCGCGGACCCCGCAGGTGAATCCCGGGACAGCGCTCATTTCGCAGAGCAAGCGATTGCCGCTGTATTGGGACAGGCTGGGCGTGCAGGTGGAGGCGTGGAGGCATTTGCTGCCTGAGTGTGCTGATCCCAGGAGGCGCGCGGTGCGGAAAGCGCCGAGTCGCGAGGGGTGGGTGTTCAAGCCGGCGTTGGGGCGCGTGGGCGAGGGGGTGGCCATCGAGGGAGTGACGGAGCAGGAGGACGCGCGCAAGTGCGCGCGGGGATTGCGGCGCGATCCGTGGGAATGGGTGGCGCAGCGGCGGTTTGAATCGATCCCGGTGGAATCCCCGCTGGGGCCTGTGCATATCGCGCTGGGCGTCTTCGTGATTGACGGGCGTGCGAGCGGAGTATTTGCGCGGGCGGCGGCGCGGCCGCTCATCGACGGGCGCGCGTGGGAGGTGGCGGCGCTGGTGGCGCAGCCAGGCGGTTCAGCGGGGAAGGCGGAGGGGCGCGGGGCCGAGGCGGAAGTAGTCGAGTCTTTTGTGTGTGAGGAGCAGATGCATGTCTGACATCGGGCGCGCGGCGTATGCGGTATGGGCGCCGCGGGAATCACCGTGGGCAGCGTGGGTCAAGCCGGTGCTGTTTGCGCATGCAACGTCGCGATTGCCGCTGGAGACGGTCGCCGACGCAGCGCCGGTGCTGTTGCCGATGACTGTTCAGGCGGATGCTGCGACCGCGCTGATCATCAACCTGCCGGGAGAGCAGGCGGTGCGCACCGGCCTGGCCGCAGCGCAGCGCGGATTCCGGCCTGTGCCGCTGTTCAATGGGTGCCCGGGCATTTCGCCGGTGGTTCCCGTGCTTGGGATTATCAATGAGTTGGTCGGGTCGATGGGGGTTTTGGAGATGTGCGCATTGAGTTTCGATGCGCCGCCCGCGTTTCTGCTGGACTCGCGGCGCAAGGGCGTGTTGCATCCACCCGTCGGTTCATTTGATAATCGCTGGCTGGTGCTGCCGCAGGATTTCCCATCGGCGGGCATGATGCGTGGGCAGGGCATAGGCAGGGTTGTGGTGCTCACCGAGCCTGGCGTGAACCTGGAGGATGACCTCAGGCACGTGCTCTTCCGGTGGCAGAAGGGGCAAATTCAGATCCTGCAGCAGACGACCGTCGACGAGCACGCGCAGGACGTCACGGTGCAGGAACCGCGCGGGTTCGGGATGTGGTTTCAGGGACTGCGGGCGCGCTTCGGATTTCGGCGAAACTCAACGGGGGGGTTCGGATCGAGGGTGCCTGACCCGTCGAGCGGCGGTGGGCGCGGAGGGTTTTACGGGTAAGAGGATTGTTGGACTAACGAATGGAGTTTCTGAAGGGGGGGGCGCTGGAGGGTGAAGTTCCCATAAGAGAAGCCTGCGTTTGACGGAACTCGCGTTGCGGGGCGGAGCGGTCGAGGGAAATTCCCGGCTTGGAAAGGGGCTGTTGTGATGCGGACAAGAGTGTGCAGGGTCTTGGGGGAGGGGCGAAGAGCGAGGCGCGAAGTTGGTCGGTGGGGGTGCGCGGGGTGGCAGGGCGGATCGGAGCGGTGATTGAGACAAAGTTGTAAGTTCTTCACTATTTCGGAACTTGGGACTTGTTTCCCACTTGTAAGCGTGGCTACTCTCTCGTGTTTGCCGGAACTGTGAGAACGCAGGCCGGTACTGGAAGGTGACGGAGAAGGTCGGGACAAGCAACTGAGCGCTGCATGAGGGCCGCGGAGCGAAGACGCGGAGATGAGCGCGAGGCGACGTGTGGGTGGGTTCCGATCAGAGGTCAGGATTGGGAGTTACTGAATCCGCGATGTAGCGGATTCATCCAACACGTCGTGGGAAGTTTCATTCCTTGAAGGAGATGAAGATGAAGGTTTCTCGTTTTCTGTCCGCTGGTTTGGCGCTTGCTCTGTGCGGTTCCGCTTTCGGTCAGGTGAGCTCGGTCGCCCCGTCGTACACGGGCGATGAGAACAACTCGATCTCGCAGGACGAGTTCAAGTGGGACGACGGAAGCACTGAGAACCTGCTCGGCTGGACGGCCGGCGGGACGATGGCGTACATTCAGTGGTTCGACGCCGGCGCCGGCGCGACGCTGAGCGAAGTGCGCATCATCAACGGCTCGGCCCTGTATCCGGGTTACGGCAACGGCAACGGTTCGCCCGTGTCCGTTGGCGTGTGGTCCGATCCGAACGGCGACGGCAACCCGATTGACTCCGTGCTGCTGACCTCGGTCGACACGACCGTGCAGAACATCGACACGGACACCTACCAGACCGTGGCGATCTCCCCGACCAACGTTTCTGGCAAGTTCTTCGTCGGCGCGTGGATCAACCACGTCCCCGGCAAGTACGTCGCTCCGATGGATCAGTCCTCCTCGAACCTGACCGCGAACCGCGCGTACGTGTTCGGCGGGACGACGTTCAACAAGAACACCCCCGGCTCCGGCAATCAGTACCTGTACGAGATGTTCTCCATCGGCTTCCCGACGAACTTCTGCGTGCGTGCCAGCACCGGCGCTGCGTTCTCCCTGGCCAAGACCGCGGGTTCCTGCCCCGGCGCGATGACCTACAAGGCCTCGGGCGCTTCCGCGGGTGACAACGTCGCCCTCGTGTTCGCCGCGAACACCGGCAGCTTCACCATCCCGTCCGGCCCCTGCGCCGGCACCCAGCTGGGCCTTGGCTCTTCGAACATTCAGCTGGTTGGAACCACTTCGGCCAACGGCGCCGGCGTTGCCACGTTCAGCGGCAATGCTCCTGCGTCCGCGTGCAACCGTTTCCTCCAGGCCGTCAACCTGAACGGCTGCGCCACCTCCAACGTGGTGCAGGTCAACTGAGTACGTCCCTGACGTTCTTAGTCTGATCACGACTTTTGTCGTCAATACAACACCCCGGCGCTTCGGCGTCGGGGTGTTTGCGTTTTGGCATGATGCGGGAATTTGCGGCGTCAGGCGCGCACGTGGGCCGGACTGGCGGCGTGCGAGTGGTGGCTATGCATTCTGATCAAGCTGGCGACATGGGCGGTGGCGCGAGGGACCGGGGCGCAGACGGGGCGATGATCGGCCTCCCTGTGCCGCATTCTGGGCAGCGGGCGGAATCTGCATGGCCGCGCAGGTCGTATCTGCAGACATGGCATATCCGGGCACGAGCGCAGGCGGCGACATGTCGCATGCGGAATGCGGTGGGAGTGAGGTTGCGCGCAAGCCAGGCGATTGTGAAGACAAGGTAGAGGGGCGCGAGGTAAGTGAGAATATTGAGGGGGATGTTCCACCAGGCGAATTTGATCCAGTCAGGCTGGAGCCGAGCGAAATACGTGTGGTTAAGGGATTGAATCTGGATGACTGTTAGCGGGTCCTGATCGGAATACTCGTCCAGTTGGATTTCTCGGCAAAGTCGCGTCACTTCCGCTTCGGAAAGGCCAGGGGTGTCCGTGGACACGTCGATTCGAACATCGTTCGCGGCGTACTCAAAGATGGGGCGCGGGCCAAACACCCCATCCCGCCGACGCCTGCGTGTGTAGCTCACCCATCCATCCGGTTGCTCAGGCGGATGCTGAGACTCGCTCGGAACGAGAATGTACCGATTTAGTGCGCGATCGAACATGAGTTCGCAGAAGGTGCCTCCGCAGGCGCGCACACGACCACCCGCACTACAGACCACCAACACGGCCATTGCAATGACACCGCGTAGAAAGATCTGACATATCCACTTCGCCCGGCAGACAGGTAGAAAGAGGTCTTTGTAGAACTGCACCGAATCTGAGCGCGAGGAAGGCATTGACCTGCGTGATCATACGAAGAGGCGGGAATGCGCTGTTCCGCGAATCGGCGAGGCCGCCGGCGAATTCACACCGTCTTGCGTTCGGGGCGGGCGAGGTTGAACCCGGTGACGGGCGCAACCGCGTTGGGATCGAGAATGGCGCGGATGGTGCGTGCGATGGAGGGCGCATCGAGGCCGACCTCGGCCAGTTGCTTGCTGCGGCTGTCCTGGTAGATCCATTTCTCGGGCAGGCCGAGGCGGTGGATTGCGGTGGTGGGAAGGCCGGCGGAATGGGCCGCCTCCAGAACGCACGAGCCAAAGCCGCCGGTGAGCGAATGGTCTTCGATGGTGAGGATGGGGGTGCCGGCGCTGACGAGCGATTTCACCAGCGCGATGTCCACGGGCTTGGCAAAGCGGGCGTCGTAGACGTTGACGCGATACTCGCTGGAGAGTTGATCGGCGGCCTCGAGGGCGCTGAGGGCCATGACGCCGTAGGCGAGGATGGCGAGATCGGGCTTGTCGTGGGTGCGCAGGGCGCGGGCCTTGCCGAGTTCAAAGGGAGGGCAGGGCTCGGAGGCGAAGCGCTCGCTGACGCTGTCGCGGGGGTAGCGGAGCGCGGAGAGGCCCGCCTCGTAGGTGCGCATGAATTCAAGGCCGGCGCGGAGCGAGGGTTCATCCATCGCGGCGAGGAGGGCGGCGTTGGGGAAAATGCGCAGGAAGGAGATGTCGCAGAAGCCGTGGTGGACCGCGCCATCGCCGCCGACGAGACCGGCGCGATCGAGGCAGAAGCGGACGGGCAGGCCCTGGAGCGCGACTTCCTGAAAGACCTGATCGAAGGCGCGCTGGAGGAAGGTGGAATAGACGGCGAAAAAGGGCTTGAAGCCGGTTTTCGCGACGCCGGCGAGCATGTCGGTGGCGTGGGACTCGCAGATGCCCGTGTCCCAGGCGCGGGTGGGGAAGTCCTGGAGGATTTTGACGGTGCCGGTGCCGTCGGGCATGGCGGCGGTGGCGGCGACGACCTTGTCATCGCGCTGCATGAGGTCGTGGAGCGCATCGCCGAAGGCGGAGGTGAAGGAGCGGCCGGTGGATTTGAGTTCAACGCGGCAGCCCTGCACGGTGAAGGGCTTGGGCGAGTGAAACTTGGTGGCGTCGCTCTCGATGAGTTCGTAGCCCTTGCCCTTGACGGTGTGGACGTGGAGGACCATGGGTCGGTCGAAGTCCTTGACCTCGATGAGCATGGCCAAGAGGGACTTCATGTCGTGTCCATCGACGGGGCCGACGGTGAGGAGGCCGAACTTGTCGAACCACGAATCCTCGGTGGCGGCGGCCTTCATCATTTCGCCCATGCGGTGATAGAAGTCGTGAATCTTCGACCCGCCGGGCATGTGGGCGATGGCCTGACGGGCGGCGCGCTTCATGCCGGTGTAGGCGCGATTGACGCGGACCTTGTCGAGATACGCGGCCACGGCGCCCTGGGGCTTGGCGATCGACATGCCGTTGTCGTTGAGGACGATGAGGAGCTGGCGGCTCAGGGTCCCGGCGTTGTTGAGGCCTTCCATGGCGACGCCATTGACGATGGAGGCGTCGCCGATGAGGGTGACGACGCGGCGGCCGGTGGGATTGTCGGGTGAGAAGGCCTGGCCGGATAGCAGGTCGCCGCGGGCCATGCCGACGGCGGTGGAGATGCCGGTGCCGGCGTGTCCGACGGAAAAGAGGTCATAGGCGGACTCGCGCGGCTCGGGGAAACCGGCCATGCCTTCGCGGGTGCGCAGGCGAGGAAGGAGGTTGTAGCGGCCGGTGACGAGCTTGTGCGGGTAGCACTGGTGTCCCACATCGAAGAGGAGGCGGTCGTGGGAGAAATCGAAGACGTAATGGAGGGCGAGCGTAAGTTCGACGACGCCGAGGTTGGGGGCCAGGTGCCCGCCGGTTTTGGAGACCTGCTCGTAGATGGCGAAGCGGATCTCGCGCGCGAGGAGCGCGAGATCGTCCAGAGAGAGGGCCTTGAGATCGGCAGGTGACTTGAGGGTGGGCAGGAGGGTGAGGTTCATGGGGTGAGCGATGGGGGGTTTATGAGCAAGTATATGGGGAGGCGAGGCTTGTACCTGAGTATCGACCCGGTGTTGCGAGCGGCTGAAAAGAAGGGAATGGTTCTCAGACGCTGGAGGGATGCCGAGGCGGGGGAAGGGCCGCTATAGTCCCAAGTGTGCCGGGGGTGGCCAATCCTGAGGTGCGAGAGTCACTATGCACGCGCTGCGTCGAACCTGTATGAGTCGCCGGCTCCTGGCCGGGCCCGCGCTATTGGCGCTGGGCGCCATTCTGTGCTGCGATGGGCGCGCTGACGAGCCTGATGAAGCGCTCATCGCGAAGCTGGACGCCACGACGCTGCAGGAGCGCGAAGCGGCGACGGATGCGGTGGTGGCTGATGCGCGAGTGTCGACAGCGGACATTGTCACATTGCTGGCCCGGGAGTCAGGCAAGCTCTCGCCGGAACAAGTGCAGCGCCTGATTGCAGCGGGCGAAGCGATGTTCGTGGACCGTGCGGCGGTGATTGGAATCCAGCGGGGGAGCGAGCCGGCCGGCATCCGAATCGACAAGTTGTACGAAGCGCCGGCGGCGACGGTCCTGCGCGAAGGCGACGTGATCACGAAGTTTGCCGGTATCGGCCTGTCGGATGCGGAGACCCGGGTGAACGGCGAGGAGAACGCGGGGCAGGAAAACGGCCCGGGGCGGATGGGACAGGCGAACGATCCGCAGGCGCGGGCGCTGGCCCTGGTCATGGAGAAACTGAGACCGGGGCAGAGTGTGGAGGCGGAAGTCCTGCGTGACGGCGAGGTCATTGTGGTGCAGGTGCCGCTGACGGCGCCGACGCGGATTCCGGGATTCGGGCTGACGAACACGCAGCAGCGAAACCGGTCGCTGCAGTGGCGGCGCGAGGTGCAGGCGGTGCTGGCGCCGGCGGTGGCGCTGCGAGCGGATGAGGATTCACTGGCGGCCTTCCGCGCCTACCAGGAGGAGCGCGCCCGCAACGTCTCGAGCACGGAGATCGCCAGCCAACGGATGCGGCTGGAGGAAAACCTGAAGAAAGTGCAGGCGGCGATCGAGGATGTGGCGATGCGCCAGGCGGAGGCGCTGGCGCGGGGCAACGATGCGATCAACCGCGACCTGGGGGCAGCGCGACAGCGGCTGCGGTCGGAAGCGGCGCGGATTCAGGCCCAGCTGCGCGAGTTGCCGGCGCTGACGCAAGGCAGCGGGCCAGAGATCCAAACGGATAAATAAGCGGACGGGAAAGAAGCACGGGCGGGCATCGCGGGGTACGGGCCTGAGAAGCGTCCACCTTGCCGGTGCGCGGTGCGGGCACTACGCTGCGCGGCAATCTGCGAATGGGGGAGGGTGCGGGACGAAGGCCGATGCCCAGAATCGAACTGATCAGCGCGTTGACGTATGGACGAGCCGGCGCCGTGCCGCGCGACGTTTCGGCATTCCTTGCGCCGCCGTATGACGTGCTTTCGGCTCCGGAGCGCGCCGCGCTGCAAGCGCGCTCGCCTCAGAATGCGGTGCACGTGGACCTGCCGGTGTTTCCGCTGGGGAGCGTGCCGGTGAGCGCGCAGGAGTATCGGCAGGCGCGCGAGACGCTGGGAGCGTGGAAGGCCAGCGGAGCGGTCACGCCGGCGACGGAGCAGGAAGGGCCGGGCGTCTTTGTGGCGCGCCAGACTTTCGCGGGCGAGGAAGGCCATTTGCACCGGCGGCTGAGCATCCTGGCCGGGGTGCCGCTGACTGAGCCGGGAGCGGACGGGAGTACCGGGAGCGCGGGAGATGATTCGGTTCTGGATCACGAACTGACCAACGCGCATCGGCTGGCGGATCGGCTGGCGCTGCTGCGGGCGCTGTCCGTGCAGACGTCACCGGTCTACGGGCTGTACAACGATCCGCACGGGCAGGTGGAGGACTGCCTGCGTGAGATCATTGCCGCGCATCCTCCGTCGCATGCGGGTATGACGCCGGAGGGCACGTTGCATGAACTCTGGCCGGTGCCGCGCGGACGCCAGAGTGAACTCATCGAGCGATTCGGGAATCGGCGGCTGATTATCGCCGACGGCCACAATCGCTATTTCGCGGCGCTGGAGTACTGGCGCGGGCTGGCCGCGGCCAATCCCGGGTTGAAAGCGGGGCAGCACAAGGCGTCGAAGTGTTTTGTCGCATTGACGGCCCACCAAGACCCCGGGCTCACGATCCGCGCGATTCACCGGCGTGTGACGGGCATTCCGGGGTTTTCGATTCCCGCTCTCGAAGAGGCCGCGCGGGGAGTGTTTGATGTGCAGCGCGTGGAGTGCGGGCCCGAGGGCCTGCTGGCAGCGACGGCGCGGGCGAGGTTTGAGAATTCGCATGCGATGGGGATTTACGATCCCACGACTCGGCACTGCGCGATTCTGACGACGACAGAGCCGGACCCGCTGGCGGAGCGTTTTGCCGAGAAGCCCGTGCGCTGGCGGCACCTGGACACGGTCGTCTGCGACCACCTCCTGATCGAGGGGGTGCTGGCCCCGCTGGCGGTCCGACAAGGCGGGCGACTGACGCGCGGGACGTTTCTGAGCATGCGTCAGCTGCAGGACATGTGCGGGAGCGGAGCGGCGCCGACGGCGGCGATTTTCCTCCTGCCTTTGAAACTGGCGGATGTTGAAGCCATCAGCCTGCTGGGGGAACTCATGCCGCCGGAGAGTTCGCTCTTCTGGCCGAAGGTGGCCACCGGACTGGTGTATTCGGCGGTGGGGTGAGGCAGCGCGGAAGGAGATGCGGTGCGGCTCGCTAGAATGGGCGGAATGTTTTTTGAGAATGACGAGCGCGCATGACGCAGTATCCGACCAATCCGCAGGGTGCACCGGGGCCGCAGGGCTGGAATCAGTATGACCCGCGCATGGGGGGTGAGTTCCCCGACGGGATGTACGGCGTACCGGCCCGAACGAGCAAACTGGCGATCACGACATTTGTGATGGGCTTGCTGTCGTGTGCGTGCCTTCCGGGGCTGCTGGGGGTGATCCTGGGGCTGATTGCAATCCCGCGTATTTCCGCTTCGGGGGGACGGCTCAAGGGGTATCCCTGGGCTGGGATCGGGCTTGCGCTTTCGCTGCTGGGGGTGGCAGGTTGGGTGTGGCTGGGCAAGGGTGCCGCACACTTCATCAGTCTTCCGCCACTGATGTCGGCCCAGTTCATTCAGGCGGCCCAAAGCGGAGACACGACGGCGGCGCTGGGCCTGCTGGACTCGGCTGGCGGGGCGGATGATGCGCGGGTGCTGGCGTTTTCTGCGGAGTTTCAGCAGCGGTACGGGACATTTTTCGATGCCCGTCACGATGCGACCGCGTACCAAACGCAGCAGCAGCCGATTCAGGCGCAGGACAACGCGATTGGCACGCAGGACATCATGTTTCCAGTGCTGCTGAATTGCTCGGGGGGCAAGGTGTCGGCAGTCGTGGTGCTGCGTGCACAACCCATGAGCCCTATGACGCCGCGTATCCTGGCGATGACATTTGAACCGGGAAGTTCGGCTGAGTGGTCATTTCCGGACAAAGTGGTGTTCCCTGCCAGCGGGACGTTCAGTCCGCAGCCGCCGGGGACTCCGGGGGGGACGGGCAACGGGCCGGTGATCACGTACCCCGAGCCGGAGAAGAAGCAGGAGGGCGGGGGCGGGGGCTAGTATCGGGGTCTAAAGAAGGGGAGGGGAGAATGTTCAGCGCGCGGTCCGTCGGCTGGGTCCGGTGCACGCATCGGCCCATGAACCTGGTCAGGGCTTGACGGCAGCAGCCATAAGTGGTGTCCGGTCGGGGCGTCGGTCGCCTGGCCGATGGACCCCGCGCTGAGCGATGGCGACGTGGTGAGACGCGGGAGCGTGAGAAGGCGAAGGTGACGCAGGCCATGGCATACACGGTGCTGGCACGGCGGTATCGGTCGCAGGGGTTTGAGGAAGTGGTGGGCCAGGAGCCCATCGCGCGGACGCTGCAGCGCGCGATTGCGACGGGACGGGTGGCGCACGCGTACCTGTTCGTAGGAACGCGCGGGGTGGGGAAGACGTCGATGGCGCGGATATTCGCCAAGGCGCTGAACGCGGCGGAGGGATTGGGCGAGCGAGAGAAGATCGCGGCGGCGATCATGCAGGGGACGGACATTGATGTGGTGGAGATCGACGCGGCGTCGAACAACTCGGTGGAGAACGCGCGGGACCTGATCGCCAACTCGATTTACCGGCCGGCGCGCTGTCCGTACAAGATCTACATCATCGACGAAGTCCACATGCTTTCGAACGCGGCGTTCAACGCGCTGCTCAAGACGATGGAGGAGCCGCCGGCGCATGTGAAGTTCATCCTGTGCACGACGGAGGCGCACAAGGTTCCGGCGACGATCCAGAGCCGGTGCCAGCGGTTCGATTTCAAGGCGATCCCGGCGGCGCGGATCGCTGAGCACCTGCGCGCGGTGCTCAAGAAGGAGGGGGTGAAGGCGGAGGATGGGGTGGTGTATGAAGTGGCGCGGCAGGGGCACGGCTCGATGCGCGATGCGCTGTCGCTGCTGGATCGGCTGCTGGCGTCGGTGAGCGAGGGGGGAACGCTCGACAACGATCTCCTGCGCGACATGCTGGGAATACCGGATGCGGCGCTGGTGGCAGAGTTGTCCGGCGCGGTCGCGACGGGGCAGGCAGCGGCGGCGCTGGACAAGGCGGACAACCTGCTGAGCAAGGGACTCACGCTTGATCAGGTTCTGGAAGCGCTCATCGGGCGCTTTCGGGATCTGCTGCTGGCGGGAACGTGCGGAGCGGAGAGCGGACTCCTGGAGCGCAGCGGCGAGGAGCGTGCGGAAGCGGCGCGGGCGGCGCAGGCCTTTGCGCCCGAGGCGCTGGTGCACATGATCGTGCTGCTGGAGAACGTGCAGCGGAATCTGCGGACCTCGGCGGTGCCGCGCGCGCTGTTTGATGCAGCGCTGGTGCGCCTGTGCATGCTGGAGCATTTCGGAGCCCCAAGCGCCCTGCTCAAGGCGGAGGCGGGCGCACAGCCGGCCGGCGGGCCGGCAGCGGAGGCGGAGAGTCAAAAAAAAAACTGGGTCGAGCACGGCCGGCAGGCCCGGGGCGGGAGCGATGAGCAGGACGCGCAGCAGGAAGTAAAAGCGCCGCATGCGGAAGCGGCGGCACGGCGACCGACGGTCGAGGTGCGGGCGATGGAGCCTGCGGCGGCGGCCACGCACGCGAACGGAACGGGCCCGTCGCACTCAGCGCTTTCGCCGCAGGAGGCGTTCGCAAAGTTCCTCGCGGATGCGAACGCAAATCGGGCCTTGGCGAGTCTGGCTGAGAAAATCGAGTTCGTGTCGGCTGACCATCACATCGTTCGGCTGCGCCTGAGTGATCCGGTCCTGCGGGTGTACGCGCTGTCCAAGTGCGAGTCGATGGCAACGGGGATATCCAAGCACCTGGGTCGGCCGGTGCGTGTGCACCTGGAGGCGGACGCAGGCCCGGGAGCGGCCGCGTCGCCGGTGGCGAATCACCCCGCGGCGGATGCTGCGGCGCTGGAGGAGGCGATAAAACACCCGCTGGTGCGCAAGGCGCTGGACCTGCTGGACGGGAAGATCGTGCGCATCGAGCCGGCGCGGGCAGTGAACCTGGGCGCGGACACGGCACCGGCGCCCGATGTCGCGGCGCTGCAGCCAGACGATGAGGAAGATGCGCCTGCGGAGCGGGCGTCGGTTCTTTCCTGATCCGCCGGGCGGGGTGGAAGACGGGCCAAGAGAAAGGCGGTGAGCAGCGTGTTTGAAGGCATGAAGAATCTGGGCGCACTGGCGAACCTGATGCGCGATTCCGGGCGGATCAAGGAGGAGCTGGCGCGCTATCGCGAGGAACTGCGCAACATTCGCATGGAGGGGAGCGCGGGCGGGGGCGCGGTGCGCGCGAAGGTCACGGGAGAGTTCATCGTCGACGAAGTGCGGCTAGATCCTGCGCTGCTGCGGACGATGGTGCAGGGCGACAGCGGGGCGGATCAGACAATGGCTGAGCAGCTCATCGCCGAAGCGGTGAACAACGCCATCGGGGAAGTGAAGCGCTATGCGGCGCAGGACCTGGCGAGGCGGGCGGCGAGCCTGGGGATTCCCCTTCCCGCGGACGGGACGCTGGACCTGCCCGGAATGATGTAACGCTGCGCGAGCGCGCTTACTCCACAGTCGCGCTGACTACTTCAGAGGTGCGGGTGTATTCCGCGGCCTGGAAGTGCAGCGTCAGGCCGGTGGGCGCACCCGCAGGGACACGGCGAGTGAGTGTGGCCGAACCCTGAGCATCCGCGCTGGCCGTGCCGATGAGGAGCGGAGAGTCGAGTTCAAGCCGCACACCCAGCGCAAGCAGATCGGTTGTCCCGGACGACCTGGACACGAAGAAGGACACGGACTCATCCGGCGTGGCGTTTCCGGCTGCAAGGGTCGCCTGCGCGCCTGCGCGGAGAGCGGACACGTCCAGGGTCAGGTGGGTGGGCACGAGCACGTAGGCCTGCGGATCGCCGTTGCGCGCGCCGGTTCCGGTGATCACGCCGAAGTCATTGATCGCGGCCGCTGATCCGAGCGTCCAGGGCGAGCCATCAGGCAGGAGCGAGTCGAGGGACTCGATGCCGCGCGGCCCCCAGCGGACCGCGTGCGAAAACCCTTGCGCATCGAAGGACGTCCCCACCACGAGACCCGTCTCGTTGATTGCATCGGCAAAGGAGGAGGTGTTCTCATCGCCCAGCGCGCCCAGATCGGTCATGACGCCCTCGCGCCAGAGGAAGGCGCGGGTGACGAACTGCACGGGCGAGTCGGAAGAACCGACAATCCACCCGAGGTCGTTCACGTCGCTGGCAAAGGAGGTCGCGTCGGGGTTGCGCTGGTCAAGCGTGCCGAGGTCTGTGAGGCCGGCCTGCGCGCTCCAGCCAAATGCCCGGCGGACGAAGAAACCATTCTCGTCGACTTCGGCCGTCTCCGCCGCGCCGACCGCGACGCCGGCGTTGTTGATGGCGATTCCGAAGGAGATGGGTCCGCCCAGCGTGCCCAGCAGCGTGGGTTGATCGTTGCGCCACACCACAGCCTGCCGGCTGGTGAGGTCGTCTTCGCGCGTGCACACGGTGCCTACGACCAGAGTGGCGGTGTCGTCGAGATCATTGGCCGCGCTGGGCGAGAAGAATGATCGCGACAGGAGGACCGGCACGCCGCTGCGCGTGATGTATGCGTGTCCGGGCTGATTGAGCAGGAACCCGGGATTCGTCGCGAGGGCCAGGTCGCCGCGCTGGTTGATCGCGCCGCAGTAGCCCTGCTTGCCCAGGGCCTCGGTGAGGTTCGTGTAGACGCCCGCCTCCCAGGTGAAGGCCGCAGGCTTGGTGGGCTCGAAGAAGCGCAGGGCCGTCCCGGCAATGACGCCGGCGTTGTTGATGTCCGAGGGGGAGGTATTCAAACCGCCGCCGAAATTGCCCAATGTGTACACCTCGTAGCGCACAGGCGCGGACTGCGCGAGGGCGATGGAGGAGAGGCCGAGTGATGTGCATGCAGCGACAAGGGTGCAATGACGCATGAGGCGCGGTGTCCTTTGAAAGGAAGTGTGGTGTTGGTGGCAGATCGCGTGGGGGGCCTGCAGGCTGAGCATCAGGGAGGGTGTTCCCGTGTAGATGCTGATGCCGGGGCAGGTGGTCACGATTCGCGGGGCGGGAACCTGCGGTTCAGGGAAAATGCCCGTGACATGCTGAGTCGGCTGAATCGGAAGATATCAAGTCCCCGATAACAGTGTAATCACAGACAAGCGGACACGTTCGCAGGCAATCCACGGGTGTTACCCGATCCGCTCCTGGTTGTTCATGTAGGGGCGCAGGGGCTTGGGGATTGTGATCGAGCCGTCGGCGTTTTGATTGAGTTCGAGGATGGGAATGAGAATGCGCGGACCAGCGGCGACGGTGTTGTTGAGCGAGTGGCACACGACGGTGCGCCCTGAATCGTCCTTGTAGCGCGTATTCAGTCGCCGGCATTGGAAGTCATAGAGGCGCGAGGCGGAATGCGTTTCGCCGTAGTCGCCGCGCGGCAGGCCGTCGGGGCCGACTTCGCCCCGGCTGGGCATCCAGGATTCGATGTCGATCATGTCCGCGTTCTTGACGCCCAGGTCGCCGGTGCAGCATTGCAGGAGGCGGTAGGGGATTTCGAGGCGCTGGAGGAGGGTTTCGACGAAGCCGATCATGGTCTTGTGCCACTGCCGGGACTCGGTTTCGTCGGCGCGGGTGATGACAACCTGCTCGACTTTCTGGAAGTGGTGGATGCGGTAGAGTCCGGCGGTGTCCTTGCCGGCGGCGCCGGCTTCGCGGCGGAAGCAGTCGGACACGGTGACATACTTGAGAGGAAGTTTCTCGGCAGGGAGAATCTCATCCATGTGATAGGCCATGAGGCCCACTTCGCCGGTGCCGGCGAGGAAGAGGTCATGCCCCGGCGCGCTGCCGTGATCGGCGCTGCGCGTCGACTCGTTCAATTGGTACGCCTGTTCGCGCCCGGCGGGGAAGAAGCCTGTGCCGACCATGCACTCCTCGCGGATGAGGACGGGTGCGGACATGGCGCGGAAGCCGTTTTCGTTGACCATGAAGTCAAAGGCGAAGCGCATGACCGCCTGCTGCAGGCGCATGCCATCGCCGGTGAGGACGTAGGAGCGCGAGCCTGAGATTTTCGCGCCGCGTTCGAAGTCGAAGAGATTGAGGGTGCGGCCCAGTTCGAGGTGGGACTTGGGTGCGAAACCCTTGTTGGCGGAGAAGGACTTTGACGTGTCGAACCAGGAAGGATTCCAGCGGCGGATCTCGACGTTGCCGGAGGAATCGGGGCCGACGGGGACATCGGGATCGGGCGGCTGGGGGACGTGGAGGAGGAGGAGAGTGCGCTGGGCTTCCAGGCCGGAGACGAGCGCGGTCAGGTCCGCTTCAGCGGCCTTGATTTCCGTGGGGCGTTTCTGCAGCGCGGCCATTTCCGCTTCGAGAGCGGGTTTTTCGGCGGGCGCGGCCTTTTTCAAGCGGCCGGCCAGGGCGCCGATGGTCTTGCTGATGGAGTTTTTCTCGCTGGTGAGGGACTGGAGCGAGGTCTGGGCGGCGCGGAGATCGGAGTCAATCTTGAGGATGGCGTCGATATCCACCGTGACGCGCTTGGCGGCGGCGCCGGCCTTGAAGCGCTGGGGGTTCTCGCGGAGGGCTTTGAGGTCGATCATGGTCGCCCATCGTATGGGCTGGGGGGGAGGGAGGATGGAGCGCAGAAAAAGTCGCAGGAATCACGCAGGAGCGCCGGAAGTGAGCATCTGGCTCATTCGGACACGGCTGAAGTCGGCACGCCTGCACAGCGGCTGACTCCGGCGCCACTGCACCACCCCCTTGGGCACGCCCGCCGCGCCGAACCGGAGCGTCAGGCGTGAATCAGGGATCCCCGCGCGCGAGCCGGCGTTTCGCCCCCATGCGGAACCCGATCGCATGTGCGCTGCGTGCCGCGTCCAGCGTTGAGGCGTCAATCCAGCGGTTTGTTTTTCAGAAAGGCGGTTGCCCATGCGGAGGATGCTGCGCGTTCGGAATGAAACGGACAGGGAGTTTCACGGGTTTGGACGAGGCCTGACGGGATTCACGCTGATCGAATTGCTGGTGGTGATTTCGGTCATTGCGCTGCTGATCGGGCTGCTGCTGCCGGCGCTGGGCAAAGCGCGGGCGGCGGCCCGGCAGAACACCTGCCTGGCGAACCTGCGGAACATCAGCACAGGGTGCGGTGCCTACTCATCGGAGTTCGGCGGGGTCATCGCCACGGGAGTGCCGCCGGCCTTCAAGGGCAGCAACGGAAAGGAAGTGGCCAGCAACCCGGTCGGGCTGATGAGCCGTCCGGCCTATTCCACCGGGTACGCACGGCTTGGGCTTGCCGGGGAAGGCGGCGGAAGCAGCGGCGCGATGGAGTACGGGTGGTGGCAGCGGTACTGGTTCCTGG
Source organism: Phycisphaerales bacterium (assembly GCA_044229655.1). Taxonomy (GTDB): domain Bacteria; phylum Planctomycetota; class Phycisphaerae; order Phycisphaerales; family UBA5793; genus JBGASM01. The sequence goes on along the minus strand of JBGASM010000027.1, from coordinate 4,264 downwards.
GGATGGCCCGATGGGTTACGGGCGAGGACAGCGGCAAGGCGATTTACGGCGAGGCGTTTTTCTGTCCGGAGGACAGTTTCTATCGAAATGAAGCGGAGAAGATCCGCAACACGGAAGGGCAGACGATCAAGAACTTTCATCGCTGCTGCTACCTCATGAGCGATACCGCGTTCTGGGATCCCTTCATGTTCACGGAGGAGAATGTCAGCACAATTCTCGATGACAACCAGTTGTATAACGCGAACACGGGCAGCGGCAATCCGGGTCCTGCGGACAAGACGACCAACGGGCGGCGATATCTTCAGGTTTCGGAGGTGAAGTTCCCGACGCTCAAGGTGTATGTGTGGGAGGTCAACTCGTTCCATGCGGAGAAGACCAAGGGGTACAACGTGCGCGATCTTCCCGCGACCGCGCTCTTCTTTGACGGGCATGCAGCGCGGACGGTGCCTTCGAGCGTTGAAGACGACCCGTCCCCCGCGCTGTACCTGCCGGTCTCGATGCGCATGGGTTGGACGGATGAACCCCTGGGCGATGATCCGCTGTGGTACTACTTCGGGGCCACGCGCAACGGGGTGCGCGGGCGCGACTTCGTGAAATAGGCGGGCACCGCGCAGGCACAAGGCACTCCTTCCGAGTTCCGGGCGACGGTGGGCTGGATCGCCGTCGTCCGGAGCGCTTTTTTGCGTCGCTGCGCAGATTCGTCCTGACGCGGCACTGTGGTCGATAATCATGGACCTATGGCAGCGGGCACAGCGTCGGCCTCGACGGCGCGCTATCTCATCCTGAACACGATCTCCTCGTACCTGCGGATGGCGGGAACGCTGGCGGTGGGGGTGCTGCTTACGCGCTGGCAGGTGTCGCTCATGACGCCCGAGGGCTACGGGGTGTTTGTGATCCTGATGTCCAACGTCGGGCTGATCAACATCATCCAGGTCACGACGCGCTCGAGCCTGATTCGGGAACTGTCGGACGCCCATCACAGCGGGGATGCGGAACTCATGGCTGACCGTTTCAGCGCTGCGACGGCGGCGTCGGTGCTGCTGGCGGCGGTGGTGACGGCGGCGGCCTTGCTGCTCACGCCGGTGATGATGCGGTTTCTGGTGGTCCCGCCCGAATTTGAACGCCAGGTCTTCTGGTCGTGGATCACGCTGGGAGTCACGGCAGGGCTCGTCGTGCTCACCGCCCCGCACACCACGCTGCTGGGGGCCATTGAACGGATTGCGCTCACCAATGTTCAGATGTTCGCTGAACGGGCGTTGGCGCTGGTGGGGGCGGTGTTCGTCTTTCTGCTGCCGTGGGGCAAGGCCAATCCGCTGCTGGCGTACATCCTGGCGGAGAGCGCGATCATCGTGGTGACGCGGGCGCTGTTCGGCTGGTGGGGTCACGTGCTGTGCCCGACGGCGCGTTTCAGTCTTGCGCGCGTCCGAACCGAGGATGTTCTGGGCATGCTGCGTTCCGGACGGCACGTGGTCATGCTGGAAATCTCCACGAACTTCTACGAGCGCGTGAACCAACTCGTCATCAACCTGATGCTCGGGCCGATCTTCAATTCCATCTTTGCGATCGCCACGCTGCTCATGGGATATGCCAAGCAGATCGCCACGGGACTGTGTTACGGCGTCGAGCCGCTGGCAGCGCGGTTCAGCCGCCAGAAGGACGCCGCCGACACTGTTCCGCAGATGGAGCGCGAATCGGCGCTGGAGAGCGCGCTGGAGGGCGAACCTTCCGCGGAGGAGCGGCTGGCGGAGCGCAGCGACCGCAGCGGCGCCCAACCCGTCGCGGGCGATTCCGGAGAGCTCGGCGGGCTGATTCTCACCATGACGCGCGTGCAGGCGGGCATCGTGCTGCCGGTGATTGCTCTGATGGCCGCGACCGGGCATCCGCTGGTCACGCTCTGGCTGGAAGATCGGGTTGAGAAGGACTATCCCGGAGCCAACGCGCTCATCGCCAATCTGCTCATCGTCTTCGTCCTGGGCAATCCATTCTTCATCATCATGCAGGGAACGCTGCGCATCCTGCTGGGGGCGGGCAGGGTCGCCACGTATGCGTCCACACTGATGATCGCGGGCGTTGTCCAGATGATCGTGGCGGCGGGGGCGCTGGCGGCAGTCAAGCATTATGGACCGGGGTGGGGGTGGGATCAGGCGCGCATCGATCAAACCGGGCTGTTCTGCGTGGCCGGGTGCATGAGCGCCGCGTTCCTGCTCACGTACGGCGTGTACCTGCCGAGGCTGGCGTGCACGATCTGCCGGATCAGCGCCAGGGACATGTACATCGGGGCGATGCTGCCGGGGATCCTGGTGAGTCTCATTCCGGTGGGCGTGACGCTCCTCATGCAGCGCTGGGTGAGTTCGTGGACGGTGACGATGCTGGCCGTCGACGCCATGCTTTCGGGCGCGCTGTCCGCGGGCGCGTTCTGGGCGATCGTGCTGCGGTCCAACGAACGGCAGCGGCTGCTGGACCTGGTGCGCCGGCGCGGGTGAGGCGAGCAGCGCGCAGCGCGACGCTTAAATCAGCGGTCAATACGGCGGCGGATCGCTTCGATCATGTCGGGCGCGAGCGTCAGGCCGTCGGCGCGCGACGCCCCGGGCCAGCGCAGGTACATCCACGCGCACATGAGAATCGTGAGCGGGGGGACCCACCACCACGCATGGATATCCGGAAAGTAGTGATCGGTGAGCCACGTCGCGGGCCACAGGGTCAGGAGATTGAAGGCGATGAGCCCCCAGAGCAGGCGGAGGTCGGCGGCGACCGAAAAATCAACGCGGGTGGCGCCGGCGGGAGTCGGAGAAAGCGTGACGTGCAGGCGGGAAGTCAGCGGGCGCGAAGCCAGCGCCAGGGCGAACCGCGAATCCGAGGGATTGAGAATCTCGGGCATCCGGCCGGCGCGGTTGGCGTCGCGCATGCGCTGGACGATCTCGACGGGAGCAAGTGGCGTGTCGAAGGACATGGCAGCGCAGGCGTCCGGCGGGGCGGGAGAGGCAGAAGTGGGCGGGAAGGTCACAATTCGCACAGATTCGAGTGAGGGTGTATTCGGCCGAAACGGGGCGGCGGATTGTCAAAGGTTACGGCCATTGGTCAAGATCATGAGAATCGGCCGCCGTCGGGGGTCGCGCCTCGAGCCGCAGAGGGCAATAATGCCCCCGACATGGCGGAGCGCAAGAACATGACGTTTGACCGGCCGGGGGGATATGCAACTCCCCGGGGGGCCATCGCCATCCAGCGCGACGCAGCCGCGGACATCAACGCGCAACGGGCGACTCCGGCCGCAGGAGAATCCGAGCCCATCCGCCTGCTGGGGGATCGCGCCGCAGCGCACGCGATCACGCGCCCGATCCGCCCGCTGCGGCCTGCCCATGAAGCGTCTGATCCGGAGACCAGGGTGTATGTGGGTGACTGCCGGGATGTGCTGGCCAACCTGCCGGCCGGCGCACGGGGCCACGTCGACCTGGTATTTGCCGACCCGCCGTTCAACTGGGATGTGCCCTACGACCAATGGCGCGACGGGATGCCCAGGGCCCAGTACGAGAAGTTCACGTTTGAATGGCTGGACGGGTGCATCGACGCGCTCGCGCCGCACGGCTCGCTGTGGGTGAACATACCCGATGACACCGCTGCTGAAATCGTCCTGCACCTGAAGCGGCGCGGGCTGACCATGATCAACTGGTGCATCTGGCATTTCCGATTCGGCCAGCACCGCACCGGCTCGTTCATCATGAGCAAGGTGCACGCGCTGTACTTTGCCAAGGACCCGGACCATCGAATCTGGAACCCCGGCGCGGTGCTGGAAATCTCCGACCGGGCGGCGATCTACGGCGACCCGCGCACCCACGCCAAGGCCGAGCACAAGGGCCTGCGCGTGCCGATGGATGTGTGGTACGGGAAGCACTGGGGGCGAATCCAGGGGAACAACAAGGAACGGAGGCACCGGCATCACAACCAGATTCCGGAGGTGTACCTGGAACGGGTGATCCGGGCGTGCTCAAACGAGGGGAGCCTGGTTTTGGATCCGTTCCTGGGCAGCGGGACAACCTGCACCGTCGCGCGGGCCCTTGGGAGGCGATCCATCGGCATTGAGTTCAGTCCGGGGAATGCGGCGTCGGCCTGGGAGCGGGTGATGAAGGGGCCGGTGCACCTGACGGGCGGCACGCCGATGAGCACCGCAATCTTTGAAAAGCGCGGCGGGCGGAAGCAGGCGCCGGCGGGGGACTCTACACCCAATCAGAACCCTGACGGAGAGGTGGCGGTTCGACGGGTGCGGATG
>JBGASM010000026.1:0-46967 GCA_044229655.1 Phycisphaerales bacterium | reverse complement strand
GAGGGCGGGAGGGTGAAACGGAAGAGGAGGGGCAGGTGATCCGAGCCGATGTCCTCGAGGATGGTGCGGGAGGTAAAGGTGATGGAGTCTGAAGCCCAGGCGCGGTCGAGGGTGATGCGCAGCGGAAGGGGGAGGGAAGCGGGCCAGGTGCCGGGGAGAGCGGCGAAATCATCGAGGGGATGAAGGCCTGAGGAGGCCATGAGGGACTGGCGGCAGCCGGCAGCAGAGGTATTGAAGTCGCCGGCGATGAGAATGGGCTTGCCGGTGGGGAGCATGTGGGAGCGGATGAGATCGGAGAGGAGAGAGATGGTTTCGTTGCCATCGGCCCAGGAATCGGCGGTGCGCGGGCTGGGAGGATGAACGGCGGCGAGGATGAAATCGAGATCGGAATCAGGGAGGTCAACGAGGACGGAGCGGCGATGGGCGAAGAGCTGAAGGAAGCGCGGATCGCGCGCGGATTCGTATTTGATGGGGTGGAGGGGATGGCGGGAGAGGATGACGATCTGCCAGGCCAGGCCGGGCTCGGGAACGACGGCGAAGGGGTACACAGAGCGAAGTTCGGGAGTGGAGACCATGTCGAGCATGGGCTGGCCGCCGCATTCGATGAGGGTGATGAAGTCGGGGTTTTCGCGGGAGATGATGGGGATGAGGGTGCGCAGGGCGTTGATGTCGGAGTGGAGGTTCACTTCGAGCAGGCAGAAGGATGGGGTGGAAAGAGCGTGCGCCGAGGCGGCAGAGCGCGCGGCGGGGGAAGGAAGGAGGGGAAAGAGGGCGGTCAGCGCCAGCACAGCGCACAGCAGGGCGCGGACAAAGCGGCGGCGCCGGAGGAGAAGACCGGCAAGGAGCAGGGCGGGAAGTGCGAAGAAGCTGGAGATGTTGGCCAGGAGGTCCAGCGGCCAGGCGAGAGAGGAAAGGAAGCGGGAGAGGCAGGCCAGTGCGAGGAGCGCCAGCACGGACCACGCGAGAAGAGTGCGCAGGCGGGATGAGCGGGCAGAGGAGGGCACGGGTGGAGGGGTGGGCATGCGTGGAAGCGCATGGTAGAGGCAGGGAGGGTGAATCAGCCGAGGCGCTTGCGGGTCATGGCGCGCTGGATTTCCTTGCGCGCTTCCTTTTTCTTCTCATCCTCGCGCCGGTCACCTTTCTGCTTGCCCTCGGCGACGCCCAGGAGAATCTTGGCCCAGCCATCCTTGAAGTAGAGTTTGAGGGGGATGAGGGTGGAGCCCTTGGTGCGCGTCTTGTCGGCGAGTTTGCGGATTTCGCGGGAGTGGGCCAGGAGTTTGCGGTCGCGGATGGGGGCGTGTGCGGAAGCGGAGCCCTTGGAAGGGGCGTACTCGCCGATGTGGATGTTGTGGAGCCAGAGTTCGCCAGTGCGTTCATCGACGCGGGCGTACCCCTCGCCGAGGGAAATGTGGCCGGCGCGGATGGATTTCACTTCAGAGCCCACGAGGGCGATGCCGCACTCGACGGTTTCGGAAATGTGAAAGTCGTGCCGGGCCTTGCGGTTCTCGACGGTGGGGGTATGCGCGGTGTTTGAGCCGTCGGACTTGGACATGGACGGTCACTTGGGTCGCTTATAGAAAGGTAGGGGCGCGACGATGGCGTCAGTCACGGAGCCGGGGGCGAGTTCGACCTGGAGTTTCGTCCCCACGGCAGAGAGGGCGGCGGGGACGTAGCCCATGGCGATGGGGCGGCCCAAGGTGGGGCTCATGCAGCCGCTGGTGATACGGCCGACGGCGGAACCCGCGTTGTGGATGGCCATGCCCTGGCGGGCGGTGCGTTTGCCCTCGATGTTGAGGCCGACGAGTTTCTGTTTGGGGCCCTCGGCGTGGATGCGCTTGAGGACATCCATGCCGATGAACTTCTCGCCTTGTTCTCCCTGATCCTTGTCGAGGTTGATGCCGAACATGAGGCCGGCGGAAATGGGGTCGGTGTTCTCATCCATCTCGTGGCCGTAGAGGGGCATTCCGGCCTCGGTGCGGAGGGTGTCGCGGGCGCCCAGGCCGGCGGGCTTGAGCGCGGCGGCGGCCTGATCCTGACCGAGCATGAGTTTGACGGCCATCGAGGCCATGGAGGCGGGGAGAATGACTTCGACGCCGTCCTCGCCGGTGTAGCCGGTGCGGCTGATGGTGGCCTTGAAGAGCATGAGGGACTTGACGCAGAAGCGGTAGTTCTTGAGGGCAGGGATCTCGCTGCTGACGGCGGAGACCAGGGGAATGACCCGTGGGCCCTGGAGGGCGATCATGGCGGTCTTCTCGGTGAGGTCCTCCATGACGAAGTTGAGCGAGCCGTGGTGGGCCTTGAAGTGTTCGAGGAGTTTGGCGCGATTGGAGGCGTTGACCACGAGCATCCAGTCTTCGGGGCCGTAGCGGTAGATGAGGATGTCATCCTTCACGCCGCCGGCCTCGTTGCAGATGAGGGAGTAGCGGCACTGGCCGTCGGTCATGTCGTGGATGCGGCGGGTGCACAGACGTTCGAGGAACAGGCGGGCATCGGGTCCTTTGAAGGAAACCCGGCCCATGTGGGAGACGTCGAAGATGCCGCCGGAGGTGCGGACCTGGTGGTGCTCGCCGATGATCGAGCCGTAGGTGATGGGCATCTCCCAGCCGGCGAAGTCGACCATCTTGGCGTGGTTCTCGAGGTGGTACTGGTGGAACGGGGTGCGAAGCACGGGTGGACCTTGATGAAGGGGGAAAGTGTGGACGGCAGGATTCGGGGGGCTCCCGACAGGGAGGGAGGTTATGCTTTGGAGGGAGGGCCACCAAGACGCGGAGATCAAACCAGGCCCGCGAGAAGGAACGACCATGAGCGAGGGCAAGCGAAGCGAAGCGGAGTTTGAGCGTGCGGTTGCGGCGATGGGGTTGTTTCAGGAGATGGTGGAGCATCTGGACGGCTGCGTGCTGCTGTTTGATGCGATTGATGAGCGGATCATCTATGTATCGCGCGCCTTCGAGCGCATCTTCGGAATCCGTTGCGAATCGCTGTACGCGAACAAGAATGCGTGGAAAGAGGTCATCCATCCGGATGACCGGGAGGCGGTGCTGACCCAGCTGGCGGCCGGCTCGCCGCACGGCGAGTACGACCTTGAGTACCGGGTGCGCCGGCCGGACGGGTCCGTCATCTGGGTGTCGGATCGGGCGTATCCGGTGCGTGATGAGCGGGGGCGGCTGGTGCGGATCGCGGGATACGTGGAGGACATCACCGCGCGGCGGAACGCAGAAACAGCGCTGCAGCTGAGCGAGGCGAATTACCGGGATCTCATGACCAACCTGCCGCAGATTGTGTGGATGACGCTGTGGCCGTCGCAGGGAATTGTCGCGGTGAACCGCGCCTTCGAGACGTTGTGGGGCCGGCCGGTCGATGAGTTGCTGCGCAACAAGGCGACGTGGCTTGCGGGGATTCATCCGGAGGACCGGACGCACGTGCTGGAGATGGATCGAGCGGCGAGCTATCCGGATGGGTACGAAACCGAGTACCGGGTGGTGCGGCCTGATGGAACCGTCCGATGGGTGCATGATCGGGCGTATCCGATCCGCGATGCGCGCGGCGAGATTACGCGGGTGGTGGGGCTGTGCGACGACATCACGGAAAAGAGGGCGCTCATCGAGGAGGCAGAGCGGGCGCGCCAGGTGTTCGTGGAGGGGCCGGCGGTGGTGTTCCGCTGGAACACTGCACCCGGCTGGCCGGTCGAATACGTCTCAGAGAATGTGCGTCAATTCGGGTACAGCGCTGAAGAGTTCACCACGGGGGGCCGCCTGTACGCCTCGATCATTCACCCGGACGACCTGACATGGATGCCCGAGGTCGTCGCCGCGAAGATCGCGATGGGGGTGGAGCGCTGCGGAACGCCGCACCGGATTCTGGCTGCGGATGGGAGTGTGCGCTGGCTGGAAGTGCACACACTGATCCGGCGGGATGAGCTGGGCCACGCGACGCATCTTGACGGTTACGTCATTGACGTGACCGGACGGCGCGAGGCGGAAGCCCAGTGGAGAGAGAGCGAGGAGCAGTTTCACCAGCTTTTTCAGATTGCGCTGGATCCGATCATCATCGTGGACAATGCCGGCCAATTCGTGGATGCCAATGAGGCGGCCTGCGCGCTGCACCAATACAGCCGCGAGGAGCTGCTGGCCAAGAATGTCGCAGCCTTTCCAGTGCCGCCTGGAGCCCCGACAACCTGGGAACTGTTCGAAGAGCAGCGGGCAAAGGGCAAGAGCGTGGGGCGATATACCTTTTTGCGACCGGACGGGTCGGTGCGCACGACGGAATTTTCGGCACGGGCGATCGGGCCGAATCTGCACGTGTGCTATCTGCACGACATCACGGAGACGCTGGAATCGGACCGCGCGCTGCGTGAGAAGGAACGGGAAGCGCGCAAGGCGGCCCGGGCGCGGGAGCGGCTCCTGGACGAAGTGAATCACCGGGTCAAGAACAATCTGGCAGGGCTGATCAGTCTGGTGGAGATGGCTGAGCGGAGCGCCGTCACCAAGACGGACCTGGCGGGAGCCCTGGTTGAGAGGCTGCGCGCCATGCATGCGGCCCATGTCATCCTGTCTTCTGAGCCTGGGGCGGCGGTAACTCTGGCCGGGCTGGTGGAACACCTGATCCAATTGACCTGGCGAGGCGGGGACGCCGATCGGCGCTTCCGGATCGCCGGTCCGGAAGTGGTGATCGCCCCGGCCCAAGTGGGTCCGCTGGCCATGGCCCTCAACGAACTTCTCATCAACTCGCAAAAGCACGGCGCGCAATCCTGCAGTGACGGGATCACGCACATCACGTGGTCGGAAGTCGGCAGAGACAATGGCGTATGCCGCGTGCGTCTCGCATGGCAGGAGGAGGGCGGGCCGTCGGTCCCGACCCCGCTGAACTACGGGCTGGGACTTTCGCTCATTTCAGGATTTGCGCGATTTGAGTTGCGAGGGTCAGCAAACTTCGACTTTGCAGAGGGGGGATTTCGGTGCGTCATGGAGGTGGGCCTTACGGAGGAATACGCCGCAGGAGATGAAGGCGAAACCGCCAAGCCGACACGAGAAGCAGGAATCACTCGGCACCCCAGGGATGGAAGCGTGGTGGGGGTTTGAGGATTTCCGCAAGCACTGTTGTCGCAAATGAACCGGGCGGGAGTTCAAAGGCCACTCCAAGGAAGGGTCCGAACTCGTCGACGCCGGTTTTCACGGAGATTCCGGCCGGGAAGATGCGAAAGGAACGGCGCGCCCCTGGGGCATGAACCGGCGGCCGGGCCAAGTCCGCCAGGGAGAGGCCGGACTCTGCAAGCAATGCGCATTCGAGTTCGTCGACCGGACCTGCCGCACGTTTCATTTCAGGACCCCAAAGCGGGCCAGAGGGTGAAACCTCGCGAGAGGCCACGCGCGACATCAGATCAGAGGATGCGACTTCCTCGTCGGTGACATCGAAGAGCGCCCCGTTGCGGTGCAAGTATGCGACGTCACCGGCAGCCAGCGACTCGAGGGCACCCGTCTCGACGCGCCGAGCCAGCGCATGGTTAAAGAGAAAGGATTGAAACGCGGTGACAAAAAAGGTGCGTTGGGCGTACTGAATCTGGTTTACGGCGTACTGGTCGGTCGCGCCATTGGCCAGGAGGCGGGCCAGGGTGCGTTCGATGAGGTGCTTGTCGGACCAAAGCGCCGCTGCAGTTTTGACATCTCCGGTCGCGAAGGCGGCGCGGGCGGATGCATCCTCGGGTGAGGGATCGGGGACAGGTCCGAGGATGGCGCGGCATACGCCACCCCAATCACGCAGAAGGTATCGGCGCCCGACCTCATGGTTCATGAGGTGAAAGCCGAAGCGCTGCGCGCCGAAAAAGTTGGGCACGCCGTGCGACTCGAGGGAGGCGAGAATTTCGGACGCGCGGCGGGCAGAGGCCGGAAGGTCGGAGGTGCCGCGAATGCGGACCACAAAACGATTGCCGCGCAGGTGGCCGACACGCAGTTTGTTGGAGTGGCGCTCAATCTTGAGAACGCGAACACCGGGAACACTGAGGCGGTCGGCAGCGCGGTCGTCACTCGATCGGACAGAGAGGCGCTGCGTGGTGACGGCCTGCTTGTCCTTCATGCCGGCATACCCGACGTCATTCATGCGCACGCCAAAATAGCGAGCAACATCGCGCACCACCTCAAGCGTGGGCCGGCTGCGCTTCTCGATGGTCAAATAGAGGTGCTCTCCGGAACCAGAGGCGTCGTAGAGCGGCAGTTCATCGACACGGAAGTCCTCCGGACGTTGCTTTACCTCACCTCCGACGCCAGCGAGATCGGAAGTCACGTACCGGTCGGGGAGCGGCGAACGCCACGAGTCCAGGGGAAGGCGAGCGAATTCCAAGGAGGTCACTCGAGGTCCTTTGAGGCGCGGGTGAGGACCGATTCCTCGACGTAAATCGGCACTCGGGTCGCGACACCCAGCGCGATGGCGTCACTGGGACGGCTATCGATCTCTATCTCGCGACCGTTCTGCTCGATGACGATGTGAGCGAAAAAGGTGTTGTTGTCGAGGTTCGTGATCGCCACGCGAAGAAGTTTGCCGCCGAGGGACTCGATGATGGAGGCCATCAGATCGTGGCTTTGAGGGCGCGGGGGGGTCTGCCCCTTGAGGCGGCGTTCGATGGCTTGAGCCTCGGGCAGGCCGATGGCTATGGGAAAGGTGCGTACGCCATCGACTTCCTGCAGTTCTATGAACTGAAAGTCGGTGAGTTCACGAACGAAGATGCGAGAAAGTTCCATCTGGACCGGCATGGCAAGTCAATCCTGAATGCGACAAGAACCCCTGACAACAGGCTGATGATAGAGCGAGCCAGAGCCGGATCAGTCAAGCGTGACGACGCCGACAGAGGGCCATGAAAGTGACCCGAGATAGAGACGACCGTCGTAGGCGACCGCGTTGGTCACGTTGGAAAACGCACTCCCATGTTCATCAAGAAGCGAGCGCACCAGCGTGCCCGCGGTGTCGTACTCCAGAACCATGCCAAATGGCTTGGTCGTAAGAATCCATGAGGACGGAAGGCGCAGGACGACGCTCTTGATCCAAGGTTTTGTGTGAGCCCAGTCTGCACGTGAATCGCGCGGCGAGACGAGGCTGACCCAGAAGGTGTTGGTGGCGGGGTTCAGCGCGACACCGTCGGGGAACCCCGGGAGGTTTTGTGCGAAAAAATCGGTGGAACCGGCCCTGGGTCCGGTGAGGTGGTACTTGAGGAGGGAATAGTTGCCTGTGTCAGCGACGACGAGATAGGACTCGTCAGGACTCAGGGCGACTCCATTGGCAAAGTAGAACTCCGAGCAGAGGGTTGAGACCGCGGAGGTGCGCGGGTCGTAGGCGAGAAGTCGCCCCTGGTAGACGTGCTCAGCAAGAGCGTCGTTGGTGTGCTCCACGGAAAAGCGACAGGATGCGTCTGTGAAGTAGATGACCCCCGTGGAGGAAATGTCGAGATCATTTGTGTACGCAAACGGAACGCCATCGGGCGACGCGGTGGCGAGGACGCGAATTGTTCCCTGCGGGTCTATGGCCAGCAGCCCCTCATGAGCGTCGCACACGATCAGGTCGCCAGCGGCGTCAAAGTGGAGCCCCAACGGGCGACCACCGGTGCGTGCGAAGAGTTCTGCGTGCGGCGGGCTGCTGTTTGGATCCAGCCGCAGGATGGAACCGTCAGCGCAGCCTGTGTACATGCGCCCGGCCCCATCGAATGCGATATCTTCGGGCCCGATCGCACCGACATCAAGGATGGACGGGTTCAATGGCTGTGCGAAGACGTAGGGAGGGGTATCCAAGGGCGGTGCAACTGGCGGCGACCACGCGACGGGACGGGCTTTGATGGGCCAGAACAGAAGATAGAGAACGGCGAGGACGAGTAGAAAGATGAATACGGCCAGGGCACGCCGAAGAAGGCGGAATGGTCGTGCACGTGGGCCAGCAGGAGTTTGGGCGGGAGGGGCCATCGTCTGGGTGAGGTTATCCGGAGCGGCCGCGGCGGGGAGGTAAAGAGGGAAGAGAAAAGAGACGATGGGACGCGTTGTGCGCGGCTGGGTTTACGGACTCACCGGACGGGCTTCCAATTCTCAGAGCGGAGCGTAGAGGTGGGCAACCTTGACTTCCTGACATCGCGGACCACCGAGCGGCGGGACGTCTTCCTGCCGGGAGAGTTCGAGGTCGTGGCGGAGAGCGGGGCGCAGGTTTGCTTTGCATCGCGCGCACCGGGCCAGCGCAGCGACCGCTGCATTGCGGTGACCGTCGTCGACTTGGCGACTGGGGGGCTAGGCCTGCATACGGAGACCTATCTCCCGCGCGGCACACGCGGAATCGTGCGGCTGCCGCGCAAGAACGCGCAGACGGGACAGATTGAACACATTGAACGGGTGGTTGAAATACGGCGTGCGAAAATGGTGACACGGCAACCGCTCTACTCAGCCGGGGCGGCATTTACCGGGGTCGGCGGTTTTTCGGAGGAAGAAGTCCGAGAGGTGGCCCAAACGGTCCAAGCGCAGCACCATTTGCAGGACCGGGAATCGGGAGGGCAAGCATGAGCGAACTGCAGGAGTTCCTCAAACGTGCGCTCATCGATTCCGGGCTGGCGAGCGCAGAGCAAGTCGCACAAGCGGAGCGGAACGCACAAGAGAACAACAGCAGCCTCGAGGAGGCAATGGCAACAATGCCGGGGGGCGACGCCAAGCGCATCGCCGTCGTGAAGGCGCAGTTGTGCGAGGCTCCGTTTGTTGATATTGAGCACTACGAGGTTGCTCTGTCAAACTGCAGTCTGGCGCCGCGCGCCGTCGCAGAGCGATTCTGCTTCTTTCCGCTGTTCGTGCAAGGCGGGGTCGCCACCGTGGGCATGCGCGACCCGCTGGACCTGAGCGCGCTGGACCAAGTACGCGAGTCGCTCAAGTGCGAAGTCGAAGCGGTCCTGTGCGAAGCGAAACAACTGCGGACGCTCATTTCCAAGGCATACAGCCTGGGCGGGCGCGAGGCGGGGCCGGGCCTTGATTTGAAGGCCAAGCCGGACGGACGCGACGACACGCATGCAGATGAGTCTGGGCCAGTCGTGGCTGCAGTCAATGCAATTCTAAAAGATGCGGCGATGCAGGGGGCATCGGACGTGCACATCAGTCCCGACGGGGGCGAACAGGTGGTGCGGTACCGGATTGACGGCGTGCTGCAAAAACGCCAGGGACCGGGGCTGGCACTGCATCAAAAGATCGTGCAGCGCATCAAGGTGATGGCGCGGCTGGACCTGACGCAGACGCGACGTCCCCAGGACGGAAAATTCCGGTTCGCCTTGGGAGACCGGGAGATTGACATTCGCGTTTCAATCCTGCCGACGGTCACCGGTGAAAACGTGGTGATGCGACTCCTGGCAGGGCAAGGGCGAGTTCCGACCCTGCTGGAACTGGGCATGAGTCCGGAAATGGTCAAGGGCGTGGAAGAGATCGTCGCGCAACCGTACGGGATGTTTCTGGCCACCGGTCCGACGGGAAGCGGGAAAACCACCACGTTGTACTCAGCGCTGGGGAAACTGAACACGCCGGATGTGAACATCGTGACCGTTGAGGACCCGGTGGAGATCCGAGTTCCGCTGGTGCGGCAGGTGCAGGCCAATGCCGAGATCGGGATGACGTTCGCCGGCGCGCTGCGCTCCATCCTGCGCCAGGACCCGGATGTGGTGCTGGTGGGTGAGATTCGAGACAGTGAGACGGCGACCATGGCGCTGCAAGCGGCGCTCACGGGTCACTTTGTGCTCTCGACGCTGCACACGAATGACGCGGCAGGAGCGATGGATCGACTCAAGGATCTGGGGGTGCAGACCTTCGTGATCCGGAGCGCGGTGAAAGGGATCCTGGCGCAGCGGCTGGTGCGGCGAGTCTGCCCCGCCTGTGCCGAGCCGACGGAACCGGATGCTGGGCTCCTGGCCAAATTTGGGCTTGGGGACGGTCGAGGTTTCGTCGAGGGGCGCGGGTGCGGGAAGTGCATGAAGACCGGGTTTTCCGGGCGCGTGGGCCTCTACGAACTCATGGTCATGAGCGCCGGCGTACGCAGTGAAATGGACGGCTCTCCGGAAGGGAGCGGACACGACTACGCGTTGATGTGGGAAGACGGACTGGCCAAAGCACGGGTGGGACTGACAACGCTGGCCGAAGTGGCGCGCAGCGTGGAAGTCACAGCCCGTCATGGCGGCCGGACTCCCACCCACCGCCTTCGGAGGAGCGCATGAGCACAGCGAAGTACGAATTCAGCGCACTTACGCGTGAGGGCACGACGCAATCGGGCGTGATGGAAGCTGCATCGTGGGCGGACGCGCACAAGCGGATGCTGACGGCGGGTCTCACGCCGGTGAAGCTGCGGGTTGCACGGAAGGGCTGGAAGCGATTCACCGGGCGGCGAGCGCGGGTGACGCTGAAAGAACTGAGCCAATTCACACATCAGTTTGCCGTGCTGACCGAGGCGCGCATCCCGCTCTCGGAAGGCTTGCGCTCCATCGCCGCAGAGGAGAGCAACTCAGCGCTGCAAAGAATCGTGGAGAGCATCGGGGCCAGCATTGGCACCGGGAGCACGATTACCGAGTCGATGGAGCCACATGCCAGCGTGTTCGGCGACGTGTACATCGAGACGGTTCGAGCGGCGGAAAAAAGCGGCAATCTGACGGCCGTGCTTCACCGGCTGTCCCAGACGCTGGAGGACGAGATTGATCGACGGGCGGGGCTGCGAGCCATGCTGTTGTACCCGGCCTGCGTTGTCACAGCCCTCGTGTTGGCGGTGGTATTCCTGCTTACGGTCGTGGTGCCCCGATTCGTGGGCGTTTTTCAAGCGGCGGGCGGAGAGCTGCCGCTGCCGACGAGGCTGCTGATTGCAATGAGTGAAGGAGTGCGCGGGTACTGGTGGGCAGGACTGATCGGGGTCGGAGCCCTGTGGACCGGGCTCAACCGTTATCAGCGTACCGACCGCGGGCAGGAAGTGATGGAGCGTGTGCTGGGCTGGGTGCCGGTGGTGCGCGACGTGCGACGAGCGGCGGCGCTGGCCCGATTTGCGCACACCTTTGGACTGTCGCTCGCGAGCGGGCTGGGGCTGATTGAGTGCCTGGAGTTAAGCGGGCGAGCGTCAGGCAACCGGCTGATGGTGCAGGATTGCAAGCGTCTGGCCGTGGCGGTAGCGGAGGGTGGGACGCTGTCGGAAGCGATGAAGGATGCGGAGATGCTCACGGGATTTTCTCGACGGCTGCTCTCTGCGGGTGAGCAATCGGCGGAGATGAGCAAGATGTGCGGGATCATCGCGCGGAACTATGACCGCGAGGTGAAGTACCTGACCAAAAACATGGCGACAGTGATTGAACCGGTACTGGTTGTGCTCCTGGCTGGTGCAGTGCTGTTTCTGGCGCTGGCGATATTCCTACCGATGTGGGACATGATGGCCCTTGTGGGATAACTGTTGGCGGACCACGGACAAATCGCCAAAACGACTGAGTTCGATTCAGGTGGCGTAAAGAAGTGCCGATGAGGAATGGGAACGGATACTCATTGAGAAAATAGGGAGAGCAGAGATGTTGACACGTCGTGCGTTTACGTTGATTGAACTGATCGCGGTCATCGTGGTGCTGGCAATCCTCTCAGGGGTCGCGCTGCCCAAGTTCTTTGACTACTCGGCGCAGGCGAAAGTGTCCGCGTGCAAGGGCGCGCTGGGCGGCGTGCGGGCGGGCATCGCAAACTATTACGCGAACGCAGCCGTCAGCGGGTCTGCCGCGTATCCGTCACTTGACCAGCTCGAGACGACGGGGACGGTGATGCAGGAATTGATCCCGACAAACCCCTACAACAACTCAAACGATGTGCAGGCCGCGACCTGGGATGAGGACAGCCCCCCGGTGAGCGGTGTGGCCGGCTGGAACTACGACGCGAGCGCCGGGAAGTTCTGGTCGAACTCGGCGACGAGCGACTCCAACACCTGGTGATGCCGTCCCGGCGGCACGGTCGCAGAAACATGCGCGCGAGCCCTGCCAAATTCTCCAATGGACAAGCAACAAGCCGTCCGGGCCCCGGTCCGGGCGGCTTCACATTGCTTGAACTCGTCGTCGTCATTGTCATCACCGCGATCCTGAGCCTGACAGCGGCGCCGATGCTGTCTCACTTTGGGACGTTGCGTCAACACGCGGGTGGGGCACGTCT
Source organism: Phycisphaerales bacterium (assembly GCA_044229655.1). Taxonomy (GTDB): domain Bacteria; phylum Planctomycetota; class Phycisphaerae; order Phycisphaerales; family UBA5793; genus JBGASM01. The sequence continues at coordinate 34,815 of JBGASM010000026.1, read as the reverse complement.
GCGAAGCGACTTGTCGCTGGCGCGCCAGCGAGCAGTGGCGACCGGAGTGCGAACATGGGCAGTGTTCGATACCGGCGACCAAACGCTCACGGTTTATGAGGAAAGCGCGGCTACGCCAGGGCGCGCGAACCGGACGGCCCTGGCGGTTCCCGGTGAGGTCGGTCCGGGATGGGTGACGCGGTTCAACGAGGGCGAGTTCCGAGGCGCGACGCTGCTGACGGTCAACCTGGGCGGCGGCGCTGAAGTCGGTTTTGACTACCTTGGCAGACCGTACACTCAGGCAGAAGCGGTCATGACCAGTGACGGAACGGTCACAATGGCCGGAGGCGTGACGGTGACCGTTGAAGGAGAGACCGGCCATGTGCATTAGGTCGACCGGAATCGGAATGCACCGGCTGCGTTCAGGGATGACGCTGGTCGAGTGCGTGGCGGCGGTCGTGATCATGGCGCTGGCAATTCCCCCGGCCTTTGTGGCAGTGCGGGCGGCGGCAGCGGGCCAGGCTGATCCGATGCTGATGACGCGGGCACGGTGGCTCGCGATGGAGAAGCTTGAAGATGTGATCGCGGATCGACACAGCACCACGCGCGGGTTTGCCTGGGTCACAACCGGGCAGTACGCGGCGGAGGACCCGGTGAGCGGCGCGACAGGATTCACGCGGACAGTGACAGTGGCCGAAACGGGGGCCAGCCTGAGCGGCGCGGGAACCGGGTATAAGACAGTCACGGTGACCGTGGGGTGGACAAGTGCGCTGGGCAGCGCGAAGACACTGTCGATCGCAACGGTTTTGACGGACTACTAGGATGCAGAGCAGCGCGACACACTCTCGTCAGAGACCCGGTTTCACGCTGGTTGAGTGCGTGGCCGCGATCGTGGTTCTGGGGGTCCTCGGATCGACGGCATCGTTCATCATCATGAACATCGCGAGAATCCACTCGGCGGTCGCGACTCGCGCCGCACTGCATGGTGAAGCGAGCGTGGCGCTGGACCGCATCGTGCGCGAACTCCAAAAGATCCCAAAGAACGGCGCGGCCGCAGGGGTCGGGCCGCTGATCACGTCGGCCACCGGGAGCACGATCGTGTGGGGCTCCGGGGGCGGAAATTCGATATCGCTGAGCGGTGAGGACGTACTGCTGACGACTGCCGGGGGAAGCGCGCAGGTGCTGCTTTCGCACGTCAGCGATTTCACACTGGCGTACACAGATGAGTCCAACGCAGTGGTGAGCGTGCCGGTCGGGGGATCCCTCCAAAGCGCCGACGGGACCGTGGATCCGGTGCGGCGAATCTCGGTCTCGATCACGACCTCGGACCAGGCGGTCACTGCGTCCCTGCGAACCAAGGTGTTTCTGCGCAGTCTCATGGAGGGGACCTGAGATGACGACCGGGAAGCGGGAGAACAGGGGTTTGCGGCGCGGGGTTGCGGCCGTCGCGATGGTGGGCGTGCTGCTGCTGGTCGAGGTGACACTCCTTTCGGCGGTGATCAGTGTGCGAATCGACCAGACGCTGGCGCCGGCGCGGCTGGATTCTGTGCGGGCGTTCTATGCGGCGGAGGGGGGCATGAACATGGCCATTCGCGAACTCATCCTGGCGACCGACGCGGACGGCGACGGAACGGCGGGTTCGATCTCAGATGACAACAACGCAGGGAACAACCCGACCCTGGGATCCGCCGACGTTTCCGTGACCCTGGCGACCGTTGGGGCGACGCACACACTGACCTCGGAGGGTCGGGCAGGAACTGCGCGGAAAATGCTGAATGCTCAGTTGCAATAAGTGACGCAAACCCGAATGTGGTCCAAGTCGCCGGCCAGGCTGGTCGATGGGAATCGGACGAGAAGTGCGCACTGCGCGCCGGTCAGATGAAGGCATATATCGGGAAGGCCGCGGGACATGAAGACGGGGCGAGGACGAACTCAGATCCGCATCGGAACACGGCGGCTCGAAGTGCGCTCAGCGGGGGGTCGGGTGCACACCCAAAGGCTTGAGGGAAGCGGAGGAACCTGGACAGATCACCTGGAGCGCGTTGAAAAGGCGCTTCGAGCGACGGGCTTGCGGAGCGGCACCCAAGCCGAAGTCTGGTATCGCAGCCAATCAATGCACATCGGGGTGGCCACGCCGGGAGGGGACAGCACCGAACAGGCCATAGAGGCCGGCAGCCTCATGGCGGTGGGCGGGATCGGGTGCGACCCAAGCCTAGCTGTGAGCGGTGGCGGATCGCTGGGGATCACCACGGATGGCAAGGTGATGGTTCTGGCAGCTGCGGACCTGGAGACGGCGGCAGAGGGCATCGTGGCAACCTGCACGCGCGCAGGATTGAAAGTCATGACCCTGGGGGCAACGGACGCTCTCGTGATTCAAGAGGCTGCGGCGGAGGCGGTGCGGGGCGGCGGGGTAGTCATTCAACTTGAATTCGAGCGCGGCGCGATGGCCATCGCAACCGACGGCCGCCTTGGATTGGCCCGGCAAATCTCGCTGGGGATCGACGACCTGGTCGATGCGATCTGCAAGCCAATTCACACCGGAGAGGGTCGAAAGTGGGACCCGCTGACGCCGCGGGAGGCCGAGGAGATTCTGCTGGGCAACGGATTGCCGCAACGTTTGCAGGAGGTCGCGGCTCGGCCGGGAATGACCGGAGCGGCCCTTTGGCCGGTCCTGCAGCCGGTTCTCCAGCGCCTCTTGATCGAGATCAGACAGACGTTGCGCTTCTGCGGACAAGGCCGACCCACCGTGCGCCTCACGGGGCTGGGGGCCCGAATCAAGGGGCTGAGAGAGGTGCTCAGCGAAGGATTGGATGCAGAGATCTCGTGCGTGGAGCACGCCGATTCGCACGACTGCAAACAGGCGGCCGGACCTGACCTGATGCCCGCATCGGTGATTGACTGCCGAATCGCTCGGCAGGCGCGCTGGGCACTCGTGGCAGGGACCGTGGTGGCCGTGGCCGGACTCGCGACGGATGCGAGTCTGCACATTCGCTACGCGATGGAGATTCAACGAGACAGTCAAGCCCTCGGAGAGGAGCAGGCAAGCTCGGCCCCCAAAGCGGAGGAGAACCTGAAGAACGCGGCGCTGGCCGCGCGGGTTCACGAGTTGCGATTCATCAAGAAAGCGGGGACGCAGGGCCAGTGCGACTGGGGCGCAGTGCTCCGACTGCTGGGATCCATTCAATGTGAGACGGTCAAGATTACCTCGGTCGCCGCATCGGCATGTGCGCCGGGAAACAGCGACGGGATCGGCGGGATACTCACGTTGGAAGGCTACGCGTCGAGCGGCGCTGGCGATGACGGCATTTCGGGAGAGTCGCTGACGGGGTATCTGAGTTCCCTGAGTAGCACTGCGCTGGTGGCAGGGGTCACCCTGGGCGAGGTGCAGCGATCAAGCGTCAGTGGTCAAAGTGTGGAGCGGTTTCAAGCGACCGTGAAGTTGTGGGCAGCGGAAGACAGCGCGACATCCCGCCGCGCCGAGGCGGAGGAGTCGAACGATGGCAAGTAAAGTGAATTTGGAGCCGGCGCGTGAGTGGCGCCAGACAATCGCGGTCGGAGCAATCTCTGCGGCAGCGTGCGTCGGCGCAGGCATGCAGGTCGTGGGCCGGGCCGAGCGGCACTTGAGTCACATCTGTGCCGAACACGACGCAGTTCTCGCAGGCCTGACCACTGTCAAGGCATGGGCGTCGGCATCGCCACGTGAGAATTCGACCATGCTGGAGGCGGAACTGACGAGCATTGCGGACTTGTCCCGCGCCGATGCCGACAGGGGGGCGCTTTTCGAACGGGTGCAGAAGATTGCCAGGGAGACGAGCGTGCGGGTAGCGGAAGTAACGCCGATCGAGTTCGGGCCAGTGGGCGGACTGTCGGCCCAAGACCGCATCGAAAGCCTTTGCGCGCGCATGACGGTTTCGGGCACCTTTGCAAATGTCACCGCATTCCTCGAAGCAGCGGCAAAATCGGACGGACTCGGTGCCTACCCGCGGATCAGTTCCTGGAGCGCAATTCCGCTGGGTGATGCAGGGAACCCAGAAGTGCGTCTCACCATCGATTTGGAGCTCCTGCGATTTGATACCAGCGCGCACGCGGCAAAGGAAGTGTCACAGGTCACCGCATCAAGCGTGCGCGGTGGGGGGCAGGATCAATAACCGATGAAACTCAACAGGCAATCAAGAAGCCGGATTCTGATTCTCGGTGCATGCGTGTTTCCATTGGCCGCTGGGGGAGCATCACACTGGGGCAACGCCCTTCCTCAAGAAACCAAGCATCCTGCAACGGCATCGACCACATCACTCCAGAGTCAGGTCAAGCAGACAAACGAAACCCCCGCGGCTCGGGCAGAGTGGGCCGAGGCATGGCGTGAGGGCATGCGGCTGCGCTCAGCCAGTGAAGGCACCGCCGATCCGTTTTACCGTTCAACGGCTGAGCGAAACCTGCCAGAACGCGAGCATGAAGTTCTTGAGGAGCCGGCGCCGGCGCCGGAGCAATTCGCTCACTCGCTGGATGGGATGATGGGGGGCGAGGAGCCGGTGGCGATCATTGACGGCAAGGTCAGGCGACTGGGGGATGAAATCGGCGACGGCTGGGTGATCACGGCCATTGATCTGGACGCCCGAACAGTGACGGTCAGGGAGCATGACGGCTCCGAGCAGGTCTTGCGCGAGCGCTAGGCGGCCGGTACTGCCCCTGACCATCAGGCCGGCGAGAAGTCGTCTCCTGAGCGGGCACCTCTATAATGGCGGTTCCCATGGCCAAAACACGCGAAATCAAGAAACGGATCAAGGCGGTCCGCAACATTCAGCGGATTACGAAGACGATGCAGATGATCGCGACCGCGCGATTCAAGTCATCGCTCGACCGGGCACTGGCGACAAAGCCGTATTCCGAGAAAGTGCGCGAGCTGGTCGGAGAACTCGCCAGCAGCGCCGGGAACATCGAACATCCGCTTTTCAAGGCTCCTGCGGAAGCGACCGGCAAAGAGCTGGTACTGGTCCTGACGTCGAATCGCGGCCTGTGCGGCGCTTACAACAGCAACGTGCTGCGCGCGGCGATGGCTCACATCAAAGGCGTGTCTGGTCAGGCGGTGGTCGAGGTCGTCGGCAAGAAGGGTACCGCGTTTTTTCGATTCGCCGGCATGGCGGTGGCCCAGCAGCACAAACAGTTCGGCGACAAGCCGCGATATGAGGACGTAGAGGCGCTAGCCCAGAGATACATGGATGAGTTCACAGCGGGCAAGTTTGACCGGGTGACCGTCGTGTACATGAGGTTTATCTCGGCCGGCAAGCAGCGCGCCACGGTTGAGCAATTGCTCCCGCTGGCGCGTCCCGCGGGGGAGGGAAGCGGGCAAGGCGGCGCAGCGCAGCAATACGACTTCAGCCCCGATGCCAAGGGGCTCCTGGCTGAATTGCTTCCGATCACGGTAAAGGCTGCGCTCTACCAAGCGTTCAACGACGCGGCAGTCAGTGAGCACGTTGCGCGCATGGTGGCGATGAAAGCCGCAACCGACAATGCCGGGAAGCTCGGCAAGAGTCTGAAGCAAAAGTTCAACCGGGCGCGCCAGACGCAGATCACCACGGAGCTCAACGAGATCATCGGCGGCGCCGCGGGCTTGGGCTAATTGTGCAGCGGCGACGTAGGTCTTGAGCGGATACGCTTGGCCGCGTGAAGCCTGCGCCGACTTTCTCAGCTGACATCCCCCCCACTTCTCCGGCAGCACCGGCGCCTTCTGGAGCGCGTGGATCCGCGAGCAGACTGCCGGCGATCCCATTTCCCGGACTGCATTTCATGGCACTCGCGCCGCTTGACGTCTGGGCGCGACTCATTTGGAAGGCCGGAGGACTCCACTGGAAATACTGGCCGCGGCTGACGGTTGGGCTGGCGACCTCGGCCTACGGAACACTGCTCACACTTCCGGAACGACTCGCGCTGAGCCTGGCCCTGCGGCGCGTCAGACGCCGAACCGGTACGCGGCTTGCTCCTCCGGGGGGAACGATCCTCATCACCGGCTACTACCGATCTGGCACCACGCACCTTCAGAATCTGCTAGCCTGCCATCCAAGCATTTGCACGCCGAGATGGGGACCGTGTCTTGCGCCGCAGGGTTTTGTACTGTCGTGGGGCCTGCTGCGGCTGGCGCTCATTGCGTTCCTGACAACACGGCGCCCCCAGGATGACATGTCGTTCGGGCCGGCGTGGCCCGGCGAGGACGACTTCGCGTTATGCAACTGGGGGTTGGCGTCGAGCCTGACCGGCCGGATCACGCTGCCGAGCCAATACTCTGAATGGACACGCTGGGATGGATTGAGCGGTTTGTCGCCCGCAGAACTCGAACGATGGAGAAGAGTTCAACACGGCTTCCTCTGGAAGATGTCGGTGCTGGCCGGCAGAAGGACTATGTTGCTCAAGACCCCTGCCCACACGATGCGTCTGGACGAGATGCAGCGCATGCTGGGCGAATCGAGGTTGCGCATTGTGCACATTCGGCGCGACCCAGCGGCGGTCGTGCGGTCGAACGTCGCGATGCTCCTCAGATTGCAGCGCAGTTATGGACTAGAGGATGGGCTAAGCGAGGGTGAGTTGACGGAACACGTACTCCTGGAATACAACGAATACGAGGCGCGAATTGACCAAGCGCGTCGGAGCCTGGGCAGTGCGGTGACCGTGACGGAATTGACGATGGAAGACCTGCGCGATGCGCCGCATGCGGAGTTGACACGGATTTGCGCGGAGCTTGGGCTTGCAGCGGATCCACTCTTCGACAAGAGAGTCAGCCGTTACCTGAGCGACACCGCCGGGTATCGGGTCAACGCACATACTCCCTGGACGCCTGAGCAAAGGGCGCACGTCAGCGCGGAAACCCGGAACATCGCAGCCCGGCATGCGCAGACGCGTCAAAAGGTGCGCAAGGAATTGGAGCCGAGCCCGCCGGCCAGGGGCAGGATCATCTCCGGATTGGCCGTGGGAGTGCTTGCTGCGGCAGTTTGCGGCGGCGCTTGGATCGCCGTTGGCGTGGCCACGCACAACCGCAACGATTGGCTGGTCTGGCCGGTCGGGCTTGCCATCGGCATGGCAACGCGTCTGGGCGCGCATCGAGGGCGCTGGGAGTGCGGAGCGGGCGCCTGCGCACTCACGCTGCTGGTCCTATTGGCGGTCGCCATTCCGAACACGCGCTGGATCTATTACGGAAAGGTTGAAGACGTGGCGTGGACTGATCTGTGGGCCACGACCCGGCTGGAACTGACCGCAGGGATGACGCTGCTGTATGCGTTTGTGGGATGCATGAGCGCATTGCGGATAGCCGGTGACGACGGACCGCGCGCGCCGGGGCGCGGGTGGTGACCGGAATACGATGGGACCACATTGAGGAATGACAGAATTCAATTGACACTGAAAACGGACGGAGCGACATCATGAGCGTGAGCACCCTTTGTCGGGCTTGGGCGTACTTGTCCATCGTGGCAGTTGCAATGAGCGGCGTCGCGCATGCCCAGGATCAAGCGCCGGCAAACTCTGACCGCCCTGCAAATCCGAGTTTTGAGTTCACTGAAGACCGCATGTCCGAGACGCATCACACCGTCACCATCGGCGGCCAGGAAATCGCCTACACCGCGCGAACAGGAACCCTGGTGATTCGAGACGAGGGGGGCAAGGCACGGGCGAGCATTTTCCACGTGGTGTACACCAAGGACGGGGTCACAGATCCGGCAAGCCGACCGGTGACCTTCGCGTACAACGGCGGCCCGGGTTCAAGCAGCGTCTGGCTTCACATGGGCGCGTTCGGTCCCCAGCGCGTGCTCATGGATGATGAAGGGATGCCGCTTGCGCCTCCCTATCGAATGGTCCCCAACGAATACTCGATTCTGGACATCACCGATCTCGTGTTCATTGACCCAGTCACCACCGGCTTCAGTCGCCCTGCGCCGGGGCAAGACGAGAGCCAATTTCACGGTGTCAATGAGGACATTGAGAGTGTTGCGGAATTCATCCGCCTGTGGACCGCACGCAACGAACGCTGGGCGAGCCCGAAGTTTCTGGCAGGCGAGAGCTACGGGACGACGCGTTCAGCCGGATTGTCCGGCGAGTTGCAGGGCCATCACGGCATCTACCTCAATGGCATTGTGCTGGTTTCAATGGTCCTGAATTTTCAGACCATTGACTCGAGCCCTGGAAACGACCTGCCCTTCCAACTTTTCCTGCCCACCTACACCGCGACTGCGTGGTACCACAAAAAGCTTCCTGCTGACCTGCAGAACGGTCCGTTGGAAGTTGCCCTTAGGGCAGCGGAGGAGTTCGCGAACGGTCCGTACCTTTCCGCACTCAATCTCGGTGATCGAATCTCGAGCGAGGAGCGTTCGAAGATCGCTGCAGAATTCGCACGGTTCAGCGGGTTGACCGCAGATTTTGTGCAGCAATGCAATCTGCGTGTGAACGAGGGCCGGTTTTTCAAGGAATTGCTGCGGGATCAACGGCACACAACTGGCCGCCTGGATAGCCGATTCATCGGTATCGATGCGGACGCGGCGGGCGAGGGCGCCTCGTATGACTCAAGTTATGCAGCAATTCAGGGGCCCTATACAGCGTGTCTGAACGACTATGTGAAGCGGGATCTGGGATATGCCAACGATCTGCCTTATGAAATTCTCACCGGACGCGTTTGGCCTTGGAGTTTTCAGTCGGCCCAGAATCAGTACCTCAACGTGGCTGAGACCTTGCGAGGCGCGATGACACAGAATCAGGCGCTGCGCGTTTTCGTCGCGAGCGGGTATTACGACCTGGCAACTCCCTACTTCGCCGCGGACTACACAATCGCCCACATGGGGCTCGAGGGCGCCCTCAAGGGCAACGTTGAGACTCATTACTACCCCTCAGGGCACATGATGTACATTCAGAAATCTTCGCTCGCGAAACTCAAAGACGACCTGAATGGTTTCTATCGAAAAGCGGTACCGAGACGGTGATCGGATCGTGCGACTTCACCCACCGAGAAACGTCCACGCGCTCAGCCCCGCCAGCACGAGCGCGAACGTGATTTTGATCGCGACAACGGTGCGGTCGATGGCCAGTTGGTCCGCTCGCTGCCCGGGAAGCGTGGCGAGGTAGCGCTGCCGCCAGGCAATGGATCCATGGCGCCAGGATCGTTTGCCCGCGGGTACGTGATTCAACTCGATGATGCGTTGCAGCGCCGCAATCATCGTGTGGGCGGCGCCCTCGGTGACGACCGCATGCGTGTTTGTTCGCGTGACCCCGCTGAGGTGCTGAACCGCAAAAGTGTCCGCCTGGCGTTCAAATCGCCGCGATACCCACCCGAACACTGCCAGCGCTGCCGCGAGAGAAACTGTGATCGCGATTATCTCCAGAACCGGCGAAGGTCTGGCCGGCGCTTGAACTCCAAACGTCACATAAAGCATCGCTGCAAGTGACGGCGCTGCGTGCTCGGGCTGAGCGGTCGGCAGCAAACCGATCAGCGTGTCCGTGAGCGTGGAAACTCCCCACAGCGTCGCACTGAGCACAACCGCGAACCAAAGGAGATGGCGTCTTCGGATGTGAGCCAATTCGTGCGCCATGACGGCTTCGACCTGCTCAGGCGGCAAGTCGTCAATGAGCCGATCGGTCAGCAAGACGTAGCGGATGCGGGGGATAAACCCGATGACCGCTCCATTCAGGATCGCGTGGTACGTGTGCCAGAGATGAATGTCGCGGATACGCACGCCATGAGCGAGGCACATGGCCTCCAGCCGCTGCCGCAACGGACCAGATTCCAGCGCACGCGTACCCCAGAAACGGCAGATGACCCACGGCAGAATCGCGATGAGCGCCAAAGATCCTGCAAGCAACGTCAGGGTGTAGGGCAATCCGTCGGGTCCATCCGCGAACACGCCTGTGCGCCGTACGAGCAGCGTGAGCGACTCGGACCAGGTGAGCAGCAGAAGCATCGGAAGAAGCAGCAACACGAGGTGCATACGCACATTGGACAGCAGAAACTGCCCGCGCGACCAAACCTGAGCCCGGGCACGCTCGGGATCGAGCGCGTGACGGGCCTCGTTCATGCGCAGCCGTCGCGACAGTGGGTACTGCCCGTTCCAGATGACCAGCAGGCAGCAGACTGCCGGCAGGAGCGCCGCACACTCGTCAAGCAGGACAGTGTCGCCGATCAGGGCCCGCAGCGCGGAGAGATAGCCAAATGCGAAGATGGCCACGACATGCAGCCCCAGGGCCAAGCACGTCGCAATGTCAGGCGCGCGATGCGACCAGAGCAGAAGTCGAAAGTTTGGATTTGACCGCAGGCGCTTATTGAACATCTCGGCTGTAAACGCCGTGAACAGCATCAGCAAAGCAAATGAACCGACGGTCCATCCCACGCTCTGCAATGGTGTGGGCGGAAGAAACCCCCCCTGCGCATACGCCGCTGCCAAGTCCCCCACCGGCGGGCCGAGCTGTTCGGACACCAGGAGTGACGCGACGAGGATGATGATGAAGATCTGCACGCCTGTCGCTCAGTCATCAGCGATAAATCACGCCAAGATCAACCACCACGCCCCCGCGCTGATAAAAGTCCACATTGAGCTGCCCATCGCCCACGGACGTGAATACCAGGCAGTTGACGCCCATCGCCTCCGCATACTCCCGGTCGCCGACGCCCGGACCTGCGTAGTCGCGGTTGTCCTTGTCCTGGACGTGGAAGTGGTAGTGAAACAGCGCGGTGTGTCCGCGTTCCTCGAGCGCAGGAGGCGCGAGGAATTTCGAGTCGCCGGCTCTCAGACGGGGTGGAAAAGCGAGAGCCTCCCATTGACCGTCTCTGCAGTCGATGACCCCGCCGTACTCGGTGAGCGTGTCGCGGTGATCGTCAGCCGATTGCGCGAAGATCGTGCTGATCGTCTGCGAATCCGCGAACATGTCCAAGGCAAGTCGGATCGTGAGGAGGTCCGGCCAGGTGAGTTGGTCGGCGCAGTCTGCCAACTTTTGGGTCGCATTGTAATGGGATGCGGTGTAGGCCGTATCGGTGCGGACCCGAAAGAGCGGGCGATCCCGCAGCATTTCCGCGATGTCGGAGAAGAGATCCCCACGGGAACGTGCCAGCCAATCGGGGTGTGAATGGGCCACTGCGATGAGCACAGCCAAGTGGCGAAGTTGCAAGTCAGTCCGTTGCAGAGGAGGCACAAGGTCGGCGACCATCCGGCACTGGGCCCACCACTCAGCGCTTTCAGGTGTCCGGATTGCCTGCAGCCATTCCACTTCCTGGCGTGTTTCAGGGACAATGTGCAATTCAACGGCGCATGCTTTCAAGTCGGCGAGCATGCGGTCCGATGCGGGATCTGCCGATGCCAGCAGGTCGCCCAACCGCGCGGGATCAACGTCCATTCGATTGAGAAGATCCCAGGCGGACAAGCGCCACTGGGACATGACTTCTGAGGTCGTCGGCTGGGCGACAAACTCAAAGATGATGTCGGCTGCGTCCTGCCCGGGATGGAGGTCCTCCAAGGCCGCGTACTCGGGCCGGTCCTCGATTCGCTCGTACAGCGGCATGGGACGCGCCAACGACCGCACCAATGCTGGGGTGAATTCCGTCCACGATCGCGACCCAATCTGAGCACAAGCATGCTCCATGAAGTCCCAGTCGTTGATCGACGGAAGCCGGTACATGAGCGTCTTGCGCGCATCGGCCTGATCATGGTCCAGAAGCAGCTGGAGCGCGGTTGTGCGCATCTCCAGGCTCGACCCCGGCTGGCTCATGATGTCCTTGAGGGCCGTTATGCGCTTCGGATCGTCGGGGGCGACAACTGCAGCCTGGCGCATGGCCTCGACATTGGCGCCGATGGTCAGGTTTGGGTCGGTCATCGCCGCAATCGGGTCTTCGTACTGCCTGGGCGTGCCCGAACACGCCGCCAAGGCGAAGATTGGCAGGGCGATTCCAGCAACCTCGTTAAATCGAAGGCGAAAGGTGCGCATGTGCGCGGATAGTACGAGCCCGGGGAAAGGTGGTGCTGACGTGGCAAGGCTGGAGGTCATCGAATATCATCCATGCGGCGCATGACGGCCACTCCGACCGAAATGTGCCTCGTTCTATTCGGTGGTCACCGTGAACACGATCGACGCCAGCCAAACATCTTTATTTGAGCGCGTAAAACGCATCATCAATCTCGTTCGCCCAGCGATGCAGGCGGATGGCGGAGATGTTGAATTGGTCGGCGTGTCGCCCGAGGGCAATGTACAGATCCGCTTCCATGGCGCGTGCGTGGGGTGCCCATCGAGCCACCTTACACTCCAAGCGGGCTTGGAGCGCAACCTTCGTGAGCGTGTGCCTGAGGTCAAATCGGTCGAGGCAGTTCCGTAAGTGAGGGAGGATCGCGCAAAAGTCGCGCGTTGAAACGGATGACGCTGGCTAAATAGGCAAGAAATCGTGGGTGATTATCGGAAGGGACCACGCTTGGCGAAGTGCGCGCGAGCTGGGTGCGATTGCGCCAACAGATTTCAAATTGGAGCCAATTGCACGAAGTAATGGACAAAGTGTTCGTTTTGTTTGGCAAGTGCGAAGTGCGCGGTATGCTGAGGGCCGGTGGGATTCGCCAACGCGCTGGTGGTGGCTGGCGCGAATGCGAATCAAATGGTGGTGAATTGAGTCGACGGACGGAACCCAAGGACAGGAGGTCCGGGAGATGCTGGTCATTACGCGTCGTGAAGGTGAGGAAGTGATCATCGGCGATCCGCGTTGTCCGATTGGTGTGGTTCGGATCGCGGGAATCAAGGGCGAGCGTGTGCGGGTTGCTTTTGACTTTCCACGCGACGTGCCGGTGCATCGCCGTGAAGTCGCGGACCAGATCATCGCCGAAGGACCCACAGCGGTCGTGGCGAAGATCGGTCGCGCCGCCGGTCAGGAAGCTTGAGGCAACAGGCTCCCAGGCAATGAGGAATATGGCTTCCCGTGCGTGAGCTGGCCGGGAAGCTGTGGTATGCGCGGTAAGATCGCTGCAGCATGACCGGCCGGTTCGAACCACAGGACCACTATTTCAAACTCGCCAAGGAGCGGGGGTACGTTGCGCGCTCGGCATTCAAGCTCCTTGAGATGCAGGACAAGTTTCGCGTCATTCCCCGAGGCGGGCGAGTGCTGGACCTGGGCTGCGCGCCGGGAGCGTGGCTCCAGGCCGCTTGCCAGTCGCTTGGCCCGCTGAAGGCCGGCGGCGCAGTGTTGGGGGTGGACATTCAGCCGGTGGAGGTGTCCAAGGCGCTCTGCGATCAGCGCGTTCAGGTGATTCAGGCCGACGCGTTCGCGCTTACGCCTGATGACGTTCGCAGGCTGATTGGCGATGAACTGCTTGATGTCGTTCTCTCGGACATGATGAGTTCCACATCGGGGCAACATTTCGCCGATCATGTGCGGAGCGTCGAACTCGCGAGGCGCGCGCTCTGGCTGTGTGACGAACTGCTCAAGCCGGGCGGGAACTTCGCCGTCAAGATCTTTGAGGGTTCACACTACAGCACATTTGTTAAAGAGTGCAGCGCAAGGTTCGAGAAGGCCAAGGGCTTCAAGCCACAGTCTTCCCGGAGCGTCTCGACTGAGATGTATGTGGTGGCGATGGGGAAGACAAAAGTCAGCACCCCGCGCTCAGGAGACAGGTCTTGAGGGAAGCAGTCCTCCATTTCGCGCGTGCACTCACATTCCGCGTGCGGTCAGAGGATGTCGCCGACTATGGATGGTGGCATTTCGCCATCGGACTCGCTCTGACCGTCCTTGCAGGCGTCGGACGTTGGTGGGATGACCCGAGCGCAGTTGTCCCTCAGAGAATTGGGCTTGCGTCGTTAATCTATGTCTTCATGCTGAGCCTCTGGCTGTGGGCGTTTGCAGCGCCTCTGGCGAACGGCGCTGTCCATCTCGGACAGATCGTGGTATACGTGATGATGACCAGTCCGGTTGCACTCTTGTACGCCCTGCCTGTTGAGCGATGGAACACCCCGCAGGAGGCGGCGCTTCTCAATGTGCAACTTCTGGGCTTGGTCGCCACCTGGCGGATAGCGATGTACCTCTTGTTCCTGAAACGCGCCGCGCAGCTTACCTGGTTCAGGACCTTGAGCGCTGCAATGCTCCCAATCGCACTGGTAATTTGCGCGCTCAACCTGGCGCGCATCAGCGATGAAGTAGCCAGAGGTATGGGCGGCGTGCGAGAATCGACCATTCCGCAACCCGCAGAACAGGCCCTCGATCTGGTATTTACGACTGCCTGGTTGGTCTTCCCTGTAGCATTGGTGTGCTGGCTGTGGGCAGTGATCTCCGAAATGCGCGGCGTGAGTGATCTCGGGTCCCCGGAATGACGGCACATTCTCCGTCGTCATAGCCCCTCCAGGACAGACTTCTACCCCACCTGCGCAAAATACTCTGAAATGGAGCCGGGGGGAGTTGAACCCCCGTCCCGAGATGATCGACCCGCCACCTCTACGTGTGTGTCCGGTGTTTTAGTCTCGGCCCGGGCGACGAACGCCGGCATCCTGCGTCCCGGGCCACGCCGCAGTGTGTCTCCCCGCGCTCTCCTGCGGTGCGCAAGCGCGGGCAGCCCGCTGATTTCGACTCTTCCCTGACACGGGCGATCAAAGAGAGTCGTGCCGCCTAGTAATTAGGCAGCAAGAGCATACTGCGTGTTGGCAGATATGTGTGTGCACGCTTGATAACGCGGTCCACGTGCGCCGCGACACGCCATGACGGACCTGAACCATCCGGTCGAGTCCGGTCGGCCCCGCATTGTCAAAGAGCAACGCACGATGGTATGGAAACGCGGACGCCGCGTCAGTTTTCTGCGCGTCGAGTGCGGCTATTTTCGGCCGGCAAAGAAGGAGGTGACCGCGTGAACCGTCGAACTGCGGCCGATGGCGCCAATGGCTTCCGTCAGCGGGACGCCGCGTGGGCACACCTTCACGCAATTCTGCGCATTGCCGCAGTCGTTGACACCGCCTGGCCCCATGAGCGCCTCCAGCCGTTCGCCCTTGAGTGCGCTGCCCGTGCCATGCATGTTGAAGAGTTGCGCCTGGCCGATCGGGGCCGCTCCGACAAACTCGTTGTCGATTGTGTACTGAGGACAAGCCTCGAGGCAGCAGCCGCACGTCATGCACGTCGAAAGGGCATAACGAAACTCCTGATGTTCCTGACTCTCCTTGGGGCCCGGACCAAGATCCCATGTGCCGTCCACCGGAACCCAGGCCTTCATACGGATCAAATCGCGGAAGAAACGCGATCGGTCAACCTGCAAGTCGCGCACAACCGGGAACTTGCTCATCGGCTCAAGGGTGATCTCGTCGCCGTCGTTGGGCGCGCTCTCATCAATCAGGCAGGAACAGGACTGCCGGACTCTCCCGTTGATTACCATGGTGCAGGCCCCGCAGACTTCCTCGAGGCAGTTGCAGTCCCAGGCGACTGGCGTAGTCGCCGCGCCTTGGGTGGTCGTCGGGTTCGCGGCGATCCACTGCAGGCATGAAATCACGTTCATGCCGGGTTCGACCGGGACCGTAAAGGACTCCCATCGATCAGCCTTATTCGGGCCGTCCTGACGCTTGATCTTGACGATGACTTTGCGGCCCATGGTGACGGGAGCGACGGGGTGGTGCGGAGCGGTCATGCGAGAATACCCTGAAATCCGATTGACTGATGTCGACATACTCTTCCGGGGGCCGTGACTGGCTGGCCCCGCGTGTGACAATCACGCACGAGTGTAGCGACAGGCGCGGCGCAGGAACACCCCGGCGTCTTCCATCCGCGCGACCGAATGCGTTCATAGAGGAACCGGGACGGTTGCGGATGCGGACATGACAGAAGGCGCTGACAAGACCGGTCGAGTCACCGACTGCAAGCGGACGCTGAATCTGCCGCTCGCCATGCTGTCAGGCTGCGTGCTGTTGCTGGCAAGCCTGTTGCTCTTGCGCTGGTGGGGCGGCATCCCCGCACGCGGGATGATGTGGGACGAGGGGCTCATGTACCCCATCGTCAAGAACATCTCGGACTCGAACTGGTCCTGGGATTCGCTGCTGAATTTCCAAGATACCAAGGGACCGTCATTTTTTTGGCTCTATGCGGCGTGCGAATCGCTGGTGGGTGGCGGCCTTTCCTCCCTCCGCTGGCTCAGCCTACTCCTCACCACTCTGTGTGCTGTGCCGCTGTCGTACCTGTGTCGACATGTTGGCTTGCGTCTTGGAGAATCACTGCTGGTCGTCGCACTTTTCCTGCTGCTTCCCTACAACCTTGTTCTGAGCGAACTCTTCATGAGCGAGCCCTCGTTCCTCCTGGGCGCGCTGTTGCTGGCGACTTCGGTCACCTGGGCGTTGGACCATCCGACCGACCGCATCCGCCGCCTGATCGGGCCCGCACTCTACGCCATCCTGCTGGCTGTCTTGCTGCATCATCGGGCCCATGCGGTAGCTATGGCGGGCGCCGTATGCCTGCTTGCGCTCTTCCGCTCGTATCGGGAGGCACGCCCCTGGTGGATCGCCACGATCGTCGCAGGTCTCCTGCGGATCCCTCTATTCCTGCACTGGGGCGGCCTGGTTGGTGAAAAGTACCAGGCCCGTTATGGCCTGGGGGTTCGGCTTGACAGCCTGGTCTACCTTGCCATTGCGGCGCTTCCATGCACGTTGATCTTTGTATTTCCGATGGTTCAACGCCTGTGGATTGCACCGAATGCAGGACCCGACACGCGGAACATACGCAGCGTTCTAGTTTGGGCGGCCATTGTCGGCGCGACCGCTGGCGCTTTCGCGTTGCCCGATCTCCCGCTCTATTTCGGCGCCGCTGCCGCAGGCGGAGATGGGAACTTCCAGGGACCGCTGGCCACAGCGCTGCGCCCCGTGCAGGACTGGTCCGGCCCACTGTACCTGGTCACAACCTGCCTGCTCGCCGCCGCCGGCTTCGTGAGCATCGCGGCCATGATTGTGTCGGCTTTTGACAAGAGTCCGACAACAACCCCATGCGCAGGACCGGTCAGGACAAACGGCGATCTGCTTGTGCGCCTTGCGGCCGTCACGCTCGCGGCCGGATGGTTGCTCAGCGCGCTCTCCAAGGGCGATATCTTCGATCGCTATCTTCTCGCCTATCTCGCGCTTATGCCTTTTGTCTGGGTCATGCGCTTAAGCCGTCGTATGTGCGCTCTGCAGTTCTGCACATTACTGGTTCTTGCCGTGCTGCTGGCCCGGGAGTGGTATTGGGTCCGGCCGCTACCCTGACCGGGCCAGCGCCGCTATCGACCCGAAGTCTCAAAGAGCGATGTGAGCTGCGCGTCGTTGACCTCGTTGTAGACCTCGAGCGTGCGCTGGTCACTCAGCATCTGCGGGACGCGGGCACGCACGGTTCCGGTGCGCGGGTTGTACCAGAACCCCGCCGTCACACCGTCTCCGGCCACAACGGTGCTCGGATCAGTCCCCTGCTTCTCCTGTTCGGCCGCGTCAGCTATCTCCATCCACGGGCCTGAGTCGTCGATCAACGGGTTTCTCGGAAGGTACTCTGAAAACCAAGAAGGATCGATGGTCAACGGGTGGCCGTGCGCGTTGAGTGGCGTCCGTCCAAGGGCCGTTTGCAAGTCTACCTGAGATTGAATGGCGGCAACGTTGATCCGCAGCTGGTCGATCTGATCCTGCTCGGCATCCTGAATCTGCCGATAGGCGACCAGCCCGCAGCAGAAAGCCGCCAACATGACGAGGATGAGGATGTTGATGATGACCCGCATGCGCAGCGCCTGTCCCTACTTGCATTCATCGGCCGTTGGCAGACCCCACCGGTGGCGCAGAATCTGCCGCACCGGGCACCACGTCGTCATGTGCGGTGTGCGCGGCCTGTACTGGCGCAGACACAACTTAGCGGACCTGATGGGGCAATACCTCGGACAGCAGCCACGCAGCAAATTCACGCTTGGGCAACACGGGCTGAAGGGGAACGGCACGCCGCCCATCGGCCCAAATGAGAGCTCCAGAGATTGATGGCGAATCCATCGTTTCCAGCGGGTTGGCTACGACCGCGTCGAGCCCCTTTTTGGCCAGTTTCTCGCTGGCCCGCCGCTCGAGATTCTCCGGAGTCTCAAGCGCAAAGCCGATCACTCGCTGACCTGGTTTCTTGCGAAGGGCGCACTGCGCGACCAGATCGGGAGTGGACTCGAGGTGCAGCGTCAATGAACCGGCGCCACGTGGCAACTTGCCCTGCGTATCCGCATGGATCATTCGGTAATCCGCCACCGCGGCCGTCATGATGAGACAGTGCAATTCACCGGGCCAATAGCGGGCCAACAGTTCCTGCAGTTCCGCAGTCGTGCGAAACCGTTCCAGATGCAGCGCATCCGCGCGACCCATCGGAAGCACACAAGCGGGCCCCAGTAGCAGCGTCACCTCGTGGCCGCGAGCCACGGCATCTTCAGCCAAGGCAATACCCAATCGCCCCGAGGAACGATTGCCGATGTAGCGCACTGCATCGATTGGCTCCTGCGTCGGCCCGGCAGTAATCAGGATTCGCAATTTCTGCCTGTGTTCCACTCCAACATTTTAGGTGCAGCCCGCGCACTCAGGTTTCTCACTTCCACATCACGATTCGGTTGCTGCCTACGCTCGGGGTATGTGCCAGCGAACCCAGGCCAGCGTCATGCTCATTTCCGGACTTGCTCTCGTGGGACTAGCGTTCACGATGATTGATCGCGGCTGGTTGAAAACCTCCCCTTGGGGGCCCATTCAACACCCGGCCGCCATGATTGTGGCAACAGTCGGGATGGTTCTGGGACTCTCCGCCGCCCACGTGCGCAAGAAGGCCATTGCACGCCAAGAGAACCCCATCAATCGCGACCCCGATTTCTAACCTCCTCGGGAGGTTTGACCTGCCAACCGGGGTTCGTCATTAGACGCAGCGGCGGCCGCTACAGGAGGCTTGTCGGCATACTGCTCGGGGTGAAAGCGGCGGGCCAGATTTTCAATCGTCTCGTCCATCCCGTCGTAGATCCACGCGTCGAGCTTGACGGCCGCTCCGCCCTTGTCTGGCCCGCCATTGATCTCCAGGCGCGCAATCGACTTGTCCATCCAACGGGTCATGTCAATATCGGTCATGGCGGAAGGCGGAAATGTGCCTTCGGGCGCAATGAGCGTGCCGTCCTCTTGAATGATGTATTTCCGTCGGGCTGAGATCAGCCAGGTGATGACGAGTGCAAGTGCGGCCGGAAAACAAAGCACCGCGAGACCGTGTTGCAGGACGATGTCCTTTTGAGATCGCTTGGGAATCTTTCCCATGGTCGGATCGGAGAACTTGGTATCGAGTTCCGCAAATCGCGTGGCCTCTGCCTGGGTCAGCGATGAGCTTGCCCGTTGCTGCTTCAGTTGCTCATACTCGAGGTTCTCGTTGTATAGAACAACTTCCTTTGGATACTTCACGAAACCGTCGTACAGCGCGAGGCATCCAAACGCGAAGAACATGAAGGCGAGAAGCGCCTTGCGGACCCAGTATCGCCGTGCAATTCTGGTTTCGATCACCATGTGACCCTCGACACCTCAGCCCTCCCCGCCTCAGAAACACTCATTGGCCCATGTCATTATCGGGAGCACGAGGGTAGCCCCTTGCGTCCCAC
Source organism: Phycisphaerales bacterium (assembly GCA_044229655.1). Lineage (GTDB taxonomy): Bacteria > Planctomycetota > Phycisphaerae > Phycisphaerales > UBA5793 > JBGASM01. The sequence goes on along the minus strand of JBGASM010000026.1, from coordinate 15,268 downwards.
CCCGCCCACCGCCTTGCGGACAACCGCGAGAAGCTTGGCATCCGACCCTTTCGTTATGTGGCTCCTTTTCATGGACTTGCATCGTACCGATGGGCATCACGTGATTCAGCCGGATGGAATATCAGATGCCCATCGGTGTCAGAACTCGTGGAATGGGATGGGCCAGTTCCGACTGGCCGTCTGGGTGACTCTTGGACCGTATGATTTCAGTGCACCCGCACTGAGGCGTTGCCGAGAGGAATCACCGGAAGAACGGGACTTGAAAGGAATCGACCCATGAAAAGCATGAGAAAGTCAATCACAGGCAGTTTGATTGTCCTTACGTCCGCGACCCTGTTGGGCTTTTCCGCGGGCTGCGAATCCGATGCACAGACCGGTGGACTGATCGGGGCAGGTTTCGGCGCACTGGCTGGTCAGGCGATTGGCGGCAACACGACGGGCACCCTCATCGGCACCGCGGTCGGCGCGGGTGCCGGCTACGTCATCGGCAATGAGTCTGACAAGAAGAAACAGCAGCAACACAGCAACACCGATTGGTAACTTGCGACACCTAGGAATTGAGGAATCTCGCCGGGCAACGACGCAACCCGGATTGCCAAGAAAAACGACCCGCATGACGCGGGTCGTTTTTTGATTTTTCCCTTAGGAAACTTCATCCAGTCACGATTTCAATCACGGCGAAACGCTTGGTGCCGCGCGGCAGATCGACTTTGATCGTCTCCCCAATACGCGCTTTCAACAGCGAACTGCCCATTGGCGAATTGACGGTGACTTCAATGTACTCGAGGCTGAAGTCGCCTGAGGCTTCTCCCACCAAACGATACAGATCCTCAGCCCCTCGATCGACGTCGCGCAGTTTCACGATCGCCCCGAGAAAGACCATGTCTTCCGGCAGTTCAGTCTCCGAATCGGCAGTCCGCGCGGCGGCGAGTCGGGCTTCCAGCTGCCTGATCTTGGCCTCGTTCATTCCCTGATCCTCACGGGCGGCGTGATAATCCGCGTTCTCGCGAAGGTCACCGAGTTCCCGCGCCGCGCCGATGCGTTCGCTCAGTCCCTTGCGCTTGGCCTTCAGGTCCTCAAGTTGCTGTTCCAACCGTTGCCGTTCTGCCGGCGTCAGAAGATCCATAACCGACCCCAATCGTGAATTGCATCTTCAGAACATTCTCACGTCACTCCCACGCCCGTCTCCACCGCCCAGAGCCCCACTCCACTTGTGCTTCGGACAACCCGATGGTATCGTCGCTCATGCCAGCGTCTCGCAGACGCGGCTAGCTGCACTTGTCCTGCCGCCGCCGAGTTTCCACCGCGGTCACAATTGTCTCAATGCTCTCCGCGAGATCGGCATTAACCACGAACAGGTCGTACGCTCCGCTGCTCCTGGCCTTGGCGATTTCCTCGCGTGCCTGCTGGTACCTCCGCTGAATCGCTTCCTCCGAATCGCGCCGGCGCTCCCGCAGACGGGCCAGAAGCGTTGCGTCGTTGGGAGGCAGCACAAAAACAAGGAACGCGCGCGGAAGACCTGCACGAACCTGGAATCCGCCCTGGACATCAATATCCAGAAGGATTGTCTTCCCCGCCGACAGAGCGTTCTCCACAGGCGCGCGTGGCGTCCCGTAATAGTGACCGTAAACCTGGGCGTGTTCAAGAAGTTCCTGCCGCTGGATCATCCCGCGAAATGCCGCTTCATCGACGAAGTGGTAGTCGGTGCCGTCAACCTCATTCACCGTTCGGGGCCGAGTGGTTGCCGATACCGAGTACTGAGCGCCGATGCGGTCCTTCAACCTTCCGACAATGGTGGTCTTTCCCACACCAGATGGACCCGAAATCACGACCAGCAGCCCGGCCCGCGACTCATGAGGGACACCAACGGTCGGAATGGACTGATTCGGGGGTGGCATGAGCAAAAAACCCAGTCTCCAGCGTAGCGGCCCGTCCTGAGCCGGCCAGCGGGCCAGTTTGGCACGAAACCGGGCCCGGAATTTTCCCAAAGAGTTGAATGGGCGGAACCACCAAGCGACCGTTGCGGCAGAGCGGGAAACAATATCGTGTCAATAGCCCAGCCAATCCCCCTTCCGTCAATGCAAACACCCGCGCCCCATCTTCCACCAGAGCGAATCGTCGATTCTCAGGCATCACACGGCGAACGTCAGTTCGCGATGTTCCTGCACCTCTCCGCGCTGAGTTTCATGATTTTTCCGGGCCTGTCCATCCTCCCTGCCATCATCATGTGGGCGGTGAAAAAGGACGAGTCCCCATTCATCGATGACCATGGCAAAGAGAGCGTCAACTTTCAGATTTCTTTCCTGCTCTGGGGACTGATCGCAGGCCTCTCGATTTTGGCCTGCATCGGCATCGTCCTGCTCCCAGCGGTCAGCATCATCGCCGCCATCGCCATCATCATCTCCGCGGTGCGTGCCAACAACGGCGAATTCGTCCGCTATCCGATGACCATTCGCTTCATCACCTGACGTCCGCAGTCAGAGCTCATGTCACTGAACCGCTGCCCGCTCAAGGTCGCGCAAGCGCCGACGATTAGACAGCCGGTCCATTTGACCAAAACGATCGATGATGAGCTTGCCTTCGAGGTGGTCCATCTCGTGTTGCCAAGCGCGGGCCAGCAGCCCGGTCGCCGCCCGGCGAAACGTCTTTCCATCCACCCCAACCGCTTCAATGGAGATGCCCACCGGACGCCAGACTTCCCCGTACACCTCGGGGATCGACAGACATCCTTCCTCGCCCGGCTCCGGGTCGCCAAGCGGTTCAGACAGGACAGGGTTGATGTAGACGCCGTCGACTTCTCCCTCCGCACCGCTGTTGGCGACAAACATCCGCCAGGACAAACCGACCTGCGGCGCGGCCAGCCCCACACCCCGTACCTCGTGCATGAGCGCAAGCATTCGCGCCGCAACCGCTACAACCTCATCCGTAACTGCACTGACAGGCTGAGTCCGCCGGCGCAGTCTCGGGTCGGGGTACTTGACGATGCTGAGCGATGCAGGTTCTACGGCCATGCCGGGAAATCCTATTCGACTTACCGGCCCAGCAAGTTCGGTGGCCTCATGTGAGATGATCAAGGTCGGGCACTGAACTGAAGGCGATACGTGGTCCCCCCAGCCGTGTCGCCTTGTGCATCGCCGCGGACCGAATAGTGACCGCGCCAAAACGCGAATTCACACGGTCCATCGCGTCACACAAGCGAAGTCGACGCCGTTCCGCCTCAAATAGCGGCATGGGCGTGCATTGTTCCGGGGTAAGGTCATCCAACGTGACCGAGACGTACATGGGCGCGGCGGGTCCCGCGCGCGTCGAGTAATTGCTCCCCGGCCAACCACGCCGCGCCCTCCCGTGTTCACCCTGCTCAAGTCCCGAACCCGATGGTTTCTGATCCCATAGTCCCGCGACGCGCGCGGTGATCTCGGTCGTGTCCAGGCAATGGCCCAACGATTGAGAACCACCCCAGTGCCGACCCGTGGTGTACCGCACTGAGAGGGCCACCCGCCCCACCCAATATCCCATCTGCCTTGCGCGCACGGCGGCCTTATGGGCCAGTCGAAGTGCAACCGAACGCGCATCCGCTTCGTTGCGATACTCAGGGCCCAGCACGTGTTGATGCCCCACTGATCGATGGCGCGTTGGCGGCTCCCAGGTTTCCTCCCCGCGGAGCCACGCATGAAAGTACTCCCCCAGCACGCCATTCCAGATCCGGACCAAGTCTTCTTTCCCACGACGGCATAAGTCCTGAACGGTTTCTACGCCCGCCGAACGCAGCCGCTTCTCCATCCGCGGCCCCACACCGGGAAGGTCTCGGAGCGTCAGGACGTACAACCGCGCCGGCAGTTCATTCCTGCCGATGACCACCAACCCGTCCGGCTTCTGCATGTCTGTGGCCACTTTGGCCAGAAACCGGTTCGGAGCGATTCCGATTGAACACTTCAGGCACTCCCCGACATCGCGGGCAATCCGCTCCTTGATGCGTTGGGCAATGCTTAGCGCGTTGCCCACCTCACGCTCGGAATCCACGAGGCGACACGACATTTCATCAATCGAGTGCACCGCGCGCACCGGAACGCATGACTCCACTGCGCGCACAACCTCATGGTGCAGGCGTATGTAGTGCTCGTGCTGCGCCCGGACGAAAACAATTCCAGGGCACATACGCCGGGCATCGCCGACGTTTGTGCCCGTCTTCACCCCGAACTTCTTCGCCTCATACGAAGCCGCCAGGCACACCGTGGAGTCTGTGATCATGGGCACAACCCCGACAGGCCTCCCACGCAACTCCGGGTTCAGCTGCTGCTCACACGAGGCAAAATACGAGTTGAGGTCGAGGAAGAGGGTTGAGAGAAAGGTTGGTGCCGGGCACATCATGGGCATTTCGCCATACCGAATATATTCCGAACATAGATGCGCCTGCGGCCCCAGTCAACTCGCCGCCCATCGACAGACTACGCTCGCCTCAACCTGATCGACCCCTGTGCCCCGCAAACCACCGCCAACCTCATTCCGCCTGTTCGTCGCCATCTATCCCCCACGCGATTTGGCCGAGCACCTGCTTGCGAGGCTGCCCGCCCTGAACCTCCCGGCCCATCGTCCGACACCCATAGACCAGATGCACCTCACGCTCCAATTCATTGGCGATACGCGGCGAAATCACCTCGATGACGTCCTCGAGTCCGTTGAACGCGCAGCCGGGGGCATCGGTTCATTCCGACTCAGCCCGATCAGATTGGTCACGCTTCCCAGCGACGGCTCGCAGCCACCCCGCCTGGTCGCCATCGACACGGATTCACCGGCGCCGCTCATGGAACTGCAGCGCAGACTCGCGCACCGTCTGGCTCGAAATGCACGCGAGCGCGCCGGCGATCGCTTCCGACCGCACGTAACCCTGTGTCGATTCACAAATGAACGTGGCAATCCGGTTGTTGACCTGCCGCTGGCAGGCCACGCGCCATTTGAAGTGGCCGAAGTGCGCGTGATGTGCAGTACCCTGCATTCATGGGGACCGAGTCATGAAGAGGTTCGCAAGGTGGCGCTTACGTCGCGCTGAAGAACGACAAGTGCAACTCGGCGTGGCGCAAGTTCAGGCCGAGCCACTCCGCGTGCGACAACGGCCCGAAGAGCGGATTGGGGCGGACAGGCGCATGGTCACGCAGTCGCGTGAAGGCCGAACGAACGCGTCGAACTCCCTCGTCCGTCGGGATCACATCGGTTGCCTTGGTCCCGTTCTGCACTCCCGGAATCTTGACACCGGCGCGCATCGTGTGATGAATGAAGGACTTCTTCTGAAATCCAACGACAAACCTCACAATCCACGGGGGATTGACATCGGGGGGATATCCGTCAAATGCGTAGTCGACCCAAGCCGCAAGATGCCCAAGCGCTTGCCCGAGTGTCCAATTACCGGTGCAGCGGAGCCGCTGCGCTCGTTCGGCCGAGGCCAGCGCGTCCACTTCGGAAAACAGTGCATCAATTGAGTCAAACCTCAAAACCCGACGGTCAGCGACTTTGCCTGTATTGACAGTCATCGAAGGCGCCCGCGCACGACCTTGCCTGCCCGGCATGCGAGGAGAGGAATGGGCGATACTGGATTCGAACCAGTGACCTCACGGGTGTGATCCGTGCGCTCTAGCCAGCTGAGCCAATCGCCCGCAAACGACGCGATGCTAGTGAGGCGCACCGCGCAGTCAATGAAACTCGATTCGCTTGGGAAATTCCGCCGCAAAGCACACCCGCATGTATCACTTGCGGCGCGACGAATCACGACGTCGTCGATTGATTCACCTGCACCGTTTCGCGCACTGCGGTTGCACCATTGCCAGGCTGCAATTGCCGGAGTTCCGCCTCGTTCCCGCCCAGACGGCGGTCATACGGTTTCAGCGGCGCGTTTGATGCAGATTCCACCTCATCCTCAACGCCCTTCAGGCCCTTCTTGAACTCGACGATGCTGCGGCCCAGACTGCGCCCTACTTCCGGCAATCGATTGCCAAAAATGAGCAGGCCGACGACCAAGATGATGAGCCACTCCGTCCAGCCGATTCCCATGACAAACCGCCTTCCATGACCGGGAACCGCGTCCGGGCCGATTCCCAAAACAGTGCGCTACTCGCCCGCCCCAAATTGGAGTATAGGTGCGTCGCGTCCGCCTGTGGACTCACGTCCCACCAAACGATTGAACGCAGGCCGAGGAGCTGGGATTGTGGTCACACACGGGTTATCCGGCCAGACGCAACGGCAATCGCTCGAATTGCAGGCATGCGTTAACTGCCTGATGTCCGATACAGGAAAAAAGGCACCTGACAGTCCCAACAAGATGTCATCCCCTGGCCCTCGACAGGTCCAAGGCGATGGAGATGACCAGAAATGTCTGCACTGATCCCGATTGGACTTCTTGTCGCGCTCGCTGGTGGACTGATCTTCTGGGTTCGTGGGAGCAGAATCCTCAAGCCTCTGACGGTCCTTGGAGGCGTGCTCGCGGGTGCAGCCCTTGGGCTCGGGATGAATGCCATACCACCGCTCGCCACGGTCGCGCCTGTCTGGCCCATATTCCTAGGAGCAGCTTTGGGCGGCCTGCTGGCGTGGATGACATTTCGACTGTTGCTGGGAACCGCAGCAGCGCTGACTTTGGCAGTCTTGGCGCCGATGGCATTCTTCGCGTGGGCTCAACATCGGGATCTGCCTTCCGACCCGGCGGCGTACCTCACACCTGCGTCGAATGACCCTGATCCAGGCTGGCCGCAATCCGTATCTCACGGATTGGAAGAGGGGGCGCAGACCATTGACCTGTTGCTGTCTGAGGCAGCAACGAGCGCCTACCACCGCGAACTGGCCCACCGTGAAGAATCCTCCACTGCGATTTCCGAGCCGACTGGATTGAATTCACAGTCGGCGCACCCCATCAGTTCGCTCCGTAACACGCTTCGCGCCAGCATTGAGTCCTCGGCAGAATCTTGGCGCAGCGCGAGCGCGACAACGCGGTCATGGACGCTTCTCGTCGCGATGATTGCACTCATCGTCGGTTTTGCTGGCGGATTCGCGCTGCCGCAGTTGCTGGGAGCCCTGCTCACCGCGTCGTGCGGAGCGACCGTGGTCCTGCTCAGCGGCTTCGCCCTGTCCGAAAGACTGGCTCTCCCGCTTCAGGCTCTTGGGCCCAGCTCGCCCCGCGCAGTTGCGATATGGTGGTTGAGTGCGACTCTCATTGGCCTGGCAGTGCAACTGCACCACTTGGGCAGGAGAAAGCAACTGCCGGAAGGAACGACAGCGCCGGCTTGACCCTCTGGGTGGCTGCCATCTCAAATCGCAATCTTCAGATCACCGGGCTGATTCGCCGCCCCACGCGACGCTTGCGATTGATAATGCGTCGCCCCTTGGAAGTCTTCATGCGGGCGCGAAAACCCACCGCGCGGACCTTGGTAATCTTGCTTGTACGGTGCGGGTAATGCATGGCTCAACTCCGAAATTACATGTCCAGGCCGGCTGCATGCCCGCCCAACTTCCCCCCTGACCCACCGTCGGGGAGGCACTGCGAAGCCCCAAATATAAGCAGGGTCGCTCGTCGGGACCATATCGACCGGGCAGCCCGTCCATTCAAGGTTGACGGTCGACCGGGCCGATCTAGCCTTTACAAACTGCTGCGGGCGAGACTTCTCCTGGGCCACGGCCGACCCCTGGCTTAAGAGAATTCCTGCCCGAAGTGTGGATGCCAGACTTCGAGCCGGAACCGTACTGCGCGCGGGCGCGGGCGTACCCGGTGACATTGGAACCGGACGCAACGCGCATGGAACTCGACGCTCTCGCCGCAGCGGAAACCCTCATCGGACACCGCTTCGCCTCACCTGCTCTGCTGAGCGATGCGCTCATGCACGCGTCGCTCGCTGACCACCGCCTCAATAGCAATGAACGCATGGAGTTCCTCGGGGACGCTGTGCTGGGCCTCATCGTGTGCGAGTACCTGTACCGAACATACCCCACACTGCTCGAAGGCGATCTGACAAAAATCAAATCTTCCGCGGTATCGCGCCGATCCTGCGCACGAATCGCGCGCGAAACCCAAATGGACACGCTGCTGCGGCTGGGAAAAGGGATGTCCAACCGGGAGGCCCTGCCGGACTCAATCGCTGCCGCAGCCTTTGAATCCGTTACCGCAGCCATCTTCCTGGACGCCGGAATGGAAGCGGCCCGGGTTTTCGTGCTCAGGCATCTGGTGCCGGTGATAGAAAAAACCGCCGCTTCAGGGCACCAGTTCAACTTCAAATCAGTCCTCCAGCAGTGGGTGCAGCAGCACTGCGATGAGTCGGCGGTTTATGTACTTGTCAGCCATAGCGGCCCTGATCATGCGAAGTCATTTGAAGTCTGTGTGGAAATGGGGCAGCGGCGCTTCGCGCCAGCCTGTGCGGGCAGCAAGAAGCAGGGCGAGCAGAACGCAGCGCTCAACGCGCTGATCGAACTCGGCGCAGCGCGCCGCGATGATCATGGCCAGGTGCACCTGCTCGCTCCGCCTGCCGGCGAGAACTCTGCACCTCCGACCGGGCCCGAGCCATCAGCGGACGCGCCCCCGTCATTAGACGACCGTCCCGCTCGACAGTCGGCCTGACTGAAACTCCCCGGACTGGTTTCCCAAGGACTGCACGGCAAGGATTCCACAGGTGCGGTCATGTTGCGCCCTGTTCGCGATTCATCTCTTCAATTCACACGAGGCCACTCATGCGTCTTCCAATCTCGCTGACAATTCTCTGCGTCGGCCTGCTCTTGGTCAGTTCCTTCGTGCCGGGTTGCGCCGGCATGAACCTGCGCTCCGTCAGGGAAGACCGCCTGTTGCACACTGATGCGCCGACCACTGGCGGCTTGGTGGTACGCACCTCAAACGGGTCTGTGTCGATCGAGAGAGACCCTGCACGCGCCGACGTGGAGATTGCCGCCACGGTGACTGCTTCCGCACCGACGGAGGTCGAGGCCCAGGCACGCCTGAAACAGATTCAGGTCGTCGTCGCCAAGACCACGGCTCAGGGGTTGGAAATCTCGGTGCAATTCCCCGATGAGCGGCGCAGCAACGAAGGGTGCTCCTTTGTCATCAAGGTCCCGTCCGCAAATGGCGTCAACGTTGACACCGGCAATGGATCGGTCGTCCTTAAGTCGCTCGACGGCAACGCCATTGTCCGCACCAGCAATGGCGGCGTCTCGGTGTCAGATCAGGGCGGGACTGTGGACATCGACACCTCCAATGGCGAGATCAAAGTCGAGGGCGCAGGTGCAGCGATTCATGCTGTCACATCCAACGGAGGCATCACGATTGTCGACTCCATGGCTAGGGTCGAGGCTGACACATCCAACGGCGAAGTGAGCCTCCGCGTCAAGGACGCTACCGCGGGATTCACGATCTCCACCTCAAATGGCGGTGTGACGTTGTCCCTTCCCCGGCTGATGAACGGGACCGTGCGTGGGACAACATCCAACGGGCGCCTGCTGACCCAAGCCCTGGTGTCCACCAATCCCATCCGTCTCACGGACAACACCCGCGACGGCGGGCGCTTTGAACTGGTGATTGGCGCTGGCGGCAGTGAGTCCACTCTTGACACCTCCAACGGCAATATCACCCTCGATCTTCATGATTGAGGATTACTCGTTGAGACCGCTCATTCCGCATTGCTCGCGGCGGCCCCCTTCGCTACCATAGCCGCCCTATGGGACGATTCATCTCCTTCCTCGCGACTGGCCTCTTCGTCGGATTCTTGGCCGGGATCTTCCAGATCCCGAACTTCATGTCGGTCATGCTGCTTGTCATGTGGCTGGGCATGGGCTGCGGCATGAAGGTGTGGTATGCGGCGGCTGGGGCGCTCATCATGCCTTTGGCCATGGTGGTGCCGATGTGGTATCTGCCCGCCCCGTACGGCAGCGGCCGGATGGTGCCCCCCAACGATTGGCACATCGCCGAGTTCTTCTACGTCGAAGGCGCGCGTGAAATTGAGCAGAAGAACGAGGAGACCTACAAGGCCCTGCTCGTCAAGCATGAAGAGGACGTCAAGGCTGGAATCGAGAATCCCGGTACTCCCTTCTGGGGACCGCGCCTGCACGAGGCCAACCTGGCCGCGGCCGAAGCTTGGTCGCCTGACTCAGGCCCATACCGGGTGTGGCCCACCGCGTCAGTCTTCGCCTTGGGCCTGCTCGTGACTCTCGTCGCCTCCGCGGTGAATACGTTTACGACCAAGCCGTTCCGTCCGGCCGGCCCCTTGGGCGCCCCCTGATTCATCGCATTCCCGCAAGCGCTGCTCGCTCACGTCGCACGAGCATCGCGTTCGTGTACCGCGCGCTCAATGCGCCGATCCGGGATCAGCCAGATTCCCGCCACCAGGGCGTAAATTGCGCAGGCGACCCACGCATGCCAGAAGGCAATCGGTATGGCGACAAGATAGAGCAGCGGCGAGATTCGACCCTTGAGATCGGACCCGATGGCTCTGGCAATTGCCGAGTCCGGCCCTTCGACTTTGAGAATGGCGTATTGCAGAATCCAATACGCAATCGCGCTGAGCAGCAATACGCCGCCATAAAGGGCCGCCGGGACGGCTTGAAAGTGGTTTTCGCCCATCCAGGCCGTGACGAAAGGAACAAGCGAGAGCCAGAAAAGCAGATGCAGATTGGCCCACATGATCCCGCCGGTCACGCTGCGGGTCGCATGGATCAAGTGGTGGTGATTGTTCCAGTAAATGCCGAGATAGATGAAGCTGAGCAGGTAACTCAAGAAGACAGGAAGCAGTGGCGCCAGGTCGGATATCGCCGCGGATCCCTCCGGAACGTGAAGCTCCAGCACCATGATGGTGATGATGATGGCCAGCACCCCGTCGCTAAAGGCTTCCAGACGCGACGTCTTCATGATCCCTCCCGGAATTGGGGGCCGACCACACGGCATGCCGTGCAAAAGAGGGAATATGGGCCTGAATGGACTCGAACTACCTCGAAATCTCTCGACAAAACCGCGAGTTCTGAAAAGAGTGGCGCAAAATCCGGCGCACCTGTTGCCTCATCATCGAATTCCACGCCCAGTGCTATTGGTGATCTAGCCCAGTTGCTAAACGCTTGGTCGCGCCTTCCTGAGAACGTTCGCTCGCGCGTCCTCGGACTGATCGAAGGATCGCTGGCATCCCTGCCGAGCGAGGAGAGTGGGTCATGAGGAGTCCACTCTGCGAGGCTGTCGCACGGAACATGAATCGGGATCATGGGCAGATCGTATCTGTGCGGCATGGCTGCGCTCACGCATCGCCAAGTTACGAGTGGTATCGCTTCGCACCGCGCTGCAAGTTGGGGGAGGAGGATTCCGCAGTCTCTGAGACTGTGCGTTTTCACACATATACCCATGCGACAGTGCGACACGTGCGACAGAGGTCGGTTGACCAGCGGCGCGCAGCGGCGTTCGTGCGAGATTTCACAATGTCGAGCGGCCCGACGTCGGGCGCGGCGTAATTCCAACCACAGGCATCGGGGGTCACAATGAGTAAGGCAGCGAAAACAAAGAAGACGGCATCCGCGCGGGAGCGGGGCGCACCAACAGATGTCGCCAGAGCGGCGGCAACGGTGGCCGCGCCGCCCACCGACACCCAGCGTCTGCACGTGGCGTACCGGCCCGTTGAGGCGTTGATCCCTTCGGCCCGCAACGCGCGCACGCACTCGGAGGAACAGGTGGCCCAGGTGGCCGCTTCCATCCGCGAGTACGGTTGGACGAACCCCGTGCTAGTGGATGGCGCGAACGGCGTCATCGCAGGTCACGCCCGTCTGCTGGCGGCGCGCAAGTTGGGCCTCAAGGTGGTGCCGGTGATCGAACTGGCGCACCTGACCGACGCCCAGAAGCGGGCCTATATGCTCGCCGACAACCAACTGGCCCTGAATGCAGAGTGGGATTCGGAACTGCTGCGCATCGAACTTACCGATCTGGCAGCCCTCGACATCGATCTCGGGTCCCTGGGCTTCTCGCAGGAGGAACTCTCCAAGTTCATGTCCGAAGTCACGGATGGCGCAACCGACCCTGACTCCATCCCCGCCCCCCCTGATGAGGCGGTGACCCAGAAAGGCGACTTGTGGATTCTGGGTAACCACCGGCTGCTCTGCGGGGACAGCGCCTCCCCCGCCGATGTGGACCGCCTGCTGGATGGGAAGGTCATCCACCTTGTGAATACGGACCCACCCTACAACGTGAAGGTGGAGCCACGCAGCAACAACGCGATTGCGGCAGGGCTGAGTTCCTTCACTCATGCGCGCGGCCACCACCAATCGTTCGATGTCGCCCGGCAGGGTGAGAAGTCAGCCACGACGGAGAAGTTGCGCGCCAAGGACCGGCCCCTCACGAACGACTTCATGAGTGATGAAGCCTTCGAGCAGATGCTGGATGCGTGGTTCGGGAACATCGCCCGCGTACTTATTCCCGGCGGCATCTGCTACTGCTGGGGTGGATACGCGAACATCGCCAACTACCCCCCCGTGTTCAAGCGCCACGGGCTGTACTTCTCCCAGACCATCATCTGGGACAAGCAGCACCCGGTGCTGACGCGCAAGGACTTCATGGGTGCGCATGAGTGGTGTTTCTACACGTGGAAAGAAGGTGCGGCCCATCGCTTCTTCGGCCCCAACAACATCCCGGACCTGTGGGCGGTCAAGAAGGTGAATCCGCAGAGCATGATTCACCTGACGGAGAAGCCGGTGGAACTGGCGGTCAGGGCCATCACCTATTCATCCCTGCAGGGGGAGAACGTCCTCGACCTGTTCGGGGGCAGCGGCAGCACGCTCATTGCCTGTGAGCAGACGGGGCGGAAAGCCTTCCTGATGGAGATCGATCCGCTGTACTGCGATGTCATACGAAACAGGTGGTCGCAGTTCACTCATTGCGAGCCGATTCTGGTCAAGTCTGGGGAGGCATCATGAGAACCAGATGCCTCCATTGTCAAACAGTATACAGCATATACGAATGCACATGGCGACAGGGCAAGGGACGCTTCTGCTCACGTCGATGCGCAGCCGCCCACGCTGTGGGGCCGAATGCACGCCGTTGGATTGATGGACGATTTGCCCATCGGCAGTGTACCTGTAAAAGGTGCGGTCGATCATTCCAAGGCAAAGCATCCAGCAAATTCTGTTCCATCGCGTGTGCACGGCGAGCACGAACCATGCTCACATGTGTGGTGTGCGGGAAGGTGTTCTACTGTGGACATCTCAGTCAGCGCTGCTGCAGTGTTGCGTGCGGGAATCAAATGAAGCGGGTGGAGGTCCGCAAGCCCAGAATGCAACCTTCAGCTGCAGCCCGTCGGGCACAAAGCAGAGTCGCCTACCTGATCAGCGTCGGCAAACTCACTCGGCCCCGCTTCTGTGAGCAATGTGGACGCGAAGGTCGGATCGAGGCCGCCCACTTTGATTACCGTGACTTCGCTCACGTTCGCTGGCTCTGCACCTCTTGCCATCGTTATTGGGATCGATCCAGCCCCAAAGGTGGCGCAGTCTCTGCGCAAACTTTGCCCGAAGAGAAAGCCCCGCCTGCAGAGCAGGCCGAGGCTGGTGGGAATTCCTGATGATCGTGTCCGCGTTACTTCATCTTCGCATGCGCCGTGGCGACGAACACACCTTTGTCGTGCTTCCTGAACCGCGCCTTGTCGCCCTTGGCGGCGATCTCTCGGATCAGGGCGGCGTACAGCGTCTGCTCGGGGGTCTTGCCGCTGGGGGAAGACCAGAGACCGCGCTTGGTGATGGCCTCCAGTATCTGCGGGGCGCGCATCGGTTCCTTCGTCGCGGCGAGAACGATGGCGGCCGCGCTGAGCAGGCTGACCTTCTTCTCCTTGGGTGTCGTGGGCGGCTTGGCGGTCGTGGGGGCCTTGGCCTTGGGTTCCTTGGTGGCCTTGCCCTTCGCGCCCTTGCCCTTGGCTCCCTTTGCACGTGGGAGGTTCTTCTTGTTGGGGTCCGGCGCAACGGTGTCGGGGTCGATGCCCAGTTCGGCGGCCTCGATGCGCTTGATGCGCGCCTCGCCGTCCTTGATGGCTTCATCGGCGATCTTCCGCGCGGTCGGCGACATCAACTGCTCGCGTGTCCGTGGGGTTCCGCTGCTCTTGGACGTGGGGGTTTTCGACATGGGTGCTTCTCCGTGTTGGAGGTGTTCCGACACCGCCTTCCGCGCCAACGCGGCGTGGAGAGGAAGGTGTGCGGATGGGGTGAACAGGTGCAGGAGTCAGGCGCTGACGACCTGAATCTCTTCTTCGGATCGGGTGTAGAACCGTTTGGCGAGGACCTTCCCATCGGCGGCAAGGTCATCGAGCATCGGCCGGTAGGTGAGGCGGCGCTTGCCGTCGATCACTTCGATCGTGCGCGGCCAGGACCCGGGTCGGAGCCCCAATTGAGTTGCGGTGCAGACCATCAATCCGTTGCCGGGATAGCCGCAGATACGTTCCAGTTCAGTCTTCGTGATGCGCATGAGTCGGTTCTCCTGAGTTGGGGTTCATTCTGCTTCGCTGAGGAACTTCTCGATGTCAGCGCGGGTCATCCGGTGGTTGGTGATGAGTTCCACCATCGCGATGAGGTCGCTCCTGACCTTGCCGAGGTCACCGGCGAAGCCCCAGTTGGTGGGGTTGGCGGCGGCGCGCTGGGCGTGGGCATCCATTTCCATCTGGATCACATCGAGCAGGCGGGCGATCTCTTCCCTGCGCTGGGTGTAGGTTTGGGCGGCGGTCATGTTCATGTTCGTTCTCCTTTGGGCGGTGTTGCGGATGTCGTTCTTCACGTTGTCGCACACCTTGCCTGCGTGACCGCGCAACGCAAGCACATTCGCGCGCGGTGGCGGTCAATTCCGCATGTCGCTGTCATTCCAGAAGGAGCCTCTGGAATCAGTGCGCCTCCCCCCCGCAACGAAGCGGCGGGCTGTGGCCTGCGCAACTTGGACCTTGGCCAAGGCGGCCGCGTGGGGGCGGCGTGGGGCGCGTCCCGTGGCGTGGCGGCGTACCGGGCGACCGGCGGCTGCCGTTGCAAACGTGGGCGGTCGTGGGGGCCAACGTGGGCGATCGGGGCGGCAGCAGAACGAAAGGCACGCAGCGTAACTCGGGTGGAGGTGTGTGATGGCTGAGACTGGTGAATCAGGGAATGTGCATGAGGGTGACCGGCTGAACCAGCCTCACCTGGCCACTGCGCCGGTCGATGGCGAGGTTGTGGAGCAGGATGACGGCCTCTCCCAGCGTCAGCATGAAGCGCTGCTGGCCCTGCTGCGTGAACCGACGGTGGCCAAGGCCGCTGAATCCACCGGCATCCCCCA
>JBGASM010000004.1:0-223368 GCA_044229655.1 Phycisphaerales bacterium | reverse complement strand
GCCCAGTCCGTGGCCGACCTGGTCGACTCCATCTCCGCCGCCACCAAGGAAGCCGACGCCGCCGCCAGCCAGTCCGCCTCCGCATGCACGCAACTCTCCAGCAAGTCAGAACAACTCCTCCTCCTCGTCAAACGGTTCAAGACGACGTAGGTAGAGTCACGCAGGGCGGCTAATTGACCTGGGTGAGCACCACATTGGACTTCAGGTTGACCTGGGCGGCCTGCAGCCAGATCACCCGATTGCGCTGGCTGACGGGAATTCGCCGGCGAACTTCCGCTGTGCCATTCGCATCGGTCACGGCCTGAGCCAGGAGTTGCGGGCGGGCCATATCGAGCGTGACATTGAGTTGCGGAACAAAGGTGCTGCCGGGGCCGTCCCAACTTCCACAGAAGTAGACAGGAACGTTGGGGTCGCCGGCGGAGATACGCATCGCTCCTTCCTGGCCGGCCCACAAAGGGTCCACGGTCAAGGTCAGCCGGCTGGGGAGAATGTATTTGGCCACCCAGGTGCGCCATCCGCTGGAGGTATTGCGGTCAGTCCACTCGTGATGACCCCAGAAGACATCCGCCTCGACAGGATCAGGCTGCGTGCCGCAGTAGTCTCCCCAGCGACCGCCGGTGGAGTATCCAAAGCTCTCGCGCGTGATTTCGCCGGGCAGGAACTCGCCCAAGGGATCGGATGCGCGGCGCAGCGACCGGCACATGGAGATGTACTCATCGGGAGATGAGCGGGCATAGGTGATGGCGGCGTCTCCCGCATCGTCCACTGCGATGCTGCAGAAATAGGTCGCGATGTCGCCACCGGGATCGATCTCGCCCCATTGCCTGATCGACGGACTCTGCCCGGAATCGGGCCAGCCGTTGAGCGCGAATTCATACCAGCGGACTCGGGCCTTGACGCTGTTTACGTGATGACAGGCCCACAGTGATCCGTTGCGGTACACGCAGCTCCAGAACCTGGGTTCAAAGAGATAGGGACGGCTGCTGGTTCCCTTCTGCGGCGGCTGCGCAGGGAAGGTGTAGGCAGGAACCTGGACGGCGATGCGCTTGCGTGTCCAGCTCGTCTGCGGAGTGGTGATGGCATGGAGGATGACACGCGTGTTGGTTTCGTTTTCGGTTGATTCGATGAGATACTGCGCAGGCGCATCTGGGTCATACGTGACGGGCATTCCGTACGAGTGGGAACCGGTGATCAGTTCGGAGGTCGCTGCGGGGGTTCCTCCATTGAGTACCGACGCCTTGTCGATGGCGTATACGAGGTATGCGTCAGGAGTGAAGTGATCGGAAGAGAGCCAGATGGTGTTTGTGTCGGCGGCCAGATTGGGCGAGTCGATGTCGCCGTCGCCGCAGAGCGAAGTCACATCGATGCGGTACTTGAACCACAGCCCATTCGGGTCTGCATCGTCGGAAATCGCAAGCAGGAAGAGGCTCTTGGGGTTGAAGGCTCCGGCGCGCTCGCAGGCCATGGCCATGAAACGTCCGCTGTGCGGGTCGAAAATGACTTCCGGGTCGAAGACAAAATTCGTCGCGCCTTGCGCGCCCCAAAAGCCGTCAGCGTCCTCAATCTTCTGCCGGAAGGTGTTGGTTCCGTCCTTGTTAAAGAACGCGATCTGCCCGTTGGTCATGAGGACAATCTGCTGCGGTCCGACGGCAAGGGCGGGATCGGGCGGGAACCACACGGTGCCAGGGACGCCCTCAAACCCGAAGTCGGGACCATCAGCGGGGAACTGATAGGGCTCCTGCGGCGTCCACTCGGGATTTCGCAGGGGCGGAACGGGCGTCTGGGAGTCGGTGTGCGCCTCTGCCTGCGTCGTGCCAAGCGCGACAAATTGGGCAGCAGCTGAAGTGTGAACGGACGCGGGGGCCGACGCGACAGACGCGGCGGAGCGAGGACGCCAGAGGCTGACGCAGGCGCGGATATTCTCAGCGCGGTGGTCGTCCGGATCGGCGGCGGCTCCAGGCGATTCGAAGTGGCCCGTCCAAGCAAATGCGAGCGAGCCGTCAGGCAGGCAGGCGATGCGGGCTGCGCCGGTTGCGGGGTTGAGCCCCTGCGGTCCCTTGGTGAAGCCATTGATGCGCACCGGCGACGCATCGAGAGGGTGGGCCAAGGCGTCAAAGCGCAGTGCGTAGACCTCCCCCCGGTCGCCGACATTCGGGCTGTCGCAGTTGTAGGCAAGCACGAATCCGCCTTCAGCCGCAGCGGCGAGCGCAGGAGCGCTGTTCCAACCGCGTGCGGCAGGCGAGGCGATGCGAGGGGCGTCTTGAGCCGAGTCGTTCGAGTCAAGCATGCGCCAGACAACGTCATAGGCGGACTGGTCACGGGCCAGCCAGGCGACGACACAACGACCGTCCGGCAAGGCGGTGATTGCAGGCTCAATCTGGTCGACGACCGCCTGGTCGCTGACGTCAACGCGCGGGCCAACCGGAGATGCGTGAGAGTCGATCCGCTGTGCCCGGATCTGCGACGGCGCTGGACCCGTTGAGCGCTCCGCCCACGCCAGGATGTAATCACCATCGGGCAAGGCAGCGGCCGAGGGCAGTACTGATTGTGCAGATTCGTCGGTACGGATTGCGAACTGAGCGCTGGCAGAAATAGATGGACCGGCGAAGATGCGGCCTTTGATGACGGAATGGGCTGATGGCAGGTCCTCTGCGCTCTCCCAGACGACGAGCGCTCCGCCGTCGCTTCCCGCGACGAGCACGGGATTGGTGTTTGCTCCCGACTCGGACACCACCATTTCCGACGTGAGCGGCTGCGCAAAGCCGGCCGAGAAACAGCGCACGACGACCGCGCTGCCGGGACCGGATTGGCCCGCGGAAGTCCATGCGGCCCAGATGTTGCCGGCCGCATCGACCGCGAGTGTGGGCTGCGACTGCACCGGCATCCCGTACTCACTCAAGCGCAGAGGCTCAGTGAGCGCCCGACCCGCCTGGTCGTGCACACGGGCAAAGATGCCTGTATTTCCATCGCGGGCGCGAGGGCGGACCCACGCGGTCACCAACGCGCCGTCCCGGCCTGTCGCGAGCGTCACGACTGGCTGCTTTCCTCCCATTTCGGGCGCACATTCGAACTCCAAGAGCGACAGTGCGTTCCAATCGCCGGTCACATCGCCTGCAGCGGCGAGCGATGTGGGATTCACTTGGGCAAAAGTTGAGCGCACAACGCATGTTGACAGGAACGACGCAGCGAGGAAGGCGGAGCCCATCTGGGGCCGGCGTCGCATCGAAGTGGCCGACATATGGCGACTGCTCCTCAAGGAGATCAGGACGAGCGCGCGGATCAATGCACCGAGCGGTGGCAACGAATGAACCGAGCAACGGGCGGGATTATGTCCATGATGGCAGCGGGGGCGTTGAAAATCACGGACTCTCTGGAAAAACTCTCCACCGCCGTGTTACCGGACGATGGGTTCGATGCACACCAGTGAAACTTTTTCGCCTTTGGAGACGTTCCATCCCTCCCAGCGCCAAATTTCGACACCAGTGATTCCCTCCTGCGTGAGGGCACTGAGGACGGCCTCAGCGCTTCGACTGTCCGTGAGTATGGCAGATATCTCACCACCGGCGAGCAATTGGGCGGCGCGCGGCGGGCTGACGCACCGCGATTGCGAGCCGAGCACGAATACGGCACTTGGCTCCTGAAAGCCGACCAGCGCCAACGACCGGCCGGGCGCGATGCGGCGCGCGACTTCCTCGCCGGGCCACAACTCATGGGCTGACGGCAGTGTGACGCCTTTGGCTACAGCGAGAGTCAGCACACCTGCGCTCACCAGGCAGATGAATGCCGCGTTGTGTCGAGCGTCGAGAGTGCGGCGCACCGCGGTTACCGTCAGCGCGACGACGATTGCCAGCGTACCAAGCCCCACCCAGAGTTCCCATCCGATCAGCCCGGCAGCACTTGGGCCCATGAGGACAACCGCGGCCACGCCGACGCTGAGCAGTCCCCAAAAGACTAGCCCAGCCTTCACGAAGCGCCCGCGCAAGTCGTCGGTCCAGCGCACAGCGCCCTGTGCAGTCAACAAGGCGAGAGCGGGATAGACCGGAAGCAAGTAATGCGGGAGTTTTGTGGGCGCCAGCTCCAGCACAACCCAAGCCGGAACCAGCCATATCAAGAGGAACAGGATTTGAGGGTGGCGGCGATTCTTCCATGCCGCAAGAAGTGCCGGCCCGGTCCACAGGGACCCGGGCCAGAACATCACCGGCAGCGTCAGGAGGTAAAACAGCGGCCAGAAGCCGTGCGACTCTTGGGCGCCTGTGATCTTGGGCCAGAAGTCCTCGCTCCACGCGCGATCCAAGAAGGTTCCCCCGCTGTCATGTTGCACGATCCAGACCCACGGGCCGACGAGGAGGGCGATCATCGCCACCCCCATCGGAATGTGCAGGGCCTTCACCCAGCGCCCCAACCAGGCAGACCACGTCGCTTCCCTGTCCAGCAAAGGCAGGATCAGCATCGGCAGGCCCGCAAACAGGAGCGCCACCGGGCCCTTGGTGAGCAACCCCAACGCCACGCCAAGCCACATCAACGCCGACCAGAAGAAGTGGGCAGGTCGGCGCGCCTTGCGGTTCCTCCACACCTCTCCGAGGCCGAGCATTGACAGGGCGAGGAAGCAGAGGAGTACGGCATCAGTGGTTGCGAGGGTGGCCTGAATATTTGCGAGCAGTGAAGTGGGCAAGAGCACGCCGGCCCACAGCCCCACGCGGCGGCCAAACCAACGGCGTCCCATCTGCCAGGTGATCAGGGAAGCGCCTAGGACCCCCAGCGCGGAGGGGAGGCGATAGGGCCAAACGGCGCGCGACTCGGGCCCGGTGAGCGCTGCGACGCATGCGGCCTGCAGCCAGGTGACTCCGGGCGGTTTCTTGGCGCGCACCTCATCGAGAAATCTGGTGGTGACGAAATCCCCGGACTCGAGCATCTGGCGGGCGGACTGGGCAAAGCGGGCCTCATCACGATCGGTCACCGGTAGCCAAAGGACGCCGGGCAGGATTGAAACGACCGCTATGAAAAGGACAACAGTCCAAGGCCGGCGTACGACCGAAAGCCGAACGAAGTCGGATAATGGTGACCGTGGTGCTGGCATTCCGTGTGCGGGCCATACTCGTTGCGGGTACCGTATGCGGCGCTTACCCGGCTTGACAAGCCGGGGCGGTCGATCAGGTCCAGCACACCGGCGGGCCGGATGGGTGAGCGGGAATAACCGAACGCTGGCGCGGATTGACTTCCACGGGTCGGGCGGCTTGCTCGTGTGCGCCGCTTGAAGAACCTTGTTTTCATCCCGTTTCCCCATCCCAACATGCCTCGGAGCCAGCGCCCTCGCGGTGCAGCGCTTTGCAGGCCACAGGAGACTCGCATGCGTCTGTCCGCTTCGTTTGTCACCTCCGCATCTCTACTCCTTGCGCTGTCGGCAGCGCCGCTGCAGGCGGCCGACGGTCAGCGCGACTTCCTGAATGCGAACCCGATGGCCCGGATCATGAACAATGACGTCGACGGCCGGGTGTCGCGCGTGTATGGCACCGCGCTGTCCACCGGAGCGACCGCTGAGGCGAGTGTGCAGGCCTTCCTGGCGCGCAACGTCGAAGCGATCTACGGCGTGAAGGCGGCGGACCTTGCCCGTCGTGCCAACCTCGACGGCGCGATGGTGCAGCCGCTCATGTACGATCTGCGCACCGGTACGCCGAAGTTCTTCGCGTTCTATTTTGACCAGACGGTCAGTGGCGTTCCCGTCTACGGCAGCAACCTCATGCTCCTGGTCCGCAACGAGGCGGGGTTCCCGCTGGTTCTGGCGTCCAGCGAACTGCATGACCTCTCGGGTTTGGCGCTGAATCGCGCGGGGATCCTGACCGCCGGCGCGTTGCGCGTTCCGGGATATGCGATGACGACCGCGCCCAAGCTGGTGGTCTTTGTGAATCCCGACCCCGCGCTCAATCAGAAGCCGACCCTCGGCTACGAAGTTCGCGTCGAAAAGGGAACGTCGTCCGACCCGGACAATCACGAAGTCTGGACCCTGGTGCTGGATGCAGGCACCGGCGCGGAACTCTACCGCCGCTCGGGCATTTACCACACGGACGTCAATGGTTCGGTGAAGGGCAACGTGACGCCCGGCCTCAAGCCCGATTCAGCCAGCAACCTCCCTGTGCTCGTTGATCTCTTCTCCGCCCGGGTTGACATCGTCGGCGGCTCCTTCGCGTACACGAACGCCACCGGCGGGTTCACGATTCCCAACGGCGGCACCGGTCCCGTGACGGTCCGTTCCATGATGAAGTCCAAGTCCCTGACGGTCTTCAATGACGCGGGCACGGAACTTTCCCTGGATCAGAACGTCACACCGCCCGGCCCGGCCAACTTCGTTCACAACGCGTCCAAGGTCCAGTTCGACACGGCGCAGGTGAATGCCCTGTATCAGGGCGTCATCATCCATGACTGGCAGGAATCGCTGGTTCCAACATATCCCGGCGTGAACCGCGTGTTCCGCTCCAATGTCAACATCAATTCCTCCTGCAACGCCTACTACGACGGCAGTTCCACCAACTTCTACCGCGCTGCAGGCGGCTGCGTGAATACTGCGTACTCAACGGTCGTGCACCACGAGTACGGCCACAAGATCGTCGATGACGGCAACAACCCCGACCCGACGGGCGATTACCACGAAGGTATGGCCGACTGCCTCGCGCTGGTGCTGGCCGACAACCCCATCACCGGCCAGGACTTCTTCGGCACCAACACCTATATCCGCACCGCCGACAATAACACGCAGTACCCCTGCAACGGCGAAGCCCACTTCTGCGGGCAGGTGATTTCCGGCGCGGTGTGGCACACGCGGATGGAACTGGTCAACACTGAGCCGACCGATTACCTGGACATTCTCCAGGCCCTTACGCTCAATTCCGTGCTCATGACGCCGCAGCGCATCGATCCGGGTCTGACCATCGACTTCCTGACGCTCGATGACAATGACTCCACGCTGCTCAACGGCACGCCGCATTACGACGAGATCGCCACCGGCTTCGGTCGGCACAACCTCGACGCTCCGCCGGCGTATGACCTCTACCTGCAGAGCACAACGCTCAGCTGGGGCCAGAACGCCACCCTGTCTGCCCAACTGGCGGCCCCTGGCTCGACTGTTCGGTTCTACTACAGCCTCGTGGGAACCGGGAACACCTTTATCCCGGACTACAACGTGACCCTCGGCCTTGATGCCCCCGTGCTGGCCGGCTCGGCGGTTGCGGATGGAAGCGGCAACGCTTCATTCACGCGGCGCCTTCCCAACGGCCGGCGCGCGACGGTGATCTGGCTGCAGGCCGCGGAACCGGGCCAAGTGTCGCAGGTCATCACCTCGCAGATCAACTGAGGCGTTTCACATCCTGATGGCCATGAGGGCGACGCATACCCATGCGTCGCCCTCTTTGTTTTTTGGAGCGGCGCGGCCGCGCCCTCCCACCTACCATGCCGTACCCGGTGAATATCCCATGCTGAAACGACCATTGCCGTTGTTTTCCATATCCGTGCTCCTGCTTGCGGCAGCGCAGGCTGCATTGGCCCAGTCATTCCAGATTCCCGCCAAACCGCAGGAGCACCCCGGGGCTCTGGTGAATGCGACAATCCACCCTGTATCGTCGGAGCCGATCGAAAACGGCTACGTGCTCTTTGACCAGGGGCGCATCACCGCCATCGGCATCGGCGCGTTCCATCCCGGTCCAGAGCAGAAGGACTGGGCGATTTTCGACGCGGGCGGCATGCATGTCTACCCCGGCCTGATCTCGGCCGATTCGACGCTGGGCCTGCTGGAGATCGGAGCGGTGCGCGCGACCAACGACCTCGCCGAGGTGAGCGAAAGCGGCTTTTCGCCGGAAGTCATCGCGGCCACTGCGGTGAATCCCGATTCAGCGGTCATCCCCGTCACACGCGCTAACGGCATTCTCACAGCCCTGACTGTCCCCCAAGGCAAACTCATCTCCGGCTATGCGTCGCTCATCCGCCTTGACGGATGGACGACAGATGAACTCACCATTCGCGCCCGCGCGGGCATGGTGGTCCG
This sequence comes from Phycisphaerales bacterium, assembly GCA_044229655.1. Classification (GTDB taxonomy): domain Bacteria; phylum Planctomycetota; class Phycisphaerae; order Phycisphaerales; family UBA5793; genus JBGASM01. The sequence continues at coordinate 215,336 of JBGASM010000004.1, read as the reverse complement.
CTGGCCCGACCTGCCCAATCCCAACGACTACCTCGATGCTCCGGCCGGGGGCGAAGGCGGCCCGCCCGGCGGGGGTAGGCGCGGACGGCGCGGCGGGGGTTTCGACGAGGCTCAAAAGAACGCGGCCGACCAGATCGAGCGCATCGACCATGCATTCCATGACGCGGCAGCATACCTCCAGGCGCGCCGAGTGGATGCATCACTTCCTGTTGACATTCGTCTCGACGCGTTCGGCCCTGTCATCGCCGGTTCTGCATCGCTCTTCATATACGTCAGCCAGGCGCCCGAAATCCGCTCCGCCGTCGCGTGGGCTCAGCGCATGAATCTCCGCGCCATCATCGTGGGTGGAGCGGAAGCGGATGAATGTGCCGAACTGCTCAAGAGCGCTGATGTCCCCGTCATCGTGGTGGGCACGCATCGGCTTCCGGGCTCTTCCGATGATGCATTTGACGATCCCTTCACGCTTCCGGGCCGGTTGCATGAGGCGGGCGTGCGTTTCTGCGTCGCCAGCGGCGAGGAAACCGCCCATGAACGCAGCCTGCCCTATCACGCCGCGACCGCTGCCGCGTACGGCCTGAGCCCAGACGAAGCCCTCAAGGCGGTCACGCTCTATCCCGCACAGATCCTCGGCTTGGGCGACACCCACGGCTCTATCGAAATTGGGAAGGCCGCCACACTGCTGGTGACCACCGGCTCGCCGCTGGAAATCACCTCCGAGATCAAGATGGCATTCATCGAGGGCAGCCCGGTCGATCTTTCTTCGCGCCACACTCAGTTTTATGACAAGTACCGCGAGCGCGCCCGGCAAGAGGGCACGCCCACCGCGCCGCCTCCCGGCCCGGGAAGGTGAATTAAACTTCGGCGCCACTTCCACATGACCGCTCCATCAACGACTCATCCTCATCGCAGTTACAAGTACTACGACCTGGTCATGGCGGGCTTCGTCACGGTCCTGCTCTGTTCCAATCTCATCGGGCCGGGGAAATCCTGCGCCATCAACCTTGGCATTCCGCTGGTACCCGACTGGAGCCGTGAGGAGGGCTTCTTTTTCGGAACTCTGCTGGTCTTCGGGGCGGGCAACATTTTCTTTCCGATCTCTTACATCTTCGGCGACATCCTGACCGAGGTGTACGGCTACGCGAAGGCCCGAAAGGTGATCTGGGCGGGATTCGGCGCCATGCTGTTTGCCACCCTCATGGCCAATGTCGTGCTGGCGCTGCCGGCCAATCCCAATGAGAAATGGAACGACACGATCGTGCCGGCCCTCAAGGTGGTTTTCGGCAGTACGTGGCGAATTGTGCTCGCCTCAATGCTGGCCTTCTGGGTCGGCGACTTCGTCAACTCATACGTCCTGGCCAAAATGAAGGTCTGGACCTCCGGCCGCCTGCTCTGGTCACGCACGATCACGTCCACGATTTTCGGCCAGGGAGTCGACAGCCTGCTCTTTTACCCCATCGCCTTTTACGGCATTTGGGAAAACGACACGCTCATCAAGGTCAGCATCTTTAACTGGATCTTCAAGGTTGGTATCGAGGTCGTGATGACCCCGATCACGTACGCGATCGTCGGCTTCCTCAAGCGCGCGGAGAACGAGGACTACTACGACCGCGACACCAACTTCACGCCCTTCTCGCTTGAGGACTGAGATTTCCCGCCCCCAATCAAGCGTTGCCGCCCGGCGGGCCGCAGGCGCCGGGATCACTCACCGGTCGATCGTGAACAGCGGCTTGTCGACGCGCAACATGCCCTGGGGACCGCCGAGTTTCTTCTGCGCCTTCCACCAGTCATCGAGCATGCGAAGTTTCACGCTCATGGGCACGTCGATGCCCGCCTCATCGCCCGGCGCGCGTCCCCAGGCCACGAGGTAGCCCTCCTGGCTCACCAGCACGATGCGGGGTTTCAGGCGGTCGCCTCCGCTCGCGTTGGTCACGTCGACAGTTTTCACTGCGCTCGACCAGGCCCGAGGCGTCTGCAGAAACGCGCGAATCACGGCCAGGCCCGCTTCCATGTCGCGCCCGTCCCACACCCGCCCCACCGCCGGCGGCCCCGACTTGACGCCGACGATCTCCGGCAGCACGCTCACGGTACCGGCCGGATACCGCGAGTCGAGCCGCACACCTCGTTGATCAATCAGGTAGGAAAACTCCCCGCTGCGCACCAGGCCCATGGGCTGGCGGAAGGTCCCGTCAATGGTGATGACGCTGACCATCACCTTTTGCGGCTGGTTCACGCCGTCATCCACCGTCTTGCGCTCCAGGTCGCGCGTGATGCGCACGCCGGGCTCAAACCACCCGGTTGACTCCATGATGCGTCGAATCTCGTTCAGCGTTTCATCGTTGCCGGGGTTGGAGAGCGCGATCTGGGCGGCCCGCCGGATGAGCAGTCCCTCAACGCCAGTCACCTTCAGCCCGGGGTTTTTGATCACAACCTGGACGGGATAGGCGCCGCGCGCCGTCTGCACATACTGCTCGAGCCTCGGTTTGGCCCACCAGGCGGCGGTGAATATCAACGCGATCACCGAGAGGATCGCGCCGATGAACAACAGGGTGGACAGACCCCCCGTGTCTCCTCGCGCACTGCGGCTCACCGTCGGATATGCATCTTGCGCGGGCTGAGAATCTGCCAGTGGAATGGGCTCCTGGTGGGTTTCGGCGGCGTGCTCTCGAGCGGATGCGGGCGCGTTCATTTCCAGCAGCGAAGGCTTGAGTGTCCGCAGCGACCTGCCGCGCTCCGAAGACCGGGATGCGCCAAACAACCAGCCCACCGAATCGCCTCCATGCCTGTCTCCCCCAGTTCCATTGCCATCGCCGCGACCGCTGTCCGTGCGCGGGCTGCGACCGCAGCATGACAGTAGGCCCGCCCCAGACCAGTTCCCAGCGTGTTCCGGTCGCTTAACATGCCAGCCCCAGACGAATTCCCTACCTTCCGGAGCAGCCCGCCATGTCCGCCTATTCCATCGACCGTGTCCACGCCCGACAGATCCTCGACTCACGCGGGAACCCCACGGTTGAAGTTGATGTCACTCTGCTTTCGGGCGATATGGGCCGGGCCGCCGTTCCGTCCGGCGCATCCACGGGCGAGAACGAAGCCTGCGAGCTGCGTGACGGCGATGCCCGCTCCTATATGGGCAAGGGCGTCCTCAAGGCTGTGGCAAATGTGAATGAACGCATCGCCCCGGAGATCATCGGGCTTGATGCGCGCGACCAGGAGCAGATTGATGATCTGCTCGTCGATCTCGACGGCACCAGCAACAAAAGCAACCTCGGAGCCAACGCCATTCTCGGCGTCTCCATCGCCCTGGCCAAGGCCGCTGCGTCCGCCGTCGGCCTTCCCCTGTATCGCTACCTGGGCGGCGCATCGGCCAAGACGCTTCCCGTGCCGATGTTCAACATTCTCAATGGCGGCAAGCACGCCGACAACAACGTCGACTTTCAGGAATTCATGATCCAGCCGTGGGGCTTCGACAACTTTGACGAGGCTCTGCGCGCCGGCGTCGAGATCTACCACCATCTCAAGAAGGTGCTGGCCAAGCGCGGGCTCGAAACGGCAGTGGGCGACGAAGGAGGCTTCGCGCCCAATCTCAAGTCCAACGAGGACGCCCTCAAAGTCATCGAGGAAGCGGTTGAGAAGTCCGGATACGCCTGGGGCCGGCAGATCTTCGTAGCGCTTGATCCAGCCACCAGCGAACTCTGGAATGAGGCCGCCAAACTCAAGAAGAAGGGCTATTGCTTCTTCAAAAGCAACCCCAAGGAGGTCATGTCATCCGCGGACATGATCTCGCTCTGGGCGTCGTGGTGCAAGAAATACCCGATCCGCTCCATCGAGGATGGACTGGCGGAGGGAGACTGGTCCGGCTGGGCCAAACTCACCGCGCAACTGGGGAGCAAGGTTCAACTCGTCGGCGATGACCTCTTCGTCACGAACCGCAAGTTCCTCCAGAAGGGACTTGACGAGAAGTGCGCCAATTCGATTCTCGTCAAGGTCAATCAGATCGGCACGCTCTCTGAGACGTTCGACGCAGTCAATCTCGCCATGCGCAACGGTTACAGCGCGGTTCTTTCCCACCGCTCCGGCGAGACCGAGGATTCATCCATCGCCGACATCGCGGTGGCGTGCAACTGCGGGCAGATCAAGACGGGCGCTCCGTGCCGGTCGGATCGCACTGCCAAGTACAACCAGCTCATCCGCATCGCACAGGAACTGGGCGACACTGCGGCGTATGGCGGCAAGACCTGGCGCAAAGGCTGAACTTCACGCGCTGGCCTAGGGTTTGGTCGCCACGCGCACACGCACACGTCCTGGTCCCTGCGCATCCCCGGGAACAAGTTCAATCTGCCTGATGCGCACCGACACTCCGTTGGCAAGTTTGACCCGCGTGTTTAATCCTCCGCCGGAGCCTTTCAGTACCGCATTCAGCCGCGCATCGCCTCCGCCGGGCAGCAGCCCGAGCACCCATGACACGCCGCCTTGGCCGAAGTTGAAATTCCCCACGCTGGCATCCACCACCCGAGTCGTCAGCCCACCCTCCGGTGACACCGCCGGCTGCACCGCGATTCCGATGCGCTTCTCGAACCCCCCCGCGTCCGCGCCCGCCAGGTGCGTTCCGATCCAGATGCGGTCCGCCTCCACCTTGACGTTGAATTCCGTCACCACGTCCTCGCGGCCCAGAATGTCTGTGGGGCTCTGGTTGCGGGCCCAGGGCGCAAGTCGGGCCGCCAGCCACGCATTGATGTCATCCTCGCGCAGCTCAAGCACGAACTCGCGCTGATTCGCCGGACGCACGGTGTGCAGTTCCTTCACCACCCAGTTCTCAAACTCCGTCGCCTGCGCCGCAGTCACCTGGCTCCTGGGCTCCGCCGCGCTCCACCATTCCGGCCTCGACGTCAATCGGTTCCACCCCCAGGCGATCAGCCCAGCCACCACGAGTGCGGCGATCAGCACGGTCAGGCAGCCGACCTTGAGCGTCCGCCACAGGCACCCGCTTCTTTGGGGATCACGCTGGGTCGCAGCGGCATGCGCGGGCGTTGATGTTGGTCCCGGGAGGTCGTTCATCCCTCGAAACGCCGGATGATCAGCGTGTCATTCTGCCCGCCGAAGCCAAACGAGTTTGACAGGCATACATCCACCTTGGCCTTGCGCGCCGCGTTGGGGACATAATCCAGCGGACACTCCGGGTCGGGATTCTGGAGGTTCATGGTCGGCGGCAGCACCTGGTCTCGAATGGCGAGAATGCAGGTGATCAGTTCCACCGCTCCTGCCGCCGCGATGAGGTGGCCCATCATCGACTTGATCGAGGACATCGGAATATCGCGCACCAGGTCGCCGAAGACGCCCGCCACGCCGAGGCTCTCGATGGAGTCATTCTCCTTCGTTCCCGTACCGTGCGCCGAAATGTAATGGACCGGCGGCCTGCCGTCGAGCATTCGCTGATGCGGATCAATGCCCGCATCTGCGAGGGCTTCCATCATGGAAGCGCGCGCCCCCAGGCCCTCAGGCTGAATGTCGGTGATGCGGAACGCATCCGCCGACGATCCGAAGCCGATGAGCTCGGCAAGCACGGGCGCATTTCGCTGCCGGGCGTGCGTGAGCGTTTCGATGATGATCATCCCTGACCCCTCGCCCATCACGAATCCGTCGCGCGTGCGGTCAAATGGCCGGGCTGCGGTCTGCGGTGAGTCGTTGCGACGTGACAGGGCGGTGAGGCGGTTGAATCCCGTCACCCCCAGCGGATGCAGCATCGTGTGGGTTCCGCCCGCGATCATCACATCCGCGTCGCCTCGCCTGAGAATCTCCATGGCCTCGCCAACCGCCTGCGTGGAGGCTGCGCAGGCCGTCAGGCAGTTGTACGCCGGCCCCATGATGCCCAGTTCCGCCGCAATGTGGGCAATGGGCTGAAAAGCCTCCTGCTCCGTCTCGCGGGCGGGCTTCAGGCAACTTAATGCCGCCTGGACCCACGCCGACGAATCGATGTGATCGCCCCCTGCGTCCCAACCGGCCAGGTTCGCTGCGGCGGCCCCGTCGAAATCCGGCGGGCCTTCCCCGGCACCGAGATAGATCCCCACCCGATCGCGCTTCAGGTCCGCATACCCCTCCAGCCCCGCGCTGCCCCATGCCTGTGCCGCCGCGCCCAGCGCAAACTGCGTGTTCAGCGCTGCGTTGGCATGCACCGCCGGATTCCGCAGGAACGCGCGGAAGTCGTACTCGCGCACCTGAGCCGCAAATGTCGTCGGAAATGTCCGCGCATCAAACCGGTCGATCACACGCACCGCCGACTCTCCAGCCAGCAGCCTGGCCCAGGCCTGCTCGATGGAGTGACCCAGCGGCGTGACCCAGCCCATGCCCGTGATGACAATGCGCTCTCTCATCGCGCGCCTCCCCCGGCGCCGGGCCGCCGCAAGATCAGCGCGTAATTCTGTCCCCCCAGCGATGAGCCGAACACCAGCAGGTGGTCAATTTTCGCATCGCGCTGCCCGCGCGGCTGCACATCCAGACCCGAGCCGGCCTGTGCCGCCCCCAGCCGGGCCGGCAGAGTCTGATGCTGCACACACATCGCGCCCACGGCAATGTCCAGAGCGGAGGATGCCGCCGCGCACAGTCCGATGTTGGGTTTGGTGAGAATCACCGGAATCGTCTCGAGACGAAGACCGCAGACTTCCGCCAGCGCGCCCGCCTCCGCCTTGTCAAAGGCCCTTGCCCCTGACCCCATCGGCAACACCGCGTCAATATCGTCCGCGGTGATGCCCGCATCCCGAAGTGCGCTGCGAATCGCCGCCGTCAGCGCCGCCGTCCGCAGGCCCACCGCCGGTCCGTTGAGCGACAGCGCCGGCGTCTGGCTGGCGCCGAACCCCGCCAGTTCCGCGCGAATCCGCGCCTGCCGGGCCAACGCAGTGTCCTTCGACTCGAGCATCAGGATCGCGGCACCTTCGCCGGGCAGCGACCCCCGCGCCCCTTCGGCGAATGGCTGCACGATGCCGCCTGCATCCTCCTCCATCTGCGTGCCGGCCATCATTCCCGTGTGGAACTGCCGCAGGTATCCCAGTGGATTGATCTTCGATTCGCCGCCGCCTGAGAAACAGAGATCCGCATCGCCGCGCTCGATCACGCGCATCGATTCGCCCACCGAAAGCGCTCCCGACGCCTCGCCGCAGGTGATCGTGTTGCTCGGCCCCCGGCAGTCGTGCAGGATCGTGACATGACAGGCCAGCATGTTGGGCAGGTACTTGAGCAGCCAAAGTGGCGTCAATTCCTGCATCCCCAGCGTGCCCCATTTCGAATAGTCAAAGGAACCATCGGCGCTGCGCGCTTTGGCAAATGCCGCCGCCAGTTCGTTGATTTCCGCCACGATCAGACCGGCCCCGATCTGACATCCCACCCGCCCCGGGGCATACGTCGTGGGCGCCTGCTCCTCTTCCGAGGTCGCCTTGGTCGCCACATTCCCATCTCCCACCGCCAGCGCCGCCGCCGCCACCGCCAGCTCGATATCGCGGCACATCACCTTCGTCGCCTTGCGGTATGACTTGGGCACGAAGTCCCGAATGGAAAACCACTCCCCCACCTCAGCGGCAAATTGCATCGGGAACGCGGATGCGTCAAACTGCCGCACTCGGGCCAGCGCGCTCTTGCCGGTCAACATTCCCTCCCAAAGGGCGTCGGCTCCCTTGCCCAGGCCCGTCACCAGGCCCAGTCCCGTGATGACCACTTCTCTGCGCATCGTAAGTGGCAAGTTTATGCGCTCTCTACCCCAGTTTCGCCAGAATTGCGGAGGTCGATCGACCCGGCACATGCCCGAGCACGACCACCTTGCCTCCATATCCCGCGACGAATTTTCCCCCCACCACCTCGCTCTTGCGGTAGTCGCCGCCCTTTACGAGCACATCCGGCCGAACAGCCCGCACCAATCCCTCCACCGATTCGTCCTCAAACGCGACGATTCGCGTGACAAAGGGAAACGCCCCAAGCACTTCAGCCCGATCTTGAAGCGTGTGCACCGGGCGCCCCATTCCCTTGAGTTTGCGCACCGATGCATCGCTGTTAAGCCCCACCACCAGCACATCCCCCAATTCTCGCGCCATTTTCAGATACCGGACGTGCCCGACGTGAATGACGTCGAAACACCCGTTGGTGAACACGATCGTCTTGCCGGCCTTCCGCCACTGCGCCAGCGACTTCGTCAACCTCGCCAATTCAGTCAACTTCGGATTGTTGGGGTTCTTGTTCATCCGGTGACTTCACATGCATTTCCGCATCGCCGTCCCCGACTCTGTCTGACCCACGCCGCATTGACGCCTTTTGCACTCCCATCTATTGTGGATGGCACAGCGTGCACCAAGCGTAGACGCCCGGTGATCCCGAAGGCCCTGACCCCTTCCTTTCACCATTCCGCAACCCCCGCCTCCGCAGGCAGTACCCTCCCCCCGCGCGATGGATAAGTTCATTCCACCCTGGTTCGGCAAGAAAAAGGACGACGGTTCCGGCGGCGACGGCCCCAAGCCCGGCGTTCCGCCCTATGAAATCCACGCGGACAAGGCCGCTGCGTGGTTCCGCCAAGCTCAGACTGCCGCCGACACCCGCAACTACGAGTACGCCATCACCTGCTATCTCACCGGCGTCAAATTCGACCCCACCAGCCTCGAGATCCACAAGACGCTCTTTGACCTCGCGTCGATGTACCGCAGTTCGGGCGGCAAATCCGCCTCCGGCAGGGAAGTGCGCGAACTCCTCGGCGACAAGCGACCCATTGACCGCTTCGCCGCCGCCGAACTCGAATGGCTCAAGAACGCCACCGACCCCCAGCTCGCCCTCAAGTTCATGGATATCGCCGCGGAACTCGGGCTCAATGAAGTCGGCGAATGGGTCGGCGGCATCGGCCTCAACGCCGCCATGAGCGCCACCGGCGCCGGCTCCCCCAAGGCGCGCAAATCCGCGCTCGTGGACTTCATGGAGCGTTTCGAAGCCCTTGGCAAGTTCGCGTTGGCCGTCAAGTGCGGCGAAGGCGCCCTGGCCATTGACCGCAACGACGCCCCGCTCGCCGGCCGCGTGCGCAACCTCTCTGCCAAGGCGACCATGAACCAGGGTCGCTATGAAGAAAACGTCGGGCAGGAAGGCTCCTTCCGCGGGTCCATTCGCGATCTCGAGGGCCAGAAAGCTCTGAACGACGAAGACTCCCTCTCCGTCACTGAAGAGGCTGCCCAGCGGCGCGTTGACCGCACGCGCGCCGAGTTTGAGGCCAATCCCAACGACGGCAATGTCATCCTCAAATACGCCGACATGCTCCGCAAGGAAGGCAGCGAGAAGAACGAAATCGAAGCCATGAAGGTGCTCATCGGCGGCTTCAAGAGCCTGAAAGAGTACCGCTTCAAACTCCTGGCCGATGACATCAAGATGTCCATCAACCGCCGCCGTCTCCGCACCAAGCGCGAGAACGCGACCGCGGCCGGCGATGCTGCCAAACTCGCCGAGGTTGAGAAGAACGAGCAGATGGTCTTTCAGGACGAGATCTCAATCTTCGAGGAGCGCTGCAAGGCCTATCCCACCGACCTGAACTGGAAGTACCAGCTCGGCACCCGCCTCTTCGAGGCCGGCCGCTTTCACGACGCCATCCCCATGCTGCAGGAAGCCCAGCAGGACCCGCGCGTTCGCCCCCGGGCCTTGCACATGATCGGCATCTGCTTCCTCAAGGAAGGCTGGTTCGATGAGGCCGTCGAATCCCTCCGCCAGGCGGTCGACCTCTACGAAATCAAGGACGACGAAAACCACCTCTCGATGCGCTACGACCTGCTCACCGCCCTTGAGCAATATGCCCGCGAGCACAAGGACCTGGCCGCCGCTGAAGAGGCTGGCAAGATCGCTTCCGGCATTGCGATGAAGCAACTCACCTACCGGGACATCAAGGCCCGGCGTGACGCCCTGCGCGAACTGGTGAAACAACTCCGCGGCGGTTGACCTCGCGGTGCGCAACCCGCTTCGCTGAAAACCACCACAACTCCGCCTGCGCCTGCCCCTACCGCCGGCCGCGTCTCTTCTTTGCGTTTGCCTTGGGGCTCGGCGTGTACGTCGACCCCTTCGTCTTGAACAGGCCGCCAACCGCGCCTGGAGCGCCGGCCGCCCCCGCCTGTACATGCTTCATCGCACGCACTCGGTCCATCGCCCCCAGGCCCGACATCTGCTTGCTCATCTTGTTCACCAGGTCGAACTGCTTGGTGAGGGCTGCGACATCGTGCATGGACGTGCCTGAGCCCTTCGCAATGCGCTGTTTGCGGGCGTTGTTCAGAATTGACGCCTGCGCCCGTTCTTGCCGCGTCATCGAATTGATGATGCCCTCAAGACGATTGAGCTGCTTGTCGTCGACCTGCACATCCTTGAGCATGGACCCCACGCCCGGAATCATGCCCAGCAGGCCCTTGAGCGGACCCATCCGGCGCAGGGCTTTGAGCTGCGAAAGGAAGTCGTCAAAGGTGAGTTCCCCCTTGGCCATCTTCTCCTCGAGGGCCGCGACCTCCTGCTCGCTCACCTCTGCCTGGGCTCGCTCGACGAGCGAAAGCACATCGCCCATGCCGAGAATGCGCCCGGCGATGCGCTCCGGATGAAACTCCTCCAGCGCATCCAGGTGTTCGCCCACGCCGATGAATCGGATGGGCGCGCTGGTGACCGCCTTGACCGACAGCGCAGCGCCGCCGCGCGTGTCCGAATCAAACTTCGTGAGAATCACACCGTCGATCGCCAGCGCCTCATGGAACGCCTTGGCGGAGTTCACCGCGTCCTGCCCGGTCATCGCATCCACGACGAGGAAAATCTGGTGCGGACTCAGTGCGGAGTTCACCCCGCGCAATTCCGACATGAGGTCCTCGTTGATGTGCAGCCGGCCTGCGGTGTCGAGGATCAGCACATCCGCCCCCGTCTTGCGCGCCGCATCCAGCGCCCGCTGGCAAACCCCCACCGCCACCCCCACCGCCTTGCCGTACTCAGCGCACTTCTCCGGCTCCGCGTAGAAATGAACTGATCCCGTGCCCGGCTTCTCGCCGACCTGCTGCACCACCGTGCGCAATTGCTCCACGGCGGCCGGACGCTGCAAGTCTGCGGCCGCGACCATGACCCGCTTGCCCTTGCGGCGCAGGTAAAAGGCGAGCTTGCCGCAGGTGGTGGTCTTTCCCGAACCCTGCAGACCGCACATCATGATGATCGTCGGGCCTGGCGCGACGTACATGATCGGCCCATCCGCGCTGGCGCCTGCGGGCGGGCCCATCAATTCCACCAGGCGGCGATGGACGATGCCCACCATTTCCTGGCCCGGCTTCAGGGACTTGGTGACTTCGTGGCCCAGCGCGTCCTGCAGCACATCGCCGCAGAACTTGTTCACCACGTCGTAATGGACATCCGCTTCGAGCAGCGCGGTGCGCACATCGCTCATCGCCTCGCGCACATTGTCCTCGGAGATGCGGCCCCGGCCGGAGAGCTTGCGGAACGTATCCTGGAATTTTTCTGTCAGTGAGCCGAACATGGTCGCGTGATGATATGGAGGCTTGGCGAAAATCAGGCAGGGTCTGAATTCACCGCAAAGTTCGCGTAGACCTTTTGCACGTCGTCGTTGTCCTCGAGCCGTTCCACCAAATCCAGAAGCACCTGGGCCGCCGCCGCGTCCACGTCAACGACGGTGTTGGGGATCATCGTGATCTCCGCCGATTCGGGTTCGATCCGGGCCGCCTGCAGCGCGGCCTTCACCTTCTGCACGTCCGCAGGCAGGGTGGTGACTTCCCACACGCCCTCGACCTGGGCGATGTCCTCGGCTCCAGCGTCCAGCGCAAGTTCCATGAGCCGGTCCTCGGTCGCGGCGGCTCCCGGCACGCGCAGCAGACCCTTCTGCTGAAAGTTGAACGCCACCGTCCCCGGATTGCTCATCCGCCCTCCGCCCTTCTCAAATATCTCACGCATTTCGGGGGCGGTGCGGGTGACGTTGTTCGTGAGGCAGTCAACCAGGAACCCCACGCCGCCGGGCCCATACCCCTCATACCGGACAGGGGTGTAGTTCTCGGCATCCGAGTCCGCGCCCGAGCCTTTCTTGATCGCCTTCTCGATGGTGTCGCGCGGCATGTTGACGGCGCGGGCGTCATCAATGGCGTACCGGAGCGTGACGTTCATGTCGGGGTCCGGGCCGCCGTTCTTGGCCGCGACCATGATTGCGCGCGCGCATTTCGTCCAGACTCGGCCGCGCACGGCGTCTGTTTTTGCCTTCTTGTGCTTGATGTTGGCCCAGTGACTGTGCCTTGCCATAGGAACGCGTGCCCGCCCTCTTGAGGTGGAGTGGAATGAAAGGGCGATGATATGAAGGGAGCACGCGGAGGCGCAGCCAAGGACTCAGCGCAGGGCGGCTTCGAGGCTGGCCAGGTGGGCATCCCATTCTTGCCCGGAAGAAAGACCCTGTGGCCGGGCCAGGGAATCGAGCGTGCGCGGATCGCGACGCAGCCGCGCATCGATACGCGTCAGGAGGGCGCGCTGCGATGCGGTGAGGTACTCAAGGCCGTCGCGCGTCTCCGTGCCCAGCGCGGCGTTGATCTTCGTCGCCTGGGCAGGAGTCAGCGGGAGGAAACGGAGGCTGGAATGCCCGAGGTAATAGTGTTGATCGGAGAGCGACGCCTCGCGGGAGACTTCGTCTGTGCGCTGGGTGTCGGAAGGGCTGATTCGGGAGGCCTCGTCAAATTGTGCCTGGCTACGGGCGAAAATCATGGTGGCGCAGCGGCGCGTACGGGCGGCTTTGAGCAAGGTCTCGTAGGAAACTTGGTCAGGATCAAAGGTCAATTCGACGACCTCCTGACCTCCCAGGAATGCGGCGCGGGTGGTGATGACCCCGTCGATGGAGCCGAGTTCGGCTTCGCCATGCCAATAGCAGGCCATTGCAAAAGTGGCCCTCTGAAGGCTGTCCGAATCCGACTCTGCGATGAGAAGAGGCAGATAGCGCGGAACAGGCCGCTGGGCCGCAGAGAGCGCATCGCGCGTGCGCCGGGCAAGGGCGGCGGTGTCCCACACACCGTCACGGCGTGGGATGAGGTCGGTGCCGTCGGCATCAACAAAACGCACGACCGGGTTGTTCCATGCGGGTTCATCGAACCGGCGCAGGACTTCGGCGTCAGGGCCCGGCTTGTTGTTGTGGATGAGGAGCGGAACGAAGGACTCCTCAATGGCGGCGATCAGAAGCGGGTGAGAGAGTGGATCGCTGCCGAAGCCGACACAGGTCGCGCAGCCCGGGATTTCCTGAAAGGTGAGGAAAATGGGCTTGCCGGTGCGGCGGGATTCGGCCGTCGCAGCAGCAAAATCGCGAGACCAACGAACGCGACCGGCTTCGGGATCAGGCTGCAGCGTGGCCGTGAAGTCTTTGGAGGAAGGTGCGGGTTCCATTTGAGTGTCCGCAGGATTGTTGGGCGGTTCGCTGGCGTGGGCAGGCTGGAGGCAATACGGCGTCAGGACAGCGGCGAAGATGAAGCAAGTCATGCGCATAGGGGGCCTTGCACCTTTGAAGCCGCCAGCGTCGAAGAAGTTTCGCGGTTTGCGGCCGCGAGCGGTCCAATGATTGGAGACCATGGGTCTGGCAGATTACAAGGATTGGGCGATCATCATCTCCGGCGTCGTGGGCCTCATCGGCCTCTTTCTGGGTCTCATCCAATACGCCCACTTCAACGCCATCAAGCGCGCTGAGCACTTTCTGGAAATGCGCAAACGCTTCAAGGACAACGACACGTTCCGCACTATTTTCGCGCTGCTGGAGACGAACCCAAGGGGACTCTCGGACATCCCGCTCAAGGACCGCATGCACCTGGTCGGGTTCCTCGAGGAAGTCGCCCTCATGACCAATTCGCGCATGATCCGCCGCGAGCTGGCCCACTACTTCTTCGCCTACTTCGCGCTCAAAATCTGGCGCAGCGACGAATTCTGGAGCGGAATGGACCGCAACTCGCATGGCTGGGCTCTGTACCGCGACTTTGTCGAACGGATGTCGGTGATCGACCGGAATTTCAAATACTCACGCCGAAAGTTCAGATTCTGATCATCCGCAACCTCTAGGGGCCGATCGACGCCGTTTTTGCTAGAATTGCGGGCACAGACCGGCTGTGCGCCCCCACCGCCACGAAGCGCCCAGGCGCCCAAGGCCCGTATGTCGCCACCCGGCACCCCAATCTCCCCCGCACCCGTCGCGCCCATCGCGGAATTGAGCTTTGCTCACCCTGCGCTATCCCGCCTCTGCGATCTGGCTGCCGGCCTGACAGGCGGACTGGGGCGGCTGCTGCATCGTCGCACAATCCTGCTGCAGCCTGACCAACCAGATGGGTTGCTCCCGTTGGCGTGCGCTGCGGCGGGAGCGATCGTGGAGGCGGTCAGCCCCGACTGGACTGCATTCGACACTCCCGCCCGCAATCACGCCATTGCCGACCTGACTCGCGCGCTCAGCGGCGCGCATCCCCGGCTCAATCCCCGTTTCATGGATGTGAATGACGGAACGCCGGGCCTGAATCGTCACGTGACGCTCCATGCCGCTCCTTCATCGGCAGAACTCGCTCGGCTCACGCTCGCAGGCAAACCACGCGGGCTGGCCTTTGTGGACGGCCTCACCCCTGTGTTGGCTCAGCCCGCCCCATATCTGGACTTCCTGTTCGCCAACACCCACCCGGGCGCGCAAATCGAATTACTGGCCCGGCCGGAAGAGACCTGCACCGATGGCCAGCTGCAGCAGTTCATTCGCCAGGCCCAGCAGGCAGGGTTCGGCCTGCGCCATGGCCCGAACCCTCAGTCGGCATGCGTCTCTCTGGGGCTCATTCGCCTCGCCGGTCCGCAACAGGATTTTCCTGTCGAGGGCCGGGAATCGGAGAGCATCCTCGCCCCTTGCCAAGCCAGGCTCGATATCGCCTGCCGGCTCGTCAAGGGCTGCGCGGTGCTTGATGCCGGCGGTGGGACAGCCATTGGCGCACGGCGTTTTCTTGCGGCCGGCGCTGCATCCGTCGTCAGCCTTGATGTTTCCGAGGATGCACTGGCCCATGCCCACACCATGCCCGCCGACGACCGCCTGCGTCTGGTGCACTGGGACATGAACGCCGTTCCCTTCCCGCTTGAGGACGATGCGTTTGACGTCATCCTCTGCCTGGAAGCCCTGGAGCACACTGGCAATCACGCCGGCATCATCGCGGAATTCCGCCGCCTGCTCAAGCCCGGCGGACTCCTGCTCATCTCGGTGCCCGATCTTGAGTTTGAGACGGTCAGCGCCCGGCTCAACCGCTGCCAGAACCCGCACCACGTCAAGGTGCCCGCGCGCGCTGAACTCGAGTCGCTTCTGGCCGGGTTCTCGGAGACAACCTGGTTTCGACAGGCCGATGTGGTGGGTTCACTGATCACCGCTGAGTCGAATGCCGACACGATCACCGCGATGGGCTCCTCGTTGCTCGACGGCTCGCAGCTCATGCGCAGGCCGGAAGTCATTCTCGCTCTGACGCGCAAACCCGCCGGCCTGAGCCTCCTTCGCGCCGCCTGCGCCGACCTCAGTATCTCCGACTTCCGCAGCCGCGAGTCACCGCTGCGCTTGCATTCCTCCGCGGCGGAAGGACTGATTCCCGCGCGCCTGCGCGCGGAAGAATTGGAACTCGAGTTGCTCCGTGATCGCTTCGCGCTCTGGACGCGCATCAATGAGCAGCGCGATCTCATCGAAAAACTGGAGGCCCGTCCGCAGCCCCCCGCTCCGTCCCTGCCCACCCAGGCGCTCGCCGACCTGCGCCGCGCCGTCGAGCGGCTTCTCCAGGCGCAATCTGACCTGGTGCAGCGCGAGATCGCCGGCTGCTCCCAGAAACTTGCCCAGCAGCAGCAGCAGACGCTCGCGGAAACCCAGCGCCAGATTCTCGAAGCCGCCCGCGTCTTCGGCCTCATCGCGGAACGCGCCGAGGAACGGGCCATGCGCCTGGAGGCGCGCGTTTATGACCTTGAGGACCGGCTCAGCGATTTGAACGGCGGTGGTGCCTCTGCCGCTCGCCTCGAGGAGAGTGTGTGATGCACGCCTCCGACTTGGGCGACTCACCACGCGACCCTTCCGCGCCGCCCGGCGCAGGCTGGGCCCTGCCCATCCTTGAGTCTGCGTGCGCCGATCTCATCCGCACTGGCGGCCTCCTCATCTCGCACGCGCCGTTGTCGCCGGGCCCCTGGTCCGTCACTCTCGCAGCCACCATTCAATACCTTTTGCCCAAGGTCAAGCGCGAAGCGCCCTCGACTCAGCCCTCGCCTCTCTGGGCGTTGTGGCTCGAAGGCTCCTGGCCCATCGTCGCCCGCGCAGACCTTGAGAGCGTCGGCCACGCAGCCATCGCGTTCATGATCCCCGGCGTCACTTCGCCGCCCTTCCCCCTGCTCTGGTCGCTGCGCCGCGATGATGCCGCACGCATCTGGACCTTGCAGGCCGACTCATGGTCGATCTCATCCGCCCGCGCAGCGCTGGGTGATCATCTCTATGAGCGCCGCCTGCGCCCCATCCTCCGACGCTTCCTTCCCGCCTTGCCGCTCGACGAGTCCGCGGCCCGCGAAGGTCTCAAGCATCTGGCCGGCGCCGCGTCGAAAGAGTCTCCCACGCGCACCGCGGAACTGACCGGCCTCCAACGCTGGACTGACTTTCTCGGCGGCGAAAGCTCCGCTCCGCTCGCCTGCCCCACGCAGGGCCCCCCTGCGGACCGCACGAACCCGCGTCCCGCTTTGCGCGTGGCCATGTACATCGGCTCTCTTTCCCCCGGCGGCGCAGAGCGCCAGTTCTGCAATCTCGCCATCGGACTCCAACAACGGGGTCACGAAGTCTGCGCGGTCACCGCCTACCCGCCTGAAGGAGATTCGGGCCACTACACGCGACTCCTGTCTCATGCCGGCATCCCCGTCCGCACCGCAGACAGCGCCGGCCTCCTCACGCGCGCCGAATCCGCCCGCATCCGCTGGGACCTGCTGGCCGCGCTCCCCGGCCAGATTCGCACCCACGCGACCAGCCTCGCCTTCGAACTGGCCCGCGTTCAGCCTGACATCGTTCATGCCTGGCTCGATCATCCGAACCTGATCGGGGGCTGCGCCGCGCTGGCCGCCTCCGACGCTCAGGTCCTCCTGTCCACGCGGAACATGAACCCGACAAATTTCCCCCGCCTCCATGCCCCCTACATGCGCACGTGGTACGCCGCCTTGGCCCGCAGCCCGCGCGTGCACTGGCTCGCCAATTCCCATGCCGGCGCCCGCTCATACGCAAACTGGCTCAGCATGGATGAGTCCCGGCATCACGTCGTGCTCAATGGACTCTTTGCGGATCACTTCTCCAGGCCCACGCACGCCCAGCGGATGGCGGCCCGGTCCGCCCTCGGCATCGATGCGAATCGCCCGGTTGTCGCGGTGATCAACCGGCTGTCCGAGGAGAAGCAGCCCGACCTCATGCTCAAGGTGGTCTCCCTGCTCTCTTGCGACCTGCCCGACCTGTTGGTCCTGGTGGCCGGACAGGGGCCACTCGAAGATCATGTCCGCGCGGCGATCAAGCGGCACCGGCTCGACGAGCGCATCCGCCTGCTCGGACGTGTCGAAGAGGTCACCCAGGTGCTCATGGCGGCCGAATGCCTCCTGCTCACGAGCACACTCGAAGGCTGCCCCAACGTCGCGCTCGAAGCCCAGCACATGGGCGTTCCCGTCGTGGCCACCGCAGGCGGCGGCACCGTTGACGCCGTGCTTACTGGCCGCACCGGCTTTCTCTGCAAGGTGGGAGATGCCGTCGGCCTTGCACGCGCGTTGCGCCGCCTCATCCTTGATGAACCCCTCCGCGAACGCATGGGCGCGGCCGCAATGCGGTTTGTCGATGAGTCCTTCAGCGTCGACCGCATGATCGATCTGACGCAGCAGGTCTATGCGGAAATGCTGGGACGCTCTTCCACCCGCCAGCCGCGCCGCATCGTGACACCCCGAATCGAATCTGCGGCTCCTCGTGAAAGAGAACTGTCGCTGCCCGAAATCATGGTTCGCCGACTCACGCCCCGGCCGGGTGCGTTGGCCGCGACGCCGGCCCGGAACGGTGACTCATGAGCGCGCTGCACGACAACATCCCCGCAGTCCACCCATCCCCCGCCCCTGCTGCCCCGGATTCCCTTGCCGCCGCCGCCACGCCCGCAATTCTCGTCGAGCGCCTGTCGAAACGCTACAAGGTCTACTCCCGCCCCATGGATGTCCTGACCGAGGTCCTCACCAAGCGCGCCCGGCACAAGGAAGTCTGGGCCCTCCGCGACGTGTCATTCTCCGTCGCACGCGGCGAGATCGTCGGCGTGGTCGGAGCCAACGGCGCGGGCAAGAGCACCTTGCTGCGCATCCTCGCCGGAACCCTGGACGCAACCCAGGGCCGCTTCAGCATCGCCGGCTCGCTGCGCGCCATCCTGCAACTGGGCACAGGATTCCAGGATGAGTACACTGGTCGCCAGAACATCCTCATGGGCGGTTACTGCCTCGGGTACACCAAGGCCCAGATCGAGGAGTCACTCGACTGGATCATCGAGTTCTCCGGCCTCGAATCCGTGCTCGATCAGCCGTTCAAGACCTACTCCAGCGGCATGCGCGGCCGACTCACCTTCGCCGTCACGTTTTGCCGCAAACCTGACATTCTCATCGTTGATGAGGCCCTCGCCACCGGCGATCTCGCCTTCCAGCAGCGCTGCATCAATCGCATCGTCGAGTTGTGCGCCGGCGGCGCGACCGCCCTTGTGGTGTCCCACAGCATGTACGTGATCGAGCGCCTCTGCCAGCGCGCCCTCTACATCCGCCACGGTCGTCTGATCGATGATGGTCCCTGCCGGCGCGTCACGCGCCGCTATGAGCGCGAGCTGCTCGATGAGTTCGGCGCCAAATCACTGTCCGAACCCAAGGTGAAAACCAGCCTTCCCGCGCCGCCCAGCCCGCTCCCTCCCGCTCCGACGAAGGGGTCCCAGCCCGCTGCCTCTCTTCCTGCCCCGCAGCAGCCTGTGCATGTCGCCGCCGAACAGGCCCGCGCAGCCCTCGGGCCCGAGGGAATCGCCCGCCTGCTCGCCGATCCCGAAGGCCTCTGCCCGCCCATCCTCCATCTGGAACTCGTCCGTCTGGTCAGCGCGCGCGTCCTCGACTGTGACGGCGCGGAACGCAGCGAGTTCCACACCGGCGAAGGCCTGACCCTCGAGTTCACCGTCGAGAGTCTGGTCGAGAAAGAAGGCATCGCCGTGGGCATCCAGATCTTCTCCGAACAGAACATCCACATTCTCACCTCCACCAACCTCGAGCGCATGGAACCCGATGGGCGCCCCGGCGGTGAGACCCGACTCACGCTTCGGCCCGGCCGGCAGGTCTTCCGCGTCACCTTTGACCGCCTCGACCTCGGCGGCGGCAATTACTACGTCAACGTCGGAATGTCGCCCAAGGCCCGCCACTTCAACCCCGTCGATCAGCTCATGCGCGAAAAACGCGTGGCCACCTTCGGCTTCCATCGCGATGATCGGACCTGGAAGGTGATCTACGACCCGCCCTCGCGCTGGGAATCCGCCTGATCCCATCCCGCCCGCCTCTATCATCCTCCGCTCTGGCCTCACCCTCCCCCACGACGCGGAAATTCACCGTGACCCCAACTCGTCGACCCCACGATCAGTCTCTGCAATCAGAGCCCCCGCGTCGAATCGTCGTGGGAATCACCGGCGCATCCGGCGCTGCCTACGCCCAGCGCGTCATACAGGGATTGCTCGCCGCCGGCGTCGAGGTCCATCTCGTGGTCACTCCCTACGGCGTGCGACTTCTGCATGATGAACTGGGAATGGCGGGCATCGACCGCACCATGCTGGCAGGTGATGCGGGAGAAGCCGGCGGAGCCGAACGCATCGTCGTCCACAACATCAACGACATGGGCGCGACCATCGCCTCCGGCTCCTTCGTCCATGACGGCATGATCGTCATCCCCTGCTCCGCCAACGCGCTCAACACCATCGCGGCAGGATTGGGGTCCAATCTCCTCTATCGTGCCGCCGCCGTCACGCTCAAGGAACGCCGCAAACTCATCCTCTGCCACCGCGAAACCCCCCTCACCATCATCGATATCCAGGCGATGGAGAAAGTGACCCTCGCGGGAGCCATCGTCGCCCCCGCCAATCCGGGGTACTACTTCCTGCCTCAGTCCGTCGACGACCTCGTCGACTTCATGGCCGCACGCTGGCTCGATCTGCTGGGCGTGGAACACACCCTCGGCAAACGCTGGGGGCAGGAGCCCGCCGACGCGCCCCTCCGCAGCGCCTGACCCTCTGGCGTTGCCTGCCCAGCCCCCCAATAATCCCACAGCAGGGCCGACGGTGATGATCGCTGACGGCCCGCACCCGCGTACACTTTCCGCTTCCCACGAACCCGGCGACGCAGCGCGTCCGCAATCGGAGCACGATGGCACGCAAGAAGTTCAAACTCGGCGAGATCCTGGTCCAGGACGGCAAGCTCAAGGCCGACCAGGTCGATCAGGCCCTCAAGGTCGCCCAGGGGGCGCGCAAGAAGATCGGCGAGGCCATGGTTGAGATGAACCTTCTCAAGGAGAAGGACGTCGCCGCCGCGCTGGCCAAGCAGTTTGAACTCGAATTCATCGATCTCGACAAGCCCGGCGCCTCCGAGCAGGTCAAGTTCGACCTCATCCCCGAAGACCTCATCAAGAAGCACTTCATCCTCCCTCTGTCCAAGGACAACGGCAGGCTCAAACTCCTCGTCCATGATCCCATGGACCTGCAGTTGATGGACATGCTCCGCTTCCGGCTGCGCGCCGAGATCGACATGAAGATCGCCTCGCGCGGGCAGATCAAGGAGTACATCGACAACCGCCTGGGCAACAAAGTAGCCGGGCGCATGTTCGACTCCACCCAGTCCCTGGTCACCCAGTCCATCGACGTCACCATGGACAAGTCGGTGGACGCCTCCATCGACGTCGCCGCCGGCGAGGATGCCCCCGTCATCCGTCTCTGCAACCGCATCATTCAGGAAGCCGTCCGCAGCCGCGCTTCCGATATTCATATCGAGCCGATGCACGACCGCGTCCGTCTGCGCTACCGCATTGACGGTGTCTGCCACATCCGCGATGACCTTCCGAAGCGCATGCAGAACGCCGTCCTCACGCGCGTCAAACTCATGGCCGGCATCAACATCGCCGAAAAACGCATCCCGCAGGACGGCCGCATCAAGCTGCAGGTCGATGAGGCCCAGGTCGACTTCCGCGTCTCCTCCTGCCCCGCCTACCACGGCGAATCCATCGTCCTGCGTATTCTGCGCCCCGACTCCGTCCGCATCGGCCTGGAAAACCTCGGCTTCGAGGCTGACAACCTCGCCATCTTCAACCGCATCATCCGCAGGCCCAACGGCATCTTCCTCGTCACCGGGCCCACCGGTTCAGGCAAAACCACGACCCTCTACTCCGCGCTCTCGGTGCTCAACCGCCCCGACAAGAAGATCATCACCGCCGAAGACCCCGTCGAATACAACTTCCAGGGCATCAACCAGTGCCAGGTCCGCGAAGGCATCGGCCTCACGTTCGCAGGCATCCTGCGCTCCATGCTTCGTCAGGCCCCCAATATCGTGCTCGTCGGTGAAATTCGTGACCGCGAAGTCGCCGAAGTCGCCATCCAGGCCGCGCTCACCGGCCACCTTGTCTTCAGCACCCTCCACACCAACGACGCCCCCAGCGCCCTCACCCGCCTCATCGACATGGGCGTCAAGCCCTTCCTCGTCGCCAGCGCGATTCAGGCGGTCATGGCCCAGCGCCTCATCCGCGTCCTCTGCCCCAAGTGCAAGGCCCCCGACCCCGAGCCGGACCCCAAGTTCCTCGCCCTCTGCGGCATCACCCGCGAAGACCGTGCATCCAAGACCATCTACAAGGCCGTCGGCTGCAACAACTGCGGCGGCTCCGGCTATCGCGGCCGGAAGGCCATCTTCGAGATGATGCTCATGAACGGCGAAATCCGCCAACTCGCCTTCCAGCGCTCCGCCATCTCGCGCATCCGCGCCGCGGCGACCGCCTCCGGTATGCGCTCTCTCCTGGGCGACGGCAAACTCAAGATTCTCAACGGCGTCACCACCCCCGACGAGATCGCAGCAGCAGCACAGGTGCAGGGAATCGTCGCCGAAGAAAAGAAATAGCCGCCGCCTCCCTCCGCTGCGCCCCGAGCACATTCAAGCCCCGCGCCGCTTGGTCGAACCGCATCTCGCAGGCTACCGTGACGGTGCGGATTCCGGCACGCACACGGCGTACCGGCCTGCCCGCCTGTCTCCCGAGCGCGAAAGGCACCACGATGCGGACTGCCCCCACTCCGAGCGATTCCCGCCCACGAAACCTGCGGTCTGTGCTGGCCTTGTGGGTTCCGTTGGCCGCCGGTCAGGCCCTTCTCCCAACTGCCGTGCGCCCAAGCCCCGCATGGGCCCAGCAGGACAAGGCAGCAGAACCCGCCGCTCCCGTCATCGTGACCCGCGCCGATTTCTCCCTGCGCATGCAGCGCGATGGGCGCATCGAATCCCTCCACATCGCCAGGCCCGCCTTTGAATTCGAGGCCTACTCCGGCCGACTTGAAGTCGCCGAAGTCGCCCCCTTCACCGGAAGTGTCTCCGCAGGTCAGGTCCTCGTTCGCGTCACTCCCACCGACTGGGAAAACACCATGCGCAGCGCG
The DNA here is from genome assembly GCA_044229655.1 of Phycisphaerales bacterium. Classification (GTDB taxonomy): domain Bacteria; phylum Planctomycetota; class Phycisphaerae; order Phycisphaerales; family UBA5793; genus JBGASM01. The sequence continues at coordinate 192,663 of JBGASM010000004.1, read as the reverse complement.
GAGGAAAATCTTGCCGACGCCCGCCAGCGCCTCGACTGGGCGGAGCAGGAACTCACCATGGCCCAGCAGCGCCAGGCCGTCGCCCTCGAGCAGGCCGAAAAGTCCCTCAAGGATTCCCTGGCCGACCTCATGCTCTGGGACAAGTACCGCTGGCCCGACGCTCAGCTCTCCAACGAACTCAGCATCCAGCAGAGCCGCTTCGGCCTCGAGGATCAGCGCCAGGAACTCGCGCAGCTCGAAGAAATGTACCGCAACACCTCCCTCGCCACTGAAACCAAGGACATCGTCCTCGATCGCGCCCGCCGCGGCCTCAAGATTTCCGAGCAGTGGTTCGAGATGACTCAGCACAACAACCTCATCGCGCGCGATTACTCGCTCCCCCGCCAGGACCGCGACACCCGCGATTCCGCCCGCTACGCCCAGCAGTCTCATGATCACGCCCTGCAGCAGCAGAAGATCAGTCTCGAGCAGCAGGAACAGCAGACTCAAGGCGCCCGCCGCGGCCTCCGCGCCGCCGAGGAATACATGGCCAAGCTCCGCCGCGACCACGACGCCCTGACCCTCACCGCTCCCTTTGCGGGCCTGGCCACACGCATCAACCTCGCTGCCGGCGATCGCGTCAGTCCCGGACAGCCGGTGTGCGAGATCCACAACCCCAACCACCTCGCGGTCACCTTCACCGCCGATGTGGCCGACAGCAGGATCATCGCACTCGGAAGCGATCTTGACATCTCATTCGCCTCCTTCCCGGAACTTTCGCTCACCGCCAAAGTCAGCGAGATGAGTACCGTCGCCGGTGCGCCCGCCGGCGACCCCAAATCTTCTTCAGGTTCGCTCGAAGTCCGCGCACTGCTGACTGCCCCCAACGCGGTCGTCAGGCCCGGTCTTTCCTGCAGCGTATCCGCACTCAAGACCATCCCCGCCGCCCTCGCGGTTCCCTCCGAATGCATCGGTCGCGATGACGACGGTGCCTTCGTCACCGTCAAGACCGGCGCAGACTCCTCCCAACGCCGCATCCGCGTCGGCCCCTCCAGCGGTGGCATGACCATCATCCTCGAAGGCCTGGCGGAGGGGGAAGCCGTGGTCAAGCCGTGACAGTCATCCCCGGGGTTCGCCACGCTCTCGCCCGCACGCCCGCCGCGTTGTTGGTCCTCCTCGTGCTCTCCGCCGCGCTCTCCGGCTGCCGCAGCGCGACGCCCACGCCCGAGCAGTCCCTTGCTCGTGGCGTTGAGTACCTCCTCGACACGCAGAACTCCGATGGCTCATGGGGCACCTTTGACTCCGCCCGCCCGTACGAAATCTATCTCGCAAATTACTCCTCCTTTCGCGCCTTTCACCAGGCCACCTCCGCCCTCTGCTGCGAAGCCCTGATCGACGCCAGTCGCAGCGACCCTCGCGCCATGACCGCCCTTCGTCGGGGCGTCGATTTCCTCTTGACCGACACTCCTGCTGGCCGCGCCTCGGGCGATACCTTCTACGACGTCTGGACACATACGTACGCAATCCAGCTTTTCGCCGCACTCCTCGCCGATGACCGCTTCGCCGACCTCGAAACTCGGCTCCGTCCTGCAGCGCAGGATGCGATCGCGCGCCTCTGCCAGCGCCAGACCGCCAACGGCGGCTGGGGGTACTACGACTTCAACTTCATCGTCGACCACCCCTCCGGCGAGGAATCGACCTCTTTCAACACCGCCGACGCTCTTCTCGTCCTCGAAGATGCCCGGCGCGTCGGCCTCTCCGTCCCCGAATCCGTCATCGCTGACGGCCTCGCCTGCCTCAATCGGCTTCGCCTTCCCAGCGGCGCCTACGTCTACGGCATCTACGCGGAAATGGCCCCCCAGGCCGGGTTCAATCTGGTCAAGGGTTCGCTGGGTCGCAGCCAGTCCTGCAATCTCGCCCTCTACCTGCATCAGCAGCAGATGGGCCAGCCTGATCTGAAGCTTGGGCTCGAAAACCTCATCAACCACCATCTTTTCATCCAGATCGGGCAGGGCCGCCCCTACCCCCACGAAGCCTGGTATTACACCGCAGGCTACTACTACCTCCACGGCCACTACTACGCCTCACGCGTCATCAACACCCTCACCCCTGACGCCGACTCAGCGCGATATCGCGCCTGGCTCGCAGGCAACATGGCCGACGTGCAGAACCGGGCGGATGGCTCCTGGCTGGATTTCCCCCTTTACGGTTTCGGCAAAGCATACGGAACCGCCTACGGCGTCATGACGCTCCAGAATTGCCTGTACGGCGCCGCCGTCCGGCCCGCGGATCGCTTGGCGCTCCGCACGCATCCAACTACGACTGACGCCTCCGCTCATCTGGCGTTGGCTCCCTCCGCTGCCGCGCCCGCGCACTGATCCCTTTGCAGGACTGACCCCCACTCATGGCACACACCCCCAAAATCCTCGCATTCTCCGGCTCGCTTCGGGCCGACTCCTTCAATCAGCGCCTCGTCGCGCTCGCTGCTTCTGCTGCCCGCCGCGCCGGCGCCGAGGTCACGCTCATTTCCTTGCGCGACTTCCCCATGCCGCTCTTTGATGAGGACTTGGAAAAGAAGGGCACGCCGGATGCCGCCCGCAAATTCAAGGATCTCATGATCGCCCACGACGGCCTGCTCATCTCCTCGCCCGAGTACAACTCTTCGCTCAGTGCAGCCCTCAAGAACGCGCTCGACTGGGCATCCCGCCCAGCGCCCGCCGAAGTTCCCCTCGTCGCCTTCAATGGCAAGGTGGCCGGATTGCTCGCGGCCTCTCCCGGCGCCCTTGGCGGCCTGCGCGGTCTGGTCCATCTCCGCGCAATCCTGGGCAACATCAATGTCCTCCTCCTGCCTGAGCAGTTCGCGCTCTCCAAAGCCCACGAAGCGTTCAACTCCGACGGAACCCTCAAGGACGCCAAGCAGCAGAGCGTCGTCGACCGGATCGCCCTCACTGTCTGTGACACCGTCCGTAAACTGCGCTCCGCCTGACCCATCCCGTCGGCCATGACCCAGCCCTCGGCCATCACGCTCGATCTCCCGGCCGCCGCCCGTCGCTCGCGCTTCCTTGTCGCGTGCGGCGCGCTTGGCGACGCCGCGCCCCACATCCTCGACGCGCTTCCCGCCTCGTTCTCAAAGCGCGCCCTCGTTGTCATGGATGCTGCGATCGCATCCACCCACGGTCGCCGCGTCCTTGATAGCCTGACTGCAGCAGGTGTCACCGCCACCGCCTTCCCCCTGCGTGTTTCCGAAAGAGAAAAGAGCCTCGCGTCCCTCGACGCAGTCCTCCAAGCCCTCCACGCCGCCCGCCTGGATCGTCGCAGCGCCGTGGTCGCCGTCGGCGGCGGCATCACCGGCGACCTCGCTGGCTTTGCAGCCTCCATCTGGATGCGCGGCATCAGCGTCATCCAGGTTCCCACCACCCTCCTGGCCATGGTTGATGCGTCCATCGGCGGTAAGACCGGCGTGAACCTCGCCCTCCCCGACGGTTCACTGCGAAAAAACCTCATCGGGTCGTTCCTTCAACCGGCCCTCGTCCTCTCAGACCCCGACACCCTCGCGACGCTCCCGCCCCGTCACTTCCGTTCCGGCTTGGCCGAATGCCTCAAGCACGCCCTCATCGCCGACGATGAACTCCTCACCCTGCTGGAGCACGACCCTTCCTCGCTGCCCCGACTCACCGGACCGGCCCTCGAGCAACTCATCCTCCGCAACGTCCGCATCAAGGTCGATGTCGTCCGGCGCGATGAGTCGGAAACCGGGACGGGCGATGACAGCGGCGGACGCATGAAACTCAACCTAGGCCATACGTTCGCCCACGCCCTCGAAGCCCACCCCGAACTCGACCTGCTTCACGGCGAAGCGGTCGGCCTCGGGCTGATCGCCGCTGCCGCCGCAGGCGCTGCCCATGGCGTCACCGACCCCGCACTCACGGACCGCCTGCGCCGCATCCTCGCTGCCATTGGCCTGCCCGTGCGCGTCCCCATGTCGTCAGAGGCTCCATCTGCTGAAGCGCTCTGCCGGGCCATGCAGGATGACAAGAAAGCCATCTCCGGTAGCGTCCGCCTCCTCCTCCCCGCTACGCACCGACCACAGCGCATCGTCGTCCTTCCCGACGCCCCTTCCGCCGTCATCCTCGCCGGCTGGCGCTCCATAAGTGTTTCCTGAACGGCGTCTACTCGTCGATCCCCTCCTCTGGAAGCGCATCCGCAAGCCCCGTACGATCACGTTTCGCATCGCGCCGAAAAACGCACGTCGCGCGCCATGCCTACGAACACCTTCCGAACAGGAATGACCACATCATGCAGGTGCACGTCAGCGGCAAGCACATCCACCTCACGCCTCCCATGGAGGAATACGCGGGCCGGAAACTTGAAAAACTCCACAAGTTCTACGACCAGATTTCCAAGGTCGACGTCATCGTGGGCGGCGAAGCCAAGGACTTCGACGTCGAGGGCATTGTCCACGTCGGACACCATGACCCATTTGTCGCAAGGTCCAAGGGCGCTGACTTTTACGCCTGTGTCGACGCGCTCGTCGACAAGTTGACCCGCCAGATCACCGAATACAAGGATCGCACGCGCAACCGCAAACACACCACCGAATCCGCGGATGGCGCCTGGGAGAACAAAAAGAAATGAAATTGCAGGAATTGATTGTCGAGTCCGCCCTCATCCCCGCCCTCGAAGGCGTCAATCGCGACGATGTCATCCGCGAAATGGTCGCGGCCCTCGTTCGCGCCGGAATCATCGAGCCCGCCCACGAAGCCAAGATCATCACTTCCATCCTCGACCGCGAAAAGAAAGGCTCTACCGGCTTCGGCAAGGGCGTGGCCGTCCCCCACGTCAAGCACTCCTCCATCCGGAAAATGTGCGCCACCATCGGCGTCTCTGCCAAGGGCATCGACTTCAACGCCCTCGACCGTCAGCCGGTCTACTCGGTCTTCATGCTCCTCTCGCCGGCCGACCAGCCCGAGCAGCACCTGCGCGCCATGGAGATCATCTTCGGCAACCTCTCCCAGGACACCTTCCGCAGGTTCCTCAAGCAGGCGGCCACTGTCGATGACATCCTCACGCTCCTGCGCGAGGCCGACAGCGATCAACTCGTCAAGTAAGCCCACCCACCGCGCCCCCGCGCCCGCTCCGCTGTCCGGCCGCCGCGCCGCAGTCGTCGCCCCAATCCACCCTCAGGCCTCGCGCCCCCGCGCTGATATCCCCCGCTCGTCACGCGTCCTGTTCCCGCCCGTCATGACCTCCACCGTCACCGCCATCGTCGAGATCAACAACCGCTTGGGCCTCCACGCCCGGCCGGCGATGTCGTTCGTCGAGACCGCCTCCGGATTCCAGTCCGAGATCTGGGTCAAGGGCAACAACCAGCGCGTGGACGGCAAATCCATTATGCAGATGATGATGCTCGCCGCCACTCGAGGAACCAAGCTTGAAATCGAGGCCAACGGCCCCGATGCCGAAGCGGCCATCGCTCGCCTCGTCGAACTGGTTCGCAGCGGCTTCGACGAAGATTGACGCCCTTTCCGCCGGCCCCGCCCCCGCTCAACACGTCCTCGCCAGCGCTTCTCTGCTCGCTGCTCCGCTCCGGGCCAGCGCCGGCTCGATGTCCGCCAGGAATCGCCGTCCATCCTCCACATATCCCGCCGTCGGCTTCAACTCCGGCATCAGCGTCTGAAAATACGCGTTCAGCCGCGCCATGAGCAGTTCCCTCGCGTACTTCGCCGTCATCGATGCCAGGGCGACCGGCAGATGCGCCTGCTCCGCGCTCTCCGTGAACGTGATCGTCATCCGCCTCCTCCCCTCCGCCTCGCTGACCTCATACCGGCTCAGCGTCGGTGTCTCCGCGCAGATGCGGATCGCGCACTCCTCGCCGAATACAACCTGCAGTTCCTGCCGGTAGAACATCCGCCCGCCCTGCCGGTCCACAATGACGCGCGGGTGCGCTTCGCCCAGATCCTCCCAGATCCGCCTCAAATGCTTCGCCACGAGCAGGAACGACACCGCGGACTTGTTTCCCAGCCGCCCTGCCCACTCATTGAACTCATTCTCCAGCAGCAACTCCAGATGCAGCCCCGCCAGCGTCACACCCGCCCCTTCGCATGCCTTCCGCAGCACGTTTGCCGCAATCATGAGTTCATCGGCGCTCCGCGCCGCCGGCAGCGCGCGCCCCGGCCCGCCCGCTCCATACCACGGCAATCCCGCCAGCCTCCCGCCGACTCCCGGACACAGCGTCTCCAGCAGGCTCAGATCCTCACCCCATCCCTCCCGCCCGCATCCCCCCGTATGCAGAAACGCCAGCACACCCTGCTCCAGGTGCGTCAGCGGATGCTTACGCCCCCCCGCCGAAATCTTCAGCGTCTTGGAGTCTGCGATGACAATCCTCCGCCCCCCCCGCGCTTGCCGTGCTGACGTCAGGTCCGGCGCCACCGCCCGTGCCAGCGCGCGCCACAGGTCCGGCTGCCCCTTGCCCTCCTCCCAGTCCCGGACCGCAAACAGCGCGCACCCGACCGTCAACGGCCCCAGCAGCGGACCATATCCCGCCTCGTCGATTCCCGCGTAATACAACATGACAGCGCGGCAGTGTAGCGTCTGCCGGTGCCCCGATCAGCCGCTCCTATCCTTCGCCCAGCATGCCCGATTCCAAGGGAAAAGTGCTCGTGGCGATGTCCGGCGGCGTCGACTCCTCTGTCGCCGCGGCCCTTCTCGTCCGCGCCGGCTACGAAGTCGTCGGCTGCTTCATGCGCCTCGGTTCCCCCGGCGAAGACATCGACGCCGGCCTCGCCGACCCCTCGCCCTGCCCCACCGACGCCCGCATCCGTATCGGACACCAGGGCTGCTGCTCCATCAACGACGCCGCCGATGCCCGCCTCGTCGCAGCCCAGCTCGGCATCCCTTTCTATGTCTGCAACTTCAAGCAGGACTTCGGCCGCATCATCGACTATTTCGTCAGCGAGTACAACGCGGGCCGTACCCCCAATCCCTGCGTCCGCTGCAACGACTGGCTCAAGTTCGGAAAACTCCACGACTACGCCCGCCAGATCGGCGCCGACTGGATCGCCTCCGGCCATTACGCCCGCATCGAACAGCGCAGCGGAGTGCCTCGACTCCTCCGCGGGCTCGACCATTCCAAGGACCAGTCGTACGTCCTCTTCGGCGCGCCCCGTCATCGCCTCGCCGAGATGATGCTTCCCATCGGCGCCTATCACAAGTCCCGCGTGCGCGAACTGGCCCGCGAGATGGGTCTGCGCGTCTTTGACAAACCAGATTCTCAGGAAATCTGCTTCGTGCCCGACAACGACTACGCAGGGCTCGTGGCGCGCAAATCGCCCGATCAGGTTCACCCCGGCCAGGTGCTCGACCTTGAGGGCCGCCAGGTCGGCAGCCACCCCGGCCACCAGCACTTCACCATCGGCCAGCGCCGCGGCGTCGGCGTTGCGCTCGGGTATCCCATCTACGTCGTCAGCCGGGATGCTCAGGCCAACACCATCACCGTCGGCCCGCGCGAACGCCTCATGTCCGTCGGCTGCCGCGCCCGCGAAGTGAACTGGCTTGATGACGCTCCCGCAGCCCACTCCGATGACTGGCGCGCCTGCGTCGTCAAGATTCGTTACAACGCCGATCCCGTCCCCGGCGCTGTGCGCGCCCTCACTGCGGACACCATCGAGGTCCGCTTTGATGCGCCCCAGTACGCCGTCGCCCCGGGTCAGGCAGCCGTCTGTTATGACGCCCATGAGCCCGACGCAGTGCTCTGCGGCGGATGGATTGACTCCGCTCTTTCCTCCTGACGCCTTCCTCAATCGTCAGTTGATCTGCGTCAGCACCATGTTGGACGTCTCATTCCGCATCGCCGCCTGGATCCAGATCACCGTGTTCCGCGAGCCCGGCGGCGGCGTGACCCGGATCGACGCGACACCGAACGCGTTCGCCTCATCGCTTCCCGCAAGCTTCGGATTCTCCAGTTCCACCGTCACGTTCAACTGCGGAATGTACGTCGGCGCCGACCCGCGCAGGCTGTACAGGAAATGCACCGTCTGGCCGGGCGGCGCATCCTGACACACCATCGACGCCTGCTGGCCTTGCCGCAGCGGATCCAGACGCAGGTTCGGGATGAGGCGATGCGCCCACGCAGACGCCGGAATCGCCTGCTTGCTGATTCCCGGTCCTTCATACCGCACGATCAGCCCCGCCCCGCCCCCGGACTCAAAGAACTCCACACGGATCGGGTGCAGACCCGCCTTGAGCCCCACCGCCCCGCGCCGCTCCACCATCCCGTGCAGGCCGTCGTTGTTCACGATCATCTCGTCGTGAATGAACAGCCGCGAGCCGTCGTCCGATTCTGTTGACAACCAGTACAGCCCGTCGGTCGGCACGTTCACATACCCGAAGAATCTCGCCCCCACGTTGTCCACCCGCCCACTCGTCGCAAACTCGTCGATGCTCGACGCGAAATCCACCTCTGGAACTTCCACCGTCGCATACGGCGTCAGCGCATTGAAGTCCGGCAGCGCAGTCGGCGCTTCAAGTTCGTAATACGACACCCGCGCCCCAGGCCCTGTATACGGCGGCTGCTCCGCATCCCGCAGCGCCAGCACATTCACCCGCAGCACGCCCGGCCCCGTCAGCCCTGCTGAATCCATCACCGTGTAATTCACCGTGTCCGTTCCCGCGAAAATCCCGTTGGGCGTATAGATCAGCTCATCCCGCCCATTCGGCCCCGTCCCGATCGATCGGGTCACAATCCCGCCGTTTGGCGTTGTGCCGTCAAATCCGCTCAGCGTGATCGCCTGGCAGTTCCCGTCGAAATCATTCGCCAGCACGTCCACCTTGATCGCGTCGGTGTTCAGCGTCGCGCCCGTGTCCAGTCGCGCTCGTGGCGGAGTCGGAACCTGGTAATCGATGTCCTCCAGGCACCACCGCGAATCACGATGCGCCAAGATCACATCGGTCGTATTCTCGCCGAAGTTCAGGCACCCCCCGCACATCGAGTTGCATACGTCCGTGTCCAGGCAGTGCGGCGCCGCCCAGTTGTGCCCCATCTCATGCGTCATCACATCCGCCCACGCCATGTTCGACAACGCATACCCGTAATAGAAGTCGCACACCACCCCAACCCACGCCAGCCCGATGATTGATCCGTCAAACCACAGGTACCCCGAGATCAGGTGCGCTGTGTCGCGCGGAATCGCCGCCAGGTTCGTCGTCCACTCCTGCCCCAGTTGCGTCAGCCGCGTCCCCGATGAAGATGAAGAGTACGGATCGTTGTCGTCCGTCCGCACCACGATCGCCGTGATCGTGTGCACGATGCGCACGTCCCGCGCGAACACCGCGTTCATCACGTTGGTCGACGCCTCAATCGTGTTGATGACGTTGTCCGTGCTGTTGCCCTGTGCCACGAAAAACTCGTAGTCCGCGTCATACCCGATCTGCGCCAACTTGGTGCACGACCCCTCCGCAGGCATCTCTCCCTCATCCCCTCGCCCCAACTCGATCATCCCCTCCGGCGTTCCGCAGTTCAACCCTCCTCCGCCCGGGATCACCCGATCCTCCGGCCGGTACGCGATGAACTGATCTGCCGGCGCTCCGGGGATCAGTAACGCCAACGGATGCAGCATCACCATCGACCCGTCCGCGCCCACCACCGCACCCATGACTCCCGCCGGCAGCAGGCTCACCGCCACCGTTCGCGATCCGTCCGACGCCACCGCTCCCTGGTAAGTCGCCTCCGCCGGCGCCGTGATCGTGTGCAGCAATCCATCCTCGCGCTGCGCCAGCGTCTGGTACACCCCGTCCCGTACCGGCGCCCGCATCAGCTCCGCTTCCAGCAGCGTCGACCCGATCTCCAGGCTGACATACGCCTTCTCCCCCGGCATCCGGATGATCTCCGCCGACCCGAGTTCAAAGCGGTCAATGTGCAGCGCCTGCCGCGCAGCCAACTGCACCTGCCCGCGCTCGATGCTTCCCGCATCCCCAGGCCCAGCCTGCACAGCGGAGGTAAAGAGGCCAAATCCAAGCATCATCGGACCGATGAATCGAAACATGTGCCGCTCCAGTACCTATGGGTCTGATCCCACCAACCCGCTCGCCGCAGAGTCTAATCCGTAATCCCGGCCACCGCAAGAAAATCACCCTCACTGGCGCCAGATTTGTCCGGTCGCTGTGGGAAAACAAGCGCGACGCGGGCGTTGGCGAGTTTCGCTGTCGATCCGGAAAAAAAGAAAAGGTCGCCCGCCATCATGACGGACGACCCTTCTGTTCTGCGTCACGCCCAGCCATCAGACTGATGGCCCAGCGCATTCATCAAACTGCTCACTTCCACGTCACGCTCACGCCGTTGCTCTTCGTGCAGTTCACGACTTCCGTCGCCTGCAGATACGTTGTCCGGCCCTGCTGCGATGCAGGCACGTTGCCCGTGACAAACGCCAGGCCGTCCGAATTCGCCACCGACGAACCCGCAAGCCGCGCGCCGGCCAGGTTCAGCGACAGCCCGGGGCATGACGGCACCGGTGTTGCGCCGATCGTGTTCGAGTATGCCAGGTACACCCGCGTCCCCGGCGCCACACCGCTCATCGTGAACGTGTTCGCCTGGCCCGCAAATGGCGTCAGCGGCGCATCTAGGTGCAGCCCGGACGTGTTGAGCGCGGCCTGCACGGCCTCAAACGCCCGCACCCGACCCGCGCCGTACTGGTTGTCTTCGCCCGCTGCTCCACGGTCCAGTGCAGTGGCCCTGAGGATCGCAAGCACCTGCTGATGAGTCAGGCTCGGATTCGCTTCCAGCATCAGCGCGATTGCGCCCGCCACGTGCGGCGTCGCCATCGACGTCCCGCTCAGGTATCCATACGAGTTGCAGTCATACCACGTCGACAGCGTGTTGTCGCCAGGCGCGGAAATCTCCGGCTTGATCTTCCCCGTCGGCAGCGGCCAGTCGTTGTACGGCAGAATCCCCTGCCAGGTCGTCGGCCCCTGGCTGCTGAACCACGCCAGGTTGTCCGCGCAGTCCGTCGCGCCCACCGTGATCACACCCGGAACGTCGCCCGGTGTACGCACCGAGTCCGTGCCGTAGAAGTTGCCTTCATTGCCCGCCGCATACACCACCACCACCCCTGCCGCCGCAGTGTTCTCGCACACCTGACGCCACGTCACCCGGTCCGGCGCCATGAAGTGCGGCCAGCCCAGCGACGCCGTCTCGACGTCCGCGCCGTTGTCCACGCCGTACTGCATGCCTTCCCAGATCGTCGTCTCGCCGGCAAAATCATTCCAGAACACCAGCGACATCAGTTGCGCATCCGGAGCCATGCCGGTCTGCTGACCGTTCGTGCCGTCGCCCGCGACCGTGCCCGACACGTGCGTGCCATGGCCCCACAGGGTGTCGCGGATGTCATTGGTGTTCAGCCAGAAATTCCAGCCGTTGATGTCGTCCTTGTAGCCGTTTCCGTCATCATCAATCCCGTTCCCCGCAATCTCGCCGGGGTTCACCCACACCTGGTTCCGCAGGTCAGGGTGCGTCGGGCACAATCCCGTGTCAATCACTCCCACCACCACGCCTTTGCCCGTGATCCCCAGCGTGCTCCACACCTGCGGCGCGCCCATCAGGTTCACGCCGCACTCGACCGCCGCCGTCCCGCCCGATCCCGCTTCCACAGGCGGCAGACCCGGATCAAAATCAGGGAAAACTTCCTTCCCGATGACCACGTCCTGGTGCACGTACGCCACGTCAGGCCGGGCCGCGATTTCCGCGATCACCGCCGGCGTCGCCTGCGCTGCGATCACGTTCGCAATCCACAGCCCGCGAATGTCCGCGCCCACAGTCCCCTCCGCCTGCTGGCCCTGCAGATACCCCATCAATTCACGCTGCGTCGTCGCCGCATGCGGCTTGAGCAGGTTGATCACCGTCTCGCGCCGCGCCTGCCTTGTCTGACCCTCCGTCGCACGCGCGATCTCGTCCGCTGAAACCTGGTCCTTCATCACGATCGCGATGCGGATCAGCTGCCCCTCGGGCGCAGACTGCATGGTGTTGGCCAGATTGGGCCGGATCTTCGGCGACTCCGCCTGAACCAGCGCTGCGCCAGCCGCAGCAAGGCAAACCGCCGCCGACATCAAATGTGCACGAGTCAAACGCATGAATGATCTCTCCTTCTTCCGATGTGTGTGAAAAACTGAACCGAGAGTGTGCGAGTGGAGACAACCGTCCCCTCTTGGACATTATGTCCGATTTCCGGGGTCATGCACGCAAATGACCGCCGAAATACCCCACATTCCGTTTCCCCCTTTACCCGACCGCCCCCTCCACTTTCCCCTCCACCTGCCAACAATGGGGGTCCGCCCGCCCGCCCCTGACCACCCCCCCTCCCCCCCAACCCTCCCTACCCGCCCGCCTGCACCCCCAAGGACTCTCGTACCATGGAAGTCGGAATCGTCGGTTTGCCCAATGTCGGAAAGTCCGCCCTCTTCAAAGCCCTCACCGGCATGAACGTCGAGGTCGCCAACTTTCCCTTCACCACCCGTGAGCCTGCCAAGGGCACCGCGCCCGTCCCCGATCCGCGCCTCCAACTCATCGGCAAGTACATCGAAACTCGCAAGTACGTCCCCGCCACCCTCGACCTCGTCGACCTCCCCGCCATCGCCCCCGGCTCCTCCACCGGCGAGGGCATGGGCAACGAGTTCCTCAAGCACGTCCGCCAGGTCGATGCCCTCCTCCACGTCGTTCGCTGCTTCGAAGACCCCGAAATCACCCATAGCAGCCCCACCCTCGACCCCGTCCGCGACGCCCAGACCGTCGACACCGAACTCATCCTCTCCGATCTCCAGGTCATTGAGTCCGCCATGGACAAGGCCGACCGCAAGGCCAAGACCGGCGACGCTGCCGCCAAAAAACGCGTCGAAGTCTGCCGCAAGGCTGCCGCCCTCCTCGAAACCGAAAAACCCCTCCGCACCGGGCACTGGACCGACGCCGAACTCCTCGACCTCAAAGCCCTGGGCATGCTCACCCTCAAGCCCGTCCTCTACGTCGCCAACGTCGGCGAGGATGACCTGCAGGGCGCCGGCCCCATGCCCGCCAAACTCTCCCAGTGGGTCAAGGCTCAGGGATCCGAGGCCGTCCCCGTCTGCGCCAAACTTGAAGCCGAAATCGCCGAACTCAAGCCCGAGGAACGCACCGAGATGCTCGCCGGCTTGGGCCTCACCGAACCCGTCCTCGCCGTACTCGCCCGCACCCTCTACCGCGTCCTCGGTTACCAGTCCTTCTACACCGCCGGCATCACCGAAATCCGCGCCTGGACTGTCCGCAAAGGCGCCACCGCGCCCGAAGCCGCCGGCGCAGTCCACTCCGACATCCAGCGCGGCTTCATTCGCGCCGAAACATACTCCGTCGAAGACCTCGTGAAGTTCGGCTCCGAGCAGGCAATCAAAGCCGCCGGCAAAATGCGCTCCGAAGGCAAGAGTTACGTCATGCAGGATGGCGACGTCTGCCACTATCTCTTCAACGTGTGACCATGATCACCTTCGGCAGTGATTCCGTTCGCTCCGCCCTCCGCGCCGGCCGCCCCCTCGTCGCCCTCGAAACCGCCGTCCTCACCCACGGCCTCCCCCGCCCCGCCAACCTCGCCGCTCTGCAGCGCATGGAGGACGCCGTGCGCTCCGCAGGCGCAACCCCTGCAGTCGTCGGCGTCCTGCACGGAAACTTCATCGTCGGCATGACCCCAGGTGATGTCGCCGCCCTCGCTGACGATCCCCACCCTCTCAAAATCTCGACCCGCGATCTCGCCCTCGCTCTGGACCGCAACGTATCCGGCGGAACCACCGTCGCCGCCACCCTCGTCGCCTGCCGCCTCGCCGGCATCCGCGTCTTCGCCACCGGCGGCATCGGCGGGGTCCATCGCGCCTGGGCTGCCCGCCCCGACCTCTCTGCCGATCTTCTCGAACTCAGCCGCTCTCCGGTCTGCGTGATCGCCTCAGGCCCCAAGGCCATCCTCGATGTCCCCGCCACGCTCGAAGTGCTCGAGACCTTGTCCGTCCCCGTCCTCGGCTGGAAGACCGATCTGTTCCCCCAGTTCTACTCCGTGGGCTCGCCCGACCTCCGCGTGCAGCAGCGCATCGACGCCGAGTCTCAGGTCGCTCACCTCTGCCGCCGTCACTGGAACGACCTCCGCCTTCCCAGCGCCCTCCTGCTCTGCAATCCCGTTCCCGCCGCCTTCGCCCTCGACCACGCCCTGCTCGAACGCACCATCGCCGATGCGCTGCGCTCCGCAGCCGCCGCCGGCGTCACCGGCCCGAACGTGACACCCTGGCTCCTCAGCGAAGTCTCCCGCCTCACCGCCGGCCAGTCCCAGGCCGCCAACCTCGCCCTCCTCGAATCCAACGCCGCCCTCGCCGCCCGCATCGCCTGCGCCCTGGCTCTCCCCCCGGCAACCAGCCCCCACTACTGACCCGCTCGTCCACACCTCACGGCACACCCCCCGCCACCCGACTAGAGTCCGGCGTGATGCTCAATACCCACTAGGAGGCCCAACTCTGCGTCGCCAGCCGATCGCGGACTTCCGCCTCCGACGGGACATTAAAGGAGCGACGCTACTACTGCCTGAACACGACGGGGGGGTGGCGTGCGGAGGTCAGCGCGATCCTCATCTCAGGCGGACTGATGGTCGAATGGGACAAATACTCCTCCTATGGCAGTCCGTTCGGGATCCCCGGCCGGGATGCGGACAGCAACAGTGGAGACGCCGCGCGGAAGACTGCACTTCAGCTAATGGATCGTGGCTGGTTCAATGAGCGCAATAGCACGCACTCTGTTGACTTGTTGCTTCTCTTTGACCCGGTCGGCAAGCCTTGGCACGTGGGACCATTCGGTTTTGAGGACGTCCCAACCAACGTCCGCAAGGCACTTCACTATCACCAGCGATGGGACCCTCGAATACTTGGAGGATTGGCTGTCATGCAAGAATATATGCCAGATTCAGGCGCACATGTGCTGCGGAATAAGCCTGCCATTTTGCAAGGTATTCCATCTGATCAGCCGGCGCTCTTTCCTGATCCTTATACTGACACACATGGACACACTGCAATTCTACTAGACGAAGTGAACTAGCAGAGGCTCGCACAAGAGATTACTAAAGTAGACGGGAGCAGTGGTGATGAATGCAAAAAATAACGTTGCCTACGCATGTGCTCTGTTTCTTCTTTCCATGCACTGCGGATGTGTTGTCAATCAGAATGACGACAATGATACTCTCCGCGTTGCGGTTGCAGCCACTGACTCACCCGCTCTAGATTGTCCTTTTGGTCCATCTGGGGCGCAGGCGACACTCATGGTAAGGAGCAGGAATCCTGCCATTTCCAAGATCATCGGAAAGGGTGAGTCGATGTGGTATGAGTGGAAGTCAGATGACATTCTCTTGGCCACCATTTCTGTTGCTGCCGAATGCGATCAGTTTAGGAACAACTACAATCTTTTGCCGCCTCGTACCCGGACGACTTTCGAGTCAAATAGCCGATATCGCGGCAATCTGATCGACGTAGAAGTTAACGCACTATCTCAGGTCGACGTAATTGTTGCTGTTCTCCCTACGATTTGTGTCCGGGTTGAGGGATTAATTCCTTATGCAAATCTAGACTATGAGAAGCGTTATGCGCCGGTGTCGAGAGTCGCTGAAACAGATAGTGGCCGGCGACTTCATTTGTCTCTCCCTTGGGGCATGGCATACGGAACTCGTTTGCCTTACACCGATCAACTTATGTGGTACTCTCCAAGTCTCGATGTGAAGCTGCGCCCGGTGGAGACCGACGCGGAGGGAAACCCAGAAATCAAGGTACCTTGGGGCGTGCTTCATTTCACGCGCGATGGAGAGGATTGGAAAGTGACGGCCACGGTGACGTCAGCGGGGATGCCATGGCCCGCGGACTCCGCCAATCCGCGATGGTATATTGAGCCCTCATTGCCTGAGGGCCCCGCGATAGTTCCAAATGAGTAATGCCATAATAATATAATAAACAACATGATTCACAATGACAAACATACTGATATACTCGAATCTGGTTGGTCTCAGCAATTTGTCAACCACCTGTCATGGAGAGACTTTTCTGCCTACGCTGACACGCGAATATCAGGCAGCGATGATGGGAAGTCGTTTGCCCAAACAGTAAGTGCATTTCTTGAGTGCAGCCACCCTCTGCGGATCCCGCTGCGTTCCGACGATACCGATAATCTCAAACGTTTGATGTATTATCGTCCGTCAACGCCTTCTGAGATAGAGTATGTGGCTGCTGCCGCGACTGCGCTTCTGATACACTATACCATTTCCCCAGACGAGCGACACGGCAGAACGGAGGCTATGTATTGGCTGCTTCAGTATGCCAAGGGTAGAGACACGTGTATGCTTGAGCTAATTGGCTTTATCAAATGGGCAAGGGAGCATGACGGCTACAGCGCACTGTTCTACGCCGTATTTGAATGGATGTTGTATTTGCATATGATGAAAGCGTCGCGGCCTCGTATCTTACGTGAATTGGAGCTTTATATTACGCCCGGCTCGTGTGCGTTTGGGGTGCCCGGCGCATCGCTGTTTGATATTGACAGCGGACCGGGCGCCGCTCGCGCGTGGGCTGATATTGCATCAGATTGTGGCCTCGACGCCAAGATTGCTGATGCGGAGATAGTGCTGCTGCGTTCGCTTGTGTCTGGGCGCTTGCTGGCGGATTGCGCCAACGATCTGCGGTCAGACGTGGACTGATGTAGACACGGTCCGGCGGATGACAGAGCGGGGCGTGCGTACTGTGCGAAACCCTGCAAGCTGACCGCAAACGTCACTGCACTCCCCGTCGAACGTCGGGCAGCAGCCTGTGCAGGGAAAGTGAGGCTGTGAACGCGAGTATGGCCGTGCCGCAGACCAGGCTTACAAGCGCCCCCCCTGTCCAACGCAGGCCGCTCATCGCAAGGAGCAGCCACATTCCTACGACCTGCAAGCTCGTGCAGCCAATGTCAACCACCAGCATGGCGCGCGCCGCCGTTGTCCACCGTCGGACATCTTGACTCGAAGGCTCGCCGCTGAGTCCTAACTGCGCGTGGGATCCGCTCTCCGCATTCGTCATTCGATGAATCAGCGATGCCAGGAAAAGAAGCCCCGCGCCTGCAAACGCTCCAGCAGCGCCGAAAAACAACGGTGGGAACGCCGAAAGGTCTTTCTGAAGTACGGCGCTGGCTGGCCAGGCTGGGTTGTAATATGCCGTACCGACAATCTCCCGCACTT
The DNA here is from genome assembly GCA_044229655.1 of Phycisphaerales bacterium. Taxonomy (GTDB): domain Bacteria; phylum Planctomycetota; class Phycisphaerae; order Phycisphaerales; family UBA5793; genus JBGASM01. Next base: position 175,444 of record JBGASM010000004.1, on the reverse strand, counting down.
TTGGAGGTGTTGGGCGTGGTACGTTCGGCCGTTGGCGAGCAAACATAATGGAATACCTGTCGCTCTCGTACAGTACTCCGTCAATAGCGTACGTGTAGGAAACGATGGCCTCCTTGGAGACATCACGAGTTGTCGCGCCGCGCTGCGCCGCCTCAACCCATATTGTGGCAGGTGCAGGTAGATAGCTGTTGACGCTCGCCTCCTTGCTGATCGCCGCCAAGTGCATGACCAGAACTCCCAGCCGCAGCAGCATGACAACTGCGCACGGGGCCGCCAACTGACTCATGTCCGAGAGATACTCACGAGCCCCCCGCGACTGCGTCGACAATGTCCCGTGTACTTGCATCATGAGTTCCTGCGGCCTCGAGCGGAAGCAGATCGCATCAAGCGTAGCAAGAGGCGACGTTTGTGTCCCTGAAACCGCAAACGCATAGGGCTACTGGACCGCCCAAATCTGGCGCAGAGTCAGTCGTCGCTTATGCCAGTGAAACGCTCGAGCGCAAAACCTATCGACCATGATGTCATGGTGCCTGCTGCGATGAGCACCAGTCCGTGGATCTCATGATCGCAGAACCACGACACGATGAATGACATAAATATCCCGTTGACTATGCAACACCACTTAAGTTGGAAACATATAAACCACATCACAACGATGCACAAGCGATGGATGCCCTGACGTGCAATATGGCGAGCGTCTCCCATCGCAGTCCTCACTGGTGCGCGGATCGGCACAGAGTGTTGTTCTGGCTCTATCTCGGTACATCGCTAGCCCGTCACGAGCATTCGCAGAGAACGGACGCAACTACATTGGGGACCGGTAAGCAGCGATCAGCGCCCTAGATGCTACGCGCACCAAGGAGTCCCGCCCTTGCAACCGAGCAGTATCGTACACGCGCCGACATCCCCCAGCGGACCATGCGCCGGCGGTCATGAGAACACCCCTTTGTGGCCTCAGGCACTCAGGCCTGGCCCGACTACGGCCTGAGTCAGAAGAACTGCTCTCAAACAGGACTGCCGTCAAGAAACTCAGCACAGACACCGAGTTTGGCGACAAACCAGTCGTCGGTATGAATCGGGAGCCCGCCATGCGCTGGCGACACTTGCTTATACCACTGCACATAGGCTGTTGCGTCAGATGAGTGCGCCAACAGACCAAAGGCGGTGAGACGTGGAAGCCAGTCTTGAAAGAGATGCGGATAGCACATGACCCCGTCCATGATATACGAATCACTGAGTGCCATTACTACATCGGCGCCTAGTTCAACCTCAGGTTCGTGTGCCGGCGTACCTGGCAATAGGGTGACGTCGATCCATGTCGCATAAGTCAAAGTGACGGACACCACCTCGTGCCTCACGCCAGTGATGCTCCCTTGTCTCGCGACATCGCATGCGAACTGGAAATCATCAGTAACAGGGTGTGGAATCAAGTTAACGTCAGACTGCGAATGCCGGCCTGCGAGTTCCAGATACAGAATGTCATGACGCTCGACACGTTTTCGCGTAGCCGGATCACGAGCGAGTAGGCGAGTTTTGAACTGATAGTGCGTCAGATACGTCCATACGTCGCATGAAACCCCGCGATATGTAATGATCGGTCCGCCAGGGACGGCAATCTGCGGCAATTCATACGCCTTACCATCCATGTCGAGCGAAGGATTTATCCTAGAGAAGTATCCGTGGCATCGCTTCATAGTCATCGCTATTTTAGCGCCAAAGGCGCAACCCTAGGCCCCGTCTGCACCCCGCGCTCAAACACCCGCGCGATGGAAAGCAGGTTCGCATCCGCAAACGCCGGCCCGATGAGCTGCAGACCGATGGGAAGCGCAGGCGCCGTCGGCGAAGGCTCGGTGAAACCCGCCGGAAATGACACCGCGGCGATGCCCGCCAGGTTCACATTCACCGTATAGATGTCACACAGGTACATCTGCAGCGGATTGTCCGACTTCTCGCCCAGTTTGAACGCCGGCGTCGGCGTCGTCGGGCACAGGATCGCATCGCACTGCGCAAACGCCCGGTCAAAATCGTTCTTGATCAGCCGCCGCACCTTGAGCGCGCGATTGTAATACGCATCGTAATACCCCGATGACAGAGCATACGTCCCCAGCATGATCCGCCGCTGCACCTCGGGGCCGAACCCCTCCCCGCGCGAGCGCGCATACAGCGCGTCCAGCGTCTCCGTCGGCCCCACCTTCGCCCTGTGCCCGTAGCGGATGCCGTCGAATCTCGCCAGGTTGCTCGAAGCCTCCGCCGTCGCCACGACGTAATACACCGGCACTCCATACCTGGTCATCGGCAGATCGACCTCGATGATGCTCGCCCCCGCGCTGCGGTAGAACTCCACCGCGCGCTTGAGCGCAGCCGCCACCGCCGGATCATTGTCATCCGACATGTATTGCTTCGCCAGCCCCAGCCGCAGCCGGCGCGGGTCAACCTCCTTGAGCGGCGCGAACGGCAGGCCGTCGCTGGCGGGATTCGAAGTCGAGTCGCGCGGGTCGCTCCCCGCCAGCACGCTCATCAGCAGCGCTGCATCATCCACGCTACGAGCAAAGGGCCCGATCTGGTCCAGGCTCGATGCGAACGCCACCAGCCCCCAGCGCGACACCGCGCCGTACGTCGGCTTCACCCCCACCACCCCCGTCAGCGCCGCCGGCTGCCGCACCGACCCGCCCGTCTCCGATCCCAGCGCGGCCGGACAGAACCCCGCCGCGACCGCGACCGCCGACCCGCCCGAGGATCCGCCCGGCACGCGCGAGGCGTCCCAGGGATTGCGCGCGGGGCCGAAAGCGGAGTTCTCCACCGATGAGCCCATCGCGAACTCGTCGAGATTGGTTTTGCCGATGATGATCGCGCCGGCGTTTTCAAGGCGTTCCACCACGGTTGCGTTGAAAGGGGAGCGGTAATTCGCCAAAATCCGCGAAGAACAGGTGGTTTTGCCCTCGATTGTGCAGATGTTGTCCTTGAGCGCGACGGGGCAGCCGGCCAGCGGGCCGACGGACTCCCCGCGCGCGAGGCGCTGATCGATAAGGTCCGCGCGCGCAAGGGCTTGCGATTCGAGCACTTCGTTGAAGGCGTGCAGCACGGGCTCGTGACGCCGGATGCGCGCAAAGCACTCCTCGACCACCGCGCGGGCGGAGGTGCTGCGCTGCGCCACAGCCGCGGCAGTCTCGGCCAGTCCCATGCAAGCGTTTGATGTTGAAGAAGTTGCGGGGGTCATCCCTCACCTCCGCCGGCATCGCCGCCGAGGACTTTGGGCACCACGAGGCAGTCGCCGAGGACGGCCGGCGCGTTGGAGAGGACCTGGGCAGTCGTCAGGCTGGGGCCGGGGATGTCCTCATCGAGGCGGTTGTGCATCTGGGCAGGGTGGGCGAGGGGCTCGACGCCGGTGACATCGAGGTCGGCGATCTGGGCGATATGGTCAAGCACGGCAGTGAGTTGCGATCGGAACTGCTCGATGCGATCGGGGGAGAGTTCGAGCCGGGCGAGTTTGGCGACGTGAAGAACATCGGCGGCGGTGAGTGGGGCGCGGGGGGGCGGCGCGGGCGATGGGGACGGGGACCAAGAGGCAGCTGTTGACATCGGTGGTGCGCGTAGCTGGGTCGATGTAAGTCGTTATGCGGGGGTGGGAGTGTGCGCATGGGGGAGGACCACAAGAGCGCGTTGGTGCGCACGGATGAGAGCGCTGAGAGCAAGGAAAAGAAGTTTTGTCAGCACTCTTGCGGGAATGGGAGTGAAACGGGGGGGAGATCGGGGGGAGGGGGTTTTTCGGCAGAGGGGTTTAGACGGGTTTGCCTGAGTTTTGCTGAGTTTTCGCGCGTTTTGGCAGGTTTTCGCGCGCTTGTGGGTCCGCGATAACCGGGGGTGTATCAGGTTGGTGCGCGCGCCGGGAAATCCGGGACTTTGGATTTGCTTTTAGCTGCGCCAGGATTCTGTCTGACTCCCGGACAGCCATAGAAGGCGTCACTAGAGTCCCTGCGACATCGTCATCCAAGACCCCGATATCAGAGGAGAGAGAGATGTTGCCATACTTAGCAAGCGAATCGAAGTTGGCGACGGGGTTGCTGGCGGCAGCGTTGAATTGGTCCATGCATTCCACGGCCATGTGCCAGCATGATGCGGAGCAGCCGGCAAACGCGGCAGACCAGAAGGGAATACTGTCGACGGACAACGACATTGAACAGCCTGCCAGTTGCGGAACATTGGATTTCGATACAGATGCGGTCAATGGCGGCGCCGATACCTGCTGTTTCTTTCTGGTTTCTGACGGCCTGCCACGTCGTCAAGCCATCGCGCAGAAGTGGATCCCCCTGCACAGCGGGTACGTCTGCGAAGTGAGCATCGTTCTGGGAGCGGGAAGCGGATCCAACTCCTTCACGATTCGTCTTTTTGCGGACAATGGAGGCATCCCGGGGGAACCGCTGGCATCGGCGAATTTCGCATCCATCAACACGCGCGGATCAGCGCATCAGCCGCAGTTGATCGCGATTTCAGCCTATGTTCAAGAGGGCATTCCCTATTGGGTGGAGATCGAAGGCAACGGAGGGGGCACGGCCAGAGGTTTCCTCTATTATAATGCCGCACTGGCGCAGTCCGATCAGGCGTTTAATAGCGGCGGCGGGTGGACGCCCATGTATGAAGTGAGCGGATGCTGGCAGGTGTATCTCACCCCTGAGTACCCGCTCACGCTCACACAGTCATCCGCCGACCAGTGCGCCACTGGAGGGCCACTGAAATTCAAGGTTTCGGGAGCAACCCCCGGTGACCTTATCACGCTCGTGTCGGCGAAGGACATCGGGACGGCGATGCTGAATGGAGGCGCGTGTGCGGGAACCGTGCTCGGACTGGGATATCGCGATTTGCGCGCGGTGGGTGAGGGCCAGGCGGACAACGAAGGCGTCGCCAGATTTGCCAGGTCGGCACCGAGAAGTTCGTGCGGCCGATACCTGCAAGCGATCAACTCAACCTCGGGCTGCACGACCTCAAACGTCATTCGAATCTTTTGAATGCGGGGTGATGGCGGCGGTGAATGTGACGAAGAGTGAGTCGAAGTGAATAGAGGAATTAGGGGGTTTGGGTGAGGAGCGTTGGGGCTGGTGGACTGGGAAGCAGAAGCGTGAAGAGGTTTTTGGGTGAGGACCGTCGGGGCTTGACCGGGAAGTCAGGAGACTGTCCCGGCGGAAAGTGCCGAGGGCCGTTTACGCGACTGGTCCTGCGCATCGCCCCAACGGCGACAGCAGGAAGAAGAGAGCGCGGCGGGTCGGGACGCGGCGAATAATCAGGATGTGAAGAAGCGATGGGGCGTGTTCATCCTCGTGTGTCTCCTGTTGGGGATGGTGACGACGGTCGCGGTGGCGTGGGGGATTGCGCTGCGGGTGTCGCCCGCGGCGATAACGTCGATGCGCCATTTCCGGCGTTCCTTTGATGCGGCAGAGGGGCAGGCAGCGCAGGGAAAGATGGCGGGGCTCATCATGGAGGAATCGCAGGGACCGGGCACGGCCCATTGGAGCGTGCGGCCCCTGCCGAACGGGTTTGTGAAGTTCAGATTCCTGTGGGAGAATGAACGACCCATTGAGGCGGCGCCGCGCGTTCCCCGACTGCGGAAGGCGCTGGAACAGCCTGCCCAAGAGAGCGATCCAAACCGCCGAATGCTCATTCAGGGGCGGGGATGGCCGGTGATTGCCCTGTGGTGTGAGATCCGGCGCGATCCCACCACTGAGATTGACGGAACGACAGTGGGCGATGGCGGATTCAATACTCCTAGGCAGTCGTGGAATGATGTGTCGTATGGATCAGTGATGCCTCCTGCCAAAGTCATTCCCATATTTCCAGTGTTGCCGGGGTTTGTGATTGATTCGGCGTTCTACGGCTCGTTTTGGTGTGTCGCAGCGCTGATATGCGACTTGGTTCGACGCCGCCGCCGATCTGCGGCCGGTTGCTGTATCTCCTGCGGGTATGACATGACGGGGAACACGACGGGGAGGTGTCCGGAGTGCGGGGCGGCGACTGTGATGAAAGCGGTGTAAGGCAGGAACAGAGTAAACAGGTTTTGGGGGAAGACCGTTGGGGCTTGGTTGGGAAGGCAGGGAGTCGGTGGCGCGCGGTGGGTGCGAGGGGCCGTTTGCGTGAATCAATGAGCGCGACCGCCCCAACGGGGAAGGAGGACAAAGAGGACAGCGCGGCGGGTCGGAAGGCGGCGAATAATCAGGATGTGAAGAAGCGATGGGGCGTGTTCATCCTCGTGTGTCTCCTGTTGGGGATGGTGACGACGGTGGCCGTGGCGTGGGGGATTGCGGTCCGCGTTGACTTGTCCCGGTCATTTATCTCATCCTACAGCGAGATAGTCGATGCTGCCGGTTCGCCGATCGGACTCTGGCTCTACGAAGAGCGCAGGAGTGGGAGCAGACTCCTTTCTGTCGGCTGGCGACAGGTTTCTTGGCGTGCCAATGACGAGGGGATCATTCGGCAGCTTGCGCCTTCCACTATCGCAGCCAATTCGATTCCTGATATCTCCCTGCTTCGTCTGACCGCTGCTGATCCGCGCTGGCTTGAGCATTCTTCCGGCGGTCTCGATGTCGAGGCGCGCGGCTGGCCTCTGCCTGCGCTGTGGCGTGATGTTTCGGATTCCAAGATGCTCCGCGAATGGCCGGGTCTGCAACGGCCGGTCATCCGGGGGGCGGAGGGCATTGCCCTGCCGTGGATAAGAGGCACCACCAATCCGTCTGGCTCATCCATCCGCCTACCCATCAGGCCAATCCCCAGCGGACTTGTCATCGATACCGTGTGCTTCGGATTGGTCTGGTTTGGTGCGTTTGGATTCGTGCCGTGTTGCAGAGAACTACGGCGCAGACGGCCAGGCCGCTGCACCTCGTGCGGGTATGACCTGACGGGCAATCAGAGTGGAACGTGCCCGGAGTGCGGCGCGACAACCGTAGCGAGGGCCGCATCACCATGAAGTCAAAGCGACGACAACGCCTGCGCGGCACGTGCAAGTGGGGCGGAGTTTCGCTGTGCGTGCTGCTGTTTGCGCTGTGGTTGGTGAGTTCATGGTGTGGCATGTCGTACGTTGCCTCGGGTTCTCGCGGCGCTGTAGCGTACGTGAATATCAATCATGGGCTGTTCCAATGCGCTGCCCTTGGTTCAAACGCAGCATATCAGCCCACCGGGATTAGCATTAACCACCACAACAGTGGTTGGTTTTGGTTGGCCTTCTATGGACGATGGAGCTCTTTAGGAAGTTGGAGTTTTCGCGTTCCCCTCTGGCTCCCCTTCCTCCTCATCGCGCTTCCCACCGGCTGTCTCTTCTGGTCCGACCACAAGCGCAAGAAACCCGGTCACTGCGCGACGTGCGGGTATGACCTGACGGGAAATCAGAGTGGGAAGTGTCCGGAGTGCGGGGCGGAGAGTGCGATGATGAGGAGGAGTTAGAAGAGAAGAGAGAAGAGCAATTGGGTGAGGAGCGTTGGGGCTTGGTTGGGAAGGCAGGGAGTCGGTGGCGCGCGGTGGGTGCGAGGGGCTGTTTACGTGAATGAATGATCGCGACCGCCCCAACGGGGAGGAGGGGGATCGATGCGTCGGACGGTTCCTCTGCCCCTGCCGGGGCAGGAGAGGTGGGAGAGACTTCTATCCACGGGTTGCGCTGCGCTTCACCCGTGGCTACAACCCATCACCCCTTCGGGGTGACGGAGAGGAGCGTGCCGGCGAATCCATCGTTTGAATGTGAGGTCACGAAGGGAAATCAATCCCACGGATTGCAATCCGTGCGATTTGGGAGGCCCCTCACCCGGCAATACGTGCCACCCTCTGCTCCCAATTCCCCCCGATTCCCCCCGATTCCCCCCGATTCCCCCTATACGAAGCGCATGGGGAAGGGGTAAGAAGATTCGGCTTTCCCCGACATCGGCCCCCGCCCGGCCTGGCGCTTCAGTCCTCTGCTCCCCCACTTCTTCTTCTCAGGGCTTTGACTTCGCCTCTTCTGCGTTTGGATTCGACGCGGCTGCGCTGGGCAGAGCGGGAGGGTTTGGTTCTGATGCGTTTGCGGGGTTTGACGAGGCTGCGCTGGCAGAGGTCGCGGAGGATGTCGAGGCAGGCGGCGCGGTTGCGTTCCTGGGAACGGGTGAGGTCGGAGGTAATGAGAACCTCCCCGCCTTCGTTCATGCGGGAGTCGAAATGGGTGCGGAGGCGGTCGGGGAGGGTTTCATCGAGGGGGCGGAAGCGGGCGGCGGCTTCGACGAGGGCAGGGAAGGAGACGCGGAGGGAGGCGCGGGTGCTGACTTTGTTGACGTTCTGGCCGCCTGGGCCGCTGGAGCGGGAGAAGGAGAATGACCAGGCGGAGGGGGGAAGGAGCAGGCCTGGGAGGATTTCGAGAGGTTTGTCGGAGCGGTCGGACATGGGGAGATGATACAAGAGAAGAGACCCCCTCCCGGTCCACCTTCGGCGGACCACCCTCCCCCAAATCGCCCCCCCCACCGGTTTTGCGCGTTTTGGGAGAGGGTTGAAGAAGTGAGTCACCACGATTCGCGGTGACTACCGGGCTGTGGACAGCCCGGCTCGAGGGAAGGGCGTATTGGGAGAGGGAGAAGAAATCAGCGGCGCTTGCGGGAGGAGCGGGAGGATTTGGAGGATGACGATTCTGCGGGCGCGGAGGCGGGGGAGGATGAGGCGTAGCGGGCGATGAGGGCAAGGACTTTGTGGGTTGAGCCTGCGAGCGGGGCGTCGTCTTTGCAGAGGTCGAGGGCGCGGTGGGCTTTTTCAACGGCCTTTTCGCGCTGCTTACCGGGGAGGGCATCGCAGATGTTGTCGTAGACGTCGGCGAGCTTGATGAGGCGGGCCTGCCAGGGGGCGGCGGCGAGTTGGCGGTCGTAGGCGGGTTCGCGTCTGGCTTCGGGGGCGCGCATGTCCTTGGTGAGGGCGGCGACGAGATCGGCGACGGAGGGGCCGCAGATGGTGAGGATGTCGTCGTAATCGGCGCGGGTGTCTTCGATGAGATCGTGGAGGAGTGCGGCGGCGAGGACGGTTTCATCGCCGAAGCCGAAGACATCGCGGACGATCATGGCGACGCGCATGGGGTGTGCGACGTAGGGGGTGCGGCCGTCCTTGCGGTATTGGTTGTTGTGGAAGCGGGCGGCCATGGAGGCGGCGCGCTGCCAGAGGTGAGGGGAATCGAGGGCGACGCGGCGCCAGTCATCGGGGGTGGCGTGGGCGGGAGAGAGAGAGGAGGGAGAGGGGGAGGACATATCGAGGGGTTCCAGGGAGGGGCAGGTCAGGAAGTGCGCTCCAGGAGGACGAGGGCGTGGCAGGCGATGGCTTCGTTGCGGCCGAGGGAGTCGAGACCCTCGTGGGATTTGCCCTTGAGGTTGATGCGGTCCAAGGGGAGGGAGAGGAGATCGGCGAGGCGGGCGCGGAGCTGGGACTTGAAGGGGGAGAGGCGGGGGCGCTCGAGGATGATGGTGAGGTCGACGTTGGAGATGGAGTAGGACGAGGAGCGAAGGCGGGCGAGGGCATCGGCGAGGAAGCGGTCGGAGGAGGCGTCTTTCCAGCGGGGGTCGGAATCAGGGAAGAGTTCACCGATGTCGGGAAGGGCAAGGGCGCCGAGGAGGGCGTCGGTGAGGGCGTGGAGGAGGACGTCGCCATCGCTGTGGGCGATGAGGGAGAGGTCGCGAGAGAGGATGATGCCGGCGAGGAGGAGGGGCTTGGGGTTGGAGCCGGGGGGAGAGTGGGTGAGGCGGTGGAGGTCGAAACCGTGGCCGATGCGGAAGTTGGGAGGCGGGGAGGCGGGCACGAAGAAGAAGGATACTCCGAAAGGAGGAGAAACGGGGATTTTGTGCGGAGAAGGGGAAGGATGAGCCGACAAGAATGGGTTGCGAAGGAGAGTGCGGAGGGGCAACACGGCTACGCTCATTGAATCGGGAGAGGGGCGAGCGCGGCAGGATGGATGGATGGAGTCTTTGAGACAGAAAAGGGCTTGAACCCATGAAGCAGAAGCGGAACGCAGGAATGTGGAGCGGCGGGGCGGTGATGTGCGGGCTGGCGGCGGCGATTCTGCTGCAGGGGGGATGCGGGTATCGGCCGGGGTCGAAGGGATTCAAGGGGTCAGCGCACACGTACACGAGCACGACGCACCGGCCGGCGACGCTGTCGCTCATCGACACGCGGACGGGGGAGGTGGTGTGGACGGTGGATGTGCCGCCGGGGAAACAGGTGGTGACGAAGTTTGTGGAGGGGGCAGGGACGGACCCGGTGGAGCGGCCTGACCGACTGGATTACGCGGTGATGGATTTGGGGGACAAGTATGGGCGGCTGCGGAGCGTGGTGAGCGTGCCGGATGCGGCGAGCCGGAGGTGGGATCTCATTTACCGGGAGGGGCCTGAGTATGAGGCGGCGGGGAAGCGCGAGTACCGGGAATATGAAGAGGCGAAGGAGCCGTTCTGGTGGACGGAGGAGGATGGGGAGTATCGAGGCGAGGCGACGGAGGGGGAGAGCGGGAGCTGAGCGGAGCGGAAGGGAAGAAGCGAGCAAAAGAAGGCGAAAGACACGGAATTTTCTTGCAAAGAAGAAAGTCGATGGGAAGATCAGGCATCAGGTAGAAGCCCGCGTCAAGGCGCCGGCACGTGACGGCGTGACGATGAAGAGAGCGGGGTCGGGACCGAGGGACGAGCAAGAGATCGGGAGCGATGGTTATGGAAGACTTTTCGCGCCGGCACTTTGTCATGTTGGGAATGGGGATGTTCGTGGCGGGGTGCGCGAAGGACAAGAGCCTGAGCGCCGCGCGGTCGGACCTGCCGAGTGTTCCGTGGGAGGAAGGCGGGGACCGGCTGGAGGAGAGGCCGCAGCCTTACGTGGATGACAACGCGAAGGTGATTGCGCGCAGCAGCACGCCAGCGCCGACGACGCCGAGTCCGACGGCAGCACCGCAGAAAGCGGTGACGAGGCAGACGTATGGAAGCATGGTGGGGCCGATGCCGGGGGTGCTGGGTCGGGGCGCGTGGGCGACGGGCGGAGTGATTCCAGCGCGCATGGAGAAGATGCTGCCGGTGACGCGGATCACGGTGCATCATTCAGCGCTGACGTTCTACGGGAACAATCGTGCGGCGGCAGCGGCGGAGATCGACAAGATCCGGACGGCGCACATGCGCGACCGGGGGTGGGGAGACATCGGGTATCACTTCATCGTGGACCGGAACGGGCAGGTCTGGGAGGGGCGTCCGCTGGCCTACCAGGGCGCGCACGTCAAGGCGCAGAACGAGGGCAACATTGGCGTGATGTGCCTGGGGAACTTTGATGTGCAGACGCCGAGCAGCCAGCAGCAGGCGGCGGTGCTCAATCACGTGAAGAAACTGATGAGCAAGTACCGCGTGCCGACGTCGCGTGTGAAGACGCACCAAGAGATGGCGGCGACGGCGTGCCCGGGTCGTTCGTTGCAGCGGATCATGCTGACATCGCGGCGTTCGGGCGGCGCGCTGACGTAACGGCGCGGCGGCGCGGTCTTATACTGATCCATGCATTCACATCGATTGCGCGATGCGCAGGCGTTCTTCCTCTTTGCGCTGGGATTGGTCGTCACCCTGGCGGGGTGCGCAACGGACAGCAGCCGCGCAGCCCGCACGCTCTCTGCGCACGATGTCGAGTGGACCAGCCCCAGCGAGAACGCGGCGGGGTCGATGCCGATGGGCAACGGGGAGTTCGGGGCGAATGTGTGGGTTGAGGCGGGCAGCGGCGACCTGATGCTGCTTCTGAGCCGGACGGATGCGATCAGCGAGGCAAGCCGGTTTCTGAAACTGGGGCGGTTGCGGGTGACGATGACGCCTCGCGACTTCGCGGCTGATGCCCCGTTCCGACAGAGGCTCAACCTGGAGGCAGGACGGATCGAGATCGACATGGGCAGGCTGGGGGACCGAACGCATCTGCAGGTGTATTTTCATCCGGATGTGGATGTGATGTTCATTACGGGCTGGTCAGATCAAGCGCGGAGCGTGCGGGTCACGCTGGAGGACTGGCGGACGGAGCGGAGGAGGCTGACGGGGAGCGGGCCGGATGCGGAGTTGACGAGTTCATGGACGATGCGGGATGCGCCTGAGAATGTGGAGGTGTGGGAGAGCGCGGACAAGTTCCCGGCCAGCGAGGCAGGTGAGATCAGGTGGTATCACGAGAATGAAAGTTCGGTCGTGCCCTTCACGCTGGAGCACCAAGGGCTGAGCGAGTTTGCGGGGTTGGTGAAGGACCCGATCGCGGGTCGGATCACGGGGGGAGTGATTCGGATGGAGGGAGCGGTATCGGCCGGCGCGCAGGCCATTGAAACGGCGCGGAGTACGAGCAGATTTGAGATCGTGACTGGGACAGCGAGCACGCAGGCAGGACTTGCAGACTGGGAGAAGCAAGTGCGCGCGGCGGTGAGTCACGATGCAGATTCAGCGCGGAAGAGCGGGGAGCGGTGGTGGCGTGAGTTTTGGGATCGGTCGTACATCTTCGTGAGCGCGGATGAAGAGGCGGTGCGGGATGCGCTGCCGGTGTCGTCGTACCCGATTCGGATCGGCGAAGATCAGACGGGCTGGAACCGATTTGCGGGAGAGATCGCGAGCGTCGAACTGCGGGCAGGGGCGGACCTGGGCCAGGCGGGCGGGATCGAGCGACTGCTGGAACCATTCATGTGGATTGACAAACCGAGCATCGGCGCGACGAGCGTGGACCCGGCGATGCTGGTTGATGCGTTCACGTTCACGGCGAAAGTGAAGCCGGCAGCGGACTTTGACGCGGGGCGGATCGTGGATCGCGTGACGCCGGGCGGTTCGGATGGGTATCTGTTTGACATTCAGCCGGGAGGAACGCTGCGGCTGATCGTGGGAAGCAGGATGGTGACGGCGCCGGGGGCGGTGCGGCTGGGGGAATGGAACAACGTGCAGGCGAAGCACAGCGCGGAGGGAGCAATGGCGCTGCTCGTGGATGGGAAGGAAGTGGCGCGGTTGGAGGCGGGCGCACGGCCGGGGACGAGAGAGATCACGCGCGGGTATGTGCTGCAGCGCTGGATGCAGGCGTGCGCGGGGCGGGGCGAATATCCGATCAAGTTCAACGGTTCGATTTTCACGGTAGAGCCTGAATATACCAACGGCGTGAAGCAGAATGCGGATTACCGGCGGTGGGGAGACGGATACTGGTGGCAGAACATGCGGCTGCCACTGTACAACATGGCGGCGGCGGGGGACACGGAGATGATGGATGCGCTGATGCGGGTGTATGAGGAGGCCGTGCCGATCTGCGCAGCGCGGGCGAAGGCGTATTACAACGCGGAGGGCGTGTACTTCCCGGAGACGATGACCATGTTCGGGATGTACGCAAACGGGGATTACGGATGGAACCGGCAGGGCAGGGACCGCAGCGTCGTGGATTGTCCGTGGTGGATGTATGCGTGGAACCAGGGACTGGAACTGGTCAGCCTGATGCTGGACCGGTATGAATACACGGGAGATGAGGAGTTTCTGCGCAGTCGGGCGCTGCCGATGGCGGACCAGGTGCTGCGGTACTTTGATACACGGTTCGGGAGGGATAGCGCGGGGAACATGGTGATTTCGCCGACGCAGGCGCTGGAGACGCACTGGCATGAAGTCGTGAATGACATGCCGAGTGTGGCGGGGCTGCACGCGGTGCTGGGGCGGCTTCGCGCGCTGCCGGAGCAGTATGGAAGTGCGGAGGAACGGGCGATGTGGAGGAGGATGGCGGATGCGCTGCCGGCGATACCGATGCGCGAGGAGGGCAGGAAGCGGATGCTTGCGCCTGCGGAGAAGTATGATGCATCGCGGCAGAATGTGGAGACGCCGGAGTTATACGCGGTGTTTCCGTTTCGGCTGTATGGGGTGGGGCTCGAGGGAATGGAGGAGGCGAGGGCGGCGTACTTTGCGCGGCATGACAAGATGACGCATGGTTGGACGCAGGATGGGATGTTTGCAGCGCTGCTGGGGCTGACGGATGAAGCAAAGGCGAACATCCTGGCCAAGGCGGGGAACTCGAATCCGAGGCATCGGTTCCCGGCGATGTGGGGGCCGAACTTCGACTGGCTGCCGGACCAGTGTCACGGGGGCAATCTGATGACGACGCTGCAATTGATGCTCATGCAGTGCGATGGGGAGACGATCAGATTACTGCCGGCGTGGCCGAAGGAATGGGATGTCAGTTTCAAATTGCGCGCCCCGCGGCAGACGACGGTGGAGGTGGAGTATCGGGATGGCGAGATTGCGCGGCTGAAAGTGACGCCCGAGGCGCGGAGGAAGGATGTGGTGGTGATGCTGGAGGGCGTAGCGGTTCAGGAGTGAAAGAGGACGAGATTGGTGAGGAGGTAGCCGAGGACGCCGACGAGGAGAACGGCGACGAGGTCGAGGATGAGGCCCGCCTTGACCATGTCAGCGATTCTGATTTCGCCGGTGGCGAAGATGATGGCGTTGGGCGGTGTGCCGGCGGGCATCATGAAGCCGCAGGAGCAGGCGATGGCGGCGGGGACGAGGAGGAGGGGGATGGGGATGTCGAGGCCGAGGGCGACGGAGTTCAAGACGGGGAGCATGGCGGCGGTGGCGGCGGTGTTGCTGGTGAATTCGCCGATGAAGACGAGCAGGGCGCAGGCGACGGTGACGAGGACGATGGGGTGGACGCCTTTCATGGAGGCGACGAGTTGACCGATCGCGCTGCCCACGCCTGTGGACTCCATTGCGGATGCGAGGGAGAGGCCGCCGCCGAAGAGGAGGAGGACGCCCCAGGGGAGTTCGCGCATGTGATGCCAGGAGAGGAGGCGAGCGCCGACGGCTGCGCCGGAAGGGATGAGGAAGCAGGCAAGGGCGGAGAGGATGGCGATGCCGGCGTCGGAGAGGCCGGCGAGAGGGAGGGCGGGTGAGTCGGCGGTTGTTAAGAAGGAGGGCGCGGGGAGTTGCTGGAGCCAGGGGCGGGCGATCCACGCGGCGGCGGTTATTACAAAGATGACTGCCATGCGGACCTGCGCGGGAGACCAGGGGCCGAGTTCATCGCGCTGGCGGGAGATGAGGGTTTGTTCATTGGCGAGGGGCGGGAGGCGGGTGGGGAAGCAGAGGCGGGTGAGGATGAGCCAGCAGGCGAGGTTGAGAAGGATGGAGAGGGGAAGGGCCAGGAGGATCCACTGGTAGAAGGGGATGGAGATGTTGTGGGTCTTGTTCAGATAGCCGAGCAGGAGCATGTTGGGGGCGGTGCCGACGGGGGTGCCGAAGCCGCCGATGGAGGAGGCGTAGCCGATGCCCAGGAGCATGCAGATGGCGAAGTTGCGGGTGCGGGCGCGGGTTTCTTCGGTAGAGGAGAAGAGTCGGGCATCGGTGAACTCGCGGCGGAGGAGTTCGATGACGGAGAGGGCGACGGGGAGCATCATCACGACGGTGGAGGTGTTGTTGACCCAGAGGCTGATGAAGGCGGTGGCGAAGATGAAGCCGAGGATGAGGCGGTCGGGTTTGGTGCCAAAGAAGGAGATGATGGCCAGCGCGAGGCGGCGGTGGAGGTTGGAGCGCTCGAGGGCGAGGGCGAGCATGAAGCCGCCCATGAAGAGGAAGATGGTGGGTTCGGCATAGGGGGCGGAGGCGGCGGAGATGGAGATCGCGCCGTGGGTGAATAGCGGGAAGAGGGCGAGAGGGAGAAGGGAGGTGGCGGGGATGGGGATGACTTCGGTGACCACGGTCGCCATGAGGGCGGCGATGGCGGCGACGGCGCGGCCGGGGTCGGAGAGGCCTGAGAGGAGCGCGCCGGTGGAGGGATCAACAATGGCGCGGGGGAGGATGAAGAAGTAGAGGGCGAGGGAGAGGAAGGGGCCGAGAAAGAGGCCAAGGCGGCGCACAAGGGGGTGAGAGGAGTCATCCTGTTGAGGCAGCGGGGAGGGAGGCACGGGGCATGGTATGTACTGCGTACGGCATTGCAGTCGAGGCGTGGAGGTGCGGTCGACGGTGAGGCGCACGAAGAATTGGGGCGAGACCAAAGCGCGGCTGGCGACTCTGTTTGATCACGCAAAGCCGGTGCAGGGGTCGTGAACGAACAGCGGATCAACGATTGAAACTGCACCGGCGGGCGACCTCCCGTTGGCGCACGTGGCTCCCTACTGCGGTAGTGAGAAGCCGGATGCAGAGGGAAGTGTCCTGCAGACCGCATACCCCTTCCCTCTGCAACTCCCACTCTCGGAAGGGAAGGGAAGAAAGGCAGACGAAAAGCGAAGGGACTCCGGGCCGAGAGGGATCGGAGTCTCTCCTGTTCTTGGCTTGCGGCACTTGCGGGTTGGGGGCACGAGAGAAGGGGGTCCCTTCTTCTGCCTCTGTGGTGAGAGCAACCGAGTGGGAAGACGAGGCATTCCGGCGCGCGATTTGACTTTGGCAGGAATCAAAATGAAGACGCCTCAAGAGAAAAATGGAAAGCATACTTGACTTAGAGTCGATTATGCTTTACATTCTGTCAATAAGAGTTGTCTCTTGGAACCTGTAGAGGCGGCAGTGGTGTTTGAATAAGGAGTGATTCCAATGGCAGCGGCAGAGATTGGCGGCACTGAGGCCCGGGCGGGGAGTGCGAGGAGGGCGGGCGGAGCGGGGAGGAGGGCGCTGACGGCGGCGGTGCTGTGGGTGGCGGCGTATATCGGGGCGCGGATGGGACTGGAGATGGCGACCTTCGGGTCATGGGGTGCGGTGGCGATCGCGCTGGTTCCGGCGCCGTTTGCGGTGTGGATGATCTGGTCCTTCATCGCGATGGTGCGGTCGTGCGATGAGCTGGACCGGCGGATTCATCTGGAGGCTCTGGCGGTGGCGTTTCCGCTGACGCTGCTGGCGCTCATGGTGCTGGGGCTGCTGCAACTGGCGGTGAACCTGAAGATGGAGGATTGGTCGTACCGGCACCTGTGGCCGTATGTGACGACGTTTTACTTCATCGGGATGGCGCTGGCCGTGAGGCGGTACACGAAATGAAGAACCGACTCAAAGTGCTGCGCGCGGAGCGAAACTGGTCGCAGGAGGAACTTGCTCAGCGGCTGGAGGTTTCGCGGCAGACGGTGAATGCGATCGAGACGGGGCGGTATGACCCGAGTCTGCCGCTGGCGCTCAGGATCGGGAGACTCTTTGCGCAGAATGTGGAGCAGATTTTCCTAGAGGAGAGTGAGGCGGGGGCGACGGGGAATGGGAGCACGCGCGGGTGATGCGCACAGCGCGCCAATTAACATTCTCGCGACATGCGGGGGGAGTCAGCGGCGCTTAGCGGATGAAGAAGAAGAGGGGAGGAGGCCCCAGAAGATGAGGGCGGCGCCGGCGGCGATGGTCCAGAGGCGGTACTGGCCGGTGCACATGCGGCGGAGGTAGGAATCGCGGACGGCGGGGGCGGGGACGATGCGGGGCGGGGGGAGGGAGGAGCGGATCCAGTTGTCGACGGAGGCGTCGAGTTCGTTGCCGAGCATGGCGACGGGGGATGCGTTGTCGGGGATGAGGTTGAGTTGGGCGGCGGCGAGGCGGCGGACGAGGTCGGGGTCTTCCTGCTGGAGGGCATCCAGGAAGGTGGAGTAGGACTTGAGTTCATCGAGCGCGGCCTGCTCCTTGGCGGCGATGATGTCGCGCTGATACTGGACGGAGGCGAGGCTGTCGTGGGCGGGGATGAGGACGGCGCTGACGATGAGGACGGCGCCGGAGATGAGGTAGAGCCAGCCGGAGTCGAGGGTGAGCCAGATGCGGCCCGGGGACTCGGGGAAGGAGGGCGGGGGAAAGGAGGAGGAAGGGAAGGAGGAGGATGGGCTGCGATCATCCATGTCGCGGGCATCCGTAGTAAGGTCGATGCGCCGGATCGGGGAAGGGGGGGGTGCGCTTCGACATCGGGAGCGGGAGTCTTATCCTAGCCGGTTTCGGCACGAGTCGGCCAGAGAAATCGGGCGGGAAGCGCGGGAAACATGCAGACCATGGAGCGCGGGAACAATCATCGGTACGACCTTTTGGCGTTGGACCTGGATGGGACGCTGTTTCATCCGCTGGGGCGGGTGAGTGATGTGAATCGGGCGGCGGTGGAGCGGGCGCGGGCGGCGGGAATCCAGGTGGTGGTGGCGACGGGCCGATCGCACATTGAGTCGATTGATTACCTGGATGGGCTGTTTCCGGAGGGGCCGATGGTGACGGCGGGGGGCGCGCTGACGGTTGAGGTCGAGTCGGGGCGGACGCTGGAGCGGCGGGCGATGAACACAGGGCTGGTGCGTGAAGTGGTGGAGCATCTGCAGCGGGAAGCGGAGCATGATGTGCTGGTGCTCAAGGATGCGCACGCGACGGGGACGGAGTATGTGGTGGTGGGCGAGGGGAAGCTGGATGCATCGACGCGCTGGTGGTTTGAGAACATCCCGGTGCGGACGCACTGGGTGAAGGATTTGAAGGATGATCCGTGGCCTCACGAGACGGTGCGGATCGGGGTGGTGACGCGGACATCGCGGATCGGGCCGCTGGGGCGGGGGGTGGTGGAACGGTTCGGGGAGCGGGCGATGATCCATTACTTCGGGGCGGCGACGGACAGCGGGGGGACGCTGCATGATGAGCGTGGGGAGAAGGTGCATCTGCTGGAGGTGTTTGCGCCGGAGACGACGAAGTGGACGGCGATCTCAGCGCTGGCGGCGAAACGGGGGATTCCCGCGGGGCGGATCGCGGCGATCGGGGATGAGGCCAACGACCTGGCGATGATCCGGGGGGCAGGGCTGGGGATCGCGATGGGGAACGCAGCGGAGGCCGTGAAGCAGGCGGCCAACCAGGAGACGGGGACGAATCTCGAAGATGGGGTGGCGCAGGCGATAGAGAAGATTCTGAGCGGGAGGTGGTGAGGGGAGCGGCGTAGGGTTGCAGGTCATGTTGCGCATCGATGTACTGACGTTGTTTCCGGAGATGTTCGGGCCGGTGTTTTCGGCGTCGATCATCGGGCGTGCGCAGGCGGCGGGGGCGATGGCGATTCACGTGCATGACATCCGGGAGCACACGCTGGACAAGCATGGGAAGGTGGATGACCGGCCGTTCGGCGGCGGGCCGGGGATGGTGATGGCGTGCCAGCCGGTGTGGGACTGCGTGCAGGCGGTGGAGGGGATGGATGAGGAGAGGAGCGTGCGGGTGCTGCTGACGCCGCAGGGCAGGCAGCTGACGCAGCGCATGGTGGAGGAGTTGGCGGGGAAGAAGCGGCTGATGCTGATTGCGGGGCATTACGAGGGGATTGATGAGCGGGTGATCGAGAAGATCGGGCCGGTGGAAATTTCGATCGGGGACTACTGCTTATCCGGGGGCGAGATTCCGGCGATGGTGCTGGTGGATGCGATCGCGCGGCTCCAGCCGGGAGTGCTGGGGCATGAGGACTCGGCGGCGGAGGATTCGTTTTCGCTGCGGGATGAGAAGACGGGAGGATCGCTGCTGGACTGTCCGCACTACACGCGGCCGAGGGAGTGGATGGGGATGGGGGTGCCGGAGGTGCTGCTGTCGGGGGACCACGGCGCGGTGGAGGCGTGGCGGAAGGAGCAGAGGGAGAAGCGGACGCGGGAGCGGCGTGAGGATCTGCTGGGGTGAGGGGGGAGTTATCGGGGCAGATAGTGGCGGATGACCCGAGGTGTGCAAGTTGACCGAAACGGGGCAGGCCCCAAGAATCCGGGTCTTTCCAGAGCGGGCTGACCCCTGCTTTTTTCAGTGTCTTTCTTTTGCCAGAGCGAGTTAAAGCCATGAACCGGCAAGCCATTCTTGAAGCATCCGTGCAGGACCAGATGAAGAGCGACACTCCTGACCTTTCGGTCGGAGACACGCTGAAGGTGCATCGCCGGATCATTGAAGGGGACAAGGAGCGCGTGCAGGTGTTCGAGGGCGTGCTCATCGGTCGCAAAGGCCGGGGAATCAACGAGACGATCACGGTGCGGCGAATCGTGGCGAACGAGGGAGTGGAGTTGGTGGTGCCGATCAATTCGCCGCGGCTGGCGAAGGTGGAAGTGGTGCGGCACGCGGATGCGCGGCGGGCGAAGCTGTACTACCTGCGTGAGCGTTCGGGCAAGAGCCGGCGGCTGCGGGATCAGCGGCGCGGGCTGGGCGCAGCAGCAACTCCCGAGTCACAGGCAGAGGCCGCCCCGGCGACCGCGTAAGCGGTTGCTTTCCCCTGAGCGGGCGCGGCGTCAGCGGCACACGCTGGATCATTCTGATTTGGGTTGGTTGTGGATACGCCGAAGCTCGGCGAGGCGGGTGGAGATCTGCGCTTCGAGTCCGTGGGCGGTCGGGTTGTAGTACCGCTTGCTGACGCCCAAGTCCTGACCTGAGACGACGCCGCCGGCGTGGTCGTGGGCGTACTGATAGTCCTGACCGTGGCCGAGCTGGGTCTTGGCGGCTTTGTAATGCGCATCGCGAAGTGAGAGGGGGACCGCGATCACGCGGCCCTCCTTGACGTCGGACATGGCGGTCCAGATGGCTGTTGCGGAGGCGTTGCTCTTGGGCGCAAGAGCCATGTAGATGGCTGCCTGAGAGAGGGTGAGCTGGCACTCGGGCATGCCGATGCGTTCGGTGATTTCCCAGGCGGCGGCGGCGACCTGCAGAGCGCGGGGGTCGGCGTTGCCGATGTCTTCGCTGGCGAGGATGGAAATGCGGCGGGCGATGAAGCGGGGGTCTTCGCCGGCGGCGAGCATGCGCGCGAGCCAATAGACGGCGGCGTCGGGGTCGGAGCCGCGCATGGATTTAATGAAGGCGGAGATGATGTCGTAGTGCTCATCGCCGGCGCCGTCGTAGACGAGGGCTTTCTGCTGGATGGACTCCTGGGCGACTTCGAGCGTGATGTGGAGGGGCGAGGACGGCTGGGGGTTTGACGAGAGAACGGCGACTTCGAGGGCGCCCAGGGCGCGACGAGCATCGCCTTCACTTGTGAGGGCCCAGTGCTTCAGGGCCGCATCGTCGATGGAGAGATTGAGATTGCCGTACCCGCGCTGCTGGTCGGCGATGGCGGAGCGGAGGACGCGAATGACATCGGCCTCGGAGAGAGGCTCGAAGTGAAAGACGGTGCTGCGGCTGACGAGGGCGGAGTTGACGGCGAAGTAGGGATTTTCGGTGGTGGCGCCGATGAGGGTGAGGGTGCCGCGTTCGACGTCACCCAGGAGCACATCCTGCTGGGCGCGGCTGAAGCGGTGGATTTCATCAAGGAAGAAGATGGTGCGCTGCTGAGCGAGTTCGAGCCGGCGGAGGGCTTCGTCGATGATGCGGCGAACTTCGGCGACGCCGACGGAGGAGGCGTTGGCGCGTTCGAAGTGGCTGCGGGAATGGCGGGCGATGACTTCGGCGAGGGTGGTTTTGCCGGTGCCGGGAGGGCCGTGGAAGATGATGGAGGTGATGCGGTCGGCGTCGAGCATGCGGCGGAGGAGTTTTCCGGGTCCCAGGAAATGCTCCTGCCCGGCAAATTCATCGAGGGTGCGGGGGCGCATGCGGACGGCGAGTGGTTCGACGGCGCGGCGGGCGGCCTCGCGTTTGGGGGCCCAGAGATCGGAGGGTGAGGAGGATGAGGCGGGCGAACGCGGCACGGATCGGATGGTAGAGACGGGCGGGGGAAGAAGAGGACCGGGCGGGGGCTCAAGAGGGCTACACTGGCGGGATATGAAGATCATGAGATTCCAAGACGGAGCGGGGAGAATTGCGTGGGGAGTGCCGGTGCAAACGCAGGCTGAGGGGGAAGGGGAAGGGCGCGGGCTGGCGCTGCCGCTGCCGGGGTGGAAGCCGTTTGACACGGCGTGCATGAGCGCGGAGCATGCGCTCGAACAGGCCAAGCAGATGGGGGTTGAGGCGCAGGAGATTGCGCGCATCCTGGCGCCGATCGATCCGCCGGCGATCTTCGGGATCGGGCTGAACTACCGAGCGCATGCGACGGAGCAGGGGCTGGAGGCTCCGGAGCGTCCGGTGATCTTCATGAAGAACATCAGCGCGGTGGCGGGGCCGTTTGACGCGATCGTGATTCCAAAGGTGTGCCAGGACAAAGCGCAGACGGACTACGAGTGCGAGTTGGCGATCGTGATCGGGCGGGCGGCGCGGGACGTGAAGGAGGAGCAGGCGCTGGAGTACGTGTATGGGTACACCGCCGCGAACGACGTGAGCGCGCGGTGGTGGCAGAAGAGCGGGTCGGGCGGGCAGTTTGTGCGCGGGAAATCGTTTGACACGTTTTGCCCGCTGGGGCCGGCGCTGGTGACGCGGGACGAAATCACGAATCCGGATCGACTGCGGGTGATGACGCGGCTGAACGGGGAGGTGATGCAGGACTCAAACACATCGGACATGATTTTCAGCGTGCGCAAGCTCGTGAGTTATCTGAGTCAGGGGACGACGCTGAGGCCGGGGACGGTGATCCTGACAGGAACGCCGTCGGGGGTGGGGTTTGCGCACAAGCCGCCGGTGTTTCTGAAGGAGGGGGACGTGGTGGAGGTGGGCGTGGAGGGGATCGGGGTGCTGAGGAACGTGGTGATGGAGGAGAAGTAGCCATTCTCGGACGAAGGAGAACGGCCAAAGCGGGCACAAGATTCAAAAGCATGCAGAAATTGCGAGGTACGGCGAACCAAGGGCACGAGCTTCGAGATAGTACTGATGTCGCCATGTGCAGAGCGTGGATTGTCATCTTCTCCATCGTGTTGCAGCATCTCACCGGGTGGGAGTGCGTGGGGTGCCTTGGTGCGGGGGCGGGCCTGACCGCGAATCAAGAGACCTGTTGTGCCGGGCTGGAACAGGGGTCGTGTTGCAGGACTGAGGGCCAAGAGGGCGAGCATCGGGCCGGCGGGTGCGGGGGATGCGAGGAACAGCCCGCCAAGCCGGCGGAACGACCCGGACATTGCGATCCGGCGGAAGCCATGCCGTGCGCGTGCAACCCGACACAGTGCGTGGTGCAGCCGGCGATGGGAGCAGCCCAGACAGAGCGCGCGACAGGGGGGACGCATCTGACTCAGTTGAAAAAGGCCGAACATGCGGCGATCAACCCGGCATGGAGCGCGGCGGCGCTTTCGGCCAGCGAGGTGGTGAGGGTGCGGGGCTGGGATAGAAACGTCGGGCCGCCGCGGGGGGCAGCGCAGCGCTGCGCGCTTCTGTGCGTGTGGACGATCTAAAGACTCCTGAGAAGAGCATTCGGTCGGAACAAGGCCGGCCACGTGCTGGCGGCGGCTCTGTGCGTGTGCACTGGGCGAGAGCCGCAGATGCGGGCCGGCGAGACAAGCGAAAACAGTTTTCTCAGGAGTAACGAATCATGACGATGACCACCATTTGGACGGGCGCGTGCGCGACCCTGCTTTTCCTTACCGGCTGCGCTTCAACTTGCTGCTCGACGGAGTCGGGCATGAAAGAGAAGGAAGGCGCGTGCTGCTGCTGCGCCGAGAAGTGCAAGGATGGATGCGCGTGCACGGAGTGCGCATGCTGCGACGGGAAGGACTGCGCTGAATGCTGCAAGGAAGGCAGCACATGCTGCAAGGAGGGGGCCGCGTGCTGCGCGAAGAAGTGACGCGAGTCACAGAGTGATGTGAGAAAAACCGGGTCGGCAAGGGCCGGCCCGGTTTTTATTTTTCAAGCGTGGGCGCGGTCATGCGCCGGGGGTGGGTTTCCCGCAGTCGAAGTGGGTGGGGACCATACAGAGGAACTGAAGTTCGCTGTTCTGGTCGGCACGGAATTCGTGCAGGACATTGGGGGGGACGAAGAGGGCATCGCCGGCGGTGATCGGGCGGTTTTCGCCGTTGATCTCGACGGTGCCTTTGCCCCCGACGACGTAGACGCCATGCTCGTAGTTGTGCTGGTGGCGAGGGCTGTGGCCGCCCGGCTCGACGGTGAAGTGGCGCATCGCGAAAGTCGGGGCGCCGTCCTCGCGGCCAAGGAGGAGGCGCATGGCGACTTTCTCCGCACCGGCGGGAGTCATGTCCTGACCGATCATGTTCTTGTGCTGGCGGATGAGCATCGGATAGACTCCTTTTCAGCAATAAGCCGCGACCACGAATCATATGTGAACCAGAAGGGATGCGCAGGGATGGCGAACGAGCGAGCCGAAAAAACCACTCCTTTCCCCGTCATCCGCAAGGTCGCGCTGGGGCCGTGGGAAACGAATTGTTATGTGGTTTCGGAGGGCGGCGGCCACCGCGGCGGTGAGTGCTGGATCATTGATGCGGGATTTGAACCTGAGGAGTTGATCGAGCTGGTCAGGCAAGGCGGGCTGAAGCCGGCGCGCATGATCCTGACGCACGCACACTTGGATCACATCGGAGGAGTGCGGGAGACGCTTCAGGCGCTGGGCAAGATGCCGATTGCGATTCACCGGGCAGAGGCGATGCACCTGACCGACCCGACGCTGAATCTATCTGCGTTTATCGGAATGCCGACGACGGCGCCGGAGGCAGATGAGATTCTGGAGGAGGGGCAGGAGTTGACCCTGGGGAATCTGAAGTGGCGGGTGATTCACACGCCGGGGCATTCGCCGGGGGGGATCACGCTGCACTGGAAATCGACAGCGGCGGGTGAGCCTGATGTGGCGATCGTCGGCGACACGCTGTTTGCCGGATCGATCGGGCGATCGGATTTTCCCACATCGGACGGAAGGGCGCTGATTGACTCGATCAAGCGGAAACTTTTCGCGCTGCCGGAGAACACGCGGGTGTATCCGGGGCATGGACCGACGACGACGATCGGGGATGAGAAGGAGATGAACCCTTTTGTCGGGCAGGCGGCGAGCGGAGCGTGATGCGGTCACTTTGAGCGCGGAGCAATGACGTCGGTGATGGGCGGGGCGGCGGCGGGGACGGCGGACTGGAAGTTCTCACCCAGGAGCGCGGCGATGGTGGAGGCCACCTGACTCTGGGTGATGGGCGGGCAGTTGGCGCGCTCGCCGAGGGCGGGGGTGTCGGGGCCGATGACGCCGAGCCAGATGTTTTTAGCGCCGGGGGTTTGAGCGTTGTGGTTTGACCAGTCGGTCAGGCTTTTGCCGACGTCGCCACGGCCGTGGTCGGGGAGGACGATGAGGGTGGTGGAGTCGCGGTACTGATCGAGTTTTTGGAGGGCAGTCCAGAGTTGCTCGAGATAGGCATCGCAGCGGCGAATGGAATCGAGATAGGCCTGATAGTTAGTTTCGTGGGCCCACTCATCGGGTTCGCCGAAGCCGATGAACAGGACGCGGGGCGCGTTGGATACAGACCAGTTGAGCGCGGTGTGGAAGATGAGAGAGTCGAAGGTATTGCCGTGCCAGCGTTCGGGGGTTTCGAGGCGGAGGCGGTTGAGGAGCGCGACTTCGGGGGAGATTGAGCCGAAGGTGACGGGGTTGGTGTCGCAGACGACCGGAAGGGCAGAGCGCTCGACGTTGAAGATGGCGGGGAAGAGGTTCCAGGTGGCGAAAACCACGACGCGGTCACGGAATGCCGGCTTAGCGTGGAGAAACTCGAGGACGCTGACATTGGGATTGGGAATGGCCTTGTTGTCGCGGATGCGCTGGTCATCGGTGACGCCGCAGAAAGTTTCGGAGTAGCCCGGGTAGGAGACTTTGCGGGAGTTGGCGATTTGTGCGACGGAGCCGAGGGTCTGATTGCCGAAGACCTGACCTTGAGCGGCGATGGCGCCCCAGAGGAAGGGCATGAGGAGAGCGCGGCGCTCCTGGGGGGTATCGCGCCAGTACGTGCTTCTGACGGCATCGATGTTGTCGATGTTGCCGCCCTCCTTGGAGATGAGGGCATCTTCAGCGCCGGTGAAGACCTCCTGCCAGCGGGTGCCATCCATCATGACGACGATGACGTTGCGGGTTTTGAGAGGGGAGGAGGCGGTGGGAGAGGCGGCAGGCTGGGAGGGCGCGGGTTGGGCTGCGGCGAGGGCAAGGAACAACCCAAGAAACGCAGCGAACGAGAGAAAGCGTCGATTCATATCGGCAATTGATCACCCTCGAAGGGAGATATCAAGTTGTCATGCGTAGGCGTGGAGGCCGGGGAGGATCAGGTTGACGCCGAAGTAGGTCCAGAGCATGACGAGGAAGCCGATGATGGAGAGCCACGCGGTGACGAGGCCGCGGTTTTTCACGCCGAAACGAACGTGGACGATGATGAGGTAGATGATCCAGGTGATGAGGGCCCAGGTTTCCTTGGGGTCAAAGGCCCACCAGCGGCCCCAGGAGTGATCGGCCCACCAGGCGCCGAGGAGGATGCCGACGCCGAGGATCCAGAAGGCGAGTTGGAGGATGACCATTTGGGCCTTGTCGAGGTCGGCCAAGAGGCGCTGGCGACCGGCGAGGTTGGCAGAAGGATCGGAAGCGGGATCAGCCACGGGCGAGAGGCTGGCGAGGGCGACCTGCTGGGCGGCGGGGGTGCGGAAGTAATGTGTGAAGAGGTAAAACGCGCTGACGATCATGCCCAGAGCGATGAGACCGTAGGAGAACAGGACGGAGTTGACGTGATAGAAGAGGATGGAGGAGGTGTTGAGGATGGCGGCTTCGCGGCCGATCTCCTTGCCGGGGACGGCGGAGAGGACGGCGGTCATGAGGGTGAGGAAGCCGACACCGGCGGCGGCGGCGCCGAAGATGGTCTGGCGCTTGACGAACATGGTGATGGTGCCGAAGAGGCAGGCGCCGAGGCAGAGGCCGAGCATGGACTCGAACTGATTCTGGATGGGGATGCGCTCTGCGAGGATCCAGCGAACGACGAAGAGAGCGAGGTGAATGGAGAGGCCGCCCAGGAGGCAGGCGATGCCGACGCGGCGGAGGGCGGCGCGTCCGGTGCCCAGCGCGATGAGAAGGGTGATGAGGGCCAGGAAGTAGAGGATGTACCCGAGCATGTACTTGCCGGAGCCGTTGTAGAGAGTTTCGAGGGTGCGGCGCCATGCAGGGGGATACATCTGCGCGTTCACGGCGGGGAGGGTGTCGGCGATTTCGCGGACCAGGGCGTTGGTTTTGTTGACATCGCGGGCGCGCCAGGCGTTCCCGAGGGAGGCGAAGAGTTCGGCGACCTTGTGGTCCTGGGTGATGTGGCGCCAGTCATGCTGCTCGGGGTGCGTCGGATCGGCGGGGACGAGCATGAGACCGTCATGAGCGGCAAGCAGATCGTTGGTGGCGCGACTGAGCGCAGCGATGGCAGAGGTGTAGTTGGAGTCCTTGGCGAGGTCGGTGGAGATGTAGTCCCAGTTGAGGATGACCATGCGCGGGGAGAGGCGGGTGGTCTTGAGCCACCATTCGCGCTTCATCTCGTCGTCGTCCCCAGGGATAGCGCGCTCGAGGATGGCCTTGCGCAGGGGGAGATTCTCGACGTGAATCAAGGGTTGATCGAGGTAATACTCGGTGTCGGCCAGGAGATCGAGGAGTGTAAAGTCGGGGTCGTAGGAGAGTTTGGAAACCTTGTCGTCGTCGGCGCGAGCGAATTCGACGAACGTGGAGCGGCCAGCGACGTCCGTGACAAACTGACGCGCGAGGGTGTCGAAGGTGCCGAGGCGGCTGTTAGTAAGAACGGCGAGGGGGCGAAGCGGGGAGAGGTCGAGGGCGGCGGCGAAATCGTGTTTCTGCTGAGGAGTTGAGTTTGAGTGCCAATCGGGCGGGGCCTGCATGGGATTCGGGAATCCCTCAGCCGGGGCGGACTGGGTGGGGTGCTCGTTGCCGGCGGGAGCGGTCTGAGCGCGGGCACAGAGAGAGAGCGCGAGGGTAGAGAGAAAAGCGAGAAGGGGAATTGCGCGGCGGAGGGAGATCATCGCCATGCTCCTGTTGATTGCCGGGCGGACTTGGGCTTGCGTCCTGATACGTCGGACGAGGCGGAAGGTGCGGAAGAAACGGGGGAGGAGGCAGCGGTCTGGGCGGCAAGTTGGGCCTGGAGGATGCGGCTGCGACGCCGGAGGAGGGCAGGCTTGACGTAGAAGGCCACGGGAATGCCAAGGCCCATGAGAATGCCGCCCATGGCGATGAGGTAAATGCCGGGGTTGTTGCCGACACCGAGGATGGAGAACTCCTGAGCCTGAGGGTCCCAGCCAGCCTGGCTGAATTTGTACTGCTCGGGAATGAAGAATCGGAAGATTCGCGCGAGAGTGTTGGTGATGAAACTGCGGTCGGGGTCGGGTGAGAAGGGCACGCGGTAGATGTAGGGGCGATTGAGGCGGGTGACGTGTGACTCGCCGGTGCGCGGGGCGCCCGGGGGCACGACGCGGAGGGTGGAGACGTAATCGCGCGGCGTTTCGGTGCCGGGGTAGGGAATCATCTCGAAAGCGGTGAGGGCGAGTTCATCGAAGGGGAGGAGATGGCGCTGGCGGCCGAACATGAGGCTGATGGCGCCGTAGCCGGGGATGTTGAAGGACTCGAAGCGACCGCCGAAGGGGGGCTCGAGGTACTGGTTGAAGGGAAGCCAGGCGGAGCGGGACCAGGCCGCGCCGTCGGGCATGGCGAGAGAGACGGAGACCTGCAGCCAGGCGTTCGTGTAATTCCCGCGCTGGTCTTTTTTCTGGCGTTCCCAAGGGACGGGGGTGACGAGGGAAGCCTGACGAGCAGCGGGCCAGTAATCAGCGAGGCGGAGCGTGACCGGGCGGCCGTTGACATCGCCGCCAGGGAAGTCGAGCGTTGCGGCGGGTTGGGAGGCTGATGCGGGGGTGAGTTCGGCGTCCTGCACCTCCACTGCGCCGCCGGGGGTGCGGCGAATGAGCGCGAGGCGAGCGGCAGAATCGAGAGCGGCGTCACGCTGAAGGATGGAGAAGGTGGTGACGGTTGCATCGATGTAGGTGACATCGATGGCTTTGTCGGGGTCGGAGCGTGTTGGAGGTCCGCCGGCGGAATTGAAGGTGAAGTCCTGGGTGCGTTCCGGGTAGAGCGAGAGGGCGGAGCGATTGAAGGACGAGCCGTCGGGACGGGTGATTGTGAGTTCGAGGCGGCTGGAGCGGGCGCCTGCGTATCCCTCGGTGACGAGCGCGAGGGCGTTTTCCGCGGACTGGTACTGCTGAACTTCGATGGACCAGCCAGTGGGGCCGAGGGGAATGTGATCCCCGACGGCGACGGTGTAATTCTGGCGGAAGTTGAGTTCGGGGAGAACGACGATCAGCATGTGCTGGCCGGGGGTCGGGAAGGGAGTGCGCAGGTCGCTGCTGCGCTTGGCGGTCATGGTCTCGTAGCGAACGAGGAAGTCGCCGCCGCGGAAGACGCCATCGACGGGGCTGGCGGCGACGAGGCGGCTGGACCAAAGGGTTTGCGAGTTGCCGGCCTCATCGGGAAGGACCATGGACGCGAGCAGGGCAGGGTTGGCGAGATCGCCATCGGGCTGCCACTCGCGGCTTTCGACGCCATAGGGAACGACAGCGGTGATGCGGACGTCGGGCGCGAAAGCAAGACCGGAGGAGGTTCCGTCGGGGCTGAAGATGTCGGCGTAGGTTTCGTCGCGGGTGAGCGGGCGCGCCCAAGGCGCTGCGCTCTCGGAGGCGAGGGCGGCGTTGTAACGAGGGAGGCCGGGGAGAGGGAGGTTGTAAGCGCCTGCGGACGGGCGCCGCTCACTCCATGCGTACAGGGCGGCGATGTTGCGGTCGTAGAAGAAGTCAGCGCCCGGCTGGTTCTTCAGGAGGAGCATGTCGCCCTCGACCTTGGCGCGTTCGTAGATGATGCTGCCGACGGCGATCATGACGATGCCGACGTGGACGGTGAGCACGCCGGCATTGAGCGGGCGAAGTTCGATGCGGCGGATGGTGGCAGTCACCATGTTGATGACGAAAAGGAGGAGCGCGAGTTTCATGGGCCACCAGCCGTAGAACTCGACTTCGGTCATTTCCCAGCCGGGGAGTTGGCGGAGCAGGACGGACTGGTAGCGCTGGATGAAATCGGGGAAGAAGCGGATGCCGTGGGGGTCGGCGCCGCCGGGGACCCACTTGAGATGGGGCCAGAGGAAGGAACTCCAAATGAACAGAGAGAAAGCGAGGAGGGCGAGCGAAGCCAGGAAGAGCAGGACAAAGCGGAAGTTAGCGCCGGCGCGGCCGGACGGGGACGCGGCCGGGGCGGCCAGGGCTTTGGAGAGAACCAGAAGGGGGACGCCCGTGAAGAGGAGGATGACCGCGAGGATCGAGGCCCCGTAGAAGAGTTGCGTGGGGATAAGGGCAAAGAGGCCGATGGGCACGGATGCGAGGGCGCCGTACAGAGCGATGAAGGTGAGCAGAATGACGGCGAGGGTGACGGAGGAAAAGGCGCGGAGGAGCCACTTCACCGGAAGAAGGGGGCCGGTGAGGTTTGCGTCATCCCAGGCCTTGGCGGCAATCCATTTCGCGCTCATGGGGAACCGGGTGCGGGAGGCAGGTTGGTCGCCTCGGCATCACGGAGCGAGGCGGACCATGATCATAGGGAAGTTGAGTGTGGGTGCGACTCAATCAGCCAGCGAGAATGGGAAGGACGAAGCGGAGGAAGACCTGGAGGAGGAGGTTGACCATCAGCCCGGCAACCAGGTCATCGGCGAGTATCCCCCAGCCGGCGGGGAACTGCTGGGCGGCGCCTGCGGGGGGAGGCTTGACGACATCGACAATGCGAAAGAGGAGGAAAGCAGCGCCGATGACGACGAGCGCGCTCATGAGCGGGACTGCGGCGTCGGAGGAAGGGGAGACGAAGGGCGCCAAGGGGATGAAGAGCAGGGAGAGGGACATCCCCGCGACTTCGTCGATCACAATGACGCCGGGATCCTTGGCGCGGTACTTCTGTTCTCCCCAGGAGCCCAAGGCAACGCAAGAGATGCAGCTGAACAGCAGGAGGAGGAAGAGGGCAAGGTTGATCCAGAGGGGCGATATGGAGGCAGCGACAAGTCCGAAGGCCAACGCACACGGAGGAAGACTGCCCCAGGTTCCCGGAGCGGGGCGGAGTTTGCCAAGGCCGGCGGCGGTGACGATGAGCGTGCGGTACACGGGTGCTCCAGGCGTACAAGAGTCAACGGGCGGAGGGATCGGGGGCGGAGGCGAATGCGAAGAGATAGGGAAGGCCCGAAAGCAGGGTCACGGTGGTGGTGGACCAGACGAGAAAGTCCCGGGTGAGGTTGGCCCAGCGCGGAGCGGAGTCGGGGTGGACCAGCCCGGCGTTGGCAAGCAGGAGGAGGATGACAGGAATTGCGAGAGACTGAAGGACCATCTTGGCTTTGCCTGAGGAGGCGGCGGCAAATGAGTTGCCGCCGGACTCGATGAGGCCGCGCATGGTGGTGACAAGAAGTTCGCGGGCGAAGATGAGGAGGATCATCCAGACGGAAAAGCCGGTGACATTGACGCCGGCGACGACAAACCCGGGGCCGGCGAAGTAGAACAGGGACCCGAGGACGAGGAGTTTGTCGCAGAAGGGGTCCATAACACGGCCAAAGCGCGAGACGACCTGCCAGCGGCGGGCCAGAAGCCCATCGAGCGCGTCGGTGGCGGCAGCGAGGATGAAGAGCGCGCAGGCGAGATTGAGCGCGGAGGCAGGGAGACCGGTGCGTGTCGCGAATTCCAGGATGCCGAAGAGTGCGCAGGAAAGCAGAAGCCGGCTGAGGGTGAGCGCGTTGGGGATGCTCGACTTGAGCCGGGTGGGCATGGAGTCGATCGTATTCCCGCAGGTCAGGAAGTTCGGAGCAAAGCGCGGGATGCGAGGCGAATCAGCGGATCAAGATTCGGCGGAGCCGCGGCGCGTGGGGTACTTACCGCGCAGGACCCGGCGGGGCGGCTTGGTGGGAGCGATGCCCATTGGAAACTTCACGGGGTCGAGAGGCGCGGCGCGTTCCCAGACGGGAAGGTCTCCGCGCGGGGGCGACTGCGGAGCGGGGGCGGAGGAGGAGGATGAGGAGGAGTTGATCACCGCACTGACGGATTCGGAGTGAATGGTCAGAGTTTCTGTGGTTTTGACGTCGGGCATGGGACCGCGGGGGCGGGACGATTGATCGCGGCGCGACGGGCCCGAAGAGTGGTCGCGGCGCTGATCGCCCGGGGGCGCGCTGCGGCGGGCTTCGCGCTCCAAGCGGCGAGCCTCAAGTTCGGCAAGGAACGGGGCGAGATCCGTGGCCTTGCGCATTTCGTCGGAAAGTTCAGGGACGGGGATGTTCACACGGGCGGGAGAGTGCAGCAGGCGGCCAAAGACATCCTCAACGGCGGGTTGCAGGTCACTGGAAATGATCACGGACTGCTGTCCATCGGCGAGGGAGCCGAGGATCGCGTCGAGCGCGCTGCGCATCGGAGCTTCGAGCATGGCCTCCGGGTCCTCGAACACGAGGAAGCGAAGGCGATCGAGGTCGAGTTCATTGGTTTCAACGGCGTCGGCGATGGTCTCGACGTCTCCTACGACCAGGTGCGGAGGCTCCACCGGACGGCGGCCACGATCGCCCCGATTCCGGTCGCGCCCGCCGAAACCGCGACCGCCACGGTCCCGGCCACGACCACCGCCATGGCGTCCGCCCCGATCGCGGCGATCATCGCGATCGCGTCCGCCGGAATCGCGTGACATCTGGGCCATGAGTTGGAGGTACTCGCGAATACCGCGCGCGCGGATGGGCGTGAATTCGCCGAGGCGGCGAAGTTCGCCGACCGCTCTCTGGGCGGACTGCTCGGTGGGGACAATGACCACGCCCTGAGCGGGGCTGTTGCGGTCCGAGAGATGGAGCATGGGGAGGGAGTACGCGATGGTGCGCCCGGTGCCTGAGGGCGCGAGGGCCATGACATCCTGGCCGCCCAGAAAGAGCGGAATGAATTCGCGTTGAAAAGCGGTGGGCTGAGTGAAGCCATGCTGCGCCAAAGCGCGAACGACGCTGGAGCGGAGGCCAAGGTCACCGAAAGGGCTGGATTCGGGATGCGCGGAGGAGTCGAGAGTATCCATGGATGAAAACCGATTGCAGGAAAATACCCGAGGGCTGCTGTATGAGCAGGCTGGGCGGGCAGAACGAAGATCCGCAAGACATCATGCGGGTCAGCCCGGACGGCGCAACGCGCGGCCGAGAGGCGGGCGACGGGGGTCAAATGCTACGGCGTCCGACCAAAGGGGAAAGCGGGCGCGAGCGATGATTCGGACGTTGGCAGAGTCAGTCTGTGCGGCGCGTGCGGCGCAGGCGGAACACAGGCAACACAATGAGGGAGGGGCAAAGACGGGCGCGATGCGTACGCACAGGTCGCGTCGATGAGGCCTGCGTCGGGATGTCACTCTCAGGGAGCCAAGAAACCGAATGTTCCGCCGGATGGGTGAGTTGCTTGTCGAGTGTGGCGAGTTGGACGCTCCAACTCTGGAGGGCATCCTCAAGGAGCAGCGCCGGCATTATCGGCCGTTCGGTCGGATTGCAGCGGAGATGTTCGGGGTTGACGAGTGGGCGATCTGGCGGGCGTGGGCGGAGCAGTACTCGGCGTGCTGTCCCACCATTGATCTCAAGGGACAGGAGTTTGATGCGCGCATCAGCTCACTGGTGGCGCCGGAGGAAATCTGGAAATTCCGATCGTTGCCGCTGCGGATGCACGATGGGGATGTGGTGATGGTGACGGCCAAACCGTATCTGGCGCGGGCGCTGGCGTTTGTGGACATTCGCCTGAATGAACCGACGGTGCTGTGGCTGACATCGGTAGAGCAGCTGGAGCAGGCGATCATCACACGGTACGGACGGGTCCTGCCAGCGGAGCTGCTCGGGGGCAGAAGCGGCGCAGGGTCGGGACCGGTGACGAAGTCTGCATGAGTACGGGCGGGGCCAGAGGGCCAAGCCAAGCAAAAGCCCCGATGAGGCGCGGGCTTCATCGGGGCGGAGTCATTTGACACGATTCAATGTGAGAAGATCGAGTAGATCAGGGGTTGACCTGGGTGAGGACCAGATTGCTGGTCGCGCCGCTCTGAGCGGACTGGAACCAGACAACGGTGGCGCGGCGCACACGTGGGATGTTGAGGGTCCAGGACTTCTCGCCAGCCGCGTTGGTGGTGCCGGAAGCCGCCTGTACACAACTCGCGAGGCCAAGCGTGACGTTGAAGTCGGCGATGAAGCAATCGCCCTCGCCAACGAGGCTGTAGTACAGCCGAACGGAGGCGTTGGGAGCGCCGCGGGTCACGTCGAACTGGCCGGGCTGTCCGCCGGTGAGGGTGCCGACTGCGAGATCGAAGTCGGAGTAATCGCCAAGGCAGCTGCGGGAGTTCCGGAAGTTGGTGATGGAATTGATTTCATCGGGGCCGAAGGAGGTCACAATGCCTGAGCAACCCGCGATGCAGGGGCACATGATTCGGCAGGAGGAGCAACCGGAGCATCCGCCACAGCAGTGCGGAGCGCCCCAGTTATGGCCCTGTTCGTGAGCAGACACGCCGACGCGCTGATTAAAATTGGAGGTGAAGCGTGACTCGGCGAGGCCATAGGCGACAGAACGGTTGCAAACGACGCCGAGATACGCGACGCCGATGACGCCGCCAGCCAGGTTCTTACCGGTCATGAGGTGCGCGAGGTCGCGCGTGATGCCGGTCTGGTTCGTGTTCCACTCATCCTGGAACTCGCCCAGGAGGGTCCCCGGGTCGGTAGAGGTGTAGGGGTCAGCGGAATTGCTGCGGACAATGATCGTGGTAATCGTCTCGTGAATCTCAACGTCGCGTTCGTAGATCACGTTGATGCTGTTGTGAACGTTTTCAATGTCGGCAATGGTGCTGTTGACATTGCTGCTGTTCTTCTGGAAGAATTCGAAGTCGGCGTCATAGGCGATTTCCGCTTCCTTGATTCCCGCGGGGTCGAGCCACTCATCGCCGTCGGCGTGATCGGAAAGATCCGGGTCAGAGTAATCGTGGTGATCATGGCCGCCGACATCGACTGGGCGGCGAAACAGACCTGCGCCGGTTTGATCGAAGAGGTCGTCGTTGCCGCAGCGCGAGCCATCGGGGATCACGCTTTCAGCGCTGTAAACCACATAGGCGCTGCGAGCGGCACCGGGAAGGATGTCGGTCAGGGGTTGAATGACCCACGCCTGATCGGAAGTCAGAATACGGCCGGTGAACTGGCCCTCGATCAGGGAACCGGTGACGACGCTGTCATGCATTTCAAGCACATTCCCGCGATAGGTCAGGGGGGCCGGCGCGGGGTAATCCGCGAGGGATCCGTCGGCTTGTTGAACGAGAACACGGAAGCCTGGCGCTCGGACGGAGGTAGGTTCGAGGAGGAGCGTGAAGGGCTGATCCTGAGCGTCAAAGGCGAGCATGAACCCCTGGCCGGCAACGGCGGGGACGTCCAGATCGACAAGGGAGTAATCCAGCAGGCCAAGATCTGCACGAATGGCCGCGTCGATGTCAGCGGGAGGCGTGGCCAGAGCGGACATGGGGTAAGCGGTCACACCGAGGATCATGCACGCCCACACAGCACGAGTCGTTCTCATCGCATGGTCTCCTTACGGACAGCCAGGGAAGGGAATAAACGAGCACGGGACGCATCGCGCCCCACCGAAGAAACTTCGGAAGTGGACGACCACATGCGTTGCTCGCACTAGTGGGAAGGGGGCTGGAAGCAGGATTATTCCCGGGGGCGCCGAGGGGGCGCAGAGAAGCTGCGCCGCACAGAATGCACCACAACTAACTGGCGAGAAGAGACTTACTTCATGCCGATGCGCTTGAAGGTCGTCACGACGTCCTGTTGGGTGATGACGGTCTGCTGGGAGCCCTCGAAGAGAGGTTGCTGCCTGACGGTCATCTTGAAGGAGACGTTGCTGGTGCGATCAACGAGTTCGCCGCGGGCGCGATCCCAATTGATCTGGCCCATGTTGACAGGGGAATCCCAGTTGAACTCCAGGATCTCGCTCATGTCCTGATCGGGGTCGGTTTCCTTTACGATGCGTTCGGCCTTCAGGTTGACGGCCAGATCGACCACGGCTTTTTCCGCATCAGCCGAAGAGACGGTGAAATCGCTTTCGACGACCAGGTTGCCAAACCACGTGGGCGTGACCTTCACCTCTCGCCAGGTGGAGCCGACGGGGCGCGCGGGAGCGGGGTCGCCGATGAGCCAGAAGGACTCCATCGTCTGCTTTGTCGCATCGGAGCCGAAGGGGCCCACAAGCGCCTTGAGATGCTCGTGCTGCGACATCTCGTTGAAAATCTCCTCGCCTCCGGTCAGGGTCTGGATCTTGCCGTCAGTTCCAACCGTCGCGGTGACCTTCATTTGAAGCACGGTTTCAAGAATGGCAGCCACCTCGGGGGAGTTGGTCTTGATATTGGGGTCATCGCTGTCGAAGGAGTACTGGCCGAGGAACATGGAATCGCCGGAGAGAGAGATGCGGTCGTACTTCATGGAGACGGTCGCGACGCCATTTTCGTCAACGGACTGACACTCAACGCGCATGACGAGAATGGTGGTCGTGTCATTGGGAAAGGTCTGGTCGTCGAAGGACTGAGTTCCCTTGGCGATGCTGACCTGTTCAAAGATGCTCATGTTGCCGGGAGTGAACTTCGGGCCGAGCCAGACACCTTCGCCAGCGGGTTGCGGAGTTGCGGCCGGCTGTACTGCGGGGGTTTCCGCCGGGGGCTGGGCGGGAGCAGGCTGCTCGTTCTGGGCGCAAGCAAGGAAGGAGGGCGCCAAAGCGAGAGAAAGGGCAAGCCAGAGAGAAGAACGAGTCGTGCGTTGCATGGCAATGGGTTCCATAAGGCAAGTTTGAGGCTGGTATTTGAATCAAGTGTCATCGGCCGACCGGGTGAGGTGCATCGGCGGGAGACGAAAAGACCGCAAGGATAGCCGTAGGATTAGAAGTGACGCCGGCAGAAGATGCGCGAAGGGGCACGCGTATTCCGTGTTCCGCCCTTGACTCTGGAGGCAACATACCTAACATATGCCTATCAAAGTATCGCAGGCGTCGGGCGGGGTATGCAACGCCGAGAAAGAGTCCTTAAACCGAGAATCAGGAGCAACATATGTCGAATCTGCGTTCAGTGGTCGAGGCAGGAATCTGGCATCTGCAGTTTGCCCGTCGGCAAACATTGGATCTCATCAAGCCCATTCCTGCAGACAAGATGACGTTTCAGCCATTTCCAGGCGCGAACCATGTGCTCTGGAACCTGGGGCACCTCGGGGCCGGGGATGCTTACTTTGTGGGCATGCTGGGTGGCAAGCACGTGATGCCCCAGAATTGGGATGCGTTGTTTGGAATGGGCTCGAAGCCGACGGCGAACTCGAAGGACTATCCGGCGTTGCAGGAGGTTCTGGACCAGATTGCCGCAGCGCATGAGTCGCTGGTCAAGTCATTCGCCGGACTGAGCGATGCGAAGTTGGCGGAGCCTCTGCCCAAGGAAATGTCAACGTTTGCGCCGAATCTCGCGCATCTGGCAGGTTCACTGGCGTGGCATGAAGGGGATCACGCGGGGCAGATCGCCGCGACGCGTAAGGCAATGGGAATTGCGCCGCGCTTCTAATTGCGAACACTGAGAACGAAAAGAGAAAGAAGCCCAGGGCGGCGTGCCTTGGGCTTCTTTGCATTTGGGGGAAACTCAGTTTGAAATCACGGGAAAATGCCGCGAATCGAATAGACCTTGGAAATGTTGTCGAGCGCGGCGATGTAGGAGGCGGTGCGCCAGTCGACGCCATACTTATGCTTGGCGAGCTTTACGCGATTGGCGGCGTTGGACATGTGGTAGCGGAGTTTTTCGTCGACCGCCTGCTCAGTCCAATAGGAGTGGGTCTTGTTCTGAACCCATTCGAAATAGGAGACGGTGACGCCGCCCGCGTTGCAGAGAATGGCGGGAAGGACCTCGATGCCCTTGGCTTGGAGCACGCGTTCGCCGGCGGGTGTCGTCGGGGCGTTGGCGCCTTCCGCGGCAACCTTGCAGTTGATCCACTGGGCCTGCTCTTCCTTGATCATCTGCTCGAGAGCGGCAGGAATGAGGACGTCGACCTTGGTGGAGTAGAACTCCTTCTCGGTGAGTTTGTCACCCTTGTAACCTGCGACGCCGCTGGTCTTTTCGACGTGCCGAGCAAGGTCCTCACAGTCAAAGCCGCGCGAATTGCCGATGCACCCGGTGTGATCCATGACGGCGACGCACTTGGCACCCAGATCCTCCAGGAGGCGGGCCGTCCAGGAGCCGACGTTGCCGTAGCCGATGACGCTGAACGTCATGCCCTTGATCTGGATTCCCATTTCAGGCAACAATTGCTCAAGGACAAAGACGAGGCCCTGGCCGGTGGCTTTCTCACGGCCCTGCGAACCGCCAAAAGCGATGGGTTTGCCGGTGACAACGCCCACGTTGCCTTGGCGACCCTGCTCGGGGCTCATCTGCTGGAAGGTGTCGGCCATCCAGGCCATGGTCTGGGCGTTGGTTCCCACGTCAGGAGCGGGAACGTCATAATCGGGGCCGAGTTGGTTGGAGATGGCGAAGATGAAACGGCGCGTGAGGCGACGGAGTTCATCCTGCGACAGGCCCCTGGGGTTGACTTTGACGCCGCCCTTGGCGCCGCCGAGGGGCAGGTGGGCCAGAGAGGTCTTGAAGGTCATGAGGGCGGCGAGCGACTTCACATCATCCAGGTGCACATCCTGGTGATAGCGGATGCCGCCTTTGTAGGGACCCAGCGCGTTGTTGTGTTGAACGCGATAGCCTTTGAACAAGCGATAGGACCCGTCATCCATCTGGACGGGGAAGTTGACGATGATCTCGTTCTTGGGCTGGGCGAGAATGATGCGCTGATAGTGCGGCAGGCCCATGACTTCCGCCGCAAGGAGCATCTGGCTGATGGTCTGGTGATAGAGGTTGTTGGGGTCTTTGGGAAGTCCAACTTCCTCGATGATGGGAATGGCGTAAGTCTGGGGAGTGATGGCAGGGGCGGTCACGGCAGCACGGGGCTTACCGGTTGGCCGAGCGGACGACGAAGCGCGGGAGCTTGAATTGGAGCGGGGAGAACGAACCTTGGGCATGGCTAGGAATCCTTGCGACGACCACACAGTGCACCGCCCCCTTCGCAGCGAACCAAACTCCATTCCCTCGACAGGACGAAGCGGCGGTAAACCGCTATCTTAGGCGAGATTTGAGGCCGGGAAGCGGCCTTGAATCGGGGCAGAACAGGAACAAGACATGGTGCTGTACCGAACAGCGGACCTGATGTTTGGCTCAAAGATACAGGCCACCTGCGTGGCGCACGGGGTGCGTGCGCATCCATGCCGAACGACATCCAAATGGGAGGCGCTTCTCAAGGAGGGGATGGAGCCAAGAATTCTGCTGGTCGAGGTCGGGCAGGGTGAGGACGGCAGCCTGGAGCTCATCCGAACTGCACACCAGCAGCGGCCGGGGGTGAGGATTATCGCGTTCGGACCGCACGTCGACACTGAAGGGCTTCGGGCGGCCCGCGACGCAGGGGCCGGTGAGACGGTGACGCGCGGCGCGATGGCCGCGGAGCTGGAGGAATTGATCAGGCAAATCGGAGCGGACGGCGGGAGAGGGTGACATCGACGACGACGGACGCGTCACGCTATACTCAGGCCGCACAGGAATCGGATCATGCCCCGTTGCAGTTGTTTGCCAATGGACGCGCCCCAGAAGTTCCCCGCCACCGATTTGGATTTCGTCAAGCCGACACAGCGTGCCACGCAGAGCGATGCACGTGCGGCGGGATGTGAGCGTGCGCCCGCGACACGGGGCAGAGTAAGCGGGTGGATTTTGCGCTCGGCCCCGTTTCTCGCGCTCCCCGGGCTGGTGACCGGGTGCAGAAATCCGCTCAAGCAGGAGGCTGAGGGCCAGCTCCGTGAATCTGTGCTGAATTACCAGACGAGGGAACTCTCCAAGACCCCGAGCAGGAGCGTCACGCTGACGCGACCGCCCAGCGCGCTGCGGGAGCAACTGGCCGATCGGATTCCGACTCTGGAGCAGATGGCCGGGCCGACGCTGCACAACGCGGAGTCGCCGGACCTTGGGGTCGACCTCACGGGAGACGCCATTCAATCGCAGGCGATCAATCTCGAGGATGCGATCCAGTTCGCGGTGAAGAACAACCTGCGGGCACAGATCGCGGGAATCACGCCGGCGGTCTCGGAAACCGACGTGATCACGGCGGAGGCGAGATTTGACGCACTGTTCTTCACCAACGTGAATTGGACGAAGACGGATGAACGGCAGCAGATCGTCCGCCAGGGCTTCACAAGTTCAAGTCCGTTCAACGCCAGCGAAACGGACGCTTACGAAACCGGGCTGCGGAAGTCGCTGATTTCCGGCGCGACCCTGAGCGTGTCGACATCGGTGACCCGGACGGACAATCAAACGCCCCGGACACGATCGGCGCCTGATCCGGCCTACGAATCGGCGGTTGAAGTCGCGTTGGAGCAACCGCTGTTGCGCGGGTTCGGGTCGCAGGTGAACATGGCGGAGGTGCGGCTGAATCGCAACGCCAACCGGGCGGATATTCAAGATTACAAGAAGCAACTGCTTCAAGTTGTACGGGAAACGGAAACAGCCTACTGGAACCTGTACGTGGCGCGCTACGCCTACCAGGTGCAGACCAAACTTCTTGAACGCGGGGTGGAGACGCGCGACATTCTCAAGGCGCGGGCGAATTTCGACGTGAGTCCCGCGGAACTGGCGGATGCGATCAGCCGGGTGGAGACACGCGGCGTTTCGGTGGAGCGCGCCCGGACACAGATCCTGACTTCTTCGGACCAGTTGAAACAGCTGATCAACGACCCGGGCGTGCCCGTGGCGAGCGAGATCGCCTTCATGCCGCTGGAAAAGCCGGTCGATCAGGCGATCGTTTTCAACCTTGTGGACTGCGTGATTACGGCGATTCAGAACAGGCCCGAGGTTCAGCAGGCGATTCTCCAGATCGACGATGCATCGATCCGGCAGATGCTCGCGGCGAACCTGCGGCTGCCCCGATTGAATGTGTCCGGGCGGGTGCGCTGGAACGGGCTGAGCGACCAGGCGTATGACGCGTACAAGGTTGCTGAGGACCAGAACTTCATCAACTTTGTGCTGCAGATGGCGTTTGAGGTTCCGCTGGGCAACCGCGAGGCGCAGGCCCGTTATCAGCGGGCGCGCATGCAGCGCCTGCAGGCGGTTCTCACTTATGAGCAGGCGGTGCAGAACGTCACGCGCGAAGTGAAGGAGTCGCTGCGAGCTGTGGACCTCAATTACAAGCTCCTGGAGCGAACGCGGGATGCGCGGCTGGCGGCGGCAGAGAACCTGCGTACGCTCGAGGTGCGTGAGGAGACCAATGCCCAGCTGTCGCCCGAATTTCTCAATGTGAAGTTCTCGCGGCAGGAAACCCTGGCGCAGGCGGAGTTGGAGGAAATACGGGCCCTGGCGGAGTACCAGACTTCGCTGGCGGACCTGTACTTTGCGATGGGGACAGGACTGGAGCACAACGGCATTCGATTTGTGGTGCCCGACGTGCGGCCGTGATGTGACAAGGCGATGTGGGGAGCGACTGGAGGAGTGTCGATGCAGACAGCCATCGGCGATC
Organism: Phycisphaerales bacterium; assembly: GCA_044229655.1. Lineage (GTDB taxonomy): Bacteria > Planctomycetota > Phycisphaerae > Phycisphaerales > UBA5793 > JBGASM01. Next base: position 134,142 of record JBGASM010000004.1, on the reverse strand, counting down.
CGATGCAGACCGTGGTGGAGCCGCGCCGCCTAGCGCCGGCCCAGCGGCTGTGGTGCGCGCTGATCGGGGCGTGCTGCCTGGGGGTGCTGGGAGTGGCGGCTTGGCTGACGCCGAGCGCATCGGGAGTCGGAACGCACACGCAATTGGGAATGCCGCAGTGCCGGTGGGTCGCGGCAGCCCAGATCCCGTGCCCGACATGCGGGATGACGACGGCGTTCGCGTATGCGGTGCACCTGCATCCGTGGCAGTCGCTCAAGGCGCAGCCGATGGGATTTTTCCTTGCGGTCGTGACGGGCATCGCATTCTGGGCGTCGATGCATTCTGCGCTCACCGGTTCGCGGGTGGCACCGACCATGCTGACCCTGTGGCAGCCACGTCTGATATGGATTGTCGGGGCATTTGCCTTGGGGGCGTGGGGGTACAAAATCTGGGCTTACCGACAAGGAATTGTGCCATGAACATGACCATGACCGCGGCGGCGCGGAGCATTGTGACGCTGATGTACCTGTGCGCGGTCGCGCTGCTGGCGGGGCTCGGCCTGTCGAGCATGGGCGGATGCGCTGCGGTGGGCGGGATGATGGCAGCGGCGGAGGAGTACGAAGAGGTGGACATCCCCGCTGAATACCGGGGGCTGGACGGCAAGAAGGTCGCGGTGCTGGTGGATGCGCCGATGGAGATTCAATACGAGCACGCAAGCGTGGTGCCGATGATCACCGACCTGGTGGGGCTGAACATTCGGGCGTACTGCCCGCAGGCGATGGTGCTGGACACGCGCGAAACGCTGGCGTTCCAGTACAACAACGTGTATTGGAACACGATGGACTATGCGCTGCTGGCCAAGGAGCTGCAGGCGGAGCGCATCGTGCTCATCGACATCAACGGGTACCAACTGACGGAGCCTGGCAATCCTTACCTGTGGGACGGACGGGCCTCGGCGGACATCAACGTGATCGAGGCGGAGTCGCCTGACCCTTCGGCGTTCGCGTACCGCAAGAACCTGGCCGTCCGCTTTCCGGGCATGTCGGGCGTGACGCAGGATGATGCGACGGAATCGAGCGTGGAGCAGGGGCTGCAGATCGCCTTGTCGCAGGCGACGGTGCGGCTGTTCCACGATCACGTGCGGACGAAGGGTGACATCAGGGACCAGACCAAGCGCGACACGGGAAAACGCATATGAAACTGCCGCTTGCGCTGTTCTGCCTTTACGCGGTTCTGGCCGGCCTGACCGGCTGCAATGTCGTTGCGCCGGTCGCGTATGTGATCGAGGGGCCGCCGACGGTCGACGCCCAGTACGAATTGCCGCAGAAGAAGATCGTGGTGTTCGTGGACGACCGGGGCAGCGTGATGCCGCGGGCGCGTCTGCGACAGGCGCTGGCCATGAAGACCACCAACACGCTGCTGCAGGACCAGAAGCTGGTGCCGGCGGCGATCACGCCCGAGGCGGCGGCGCGGGTGGCTTCGGTCGAAGACTACGAGACGCCGATGGCGATTGACGAGGTGGGACGTCAGGTCGGGGCGGAAGTGATCATCTATGTGGAGCCGCTGCAATTCACACTCGCATCGGGTGTGGTGCCGCAGCCGACGTCACTCTTGCGCGTCAAAGTGATCGAGTGCAAGACCGGGAAGCGGCTGTGGCCGCAGGACCCCAGCGGGTACACCGTGCGCGCGGATATGGCGGCCCAGAACGAATCTGCCTACAACACGCCCGATGCGCTGACGCTGTTGCAGCAGACGCTGGCTGAGGTTGCGGGGTTGCGAGTGGCGCAGCTGTTCTACAAGCACGAGGCCAATCCGCTGGATGCGCAAGTGAATCCGTGAGAGGTCGACCGTGTGAGTAGAGGGCGCATCGTTGCACGTCGTGTCGATCCTGCTGAACATCCTCGGCTGCTTGCTGGCGCTCTGCGCGTGGGTGGAGGTCATCCATTTTCTGAACGGGCGACGGCTGGCCTGCTGCCGGCCGACGTGGGATGCGCTCTTTCTCGTGGCGTTCGGACGCGTCCTTGTCCGGACGCTGATGCGTGCGCGCTATGAGGGGCTGGAGCACATTCCGCAGCAGCGCCACGGGCCGCTTATCGTGATCAGCAACCACACATCGGGACTGGACCCGATGCTGATCCAGGTGGTGTGTCCGTTCGAAATCCGCTGGATGATGCTGCGCGAGATGAATGTGCGAACCGTGCGGTTCTTCACCTGGTACTTGCGGACAATCCTGGTGGAGACCGGAGGCAAGGACCTGCCTGCGACGCGGGAGGCGCTGCGGCACATCGGGGCCGGGGGAGCGCTGGGTATCTTTCCGGAAGGCGCGATTGAACGACCGGCAGGGCGACTCATTCCGTTTCAGCAGGGAATCGGTTTCCTGGCCAAGAAGACGGGGCACACCATCGTCCCAGTCTGGATCACGGGAACTCCGGAGGGCAAGAACACGCTGCAGTGGCTCACCCGTCCCGGGAACGCGCGGGTGAAGTTCTTTCCGCCGCTGCGCGTCGATCAGAGCCGCAGCATGGAGGAGATCACGGCTGATCTGCAGGCCTGGTACTTGGCGGCGACGGGATGGCCGTTGGGCGAGCGGCCCAGGTAAGTCCGCCGGCGGCGCCGTGCCACTTGTGTGAGGGATCTTCTACAATGGGACCATGCAGCCGGCAAACGCTGTCCGTCATCGCGTGGGCGTGGTTTCGTATGTGAACACGCTTCCGCTCATTGACGGGCTAGAGAATCTCGCGGACCTCGAATTGGTGCCGGCGGTGCCCAGCCGGCTTATTGATCTGCTCCTTTCAGGCACGGTCGAGATGGCGCTCTGCTCGATCATCGACTTTCAGCGCACGGACGCCGAACTGGACATCGTGGAGGCGGGACTGCTGGGATGCGACGGTTCGACGATGACGGTGCGCCTGTTCAGCCAGGTGCCTCTCGAACGGGTGCGCGCGATTCACGCGGACACGGACAGCCACACGTCGGTGGCGCTGTGTCGGATCCTGCTGGCCGAGCGGCACAACGTGCCTGACCCCGAGATGATTCCCCTGGATGCGCAGGTGCGCGATCGGGCGGGGCGGAACCCGCGCACACCCTGGCCTGAGGCGATGCTCCTGATCGGCGACAAGGTGGTGACGCAGCCCGCTCCCGCGGTGCGTTACCCATACCAGATGGACCTTGGCGCTGAATGGAAGGAAATGACGGGGCTGCCCTTTGTCTTCGCATCGTGGCTGGCGCGTCGGGAAGAGGACGTGTCGGTGCCGGCGGCCATCCTGGACCGGCAACGTCGCCACAACAAGGAGCGCCTGGAGTTCATCTTGAATCACCGCACGACACAGCGCGGTTGGCCGGCAGACCTGGCCCGGCCGTATCTCACGGAGATGCTGCGCTACGACTGGGACGAGCGGATGAAGGCAGGCGTGGCCCGGTTCTTTGATCTCGCAGCGACGCATCGAATCATTTCCCGGCGCAAACCGGAACGGTACCGGCGCGTCTCGGCCCCGGGCCTTCGAGCACATGACCATGCGACGCGCTGAGCATCCGATTCACGGGGATCCAACGCCACGGCGCCGTCCGGCTCCCGGCCAGTCGTCGCCGCGCAATCCTGCTCCCGTGAAGCCGGGGAAGCGTCCCCCACTGCGGCCGTTCACGACGACGCTGTGGGAGTACCCTAGCCAGCACTATGACTCAGCAAGCGGCACGACCATGCAGGGCGACAAGGCCTACGTCGGCGCGACGCCGTCGTGGATCATCTGGCAATTGCTGACTCGCTATACGAAGGAAAAGGATCTGGTTGTCGACCCGATGTGCGGGTCGGGGACGACTCTGGACGTGGCGCGTGATTTGAAGCGACGAGCGCTGGGCTACGACCTCAAGCCGACGCGCTCCGACATCTTTCGGGCCGATGCACGGAAACTTCCGCTTGAGGACAGCGTGGCGGATTTTGTCTTTGTGGACCCGCCCTACTCCACTCACGTGGATTATTCCGATGACCCGCGCTGCATCGGGAAGCTCGATGCAGGCGGAGAGGAGGGCGGCAAGGCCTATTACGCCGCACTGGAGCAGGTCAGCGCGGAGATCTGTCGCGTGCTCAAGCCGGGGCGATTCATGGCGCTGTACGTGAGCGACTCGTGGCGCAAGCGAAAGCCCATCGAGGGGCTGCCCCCGCACCTGGCGGCGGACGGACTCTTCATGCCCATCGGGTTTGAGGTGTTCAGCATTCTGCGGCGGCGTTTCAGCCCGGTGGACATCATCGCCGTGGTTCGGCACAACGAGAAACTCACGCGCGGGAACTGGCATCAGGCTGCAGAAGCCGAGAACTTTTTTCTGCGCGGCTTCAACTATCTCCTCATCATGCGCAAGAGCGCGGGCGCGGGCCGGCGCGCCTTGGGCGGCGATGCGCCAACAATGTCCAGGTCCCAATGACGTCTCGCTCTGGGGACGCCGCTTCCACCATCATCTCTTTCGGAGGCAAATCCAGCATGGCTTCCTCTGCCGCTCCTTCGACGACCGGCGCATCTGCGCCGAAGCGGGGCTTCCTCGACTTCATCGAGCGATCGGGCAACAAGTTGCCGGACGCGGCGACGCTTTTTCTCATCGGCACGCTCGTGGTGATGGGAATTTCGCATTGGGCGGCGCGCAGCAACGGCGGCGCCGGCTGGGTGGTGGAGAAGGCGATCCCGAGGCAGGTGATGCAACCAGCGGCGACGCCGGTCATCGACCCGGCCACCGGGCAGCCCGCGATGGAGCCGGTGCGCGATGAGGCCACCGGCGAGCCGAAGATCGAATGGGTGAAGACCGGCGAGACCTTCACCGCCAAAAGCCTGCTGACACGCGACGGCCTGTACTGGCTGATCTCGAACCTGGTCAAGAACTTCACGAGTTTCGCGCCGCTGGGCATTGTGCTGGTGGGCATGCTGGGGATCGGCGTTGCGGAGCGAACTGGCCTGATCGCCGCGGTCATGAAGCTGGTGACGATTTTTGTCCCCGGATGGGCCCTGACGCCGGTATTCGTGTTTGTCGGCGTGAACTCATCGCTGGCCATCGACGCTGGGTATGTGGTGCTTCCTCCGCTGGCGATGGCGGTGTATCGCTCTGTGGGCCGTTCGCCACTGGCCGGCCTGGCGGCGGTCTTTGCGGGTGTTGCGGCGGGGTTTGACGCCAACATCTTCATCACCGGCCTGGATCCGCTGCTCGCGTCTTTCACTCAGCCGGGCGCGCAGACAATTGACCCCGATTATCACGTCGCGGCGACATGCAACTGGTGGTTCGCCATTGTCTCCACATTCGTGATTACGCTGGTGGGATGGGCGGTCACCTCGTGGTTCGTCGAGCGCCGGCTCATGCGCAAGCCGCCGGAAGAAGGTGGCCCCGTCATCCCCTCGGCGGACGAATTGGCTGACCAACGGCTCTCAGCTGTCGAGAAGAAGGGCCTGGCCTGGGCCGGATTGACATTCGCGGCTGTGTTCGGCTTGATCGTCGCCTGCATCATGATGCCCGGCTGGCCGCTCTACACCTATATCCAAAATGGCGAGATCGTGGAAATGTCGGCGGACGGTTCATTCGTGAAGTCTGCCGACCACTTCGACCGCTGGGTGAACACCATTGTGCCGCTGCTGTTCTTTTCGTTCATCATTCCCGGGCTGGTCTACGGGGCACGCACCGGCAAAGTGCGCAACGACAAGCACATCGCCGCGCTGATGGTTGAATCAATCGCCGCAATGGCGCCCATCATCGTGCTCGCCTTCTTCGCCGCCCAGTTCACGGAGTCATTCAAGTGGTCCGGGCTCGACAAGATGGTCGCGCTCTCGGGCGGGCAATGGCTGGGTCAGCAGGGCATGTCTTCATACCTGCTCATCCTCGTGTTCATTCTCGGGACGATGGTGATGGACCTCTTCCTGGGATCGATGTCGGCGAAGTGGGCGATGTTCGCGCCGATCTTCGTGCCGATGTTCATGCTCGTGGGCATCTCGCCGGAACTCACGCAGGCGGCCTACCGAATCGGAGATTCGTGCGTGAACATCATCACGCCGCTCAATGCGTACCTGGTCGTGATCCTCGTGTTCATGCAGAAATACATTCCCAAGGCAGGCATGGGCACCCTGATTGCGACAATGCTCCCGTACACGCTTGCGTTTGTGGCGGCGTGGTCAATCCTGCTCCTCCTGTGGATGTACATGGGCTGGCCGCTGGGTCCGGGAACGACCGGTCCGCTGTGGTACAACCCGGCTGGGTGACACAGCCGGACTTTGCGTTGCGCACGAAGGCACGGCTGCGTTGCCTGCCCACGCGCGGCCACATACCCTTGCCGTTTTGCAGAGCGGCCGGATGCCCGAGCGGTCCAAGGGGACGGATTGCAAATCCGTTTGTCGTGGGTTCGAATCCCACTCCGGCCTCTGGCGGGCTCGTGCGGGGGACTGACAATCCGGGTAGGTACCGAAGCGGCCAAACGGGTCAGACTGTAAATCTGATGGCTTATGCCTTCGAAGGTTCGAATCCTTCCCTGCCCACTGCTCCCGGCCAGTCGTGGAAGTCACGGCTGGCCGCGTGCGTTTTTGAGCTTGGGTGGGACCGATCCTCAGGGGATTCACCGGAACATCTTCACAAGGAATCCCAACAAGCCTTCGCATGACGGCCACAGAGATGCGGGGCACATCACGATGGCAGAAATGGGCTGGGCGCAGCGCACTCGCGCTGGCAGGAGTCGCGCTAGCGCTCGGCTGCATTGTGTGGCGCTGGGGCTGGTGGGCGCCGCCGGAATACACGCCCGGGATGGTTCCCAGGGCCGCCGTCGCGATCGACACGTCCATCCATGATCCGCGCGTTTCCCGACTCGGCAAAGACGACGCCTACATCCTCCACATCGAGACGCAGCGGGCCGATTCCAAATCCGGCGCACTGCTCTTCTTCGGATCGCTGCACACGAAAGACACGGCCCATCCGCAGATGAGCGCGCTGAGTCGGGCGTGGGAGGAGTTCCACCCGACCGTCGCGCTCGTGGAAGGTCGGATGGGGTTCTTCGTCGGCACCGCGACGCAGGGGGTGGGTGTGTTCGGAGAAGGCGCGGCCGTGTACGCGCGCGCTGAGGACGCAGGCATCCCGATCTACACGCTCGAACCGCCGCTGGCCGTCGAGGTTGAGGCGCTGGGCGCCATCGGAGACCGCACGCAGGTGGGGCTGTTTCGCGTGCTCAGCGGGTACATGAGCGCTCGGCGCGGCGGTCCGGTGAGCGACTTCAAGATCGGCCGGCTGCTGAGCAAGCGGGCAGCGCCGCTCACCGATGCGCTGCCGACGATTGCAGCGCTGGATGCGGAGTTCGCACGCCTCGTTCCTGAGTACGACGGGTGGCGCGACATGCCGGAGGAGGCGATGTGGCCGGGGCGGACTGACACATGGCTGAATCTGATGGCCACGCGCGGAAATGAGGTCCGCGATGAGCACTTTGTGCGGGTGATGCTCGACCTGGTGGAGCGCGGCGAGCGCGTGCTGGCCATTGCGGGGCGGAGTCACACAGTCGTGCTCGAGCCTGTGCTGTGGGAGTCGATGCAGCCTGCTGAGCGTGGACTACTCTCCTCTCCTCGTCCCTGGGAGGGCAATTGAGCCGTAGGGAGGGAAGAAGCGGTTTTGCCTCCCGGCTGCGCGGCCTCTAGCGTCTTGCGGAGTACACGGCCAGGAGGCCGGGCCCGCAGGCATTGCGAGGAGAGAGATCATGAGAAGTGGCCATATCCTGACCGGCTGGTTGGCATTGTTCGTTGCTGCGTCGCTGGAAGCGGACGTCATTTCGACCTTTGACTCGGGAACCGACGGATGGACGTTGGCTCCAGGATCATTTGGAACGCTCGGACATTCGCCCAGCGGCGGGAATCCCGGCGGATATCTGAAAAATGACCCGACTGACGGCGCGGATGTGGCGATCATCAAGGCGCCGACGGCGTTCACGGGTGATCTGCGGCAGTATGACGGGGGCACTCTGAGTTTCGACGCGACGATGGTGTCGCGGGGTGGGAGCGACTACAGCCTTTTCGGCGTCATCACGCTCAAGAGCGGTTCCGATGTGCGAGAACTGGACATCGTTTCCGGCGCACCGCCGCTGGGAGCATGGGGGAGTTACAGCGCGCCGCTGGACGCTTCGACATGGGGATTTGCCACTGACGCTGGCTGGCGCACGTTCCTCGCCGGCGTGACGGAGATCACCATTGGCGCGGAGGCCATCTTCGGGCCCGAAGTCAACGGATTTGACAACATCGCGCTGGCGCGCGGACCGCTTTCAATCGGCCTGACGGGATCATGCCCCAGCGCGCTCACGCTCACCGTGCGCGGCGCTTCACGGGGCGGAGACGTCGCCATCGTGCGCGCACTTCGCACCGGCGCGCACGTGATTCCCAACGGGTATCCGTGTGCGGGAACAACGCTGGGGCTGGGCAACACCGGTCTGGATCTTGCGCTGGTGCTGCAGGCGGATGCGACGGGATACGCGACGGTGACCCGCGCCGTCCCGGCGGGCGCGTGCGGAAGCGTCGTGATTCAGGCGCTGGATATCGACACGTGCGCGACGAGTAACGTGGTGGCGGTGAACTGATGAATCCGCCGTTGCCAAGGGTCAGATTACAAATCAACACCGCGAAATCGATTCTGCGAACCGCATTCGGGACACCGACATTCACCGCCAGACGCAGCCGGCAAACCTTCCAACGAATATGCGCACTGTGTACAGCGGTTGCTTCTGCGGCGCAGAGACCTTCGCACGGACCACAGACTCACGGGGACCAACAGACTCATAATCGGAATCCACACGATGGCCACCGGAAGCCGCGGCGCTGACTCGAACATCCAATCCTTGGGAGTCACGAGCAGTGCATAGGTATCCAGCGATGCGGGCACCGGAGTCTGGTACGCTCTAACCGCCATCAGCAGCCATGCAGCGCCCACCAGAATGAGCAAAACGCCAACCAGCGCGCCGAAAGCACGCTGCCAGCGGAACTGGAATTGCGCCGTCAGAGGACTCAAATTCATACTGCCTCCATCACAAGAATCGTTCGGTCATCCACGGCTGGCGCATCGTGGGTAAAGTCGCGCACGCCGGCGCGGATGCTGGCCACCAGGGCTTCGGGCCCGTCGCGGTGTCCGGAGATCAGCGCATCCAGGCGCCCCTCGCCGAACATGTCGCGGGCCGGGCTGAATGCCTCGGTAATGCCATCGGTATAAAGCACGATGATGTCCTTGGGCTGTAGCGCGATTGTCGTCTCGTCATACGCCTCATCCGCGACGATGCCCAGCGGCAGGGAGCCGACGGCATCAAGGGGGCGCACGGCGCCCCCGCTGCGCCAGCGCGGAGGGTTGTGTCCGGCCCGCGCGTAGGTGAAAGTTCGCCGGGCCGGGTCATACACCGCTGCAAAAGCGGTGACAAAGGCAGGGTTGCGCAGCGTGTACTGCGAAGCGAGCGTGCGATTCACATGTTTGAAGAGTTCGCCGGGAGTGCGCGGCTCACAGGGCCAGGAGTGCACGATCGCGTGCGTGATGGCCATCATGACGGCCGCCGGGGTTCCGTGGCCCGAGACATCGGCCATGATGAACAGCCAGCGCCCGCCCGGATACGGAATCACATCGAAGTAGTCACCGCCTGCCTGACGCGAGGTCTGGTAGTGCGAGGCGAGCGAAAGACCGGGAATCACCGGCAGATTCTCGGGCAGCAGCGAATGCTGTATTGCGGACACCGTCTGGAGTTCGCGTTCGACCAGGTCGTACGCTTTAGCCACTTCGTCACGCAGTACGAGATTGTGAGTCGCCCGGCCAAAGAGATTCGCCTGCCAGACCATGAAGGGCATGAGTTCGGCCGACATGCCGTCGACGACGGTCCGCGAACTGACCACGCCGTTGACCGCAATTCCTCCGTCGTACATCGGGATGAACGCGGCCGAGCGCTGGCCTTCGAGGTAGGGGACTGCGGGATCGTCCGGACTGACCCGGAGGTCCTGGATCACCACCGGTTCGTCCCCGTAAAGGAGTTCGGCAAAGAGCCCGCCGCGCAGCAGAGGAAGTTTGTCCTTGTCGCGCCACGGATTAATCGGCTGCGCCCACTTCGAGTAGCGCGTGATGCGGAAATAAGGCTTCTCCAGCCCGCGGCGGCTCAGCGAAACCGTCTGATCGGTGTGGACGATTGACCGGACGCGCTGGCCGTACATGCGCGCCATCACGTCAGGATCAGTCTGCCGGCTCATGTCGCGCATGAGGCTGACCACATCGCTGAGATCGGGCGACCAGTTTCGGCGCGCATCGGTGTCAGGGCTCGGCTGAGTCTGATTGATAGACATGTGCCTGAACAGTACGACGTATTAGGCCCGCCAGCGCGGCAGATCCCGGCCCGCATCGTCTTATGGTTTGGCCGCGAGATACGCTCCGGCAGCAAGCCAGCGCACGAACTGGACAACTGAATCCGGGTCCGGCAACATGAAGTCGGCCGACTGCTCGTGACCATTGTGCGCCGGCCCGACTCGAATCGAGCGGCCGATACCGGCCAAGGAGCGAAACGCATCCTCATCCGTCAGATCATCTCCCACATAGACCGCCCGACACCGAGCCGGCCATTCGAGCCCATACCGGCTGAGCAGCAGATGCAGGACGGCGCGCCCCTTGTGCCAGTCCACATCAGGTCGACCTTCCACCACACAGTTTCCGTGAGTCACGCGCAGCCCGAATCGTTTCTTCATCAGGCGTTCGGCGCGAGCTCGCACTTCCGCCTGCCGGTCCAATGGCACCAGGCGGTAGTGAAACGAGAGACCCAGCCCCTTGTGTTCGACCAGGGCCCCTTTCACGTTGGCGCGCTCCAGCGCGTGGGCTGCGGATGCAAGTGCCGGCCGGAACGCATCGGCATCGGGTTGAGAGAAGGTGAGCCCCGGCCCCTCCATCTCGAATCCGTGATTCCCCACATACGCGATCCCCTCCAGGCCAACCATGGCCTTGAGATCATGCAAACCGCGTCCCGAAACGACCGTGACATCCAGATGCGCAGCCCGCGCAGCGCCTGCCAGCGCCTGCCGGGCGCTCTCAGACAAGGTCGCATCCTCGGGGCGCAGCGCAATAGGCGCCAGCGTGCCGTCGTAATCCAGAAACAGCGACAGCCTCTCACGCTGCGCAAGCCAGGGGCCCAGCCTCCGACGCAGGCGATCCGCTGGCGCAACACTGCCCGAGCGCGCCTTGGCTGCGGCGATTTCCGCAGCGGAGAGAAATCGCTCTACCCATACATGCACATCAGAACGCCGCACACGCTCGCGCAGCGCTGACATTCGTGCCCTCCGTTCGTCGGCCGGCATGGTGACGGCGGTGCGTATGGCCTCGGCCACCGCATCGAGATCAAACGGATTGACAATCAAGGCTTCCTGAAGTTCTTCGGCTGCACCCGCCATTTCCGACAGAATCAGGACCGCGTCGTTGTCGATCTGGGCCGTCACGAACTCCTTCGCGACCAGATTCATCCCGTCGCGCAGTGGCGTGACAAGAGCAACATCAGCCTGCAGGTACAGGGCCACAAGTTCGTCCGCGGGCAATGAGCGAAAGAGATAGCGGATGGGCGCCCAGCCTGGTTCGGAGAACCGCCCGTTGATGCGCCCGACGGTTTCGTCGATCTCGCGCTTCATGGCGGCGTACTCGAAGACGCGCTCGCGACTGGGAACCATGAGCTGCGTGAACACAACGCGCCCCCGATATTCGGCGAAGCGCTCGAAGAAACGCTCAATCGCCAGCAGCCGCTCATGGATCCCCTTGGTGTAGTCGAGCCGATCCACACCGAGGACCTCCACCGGCCGGTCGTTGTGCGGCGGAACCCGCGCTGCATCAGCAGCACGCGCCAGCCCTTCGAACTCACTCACGTCAATGCTGATGGGATGCACCTGTACCGCCACCGCGCGCCCCTCGAACAGGACCACACCCTCGTTCGCATCGATCTCGCAGCCCAGCAGCCGCTGGGCGCACGTCAGAAAATGTTCGGCGTACGCGCGAATGTGAAATCCGACGAGGTCGGCTGACAGCATCCCCACGAGCAGGTGACGATCCCACGGGAGTACCCGGAAAACATCCGAGGCCGGGAACGGTATATGCAGGAAGAGCGCGATACGGGCGTGAGGTTTTCTGAGTCGAAGGTGCCGAGCCATGCGCAGCAACTGGTAATCGTGAATCCATACCAGCTCGTCGCCGCGCATTTCCTGGGCGGTTATCTCCGCGAATCTCTCGTTCACCCGCTCATAGACCTTCCACGCCTGGCTGTCGATCCGCATGCGGCTGACGAAGTAGTGAAACAGCGGCCACAACGTGCCATTGGAAAACCCGGAGTAGTACTGCGCCACCTCATGGGCTGACAGGTCCACCGCCCGATAGCGAACGCCGTCGCCCTCCTCGGGAAGCGATAGCCCCGACTTCACGTCCGCAATGTCCTCAGAAGAAATGCCCGGCCATCCGATCCATGTCCCTCCGTGCCTGCTCAGGGCAGGACGCATGGCCGTCACGAGCCCGCCGGGTGACGGTAATACATGCAACTGCCGGCCGCGCCGCTCCACGCGGAAGGGCAGTCGGTTGCTGACGACAATGAACGGCGTCTTGGTCGGGCTGGTCGTCAAATCGGCACACACTCCGCAATCGAGTTTGCTTCTGTTCACTTGGACGCTTCGTCAACATTCGGTGGGCTGGCCCGCGCGCGGACCTCGAATCTGACTTGCCGCAGCGCGTGGCGCCGCGGCCCTCCCCTGATACAGAGCATCCGAGTGTACGGCGTCTTGCCGCCGGCCCCCACCACTGCCCGACCTCGGATTTCACAACTGCCCGCCGCCCTGAAACCGGTGCGATAAGATGGGACTCAGCAGCGGTCGCGCGTCGTGCTTGACGCAAACGCCGACCAAGCGCCCTCGTAGCTCAGCGGTTAGAGCAGGCCACTCATAATGGTCTGGTCCCTGGTTCGAATCCAGGCGGGGGCATTCACGATCGCCAGTGGGGATATCGTCCTCACCGGGGTGGTCAGTTGATACCCTTATCGATCAGTCGCGCTGCGGCAGCGCAGCGCGGCCTGCGGACACCTTCGAAGATACGACGACAGCAACCCTCTGCCAGGAGCACACATCGATGTTCGGAACGACTATGACCCGTGGGGCCTTCATGAAGCGTGGACTCAAGATGTCGGCGGCGGCGCTCGTCGGCGCAGCACTCATCGGCCTGGGAAGCGCAGCCGGTACCGGCGCATCGGCCGAAAACGCCCAACCCGCAAGTTCCGCCGCAGCGCGCAAGCCCAGAATCGCTGTGTCCATTCCCGCCGCAGATCATGGCTGGACCGCCGGTGTCAAGTGGTGGGCGGATCAGGCGGTCAAGAACTACCCCGATGCGGAGTGGACCGTGTTGACCGCAGCCGACCCCGCCAAGCAGATCGCCGACATTGAAGACATGATGGCCAAGGGAGTGGACGGACTGGTGATCCTCGCGACGGAGTCCGCTCCGCTGACGCCCGTGGCCAAAGAAGCCCACGAGCGCGGCATCTTTATCGTCAACGTCGATCGCGGATTCACTGAACCTGTCGCGGACATCTTTCTCGAAGGCGACAACAAGGCCTTCGGCCGCAAGAGCGCTCAATTCATGGTCGAGCGGATGAATGGGAAAGGTAACCTGGTCATCCTGCGCGGCATTCCCTGCACGGTCGATACTGATCGGTATGAGGCGGCCATGGAGGTCTTCAACGCGTATCCAGACATCAAGGTCCTGACCCAGGTTCCCGCGTACTGGAATCGCGAGAAGGGCCTCGCCGCTATGGAGGACATCCTTCAACAGTTCCCCAGGATTGATGCGGTATGGGCCCAGGACGATGACATCCTGCTGGGCGCGATGCAGGCGGTCAAGGAGGCGGGCCGCGAGAAGGAAATGTGGATGCTCGGCGGAGCAGGAATGAAGGAAGTCGTCAAGATGGTGATGGACAAGGACAAGTTTGTCCCTGCCAACATCACGTACCCGCCCTCCATGATCGGCACAGGAATCCACATGGCCTACTCCGTCCTGCGCGACGGTAATCGCGCGAAAGTGATGCAGTACATGCCCAAGCACATGATGCTCGACGTCGAACTCATCACCCCTGAAAACGCCAAGCAGTTCTATTTCCCCGACTCGGTGTATTGAGCGCCGGATCGACACGGAAACCGGCAACCTCCGGCCCGGCGGCACGAATGAAGGATTGATGCGGCAACATGCGACGCGAATCGAGGCGGACGCGTGGAAGGTCCGAGGCGTGACGCTCTGGACCCGTCGCTCGAAATGGCGCCTGCTCGCCCTGCTCCCGCTGGCTGCGGTCCTCATCGGAATAGGTTTCCTGGTCATGATCCGCATGCCGGGACAGAGTTTCTCCGGACCCCTGCCGCCGCTCACGCTGGCCCAGGTCACTCTGCGCGATGAACTGAATCGCGATCTCACGATTCTGGCCGGCGACATCGGCGAGCGCAACCTGTTTCTGCCCGGCACCCTTGAAAAGACCGCCAAGTGGATCGAAGGCGAGATGCGATCGGCGGGACTGGAACCGACGCGACATGTGTTCACGGTCAATTCCGAAGAGGTGTGCAACATCACCTGCGAACTGCCCGGCAGCGCGCTGCCCAAGGAGATCGTCGTTGTGGGAGCCCACTATGACAGCGTCGCCGGCTGCCCGGGAGCCAACGACAACGGAACAGGCGTGGTGGCGACGATGGCGCTCGCACGCCGCTGGGCAGCAATGACGCAGGCGGGGTCCCTTCCGCAGCGCACCATCCGGTTTGTCTACTTCGTCAATGAGGAGCCCTCGTGGTTTCAGAACCCGGCCCAGATGGGCTCCTGCGTCTACGCGGCAGAGTGCAAGGCGCGCGGCGAGAACATCATCGCGATGCTGAGCCTGGAGACCATCGGCTACTACTCAGATCGGAAGGGCAGCCAGCAGTACCCCCCTCCCCTCTCGCTCTTCTATCCATCCGAGGGCAATTTCATCGGCTTCGTGGGCAACCTGGGGTCACGCGCTCTGGTGCACCGCTGCATCAGCACGTTTCGCAAGTCGGCGATGTTCCCCAGCCAGGGCGCGGCCATGCCCGAGCAACTGCCGGGCGTGGGCTGGTCGGACCAATGGTCCTTCTGGCGGCAGGGGTATCAGGCCATCATGATCACCGATACCGCGACCTTCCGGTACCCGGATTACCATGAGGCCAGCGACACCGTGGATAAAGTCGACTTCGACCGCATGGCGCGCGTGGTGGATGGTGTTGATGCGGTCGTCCGCGACCTGGCCGATGGGGAGTGAGTAGTACATGCAGAGGGCGTCATCTTCACGTATCGTCGTCTACGGGGGGGCGATGATGTGCCTCACTGCTGGTGTGTATGCGCTCTACTTCGGTTTGTGGAGTCCAGATGCTGACGACAGACTCGCGATGGGGATCGTGGCACTCCCTCTCATGTGTGCAAGCACGGGACTGCTCGTCGCCCAAGGGACCAAGGAACGAACCGGCACATCCACATCGCCGGGCCTTCTTGAGGGCATCGCAGCCGTGATTGGGCTCGCATCTGGCGCGTTCATGGTCTGCCATCATCTCGGATGGTTGTCCTAATCTCTGTTCCCGTCCCACCACGGCTCCCGACGTTTGAAGGTCAGCATGGAGTCAAAGGGGACGACATCTCGCATCGCTTGTTCAGGTGAGAACTGGGTCGGCTTGCCGTTCACATCACGCTTGGTGACATACATGTCTCCCTGCTGATCCACGCCGTCCAGGCCAAGCGAATAGATGACAAACGGCAGACCCTCAGTCTCCAGATTGGCCAGCCGGTAACCGAAGGGCAGACCGTTAATGGGATCAAGAATTGTCGTAGCCAGGATCGTCGGATCAAGATCATTGAGCGTTGCTGGAAAGGAGCCGTGCCGGCATTTGTGGATGTCAAGTGCCAGGGCCAGTCGGGTGGCAGCGTGCGTGACTGCGATCCAGTCGGGCATGGACATCATCTGGTCGATGGCCTGTATGGGCGCGGTCAGGATCGATGACTCCATGGCTCCGTCGTGCCCGATGTATCCGGTTTCCTTCAGCACATCGAAGGGAGATTCGGCACGCTCGAGGGGGCTCATGGCGCATCGAGCCGTCAACTGATCGATCATTCGGTCCAGCAGTCCCACGGTTTCCTTCCGGCTCGGATGCGCGCTGGGCAATACGGTCTGCACGAGTTTCTCAAATTCGGTGGGTGGTTCGGCCGGCGGCCCGGGATCGAGAAAGTTCATTGGACTTGTCAGCGCCTGCTGTCGCTCCCAGATGATGCGCCCGTCACCATGTCCATCATCGGTAAAAGTGTTCTGTATGAGGTCGAGGTTGACGAGGCGCTCACCTTGAATGCTGGATGCGAAGGAAACGATTGGCGGACCCTCGCCCAGCGCCTCCAAGAGCGCCCGCGCCGTTGGTTCGTCGTATCCCCCCTCGCCGATCTCAAGCACGATCTCCTGGAGCGCAGCCTCATGAACGGCCGATGCACTCAACTGCGCGGTCAGCAGGTTGAGAGAGGAAACATGGCGCGCCAGCGCGCGGATCATGCGGATATCTTCAACGATGTCGGCGGGTCTGCCTTCGACAAAGGCCTGGCGGATGTCAAAGGTGATCAGGCGGGCAAGTTCGCGAAGGCCGGCTGACAAGGGCAGGTAGACCATCTGGAGCCCGGAACTGGTGGATAGGGCCTCGGGAACACACCGCACGAGGTCCGCAGTCCGGCGCAGATCAGCAAACGCCCCGGCCGCCCGTGCCGCAGCCACGACGACCAGCGCAGGTCCGGCGACCTTCGGGTTCCATGGACCGTACAAGGGTTTCTGATACGTCACGGCTTCCATACCGTCCCTGCTTTGGCCTATCGCATCCTTCGCCTTGTTGAAGGCGGTCATCAGCAGCGGCCAGGCGTTCTCGCCTTCGCGCGGCTGGGACTCCTCGATGAGTTGGCGCAGGTCGGCAGCGTAATCATGAGAAGGGTTGGCGACGGGATTGGCGCGGAGGTAGACCCAGTACCCGCCAGCGCCGATGGCCGTGGTCAAAACGGCGCCGACGATGAAAAAGACCTTCAGCCAGTTCCAGCGGGAGTTGCTACTGCGGTTCGTCTCTACGCGAACAGATTCATTCATATGGAGCAAGCATATGAAAGCACGCCAATCCCCCCAGAAGCCAAATGTGCATCAGGGTGACACTTTCTTTCACTGCCATGGCGAATCGAGGAAAAGAAAAACCCCGGGTCGGGGTGGGATCCGAACCCGGGGCAAGGTGGGAGACGGGAGAGGTTCCGGTGGGATGGAACCTCTCAACCGGTGGGAGACAAACCGGAAATGCGATGTGCGAGGCGGCTCACCACTTCACCAGCAGCCGAGGCTGCGACTGAAGGTCGGACTTGTCGCCAAAGTTCCATGCTTCGAGCCCGAAGTACGGGGTCTGGGTCCATCCACGCGCCGTCGGAGGCAACAACTCGCTGTACCGCATTTCCGGAGATTTGAGACTGTTTCTTTCGCTGCTGTCCGCTCCTTTTTTCAACTTCCAACTCTCTTGGCAACAAGCCCGTCACGAGCATCCCATGCTGTTGCCGCAGTTCATGCACTTGTAGCACGTGCCGTTCCGGACGGTGATCGTGCCGCAGATGTCACACGCCGGCGCATCCGACTGCGCCTCGGACAAAGACTGATTCAGCGTTCCCTCACGCCCCGACACGATCGCCGCCACCGTCGCATTCTCTCCATCGGCGATGCCCGCAACAACAGTCAATCCACCCTGCAGCGTCGTCAGCGGACCGGTGCGCACCGCGACATCCCGGGTGACCTTCGGGTCGTCCACGCCGACCGGACGGATACCAGCATCAAAGTCGTTTCCGTCCAAGATGCGCCGAGTGTGCCGCGCGCTCAGGCCAGCGGTCGGATCGGGATCGGAACCCGGTTCCGGCTTGGCGGGACTCGCAATATCCGCCAGCGACTGCCTCTTGGGCGCGTTCTGAGCCCGGTACTCAGGGATGAACTCCATCCCCAGCCAGCGGAAAATGTAATCCACCAGGCTCTTGGCGATCGGAATGTCCGGGTTGCCCGTGAATCCCGCGGGCTCGAATCGCTGATGGCTGAACTTC
This sequence comes from Phycisphaerales bacterium, assembly GCA_044229655.1. Lineage (GTDB taxonomy): Bacteria > Planctomycetota > Phycisphaerae > Phycisphaerales > UBA5793 > JBGASM01. The sequence continues at coordinate 116,061 of JBGASM010000004.1, read as the reverse complement.
GCCACCAAACTGTCCAGCGGCACGCCATACTGCAGCGCCACCGAGATCGCCGTGCCTAGCGAATCCATCAGGCCGCCGATCGTCGAGCCTTCCTTGGACATCGTGATGAACAGTTCGCCCGGCAGGCCGTCGTCATACTGACCGACTGTCAGGTAGCCTTCATGTCCCGCAATGCTGAACTTGTGCGTGATCGACCGCCGTGTGTCCGGAAGCCGCCGCCGCAACGGCCGCTCCACGATCCGCTCCGTGATCTTCTCGATCGTGCGGATCTGCACCTCCACGCGCGTCGCCGGCGCCGCCACCGCATCGGCCAGGTCGGCCGTGTCCTGAGCGACTTCTTCCAGCACCGCTGCCGTCTCTTCGCTTTCCTCGTGGATTTCCTTCTTGTCCTCGTCCTTTGCGGTCGAGTCCGACTTCGTGGATAGAGGTTGCGACAGTTTGCATCCATCGCGATACAGCGCGTTCGCCTTCAACCCCAGTTCCCAGGACAGCCGGTAACAGGCCGCGATGTCATCCATCGTCGCGTGATTGGGGAGATTGATCGTCTTGCTGATCGCGCCCGTGATGAAGGGCTGGCTGGCAGCCATCATCCGGATATGCCCGTTGGGCTCAATGAATCGCGTCCCCTTCCTGCCGCACGGGTTTGCGCAATCAAACACCGGCAGATGCTCCGCCTTCAGATGCGGGGCTCCCTCCACCGTCTGCGTCCCGCAGATGCGCTCGTTGAGCTGCTCGATCTGGTCCGCCGACAGTCCCAATTCCCGCAGCAGGTTGAAGCCCATCGTCCCCCGAGCCTTGGCCACATCAACGCCCAGCGCTGCGAGCAGATCCTCCCGGATCGACCACGCGCTGAATGCAAACGACAGCTCAAACACGCCCGGCAGCGACGTCTCAATTCGCTCCAGGTCTTCATCCGTGAATCCCTTGGCCTTCAGGAAATCCGCCAGCGTGCCCCGCGCATTGGGAATCGGCGTACCCAGCGTCAGCGTGCCCATGACGTGCGCCATGATGTCCTTGCGCTGCGCCGCCGAATATCCCAGCGCTTCCAGCGCAGGCTCCAGCGAGTTGTTCGCGATCTTGAAGTAACCGCCCCCCGCCAGTTTCTTGAACTTCACCAGTGCAAAGTCCGGCTCCACGCCCGTCGTGTCGCAATCCATGAGCAGGCCGATGGTCCCCGTCGGGGCGATCACAGTCACCTGCGCGTTGCGATACCCGTGCCGTGACCCCAGTTCAAGCGCATCATCCCATGCCTGCCGGGCCCGGGAGGACAGCGCCGCCGCATTCCGGAACCGCTTCCCTGCCGAAGCCACTGCTTCGTCATCAATCGGCACCGGCCGAATGCGCAGATTCTCATACTCCGCCGAATCGCGCGCCGTCCCGTGCGCCGCCCGCCGGTGATTGCGGATCACCCGCAGCATCTCCTCGCGGTTGGCCGCGAAACCCGCGAACGCGCCCAGTTCCCGCGCCATGAGCGCGCTCTGGGCATATGACCTGCCCGTCAGGATCGCAGACAAGCATGCACACAGCGCCCGCGACTCCTCCGAGTCATACGCGATCCCCGCCTGCATGAGCATCGCCCCGATGTTGGCAAACCCAAGCCCCAGCGTGCGGTACTCGTATGAAAGCTGCGCGATCTCCTTGCTCGGGAAGGCGGCCATCAGCACCGAGATTTCCAAAACCGTCGTCCACAGCCGGATCGCATGCTCGTAGCCGTCCACGTCAAACGTCCGCGCCTTCGCATCGTAAAACTTGAGCAGGTTGATCGACGCCAGGTTGCACGCCGTGTTGTCCAGGAACATGTACTCGCTGCACGGATTGCTCGCGTTGATGCGCCCCGACTCCGGGCACGTGTGCCATGCGTTGATCGTCGAGTCGAACTGCACGCCCGGGTCAGCGCACCGCCAGGCCGCATAGCACACCTTGTCCCACAGGTCGCGCGCCGCGACCCGCCGACGCTCTGAGCCGTCCGTCCGTCCGAAAAGCACCCACTCCGTGTTCCCGTCCAGCGCATCGAAGAACGCATCCGGGATGCGCACCGAGTTGTTGCTGTTCTGCCCGCTGACCGTGTAATACGCCTCACCGTTGAAGTCGTACGTCAGTTCCAGTCCCAGGTCTTTCGCAAGAGATTGCTCTGCCTGCGGAAGAGCCTTGAGCCCCTCGACCATCGCCGCAACCTTGATCTCCTCGCGCACTTTCCAGTTCACAAACGTCTCAATGTCAGGGTGGTCCAGATCAAGGCACACCATCTTGGCCGCCCGCCGGGTCGTCCCGCCCGACTTGATCGCCGCCGCCGCCCGGTCGCCGATCTTCAACCACGACATCAGGCCGCTGCTCGTCCCGCCGCCAGAGAGTTTCTCTCCCTCGCCGCGCAACTTGGAGAAGTTCGTCCCGGTGCCCGAGCCATACTTGAACAGACGAGCCTCGCGCACCCACAGGTCCATGATTCCGCCCGGATTGACCAGGTCATCCTCGATGGACTGGATGAAACACGCGTGTGGTTGCGGGTGCGTGTAGGCATCCGCCGCCAGCTCGATTTCCCCCGTCTTCGGATCGACGACGTAGTGCCCCTGCGCCGGCCCGCTGATGCCGTACGCCCAGTTGAGCCCAGTGTTGAACCACTGCGGACTGTTGGGCGCTGCGATCTGGTGCACCATCATGTACGCCAGCTCATCGTAAAACGCCTGGGCATCCTCCTTCGAGTCGAAATACCCGTGCGTCTCGCCCCAATACCGCCAACACCCCGCCAGCCGGTGAATCACCTGCCGGGCCGACTTCTCCGGCCCCGTCACCACGCTGCCGTCCGCGCGGCGCACAGGCTGCCCATCCGCATCCACCTGCGGCACCCCCGCCTTGCGGAAGTACTTGGACACCATGATGTCCGTGGCCAGCTGCGACCACGACGCCGGCACTTCCGCATCCTTCATCTCAAAGACGATGGAGCCGTCAGGCTGCGTGATCCGGCTGGTGCGCTTCACCCACCCGCCCACGGATTCGACGCTGTCGAAGGGGTTCTGGCCTTTGGTCGTGAATCGGCGTTCGATCTTCATAGGAGCCGCAACACTTTCGGGAAATGGTAGGGTGCCCCAGGAGGACCGCCTACCCTGCTCATCCACTCAACTTCTCACGCTTCAGACGGCACGATTTTCCCGCAGGCGGCAACGACCAAGGACCGGCGGGCGACAAAAGGCTGGAGTCGGAATCAGGCGAACAGAACTCTTGAGTTGTAATCGGGGAAACCAGACGAGAAGGCACACAATATATATGGCGCTGCCGCGCTGTCAACCACAATTGAAACAAACCTGAATAATTCTCTATTAGTTCTTTTTGGCACGAACACAATGAATACTGGACTGCAACTACGCTCGGCGTCCCTGCCGATCCCGTTCGCGCCTGATATGACAATTCAATTCTTCGCTTCCTCTTTCTTTCGCTGTCCTTCTTCCGTGGCGCGGGTGTCCCGCCCGCGCCGCATTCAACCAACTTCCGCGAACAGATACGACAGTTTCAACTTCAGACTCACCGCCGTCGACTCCGGATCGGTGCCGATGCCCTCGCAGTCAGGCACATCCTCGTGACGCCCGCCCTCCATCGCCAGGTGCACCGCTGCGATCAGGTTCCGCCCGTCCCGCGACAGCACGAGCCGCCCCACCATCGGGTGCGGCCTCTCAATCTCCAGGTTCGCGCCCTCACAGGCCAGCGCCTCCGCATGCTCCCGCAGATACCGCGCCGCACACCGGGCGATGTCCCGCTGGGTGGCGTCGGCCACAAGTCGTTCGGCCACAGCAATAAACGGCGATGACGAGTAACTTAACATTGAGGAAACTGCGTCCTTTCCGATGTCATTGTTACGTTAGTCCACCCTCGGCAGGGTCAGACCGCGCTGATCCTGGTACTTGCCTCCCTTGTCCGCATAACTCACCGCGCACACCCGGTCCGCCTTCAGGAAGATCATCTGCGCGATCCCCTCGTTGGCGTAGATCTTCGCCGGCAGCGGCGTCGTGTTCGAAATCTCCAGCGTCACCTTGCCGCGCCACTCGGGCTCCAGCGGCGTCACGTTCACGATGATCCCGCAGCGGGCGTACGTGCTCTTGCCCACGCAGATCGCCAGCACGTCGCGCGGGATCGTCATCACCTCCACCGTCTCAGCCAGCGCGAAGGAATTGGGCGGAATGATGACGTGGTCCTGCCCCGTCATGTCCGTGTCCACCTCGATGAAGAGATCAGGCCGGAACTTCTTGGGGTCCACCACCGCCACGCCCCCCGACACCGCGTTGGTGAAGATCTTGAAATGCGACCCCACGCGCACGTCATAGCCGTAGGACGAGACGCCGAAGGAGATCTTCGCCGGCCGCTTGATGTTGTCCTCGAAGGGCTCGATGCCCACGAGTTCACGAATCTGGGTGTCGCAGAGCACGGGCATGGCACAACGCTGCCTTTCTTTCCGCCCGCCGGGTGCGTGGTCGCGCGATGATGCGCGAACGCCCCGGCAGGGAGCGAATCAGGAGGAACGCAAACTTAACAACAATATCAGATGCTGAAACCGACCGCCACGAGATACGAGACACGGCAGGGCGCCTGTCGACGATCGGTTCGCCGACGCGATGCTGTGGAACGACACACTTGGCTCAGCGGCGCACTGCACCGCCTGCCTCGTTCGTGTTGTTTTCCCGCACGCACACGCCATGGTGACCGGTCTCCAAGCACTGCACCGCACTCAACTGACGATTCCACTGTGGCATCCTTCTCGTTCGCGCCGGTTTTTCACCTCTCTGCCACTCCATCCGAATGGCAAACCCATGCCCCGCAAGACATTGCGAAGCATGAACAGGTCCAAAACCGGCGCGAATTGCAAAGGAACGGCCACCCGCCGCCAAAGGAGAGCATACCACAAGCCATTGTGGGTTCCACATCAAATCCCACAATTGACAGTGCTTTTTTCTGAAAAAGTCGCAAGGTCCGAAATCTCTGGAACTTACGCATCCGGCTCTCGCAAGGCATCAACCCTGTCGCTCTCGCGGACAACCTGTCAATTGCTGATAAGTGGTGATGAATCATCCACTTCCGCGGCGCGGCCGGCCTTGAACTCCGCCTTTCTACCCCCTCAATTGCCCGCTCCATTGTGCAGGACATCCCGCACCGCCCCCGCTATGGTGCAAGTTAGGAAACAGGGGGACGGAAAATCACCGATCCGATGACCGCAGAAACTCAACCTTCTCCGCTTTCGGCTCGCTCCACGCAGCCCCCAGCCACCCTCCCCGACCCGCCCGCTCCCCTGCGCGACCGCCTGCTCAAGGGCCTGACCGCCGAGCAGGCCCAGGCCGTCATGCACGGCTGCGGCCCCATGCTCGTCCTGGCCTCCGCAGGCAGCGGCAAAACCACCGTCATCACGCGCCGCATTGCCATGCTCCTGGCCCGCGGCGTTAAGCCCTGGCACATCCTCGCCCTCACGTTCACCAACAAAGCCGCCGGCGAAATGCGCGAACGCGTCGCGCGCGTCCTTGGCGAAGATGCCCTCAACTCCTCAGGCCTGACCGTCACCACCTTCCACTCCTTCTGCGCCCGCGTCCTGCGCCGCTATGCCGATCGCTGCGGCCTCAACCCCGACTACACCATCTACGACTCTGCCGACCAGAAATCGGCCATGAAGTCCGCCCTCGAGCGCCTCAACATCTCCACCCAGCACGTCACGCCCGACGCGGTCCTGGGCGTCATCAGCGGAGCCAAGAACCAACTCGTCGGCCCCGATGAGTTCCGCCACTACGCCCGCGACTATTTCGACTCCCAGGTCGCCAAGGCATACCCCGCCTACGCCAAGGCCCTCAAGGACGCCAACGCCGTTGATTTCGACGACCTCCTCTTCTTCGTCGCCCGCCTCCTCCGGGACGATGAAGCCGTGCGCGATGAGATGCGCCAGCGCCATCGCCACATGCTCATCGACGAATACCAGGACACCAACCACGCCCAGTTCGTCATCGCCCGCGCCCTGGCCGACGGCACTCGCAACATCTGCGTCGTCGGCGATCCCGACCAGTCCATCTACGGCTGGCGCGGGGCCGACATCCGCAACATCCTCGAGTTCAACCAGCACTACCCCGAAGCCGTCGTCGGCGGCTCGAAGGCCATTCTCTGCACCTGCTGGGATCACGACGATGAAGCCGCACGCGTCGCCAATTTTCTCGCGGAGATGGAAAAGACTGGCTGTGAAAGAGAAGGCGGCGGAGGGCTGCCCTGGAAGCAGATGGCCATCTTCTACCGCACCAACGCCCTCTCGCGCACCCTCGAGTCCGCGCTGCGCGAACGCGAAATCCCCTACACCATCGCCCGCGGCACCGCCTTCTACGACCGCAAGGAGATCAAGGACGCTCTCGCCTATCTCCGTCTCATCGTCAACCCGCAGGATGAAGTCTCCCTCCAGCGCATCGTGAATACCCCCCCGCGCGGCATCGGCGACACCACCATGGAGAAAGTCGAGGCCTTCGCCCGCGCCAATTCCATCGGCCTCTTCGATGCCCTTCTCCGCAGCCGCGAAGTCCCGGACCTCTCCGCCCGCGCGACCGCCGCCCTCGAAAAGTTCGCCCGCATGGTTCAGGCTTGGATTCGCGATGTTCAGAACGGCGGGGCCGCCGGCTCGTTCATGGGCGCCGTCGTCCGCGTGGAACTCCGCGAACTCGTCATGCGCGTCCTCAAGGAATCAGGCCTCGCCGAGCATTTCCGAAAGTCCGGCACAGACGAAGATCGCGAACGCCTCGAAAACCTCGACGAACTCGTCAACGCCGCCGCCGAGTTTGACGCCCAGGGCGGGCTCGCCGCCGACGGTGACGACACTGCCGCCGGAGAGGACACCCCCCCGCACGAAGACGACACGCTCACGACGCGCCTCCGCGCCTACCTCGAATCCGTCGCCCTCGTCTCCGACGCCGATTCCATCGATCCCGAGCGCGGCGCGGTCACCCTCATGACCCTCCACACCGCCAAGGGCCTGGAGTTCGACGCCGTCGCCATCGTCGGCCTCGAAGAAGGTCTCCTCCCCCACTCCATGTCCCGCGAGGAGGATGACAACGCCGAGGAGGAACGCCGCCTCTTCTTCGTCGGCATCACCCGCGCCCGCAAGCACCTGCTCATCACCACCACCCGCAGCCGGCTCGTCCACGGCCGCACCGAAGATCGCATCCCCAGCCGCTTCCTCTCCGAACTTCCCGAGGATGACATCGAGCGCGTCGGCGCCGTGAGTGAATTCGCCGGCACCCGCAACTGGGGCGGCAGCCCCGAGGAGCAGCGCGCCGGGCAATGGGGCCGCCGCGCCGGCCGCGAACGCAGCGAGTTCGATGATCCCGATTCCGCATCATGGGGCAGCCCCGCCTCGGGCGCTACCCAAGGCCTTCCCTGGTCGCGCGGTCAACGCGTCGCCCATCCGCAATTCGGCCGCGGCACCGTGCACAACGTCTCCCGTCTCGGCCAGCACACCCGCGTGCAGATCAACTTCGACCACGTGGGCATGAAGACCCTCATCGCCGAATACGCACGTCTCGAAAAAGCCTGAACGCCACTCTCCCGCTTTCCCTTCAATTCACTCATGCTGGACTTGCCTCGCGACCGATACTATGGTTCACATAGTATGTGGCACGCAGATCAATCCCCCCACTCCCTTTCACGAGGTGCACTCCATGCGCGTTGAACGCGAACTCATGCGCGGCGCCGGCCCCGTCGCCCTCCTCAAACTCCTCGAACGCGGCGAGAAATACGGCTACGAACTCGTCGAAGCCCTCTCGCGCCAGTCCAATGGCGCCCTCGCCATGGGCCAGTCCACCCTTTACCCCATGCTCTACAACCTCGAAGCCAAGGGACTCGTCGAAGGCCACTGGCGCGAGATCAAGAACGGCCGCAAACGCAAGTACTACGCCATCACCGGCAAGGGCAAGAAACGCCTCGCCGACGAAACCAAACAGTGGCGCCAACTCGCTGATGCCATGGCCGACATCGGCGTCATCGGCGGCGCCACCCGTGCCGCTGCGACCTGATCACATTCCTTCAAATCACTTCCATTCCATCCGGAAGCGATCCCGCCATGCATGATTACGCCTCACTCATCCGCAACGCCGCCCTGCCCGACTCCCTCGCGCACCTCATCTCCGAGGTCTGCCGCCGCTCGCGCCTGCGCACCGAGGAAAAGGCCGATGTCGCCCGCGAACTCATCGCCCACTTCGAGGATGGTCTGGAAGCGGGAACACCCGCCGACCGACTCATCGCCGACTTCGGCGACGTCAAACAGGCCGCCAGACTCATCGCCCGCGCGAAAAAACGCCAGCGCTCCCTCCTCTGGCAGACCTACGCGACCATCACCCGCGCCCTCGGCTGGGCCACCGCCGCGCTGTTCGTGCTCTATGTCGGCCTGGCGATTCGATTCTTCACCGGATCGCCCAAAATCACCCGCGACTACCTCGCCGAACTCACCGCCCCCATCCGGGCTGTTCCCGAATCCCAGCGTGCCTGGCCCCACTATCGCGAATCGCTGCTGGCGATGGAGGACTCGCCGGAGGTGCGTGAGATCGATGCCCCGCTGCCCGGAGAGCCGGGCTGGGAAGTCGTGGCGGACTGGCTGGAGCGCAATCAGGGACCCATCGCCCAGATGCGCCGGGCGGGAATGACGTATACGTCTCTGGGGTATGTCCCCAAAGTAGGCGTGTATGAAGATGATTACCGGCTATGGGCCCGTCGCGAGAAGAAGACTCTGGAGGAATACAAGGCCGGAGTTTCGCAACGTCATCACCCGTCTGAGGCGCCCGCGACCGTTGCTGCGCTGCTACCCCCGGTCGCCGAGGCCCGCCATCTCGGACGCATTCTCTGGGACGATGCGCGCGTCGCAGTGCAAGCGAATCAGCCTCAGCGGGCGCTCGATGACATCAATGCATGCTTGGGCATGGCCATGCAACTCCGCGAACAGCGCATCCTCATCTCCGACCTGGTAACGCTGGCCGTGTTGGCCGGGACATTTGATCTGATCAAGGATGTCCTCGCAGATCATCCTGCCTTCTGGTCGGACACCGCATTGCAAGACCTTGCCCATCGGATCGCCGCGCTGACGGACGACTCGCTTATGGTGCGATTCGACGGCGAGCGCGCCATGTTTGCCGATGTCCTGCAGTCCATGTACACCGATGATGGACATGGTGATGGACATCTGACCGCACAGGGCTGGAACGTTTTGAACTCACTTGCAGGAGTGACAAGTCACGCGGCCGAGGAATGGACGAGCAATCCCATAGAAACCATCGCGGGTCCGGCCGTTATGGCGATATCCGCCTCTCGCGCCGATCTGCAATCACGCTACGACCAGTTTCTCAATGCTGTCGCAGGCGAGATGGCCAAACCACTGTGGGAGCGCACGCGCGATGTCGGCCAGGAGTTCATTGACAGGCTTGATATGGAACGCCTCTCCAAGCAGCGCTTCATGGTCATCCGGCTGCTCGTGCCTGCGCTTTCCCGTGCATCATTCAACAGTGACACATTGGAAATGAGACGTGATGGTCTTCTCGTCGCCATTTCCCTGGAGTTGTACAAGCGGAACCACCGGGACTACCCCCCATCGCTTGCCGACCTCGTCCCGCACTACCTTCCTCAGGTGCCTCTCGATCGATTCAACGGGAAGCCGCTCGGATATCTGGTGCGCAGCGGCAAGCCAGTCATCTATGGCGTCGGCTCGGACATGAATGACGACGGCGGCAAGCCTCTCCAGCGCAATAGTGAGGGCAGGCTCACGGTTGAGGGTGGTGCGCAGAGCATCGCTCGATGGAACCTTGGTGTTCCACATGAGAACGCAGTTGATGCAGACTGGATCCTCTTCCCGCGCGAGCGTGATCCTCTCCGCACTCCTGCACAAATGCGTTATGTCCCGAATCCAAGTTCAGAAAGCCCAGCACCGCAGCCTCCTACCCCGCCTTCCTCTTCGACCCCGTGAGCAGTGAGGCTGCCCCAGGCATCGGGAAGTGCGCATTGAGCGCCGCCACCAGCCGCTCCTGATCAGAGAGCACGAAGAAGACCGGATCGCTGATGTTCCACGCCACAAAACGCGTGGCCCGCGGCAGGTTCTCCTTCGTCGTCACCATGAGCAGGTCCATCTTCTCCCGCCGCAGCGGCAGCACCTGGAACTGCCACGCCTGCCGGCGATTGACCGCCCGCAGCACATCGGCCTCGATACGCTCAGCGCAGGGATCGACGATGCGCGTCAGCTCCGCGAATTGGTCCGCCCACGCCGATTCCACATCACGCGGACTGAGTCCGAAGAGATTCTCCGCGATCTCGCCAAAAGGCCGCCTCGACTCGCTCTGCACGTCCAGAATCTCCTGCACCTGATCGCGTGAGAGCAAACCCTTGCGCACCAGCCATTCACCCAGTCGAAGCGGCATGTGTCAGCCTCCATCGTGCGCCCCGCCGGACCGCTGCTCGCAGTCGCCAGGCAGGGCGATGCTCCTCTCATCGGATGCGCAGAAACGACCCATCGGCTGGCAACTGGATTGGTCTGTACCGGCGTTGGCCTTGAGGCGCGTGCAGCGCCTGACCCGATCGCGCAAGAAATGCCATCAGTGCACTGTGTGCGGCGTGTCGCTCAAACGCGACAGAGTTATGAGATCGAGATCGTCGGCCGGGCCACCATGTTCCGGTGCCGGGTCATCGAAACCTGGGCTGCCACATTCTGAACCATCGTGGTCAGTGCCTTGGGCAGCGGTCCGCCGCTCTCGAAATTGGCGCTCGCCAAGCCCTCGTCCGAGTTCTCGCGCAGTTTCGGGACGATGGGCACTGCTCCCAGGAACGGCACATTCATCTCGCGGGCCATCTCCTCCGCCCCGCCCTTGCCGAAGATGTCGTACTCCGTGCCATGCTCGCAGAAGAAGGAACTCATGTTCTCCACCACGCCCAGGATCGGCACGCCCAACTGCTCGAACATGCGGATCGCACGCCGGGCGTCATCCTGCGCCACGCGCTGCGGCGTGCACACCACCACCGCCCCCGCCAGCGGCAGCAATTGCGACATCGTCAGCGGCACATCCCCCGTCCCCGGCGGCAGGTCGATGATGAGGTAATCCAGGTCCCCCCACTCCGTCTGCGTCGCCAGTTGCCGGAACGCGCCGTGCGCCATCGGCCCGCGCCAGATGAGCGGCTTCTCCGGCTCGACGAGTTTTCCGATGGTCATCGCCTTGATGCCGTTGCTCTCGAACGGCTGGATCATGTTCCCCTTGACCATGACCTCGGCATGCGTCAGCCCCAGCATCGTCGGCAGGCTCGGCCCGTAAATGTCCGCATCCAGAAGTCCCGTCCTGGCCCCGAACCGCGCCAGCCCGACCGCCAGATTCACCGCGATCGTCGACTTCCCCACCCCTCCCTTGCCCGCCCCCACCGCGATGATGTTCCTCACTCCCGGCAGCGGGGAAACCTTGTCGGCGGCGCGTTCCTGGGCGCTGCGGACGTCGGCGGTGAAGGTGAGGTCGACGGAGGGGAGTGGCGCGCCGAGGGAATTTGCCTTAAAAGCGACCGCTTTTTCGATATCCGCCTTGATTTTGTCCTTTAATGGGCACGCGGGCGTGGTGAGCTCCACGGTGATTTTGACGATTTTCCCCGAGATTTCCGCGTTTTTCACCATATTGAGCGAAACGAGGTCGCGGTTGAGATCCGGGTCGTTCACGGTGCGCAGGGCGTCGATGATGTGCTCAGGTGTCAGGGCGGTCATGGAATCACGATTCTAGGGGGAAGGGGACGGAATTGCCGCAATGGGCGGGTCGTACAATTCCACTCGAGAGAAGTTTGGCATGCAGTCACTTTTCAAGAGTCTGGCCTCGGCAAACCTCATTTTGCTGCTCATTGTGGCGGTGTGGGGATGTTTTCCGCGCACTTCGAACGCGGATGTGGGCGGATTCGACGTGCTTTCGGGCATGACCGCGGTGCTGTGCGCGCTTTTTCACTCGATTGTGTACACGTACTTCATCGCCTCGGGCAAGTTTGCGGAGACGGCGGTGGATGAGCGTGGTTTTCCGGACAAAAGCGTGGTCGGCACGGTGAAAGGGCACAAAAGACAGGCATTCCGGTATGGTTTTCTGGCCATACTGGCGACGATGACGGCGGTTTTCCTGTATTACGCGTCATCGCCGGTGCGCGGCCCGAACGCCATTGGGAATGTGTGGGGGATTGTGGGAGGATTTGGGATGGTTCTGATTAACTTGTGGGCGACATTGAAAGAATGGAAGTTTGTCGCGGCCAACGGCGTCTTGATGGATGAGATCCTGCGGGTGCTGGGCAGCGGGCCGGCCGCACCGGCACCGGATGGGGTGTAGAACCGGAGGGTGGTTTCCCATGCCAATGTTCTTCATGCTGGCCATTCTGAACTGCTATCCGGGTTTCGTGGGCCCGATGCAACGCTGGGACGACGCCCCGATTGCGATGCTTGCGCATCTCGAGCCGCCGGCGGGGTCTGACGCCAAGAACGGCGGCGCCTCAGCCAATACAGCGTACGAGTCGGTGGATGCGCTGTTGGATGCGCTGGAGAAGGCGGCAGAGCCTGTGCACGACCTCAGCGCCAAGATCAGATACACGACAGAAGACACACTGCTGGGGGACACAACAACGCGGACCGGCGCGCTGCATTTCCGCAGGGCACCGGCGACGGGCGCACGGCAATTTGCCGTACGTTTCGTGAGTCTCCAGTCAGGAGACACGGTTGAGAAAGTGAGCAAGGACTACATTTTTGACGGGATTTACCTCGTCGAACGGCTGAATGACGAGAAACAGTTCTTCAAGCGACAGACTGTGCGGACTGGCGAGCAGATCGATCCGTTGTCGATTGACGGACCATTTCCGCTGCCCTTGGGGCAGAAGAAGGCCGACATTCTGAAGCGATTCGAGGCGGCCATGCTTGAGCCGGATGCAGAAGGTGTACGGAAGGGATTTCTTCACATACGCCTGACCGCCAGGGACCGCAGCGCGGAGGAGAATCTGGACACAGTTGACCTGTGGTACGACCCGGTGACTCTCATGCCCAGCAAGGTGATTGTGAAAGAGAAGGCGGAGTCGGGAGACGTCAACACGGCGGAACTGGCGGATGTGACGGTCAACGGTCCGGCCGCGGACGATTCTCTGTATGACACGACGGAACCGGCCCGCGAAGAGGGGTGGTTCGTGGAGATCGCGCCGCTGAAAGACGAGTGACGAAGCGGGACCGGTCACGCGGCGGAGCGGGAGGCCGGATTGGCCACGCCGGAAAGAACCGAGAGTTCCCAAGGTTTGAAATCGTGGGCGAGGTCGACGATCTGCTCGGTGGGCAGATGGGTATCGGGGTCGCAATACTGGACGATGGGGCGATCGAGCGCATTGGGGTACACGCCTACGACGAGTGCGAGGCGCGTATCAGAGAGTCGGACAAAGGATCCGACGGGGTATGCGCCAAGTACTTCGACGACGGCTCGGACCATGGTGCGATTCAGTTTGCCGGAGGAGGAGTTCTCTATGAGGATTTCGAGCGACTCATGCGCGGGACGCTGGGGGCGATAGGCGCGCGGACTGAGCATGGCGGAGACGGTGTCGGCGACGGCGATCAATTGGGCGATCGGGCCGATCTGGGCGGACCTGAGACCGCGCGGGTAGCCCCGGGCATCCTCGCGTTCATGGTGACGGAAGGCTGCACAGAGGACGGCGTCGGGCACATCCGGAATCCGTGCGAGCAGGGAGAGCGAGTAGTACGGATGCTGCAGCACCCAATTGTGCTCGTGCTCATCAAGCCGGCTGGTCTTGCGGCGAATGGACTCGGGTATCACCAGCATGCCGAGATCGTGAAGCAGCCCGGCGAGGGAAACGAGCATGAGATCGCGTACAGACCACTTGAGACGGGCGGCAGCGGCCAACGCGATGCAGGAAGAAGTCAGAGCGTGCCGAGCGAGGTAGTCATCCTGGGTGTCGGGCGCGGGCACGGCAACCTGGAGAAAGCGGGCGGCATTGCTCCGATAGAGGTCAATCTGCGACTGGGCAACTCCGCGAAAGGGGTCCAAATTAACGGGGAGATTGGTCTGCAGGCGATCAAATTGCGTGCGCAGAGTCGCCAGATGAGACTCGCGCCAGGCTGAAATGTCGTCGGCATCAAGCCAGTCAGAACCGGCGCGCGTGTCATCGGACGGCGTGATCAATTCGCCAGCGCTGGGCACGGTGAGGATAGAGGCATCCATGCGACGCTCGAAGTCGTTCAAGGCATCGTCAGAGAGTTTGCGACAGTCGCATGCGACCACCCGAGGGTCCTCGGGCACTTCGGGGAAAGGGAGGGAATCGGCGCATTCCGAGACGGTTCCCTGGGCCATCACCTGCTCGACTTCGCGAAGCGTCGCGGCCAGGTAGAAGGGACCTGACTGGATGCTGAGCCGCTCGATCATGCGCGAGGTGAGCACCTGGCCACGGGGCAACAATTTGACCCCGTGGGCCGAGAAGAGGTGGCCACTGAGGCGCGTGCCGGGCTTGAGTTGGTCGAGGGTCAGGCGTTTCATTCGAGTAAGCGATCCCCTTCAGGCGGCGCACGGCGCATCCGCCGAAGTTGTTATCGGCGCACAATTGAATGAAAATCAGTCCGCGCGCATAAATCGCGAGGTATCGGACGCAGCAAAGGAAATGATTTGCCCAGTTTTCAGTTATCCATCCAGCGAACATTCAGCGCAGCCCACGCGATCCGGATGGGTGGAGCGTTGGAACGGCTGCACGGGCACGACTGGCAGGTGACGGTCACGGTGGAGGGGGAGGACCTTGACGCAGATGGCCTGCTGTGCGACTTTCACGCGCTGGAGCACGCTGTGGACGGAATCCTGAAGCCGTATTGCAACGGCAATCTCAACGAGGAGGTTCCGTTCACGTGTGTGAACCCAACGGCGGAAAATGTCGCGAGACACATTGCAACGGCGCTGGCGGGGCAGTTCAGCGGTCCGACACGGGTGCACTCGGTGCGCGTGACGGAAGCGCCGGGGTGCGCCGCAACCTATTTCCTTTGATTACGTTGCGAGTCAGCGGCCCGACATTGTGCTCAGCACATCGGGCGGCTCATCATCGCCAAACTCGAAAGAGGCCCGCTCAAAGTACGCGGGCGGGCGCAGGGCGACACCCAAGACCATGCCCGTCATGATGAACGAGACGATCAAGGAGGAACCGCCGTAGGAGACGAAGGGGAGGGTGGTGCCGGTGATGGGAAGCACGCCCATGGTCTCGCCCATGTTGATGCACATCTGGAGGAGGATGAAGGCGGTAAAGCCGACGCAGAGGAGCCGGCCGAAGGGATCGCGGCACAAGGCAGCGGACCCGAGCATGGCGGCGGCAAAGAGGAAGTAGAGGCCGATCATGGCGGCGCCGCCGACGAATCCGAAGCGATTGACGACAACCGCGAAAATCATGTCGTTGTAATCGAGAGGGAGCTTGTTAAACCCAACGATGACGCGCGCGCGGTCGGCACCAAGTCCGTTCATGCCGCCGGCGCCGACGAGGCGGACGGCCTTGAGTCCCTGGTAATTGATGGTGTTTTCCTGGCGGGTGTCGCCCCTGATCTGATTCATGAGGGCGGTAATGCGATCGACCTGGTGCTTTTCGAGCAGGGGGTAGGTGGGAGGATTTCGACTCGCGGCGGACACCGAGATGACCGCGATGAGCAGCGCGGTGCCGGCGCCACATCCGCCGATGATGAGAAGATGTCGGAGTTTCGCGCCGGCGGCCAGAAGCATGGCGAAGAGGGCGGGGGGAAAGAGCAGCGCAGTGCCGAGGTCGGGCTCGACGAGGACGAGGCCCATGGGGATGAGCATGATGGCGAAGGGCGCGAGCAGCCCGATGAGCGTGCGGTAATTTTTGCGATAGCGAAGGTAGGCGGCGAGAGCCATAACGAAAGCGACCTTGGCGAGTTCGGAGGGCTGGAGATCTGTCACGCCAAGGTTGATCCAGCGGCGGGCACCATTGATGGGACGAACGAGGACGTGGGGGACGAAGGGGATCAAGAGGAGCAGGAGAAGAGCGATGGCTACAGCGAGCAGTGAGTAGGACCAGGTGCACCAGGTACGCGGCTTAATGAATGCAGCGGCGAGCGCGCCAAGGAAGCCGATGAGTGCGAAGGCGATCTGGCGGCCCGGGAGCGAGAAGTCTCCAACTTCCTGCGTGGTGCTGATGGAGGCGATTCCCATGAACGAGAGGGCCAGGGCAGCAGCGAGGGCAAGCCAAGCAGGGTTGAGCCAGACCAGTCTTTCGGGGCCCTCGAACGAATCGGAGCCGGAGAGGTTTCGGGACGAGAGGCGGCGATCGCGGCGTGAGGTGGCGGCGATGGGGCTCATGGCAGGTACCCCTCCTCGGCGAGCGCGGCGACGATGGCATTGGCGATGGGCGCGGCGCAACGACTCCCTGAGCCGCCCCATTCGACGAAGACCGCGATGACGTACCTGGGATGAGCGGCGGCGCCCGAGTCAGGACCTGCCAGACCGACGAACCAGGAGTGAGCGCCGATGGTGGCGGCGTCCTGAGCGTTGGGGACTGCGGTTTCCTCATCGCCGGTGAGTTCTTCGCCAGCGTTGACGATGGCGCAAATGTCCTGAGGCATGACCTGCTGCGCCGTGCCGGTTTTCCCCCACACGTGGACGCCGGGGACATCAAAGATGGGCTCAGGCGCTGCGCCGCCGGGACCATCGACATCAAGGTGGCGCGCGCCGCCGTACTGCCTGTTGTTCACGACATCGTCGAGGCCCTGGAGGACGGCGGAGACAGCGCGGGAATCCAGGACGAGATCGAGCGTGTCAGGAGCGCGACCGTGAATGAGCGTGGGGGAGATGTACTTTCCGCCGCGGGCGAGGGCGGCGTAGGCGGCGGCGGCATGGAGGGGCGTCCATTCGACGCGACCCTGTCCGATGCCGAGCATGATCTCCTCACTCTGAGTGATCTGGTCAGCGGCGGGCATGCGTCGGGCCATGACGGAGAGACCGATGTCGAAGTCGCGTCCGACCCCCCACTGCTCGTACCAATAGCGTTCGAGTTCGGCGCCCATCGAGCGGCCGATGGAGTAGAAGTAGATATTGCAGGAGCGGGCGAGGGCGCCGACTGCGTCGAGAGGGCCGTGCATCCCCGGGCTATTGGGGCGGAAGATCCAGCAGCGGTAGTGGCTGGGATCGTTGGGATAGAGGTGGCCGCGGCAATCGATGGAGCGATTGAGCTCCCAGGCGCCGGCGGTGACTGCACCGCAGAGAAGGAGCGGCTTGACAATGGAGCCGGGAGGGCAAGGGACTTCGCGTGTGCCGTCGATGAGGCCTGCGTCCATGGTGGAGTAGGCCCAGGGGCGGTTGGGAGCAGAGGAGTCGGGAGAGGGGCCTGCGGGGTTGGTGACGAGGGCGAGGACTTCGGAGGTCTCGACGTCGAGCACGACGGCGGCGGCGTTGAGCGGCAGGCCGAGGGGGAGGCGGCTCTCGCGGCCGTGCCAGGGTTGGACGACGGTGAGGCCTGCGCGAGGATCGAGGAGGGCCTGGATGCGGGCCTGGAGGTTGATGTCGAGGGAGAGGGAGGCAGCGAAGCCGGGCTTGGCAGGGAGGTGCTCCTCGGTTTGGGAGTCCAGGTGTCGGAGCGTGACGCCACGGGCGCCGCGGAGGGTGTCTTCGAGAGAGGACTCGAGGCCGGTGGCGCCGATGGCATCGGCGGCCTGGTAGCCCTTGAGGTCGATGGCGCCATCGGGAAGGCGCATGGGTCTGCGCTGGATGTCCTCGGCGTAGGCCTTGTCGCGCATGGAACCGAGCATGAGGCCGGCGACGTTGGAGATGTCGAGGAGGAGGGGGTCCTGGGCGCGCAGCGGGGCGGGGAAGTGGGCGAGCGAGAGTTCGATCTGCATGGAGCGGAAGGGATAGGTGCGTGCGCCGGAGAGGCGGATGGTGATGGCCTGCTGGGTGCGGGAGATTGCGGGACCGGTGAGGGCGAGGCGGCGAAGGTCCGCTTCGCGCTGGGCGGGGACGGCGAGAATCAAGGGGTGGGACTGGCGCTGCTCCTGAATAGGGCGGGCGACATCAGCGATCGTGACGCGGGTCTGGAACTCGTTCTCCTGCTCCTTGCGCCATTTTTCCCAGATGAAACGGGCCATGGACTCGACGCGGCGCTGGATCTCAGCCCGAGAGGCATCGAGGGCAGCGCGCTCCATACCAGCGGCGGCGGCCAGGTCGTCCCACACGCGATCAAGTTGAGCGGCGAACTCGGGCTCGCGCTGCTTGATCAGCGCTGAGCGCTCGTCGGGGCTGAGTTCGTTCCACTTCTCGGGGTCAGCCCGGCGGGCGGCATCGGCAGCCTGGGAGGTCACCCACTCGCCGCTGAGGAGGCGATAGTCGACGAGCACGTCGACGCTGGGGCGGTCTTCCGCGAGAATGCGGCCATGACGGTCCAAGATGGGCCCGCGCGTGGTGGGGAGAAACTCCTGTTCGGTCAGCGCATCCTCAGCGGCGGCGCGGAGTTCCGCGCCCTGCACAATTGTCAGGTTGAAGAGCCTGACGCAGAGGAGGGCCATCGCCACGACAGCGAGGACGAGAATCGCCAACAGGCGACGAAGGAACATGCTCGGGATGAGAGAGCGGAAGTTCATGGGGTGACATCAGTCCGCAAGGAGCGGGTCAAGCGCCGTGCGAACCTCAGATGGGGAGGGGCGACCTTCGAGAATGACGCGCCCGGCATACATCACCACCGGGATACGAAGTCCGAACTGCTCGATCAGGCCGGGATCGTTGGCAATATCGACTTCGGAAAGCGACAGCGAAGAGTCATCGTCCACCTCTGCGGCGATGAGACTCTTGAGGCGGTCGCAGAGACCGCAGCCAGCCCGCGTGTACAGAATCAACTCGGCCATCCTGGCCCTCGCTGCCTGCGCGGCCGGTGTGCGGACGATCCGTTCCGCCCTGGATCACCGGACGCGGGGAATCGTACGCGAGCGGGGGCCAGCGTCGCAGGCCCGGGACATTCCTGAAGCGGAGCGGGCGGGACAGCCGAATACCATCAGAAGACGGATATCCCAACCGCACCGCTCGCCGGCATTCACACGGAATGTTCGGCGAAAAGCCATGCGCTGCGCCCATTTTTCCATCTCGATGCGATGACGAGACGAAGTGAAGCAAATCCGGACGAGACCAGGGCCGCTCAGGCCAAGGCCCAGCAAGCGCCGAGGCCATGGGATGCGCCGATTCAGGCCCATCCGGCATTCGGTCGAATCTGCCAGCGGCTGACGACGCACCGCAAGGCGTGGGCCTACGCGCACGGCGGCACGGGGTCGGCGGCGACTCTGGCCACAGCGGCCGTTACGCGGCGGCTCGAGCGTCCAGCGCTGGTGGTCGCAGCGCACATGGACGATGTGGATGAGGCAGTTGACGAACTCAGGGGCGTGGGACTGCAGGCCCTTGCACTGCCCGCGCTGGAGACTCTGCCGGGGGAGTCGAATGTCAGCCCGGAGCTGGTGGCAGACCGACTTGCTGTACTCGATGCGCTCAAGAGGGGCAGGGACTCAAAGGGTAAGGGCGACGAAGTGCGGCCCCGGTCGATCATTGTCACCTCCATCGCGGCGCTGATGCAGTCAATTCCCAATGAAGTCGGGCTGGAGAGACTGGCCTGCACGGTGCGCTGCGGCGACAAGCCCGGGATTGAGCGGATCGCGGCCTGGCTGACCGAGGGAGGGTACGTTCGGGTTGAGTCTGTCGAAGCGCAGGGCGAGTTTTCGATCCGCGGCGGGACGATTGACATTTTTCTTGCGGCGGGCACCGGGAGCGCGGCGGGAAGCGAGGCGCGCGAGCAGATCGGAGCGGTCCGACTGGACTTTTTTGACGAGGAAGTGGAATCAATCACCGAGATTGATCCGGAGTCGCTGGCGGCGGATCGAAAGCTCCGTTCGGTCCATATCGTGGCGAATCGACTCGAGGATCTGCTGCGCGACGAGGACTCGACAGGGCTGTGGAGCCTGCTGCCAGAGGAGACGGTGGTCGTCCTGCTGGACCTGTTGGAAGTCACGGAGCAAGGGCGCGGGTACTACGAGCGGCTGACCAGAGCGGCCGGGGTGTATGGACCGCCGGCGGTGCTCAAAGCGCTTTCCAAGTTCACATTTCTGCAGATCGATCATCACGCCATCGCGGCGACGGACCCCGACGGGTCATTTGAGTTGCCCTTTGCGCCACTGCCGACGTTCGCGCAGGACGTCGGCGAAGCGGTGAAGGAACTGCGCGCCGCGGAAGACCCGGTGCAATTGCTGTGCGTCAATGCCGCAGAGCGGACCAGGCTCACAGAACTGCTCACGACTTCGGGCGATCCGGACGACCCGACCGCACCGGCGCTGCCCGAGCACGTGCGGCTGGTCGAGGCTTACCTGCACCGGGGGTTTGTGTATGAAGCGCCGCCGGGGGCAGCGCGGGGCAATGAGCGCATCTGGTTTCTGCCATCGCACGAACTGCTGCACCGGTACCACGTGCGGAGGCGGGCCACGAAGCTCAAATCCTCCCGGGCGATCGACACTTTCCTGGACCTGGCGCCCGGCGAGTATGTCGTGCATCGAGATCACGGTATTGCGCGGTTCGTGGGGCTGCAGACGCTTGCGCCCTCCACGGATCGGATCGGGCAGACCAAGGGGATGAAGAACGTCCCGCAGGAGGAGTTCCTCACGCTGGAGTTCGCGGGCGGAGCAAAACTGCATGTGCCGGCGGTGAAAATCGACCTCATCCAGAAGTACGTCGGCGGATTTGAAGGCAAACCGCCGCTGTCCACGCTGGGGGGCAAACGATGGGACCAGCAGAAGGAGCAGGTCGCGGGTGCGGTCAAGGACCTGGCTGCGGAGATGCTGCGCATCCAAGCGGTGCGCGAACATCTGCCGGGGATCCGGTATCCCCATGACACGCTGTGGCAGAAGCAGTTCGAAGCGGAGTTTCCGTACGAAGAGACGCCGGACCAGTTAGCGGCACTGAGCGAAATCAAGAAGGACATGCTGCAGGAGAAGCCGATGGACAGGCTCATCTGCGGCGACGTGGGGTTCGGAAAGACGGAGCTGGCGATTCGAGCGGCGTTCAAGGCGGCGGAGTTCGGCAAGCAAACCGCGGTGCTCGTGCCCACGACGGTGCTTGCGGAGCAGCACTATCGCACGTTCACCCAGCGCTATGCGGATTATCCATTTCGAGTGGGAGTGATTTCGCGGTTCCAGACGAACGCGGAGGCCAAGGAGACACTGGCGCGACTGAAGCGCGGCGAAGTCGACATTCTGATCGGGACGCACCGGCTGCTGTCGCAGGATGTGCAATTCTCCGATCTGGGGCTGGTGATCATCGATGAAGAGCAGCGCTTCGGCGTAGAGCACAAGAACCGACTGCTGCAGTTTCGGATGACAGCCGACGTGCTCACGCTGTCGGCCACGCCGATTCCGCGCACACTGCACATGTCGCTGCTGGGAATCCGGGACATTTCATCGCTCACGACGCCGCCGGCGGATCGGCGCGCCATCGTGACGGAGGTGAGCCCGTACAACGCCGCGCGGATCAAGCAGGCGATTCAACGCGAACTGGCGCGCGAGGGGCAGGTGTACTTCGTGCACAACCGCGTGCACAACATCAAGTCGGTGGCCGACGACATTCACCAACTGGTTCCGGATGCGCGAATCCTGATCGGGCACGGCCAGATGCCGGATGGGGAACTCGAAGATGTGATGGTGAAGTTCATACGCCGGGAGGCGGACATCCTGGTGTCCACGACGATCATTGAGTCGGGCATCGACATTCCGACGGCGAACACAATCCTCATCAACAACGCGGACAAGTTCGGGCTGGCTGACCTTCATCAGTTGCGCGGGCGCGTGGGGCGGAGCAAGCACCGCGCGTACTGCTATCTGCTGCTCTCGCCTGATCGGACGCTGACGGAAGTGGCGTCCAAGCGGCTCAAGGCCGTGGAGCAGTACTCAATGCTGGGGGCGGGTTTCAAGATTGCGATGCGCGACATGGAGATTCGCGGGGCCGGGAACCTGCTGGGCAAGGAGCAGTCGGGGCATATCGCGGTGGTGGGCTATGAGATGTACTGCCACTTGCTTGAGAACGCGGTGCGCGGGCTGAAGCAGGAGAAAGTCGTTGAGCCGATCGAGACGGAAGTCGAGGTGGGGCTGACGGGCTCGATTCCCAAGACGTACATCGCTTCGGACATGCGGCGGATGGAGGCCTATCGGCGGATTTCCGCGGCCAAGGCCATGGAGGAACTCAACACTGTGGCGGGGCAACTCAAGGAGGCGTACGGGGAGTGGCCGAGCATGACAAAGACACTGCTGCAACTGGCGGAGATTCGCATCCGGGCGGCGCACCTTGGGATCAAATCGATCACGCGCCACGAGGCGGACCTGGTGTTCCGGACGGAGAATCGGGACGTACTGCTGAGTGCACTGCGCAATGCGCCGGGGCCGGTGCGGGTGATCGATCGGCCGGCGCCCAAGAGCGTGCGAGATCAACGGTGGATCAAGGAGAAGGCGCTGCCTGCGCCGCCGATGCCGGCGCTGGATGAGGATGGGGAGGTGGTGGTGAGTGCGCCAGCCGAGGTGAAGCCCGCAGATCAGGAACCGGCGGCGCAGACGGAGGTGTATGTGCGGCTGGGAGCGGAGTACTGGGAGGGAGCGACGCTGCTGGCGTTCTTGAGGAAGCGGCTGAGCGGAGGGTGAAGGGCGGGGGGACGAGTTGCGACGCGGCCAATACGATCCACTTCCAATGTCTGGGACTGATTCACGCATCGGGCGACTCTCGGAAAAGGCGCGCGGTTTGCCGCGCGTGCCGGGGGTGTACCTGATGAAAGATGTGAAGGGTGACGTGATTTACGTCGGCAAGGCGGGGTGCCTGCCGGACCGGGTGTCGTCCTACTTCGTTCCATCGGCAGAGCTGGGGGTCATGAAGCAGCCGATGATCGATCTGATTGCGGACTTCGACATCATCGAGTGCGAGGGTGAATGGGAAGCGTTGCTGGCGGAGAACCGGCTGATCAAAGACATTCAGCCGCGGTTCAACGCCATGCTGAAGGACGACAAGACGTTTCCGTATCTGCTGGTGACGATGCGGGACGACTTTCCGGGGGTGTTCATCACGCGCGACCCGGAGGACCCTGCCTATCGGGGGGCGAAGGTGCTGGGGCCTTTCACCTCCGTATCGGCATTGAAGGAGTCGGTGCAGATGCTGCAGCGGGTGTTCAAGTACCGCACGTGCAGCCTGGAGATCCTCGAGAACGACCCGAAGAACCGGCACTTTCGACCCTGCCTGTTGCACACGATCGGGCAGTGCACGGCACCGTGCGCGGACCTGATCACCAAGGAGGCGTATCGGGACGACATCCGGCGCTTCACGCGATTCCTGGAGTCGAAGCGAGCGCCGATGCTGCGGGAGATGAAACAGGAGATGGAGGAGTCGGCGAAGGGGCTGAACTTCGAGCGGGCGGCGGCAATCCGGGATCAGATGTGGGCGCTGGAGCGGCTGGACGATCGGGGGTCACGGGAGCAGGGCTGGCAGCCTGAGACGGAGCTGCTGTCGCATATCAACCCGCGCGAGGGGGTTGAATCGCTCCAGGACTTGCTGGGCCTTGGGGAGCCGATCCGGTGCATCGAGGGGATCGACATCGCGCATCTGCAGGGGAATGAGACGGTCGGGTCGAAGGTGTGCTTCATCGACGGGAGACCGCTCAAGAGCGAGTATCGGAGGTATCGGATTCAATCGGCGGAGAATGACGACTATTCGTCGATCCGGGAAGTGATTGCGCGGCGATACCGGGAGGCGGGGGCGGGGCATGAACTCTTTCCGCATGTGATCCTGATCGACGGCGGGTTAGGACAGTTGCATGCTGCGCTGGAAGCGTTTGACACGCTGGATGTGAAGCCGCCGATGGTGATCTCGCTGGCCAAGAAGGAGGAGCTCATTTATGTGCAGCGGGAGAGTGCGCCGCGGCGGCTGGCGCGGAACAACGCGGGGCTGAGGCTGGCCCAGGCGATACGGGATGAAGCGCATCGTTTTGCGCAGCACTATCACCATGTGCTGCGGAAGAAGAAGACGATGGGTGAAGATGGCGGCTAGCGGCGCCGGTGAACAAGGCAGATCGTCAGTGCGGCCAGGCCGCTGCCCAAGCCGTTGAAGACGAGGTCCCAGCCGGTGTTCTCGTAGCCTCCCACATTGGTGTTGGGGACGAGGAGGGTGGCGACGAACTCGACGACCTCGTTGGCCGCGCCCAGGCCCATGCCCATGAGCCAGACGCCGAGGCAGAGGCCCCAGGTCATTTTCGAGCCGGCGGGGAGGGACAGGCGCAGGCACTGCCAGGAGGCGACAGCGGCGACAGCGAAGCCGTAGGCGTGGACCGCCTGATCGAACTTGAGGACGGGAGATTGGGAGTGGAGGCGAATGATCCAGAGGTTGTAGAGCACGTCATCGCCGACTCGCAGATTGCCGCCGGCAAAATGCACGAGCCCCCAGAACGACATCGCCCAGAGGAGGCCTGGTGAGAAGCGGATCCAGCGGTGCGCGAGGACAACGGCGGCGATGATGAGTCCCATGCAGACCGCGTAGAAGAGAAACTCCTGATTGCCGTTGCGGTACGCGAGGGCGGAGAACCCGACAAAGTAGACAACGGTGAACAAGGCCAGAGCGGGGGACACGCCGAGCAGACGCTTGATCATGCTTCAGGCCTTTGCGGGAGTGGAGGCGGGCGGCGCCGGTTCGATGAAGCGCGGGAAGAGGGGATCGGCCTTGGCGATGGGGGTGCCGGGCTGGGTGCCGCCCCAGGCGCTTAGGCTGGCAAACTCGCCGCGCGCGGGATCGATCGTAAGACCGTAGGTCTTCCACAGGGTTTCGATCTTGGCCGGCAGCGCGGGCCAGAGAATGAGTGAGGCGATGCGCAAGGCTTCGGCGCACTGGTAAAGAACCAGGGCAAGGTCGGCTCTGCGGGCGGTGTCCTTGGCGAGGGAGAAGGGCTTGGTAGTCTCGATGTAGAGATCGACCTTGCGGACGATGTCGAGGCCGGTGGCCAGCGCATCGGCGAGTTCAAAGCGGTTGTACTGACCGGCTGCAGCGCACGCGCCCTCGGCACAGAGTTTTGGCCAGTTAAACGCGTCTGCGCCGGGAATGGATGCGCACACCTGTGCGCCGCGTGGGGTCTGCGCTCCGGGGTCGGGGATCGCCCCGTCGAAATACCGGCTGATCATGTTGGCGACGCGATTGGCGCTGTTGCCCAGCGTGTTGGCCAGATCGGTGTTGTAGACCTCGATGAACTTGGCGCGCGAGAAGTCCGCATCGGTGGCCCCCAGCGGTCCCTGGGTCACCAAGAACCACCGGAAGGCATCGAGCGAAAACGTGGCGGTGTAACCCTGCACGGCTTCGAGATCGATGAAGTTCCCGAGGCTCTTGCTCATCTTGCGGCCTTCAGCGATCCAAAATGAGTGGGCGTAGACACACTTGGGAGTCGGCATGCCAAGAGCCATCAGCAGCGCGGGCCAGATCACTGCGTGGAAGAAGAGAATCTCCTTGCCGACGACGTGGAAGTCCGCCGGCCAGAAGCGGGCGCGATCGGGCTGGCCGGCACCGCCGAGGGCCGTCACATAGTTGAACAGGGCATCGACCCAGACGTAGATGACGTGCTGCTCATCGCCGGGGACGGGGATTCCCCAGGTGAAATTGGTCCGGCTGATGGGGATGTCCTGCAGGCCTTCGCGCAAGCGGCCGAGGACTTCATTGCGCCGCGCCTCGGGGCGGACGAAGCCCTGCTGGGCCTCGAAGAGCGCCTCGAGGGACTGCTGGTATTTGCTCAAGCGGAAGAAGTAATTGCGCTCGCGGGCCTTGATGAGGGGCTTGCCGGAGATGGCGGACTTGTACTCCTGCTCCGCGGCCTTGGTATCGGTGACGTACTCTTCCTGCCCTTCGTCATACCACCCTTCGTACTCGCCGACATAGACATCGCCGCTGTCGATGAGCCGCTTGACAAAGGCCTGCACCTGCGTGGTGTGGCGCTTCTCCGTGGTGCGGATGAAGTCGTCATTGGTCAGATTGAGAAGGCCGAGCACCTTGCGAAACTCAGCGGAGTTGGCGTCGGCCAGGGACTGGGGGGAGACGCCGCGATCGCGTGCGGACTTCTCGACCTTGTGCCCGTGCTCATCGGTGCCGGTGAGAAAGTGCACCTCGCGCCCCGCGAAGCGCTGAAAGCGCGCTGCGATATCGCAAAGCGTCGTGGTGTAGGCGTGCCCGATGTGCGGCCTGTCATTGACGTAGTAAATCGGCGTGGTGATGTAGAAGGTGGGTTTTGCGTCGGCCATGGAGGGCGATTCTATGAGATCGGCGCAGCGATGTAATGGCGGACGCGCGGCTTGTCGGGGCCCACGTGGAAGGAGGAAGCGCGCACCTGCAGGCGCTTGTCGGCCAGCGTGACGCGCTCATGCTGCCGGAGGTGCTCGGCCCAGGATTCGACCATGAAGACTTCGATCCAGCGATCGGGTTCTTCAGTACAACGACTCAGGGTCCAGAGCATCGCGCCATCGCGATAGCGCGTTTCGGAGACGGCTTTCATGGACACCCGAAACGCATCGACATCGTTCGGGCGGATCACATACTCGACGGTGACCACGACGGGACCGTCGGCAGGATCGACCGACGAGGGCGCGGCGGGCATGCCCCAGTGATCTGACGATGCAAGGTCAGCGCCGGAGACCTCGACAATTCCGAACCACGGTATGGTGAACAGCGCGATGCTCATTCCGCCGGCGGCAAGAAGGAGGGCGGCGGGCACGCCCGACCTTTCAGCGAGCAATCCCCACAGCGCGCTTCCCAGGGCCATCGAACCGAAAAAGGCCGCAAAGTAACAGGCCAGCGCACGGGCGCGGACCCACGCAGGAGTGCCCGCCTGCGCCGACCAGTTCAGGGTCGTGACCATCGTGAGCCAGCCCATTCCGCAGACGAAAATGCACGCCGCCCCAACCGCAAAAAGCGTCGTGAACGCCAACCCGACAAGGGCGGCCGCGAATCCGAGTGTGGCGAGACAGACGAGCCTGTTGCTGGAGACATGGCGACGAGCTGAGGGAAGGATCAGCGCCGCGCTGACGGCACCGGCGCCAAGCGCGGTCAGCAGGACGCCGTACCCGGCGGCGCCGGATTGGAACTGCCGGCGTGCGAGCACGGGGAGCAGCGCCCAGAGCACACTGGAGAAGATCACAAAGAGAAAAGTGCGAACCAGAACGGCGCGCATGGGGCGGGAATAGCGCACGTAGCGGACGCCCGCTTTGACAGCCCCGAGGAATTGCTCGGCAGGCGCAGCACGGCGGCCGGAGACGCGTTGAGGTTTCCAGCGTGCGAGGACGACAATGATGCCCAGAAAGGAAAGGGCGTTGAGTGCAAATGCGGCATGAGGCCCGAAAGCGGAGACCACTACTCCGCCCAGCGCAGGACCCACGGCGCGCGAGAGATTCATGGACAGGCTGTTGAGGCCGGCGGCGGCCTTGAGCTGGTCCGAGGGGACGAGGCTGGTCATGACCGTCTGCCAGGCAGGATTCGCCAGCGCGGAACCAATGCCGATGCACAGCGCCTGCCAGAGGAGCAGGTGGGCGGTCAGGCGACCCTGCCAAGCGAGCAGAGCCAGCCCGCCGGTGACGATGGCCATGAGCCCCTGGGCGATGAGGAGTATCCGGCGGCGATCGAACACGTCGGCCAGCGCGCCTGCGGGGATCGCAAGGATGAACAGGGGGAGGGTCATCGCGGCCTGAATGAGCGAGACCATAAAGGCGGACGTTGACAGTTCGGTCATCGCCCAACCCTGGCCGACGTCCTGAATCCACGTTCCGACATTGGATACGAGGGCAGCGATCCAGAGCGAGCGAAAGACGGAATGGCGCAGGGGCGCGAGGGCATGCGGCTCGGCAGGCGGGGCGGCGGGAGGCAACGGCTTTTCCGTGGAGGCGGTGGACATTGGGCGAAATGGCTCACGGAAGGTCAATGGGGTCGACATCAATCATGGTGGCGTGGTCGGACTTGGCGAGTCCGGAGGAACGGAGGGACTGGAGGAGAGATTGGATCGCAGAGGCGCGGGCTGCCAACAGGTCGATGCTGAAACGGTGGTAGGTGGAGACGCGCTCGACGAAACAGGGGGCAGGGCCGTCGATCCGCACCTGAGCCCGGGCGACATCGGGATCGGACTCCGCGAGGGTGTGAAGGACATCCGAGATTTCGACGGCGCGGGCGCGGGCGCGGCGATGGTCGCGGTCGCGCACGACGATGCGGGCCAGACGCGCGGCAGGCGGAAATGCGGAACGGCGACGATCCTCCCATTCAGATTCGGCGAAACGGCGATAGTCGTGGCGCACGGCGGCGAGGATGGCGGGGGATGCGCCCTGGAGCGTCTGGACGACGACATGACTGGGCAACCCTGATCGCCCCGCACGGCCGACCGCCTGCATGACGAACTGAAATGTCCGCTCCGAAGCGCGAAAGTCGGGAATGAAGAGCGCGGTGTCCGCCTGGATGACTCCGACGAGCGTTACGCCTGGAAAGTCATGTCCCTTGGTCAGCGTCTGGGTCCCCAGGAGGACGCGAATTTCGCGACGATGGAAACGGCTGAGTACGTCGTGATAAGCGCGTGAGCCATGCACGGAGTCGGAGTCCACACGCACCAGTGTGGAGCCGGTTTCGAGCCAGCCTGGAAACTTGGCGCACAGTTCCTCTTCGAGGCGCTGCGTGCCGAAGAGGAGCCGAGTGAGTCGTTTGCCGCAGCGGGGGCATGCGCCCGGGACGAGTTGCTCGCGGAGGCAGTGGTGGCAGCGCATCATTCCGCCAGCGGCGATGCGACTGTCGGCGTGCAGAGCCATCGCAGCGTCGCAGTCTTCGCATTCGAGAAACCATCCGCAGGATCGATCGGCGCAGCCAAGGAAGCCGGCGTAGCCGCGCCGATTCAGCAGGAGGATGGCCTGCTCCTCCCGAGTGAGGGTGCGTGCGAGGGCCGATTCGAGGGGGGGAGTGAGAAGGTGTTCGTCGGCGCGCCACTGGGACGCGGGAGAGGCGTGCGCCATAGGTACGGATGACTCGGCCAGGCCCGGATCATCCTGCCAGGACCAGGCGCGCCCCTGCGCGCGATCGCGCAGGCGACGCTGGCGGTTCTGTTCACCGATGTCGACGACCACCACCTCAGGCGGGAGCAGGCCTGGAAGGCGGGAGGGGAGTTCGTGCCACACGTAGCGGCCGCGCACCCGCTGAAAGGCGTTGGCGTAGGTTTCGAGTGAAGGTGTGGCAGAGCCGAGAAGGACTGGGCAATCAGCCAGTCGGGCGCGCATAACGGCGCCGTCGCGGGCGTGGTAGCGGGGCGCTTGAATGTTCTTGTAAGACGAGTCGTGTTCTTCATCAACGATGATGAGGCCCAGGCTCCGATCAGGGAAGGGAGCAAAGAGGGCCGAGCGCGCTCCGATGACGACGTTTTTCTTGCCGGCGGCGATTGACGCCCACTGCTCGTGTCGCTGCGCGCCGGTGATGCCAGAGTGGACAAAGGCGACTGAAGGTCCAAACCAGGCGGCGAAGCGTTGCGAGGTTTGCGGGGTCAGAGAGAGATCGGGGACCAGAAAGAGCACACCCAGGCCGCGTGCGAGCGCCGCCTGAGCAAGGCGGAGGTAGATCTCGGTTTTGCCGCTGGCAGGGGGTCCGGCAAGCACATGGACGCCAAAACCTCCGGATGTCACGACTGGGAGAATCTCGGAACAGGCACGTTCCTGATCGGGTGTCAGGGAGTGGCGGGCTTGTTCGGGACGGACATCGTCGGTGGCCACATCGCCTGAGCGTAAGGCGGCGACGGCTGACTCCGTGTGCTCGACGAGAAGGCCGGCCTTGACAAGGCGGCGGATCGGCGCGACGTTTGAGAGTTTCAGGTCAACAGCCACAACCCGCGACTCGACTGGGCGGAGGGGCGCATTGGAAAGGTAATCGAGAATGCTGCGCTGCACGGGCGTGAGGCGGCGCGTAACGGCGGGGGGGGCCGAGGGCGGGAGATCGACAAAGGTGCGCAGGACGCGTCCAGCGCCTTTGCGGACGGGCGCGGGCACCATGCCTGCAAGCGTGACCCCCAGGGGCGTGACGTAGTACTCAGACACACGCTGCGCAAGGGCGAGGAGTTCATCGCTGAGTCTGACGCTGGAGGGATCGCGTGCGATGACGCGCTTGAGGGTTCGGCGTGCGGGAGGGGATAAGTTGTCGGTGGGCGCGGGTTCCGCACTGAGGACCCAGGCGGACGTCGGCTTGTTGCCCTTACCCAGGGGTACAAGGACGCGGTCGCCACGTGCGACCATGCCTAGCTCGGGCGGCAGGATGTACGTGAGGCCGGTTTCGATACGGTCCATGCCGCGCTCGGGCGCCACATGAACCAAGCGCTGCCCGCGCTGCAGCGCTTCCTCTTCATGAACCTGCGTTGGAAAGAGGCCGGACACTGGAGCGAGAGCCTAGGCCCTTGAGGGCACCGAGCGCGTGGCGTACACGCTCAATTGAAAAGGGCCTGCCTCAACGGCAAGCCCTTTGAATACGGTCAAACGCAGGGCAGGGGCTCAGCCATCGGTCAGTTCGCGCAGGCCCAGGCCGAGCGAAGTCAATTTCTCGCGGACTTCGGTCAGGCTGGTGGAGCCGAAGTTCTTCACGCCGAGCAGCTCAGCCTCGGTGCGTGAAACGAGATCCCCGACGGTGTGAATGCCGAGGAGCTGTAGCGCCTTGCGAGCGCGAACGGAGAACTCGAGATCGGAAACGGGTTTATTGAGCAGTTGTTCCTGCGGCGTGCCTTTCAACTGATCAAACACCGCTT
Source organism: Phycisphaerales bacterium (assembly GCA_044229655.1). Lineage (GTDB taxonomy): Bacteria > Planctomycetota > Phycisphaerae > Phycisphaerales > UBA5793 > JBGASM01. Next base: position 85,260 of record JBGASM010000004.1, on the reverse strand, counting down.
TGCGCACGGCGTCATGCTGGTCATCGACCCCCTGACCGAGGCGCAGGCCCTTGGAGGTGAGCATCTCCTTGATTTCGGTGAGGCTGGTGTCGCCGAAATTCTTGTAGGAGAGCAACTCGGTCTCGGTAACCCGAACAAGGTCGCCGAGGGAGCGGATGTTCATTTTCTTGAGGCAATTGCGCGCCCGGACGGAGAGGTCGAAGTCGGTGACCGGCGTGTCAAGCAAGGCGTTGTGCTTGACCACGGTGCGATCCTCGTCATCGTCGACTTCCATTTCAAAGGACGCAGAAACGTCCTTCATGAACAGGCGGGCGCGGGTGTGATTCGGATCCGTGTCGAGAATCTGGCGCAGGCACTTCTCGGCCCGCCTGAAGTAGCCGCGGTCTTCATAGGCGATTGAGAGATTGAGCAGAGCGTTGATGTGAGCCGGCTTGTGCTCGACGCAGCGCTCGTAAAGAGCGAGGGCTTCGTCCTCCTCGCCGACGAGGTCGAGGTTGTAGGCGAGCCGAAAGACCGCCTCGGTACTCTCGGGGTCGAACTGGGCCGCCCGGCGATACTCGTTGATCGCGCCGATGCGGTCGCCCATGCGCTCAGCGTTCTGGGCGGCGACAAAGTGAGTGCGGCTCGATTGCGGATCTCGCGCGACGGTTCCGGAGGTTCCAATCATCATGTCCATTGCGTCAGCAGGCATCATCAACTCCATAAAAAGTCACCAGGCTGTGGTCCGCCACATGCGTCACAACGCCGAACTGCACCAAGAAGCCATCTGCCCCCGCTCATCCGGGCAGAGCAAGTTTAATCCAATCCCTGAGCTCCGACAACCGCAAGCACCCTCCGTCGCCGCGCCGGCACCGGCACGAAGGGGTCCAACTTCAGCCCCCATTGACGCGCGGGGCATACTTGGCGTCCTCGCGGGCGCGTTCGCGGCTGCGCCCAAACACACCGGCGGCGGAAGATTCGAGAGACTCGCACAAGCGCAGCACGGACGGAACGGAGTTGAACTCGCTCTTGAGTTCAACGATGCGCTGGGCCATCGTGACCGCCCGACCATTGTCCAATCCGTTTTCGCGATAGAGTCGCTTGAAGGCGCGCTGAAGGCTCTGCAACTCATCGACGGAGAAGTTTCGTCGACGCAGCGCGAGTTCATTGAGATCACGTACCTTGGCTGGATCACCATCGACGCGCACGAAGGGCGGGACGTCCTTTTTCACACGGGTAAGCCCGCCGACGAACGCCAGGGTGCCGATGGTGGCGAAGTGATGAATGCCGGCCCCGCCGCCGATGATCGCGCCGTCCTCGACGTGGACGTGCCCGCCGAGCATGACCTGATTGGAGATGACGGTGGAAGAGCCGATGATGCAGTCGTGGGCGACATGTGCCGCGACCATGAGCAGGTTATCCGAGCCGATGCGCGTCAAGCCGCCGCCGGCGCTGGTGCCGCGATGCAGAGTGACGTGTTCACGCAGAACGTTGCGGTCCCCGATAATGACGAGCGTGTGCTCGCCCTTGAACTTGAGGTCCTGCGGGTCGGCGCCGATGACGCAGAAGGGGAAGAATCGGTTGTCGCGGCCGATGATCGCCGGACCGGACACCGCCACGTGGGAATCGAGCGTCGTGCCCTCGCCGATTTCGACTTCGGCGCCAATGACGCAGTAGGGGCCGATGCGGACGTTTTCGCCTATCTCCGCTCCAGGATCAACAACGGCCGTCGGGTGGATACAAGTTGAGGTCGACATAGAGGCGTTGATTTCGTAAGGGGCAGTCCGCAAGTGCGTCGGCGGGGATTGGTCGCCGCCTGCGTGGCTGCCGTAGGACAGCGTCACATCGCCGCTTCGTCCTCCGCATCCACCATCATGAACTTAATCTGGGCTTCCGCCGCCAGCTGCCCGGCAACGAACGCCCTGCATTTCACGTTAGCCGTGCGTGTCTGGGCATGGACGGCTTCCGCCTCCATGATCAGTTGATCGCCCGGATGGACCGGGCGACGCAATTTCACCCGATCCAATGCGAGGAGTATTGCGATCCGACCGGTATGTTCAAGTACCCTGGAGAGTAGGAGGCCCGATAACTGGGCCATGGCTTCGACGACCAAAACTCCAGGCATGATGGGCCGGCCGGGATAATGCCCCTGGAAAAAAGGCTCATTCACTGAGACATTCTTGACGCCGACCGCCCGGCGATCCCCCTCGATTTCGACCACCCGGTCGACCATGAGCATGGGGTACCGATGCCGCATCAATTTCATGATGCCGCGGATGTCTATGGAGCGGACCTCGCCGACGGCGTCGAGCCCCTGCACTTTTCGCAGGTGATCGCGCAGCTTCAGGGTGAATTGGTGATTGAGCGCATGCCCGGACCGATACGCCATGATGCGACCCTGAATGGGCACCCCGAGCAGCGAAATATCGCCGATGAGGTCAAGAATCTTGTGACGGACCAACTCGTTCGGGAAGCGGTACGCGTTGTCGATCGGGCCGTCGGGGCCGATGACGAGCACATCGCGGGGAGTGAGGTGCTTGCAAAGGCCGCGTTCCCAGAGCGCATCAGCCTCCTGCTTGAGGCAAAAGGTGCGGGCGGGCGCGATGGCCGAGGAGTAATCCGACTCCCCGAGGCGGAACTTGTAGAACTGCTGACCGATCGGGCTCTCGGTGCCGTAATCCAGGTCGTACACGATCTGGAGATCGTTCGTCTCGGAAGGCGTGATCGATATCACCGACTCTCCTTCAGAGACCGTGATCGCCTCCAGAATGCGGAAGTACCGGCGCGTCGCCTGCTGCTGCACAATGCCCACATTGCGCAACGCATCGACGTACGGTTTGGCGGAGCCGTCGACACCGGGCAGTTCGGGCGCTGTGATGCGAATTAGAACGTTGTCGATTCCGAGTCCTGCAAGCGCGGAAAGGCAATGTTCCGTGGTCTCCACCGTCGCGGCGCCGACGCGAAGCGTGGTGCGGCGCGCACTCGGAGAGACATAGCCGATATCGGCAGGAATGCGCACCGGCTCGCCCAGGTCGATGCGCTCGAACACGATGCCATGGTCGGGCGGGGCCGGAAGAAAAGTGCACGCGCAGTCCACGCCGAGAAAAATGCCTTTTCCCTCAATGAGCACGGGGGCGGCGATCGTCTGCTGCAGCGTGGGGTAGATCGACTCATTGACCTCCCGGTCGCGCGTCCGTTCGGGTTTGGGAACCGGAACGGGAATGCTGTCACCGGGGAGCGTTCCGGAGCGCCAATTCGGCAACGGTGCAGGGCCTTCTCCGGGGGCTGCCGCATCATGAGAGGAAATTGGCGGTCCGCTCTGATCCATGCTGCTTAGCTCGCCTGTTCCTTCGCGCTGACCGTCTCGGGCGCGGAGATCTCATCCACGCGGCGCTGCAAGCGATCAAGAATCCGCAGCGACTCGGGGAGTTTTATCCATGCGGAGTACATGCGCCAGAAGTCGCGGAGGTTCACGGCGGGTGTGCCGCCAACGACATCGCCGGGCTCCGTTTTGCTCATGATTCCGGAATGGGCGGCGAGCTTCACACCCGAGGCGACCGTGACGTGGTCCGCCACTCCGGAGTGTCCTGCGATCTGAACCCAATCGCCGACCACGGCCGACCCAGCGATGCCGGAAAGCGCGGCCATCACGACGCCGCGCCCGACGCGCACGTTGTGGGCAACATGTGTGAGATTGTCAAGTTTCGTGTGGGCGCCAACCACGGTGGCCCCGAACTTGCCGCGATCAACGGTCGCGCAGGCGCCGATTTCCACGTCGTCCTGGATCTCGACCGTGCCAATGTGGGGGACCTTGACCAGCCCACCCTTCCCGTCAGGGCGATATCCAAACCCATCGGCGCCAATCACGGCGTTGGGGTGAATGCTCACCCGATTCCCAATCACGCAGCGCTCGCGCACCACCACGCCAGCACGAAGCACGCAATCGGCACCGAGCGTGGTTTGGGCCCCGATCCAAACGTTCTGCTCAAGGACGCAGCGCGGGCCGACGATCACGCCCGGCCCGATCCAAGCCCGGTCCATGACTGTGGCCGTCGAATCGACCTGAGCGGTGGGATGTACGAAGGCCGTACTGGAAACTCCCGGCAGCGGGGGCTCAGCCGGAGGCAGAAACATCTCCAGCGCCTGGGCCATTGCAATGTCGGCGTTCTTCACGACAATGAGAGCCCGCTGGCCCGCATCGTGGCCCGGGGTTTCGATTCCGCGCGTCACCAGCGCGGCGACTGCGCGCGAACCTGGCCACAGGGCGGCATGCTTGGGTGAGCCGATGAACGAGAGGTCGCCCGGGCCGGCCTCTTCAAGGGTATTAAGCCCGGTGACCCTCAGATCACGCGGGCCGACGATCTCACCGCTTACCCGCTGCGCGATGTCGCCCACAGTTGTCGTATACGTTGTCACCATGGTGTCAGCGTCCGTGGCGCCATACTTGCCGGGCCATGGAAATCGAGGGATTGACATCAACCGCCGGCCGCTTCATTCATGAATGCAGCGACCGCGTCCGTGATGTCGGGCGCGCTGGGGCTGACGTAGAGCACATGGCGGGTAGCGATCTGCCCGGCCGAATCCGGCGCATTGCGGAGGTCGATCTTTTTGGATTCGGCATCGTTCCAGAGCACAATCTGATACCCATCGCGCTCAGCGACGGCGGCGACAGCCTTGGTGATCTTGTCGTAGATTTTCAGTTGCTCGCGCAGTTTGGCGGCTTCGAGGTCTTTCTGAGCGGCCTGGCCCCAGGCGCTGAACTGGGCGCTTTCGATGTTGAAGCGAGTCTGCGCAGCATCGAAGCTGGGAGTCTCGGGCGACATGGCCTTCAGGTCATCAGCGAGATTCTTGAGGGCCGCTTGACGCTTGTTCACATCTTCCTGGAAGACACGTTCTTTCTCCTTGAGATTAGCGGTCGTGTCTTTCCACTCCTTGAGGTTGTCAGTGACTTTGAGCCAGTCCACGACTGCGACGGCCGTGGGCTGAGCGGGCGCGAAAATCGGGCGTGCCTTCAGCGCCGCAGCCATGATGAGAACCGAAACGAGGGCGAAAACCACCAGTTTGATCGAATTACCTGACAATTTCATGCTGGAAACACCTTTCCAATGTATGGACTCGCCAATCGTGCTGCTCTCCCACCGGGCAGCGCTCTTCACCCCGCAACAGGAGACGCGTCTCGAATGCTTGCCATTCCGATTTCCGGCGTCGCGCCCGGGTTATGGCGGGAATTGTAGGTGCGTGCCGCGTGCGCTGCGCGAAAGCGTCCTGCCGTGATCAGAAGGGCAGATCGACGCTGAAGGAGAATAACTGCGTGTCGTCTTTGTCTTCCTTCATGATCGGGAAGCCGAAGTCAAAGGCGAGGGGGGCCTGGCTCAACTGTTCGATGTAAAGCCTGAGGCCAAATCCCACGGAGACGCGATACTCATCAAAGCCGGGATCCTCCGTGACCGTGCCGGAGTCGACAAACACAACGCCGTTCATGAACGTGTCCACGAGGGGGAAGTTGTATTCAGCGCCGAGGAAGAATTTCCAATCGCCGCCGACGGGGTCGACCCCCACCAATCCGTTGTCGTTGCGAATGCCCTTGGGTGAAACGGAGCGGTAGTCAAATCCGCGCAGTGACCTGCCGCCCAGGAAGAATCGCTCGTAGATGGGGGTGTCGCCGCCGAAGAGGTAGCCGGCGCTGGTTTGAAGGGAAAGGACGGACTTGCGGCCCAGGAAGTCTTCATACACCGGCAGATATAACTGGTAGTCCACTTCGGCCTTGGAGAAGTCGAAGTCTCCGCCCAGCAATCCCACCTGCTCGAAGAGCATTTCGAGACGCGTGCCACGCGTGGGGCGAAAGCGATTGTCGTAGGTGGTGCGCGTCAAGGTCGCACCCAGCCCCGTCAGGAAATTTGAGCCTTCGACGGCGAACACATCCACCGGCGCGGTGGACTCAATGTCTGAAATATCGATGTTCTGAACGCGCAGCGCGGTGGAGAGATTCCAGACCTCGCCGAAGCGGCGGCCGATGCTCACGCGCCCGCCCCAGCGGTTTTCGTCATAACTCTCGAGGATGCGGGTGGTGTAGTTGAGGGAGCCGGAAGCGGAGTAGTCCGAACCGAAGAGATACGGCTCCGTCAGGCCGACTCCGTAGTTTGAGACTTCGTTGCCGGGAGCGATGTTGAGTGTGGCGGTCTGTCCTGCGCCGCGAAACGCCCGTCCTGACCAGAGCTCGGACCAGGATTCGGGAACATCCGCGATATCGAAGTTGCGCTGGGTCACATCGATGGCGCCGAACACGCCGCTGTCCGAGGAGACGCCCACGCCGAATCCGATGTTGCCGGTGTTGGTCTCTTCAACCTGGATCAGGACATCACGATACTCCGGTTCCTGCGGATCCGGATCCTGAATCGTGACGGAGGTCTCGCCAAACAGGCGCGTCTGCTGGACCTTGCGCTGGGTCTCGGCGATATCCACGGGGCTCAGCGGGCGGTTGGGGCGCACCTGGGCCTGGCGGAGGATGATCTCGCGTTTGGTCAATGAATTGCCCTGGACGCGGACTTCACCGGTCCGCGCGAACTCTCCTTCTGAGACTCGCAGCACCAGGTCGACCAGAGGCTCAACCTCATCGCGCATTTCGTCGACGTCGACACGGACCTCCGGGAAGCCCAGCCGACCCAAAGCGTTGAGCACGGCGGTGCGGCTGCCGCGGATCTTGTCTGCGCCATAAACATCGCCGGGCTTGATGGGCATGAGAGCGGTCAACTGCTGCTCCTGAAGCCGCGTCGCCCCCTCGACGCGGACGGAACGCATGCGGTACACAGGCCCTTCATCAACGACGAAGACGAGTTTTGCCTCTTTGAGGTCGTTTGAGACGTCAATGGTCTGATCGACGCGCGCATCGAGGTACCCACGGTCCTGGTAGTACTCGCGAATCCGGCGAATGTCGTCTTCGATGAGGGCATCATCGATCTCACCGGTGCGCAGGAGGAAAATCGACGTCTTGCTCTGGACATTGGGGCCCAGCTGGCGTGCTGAAAACGCCTGGTTGCCGCGGAAGTCGATCTCCTTGATCTTGACGCGGGGCCCCTCGCGCACCGTGAAGAGGACGATGTTTGATTCGGAGAGCACCGCCTCGTCAATGTCCACCTGAACCAACAGGTATCCCCGCTTGCGGTAGAGCTCAGCGATGCGTTCTCGGGCCTGATTCAGCTGGAAGGTGTCGAGCGGATCACCCGCGCGAAGCAACACCACCTCCGCGATTTCCTGATCGGAGACGGTGGTATTGCCCGTCACCTGGGCGTCGGCAATCAAGGCCCACTCATCCAGCGCAAATGTGACAATGACACTGCGGCCTTCCGTCAGCGATGCATCCACACGAATGCGCCGAAACTGGTTCAGACGCGTCAGGCTACGGACATCCAGATCGATCGTCGCCGCGCGATAGGCCGTCCCCGCCGCGGTGCGCAGCTGATTGCGCACCAGTTGTTCATCGACGCGCTTGAGGCCTTCGATGCGGACTTCCTGGATCGAAAGCCCCTCATAGGGCGCAGCGTCGGGTTGCTCGACCACAGGCCCGCCGCTGCCCGGCCCGGGGTCCGAGGACTCGTTTTGCCCCAAGGCGGACCCGGCCAAAATCACCGCGCTTGCCGACGCTGCGGCGCACACCCACGCCCGATTCTTCCATCGCACCGGTTGACCCATGCACCCGCTTCGCTTTCGCACCCTTCTCCCAACACCGACCGACACCTCTTGAATGCTTGCCAGTGTACCCGGCTGGGATGGGAGACACCACCCAGGGCATCGACGGGTTCAACCCAGTCCACCGTCGCGATACTGGCTGGGGCTCATGCCCGCGAAGCGCCGAAAGGTTGAAGTGAAGTGCCCATGGCTGGCGAAACCGGTCTCATCCGCAATGCGATGAATCGGAATCCGCTTGGATCGGAGCATCCAGCGCGCCATCTGCACCTGTTTCTGCAGCAGGTATTGCTTGGGCGTCACACCGACCTGACGGGAAAACAGCCGGTGGAAATGGAACGGGCTGATGTGCACCGCATTGGCGACCTGATTCAGACTCGGCGATTCGTGGAAACGGTCATGGATATAGGCCAGCGCCAGCGCGATGCGCTGATCTTCCATCAGGGCGGTCGGAGCCAGTTCATCCGCCTCGAGCAGTCGCAATTCGACATACCAGTACGCGCCAGCCGGGTCATTCACGGTCCGCTGCCTGCGGAACCTCACCCACCACGCACCCTCAGCGAGACGCAAAACGACGTCATGCGTGACGCCGTCGGACATGTCCGGCCATCGTTGGGCCGCAGTCCGGCGCAGGAGCGTCATCATGTCCTTGAAATTGATGCCCGCGTCCGCCATGGCCTGCTGCCCGGTCGGGTCCGCGTGGACCAGTCGATCATCTGCCCCCACCAGCAATCGAATCATTCCCGGTTCGGTGGGACGGTTAAACACGCTCTTCCACTGCCTGAGGAGCAGCTGCACCGCATCGAGTTCCCCGGAGCTGAAACTCCCGTCGGGCCGCGAAAGGGCAATGGTCCACCACGGACCGGTCGGAGCCGAATCCGGAAAGGTGACATATCCCACGTGGCGGGACGTGGCTGAAGCCAGATCGGGCATTTGCCACGCGGACTGCGCGATGTTGCCTGTGCTGCGTCCCTGCTTGACGGCGACCCGGTAGTGCTGGTCGTCGCTGTGCAGGCGCTCCACCCAGCGCGTCAGAGCCGGGGCGGCAGCGCCGTCGGCCGAGAGTATCTCGTCGATGGAGCCGCGCTGGGCGCCCACCAGGGCCACGCTGACGACATCAGCGGCGACGCGCTGCCGAATCGCCTGAATGCAGCGCTCGGGGGTATCTGACCACGGCGGGCACGATGCCGCCGAAACCTTGTCCGCCGTCTGAATATCAAGCATGAGCCCAATCCTCTGAGTTCCCCGGACGGCGCAGAAACGCGCGATCCGCCCCTTCTGACCTGGATGTCGCCGTGCACTCGCACGGCTCTGGCCATTGTACCCAACTCACTTCGCTGTCAATTCCCTCACCTGCGTGCACAGGAGCCTTGCTTGCACAATTTGACATGCCTAACGAGCGGTCAGCGACGCGACTGGTCCGTGCTCCAGCGCAACTGACGCGCATCGGCGCACTCGATGTGCGTCATAAAGAACCCCGTTCCACGATGGCGCAGGTACTCCGGCCAGATCACCTGCCGATCAGTGGCTGGAATGTTGAGAGACTCCACTTCGGTCACCGCGTGCCATTCCAATCGCCCTTCGCGCATGACACCTGTCGCCACCGCGACCGGGCGTGTCACTTCGTACATGAACATGAGCCAGTGCCCCTGCCCTTCGAACGACGCCTCGCTCACAATCCCGACCAGGTGGAGGTCGGCCGCGCTCACCTCGACCCCGGCCTCCTCGCGAATCTCACGGATTGCGCACGCAGTGGGGCTTTCGCCGGATGCCATGTCGAGTTTCCCGCCGATGGGCGAGTACAAGTCCCGATTGGGGGCCTTGACGCGGTGCAAAAGCAGCAGCCGCCCTGCGTCATCGTACAGGTAGCAAAGGACGGCAATGCGGTAGGGCAGGTCCATGACGCCCACGGTATTCCACGCTGGAAGCGCAGGCCCATGCCGAACCTCTTTCCGGCACTTTTTGCGGTATTTTCACCATGTACCACTCGACAAGTGACGAAACTAGGTAGGATTGGAACGCTCTTTCGGCGAATGCACGCCATGGATGGCGCGCGGACGCGGCCCCGCATCGGACCTCGCGGTGCAGCGGACAATTTCTGACTCCGCAACTTGTGTCAGGAGGACACGTCGTGAGTGCACAACCCAAGCGCATTTCCGTCTCGACTTCGCAACCTGCCCCGCTGGACACGGTCCCTGCGGCTGCGGTTGACACTACCCTTCAAGCCGGCGCATCCACCGGATTCGCAGGCCGGCTGGTGCATCCTTCCGACGATCCTGCGACCGCACTGATCGCAGCGCCGGTGCAGCGCATCGGGGACGCACAGCACGATGAAGACCCAGCCCCCCTTGATGGTGCCCGCATGCCTGAATGGTCTTTGCAGAACAAGCATGTGTATCTGATCGGCATCGGCGGGTGCGGCATGTCGGGCCTGGCGCGCATGCTGACGGCGCGCGGCGCGATCTGTGAAGGTTCGGACAAGGAGCCTTCGGACCTGACGTCCGAATTGGTGCACGACGGCTACGCCGTGTCATTCGAGCAGGAGGCCGGGCTCATCCCAAGCCCCTGCGACCTCGTCATCGCATCCGCCGCCATTAAGCCCGAGCACCCGGAAGTCCGGGCTGCGACGGCCCAGGGCGTCCCTGTCCTGACTTACGCCGAAGCCCTCGGAAAGATGATGGAAGGCCGCACCGGCGTTTCCATCGCCGGCACGCACGGCAAGAGCACGACCACGGCCCTGCTGGCGCACGTGCTCATCACCTGCGGCAAGGATCCCTCGTTCATCGTCGGCGCAACTTCGCGCCAGATCGGCGGCGGCTCACGCAGCGGTTCCCAAGCTCAACCGGATTCGGACAGGCCCGGCCTGCTCGTGGCGGAAGCCTGCGAATTCAACCGTTCTTTTCATCATCACCGCCCGACGCTCGCATCCATTCTGAATGTCGAAGAGGATCACCTGGACATTTACGGCAATCTCGATGCGATCATCGAGGCCTTCCGCCGTTTTGCGCGGCTTCTTCCTCCCGCCGAGGAGAACGGGTACCTCCTCATCGGCCATGAGAACGCCCAGCGCGGCAATGTCGCCGCCGGTCTGCAGTGTGCGGTCGAGACCATTGGGCTGTCGACGCAGGCGGACTGGTCCGTGGCCTTTGATCCCAGAGCTCGGCGGGTCACACTGAACCGACAAGGCGCACCCTGCGCTTCCTGGGCCAGCCCGATTCCCGGCGAACACAACGCCTACAACGCCGCCGTGGCGGCAGTGTTGGCACACCGCCTGGGCTGCGCGTGGTCAGACATTGTTCCCGCCATTGAGTCGTTTGCGGGAGTTGACCGCCGCATGCAGCGGCTCGGATCGCGCAAAGTCGGGCGCGGTGAGGTGGTGGTGTATGACGACTACGGGCACCACCCGACGGAAGTGGATTCAACGCTCCGGGCGCTGCGCGCCTTCGAGAAACCCAAGCGGCTCATCTGCGTGTTCCAGCCGCATCAGCACAGCCGGACGCGCTTCCTCCTCGACCAGTTCGCGGCCTCGTTTTCAAGCGCGGATGTCGTGATCGTCCCGCACATCTACTTCGTGCGCGATTCGGAATTGGAAAAGACCAAGGTGAGCGCGGCCGACCTCGTTGACCGCCTGCGGGCGCGCGGGATTGACGCGATGCACATTTATCCCTTCGAAGCCATCGTGTCGCAACTGGAGCGCATCTGCCGCTCGGGTGATCTCGTGGTGGCAATGGGCGCCGGCCCGGTCTGGCAGGTGGCGCATCAGTTCCTCCGGAACGAGCGCAGCGCTTCGAAATGAGAACGCCGCTTCAAGCGGTCAGATTACGGGCAACGAATCGACGCATCGCATCCGCAGTCGGATTTCCCTCGCGCAGCATGTCGCCGAGCATGGTGACGTGGTTCAGACCCGGAAGTACGAGCGTCTCAACCGGAATCTGTGCTGCCCTGAGCGCGCCCTCCATCATTTTCATTTGTATCTGCGTGTCGGGAAAGCCGAATTCTTCCGCCACCAGGAGGAACGGGGCGCTGCCGGGGGCAACGTGCTCGATGGGTGACGCATCGCGGCGCATTTCGGGCGGAAATGCCAGCGCCTGGCGCCCAAGGGGGTGCTTGGCCAATTCACCAGCAGCTTGACTGCCCGCTTCTTCGTTGGCCTGCGCCGACTCCGCCCCAGCGCCCTCCGCCAGACGGTAAATACCGCTGCTGGCCATGATGCCGCGGATCACAGTGCGGGCCTCGATCCCGTGGGCGCGAAGAAAGCGATTGTCCAGCCCCAGCAGCGCGGCCAGGTGAGCGCCGGCCGAGTGCCCCGCGAGAAACATCCCATGCGGATTCAAGTTGAAGGTGCGCGCCTGACCGAGGAGAAACGCGACGGCTGCAGCGCAATCCTCGACGTGGCCGGGATGCTGGACGCGCGGCGTTAAGCGGTAGTTGATGTTCGCCCATGCGATGCCGTGCTGGGCAAAGTCAGCCCCGATGCGCCCGTAAAGACCGAAGAGGTCATCCTTTGAGCCGATCCGCCAGCCGCCCCCATGCATCCACACGACAAGCGAGTGTGAAGACCCAGACCCTGGAAGATAAAGATCAAGGCGGCGCCGCTGGGAATCGCGCTCGTCCCCCTCCAGATAGGTGAGGTTCCTGATCCGCCGGACCCCCGATTCCAGGAGACGATCATCGAAGAGGGTCGGGTTCAGCCCCTTCTCCTGGCCCATCATGAGCATGACCATCATGTCGGCGGGTATCTTGCGCATGGCCGGGTCGATGGTACGATCGACTCATCTTGACGACCCCTGTCAGGCCCATCATCCTCATCGTCGGGCCGACTGCCGGAGGCAAGACAGATCTTTCGATTGCGCTGGCGCAACGCCTGCCGGGGGGCGGCGAGGTCATCTCGGCCGATTCCATGCAGGTGTATCGCGGCATGGACATCGGAACCGCCAAACCCACGCTGGAAGAGCGAAAGGGCACCCCTCACCATCTCATCGACATTGCCGACCCGCGCGAGCCGTTCAGTGTTGACGATTGGCTGGATCTGGCAGAACATGCCATCGCCGGTGTCCGCACGCGTGGAGCATGGCCAATACTCGTGGGCGGGACCAACCTCTATGTCAAGGTCTTTCTGGAAGGGATGTTCAAGGGTCCTCCAGCCGATGAGGCTCTGCGCGGACGTCTTGCCCTCGAAGACTCCGCAGCGCTGCACGAACGACTGAAACAGGTCGATCCAGCCAGTGCGGCCAGACTGCACGTCAACGACCGCAAACGCCTGACGCGCGCGCTGGAGGTCTACGAACTCACCGGCGAACCCATCTCATCCTGGCAAACACAATGGCATTCGGCCGCGTTGTCGACTCCACCAGCCGGGCGTCGCGACGTCATACTTCTTGGACTGGATTGGCCAGCCGAGGAAATCAATCGGCGAATCAACTCCCGCGTGAAAAAGATGGTTGAAATGGGGCTCGTTGATGAGGTCCGCACTCTGTGGCAGACCGGCCACCTGGGCCGCCAGGCACGCGAAGCCCTTGGGTACAAGCAGATTCTGGAGTTCCTGGAGGGCCGGTCGGGTCTGGAGGATGCCGCAGAGCAAACCAAGATCGAATCACGCAGATATGCGCGAAAACAGCGAACGTGGCTCAAACGATTTCGCGCCTACCAACCGGGACGCTGGTTCGACGCGGCGGCAACATCGCCTGAAGATATTGTCAGATATGCACTTGAGTACATCGCCGCGAACACAACCACCTCCACCTCTGTATGCGGTGACTAGTCGGAGTGGACCGTCGATTCATGGGGGAGCTCGAATCGGGCCGAAACTTGACCCGATTGGAAGCATGCCTTACAAGTCAGGTGCTCAGGTTGAGATCGCTGACCTTCTAAGGAGTGGCTGCAGTACCTCGCGGGAACTCCGCAGGGAACATTGAATTGCTGCCGGAAACTGGAAAAGCCCGAACAAATGGCGAAAAAGAACTCCCACTCCACCTTGAAACCAAAGCCGACAGCCAAGAGAGCTGGGCAGCGAGTGTCTCGCCGTGGGGCGTCTGCTGAGCCGACCACCTCGGACTCAGATCGCCTCGACATGCTCAATGACGATGGAAGTACGCCCGCCCGGCGTCGACCATGGAAGGGGACTCCGGGAGGCAAGCATCTGGTCATCGTCGAATCCCCCAGCAAAGCGAAGAACATCAATCAGTACCTGGGATCCGATTACGTGGTCAAGGCCTCCATCGGCCACGTTCGTGATCTTCCCAGCAAAGCCCCCAAAGGGTCCAAACAGCCGGTGCCGGGCGTCAACCTCGAAAGAGACTTCGAACCCACCTACGAGATTTTGCCCGGCAAGAAGGCAACGGTTTCCGAGTTGCGCCGGCTTGCCGCCAAGGCCGAGGATGTCTGGTTCGCCACCGACTTGGATCGTGAGGGCGAAGCGATCGCCTGGCATTTGGCCCAGGAAATCGGGATTCCGTCCGACCAGGCCAAGCGGGTCGTGTTCAACGCCGTCACCAAGAGCGAGATTCAGAAGGCCTTCTCGCATCCGCACTCCATCGATGAAGCGCGTGTCAATGCGCAGCAGGCGCGCCGGATTCTTGATCGCATCGTGGGGTACCAGGTTTCGCCGCTGCTATGGAAAAAAGTAGCCCGGGGGCTGAGCGCCGGGCGTGTGCAGTCCGTCGCCGTGCGGCTCGTTGTGGAACGCGAACGCGAAATCCGCGCTTTTGAACCGGAAGAGCATTGGGCGGTGAGCGCACGCTTCACAGCCGATCTTGCGGCGGCGGCGGGCCTGGCCGATGCCTGGGCCAAGTTCATGACTCCCGCCAAATCCGCGGAAGGCAAACTCGAGACTCCCACCGTCAAGGAGCAGGCCGGCTGGATGTCCAAGCACGGCGCATTCAAAGGCGACCTGTGGGAAGTGGATGGCAAGCGCATCGATGTCCCGCGCGGCGAAGATGAGCCTGAGAGCGACGAGGAGTCGCGCAGCGCCCAGCGCGCAGAGACACACCTGATCATTGAAGATGAGCAGGACGCGGCCCGCCTTGCCAAACGAGCGGGTCTTTCCTCAATCAAGCGCGAATCGTGGACCGACCCAGACGCGAAGGGCCCGGCCAAGAATCGCGTGGAACTCGCCGGCCTGGCTGCCGGAACGCCCTACCTCATCCGTTCTCTGGAAACCAAGCGCATTTCCAGCCGGCCCGCGGCTCCTTTCATCACCTCCTCGCTGCAGCAGGCGGCCTCAACGCGACTGGGATTCAACCCCCAGCGCACGATGCGCGCCGCTCAAGGACTTTACGAAGGCGTAGACATCCCCGGGCGCGGAACCGTGGGCTTGATCACCTACATGCGTACGGACTCCACCCATCTCTCGGGTGAAGCGCTTTCGATGGCGCGCGGGTTCATTGATTCGAAGTTCGGCACGCAGTACCTGCCTGATAAACCCAATTTCTATTCATCCTCCAACAAAGATGCGCAGGAAGCCCACGAGGCCATTCGCCCCACTGATGTGTCGATTCTCCCCGAGCAGATCGCCCACACGCTCAAACCCGATCAGGCGAAGTTGTACCGCATCATCTGGGAGCGCTTCGTCGCCTGCCAGATGACCCCCGCTCAATGGGACAGCATGGCGGTCACTCTGCACCCCGCGGGGGACGCGGGCATGGTCTTCCGCGCCACTGGGCGCAAGCTCGTTTTCGATGGGCATTACAAGGTTTCCGGCGTGCCCGTGTCGGCCGATGAACAGCGTCTGCCCGCGCTGACGGAACAGCAGAAGGTCGCCGCCTTTGCGGTCGAGCCGCAACAGAAATTCACCTCGCCTCCGCCGCGGTATTCTGAAGCGTCGCTCATCAAGATTCTCGAAGAGGAAGGCATCGGCCGGCCGTCCACGTACGCGGCCATCATCTCGACCATTCAGGACCGCAAGTATGTCGAGATCCGGGAGCGCAGGCTGTTCGCAACTGATCTGGGCGAGGTTGTGACCGACAAGCTCATCGACGCCTTCCCCGACATTCTCGATGTGGGATACACGCGCGAGATGGAAAGCGAACTAGACCGTGTGGAATCGCGCGAACTGGAATGGACACGTGTCCTGAGCGAGTTCTACGGCCCATTCAAGAAGCAACTCAAAGTCGCCCACGACACCCTCTCGCATGCCAAGGCGGAAACCCAGCCGGCTCCCGATGACATCCGTTGCGAGAAGTGCGGCGCTGCGACGGTTTATCGCTTCGGCAAGAATGGCCGCTTCCTTTCGTGCTCCCGCTATCCTGACTGCGACTACGCAGCGCCGATCGACGAACACGGCAGGCCTCGCCGCATCGAGGAGGCGGACGTCGCGTGTCCAAAATGCGGCAAGGGAATGCAGAAACGTGTGGGCCGTTTCGGCCCGTTCCTCGGCTGTACGGGCTACCCCGAGTGCGACCAGATTCTCAAGCTCGACAAGGCCGGGCGACCCCTGGCGCCGCAGCCTCCTCCTGTGGTGACGGACATTCCTTGTACCAAGTGCCAGAGTCCGCTCAACCTGCGTTCGGGCAAGCGCGGCCCGTGGCTGGCGTGCTCCGCCTTTCCCAAGTGCCGCGGTCGGGGTGCCTTCCACAAACTCGAAAAGACCGAACAGGAGAAGTGGGAAAAGGCTTTGCAGGAGCACGAGAAGCTCCATCCGATTCCCGTTATCCGGGACAAGAAGGGACACGCGCTCACCGACGCTGCCGGTCGACCGTTGGCGCAGGATGACGCGCTCAAGGCTGATTCCGGCCCGGAAATGCTTGAGGACGTGGCCTAGGGGCCAACGGTTCTCACACCCCGCGCGTCGTGGGCTCCCAGATGAACTTGTGCAACTGCAGATTGAGCCGGATGGGCAATCCATCCGCATTGATCCACTCCGCCAGTTGGGCCGACGGCAACCCGGGCTGGCCGAGGATCTCCAGCCCGCGCGGCTGCTCAAAGACGGGTGAAAACAGGATGTGGTTCACGCGCTCGGAAAGTCGATGGGCGCGAACGATGTCGCGCGCCCACATGTAGTCGCGTCGATCGCAGATCACGAACTTGATCTCATCGTCCCGACGCAGGTGGTCAAGGTTTGACCAGAGGTTGCGTGCCTCCTCGCCGCTGCCCGGCGTTTTCAGATCCAGTATCCGAATGATGCGCGGGTCGCACGCAGAGATGTCACAGGCCCCGCTTGTCTCGATGAGCACAGTTTTGCCCGCGTCGCACAGTTGACGCATGAGCGAATGCACTGCCGGCTGCAGCAGCGGCTCCCCGCCGGTGATCTCCACCAGATCGCAGGGGAATCCCTTCGCCAGGGCCGCCACTTCGTCAACACTGCGATGCGTGCCTTCATGGAATGCATACTCCGTATCGCAGTAGGTGCAACGGAGATGACAACCGGTCAGCCGGATGAATACGCAGGGCAGCCCCGCGCGGGAGGACTCCCCCTGGATCGAAAAGAAGACTTCGTTGATGCGCAGCGTTTCAGGCATGGCGAAAAACAGACCAAATTCTAGGGTGCGCCGTCTGCCGTTTCGGCAGTTTGCAGGGCCCCCATGTGCCTGGGTCGACTGCCAGGTCACCGTGCAGGTCCCGTTTGCCCCCGCGCAGCCGGGCGCACCGCTTGCATGGAGATCAAGGATCGGGACGGTCACGTACAGTCGACTGGAAGGAATCACTCATGCGGATGGATCGATTTACGGTTCTGGCTCAGCAGGCTCTTGCCGAGGGTCAGTCGCGCGCCGCCTCCATGGGTCACGCGGAAATGAAGCCGCTGCACCTGCTGGCCGCGATGCTGGACCCGTCGGGACGTGAATCCGGCCCCGGGGCCTCCGGCATTACTGAGTCGATTCTCGCCCGGTGTGCTGCCGATCCCAACCGCATCCGCACCATCGCGGAGGGTGAGTTGAAACGCTATCCGCAGATTAAGGGCTCACATGCGGTTCCCCCCACATCCGGCGATCTCTTGGAAGTCCTCACGAAGGCCGACGCAGCGGCGCAGGAGTTGGGCGACTCCTACATCTCGACGGAGCACCTGCTGCTGGCGGTTGCCGATGTGAAGTCGGACGCCAAGGAAATTCTGAGCGTGAATGGCGTGGGGCGAAAGAACGTGCTCGACGCGGTGAAGCAGATTCGCAAGAGCGCCGGCGTTGCCAACGTGAATGACCCGAACGCGGAGAACCAGTACGAAGCGCTGAAGAAATACACAATCGATCTGGTGGAAAAGGCCCAGCAAGGCAAGCTTGATCCGGTGATCGGGCGCGATGAGGAGATCCGACGCTGCATGCAGGTGCTTTCCCGGCGTACCAAGAACAACCCCGTGCTCATTGGCGAGCCGGGCGTGGGCAAAACCGCCATCGTCGAAGGCCTCGCGCTGCGAATCGTGAGCGGCGACTGCCCTTCGTCCATGCGTTCAGCACGCATCGTCGCGCTGGATGTGGGCGGAATGCTGGCGGGCGCGAAATTCCGCGGCGAGTTCGAGGAACGCCTCAAGGCGGTGCTGCGCGAGGTCTCCGCCGCCCAGGGGCAGGTCATCCTTTTCATCGATGAACTGCACACCATCGTCGGCGCGGGCGCGGCGGAAGGCGCTGTCTCCGCCGGCAACATGCTTAAGCCCGCGCTGGCGCGCGGCGAGTTGCGCTGCATCGGCGCCACGACGCTGGACGAGTACCGCAAGTACATTGAGAAGGACGCCGCCTTCGAACGTCGCTTCCAACCGGTGTATGTGGCACAACCTTCCGTCGAGAACACCATCGCCATCCTGCGCGGCATCAAGCCCAAGTATGAGGCACATCACGGCGTGCGCATCGCTGACGCCGCACTGGTGGCCACCGCAACGCTTTCGGATCGTTATATCACCGACCGCTTCCTGCCCGACAAGGCCATCGACCTGCTCGACGAGGCCGCGGCCCGCCTGCGCATCGAAAACGACTCGATGCCCACGGAACTCGACGAATTGCGCCGCAAGATCATGCAGCACGAGATCGAGCGCGAAGCCCTGAAAAAGGAACCCGATGAGGCTTCACGCAAGCAACTCACTCTTGTCGAGCAGGAACTTGCCTCGCTGAATGAGCAGAATGCAGCGCTGACTGCGCAGTGGGAATCTGAAAAGAAAGACCTGGAGACGATCAAGAGCCTGCAGGCCGAGGCTGAACGCAAGCGCACGGAACTGGAGCAGGCTCAGCGCGCCGGGGACTGGGAGCGCGCCGCCCGAATTCAGTATGGAGACCTGCGCGACCTGGAGAAGCGCATGCAGGAGGCGGACGCCCAGTTGCGCGCCAAGTCTGAAAAGTCGGGCGGGCGCAAGATGGTGAGCGAGGATGTCACCGCTGAGGAAATCGCCGAAATCGTCGCCAAGTGGACGGGGATTCCCGTTTCGCGCCTCCTCACGGGACAGCGCGAGCGCCTCATGCACATGGAGGATGACCTGCGCAAGCGTGTCGTCGGGCAGGATGAGGCCGTCCGCGCCGTGAGCGACGCCGTCCGTCGATCCCGTGCGGGCCTGGGCGACCCCAAGCGGCCCATCGGTTCATTCCTGTTCCTGGGCCCCACTGGTGTGGGCAAGACAGAACTGTGCAAGGCCCTGGCGGAGTTCCTCTTCGATTCCGAAGAAGCGATGGTGCGCATCGACATGAGCGAGTACATGGAGAAGCACGCTGTGGCCCGGCTCATCGGTGCACCGCCTGGCTATGTGGGTTACGAAGAAGGGGGCGCGCTCACCGAAGCCGTCCGCCGGCGTCCCTATGCCGTTATCCTGCTCGACGAAATCGAGAAGGCACATCCGGACGTTTTCAACATTCTCCTGCAGGTGCTCGACGACGGCCGCCTCACCGACGGCCAGGGCCGGACCGTGGACTTCAAGAACACGATCATCGCGATGACCAGCAACATCGGCTCGCAGCGTCTCATGGAAATGACATCGCGCAAGGCGCCTGACTGGGAAATCGAGGCCGCCGTCAAACTTGAACTCAAACAGGCGCTGCGCCCGGAGCTGCTCAACCGCATCGACGAGACCATCGTTTTCCATCAACTCGACAAGGCGCAATTGGCCCGCATCGTCCGCATTCAGATCGCTCTGCTTGCAGCGCGGCTTGAGGATCGGGAAATGCGTCTCGTACTCACCGACCGTGCTGCCGACGCGATCGGCGAACTCGGGTATGACCCGGCCTATGGGGCGCGGCCGATGAAGAGAGTCGTTCAGCAGGAAATCGAGAACCGCCTCGCTTCGCGCATACTTTCGGGCGAATTCGGCCCCGGCGACGACGTCACGGTGGATTGGGACGGCGGGAAGTTCACCTTTGCCCGCAATGCGGTGAAAGCCGCCTGACCGGTATCATCGCGCGCATGCGCACGGTCGGACTGCTGGCAAACTTCCCCATCACCACCGACTGGCTGTGGCACCAGTGTCCGCGCGGCCCCGTGCCGGGCGCATGGGGGAATGTCCGCACCATCGGCAGTACCGGCGCTGCATCGCCGGAGTCCTGTGACGCCCTGCTCATACTCAACTCGCCGCGCCGCCTCGAGCGACCCGGGTTCATGGAGAAACTCACGCGCCGGGTCGCCGCTCCGCCCCCTACGCCTCTTGCATTGCCGCGCGAACGCATTGTCATGACCACGCGCGAACCGCCCGGCCTTGCCCGGGACTGGTGGTTTGCTCACGCCACGCAGCAGGCCGCACTGAGCATCGGACATGACCCACGCTGCGCCCAACAGTGCCTCATGCCCGCGCGCTGGACCACCTGGGGCGACTGGGACTTCTGGATGAACCTCGCGCCAGAGGAAAAACCCATCCGCTGCGTCTGCATCACAACCGGAACGAGCGCCCTGCCTGGCCATCGCCATCGGCTCGAATACCTGCATCGTGTGCTCGACGCAGGCATCGATATTTCCGTCGTGGGGCGGAATCTGCCAGAGTGGGTGCAGCGCGGACGAGGGCGGAGCGCATCGTCGGCGGCGCTGCTTCCAGCCGGCCCGCTGGCAGACAAGGGCCAGGCGCTGCGCGCCGCCCGATACACCTTGGCGCTGGAGAACGACGCCGAGACTCCCCTGTATGCCACAGAGAAGATCTGGGAGCCTCTCCTCGCGTGGTCGCTGCCGATCTATTACGGGTCCGCGGCGGTCGATTCGATTCTGCCCGCCGGTTCCTTCGTTCGATTACCAGACTTGGGCGAAAAGGGACTTTCGCTCCTGCGCGACATCATTGCGGATGCTTCGGCCTGGCATGCCGCGCTTCCCGCCCTGAAGGAGGCGCGCCGCGTCCTCTTGACCGAACTCAATATGGCCAAATGGGTTGCGGATGTGTTCACCCGTCTTGAGTTCTGATCCTGCCGCCACGGAACGGCCCACCTCCCCTACCACTCGCCGCCGAGAGCCGATACACTCCAGCAGCATGGTGATCGCCTCCGAAGAACACGAATCGACTCCCGCGAGCCAGCCTGAACAGACACCCCCCGCCCCCCCAGCGCCCATGCGCGAGGAGTCTGACCAGGCCGGAAACTCCGCGACGGCCGTCCAGACGCGCCCCGCTCCGCCGGCGACCAAGAAAGATCGGCTGCCGCCCTTTCGCGTCCTGCTGCACAACGACCCCGTCAATCTCATGCAGCACGTCGTCGAAACGATTGTCGCGATCACGCCGCTGCCTCAGCACGAGGCTTTCAAGCGCATGCTCGAAGCGCACCAGCGCGGCGTCGCGCTTCTTCTCGTGACGCATCGTGAGCGGGCCGAACTCTACCAGGAACAGTTCCGCTCCAAGCGCCTGACTGTCTCCATTGAACCGGCTGAGTGATTCTGCCGCGCTGGTCACCCTCCCGAGAGCGCCTGCATGACGTACACCTCGTCCCCGTCCTTCACGGCGTCTGTCAGCAGCGTCCGGTCCGCTATCGGCCGCCCATTGACGTACACCATCATGTGCTGCCGCAGCGCATTCTGGTCGTCCAGCACATACGACCGGGCCGCAGGATTGCCCGCGAACACGCGCTCCAGCGCGTCCCGCACTGTTTCCGCTTCCGCTCTGCCGACGTCCGTCGCCGGGCAGTGAATGTGCCGCTCAAGGTTCTTGGTAAAGGTCACGCGGATCATCGGTTCGCTCCCTGAATCGGCCTTGCACCGTCCAGGTTCATTCCGCCGAGCACGAGCCGCGCAAATTCCTCCCCCCTCCTTTCAAAATTCACATACTGATCCCACGAAGCACACGCTGGGCTCAAAAGCAGCACCTCTCCACTCCCCATCCTGCTCAGCGCGGCCGACACAGCGCGCTCCAGCGATCCGCATTCAACCACCTTTGCGCCCGCCCCCGACTCGCGCGCCAACCGGGCAATCATCGGCCCCACCGCGCCGATTGTGTACATTCCCGCCAGTCTGCCGGCCAACTCCGCCACCGGTTTCAAATCAATCTTCTTGTCATACCCGCCCACGATCAGGTGTACCTTGCCCGCCCCCACCTCGCCTTCCTCCTCGAATGCTCCCACCGCCAGCCGAGTCGCCTCCGGCGTCGTCGCCTTGGAATCGTTGAAGAACCTGCGACCATCCGCTCCTGTGCCCGCCAGTTGCAGCCGGTGCGGCAAACCGGCAAACGACGCCAGCGCGGGCGCCAGTTCCGCCTGCGGCCGCCCCGTGGCAAAGGCCGCCGCAGCCAGCGCGACCCATGCATTCACGCGGTTGTGCGCTCCCGGAATCATGAGCCGCACCCCCGGATCACATTGCGGAGCAGTCGGCAGGTGACACTGAGTGACATGGTGGTTGATTTCCCATGGTGTCGCTCCCTGGCCGAGGATTGCGAAGTCCCATGCCCGCTGATTCCGCAAGATCTGCCGCTTGCTCCGCGCATAATGCCCAAAATCGCCATGCCAGTCGAGATGGTTCGCCTCGATGTTGGTCACCACCGCGACGTGGGGAGAAAACCCCTCCGCGCCCGGATATCCCGCGCCCTCTGAAAGCCAGTGCAGCATCGCACTCGACAGCTCCAGCACCACCCAGTCCTGCGTCCCAATCTCCGCGCCCAGGAGGCTTCCACCCAGGTTTCCGCCAAGGTGAGCGCGAACACCCTCGCGGTTTGCCCATGTGTTCAAAACTCGATGGCACATCGCCGTCGTCGTCGATTTCCCCGCACTGCCGGTGATTCCAATCACCCTTCGCCGCTCCGGCAATCGCTCCACAAGAAGCCGAATCTCGGTCGTCACCGGCACCCCTGCCGCCTCTGCGGCGCGCAGGAACCGGTTCTCCCAGGGCCGGGGCACCGCCGGGTTGGCGACGACCACATCCGTATCTGTGAAGTCGCTGACGTTGTGCTCCCCCAGTCGCAGCCGCACAATCCCCCTGTCCACCAAGTCCTGCACCTCCGCCACCGAATCCACCAGTTTCTCGGCCGGGGCCTGGTCTGTCACCAGCACCTCGCACCCTTGGCTCTGGGCCAGCCAGCGTGTCACTCCGGCCCCGCCGCCGAAGTGCCCCAACCCCATCACGGTCACGCGTTTGCCTGCGATGTCCAGCGTCATGCGCCTTGCCAGCCTCCGGGCCAGTGTAGCCGTCCCCGCCACCCATTCAGCCGGTACTTACACTCCTGCGGCATAGACTTCGCCTTTCCCGCCCAGAAGGTGCAATGCCGCTTGGTCCGGCACACCCGGCTCCCCTTTCTTCAGGCCAGATCAGGTCATCAACCGAGGAGTTCCCGCTCATGATCGTTGGCGTTCCCAAGGAAATAAAGACCGATGAACACCGCGTCGGCATGCTCCCCGCCACCGCCGAACTCCTCACCAAGCGCGGCCACACCGTCCTTGTCGAACAGTCCGCGGGTGTAGGCAGCGGCCTGACCGACGACCTGTATGTCAACGCTGGCGCCCGCATCGTCTCCTCCATCACTGATGTGTACTCCCAGGCCGACATGGTGGTGAAGGTCAAGGAGCCCCAGCCTTCCGAGATCAAGATGCTGCGCCCGGGCCAGGTTCTCTTCACCTATCTCCACCTCGCGGCTGACAAAGGCCTGACTACCGGGGTGCTTGAAAGCAAGTGCATCGGCGTCGCCTACGAGACCCTCACAGACTCCCGTGGCCGCCTCCCGCTCCTGACACCCATGAGCGAGGTCGCCGGCAAGATGTCCATCCAGGAAGGCGCCAAGTACCTCGAGCGCCCTCAGGGCGGGCGTGGCATCCTGCTGGGTGGTATCCCCGGCGTTGAGCCGGGCCACGTCCTTGTTCTGGGCGGGGGCATCGTCGGCACCTGCGCCGCACGTGTCGCCGCTGGCATGGGCGCCAAGGTCAAACTCCTCGACGTCAGTCTGGACCGCCTTCGCGATCTCGATGAGTGGATGCCTGACAATGTCGACCTGCTCTTTTCCGACCCCCACGTCGTCCGCGAGTTCCTCCCCTGGGCCGACCTCGTCATCGGCGCAGTCCTCATCCCCGGCGCTGCCGCCCCGCGCCTCATCCGCCGTGAGGACCTCAAGCGCATGCGTCCCGGCTCCGTCATTGTCGATGTCGCCGTCGACCAGGGCGGCTGCGTCGAAACCACCAAGCCCACCACCCACCGCGATCCCATCTATGTCGTCGACGGCGTCACGCACTACTGCGTCGCCAACATGCCCGGCGCCGTCGCCCGCACCAGCGCCTTCGGCCTGGGCAACGCGACCAGCCCATGGACCGTCAAACTTGCCGACCACGGCCCGCACGCCCTGGCCAAGGCTGACCCCCACTTCGCCGCCGCCATCAACTGCGACAAGGGCCGCCTCACCAACAAGCCCGTCGCCGAGGCCCATGGCATGAAGTACGAACCTCTGATGGCATAGAGGGCGCAAGAGGCGATCCAATGCGCCTGTACGTCACTGATGAGTCCTTCCCCGAACTCCGCGAAGTCGCCTCGCGCTGGCAGCGCTTCTTCATCTGGGCGCAAGCCTTCAAGTCCGCCTGTCTTGACTGGCGACTCTTCGCCCTCTTTGGCGTGTTGATCGCGGTTGCGTCCCTTCTCATCATCGCCGGCCTCTACTTCTCTGACGGACTGCCGCGCTCTCCGGTGGGGACGCTGATCCGGCTTGCTATCTTCGCCATCCCCGCGCTCCTCGTGGTCCTGACCCTTTCCACCTTCGGGGGCGAACTCATGCGTCCTCACCTTCGCAAGGTCAGCGAGATCTGCCGCCTAGCCTGCCCCACCTGCGGCCAGTCTCTGCGCACACAACTCGAATCCCCCGCACCCATCATCCGCTGCCCGGAGTGCGGCTGCGAAACCGACCGCCGGCCCTTCACTCCCCCCTACCGCACGTAGCATTCACTCCCACCATGCGTGACGGCCTCCCCCCCGATCCTCCCGCTGAAGAAAACCCCTCTCCGGGTCTCGCCCGCAACATCGGCTCCTTCTTCGGCCACATTCTCAAGGGAGTCCGCACCAGTGTTGAATCCCCGAACTCGCCCCACGCGCGCAATGTCGAGATCGCTCGCAGTGTGACAGAACGCACCGACGGCGACGTCACCATCCGCGAGACCATCATCCGTGAAGTTGAAGTCCGTCCGCCCAAGCCGGCCGATCGCGGCTGATCAGGCTCCTCTCGCTCTGGCCTACCCTAGTTCCGATGTCTTCCGAACTGCGCTCTCAAACTGCTGGCGAATCGCACGGGCCCGGCGGCGTGGTCATCATCTCCGGCCTCCCCGCCGGCCTTGCCATTGATCAGGAGTTCATCAATTCAGAACTCACGCGCCGTCAGGGCGGTTACGGCCGGGGGGCGCGGCAGCGCATTGAGCAGGACCGTGTGACGTGCCTCTCCGGCCTGCGCCAAGGCGTCACGCTCGGCTCGCCGCTCACCTTTCTCATCCCAAACAAGGATGCGCGACTCGACGATCCGCAAAAGACTCCGCCCGTCCATCGCCCTCGTCCGGGGCATGCAGACCTCGCCGGTTCCCTCAAATACTTGACCACCGACTGCCGCGGAACGCTCGAACGTGCCAGCGCCCGGGAGACCGCCGCTCGCGTCGCCGCCGGCGCTGTCGCACGCCTCTTCCTGCGCCGCTTCAGCATCGAGACCTTTTCATTCGTCCGCTCCATCGGCGAGGTCGAAACAGATTTCACCCTAACCCTACCCGACGGCAACCTCGCCGCACTTCGCGCAGCACGCGACGGCAGCGAGGTGAATTGTCCCGACCCTTCCGCCTCGGCCGCCATGATCGACCGCATTCACGCCGCCATGCGCGACAAGGACACCGTGGGAGGCGTCATCGAAACCCACGTCTTCAACTGCCCGCCAGGCCTGGGGTCCTGCATGCACTGGGACGAGAAACTAGACGCCCGGATTGCGTTTGCCGTGATGAGCGTCCAGGCCATCAAAGGCGTTGAGATCGGCCTTGGCTTCGATTCGGGGCGCAGACCCGGTTCGCAGGTGCACGACCCCATCGCCTTGGACCCCGGCCAGCGCAGCGGCAACTCCCTCGGCTTCACCCGCCCCACAAACAACGCCGGCGGTCTTGAAGGCGGCATGACCAACGGCCAAAGCATCGTTGTCCGCGCGGCCATGAAACCAATCGCAACCCTGCTTCAGGGCCTGCCCTCAATCGATCTCACGACGCTTCAGCCAGCGACCAGTCAATATGAGCGCTCCGACATCTGCGCAGTCCCCGCCGCCTCCGTCGTCCTCGAACATGTGATCGCCTTCGAGGTCGCCCGCGCCTTCCGCGCCAAGTTCAGCGGCGATTCGATGCAGGAAGTCATCGCGCAGGTACAGGCCTATCAATCCGCCGCCCGCGATCTCTTCCGCTGATCAATTCCGGCTCAGATCGGAATGTCCCCGGCGTCCATGCTCTCGGCGTTGCCGCGCCCCGGCCTCGCGTCGGCGGCGCGTCCGGCATTGAACTTCGGCCGAGCCGGTGCGCCTTCAAAACCGCCTGCCGCGCTGGCCCCCGTGTAGTCCTTGAACTTCATGCTCTGGCCCACCCACGTGAGCTTCACCGTGCAGGTCGGCCCGTTGCGTTGCTTGGCGATGATGAGTTCCGCGATGTTCGTGGGGATGTAATCCGGGTCGGTCTGGCTGAAATAGTCCTCGCGGTGCAGCATCATCACCACGTCCGCATCCTGCTCGATCGACCCCGATTCGCGCAGGTCCGACAGCCTGGGCCGGTGATCCTCCCGGTTTTCCGCAGCGCGATTGAGCTGACTGAGGCACACCACGGGCACTTCGAGTTCTCGTGCCAGCGCTTTGACTCCGCGGCTGATTTCGCTCACTTCAGTCTGCCGGCTTTCCCGGCTCGATCCCGACATCAGTTGCAGATAGTCGATGACGATGAGTTTCACGCCATGCTTGGCGGCCATGCGCCGCGCCTTGGCCCGAAGTTCCAGCACCGAGAGACCCGGCGTGTCGTCGATGAACACTTGCGTTTCCGCCAACTCGCCCATCGCCCGGCTCAGGCGGTAGAAATCCTCCTTGCCGATCATGTTTCTTCGCAGTTTGTGCGAGTCGACCTCGCTCCGCGCGCACAGCAGACGCTGCGCCAATTGCTGCCGGCTCATTTCCAGGCTGAATATTCCCACCGGCTGGCCGAGCAGCGCCACGTTTTCTGCGATGTTGAGCGCAAAGGCTGTCTTGCCCATCGAGGGCCGCGCCGCCAGCACGATCATCTCCCCTCGTTGCAATCCGCTCGTCGCATCATCAAACTCCCGATACCCCGTCGCCAGACCCGTCAGCACATGCCCTTCCGCGCGGTTTTCGATCGCGCTCATCGCCTCGTGAAGCAGCTCCGCCAGCGTTTGTGCTTCGGCTTTCCCCGTGTGCTGGACGACCTCGAAGATCGCTTTCTCCGCCGCGTCCAGCGTCGCCCGAACATCATCCGCATTCGCGTACGCCTGCTGTAGAATCTCGCCTGCCGCGCCGATCAACCGCCTCACCACCGCCTTTTCCGCCACGATGCGCGCGTAGTGCGGGGCATTGACCGATGCAGGCACGCTTTCAGCCAGTGTCAACAGATACTCCACCCCGCCGATGTCCTGGCTCACCCCCCGGTCCACGAGCAACTGGTTCAGAATCGTGATGTCGCCGGCATTGTGCTTGTCGTAGAGGTCCACCAGCGCCTGGTACACCGCGCCGTGCGCCGGCCGGGAGAAATCCTCCGCCCGCTTCACGATCTGGATCACGTCGCCGATGACGTTGGCGTCCAGGATCATGCACCCCAGCAACGCCATCTCCGCCTCGGGCGCCGCCGGCGGCAAACGGTCAAAAAGGCGCCCGAGATCCACGCGAGTCTGTTCCCGGCCCCAGCGCTCCCCATTCGCTGCGCCCTTTCCCCTTCCACGTGCGTACGGCGCCGACACACCCGGCGGCAGATCGGATTCCCCGATCGCACGCACACTGACTTCCGGAATGGGAGTTTCCTCAACTGACATAGTGACCCACCCAATCGTTGCAGCCTGGAAACGAATTCAATCCAAGCGACAGCATATCCCCAACTGGCCCAGAGTGATTGCCAGCATTTTGCCGCACGCCTCAGTCGGAAACATCATTGCCGCCCTTATCAGCAACGGTGCCTTGTGTCCTTTCATCCTTTCCCGGCTCAAGCCACGCCGCCGCCAGCGTCGCCCCCACCACGAACACCACACCCAGGCACAGCAGAAACGTCACGCGGTCGATCCCGGGCATTTCCAAGAGCCCTGATACCACCCAGCCCAATGCAAACCAGATCACCCCTGCAACGGTGACTCCGATGATGATCTGTGTTCGGGAACGCATGCGACTCGCAATTCAGACGACTGTATCGCCCCGACACCGGCGTCCCTCGGCCCAGGAAAAGAAATGAGCCGGGTCGCTTTCAACCCGGCTCCCTTCGAGCATGCTGATGAACTTCGACAATCTAGGCGGGCTGCGGGATCACTCCGCCCGGCCCACCGGCTCCAGCCTCCGGCTCCGGCTTGACCACGCTCGCGGGCGCCGTTCCCGCGCTCTTCTTCCGTTCCGCCTCCAGAAGCGCGCTGATCGTCGGCTTGTCCAGGGTGTCACCGCGCATGAGTCGGCGCACTTCCTCAGCCGTCAGCGTCTCGTGCGTGAGCAATGCTTCGGCCACCGCCTTGATGCGCTCCCAGTTCTCCGTGATGATGCGCGTGCAGTCCGCATACGCCTCATCCGCGAATCGCTTGATCTCCTCGTCGATGATCCGCGCGGTGTCGTCGGAGTACTCCTTTGACACCACGATGGAGTCCGGTTGCTCATCGGAGTATCGCACGAAGCCCAGGCGCGGGCTCATACCCCACTCGAGCACCATGGTCCGTGCCATCCGCGACACTTGCGAAATGTCGCCGGCGGCGCCGCTCGAGACGTCGCTTGTCGCTCGCTCTTCGGCGATCCGCCCTGCGCACAGTACGCGCATCGTCGCCCGCAGCCACTTCGTTCCATAACCGTACCGATCCCGCTCGGGCAGACTGAAGGTCGCCCCGCCGTAGTTGCCGCGCGGAATGATTGTCACCTTGTGCAGGGGGTCTGCATCGGGCTCCAGGGCCTGCACAACCGCGTGCCCGGCCTCGTGATAGGCAGTGGCGACGCGCTCACGCTCTTCGATAACCCGGCTCTTTTTGGCCCTGCCGAACTTGATTTTGTCGCGTGCCTCGTCCAGGTCATCCTGCTCGACGTACTCCTTGGCGCCCATCGTCGCCAAGATCGCGGCCTCGTTGATGATCGCCGCCAGGTCCGCCCCCGAGAACATCGGCGTGCCACGCGCCAGTTTCTCCAGATCCACATTGGGTGACATCTGCACCTTTCGCGCATGCACCTTCAGGATTTCCAGCCTCCCCTTGACGTCCGGCGGCGGGACCACCACGTGCCGGTCAAACCTTCCCGGCCTCGTCAGTGCGGGGTCCAGCACGTCCTCGCGGTTGGTCGCCGCAATCACGATCACCTGGTCATTCGTGTCAAAACCGTCCATTTCCACCAGGATCGCATTCAACGTCTGCTCGCGCTCATCGTTGCCGCCCGAGGCGAAGCCGCTGCCACGTTTCCGGCCGACCGCGTCGATTTCATCCAAAAAGATGATGCACGGGGAGTTTTCCTTGGCCTGTTTGAACAGATCGCGGACCCGGCTCGCGCCCACGCCCACGAACATTTCCACGAAATCCGACCCCGAAATCGAGAAAAAGGGCACATCCGCCTCGCCCGCGATTGCCTTGGCCAGCATCGTCTTGCCGCACCCTGGGGGCCCGGACAGCAGGACGCCGCGCGGAATTCGCCCGCCCAGGCGCTGGAACTTCTTCGGATTCTTCAGGAATTCAACAATTTCGACCAGTTCTTCCTTGGCTTCGTCCGCCCCTGCCACATCGGCAAACGTCACTCCCGTCGAGTCCTTGGTCGACACCTTGTGCCTGGACCTCACAAAACTCCCGAACATGCCGCCGCCGGCGCCTGCACTGCGGATCGAGCGGAACAGCATGAACCAGATGAATCCGAGGATGAGGATCCACGGAATCAGCGAAATCAGCACGCTGGTCCAGACCCCCGTCGCCGTTGCGTTCTTGTACTCCCCGCCCGTCCACTTATCGAGTTTCTCAAGGTAATAGTCCGAAGGCTGGGTGATGGGAACGCGCACCGTCCCCGCCTCCTCGGGCTGGCCTTCCTTGATTTCTGCCTCAATCGCGTTGACTTTCAGGATCGCCGACCCCGGCTTGATCGCTCCCTGCTCGAAGTACTTCTCCAACTGCCCCAGGGTGATCTCCCGCCCGCCGGTATGGCCACTGAAAATCATCCAGCCCAAGGCCAGCATGGCCAGCATCATCACCCATAGGAGGATGCTCCGTGTCATGCGCATGCCGCCCTGCGGGTCCGGACCTGATGGGCCGTTGCCTAGCGGCGGCGGGCCGCCGGGCTGCTTCTGGCGATTGCGATTTGGATCGCGCTCCTGGTTGCCGCGGGGGTAATTCTTGTTGGATTTGTCAGGCATGTAGGTACTTCATCGTCCGAATCGGACCGTTGGGCGTGATTTCGGGGGCCCCTCCGGGTGGATTTTGCGCCAGCGATTCGCGCCGTTATGCCCCTTCCCTTTTCGAGATTCAGGCCCGAAAGGTTCTGCCATCACCAAAAACGCTTCGCCGCGCAGGATCTTGGCTGCAAAATACGTTCACAAGAGACAATCATGCCTCAAAAGTCGCTGCGCAGTGCGGAAACGATATCCCGCGCAAGTTCGGCCGACGCGGCAAACTCCGCCAGGTCAGGGCGCTCACCCACGGGGTGTGAGGGCGTATACCAGTCGCCTCCCCTGAAACTGCGGCGCTCCACCAGAATCTCGCCGGTTCGGCGGTTTTTCCACTGAAAATCGACTGTGATCGAGAGGATGATGTCCTGCGCGAGCCCCGAGCCAATCTGGTTGGACAACCTGGTTTTCTCCACCTCGACGATTGTCCCCGTCAGCAAGGTGTCCGAGTTTCCAGCCCCCTGGATGTGCCACGGGGTGCGGGTCTGCAGTTCCTTGATCAGCGCATCCGTGAGATCCCGCTCCAAACCTGTATAGAGCGTCTTGTTCTCAAAAATGGGAACATCTACTGACCGAATCTCCACAGCCGGGCCGGCAGTTCCTTCGTCCCCAGTTGCGCTTGTGCCAAAGGTGGTCTGGGTCGTATACCCCGAACAACCCACGGTCGCGGCAAGGACGAGAACAATCAGCAAACAGCGCATCGACTGAGCGTAGGCCGCAAGTCCGCCGTGAGGGAGCGGCATGGCCCGCTCGAAGTTTCACCGACCCTCAATGAGCATCGCCTGAGCGGCATCGTCCTCGATCACGCGGGAGCGAAGAAGCAGCAGCGCTGTTTCAAGTTGAAGGTCCACAGGTTGCTCAAAGAGCGCGTCCGGCGAGACCGGGCTGGGCGCATCGCCCCCACCAGTCTTCAACTCTTCACTCCCGCCGCCGGCATCCACGACATCCGCCTTCTGCCGCATCTCGATGGACTGGCGAATCTGGTCTGGCGTCAAGCGGACCACGAGGTTGGGATCAACCCCCCAGTCACCCGATGATGCTTCGCGATGGATGATTTCTCCTTCAGGCAGCACGAAATACTGCGACGTCAGGGCCAGACGACCAAGCCCGCCCGCCAGATCATGAACCTTCTGAACGCTGCCCTTGCCGTATGAGCGCGTCCCGAGGACCAGCGCCCGTTTGTGGTCGCGCAGGCATCCGGCGACGATCTCGCTGGCGGAGGCTGAGCCTTCATTAACGAGCACGATCACGGGTATCCCGTCGAGGCCCGAGGCCAGGCGCGGCATGGCGGTGGTGTACACCGGCGGCATGCCGGGGTCGCGTGTTCCAACGATGTTGCCGTCGCTCACGAAGCGGTTGGACAATTCAATCGCCTCGGACAGCAGCCCACCCGGATTGAACCGCAAATCGACAATCAGGCCGCGGAAACGAGCGGGCGATTTCTTGAGGTCAGCAATCGCATCGTCGAAATCGGCGGTGGTGTCGGGCGAAAACTGGTTGATCCGCACATACCCCAAGCCGAACGCATCATCGATGCGATAGTCCCATGAAAGGTCAGGCTTGCGGATCCAGCCCTTCACCGTGTCAATCTTGATGAGCGTGCGTTTCAGCGTGAAATCAAGCGGGAGATCCGCACCCAATCGCTCCACTGTGATCGTCACATCGGTGCCCGCCTTCCCGGTGATGCGGTCGATGGCTTGATTGAGATTCAGCCCCACCGCGGGCGCGCCGTCGATGGCGCTGATCAGATCATCGGCGCGGATGCCCGCCCGATACGCCGGCGTGTCTTCGAGCGGCGTGACCACCTTCAGGCGGTATGAGTCATCCAGCGTAATCTGAATACCCACACCCTGGTAGTTTCCTTCGGTCCTGCGATTGAACATGCGCGTCTCGTAGGGCCAGACCAAGTCGCTGAACTGGTCGAGACTTCCCAGCGCGCCCTCGCCGAACTCATACACCAGCACTTCGGGCGGGAGTGCGATCGTGTTCGCATTGATGCGCTGCAGCGCACGCAGCGCGTCGGAAGCGCGCATACGACTGCCGCGCTCCTGCCCCTGCCAATATTCGCGCTGCGATTTCACGTAGGCGACGAACTTGCCGCGCGCTACCTGGTCATTCAAGCCCGGGAAGACCGACCACAGGTCGCTTGTCTCAGCCAGGGTCTGGAGATTCCAGAAGGCGCTGCTGAGCAGCGCGGGCCAGCCTTTCTGCCAGAGGTGCTCGCGCGCGGCCAGGTCCAAGCCTTCAAGCAGCATTCCGTCATCCACCCCGTTGAGTTGATCCTGCCAGGCGGCTCCGGCCGGGAGCGCAGGCAAAGGCCGCGGCTCCATGCCCAGGTTTTTCAGTTGCTCATTGGTCAATTCCGCAAGACGAATCGGGTTGTAAAGCCGGATCATGCCCACGCGGCGCGAAACATGCTCCATCGCTTCGCGATAGCGCGGTTCATCGCGCCGGAACTCGCTCAAGCGGTACCAGAGATCCTGAGCCTTGAGCCACTGCCCGGCCGCTTCAGCCTGCAATGCGACAGACTCCGCATCCCTGCAAATCTGCGCCACCTCCTCAGTGTGCAGGAAGAGCGGTTGCTCGGTCAGCTCGCCGCGCCGCTCGAATTGGAGCAACTCGAAAGGATCGAGGCTCAATTCATGGGCGACGATCGCATCTTCCAGCGCTGCCCGCAGGTCATTGGCCTGGCGGTGTTCCTGAGCCTTGGCAAGCGAGTCCGCAAATGCAATCGAGCGGTCCGCGCTCTGTGCGTCCAAGTGCTGGATGAGCCGGTCAATCGAGGCCTTCAGTTCGCGCACCGCTTTGTGGGCGTGTTGCGCCGGCACTTGGCGCCACAGCGCGAGCACGTCGCCGGTGCGCCCCGCCAGAGCGTCGGCCCATACCTGGTCGGACCAAGAGGCGACCGAGATCGGCGTGCCCGACGGCGGTTCAGCCGCCGGCGCCGGCGGCTCAGCCATCGCCGAGCCGGAATGGTCATAACGACCGCTGGGCACCGATAGCATCAGGCTCGGCGCCAAGACCATGACGAATGCGAGGCGCCGGGGCAGCAAGTGGGAACGACGATTCATGTGCTTTGGTTCCATGTGGTTCTGTGAGTTATAGGCCGTTTCGTCCGGCATGCACTCCGAGAGGGCCCTTGAGGTCAAGACGCTGCAGAGCGACTCGGGTTCCATCGTCCGAAAGCGTGTTTCCAAACTCGGTTTCCGTTCCTGAGCCGTTTGCCGTGATCGCCGCCGATGCTACGGCCGCACCAACCGGCACAATCGTCTCTGACTACACTCGCCTGTGGAACTCATCGTTCGCGACGCTCCGCAAGGGTGGGCCCAATCCGTCAGGTCCATCTGCATTCTCGCGCAGGAGGACAGCGCCTCTCCGGCCGCCCCCGAGACAATCAGCCAGGAGGCCGCTCCGCCCACGCCGGTGGTCACCGTCTGGGACTGGTTTCCTTACTGCGGAACGCTTACCGCCTCACTCGTCCTGGTCGCGGTGGCGTTGGCGTACATGTCCTCGTTCCGCCGGAACGTTCGCGAACTTGACGATTTTGAATTCTACAAGGCCAAGGCATTGGCCCTTAAGGCGCAGCGTGAGGCTGCAAACGCCGACGGCACCGCACCGGCCGCGGGGCGCAGCACCGATCCGTGGTCGGAAGCCGGCAGGAGACTGGATGTGGACGAGGACCGGGCCCCCGACGTTTTCCCCGACAAGCAGAATCCGGACGATCCGGGCATTCCGCCTGATGACCGAGGGACGTGAGGGGACAACCAGGCGCGGGCCGCGACAAGCGGCTGGCCAAAAAAACGCACCCGGCGGGACTCGAACCTGCGACCTGCGGTTTAGGAAACCGCCGCTCTATCCGGGCTGAGCTACGGGTGCACTGGGTCACTCACGATCTTACACGCCCCCGGGACCACGATGAAACCGCGCCCAGCGCCTGCTGTTGCAGCGCTTTGAAGTCTCCCACATGTCCGGCTCACAAAGATCGCGCGAGATCGGAGCGCGGTCCCCATGCAATAGCAATCTACCCGAGAGATGATCTGGGGCGCCGATTTTCTTCGTCGATTGATGAAGCGGCAGCGGCAGAGTACGAAGCAGGGCAGAAAGAAAGGAAACCCCCTCAATGAGAACCTTCCGTGTGACACAAACATTCATGACCGGCGCTCTCGCGCTCACTTTGGCCGGCGCGGCACTGGCGCAGACCACCGGCCCGAGCAGTTCGCAGACCCCCTACGTCCTGCCGGCCGTGCCCGGCGACGGCGTGGAGACGGTCTCCCTCCTGACCGTTGGAGACTCGATCAGCGGCTACCGGATGGTGGGCATACCTGACGGCATGGGCGCGTTTCTGAACGACGACGGCGAGACCTTTACCCTGCTGCTGAATCATGAGCTTTCGAGCAGCCGGGGAATTGCGCGGGCGCACGGCGGAATCGGCGCGTTTGTATCCCAGTGGACGATTGACCGCACCACGCTCGAGGTCCGCGCGGGATCGGACCTGATTCGGTCTGTTTACATTTGGAATGCGGCGTCCGGAGCCTACGAACTGGGCACCAACGTGGTATTCAACCGGTTCTGCTCAGCGGACCTCCCCGCAGAGAGCGCGCTCTACAACCAATCCACTGGCCTGGGGTCCACAACGCGCATCTTCATGAACGGTGAAGAAGCGGGGGCTGAGGGTCGCGCATTTGCGCACATTGTCGACGGTCCCAACGCGGGCCAATCGTGGGAACTGCCGTGGCTCGGGAAGTTTTCCTGGGAGAACTCCGTGGCCAGCCCGTACACCGGCGACGCAACAGTCGTCATTGGACTGGATGACTCATCACCCGGACAGGTGTATGTCTACGTTGGGGCCAAGCGCGGCTCCGGGACGGAGATTGAGCGGGCAGGACTGACCAACGGCATCCTGTACGGGGTTGCGGTTCAGGGCGTGACGGATGAGGATCGCCTGAACGGCCTTGGAGGCGCGGTCAAGCGCTTCGACATGGTGTCACTTGGGGATGCGGCCGGGAGGACGGGCGCGACGCTGCAGGCGGACTCCGAAGCGGCGGGCATCACTGAGTTTCTCCGCCCGGAGGATGGCCACTGGGATCCGCGCATCCCCAGTGACTTCTACTTCGTGACCACTGACCAGTACGACCAGATCAAGGACGGCGTCGGGACAAACGTCGGCCGCTCACGCCTCTACCGGCTGCGTTTTGACGATGTGACCAATCCGGCACTGGGTGGCGAGATTGAAACGCTGCTCGACGGCACGGAAGCCGCCCAGATGATGGACAACATGACCTTGGACAGGTTCGGCAACGTGATCATCCAGGAGGACGTCGGTAATCAGCAGCACAACGGGAAAATCTGGTCCTACGACATCGCGTCCGACGCGCTCAGCCTGGTCGCCAAGCACGATACGGCGCGCTTCGGCGACATTGGGACGGGCGCCGCACCTCCCTTCAGCCAGGACGAAGAGTCGTCCGGCGTGATTGATGCGCACGAGATTCTCGGCGCCGGATGGCTTCTGATCAATGATCAGGCCCATTACTCAACCGGCGATGCGGAGACGGTCGAAGGCGGGCAGTTGCTTGCAATGTACTACCCGGGCAGCAATCCGGCTCTCAACCTCACCGTCACTCGCGAGAAGGACCAAGTCACCATTTCCTGGTCCGGTGCGACCGTGAACAGCGAACTCACACTTCTCTACGCCACGCGTGTCGGCAACGTGGTGATTCCCGGCGGGAATCCCTGTGCCGGTGTGCAATTGGGACTGGGCAGCCGCAATCTCCGCATCGTTCGCACGATCAACTCGGGCGCCGGATCGGGTGAAATTGTCGGCTCATCAACGGTCACCGGGTATCTTCAGATCGTTGACCCGGCGGACTGCGCAACGAGCAACGTGGTGACGTTCTGAGGTCTTGTCGCTATTGAAATACCAAGGCGGAATCTGCCTTTCCGCGGTCCTCATCTGAAAGGGTGAGGACCGCTTTGCCTGGGCGCTGGTCACTTCACGCCGGCGCATCCTTGCCCTTGTCGATGCGTTCCTGTTCATCGAGGTACTTCTGAAAGTCACCCAAACGAAACGAAATGAAGCAGAACGCGTGGTGCAGCGCCAGCCACTCGATGTCATCAGGATCGGGATCGAGATCTTGTCGTAGACGGTTCAGTTCCGCGAGAATTGGTTCAACTTTCATCGGGGGAGACCTTCGTTTGGTTGGATTTCGCGCGCATTAACCGCGGCCCCACAGCCTCGACCATAGCAGTGCGGCAAGGAATTGCAGCACGAGCAGCAAGGCGATGAAAGGGCCCGGCGAGAGCCTGCCGTCGAGGATCTCAAAGGATGCGAGGTAGCCGAGGGTCATCGCCAGCATCCCGACGGCGACAGATATGGCCAGCACGATCGGCAGCCGTTTCGACAGGAGGGCCGCGGTCGCTCCCGGGGCCACGAGCAGGGCCGTGACCAGCAGCAACCCCGCAAGCTTTGTCGCCAGCACGATCATGAGCGAGATGAGCAGCAGGATCAGATAGTGAATCACCCCGGTCCGCACGCCAAACACCTGGCTGACGGTCTCGTCAAACGCGTAGAAAAGAATCTCCTTGGCAAGCAGCGCCAACGTCGCCACGACCGCTGTCGCCGCCGCAATCGCGATCCACATGTCTTCCTGACGAACCATGAGAATTGACCCGAAGATCACGTTCTCCCACAGCGTGCGTGTGAGCATGCGTCCGCCCGTGAGGGCCGCGTACCACTCCGGCGGCTGCGGCAGGGTGTCCATGTACACAATGCGCAGCTGGTCCAGCATGAGACCCAGGGCCATTGAAGCGACCAACAGGATGCCGATGGCCGAATCCGTCAGGACGCGCTTGTGTCGCGATAGGAACCCGATGCCAAGCCCCGCGGCTGCACAGAATACAAGGATCGTGAGGTCCCGGGCAGGACCCGACAGGGCGAGGAAGGAAGCAAGGCCGACACCGCCGAATCCTGCATGGGCCACGCCTTCGCCGATGAAGGCGAGGCGCTTCTGCACGACGATCACACTGAGCAGTCCGCACCCCAGGGCCAAGGCCATGCCCGCGACCAAGGGGTAGACCGTGTCGGCGGATTGAAAGACATCTGTCCAGTGCATGGCGGTCAGCGGGTCGGCGTTGAAAGAAAGTTGTGTGCGAACACCTCGTTGAGAACCTCGCGTGTCAAACCGGCCGGAGCGTCGTGGAAGTGAATTTTCCGGTTCAGGCAGGCGACCTGATCGCAGCCTGCGATGATCGCGCGCAGGTCGTGACTGACGATGATCGTCGTGACATCGTATTCGGCGTGGATGCGCTGCATGAGATCGGCAAACTGCGACTGGCCAGCCTCATCCACGCCGACGGTGGGCTCATCGAGGACGAGGAGGCGGGGCTGGGCCGCCAAGGCCCGCGCGATGAATGTGCGCTGCTGCTGGCCGCCCGAGAGGTCTCCGATCGGGCGATTCGACAGTGCGGCCATGCCGGTGCGCTCCAGCGCCACTTGCGCCGCATGCAGATCCGCATCGGAAATCCGCCGCAAGAGCCCGGTCCGTCCAGTCAGTCCCATGTGCACCACTTGTTGCACGGTCACGGGCGCACGCGCGTTGAAATCGTGCCGCTGCGGCACGTACCCGATGAGGCTCTGCCGGCTGGCCTGCGCAGGGTCGAGGCCGAACAGGGTGACGCGCCCCGAGGTCGGGGTCAGCAGCCCGATGATGAGTTTCAGCAGCGTGGTCTTGCCCCCGCCGTTGGGTCCGATGATTCCCAGCCGACAACGGTGCGGGACATGAAGCGTCACGCAATCCAGCGCCGGTGCTGCCTGATTCACCTGTCCGCGCCGCCCCTCCCACCAGAATGACACGTGATCCACACACAGCGCATCCTCGGCGTGGTGATGGGCCAGTTGAGCGTCGTGATCATGACCGCAGCACTCAGCCACCGCCGCCTCCGGGCTCCGCGCTGCCTGGCGCGTGATTCTCACGCATGCCCGCCACCAGGTTCTGCAGATTTGAACGCATCATGCTCTGCCACGATTCATATCCGGGCCGCCGGGAATCGCCCAGCGGGTCCAAGACTCTGAGCGTGACAATATCGCCGAGCCGGACCGCCGCTTCCGATGAAATCTGCGGCTCGATGAACACCGCGCGAATGCCTTGGCTTTGAATCTGCCGCGTCACCTCCTGCAGAGCCGCCGGCGTCACCTGGTTGCTGTAGATGTTGAAGATGCTCGCCGTCACTGCCACACCGTATGCGACCCCCAAGCCGCTGAACGCATCGTGAAAGGTGATGATTCGCTTGTCGGCGATGGGGGCCAGGGCTGTCCGGTACTCCTCATCGACCGCGCTGATTTCCGCACACAGCGAGGCGGCCCGCTGATCAAGGGCCGCGGCCTGAGCCGGGTACAGAACTTTCAGTTCATCGCGGATCGCTTCTGCGAAGCGGGTCGCGGACGCCGGCACCAGCCACTGGTGCGGGTTCTCGCTCCCGACGCCGTGATGATGCTCGTCAGCATGGTCATGCGCATCGTCTTCCACCTCATGATCTGTGGCGTGGTCGTGACCCTTATCGTGAGCGGGATCGTCTGATTCGGCGGGACTCGCTGACTCAAACGTCCCGAGCGGAAACCCCAGCAGGGCGTTGAGGTGCAAAAGGCGAGGCCTGTCACTTGCACGCGCCTGATAAAAGGGCGCAATCCATTCATCGACGCCATCGCCCGCGGCGATCAGCAGGCGCGCGTCCGTCAAGTTGCGCAGGTCGGCAGGTGATGGATTGAACGAGTGTTCGCTGGCGCCGGGGGGCATCAAGAGCGCCACGGGAATCTCAGGACCGGCGACCTGGCGAGCCAGGTCGTAGAGAGGATAAATTGTCACCACCACCTGGGGGGCCCCCATTCCCACGCCGGTCGCGGGGGCAGCGGGCTGCCGAGGCTTGCAGGCGACACACGCAACCGCAAGAAGCACCGTCGCCAGAGCGTGTGTCAGCAGCGTACTACAGCTTGTCGGAGCACGCAGTTTCGACGAAGAGTCCATAACAACTCCGGGGAGGCGCAGCCCGAGGTATCCAATGGCCCACAAGTGCCAAGGGTATGGACGCGAGTACGCAGCCAAGCCCACCGAGTTCGGACCTTTGGCGTGATTGCCTGCCCTCCTTCTCAAATTGCAAGTGCTTCAGCACATGTGCGGCCGATACACTCTGACACTTGGATGCTGCATCTTCCCCGCACATTCCTGCTCGCCTGGTCGCTGTGGCTGCTGGCCTCCTGGAGCCAGGCGTTCTTTCTCTACCTCTGGGGCCCACCCAGCAACGAGGCCTACGGCCTGGCCGTTCAATACCTCCTCTTTTCGGTCGGATTGGGCACCTCGGTCCTATGGCCGATGTTTCGTCTGGGGCTGGGCGCTGTCGATCGTCCGAGCCGCGTCGCCGCACTGGACGCCGTTGCTCTTATTGCAACGCTGCAGGTGGTCGTTTGGCCCATGCACCTGCTCATGCCATGGACGATTGAGAAAATCCTCGCCCTTGACGCATTCCTCTGCATCTGGGCAGGAATTGTCGGCGCGACGATCGCCTTCTGGCTGCACTTTGATCAGCCCTGGACGCGCAGCGCCGGCATGTTGGCCGCTCTTGGTCTCTCGGTCTCCGCACCTGTGCTCTTTGTGCTCAGTGATCAGGGCAGTCTGGCTGCCGCCACCGAGTTACTGCACTGGTCCCCGGTATCCGGCGCCTGGATCATGGGGCGCCGATCTGACGCGACTCCGCCGGCGGCGGAATGGTGGCGCATTGGATTCCTGGGCGCCGCCATGACGTTGGCCTGGATTGGCGTCGCACTCATGCATCGCACTTCTGACAAAGGACTGCCACCGGTGGCGCGCCGTCCTAGGCAGCGTCCCACCCAACCCGCCCGCCCGCTGCCGCCGCTGCAAACCTGATGCGCACGGGAGGTGCGCTCGTACCATTGACCCCCATGGCCGAACCATCAGAGGATCCCAATGCGGACGATGTGGAACTCCTGCGCGCGCGTCAATTTCTGCGCGGCCATACCACCGGCGTGATCTGCTTCGCTGAACACATCCGACCTGTGTTCTACGTCCTCGATGCATCCGGCCATCCGGTCTGTCCTGTGTCGGCCGCCATGATGCTTGCCGGCGACACAGTTCTGCGCGTCCCGGACGAATCGTCTGAAGCAATGTCAATTCTCGTCACGCTTGAGGACATCCCACTGAACAGCGCGGAGGGAGATCGCTGGCGTATCTACCACTCCGCACCCGAGGAGACCTACTTTGCGAGGCTCTACCTCGAAGCCGCCAAGTACCGCGGGTTTGTCATCGATGGTGATGCGCTGGCCCAGCCCAATCTATTGGACGACCTTGAGCCTGCCGTTTGCAAGGCCCTCAACAATCTCTCCAGAGACCGCCTCATTGCGCTGGCCAAGAGGGTCGCGAGGGCCGAAATGACCAATCCCCTTGTGGTCGGCGTAGACCACCTGGGCATTGACATGCGCGGCGCGTTCGGCGTCACCCGACTCGAATTCCCGGAGCCAATGCTCAACGCGACCGTTCTGCGGAACTTTCTAAAGACGCACGGCGTTGAACTGCCGGAGTGACCGGTACGGTCTAACCGACCTCGCGCTTCTGGAAGAGAATGACCGCCAGGCTCAGCAGACCGCCGACTTGCAGCAAGGTGTAGAGGGCAATCTGCCTCAAGTAGTCTCCCTGAATCAGGTGCCCCTGCGTGACCGCATCCGCGAGCAGGAGAAACTGAAAATTGGGCGGCAGGGACCACGCCAGGCGCCAGCCCATATGAACTTCCGCAGGCTTTTCGATCAGGAAGTCATCCACACGGGGCACACGCCGCATTTCTGAGTCCCCCACTTTCACGAGCGTTGCATCGTTGCGATCAACCTGCTCCAGCCGCACCGACGGCGCCGCGACTGTCGCATCCAGCGGAGCAAAACCGGTCAGATCGCTGGCCACGTACAGGAGTTGCCCTTCTGAGATATTGCGCGGCGAATCCACCCGAATCCGGTATGCGTCCCCATCATCCGAAAAGTCCTCATCCAAGTTGCGTAACTCTTCGACACTCAGAATCCGGGCCAACTCAAATGTGTCATAGGCGCGAGTGCCGAAGAAGTGATCTGAGAGCAGGCCGATGAGAAAGACGATGATGCACGTGGCCACCGTCATGACCTGGCTCAGTCGCGTCGATGCGGCGATTGCGATGGCACAAAACACCAGCATGGCCATCGCCAGTCCCGCCAAAGCCGCCATGTTGTTTGGACTGAGATCGGCGCCGGGTCCCTGGAATTTCCACTCCTTGCTGGTGTGCAGCAGGAGCAGCCATGCCGCCGCCGAGGTGGGCAGCAGGGTCCCCACCGTCACGCTCGTGAAGGGCCAGTTGTAGAAAAAGTTACACCAGATTCCGGCGGACAGCGCAATGAGCACCGCGCCGAACCCATAGATCACCACCGGCCAGTCCACCTCGTCCTTGGCGGCCTGCATCACACGGTGCCGTACCGTGAACAGGAACGCGATGGATAGAATGGTGGTGGCCACCAGAATCGCTCCCGTCACGCCCGCGTACTTTCCCAGCACGAACACGGGCCGCCCCACTGGCTTGGAGACGACCGTCAACACCGTCTTGTTGTCGATCTCCTGCGTCAAGACGCTTGTGGCCACAAAAGCGGCGATCAGGAGCCCCGTGATGCCGATGGTCGCCATGCCCATGTCCAGGAGCATCTTGTTGTCGTCGGCCATCGTGAACGCGCTGAGGTACAGATTGGCGATCAGCGCAAGAATGCCCACGGCCACCAGGACGAGATAGATGGGCTGGCGGATGCTCTCCAGGAATGTGTTCTTGACGATGGCGAGGAATTGCTGGATCATCGGGCGAGGTCCGGGCGAGCATCAGCGGTCTGCAGGACGCAGATTGGCGAAAAAAGGGCAGAACCTTACCGCACGAAGGTCCGTATCGCAACTGCCGTTACGTCCGAAGCAGGTGATTGTTTGCGCGGCGGACGATTTTGGCGTCGGCGCGTCTGGCTTCTTTTCCGTGCCGAATCGGTCAGAACTCGTGGGGCTGGCGGCGTGCATGCCTTGCCGACGATGGGCACTGCGGTACGCTTCGGCCTCTTTGCAGAGTTCCCTGAGCGCCCGGGTCCTCTTCCGGCCGCTTCAATCAGGTCATGTCCCCGCCGACGGCCTCTCTCGGGCCGCTGGCTTTCGTTTTCGACTCGCATGGGCTGCTTATGAAGACCGACCATCTGGCGTATCAACTGGCAACACGCGTTTCCTGGGCTGGTCTGGTGCTGCACACCGCCGTCGCGGTCGTGACCCTAGTCGCGGGAATCGTCACGCCCGATGACGCAACCCGAGCGGCCGGCTACTTCGCGATTGCCGGCATCCCGGTCTGGGCCTGCCTCATCTTCGTCTTCCATCAGCACAAACTCGAACGGCTCGAATCGCTCGAAGCAGAAGCTCTCGCCGTCGGGGGAGCCCGGTCATCCACGATTTTCGAACTCAGCGACGACGATCTCAATGTGGCAGCACGCCGTCTGCGCTGGATGCACAAGTTTTTTGTGCCAACGGTCAGCCTGGTTGTCGCTGGCCTTTTTGGCTCACTGGGCTGGTGGCAGTATTCGGTCATGTCCAAGAACCTGGCCGCGCAGACCATCGAGGCCGGGATCGCCGCGGTCTTCCATTACGCAGGTGAGAATTCCGCCCCCTGGCTGCTGGCCATATCGGTCGCCGCGGCAGCCGCCCTGTTCATCTTCTCCCGGTACGTCAGCGGTATGTCCCAGCAGCCGGCCTGGCGCGACCTCAGGGGCGGGGCATCGGCCGCGGTGGGCGTTTCCCTGGTCCACGTCGCGCTGGCCGTCGGACATGCCTGCACGCTTGCAGGCGTACCCGAGGGGATGCGAATCGTCGCGCTGGCAATCCCCATTTTTACTCTGGCGGTAGGGGCCGAAATCGCCGTCAATTTCGTTCTCAATCTCTACCGGCCCCGTCGCGCAGGGGAATTCCCCCGGGCCGCCTTCGACTCTCGCATCCTGAGCCTAGTGGCAGCGCCCGACACCATCGCCAAGTCCATCTCCGATGCCATCAACTACCAGTTCGGCTTTGAAGTTTCCTCCACTTGGTTCTATCGCCTGCTAAGCCGGCAGATCGGTCCCCTGGTCGGCTTCGCCGTCCTGCTCTTCATCGCGCTGAACTGTGTCGGCGTCATCCAGCCTTTTGAACGCGGGATTGTGCTCTCATTTGGACGCATTGCCCGGGTGGATTCTTCGGGGAATGCCGTGGTGCTCGATTCCGGTCTCGTTTTCAAGTGGCCTTGGCAGCGTCTCGAGAAGTACCCCGTCTACCGAATCCAAGAGGCTTTCCTGGGCGTCAAACCCACCGACCCAAAGAAAGCCATGCTTTGGGGAGAGTCTCATGCCGCGACGGCCGAGGATCACATTGTTTTCGGCCCTGCAATTCAGGGTGTCAAGACGCCTGCTGGAACGACCTCGAACGCGGACGACATCGCCGCCAACAGTTTCTCGGTTCTGAACGCTGAGATCCCGATTTTCTTCCAAATTCGCGCGGGCGAGTTGATGAACTATCTGAACTTTGTGGGTGGCCCGGGCGGAACCGCCGAGAAGCAGATTCTCGCCATCGCCAAAGGAGCGCTCACGCGTCACGCAGCGACTGTGCCCGTCGATGTTGCGCTTGGCCCGGGCCGTGGCAAACTGGCCGACGATCTCCGCGACCTCATCCAGGCGGATCTCAACAGCCGTTACGCCGGTATCGATGTGATATTTGTCGGCGTCGCCGGCATTCATCCCGCGAAGACCGCCGACATCAACGTGGCCGAGGCATTTGAGGAAGTTCTGCTTGCTGAACAGGAACGTGAGGCGACCATCCTGAAGGCCCGGGCCGCAGCCGTCAAGAAGCTCGCGGCCGTAGCCGG
This sequence comes from Phycisphaerales bacterium, assembly GCA_044229655.1. Classification (GTDB taxonomy): domain Bacteria; phylum Planctomycetota; class Phycisphaerae; order Phycisphaerales; family UBA5793; genus JBGASM01. The sequence continues at coordinate 40,789 of JBGASM010000004.1, read as the reverse complement.
GTCCCTCGCTCAGGGTCGCGAAATTGCGGCCCGAATCGAAGCGCTTGATCGCATGTCGATGAGCGACCCGGGATTCGAGGCCGACGTGCGCGAGATCGAGGCCATGCTCGCCCAAGCTGGCGGCGGGGCGGCCAAGCAAATTCTCGATGCCGGCGCCCAGCGCTGGAATCGCCATATGGAAGCGCGCAGTCTGGTCACCCAAGAGAACGCACGTTCCGTCGGGTTTCTCGCCGCCCCGCGACTCTACGAAGAGCGTGAGTTCCTTCGCATGCTCGTGCAGACCCTGGCCGGAGCACGTGTGGTCGTCACCTCCCCGGACATCGACAGCCGTGTGCATGTCGACCTCACTGAAGATCCGACACGCGTCGACATCGGATCGTCGATATCTCGTTATGAGCAAACCCTGGTGAAACCAGGCGACAAGTAGGAAATCTCCACACTCGCCGCCTTGAGCCCCCCCCGACCTCACCCCCTCGCTCTTGAGGAGTCAGCCGAATGAATCGAATCGCCTTATACGCAACCGTACTCTTCATACTGCTGGGACTCTTGCTGTTCACTTGTACCTATCAAGTTCGCTTCAATGAGAACGCGGTATTGACCACATTCGGCCGTGTCAACCCGGACTCGTCTGTCATCAGCGCACCAGGTCTGCACTTCAAGTGGCCCTACCCCATCCAGGCCGTTCAGAAGTACGACACCCGCACTCGCCTGCTTGAAACTCGTCTCGAGAACGTGATGACCGCAGACCGTCAACTCGTCGTTGTCGAGGTCTTCATGAACTGGAAGATCAGCGACGTCTTCGCCTACTACAAGCAGTTCGCCGCGGACGAAACCAGCGCAACGCAGCAACTTGAGGACCGCCTGCACGCCGCCATCGGCGAGTTCGGGCGGTTCAACTTCAATGAGCTTCTGGCCCGCAACTCCGACGTCAGCAAGATACCCGACGTCGAGCGAGCCCTCCTCGCCTATCTCACCTCCACAGGCGACGGGAAACAGGGCGTTACACAGTACGGCATTCAGCCAGTCTCCGTCGGGGTTTGCCGGCTCATCCTCGGGGAGAAGACCTCGAAGGCCGTGTTCGACCGCATGAAGCAGGAGCGTCAGGCCCTTGCCGCTGATGCCCGCGCCACAGGCGAGGCTGAAGCCGCCCGCATCGAATCCTCGGCCACGACTGATTCCGATCGCATCCGTACCTTTGCCAACCAGATCGCCCAATCCATTCTCGCGCGTGGTGAACAGGAAGCGGCTCAATACCTCGCGCTCCAGGCCAAGAACGAGGACCTGGCCATTCTGCTCCGCCGACTCGATGCATTGCGCTCGCTCATGCAGAAAAACCTGACCATCGTCATCCCGCAAAATGTCGGCCCGTTCGGACTCCTGAGCGGTCCGCCGACCATTCCGGACGCTGACGCCCGTCCGGCTTCCGGGAGGTCAAACTGACATGTCGCAGGACACCCCACCTTTCGGCGGCCCCACGCCTCCGGAACCGGATACGCTCGCTCAACTCATGCCCGCCGAGGAGCCCGCCGCCGCCGCTGCGCCTCCCTCGCTCCGCGATCTGGACCCTGCCAATCGCTCACTTGTCGAGGCCCTTCGGCTTTCCTTTGTGATAGTCAAAATCGTCTTCGCCGCACTCATTGTCTACTACCTGAGCACCGGGTGGAATACGGTGTCGGAGCAGTCGTACGGACTCCGGCTCGCCTTCGGCAAGATGCGCGACACCTCCGCGCTTGAGCCGGGCGGCTACGGCTCATGGCCGTACCCGATCGGCGAGTTCATCCAGGTCCCCAAGGCTGTGCAGGCCATCGAACTCAACGAGGAATTCTGGCTCCACTTGGACGAAGGCGAGCGCGGCAAAGCCTTCGAGGAACTCTCTGATTCCGGAGTGACCGGCCTGATTCCCGGCTCAGACGGCTCGGTCCTGACTGCGGATGCAAACATCGCGCACACACAGTGGCGGGTTGCATTCGTTGTCCGAGACCCGCGTCGCTACATCGAGAACATCAGCGAACCAGATGCTGAGAAGATTGTCCGCAAAGCCGTCGAGCGCGGCGTGGTATGGGCGTCAGCCCTCCATTCGCTTGATGAGGTCGTGTCCTCCCCGGATCTACTGAGCGCAGACGTTCGCCGGTCCGCCCAGGAAATGCTGGATCAGATCGAGTCGGGTATCTCGATTGAAACGGTGATCTGCAACAGCGCCAAGCCTCCGGTTTTCGTCTATCCCGACTACCAATCCGTGAACCAGGCCAGCTCCGACGCCAATAAGGCCGTCGAGCAGGCCCGGGCCAAGGCCACCACAGCCCTTAATTCCGTCGCCGGCCCCTTGCACCGCACGATCCTCGAACTCATCGATCGCTACGAAGAAGCGCTGGCCGCCCAGCCTGCTATCGCACCGCGGGACAATGCCGAGGCAGAGGCGATACTCAAGCAGGTCGAAGAGGCCATGGGTTCTGCTTCCGCGGCGGGCGAAGTCGTCGAGATCATCGGCCGCGCCCAGCGCGAGCGCGCTGCCGTCGTCCAGGAAGCCAAGGCCGAAGCCCAGGTCTTTGAAGCGTGGGTCGGCAACTACGAAGAGAATCCTGCCCTCACCGTTTACACCCTGTGGGCCAACGCTCTCCGCGACATTCGTGACAACGAGTTCGAACGCTTCTTTGTCGGCCCCGACACCGACCTTGTCCAGATTGACTGGAATCGCGATCCATTGATCGAACGCCGCCTGAAGACACTGGCCAACCAACAGGACCTTGAGTCCCGCAACGGGAATCCCTGATCGATGTCCGCAGACCCGGGAGCACCTCCGGCATGGTTGAATCCACTCACTCCGCACCGCCTGTCGTTCTCGCCGAAGGGCTCACCAAGGTCTTCAAAGACTTCTGGATGCGCGACCACGTCCGCGCTGTCGATCATCTCGACCTGCAGATCAAGCAGGGGCAGATCTTCGGCCTCATCGGTCCCAACGGCTCCGGCAAATCCACCACGATCAAGATGATCCTCGGCCTGCTCCACAAGACGAGCGGCCGGCTCGGCGTCTTCGGTCGTCCGCCCTCCGATACATTTGTCAAAAAACGCATCGGCTATCTGCCTGAGGAGTCGTATCTCTACCCCTTCCTCGACGCCCGCGAGACCCTTGACTTTTACGGCAAGCTCTTCGGACTCGCTGGACAGACCCGCCAGCGCCGGGTCGACGAACTGCTCGAAATGGTCGGCCTCGACGCCGTTCAGCATCGACCCGTGGGCCAGTTCTCCAAAGGCATGCAGCGGCGCGTGGGGATCGGCCAGGCGCTTATCAACGACCCCGACTTTCTGATCCTCGATGAGCCGACATCCGGCCTCGATCCGGTGGGTATCCGGCAGGTCAAGGATCTCATCATCGAACTCGGCCGGCGTGGGAAGACTATTCTGCTGTCCTCACACCTGCTCTCCGAGGTCGAGGATGTGTGCGATTACATGGTCATCCTCTACGGCGGCAAGAAGCGCGCGGAGGGCACGGCCGACGATCTCCTCACTTCGCACGACCGCACCGTCATTGAAACCCAATCGCTTTCGCCTCAACAGGCCCGCGAGGTCACTGATCTGATCCGCCAACGCGAAGGCCGAGAGGTTCTCAGCATCCGCCCTGCACGCCAGAGCCTTGAATCTCTCTTCCTGGACATTGTAGAAAAAGCCCAGGCTGAGCGCATCGTGACCTTTGGGGCGAAATCCGGCGGCCAGACCGCCTCATTCCTTCGCTCCGATGCGCCCAGCGGCGCTGATCTGATTCAGCAACTGGTCACTGCTGCTCCGGCCGCCTCAGCTCCGGCAGCTCCAGCCGCGCCAGCAGCCGGCCCCCCTCCGACTAATGCCCCCGCGGGTCCTGATCGCAGCGTCCTTGAATCGCTTGTCAATCCACAAGCCGGCACATCCGGGCCATCTGCTGCACCGGACGGCACACTGTCCGCACCAATTCCCCAGCGCCCGCGTACCGGTGATGTGGACCAGAGCGTGATTTCGTCGCTGTTGGATGACACAGATCAGGCCCGGGGGAAGAAGTCTTGATCAAGCGGCTCACCAGCCTCTACGACCGCGCAAGCGCCCAGCAGGAGCGCCCGCAGGCCCGCATACTTCTGTCGGTTGTATCCGTCGTCCTCGTCGGGGCCGGCGCGATTGTCTCTGTCAATACCGATGCGGCATGGCTACCCGCCGCATACCGGCAGAATGTATTCAGCGGCCCCGTGATCGCACTGGCCGTTTCGCTCGGGCTGATCTGGCTCGGCCTGTCCGTACAAGCGTTGCTTATCGCTTTCATCGCGCTCCCGCTGACGTGGGCGTTCACCATCGCCAATAACCATGTGCTCGCACAGATAACGCTGGGAGTGGGCACACTTACCCTGGTTTTCCTCGCCGTCCTCGCTTCTGCCAAACTTCTCCTTAACGGCTCGCGACCCGTGCTGGCCATCGCGCGCAATGTGCTCGACGAGGCGATTCGTATGCGCATCGCCATGGTCTTTGTCGGTGCGCTGATCCTCCTCTTGCCTGTCCTACTTACCCAACTCAAGACTTCCGAGCCGCTGCGTTATCGCATTCAGACCTTTCTCTCTTATGGCACGGGCATGTCGTATGCCCTGCTCGCGATGATGACCCTTTTCGTAGCCACCGCCACTGTCGCTTTTGAGCAGCGCGACAAGCAGATCTATCAGATCGTCGCCAAGCCCGTGAGCCGGCTCGAGTACCTGCTGGGGAAGTGGCTCGGTGTGATGACACTTAATCTCATACTCCTTGCGATGATCGGCGGCGCGGTCTTCTGGTTTACTCAGTTCCTTCGCGTTCAGCCCGCCATGGATCAATATGACGCCCTGGCCGCCAGCGAGCAGGTGCTGACCGCACGGGTGGGCGTCTATCCGACGCTCAACGATGCAGAAATCTCCACCCAGGCCATCGCCGCCGCCAAGGCTGAGATCGCGGCCTCAGCCGAGCTTGATGACTCTCTCGAAACGCTCAACCGCCTGGCCACTGAGAACATCGCACGATTCCGATCCGCCGAAATGACCATCGCTCCCGGCGAGTACAAGGAGTACCTGTTCGAAAACGTCCGCCCACGCGGCCTGACCAAGTCCGCCATCACGCGCTTAGGTGAGGTCATCTTCCTGGACGAACCCATCAAGTCCTTCTATGACATCAAGGTCCACAGCACTGATGGCAGCCGCATTTATTCACTAGGCACCAACTACCAGTTGAATGAGACGTTTGATGCCATCCGCCCCATGCCCGCAGAAGAACAGAAGAACTCCCCGCAGCCAATGATCGAAGGCGAGTCGATTGTCATCGAATACTTCCCTGAAAACGCGATGACCCTTTCGTTTAAGCTCAACGCCGGCGACAACGACCCGGGCATCCACTTTCCGCTGACATTTGTCCTGCCCGACCTCGGTAATTTTGCCGACGTTCAGGAAGTCGCGCTCGTCCAAACCCAGACCATGCTCGTTCCCGCCGGCGCCGTGCGCGAGGACGGCTCTCTCCGCCTGCACGTGATCAACGGCGACGCCCGTGAACGCGTGGCCGGTCCGATGGCCATCAGTTTCCCGCCCGACGGACTGCAGATCATGTACAAGGTGGATTCCTTCGAGTGGAACTACTTTCGCGCCATGGCCGTTACCTGGCTCAAACTCGGTTTCCTCGCCATGCTGGGCATCACCGCCGCCACTTTCGCATCTTTTCCAGTGGCATGCATCATCGCCTTCTCGATTTTCCTCGGCGCTGAGTCCGCCCCTTACCTCGCCGAGTCGCTCCAGTACTACAAGACCACTGACATCACCACCAACGAAGTCATCTACGGCAAGGCTGTCGTGAGCGGCCTGGGATATGCCGTCCATTGGCTTTTCAATGCCTATGGCGAAATCCGGCCGTCCCAGAATCTCATTGAGGGCCGCATGATCACCTGGTCCGTAGTCGGCAAGACGCTTTGGATGATCTCCGGAGTCTGGACCGGACTTACGCTCCTCGTCGGGTGGGCCGTCTTCCGCTCCCGCCAGTTGGCCATCTACTCAGGCCATCAGTAATCGCTTTGGCAGATGTATGGTGCACCATGAGACGTGATTCGGTCATTCAACTCATCGCCGCGCTTTGCCTCGTGGCCTGCCTCGGCGGGTCCAGCTGGATGATGCCGCGCCTCAACGCTCTCGCGTCCGAGGGGCAATTGCGATACACCGACCTCGCTGTCGAAGGCGCCCCGACTCCGGTCGTTATCGCGCAAAGCATCGGTGTCCTCCGCGGCCTGATGGTCAACTATCTCTGGATCCGCGCTGACAAGCTCAAGGAGGAAGGCAAGTTCTACGAAGCCTCCCATACAGCGACGTGGATCACCCAACTCCAGCCGCGCTTCGCCGCAGTCTGGGCCTTTCAGGCCTGGAATATGGCCTACAACATCAGCGTCACCACCAAGACCAAGGAGGAGCGTTGGAGCTGGGTCAACAACGGCATCAGCCTGCTCCGCGATCAGGGCATCCGCTACAACCCTGACAATATGGCTCTCTACCGCGAACTTGCCTGGGAGTTCTTCCACAAGGTCGGCGGCATCACCGACGATGCGCATCTCTATTACAAGCAGCAATTGGCCGACCAATGGCAAGGCATCCTCGGCGAGCCGCCCTACGACGCAGACGCGCGTGTGGCCGCCATAGAGGCCATCGCCAAGGCCCCGGGCCGTTTGAGCGACCTGGTCGCCCTTCATCCCGAAGTTACCTCCATCATTGCCGATCTGAACAACGCACATGCGGCCAACATGCCCGGCCTCGAACTTGATGAACGCCTGCTGCGCGGCCTTGAAATGCTGCGCAACCTCGAAACCGGCTACCTCGCCAAGCGCCTCGGCCTTACTGACAAGTTCGCCAACCTCAAGGCGGTCGATGAACTCTCGGAATTGGTCCGTGACACGGTCGGCACCGCACTTCTTCTCCGCCCCATCCACAACAACCCCGAGTATGCGAATGCGTGGCCTGACCTTATCGCCTTCACACGCAAGAAGGTTCTTCTCGACGAGTACAACATGGACCCGGCCTACATGGCTCAGTTCATGCGCGACTACGGCCCCCTCGACTGGCGCATGCCCGCCTCGCACACCGCCTATTGGGCGGCCATCGGCGTCGAACGCGGATTGACTCGCTTCAACCAGGATGGTTACGACCAGATCAATACTGATCGCCTGCTCTTCTTTACCGCCCAAGACAACCGTCGCCAAGGGCTGCTGACGTACGATTTTGTTTCCAAGGAACTCTCCTTCGGCCCGGACCTTCGTTACGTGGATTACTACCTGAAGACGGGCGAAATCGTCATCAGCCGCCGACCATTTCAGGACCGCCCAGGGTCGATACAGAACTACATCGAAGGCACGCGCAACTTCCTGATTGACGCCGTCCGGGAGGCCTATCAATACGGAGAGACTGATCTCGCCGAGAAGTGGTATGCTTTGCTCCGCGATCCCCAGTACGCCGAATTGGGTCGCGAAGACCGCTTCATCAAGCCCATACAGCAGTTCATCGAGGATGAGAATTCCGACCGCTACACCAACCACCAAGTGGCGCGCGGCGACATCATGGGCCTCATGTATCAGGCCTTCATCAAGGGACTCGCCGCAGGCAATTCCAAGCGATATGAGTCGTGCATGAATTCAGCACGCATGATCTTCAACTATTACCAGCGCGAAATCGGCAGCGTCAAGACGCTCATCACCGAGCAGGACCGCATGGCCTTTGACTGGGATCGCATGTTCATCGAAGCCTTCCTGCAGGCCATGGTCGCCGGCACCGGCACCGCCGCCGAACGAATCGCGCTTTGGGAGCGCGCTCCCGATGAACTCAAGGTTCAGGTGTACGACCTCATCTCGGACGATCTCCGCGCCATGCATGACGTGTTCGGCGCCTCAGAGCCATTCGAGTCGCTGTTCCCCGCGCCAGCGGGATTGGAAGCCTGGCGCGCCGCCCACAGTGTCGCACCCGAGAGTGAGAAGTCCGAGATCCAGTTTGAGCGCAAGTGATTGCGCGCCGCTACTTCCACGGCTTGACCTCGCCCCAACTAGGATTCGCTCCATGAACCTCAACGCCCTCTTCGTATTCGCCTTGTTCACTCTCCTGTCTGCCGCTGCTCTTCCCGTCCGCGCCGAGCCCGTCATCGCCACCCGCACCGTCGAGTACACCATCGACGGGAAAACCATGAAGGGATTCCTCGCCTACGACGAGTCCGTTACGGGCGAGCGCCCCGGCGTTCTGGTCATCCCCGAGTGGTGGGGTTTGAATGACTACGCACGTTCCCGGGCGCGCCAGTTGGCTGAACTCGGGTACGTCGCCTTTGCGGCAGACATGTATGGCGAGGGCAAGGTCGTAGAAACCCCAGCCGAGGCTCAGGCCCTCGCCACTCCCTTCTATCAGAACGCCGCGCTCTTCCGCGCTCGTGCGGGCGCCGCACTGAAAGTCCTCAGCGCCGATCCCAACGTTGATCCGTCGCGTCTCGCCGCCATCGGCTACTGCTTCGGCGGCTCGACTGTCCTTGAACTCGCCTACAGCAGCGCCGACCTCCGCGGCGTCGTCTCTTTCCACGGCGGGCTGCGCGCGCCATCTCCTGAGGATTACCCCGGCATCAAGGCCAAGATCCTTGTCTGTCATGGCGCGGACGACACGTTTATTTCAGCCGAAGACATGCAGGCCTTCGAGGCGGGCATGCGTGCGGCTCATTGCGACTGGCAGTTGATCTCCTACGGGAACTCCGTTCATGCGTTCACAAATCCCAAAGCCGATGAGCGCAAGATGCAGGGCGTAGCGTACAACCAGAAGGCCGATCAGAGATCCTGGGCCCACATGCGCGGCTTCCTTAGCGAGATCTTCGCAGAGTGATCCGTCCCCACTTCATCTGTCCTCCTACTGATCTGCATCCAGCACACCTGCCGATTCCCCTTCAGCACACATCGGACATGCATTTTCCGACGTTGCAGTCTGGTCATCCCCGGCCAGCGTGCTCATTATTCCGCCGCGCCAAAGCAGGAAGCACCCCAGCAGCGCCATCAGGGCAGCCGCCAACGACCGACCATGCCGGCGTACGCTGACCGGTACGGAAGCCATCGCCACCAGTGCGGTCGACAACGCCGGGACCGTCCCCAGACCAAATGCGATCATCGCCAGCGCCCCCTTTGCCGGGCTCAGGGTCACTGAAGCTGAAATCAGCATGGCATAGAGCAATCCGCAAGGCAGCAGTCCCATCAGGCCTCCCGCCAGCATCCGCGCTGTGAAAGCCGTCGAGCGTGTGCGCCCTACTGCCCGGATGAGCTCTGCGAGTCTCTCCACCGCTCCATCGAACGCTCCCTCCGTCGCGCGGACCGCAAGTCGCTTGAATTGACCACCGCAAAGTTCCCACGCCAGAAACAGCCCCGCGGTCGCAATCATCATCCATCCGGTCACCGCCGACAGGCGCGCCGAGAACCCTGACTCGCGCAGCCATCCCAGCCCGCTTGCCCCTGCGGCGCCTGCCAAAGCGCCGAGCGCTGCGTAGGTGAGAATTCGGCCCAGGTGGTTCGGAATTGCTCCGAAGAATGCCGAGTACAAACGCTCGCTCGTTCGCGACTCTTGACGCTGGCCCTCGATCCGCACCGCAGACACCGGCACCAAACACACGCTGCTGACGATCGGTCCGCACATGCCGATACAGTGCAGGCTGCCCGCCAGTCCAGCGGTGAAGAACCCGATCAGGATGGGCGCCAAGTCACTCATACCGCTAGGCTGCCCCCTTCGCCACAATCGCGCCCGGCAAACACTCTCCGCGGGGAGCGTCCGCCGTGGCGATTGGTCGCGCCGCTTCCTCTCTGACCCCGTCATCCCGGACCGCAATTCGTATCAGAAACAGGCTGGATGCAATCATCGCGCCCGCGGCAAACACGGGCGACAGCATTCCCAGTGATGCCAACCCTACGCCGGTGACGTTGAACATCAGCGCCCATGTCAACGACCGACGGATCCGCCTCCGCACATCGTGGGCGGCTTCCACAAACTCAACCACCGGCTCCAATCCCTCGCGAATCAGCAGCACGCCGCCCGACGATCGCGAAAGATCGCTCGCCCCCGCCATCGCGATGCCGACATCTGCCTCCGCCAGGGCCAGCGCATCGTTCACGCCGTCGCCGACAAATCCCACCGCACTCATGCCCCGTGCCCTCATCCCCGCCACCGCCGCGCGCTTCTCATCGGGCAGGAGGCCCGTCTTCGCATCCAAACCAAGGCGCCGGCACACCTCCACCGCCGCCGACGAATTGTCTCCTGTGAGGACGTTCATCGAAATTCCCATCCCGCGGAGCCGTTCCAGCGCCACTTCTGCGCCCGGGCGCTCAGCCTCACTCATGAGCAGTGACGCTGCAACCTGTGCATCGCGCCACAGGAACACTTCATGCCCTGCGGTCGTTGCGTTCCCACGCTCTGAACCCGCGACCGTTCCCGCCCGGCCCACGGTCCATGCCTCGCCGTCGATTATCCCGCGCACCCCCATGCCGGGAATCGGCTCTAACCGCTGGGCTGTCGCGGGACTGGCAACAGCCGAACGAATTGCCCGCGCGATCGGATGATCGCTCCCCGCCTCCAGGCCCGCCGCAAACCGCAGGACCTCGTCCTTGTTCATTTCCGGGGAACGAACCTCCACATCCACGACCCGAAAATCGCCGCTCGTGAGCGTGCCGGTCTTGTCAAACGCGATGACCTTCATTTCGCCCGCCGCTTCCAGCGCAGCCCCGCTGCGCAGGATGATCCCTCGTCCAGCCAGGCGCTTGGCCGCATGCCACGTAATCAGTGGCGCCGTCAGCCCCAGCGCACACGGACAGGCGATCAGCGTCACCGACAGCGCTCGCGACAGCGCCTCCGCCACGTCGCCCTCACTCCGCCACGCCCACCCTGCCACCGCCAGCGCAATGACGATTGTCCCCGGCACAAAGACGCTCGCCAGGCGGTCCGCTGTCCGTTGAAATTTCAGCCCGCCGCCGGCGCTCATCATGTCCGCCAGCATCCGCATCATCTGCGCCACGCGCCGATCCTCTCCACACGCCATCGCCTGCACGCGCACAAATCCCTCACGCAGAGTTGTTCCCGCCCAAATCCGCTCGCCTGGGCGCACCAACCGGGGCATCGCCTCGCCTGTCAGCGTTGCTTCGTCCACTGACCCTTGCCCGTCCGTAACCGCACCATCCACGGGCACGCTCTCTCCCGCACGCACGTACACCGTTTCTCCCTCCCTGACGTCCTCAATGGCCACTTCCCGCAGCGAACCGCACCCGTTCTCGACAGTCGCGCGAGCCGGAAGGTCCGCCAGCCGCTTTCCCGCCAGTCCAAGCGCGCGCGCCTTGACTGATCCTTCGAGATACTGCCCAATCGTCACGAGCAGCAGCACCATGCACGCTGAATCGAAATACACCGGCCCCTGGCCGCACACCGTACTGAGCACGCTCACGCCATAGGCCGCGCTGGCCGCCACCACGATGAGCGTCGACATCGCCATGCGCCCCCGTCGCAGGTGCGCCACGGCATCCGCGGCCATCGGCACCCCCAGCAGCAGCATCACACAGGTGGTCAGAAGGAGAAGGAGCCACGTGAACATCTCCGCCAGCGCCCGATCCCCCGCAGATAACGCCTGAGCCTGGCGCTCCGGCCCATACAACTCCATGCCGTAGAACGACAGCGAAAACGCCATCACGTTCATCGCCAAAAATGCCCCCAGCCCAACTCGCAGCAGCGCCCGGCTGACCGGAGCCTCCTCAGCGCTGTCGCCTTGGGGCCGAACCGAATGCACCAGCCTGCATCCGAAACAACAGAACGTCTCCCCTGCATGCGCTGCCTCCGCCGACCCCGAAACCGGCAGTCCGCAATGCGCACACACATTTCGCCCATGCGCCCGTCGTTGTGTGTCCGCCTGACTCATCCGCTTTCCTCGCGCTCACGATAGGGCCCGTCACGCCCCGGGCCGAAGCAGCAGGAAGTGAATCAGATACCACACCATAAACGTGAAGAACGAAATCCAGAGCAGCGCGATGTACCAGGGAAACCTGTATCCCTGGTAGGTATGGCTCGGATGCCTGCGAAATGTCTTCATGCGCGTCCCTTCCCTTGCTTCTCGTGCCTCGGCCTTCGCCCGCCGGCCAGTCCGTCAAACTCCACCCATTCGTCGCGCGCATCGATCTCCGCCTGCAGCTCGAGCATCCGGAACTTCGGGCGCTCCACATCGCGGAACATCCCCCGCGTGAATGCCCAGAGAAAGATGCACAGGTAGCCCAGCGCCACTGCCAGATAGCACGCGACCGGCACGATCGCGAAGTCCACTTCCCCGCCCACCCCGTACGCGCGTACAAACTCCACCAGCTTGAAGACGAATCCTCCGCCGGACAGCGCGATCGTCATCACGCTGAAGATCAATACCCAGAGCGGAATGCGCTGCGCAGCCCGACGTACTGGTGACGCGGGAACAGATGGGGGTAGCTCGGTCGGATCACATCGCATGCTGCAACATCCTTTCTCTGTTCTCAGCCAACTGTCCGCACTTAAGCTCAATACGGATCCTCTTCCGCCGGTCCTTCCTCTTCGGGAGCCGCGTGGGCCGGCTCGGGGGGATACCAGGCCTCATCAAATTCAATCTGCGGCAGGTCCGCCGCTTTACTGGGTGCAAACTGCGTGTGCCATGATCCCAGCCACTGCATATACGCCACAATCGACAGGGCCCGCTTGTTTGGCTTGAGGCCTTTGTCGTCATCGAAGAACCACGTATATCTCGGCATCACGCTGTACGGCGAAGTCTCAATGGGGTTCCACATGTGGGCCAGATGCCAGTCGTTCGTGTGCCGATCCGATTCTCGCATCAGATCGGGACCTACGCGCCGTGTTCCCAGCATGGGCGGGTAGTTGAGGTCGTTGAAGTACTCCTCCGCCTGCGACTCGAGGCCGGTGTCCCCGGCCCAGCGCGAAATGTCATGCCCGACTTCCTCACCCGTGTTGGGATCGATGCGCCGGATCTGCTGAGAGTGGCAGTGCCAGCACGCTTCGCCGATGTACACCTCGCGCCCTGTCGTCAGCGCGTCCGCAAAAGCCACGGCATTCGCCTCCTTGGTGCCGTATGCGGCCTCAAATTCCGCCGGATAGTCGCGCGCCAATTCCTGAAACTGGTAGGGAATATCCCGCGTGATCTGCTCCAGTGTCACCACCTTCAGGTCACTGTACTGCACGATTGGCAGCGCGCCCATGATGATGAATGAGATCGCGAAGAAAATGCCGCCTGCGACCAGAAATATGAATCCGAACCTTTCCATGCATGCTCTCCGATTTGGCGCACTTCATGGTGCGCTGTCTCTGTAGACCGCTTTCACGCGCCGGCCAATTGCGCTCCGTAGTCTTCGTCGTCGTGCTTCCTTGCGCTCACGAGCGTCATCACGATGTTGGTGATCCAGAAGACGAATCCGGCGATGATGATCACGCCCGCGATGCTCCGCGCAATCCAGAAGGGCATCGAGTCGCGGATGGACTCCTCCCACGGTCGCAGACCGTTCCAAACGAAGCCCTGCATCAGCCCCGCGACCGTGAGATCCAGGAACATGAACCACAGTCCCAGCGCCCACGTCCAGAAGTGCCATTCACGCAGCCGCTCCGACCACCATTCCCTGCCCGTCAACTTCGGCCACAAGTGGTCGATCATCCCGGCAATCCAGAATGAGAACACTCCGAACATCACCAGATGAGCGTGCCCCACCACCCAGTCCGTGAAATGGATCAGTTTCTGCATCGTCAACGTCGTCTGGAATGCGCACTGCAGACATGTCACGAAATAATTGATTGCTCCGATCATGAACCATCGGATCGCCATGTGCGTCCGCATCTTGCCCCAGTCTCCGCGCATCGTCAGGAAGAAGTTGACCACGACCGTCGTCACCACGATTTCCACCGCGATTGTCGAGACCACCGCACCATATTGCGCGAACATCGGAATCGACGACCACAGGAAGTGGTGTACGCCGTTTAGGGGATAGAAGAACGCCAGTCCCCAGAACCCGATCAGCGAAATGGCGTGCGAGTAGATCGGCTTCTTGAGAATCACGGGCACGAAGAAGTACATCATCCCCCAACCCATCGGCGTCACGAACAGCCCGACCAGATCGTGGATGTACAGCCCCAGGATCGCCCCCGCTCCCGCTCCAGGGGTGTAGTACTGCGGCAGGTAGTTGCCCATGATGTAAGTGAGGGCGGTCCAGATAAACGCCGCGGAGAAGTACCACAGCGTCACATACAGCGACTTTTCCTTTGCCCGCATGATCGACCAACAGAACTGAATCGCCACCAGCGTCGCACCAACCACCACAAGGTGATCCACCACCAGCGGCGTCTCACCCCACTCGATCCCCTGCGCCCTGCCGGTGAGAATTCCGATCGCTGTCATCGCCACTATCAGGTTCCACACCGCGAAAATCACTTTTGCAAACAAGTGATCCAGCACTGGCTGGCCCGTCAATCTGGGGACCACCCAATACAGCATCGCCAGGAACGCGTTGAACAGGAACCCATACGCGATCCCGTTTGTGTGCAGCATCCGCACCCGCCCGGGGCTCAGCAGTTCCACTCCTTCATGAGGATACATCCGCAGGAAGACAAAGGAGTAGATCAGGCCGGCCAGCATGCTTATGCCGATCCAGCCCACCGCGGCAAGGATGTGCCACTTCACCACGGTCACATCCACGAGCGGCTTCTCCTTACCCGAAGCCGTCTGAACTACCGGACTCACGCTTGTTGCTACCTGTGTCACGGGATTGCCTGCACCTTCCGATTCGAGTCCATTCCGCCTGGGTCACATACCCGCCGCCTCTGGCTGACTACTTCCCAGCGCCGCCGCTCAGCGGACCGTGCGGCTCAACCATCCCACGCTCGTCCAGCGTGACCCCCTCGGGCCAGATCGCTGCGCGGGCCGGCCGGGCTTTCTCCCGCAGCCAGAACGTGTACGCCACCAAATCCCACGCCCGCTCGTTCGAGTAGTTGTCGTATTTCGCGGGGTTCTTCGCCCGCCACCCTTCCACTTCGGCACGCGTCGGCAGCGCATCCACCGCCGCCGCCAGTTCCGCCTGCTCCTGGGCGACGAACCGCTTGAAGGTCGACTCTTTCGCATCCCGCGTCACCAACCCGAGCGTGTCAGCCTGGTACATCGGCATGGGATTTACGCCCGTGTGGAACGTGCGATACACGTCCATCGGCGTACCGCCGCCCTTGGGTGTCCCGTTGTGAAAGTTGTATGGGCGCACGACCCGGTCCCAGTCGTCGCGCAGAGTCGCCGCAGACGGTCCGTCGCCGCGCCCGCTCATTCCATGGCAGTTCTGGCATCCCATCGCCACATACGCAAATCGCCCGCGCAACACGCGCTCTCTTGTCATCAGGTTCGCAGGCGTCGTCGTGGGCAAGAGAACCCGCTGCGGCGCGAGCGTCGGATCACTCCACTTCGGCGAATACAACTTCAGAAAGGCCAGCAATGCGTCGACTTCCCGCGGCGGCAGCAGCTCAAACGCCGGCATCGACGACCCAGGCAACCCTTGCTTGATCGTCCGCTTCAGGTCCTCGTCTAGCGGCAACTGCAGATTCGGCGTCGACCGAAACTTGAAAATCCCTTTTGTAAAGTCGCGCGGCTTGATCGTCAGCCTCTCCGCCGCCGGCCCCATGCCGTCCCCGTTCACGCCGTGACACCCCACGCAATTACGCGAGTACACGGCGAATCCTTCTTGCAATTGTGTGCTGCCATCCACCGCCGCCTTGATCGCCACCGGCAAATCTGCTGCCGTCGCGACCGTTTCGGTTGGTTTCCGACTGTCGAGGGTGCATCCCCATCCCAGTACACACGCCAATGTTCCGACCGCTATCACCCATCCCGACGTTCGCACTCGAATGCTGCGTCCGCTGTTCACCTGATCCTCCAACCGTCGCATGGCCATTACCTCCGGCTTTCTCATGGCGCCGTCACCTGATTGCCTGATCTGGTCGCGCCGGGGTTCTCAAATCGTCCCCACGTGCTCATCAGGAAGAACGCCATGGCAAAGATGAGGTGCGTCGAAGCGCCCACGTACCACGGGGTCAACTCAAAAATCCAGTTCCCGCCAAACAGCATCGGCTGCAGCACCGGCAGCACGACGTAGAAATTGAACACCCACAACAGCACCCCAAATACGACGCTGGCGATGCCGCGCTGCGCCCACGACTTGCCCGGCAAAGCGCCCTGGAGCACCAGCTGGAGGATGATCCCGTAAAACCCGCCGGTCGCGATGTACAGCAGACATCCCACAAAATACAGGAAACCCGACGCCTGCCCGGGCTCCAGCGTCAGCGCCCTTTCGCCAAGCCCGAATGTCAGGTACACCTGAATCAGGTATAGCGCCGGCTTCTGCGGCAGCAGAAGGGTCGCGCCCATCACGTTCCACATCAGGCTGACGCCCGCGGCCAGACATCCAAGGATGGCGCCCGCCGTCAGGTGATACATCATGTAAAACCCCGCCGGCCGCCAGTCTTCTTCCGGAGTTCGCTCGAGAATCGTCCGGATCCGCGCCGCTTCCGCGGTGTGGTGCTCTAACTGTTTCACCAGTTCGGCACGTTGCTGCATAAGCCGCCTCGCTCGCTTCTCACTGCGTCGCTCTGGCCCATTCGACTGATTCACGGAGCCGTGAATCCCCAAGTTCTATGCCTTCCAGCAACTCTGTCAAGATAAGACGACAAGTATATCAGATAATTCTGGTGACTTGCTCGTTCACTCCCGCGCCGTCTCCATCCGGCCCTTTCTTCCGGGGTGCTCCCAACCAAAGCGGCACCTCCCTGATCCCCCGCCGAGCGGCCGACTTCTCAATCATGAACTCGCATGCCTGCACGCAGTCCCCGCACTTCAGGCAGTGATTGCCTCCCGGAACGTCTGCAATTGACATACCCCCGCGCGCGCCGATCCCCTGCGCAAGGTGCATGGGGTCAAGCAGCACCGGGCACGACTTCACGCAAGCCTGGCAGTGCAGACACGCCTCGGCACTTCCATCCGCCGTGCGCGGAGCAAACTGAATTCCGAAACGCTCGTTGGGCGCCACGAACGAGTAGTACAGCCCCACCGGACAGGCCTTCATGCAGAAAGCCCACCGCGATCTCACCCCGAGCCACGCCAGCGCTCCGGTCCCCACCAATACGAACCCCCATGCGAACCCCAGTGCAGCGGGCCTGCCGATCGCGAGCAGCGCCATCGGGTTCGTCCACCAGCACAGGCATGTAAAGGTCAGCAGGAGAGAGTGCCCATAAGGACCGACCCAGTCGCGCATCCTCCGCCACCACCGCACCTTTTTCGCGTCATGCGAAACGTCGGCCACATCCGCCAGCCGGTTCAGAAACCCCACTGGGCAGCCCCACCCGCAAAACAACCTCCCAAACACTGCGTTCACTGCAAATGTCACCACATAACAGGCTGCGATTCCGACAATCACTCCCGCCAGCCCTTCCCGCCAAGTTGCGGTGCGAAACAGCACAGCATGCCCACCCGAAAATAGATCCACTCGCGCCAATCCCGTCATCGGCACGCCCAGCAATACCCCGAGCGTCAAAGCCTGGGCCGCATACCGCAGCGCCTCATACCGATGCGCCTTCCCCTCAATCATTGTGAGAATCCGAATTCTTGGTGCCGCCGAGCCCGCCACTTCACACCTCGTTCAATTGCTCATACCCGACGCTTTGGTCTGATTTTCATCTGCGCTGTTTCAAGCACGACGTCATATCCGCCCCATGCTGCGCATTGCTCAATGCGGCTCGCCCGGCCGGAAGTTTGCGCCCACCTGCAATGCGTCGCCGTATTCGGTCTGCTCCCGCCTATCGCAGACTCCTCCCGCGCATAGCCCGCCGCAGAAGTCTGTCCCGACCGACGCGGCCGCGGGCGGGTTTTTCGCTGCCACAAGTTCGCGGAGTGTCGTCCGTCCAAACAGCGTCTCGAGATACCCAATTGTCGAGTCAATGCACTCATGCATGGGGCACAGCCCACCCTCGTGCGCCGGATCGCCCAGCGGGCACGTCGTGATGCGGTGCATCGGCTCCACTGCCCGAACCACTTCCAAAACAGTCGTCCGGTTCGGATCACACCTCAGGCGGTATCCGCCCTTCCGCCCCCGCTGCGACTCGATTAGGTTTGACCGCCCCAGGATGTGCAGGATTTTCAGCGCATACTCCGCCGGCACCCTGCTCGCCCCCGCAAGCTCTGCACCCGTCACCCATCCATTTTGCCGCGCGGTCAGGACCGCCATCAGGCGCAATGCGTACTCAACTGTCGACGAGATCATCATGGGCAACTCCAAACGTAAGCCCCCGCACCATTCCTGCTTCGGCAAGCTTAGGCTAATTGTTGGATAAAACGATCTGTTTATTCAGTTTATTAATAAAAAAGAGTTATCGGGCGTCTCTCGTCGCGAAACGCGGTTTTACTTCAACAGTTCAACTGGTGGCCAGAAAATAAGATCGCCCCGCGCCGTCACAAAGTCCCCGCCGGACATTTGCAACTGACGCTTGCCGCTTTCATCAAAACGGTCTGGCCCCACCGAGTACAGGAACGGCCAGCCTTCGGGAATCTGCACGGTGCGATGTTCCAGCACCACGTCATAGGGCTGCCACGCCAAGTCCTTATCCGTTTTCCGGATGATCGTGTAGCGCATCGCGCGGTAATTGATGTCGTAGGGGTCCGTCATGCTCGCCTCCTCTTCCACGAAGATCGGCTGAATTTGTGACAGCCGCTGAGGTGCCCCCATCGCCTTCTCTCCCTCTACAAGCTTCCCGTTCTCCCGCTTCTGCCAGGCGCACAAGCCGGCGGATGTCACCGAGCCGTTCAACTGAGCACGCAGGTAAAACCTCGCCTCGAAGAGTTCCTGCGGCTGCGTGAGTACTGCCAGCGGCAAAGCGAACGACACCGGGTCCGTCTTCTCGAATTCTGTTCGCAGCGTGGCCAGTTGCGGATCGTACGGGCGCAGTCTCCAACGCCGATTCCAGTCGTCGCTGAGCGCGATCACTTTCGCTCGCGCTTCATCCTTCGCCGCCTGCTTGTCCACGATCATGTTCCACACCGCCGCGCGTTCAAACTGCGCCAGCGGATCCTTCTGCGCCTCCAGCGCAGCCATCGTTCGCGCAAAAGGCTCGTTCTTCGGCCGATTGTCCGCACCGTACAGCTGCTCGACCAACTGCTCGCCTCCGATTCGCTCCGCCGTCGGCAGCCCGATCAAGTCCACATCCAGCCGCGCCAGTTCCAGCGCGATGGTCTTGAACTGGTCGATGCTTAGCGCGTCCCGGAAATACCACATGAACGCCCTGACATCCGCCGCCCGATCCGACAGACGCGCAAACCCCCGTTCCACCTCCGCAAAATATGCACGATCACACATCTGGCGGTACATCCGACAAGAACCAATGAGGGCAGCAATCGCGCCTTCGTACTCCTTGGCCTCCGCACGTCGATACGCCTCGGCGTGCAGCAGGCTCGCCACGTCATCAAACGCTGCGAAATACGCGAACTCCGGGGCCCACAGCCTTTCTCCCTCCACATAGACCACGAAGTCCGCCGCCGCCATATCGCCCGTCACCCCTTGGACATCCTTCGTTCCGTACGGCAGTCCGAACGACTTCCGCTCCGTCGCGTTCACTCCGCCTGGCCCCCGCTCCAAAATCGCCTTCACAGCCGCCTGCTGCGCCGCTTCCCCGGCCCACGCGAGTATGTCCGTATAGCGCTTTGTCCCCGGTGTCAGCACCGCGTCGTGCGCCGGTGTCCGCGGATCTGAAATATTCATCAGATTCCACGCCTGGAAATAAACGGTGTATGAGCGGTTGTCGCCCGAAACCCGTTGAATCGGCGCATTGAGCGCCGCCAACTCTTTCTGCGCCATCGCCGTGCTTCCGCCCAGCCACACCGTCGCCAGGGTCCCGGCCGCCAGCATCCGCCTCGATAAGGGAAGACTCACGCGCATGAAAAACACCTCGTAAACTGATGGGAATGCATGTTACTGCTGGGACCGACTCATCCCGCGCCGCCTTCGGCCGGGCGTGCCGGATTGACATCGTAGCCAAATGGCTCCCCCAAATGCTCCCCAGCCTGCCCACCGCCCTGCTTTCCCCTCCACCCGGTCTGCCCACCTATCCTTCTCGCTTTCAGATTCGCCGATCCGTCCGCTGTCGGGCGGGAGCGGGCATCGCGCTGCTGTCGAGGGGCACGTGGTGCTCGTCCATCTCTTCCTAGTTCACCCTCTACCGCTGGCCCGCGCCGCCGCCTCCGCCATGAGGGCGCGGTTTCCAAATGGGCAAGAGAGTTCACGCCATCATGTCCGCACCCACCACCCGTTCCATCATCATCCCTCAAACTACCCGCGTTCACTCCGACCTCCCGCCGGCTCTCCTGATTGAGCTGGCCATCAAACGTGGCGAGGGCGTCCTCTCCTCCAACGGCGCTCTCAACTGCAACACCGGCGCACGCGCCGGCCGATCCCCCAAGGACAAGTGGCTCGAAGACTCCCCCGCCATCCACTCCAAGATCTGGTGGGGCTCGGTCAATCAGGGCATCTCCCCCCAGTCCTTCGACACCCTTCTCTCCCGCGCTGTGGCTCATCTCGGCGCACGCCCCGACATCTTCGAGTTCCGCGGCTACGCCGGCGCCGACCCCAAATACCGTCTCTCCGTCCGCGTCCTCACCGAGAAAGCCTGGCACAACCTCTTCGCCCGCACTCTCTTCATCCGCCCGCAGCCCTCCGAACTTGCCTCCTTCACCCCCGACTGGACCATCATCAACGTCTGCGAAATGAAAGTGGATGACTGGAAGTCCCTCGGCCTGAACAGCCCCATCGGCATCCTCCAGTCACTCGAAAAGAAGACCGTCATCATCTTCGGCACGCACTACGCCGGCGAGATCAAGAAGAGCATCTTCTACGCGATGAACTTCGACATGCCCGACAAGGGCGTCTTCCCGATGCACTGCTCGGCCAACGCCCACAAGTCCAATCACAACGACGTCGCTCTCTTCTTCGGCCTCTCCGGCACCGGCAAAACCACCCTCTCCGCCGATCCCAATCGCGCCCTCATAGGGGATGATGAGCACGGCTGGTCCGATGACGGCGTCTTCAACTTCGAAGGCGGCTGCTACGCCAAGTGCATCAAACTATCCCGCACCGGCGAACCCGAAATCTGGAACGCCATTCGGTTCGGCTCCGTCCTCGAAAACGTCGTCCTCAATGATCGCCGCGAGCCCGACTACGACAGCGCCAAGTACACCGAGAACACTCGCGTCACCTACCCCGTCGACTTCATTGACAACGCCCAGATCCCTTCGCTCGGCGGCCACCCAAAGAACGTCATTTTCCTTACCGCCGACGCCTTCGGCGTCCTCCCCCCTGTCGCGCGCCTCTCGCGCGAGCAGGCGATGTATTACTTTGTCAACGGATATACCTCCAAACTCGCCGGCACCGAGGCGGGTGTCACTGAGCCTCAGCCCAATTTCAGCCCCTGCTTCGGCGGCCCATTCCTCCCTCGCCCGCCCAAGGTCTATGCCGACATGCTTGCCGCCAAGATCGACAAACACGGTTCTGATGTCTGGCTGCTCAACACCGGCTGGTCGGGTGGCCCCTATGGCGTGGGTTCACGCTTCAAGCTCGCGTATACCCGCGCCATGGTCACCGCGATCCTCGACGGCTCCCTCCGCAAAGCGAAATTCACCGCCGATCCCATTTTTGGCCTCTCTCTCCCCGATTCCGTCCCGGGCGTCCCCTCCGAGGTCCTCACCCCGCGCAATACCTGGAAGGACAAGTCCGCCTACGACGCCAAGGCCAAGGAACTCGCCGCCAGTTTCCGCGCCAATGCCGCCAAGTTCGACCTCTCAGAAGCCGTCAAAGCCGCCGGACCAAAGGGGTAATTAAGCCTCGGATTCCTGACACTCAAAGCCCACCCCACAACCATGGGTGGGCTTTCTTCGTACCCACAACGGCAACCTACATCACCACCCGGACACCCATGGCCACACCACCACCCGACAAAGTCATTTACTCCATGATCGGCGTCAGCCGCACCATCGAGAAGAAAATCATTCTTAAGGACATCTACCTCGGGTACTACTACGGCGCGAAAATCGGCGTCCTCGGCCTCAACGGCTCAGGTAAATCTACCCTCCTGCGCATCCTCGCCGGCATCGACAAGGACTACGAAGGCAAGATTGAAATCTCTCCCGGCTACACCGTCGGCTTCCTCCCCCAGGAACCTCAACTCGATCCCGCTCTTACCGTCCGGCAGGTCGTCGAGCAGGGCGTTCAGCCCATCATCGACCTCCTCGCCGAGTACGACCGCATCAATGACAAGTTCGGCTCCGACCTGAGTCCCGATGAGATGGACAAGCTCCTTACCCGCCAAGGCGAGGTGCAGGAGAAACTCGAGGCCGCCGGCGCGTGGGAACTCGATGCCCATCTCGAAATGGCCATGGATGCACTCCGCTGTCCGCCCGCCGATTCCAACGTCGCCAATCTCTCCGGTGGTGAGAAACGCCGCGTCGCCCTTTGTCGCCTCCTTCTCCAAAAGCCCGACGTTCTGCTTCTCGATGAACCCACCAATCACCTCGACGCCGAGTCTGTCGGCTGGCTTGAGCAGCATCTCCAGCGCTACGAAGGCACCGTCATCGCCGTCACCCACGACCGCTACTTCCTCGACAACGTCGCCGGCTGGATTCTCGAACTCGACCGCGGCCAAGGCATCCCCTGGAAGGGCAATTACTCTTCCTGGCTGGAGCAAAAAGAAGAACGCCTCCGCCGCGAGGAGAAATCAGCCTCCAACCGCGCCAAGGCCATGGCCCGCGAACTCGAATGGATTCGCCAGAGCCCTCAGGCCCGCCAATCCAAGAGCAAGGCCCGCATCCGCGCGTACGAATCCATGCTCTCGCAGGAACAGCAGAAACAGGCCGCCGAAATCGAAATCTTCATCCCGCCGGGACCGCGCCTGGGCACGCAGGTCATCGAAGCCAAGGGAATCTCCAAGGCTTACGGCGACAACCTCCTGATCGATGACCTCTCCTTCTCCCTCCCGCCCGGCGGCATCGTCGGCGTCATCGGCCCCAACGGTGCGGGCAAAACCACGCTCTTCCGCATGATCACCGGACAGGAGAAGCCCGACTCGGGCTCCTTCACCCTCGGCCCCTCCGTCAAACTCGCCTACGCCGAGCAGTCGCGCGAAACGCTTCCCGATGATCAGTCTGTCTGGCAGTCCATCTCCGATGGAGCGGAGGAGATGAAGTTGGGCGCTGTCACCCTCAACTCCCGTGCCTACGTCTCCCGCTTCGGCTTCACCGGAACCGACCAGCAGAAAAAAGTCGGCGTCCTCTCAGGCGGAGAACGCAACCGTGTGCACCTGGCCCGCATGCTCAAGAGCGGCGCAAACGTCATCCTCTTCGACGAGCCCACCAACGACCTCGATGTGAACACCATGCGGGCCCTGGAAGAGGGAATCGGGGGGTTCGCCGGCTGCGCCGTCGTCATCACCCACGACCGCTACTTCCTGGA
The DNA here is from genome assembly GCA_044229655.1 of Phycisphaerales bacterium. Taxonomy (GTDB): domain Bacteria; phylum Planctomycetota; class Phycisphaerae; order Phycisphaerales; family UBA5793; genus JBGASM01. Next base: position 17,247 of record JBGASM010000004.1, on the reverse strand, counting down.
TCGCCTGGCCACCCACATCCTCGCCTTCGAAGGCGACAGCAAAGTCGTCTGGTTCGAAGGGGATTACTCCTCTTATGAGCGCGCCCGCAAGGAACGCCTCGGCGTCGATGCCGATCAACCCCACCGCATCAAGTACCGCCGGTTGACGAAGTCCGGGGTCTAGAAGGGCGCCGACCAGGCAGCGAACAATGCTGCGGGGACAAAGGGGTTTTCAATTAAACGCGGCCAGCGCGTTTCCGCGCTGACCGCAGAGAAGTGGATGTTGCCGGTCGTGTCGCGGTCCTGCGCACTTAGCGTGTGCCCATGACCGTGCCGAAATAGTCCACGTTTTCGCACGAATCCTCCACACCGGTCGTGTCCTGCGTGATGTACTGGTTGCCGGTGGAAGTGAGCCCGCCGTCGCCGCCCAGGAGGACATGAAATGCCCCGGCGCTCTGTACTCCGTTCACCGTTTCGCCCGATGCGCCGACGATAAGGTCGTCCTGCCCGTCACCGTTCACATCCACGACCGCGATCCCGTTGCCGAAGCGATCGAATGCTTCCGCCGTCTCCTGCACCCCGCTGGCATCCTGCGTCCAGAGTTGCTGGCGCGCCGAAGACAGACCTGCCGCCGATCCGTAGATGATGTTCACTCCGCCCGCACTGGCCAGCGCACCGACCGCCTCATCGAGCACATCGATGGCCAGATCTACATACCCGTCGCCGTCGAAATCGCCCGCAACCACACGATAGCCGAAATGGTCATCCGTTTCCGCGGTCCCGTTGATCCCCGTCGAGTCCTGCGTCCACAACTGGTTGCCCGAAGAAGTCAGTCCGCTCGCCGATCCGTAGATCACGTTGACCGCGCCCGCGTTGGCCGCCGCCCCCACATCCTCATACGGCACGCCCACTGCCAGGTCGCAGTACCCATCGCCGTTGAAGTCGCCGGCCGTGACCGACCAGCCGAAGTAGTCCACGCTTTCCGCACTGCCGGCGATGCCTGAAGAGTCCTGCGTCCAGTACTGGTTCCCGGTCGCCGCCAAGCCCGCCGAAGTGCCGTAGATCACGTTCACCGCACCCGCCGCCGTGAGCGCCCCCACATCCTCCGCCACCACGCCAACCGCTAGGTCCTCAAACCCATCCCCGTCGAAATCACCCGCCGCAAGTGCGTAGCCGAATGAATCATCCGCTTCCGCACTGTCGAGAATTCCGTTGGTGTTCTGGGTGATCCACTGGTCGCCGGTGGCGCTCAGTCCCGTACTTGTCCCATAGATCATCTGCACTGCGCCGGCGCCGGCCGCAGTCCCCACCTTCTCGTTGTCGATGCCGATGGCCGCATCGTCGTACCCATCGCCGTCGAAGTCGCCGCACACCAGCGCGTTGCCGAACCAGTCATCCTTCTCACTTGCATCATCAATGCCCGTCGTATTCTGGCTGATGAACTGGTCGCGGGACGCCGAAAGACCCGCGGCTGAACCGTACATCACCGAGACCGCGCCCGCATTGGCAGCGCTGATGTTTTCATAAGGAATGCCGATGATGGCATCGGCGTATCCATCACCATCAAAGTCGCCCGAGGCCACCGCCGCCCCGAAGAAATCCTCCAGTTCGCAGGAATCCAGCATGCTCGTCGAATTCTGCGACCAGAGTTGATCCGTGCTCGCCGTTACGCCCAACGCTCCGCCGAAAAAGACCTGCAGCGCGCCCGAGTTGCCCGGGGCCGCCCCCTGCTCCTCGAACTTCAGCCCCACGAGCACATCGCCGTACCCATCGCCGTTCGTATCCGCAAAAGTCGGCGGAGCCGCCTGGACCAGCGCGGCCGACAGTAGAAACACGCAGGTTCCGCACGCCACCGCAGCGCGCTGCGCGCGACGACGCCCTCCACGGCCGGGCAGATTCATCTGCGACAGGTTCGTGGTGTCCATCAGCGCCATCAGGTTCTGCTTCATCGATCCGGTACGCATGGGAACTCTCCTTGTGGTCATGAGTGGTGGTACATGGGTCCTGAAAGATCGGACACAAACTGGCACACGCCACCACCCCATGCGCTGCGTGGGGGGAAATCAGGCACACCAATTGCGCACATTGTCACAAGTCATTGCCGCGCAACGCCCTTGCTGCGCTTGCTTTGCCGCTACGCTCGATTCGATTCCCCGCTCCCGACAATGCAGAGCTAGAAATCCCACCCGCCCCCATCTCCGGTTCTGTGTGGGCACAAGCCTGCCCAATCGCCTGGTGGTCGATGTTGAGAGCGATGTCAGGGCGCCTCGCCTTGCAGTCTGCGAAAACCCCGGGGGCGCCTTCGGAGGATCCCATACAGGCCAAGCCCCGCCACGACCGTACACCCCGCCACGAGATATGTGGCCGTGGAAAATCGCATCCCCAACATGCAGGCCGCCACGATGGCCAACACGCTGGGAATTGGCACGCCGCGAACCGCAAGGGGAACCCTGAATGGTCGCAGCAAATCTGGCTCCTTGCGACGGATCACGATGAGCGCCACGTTGACCGTCACAAACGCCAGCAGCGTCGCCAAAGAGGAAACGCTGGCCACCAACTCAACTGAACCCAACGGCAGCATCGCCGCCGCCGCCGCGAAAATGACCAGCGCGGCGACCCAGGGAGTCTTGCGCTTGGCCGCCGTAACCGCCAGAGCGCGCGGGAGCATGCCGTCGCGCGCCATCCCCAGCAGCAGGCGGCTCACAGTGAGCGACGTGATCAGGGCCGTATTGGCCATCGCACACATCGCGATCCACGAAATCGCTCCGGCCAACTTCGACGATGCTTTTCCCGCAGCCAGCGCCAGCGGAGACTTGCTGTCGGCGAGTTCCTCCGGCTCCGCGAGAGCCACAACCGCAACCGCGACCAGCGTGTAGAGCACTGTCGTCACCCCCAGGCTCAGCAGAATCGCCCGCGGCAGGTCGCGCTCAGGCCTTTTGCATTCCTCCGCGAGATTGACGAGCCCCTCGAATCCCGTGTACACAAAGAAAATCAGCGATGCAGCGGCCAACACCCCCGCGCTGGGCAACGCCCCTCCCTCTCCCTCCGCAACTTCCCCGCCTCGCCCTCCCTCGACGCCTCCGCCCCCTTGCCCGCCTCCTTCGCCCCCCACGGCCATCAGTCCGGCTGCGATGACCATTACGAGGCCCAACGCCTCGATGGAGGTGAACACGATATTGATCCACGTCGCCTGACGGATGCCCGCGATGTTCAGACACGTGCACGCGCCCAGGAGCCCCAGTGCAGCGCTCCATGCAGGCATCGGCAGGAACTGCGCGCTATATCCCGCGAACGCCAGGGCCACCGTCGCCGCGGTCGCGATCCCCGCCAGGGTGACGATGAATCCGGTGGTGAACGACAGCCACTCCAGGTTCGGAAACGCTTTTCGGAGGTACAGGTATTCGGATCCGATGCGGGGGAGTGCGGCCGACAGTTCCGCATATGACAACGCGCTCAGCGCTCCCGTCAAGCCTGCCAGCGCAAAACTCAGCCAGAGCCCAGCCCCGCCTCGCCCGCCGCGATCCCGATGACCGAGTAGATGCCCGCACCGATGATCGTCCCCACCCCATAAAAGAGAAGCGCGGAAAGCCCCAGCGAACGGTGCAGCGAGGAGGAACTCTGGTCACCTTCGGGCATGGCATCGGCTGACTGCGTTTTCGGGTGGTTTCCATTCAGGCAGCGCCCGGGCTGGCGCAAACCCCTCAACGATCAGGCACAGGTTGCGTTCCTGCGCGCGTGAAGATCAGTTCCGCAACTTTCACTTCCGGCATGTCACCCTGCACCACGTAGGTGGTCATGATGTAATGGTCATCGGTGTGTAACTCCAGGACCCTCCGGCATTGCAGCGTCTGACCCTTCTCATCCTGGAATTCACCGGTGAACGTGAACGACCGGGTGGATGGCTCATACGTTCCCTTCTCCATCCGGATCGCCGTGCTTTCAGTATCCTGCCACACGGCCTGATACTCCTTGCGGACCGTGTCATACCCGCTCATCCCCATGCCCTCGAATGCCTTGTCAGCCTTCATTCCCTTCACCTGGTGATGCACAAACCGGTTACCCAGCACCCACTGCGATTCATCCGCCCCCGTCACGCTCACCGAACTGGACTCACCCATGGCCCAGCACTGGCCTGTCACTTCCCAGGACCCGACCAGCGGATCAAGATTCTTGTGCTCCGCCACCGGCTGAATGTACAGGTCCTTCCCAGTCAGCGGCTCAGTCTCCGCAGGCGGCTGCGACTTGCGGCCCTGCTGCCCATGAGCCAGCGCGATGTAGAAACCGCACGCCGCCACACACAGACATACCGTGCCCACAGGTTGAACCTGCCCGGACTTCATGAAGAACTCCTCATCGTCGTAAACAGCCATACAACCTCGATGGCCCCGTGAGGAGAATGGGTTACAGCCATGAAACGACCATGAACAACCAGTGGAGGCCCCTTCACCTCCCCCAAGCACGCTCTCCAGGCTTTTAGCTTCCCTTTTCCTTACGGTGCGGGGGTTGCAGGTGCGCCGACACGCTCTACCTCCAGTGCGCAGCAGATTCCATCGGTTATGACCCTCTTCTACCCAGCGCCCATTTCAGCGCAGGCGGCGTGAGCACGGTGGTTAGTGCGACCGTTGCCACGATCGCCGAGAACTCCCAATCCGACACCACGCCCACCGATTTGCCCGTACTGGCGAAAATGAGTCCCACCTCGCCGCGCGGGATCATCCCGATCCCCACCGTCACCTTGTCCACACCCTTGCCTGCCGCCACACCCGCCACCACCTTTCCGATGACCGCGATGAGCGTGAGCAGCCCCCCCACCTTGATTGTCGTCGGGTCCGCAAAGGTGCTCAAATCCACCTGCATGCCCACCAGCACAAAGAACACCGGCGCAAAGAACTTCTCCATCGGCCCCACCATGTGCTCCATGGACAGGCCGTGTTTCTCATCGTGGTGGTCTTCCTTGTTAATGATCAATCCGGCGGCAAACGCCCCCACGATGGCCGCCAGACCGATCGCGCTGGCCGCATACGCCATGACGAAACACAGCGCCAGCGGGAAGAGCAGCTGGTAGTGGCGCGCATCCACCCGCTTGAACACCGCCGCCATCGCCCGCGCGACCTTGTCGCCGACGAGAATCGCAAGCCCCAGGAACGCGATGGACAGGCCTGAGATCGTCGCGATTGTCCCCACTTCCACCTTATATGTGCGCACCATGCCCACCATGACCGCCAGGATGATCAGGCCGAGGACATCATCGATCACCGCAGCCCCCAGGATGATCTTCGCCTCCCGTGTCTGCACGGCATTGAGGTCTTTGAACACACGCGCAGTGATCCCCACGCTCGTGGCCGTCAGCGTCGCCCCCACAAACAGGTGCGCTGCCTGCCCCGCATCGGGCATGAGCCACATGCCCGCGTAATACCCCATGATGAACGGACACACCACACCCACGACCGCGACCATCGTCGCCCGCACCCCCACCGCGAGCATCTCCTTCACACTCGTTTCCAGCCCCACCATGAAGAGCAGCAGCACGACGCCCAGGTTTGAGAAGATCCACAGTCCCATGAGCGCGACCAGCGCAGCCGTCCCTCCCCTTCCATCCGCGCTGCGCATGATGGCCAGCAGCCTTTCACCCACCCCGCCGGGGGCCAGTTCCTCCGCCGTGAACTTGGCCGCCGCCGCCTGCTCCAGTGTCTGTCCCCCGTGAATCACCGCACCGATCACCGGCTTGATCGAATCCAGATGCACGATGAGGAACGCCTCGGGCATGTTGAACCACAATCCCAGGTTGCCCAGCAGCACCCCGATGGCCAGTTCCCCAAGCACCGGCGGCTGCCCCACTCGCTCCGCAATCCATCGCCCCGCCATCGCCGCTGCAATCACGACCGTAATAAGGAGCAGGATCCCCGGGAAGGGATCGCTGTGGCCGCCCCCGCCGTCGCCGTCGTGCGCCACACCGCCACCGGCTCCCGCCTCTGCGTGTGCCGCTTCCGGTGCTTCCGCCCCGGGCGGCGCCGATGCACCGCCTGATTGGGCCGGCTGCTCCACTTCCTGGGCCAGCACAATCCCGCCGCCCCTGCGGTCCGATGCGAAATGGCTACGACCCATCCACTCGCTGACTGTGGCCCACCCCAGCATCACGAGCACAGCGATGCACGCGATGCGCATCACACCCAATCCGCCCCCAGCACGCTTCATCGTCAGTATTTCTGCGTTCATGTCGCCGATTCTAACGATGACGCTCGTGCAAACCGGTCTTGTCCCCGCCCGCCCCACTCACCCCCCCCTCTCTCCCCGTCCCTCCCCGCCAGAATTCCCCTGCCCCTCCGATCAACTGATGCACTCACCCCGTCTCAACCCCCTTCTCGACGCCCGCAAACCACCTACCTAAACTTCACGCTTCGCGGAACGGGCTTTGCCGCTCCGCTCCTCACCCCACCAATGCCCAGGTGGCGAAATTGGCAGACGCGCCAGCTTGAGGTGCTGGTGGAAGTAAAATTCCTTGGAGGTTCGAGTCCTCTCCTGGGCACTTCTCTTTCCAACTCCTCTCCCCCCTCCGGTCCTCCTTCCGGTTACCGCCTCCGGGCCCGGCGCTCCCTGCAGCGCATCCTCTGCCTCACCTCCCCCTGCCTCCTGCTTGCTTTCCTCTGCATCGCGCTTCCAGTGCGCGCCGCAGCCGCTGCGCCTCCGGCATCCATCATTCCGCCCGATTCCCTTTTCTACCTGCATTACAACCCCGCCGGTTTCAGTTCCCAATCCGATCGCGCCAATCTCTCCGCCCTCCCCTTCCTCATTCGCGCGGCGACCGAGTCCAGCCTTCTCTCCGCAGACTCCCGCACGTTGGCTGACTCGGCCCTCGCTTACCTCGCCGCATCGCCCTACCCCCAGACGCTTTGCCTGCTCTCGTGCACTTACTCACCCGCCGTGGACCCGGAACAGGGTGCAGCGCTTCCCGCCCGCCTCGGAAACCCTCACCTGGTTCTGGCCGTCGACATTCCCGCCGACCGCCAGCCCGAGTTCCTTGCTGCGCTTGATCCCATCTTCAACCGCATCGAGTCCGGTTGCCCCACCCCGCGCGCAGCCCTCGACTACCCCGGCTCGGCCGCCGCCTTCAGCCTCACTCCACCGGCGCCCGCCCAGAGCATCGAGTGGGCCCTGCTTCCCAATCAGGTTCTCCTTGCCTTCGGCCAGGGAACACTTTCCCAGTGGAGCAAATCCCTCACCGCCGCGCGCGCGGACCAGTCGCTTGTCTCCCTCCTTCGCTCTCCCCTCCCGCCCCTGGCTGAGTCCTCCGCTCCCCCTTTCCTCGAAGCGTTCGCCAATCTCGACCGCCTCCGCGCACTGCTGCCCGAACTCGCAGCCGATGGACGTCTGCGCCCCATCCTCGTCGATTGGCGTCTGGACAACGCGCACAATTGGATGCTCCTCGGCCGCTGGTCCGGGGTCAAAACTCCCGCAGGTGGGCTATACGCCCAGTTCGATGTGTGTTGGCAGCGGCGCTCAGAGGACTCTGCCAAAATCGCCCACGCCCAACTCACTCAGAATTCCTGGCCTGAAATTCTCGACTTTCCCGTCCCCGCAGGCTCGTGTGTCGCAGTTTTCCCCATTTCCCCCTCCGCTTTCGTCGACGGCTCTCTGAACGCCTACTCCACATCCCTGTCCGACTCCGCTCTCCCTGCCTTTCTGCGCAGAACGCAAGATTGGCGCCGCACCACCCGTGCCTTCCTGCCCGCCACGCTCGATTCTTTCGAGTCCTTCCTCGTGCTCTCCAACGACCCCCCGCCCACCCTCCCCATCCCCGGCGCCTGCTCTGCCTACCTGCAGCTCAAGCCGTCGGCCAATCCCAACCGCGTCACCGGCCAGATTCAGCGTGCCCTTGAACTGCTCAACCCGCGTTCGCGCCGCACTCAGCCCGAACCTGCCCCGCGAACTCCAAAACCAAACGAGCAGAATCCCGATTCGCCAGCCGAGCCTCAGGAGGGGCAGCCGGCCTCTCAACCGCGCGCCACGCCGCGCCTTTACCCCGGTCAGGTCATGCGCGACAGCACCTCACGTCTTTCCTGGGTCGTCTGGCCCGATCTGCCCGCTCCCTTGGGCACTCTCGCCTGCCCCGTCTGGACCTTCGCCGTCAATCGCGACCGCGCCGCCGTCCTTGTCTGTTCCTGGTCCCCCGACGCCGCCATACAAATCCGCGACCGCATTCAGAGCGCCCGCTGATCCGCCGCTTCGTGGGTCTCGTGGGCACCCTGCTCGCCCCACACCTCTTCCGGAATCAACTCCGCAAAACGCATCCCGCTCTCCACAAACGGGATGATGGACTCCGGCGTGAGTCGCGTTCGGCTTTTCCACACGATCGCTCCGCCTCGAATCTCAAATGACGCCGGCGATTTGAGCCGCTCCATGTGCGTCTGCATCTCCTCACTCAGCACCGCCACCGCAAACTCCGGATCGTCCGCGTGCACGTCAAACAGTTTATTGAACTTTGCATGCTCCACCCTGACCTCTGATTTGTTTTTCCACTTCTCAATCAGCCCTTTGAGCCCCCGGTTGATGATCAGCGTCCTCGGCCACCAGCGCGGCGCAGGCATGATTCCGATCGTGTGCACCACCGCATACGTCGCTTTTCCCGCATGCACCGTGTACTGATGCTGATGCACCTCCACCCGCACCCCGCGCACCACACCCCGATACGACGGGCGCGCCACCCCGCCCTTGTTGAGTCCCAGGACCGCATCCCACCCATATCGCTCGCGCAGTTTTGCCGCCTCGGCATCAAACGGCTCCAGCCCCAGCGCCTGTGCATTCCGTACCAACAGCGCCGCCCGCCGCTGGTTGTGCGCCCACGCAACATACATGAGCAGCACAATGAGCAGCCCCACCACCATGAACGGAATCGCGCCGCCGAACTGCGGATTGAAAATGGTGTATCCGACGCCCACGATGACGATCACAACCGCCGCCAGCACAAATCCCATCGGCCCTTTGAGTTTCACCGCCAAGTCTATCGATGCACACGCGCCCCCTAAAGTCACCCAACCACTCATGCCGCACACCACACCAACCCGCACTCCCAACGACCTGATCCACGAGACTTCTCCCTATCTCCTCCAGCACGCATACAACCCTGTGCGCTGGTTCCCCTGGGGGCCCGCAGCCTTCGACGCCGCCCGCGCTTCCGGCAAACCCATCTTCCTCTCCATCGGCTACTCCACCTGCTATTGGTGTCATGTCATGGAGCGCGAGTCCTTCGAGAATCAAGCCACCGCCGCGCTCCTGAATGAATCCTTCATCTGCATCAAAGTGGATCGCGAAGAACACCCCGACGTCGATGACCTGTACATGACCGCCGCCACGCTTCTCACCGGTTCGGGCGGCTGGCCCCTCAATCTCTTCCTGACCCCGCCGCCGGCCCACTCCGACTCCCACACCGGCCTCCAACCCTTCTACGCAGGCACATACTTCCCCCCCGACCGCCGTTTCGGCCGCCCCGCCTTCGCCGATGTCCTCCGCGCCGTCGCCGATGCCTGGAACTCCCGCCGCGCCGATGTCCTCCGCCAGGCCGATGAAGTTGCCGCCGCCGTTCGTGCGCAACTCGCTTCCGAATCCTCCGCTCCCGCACCGCTCTCCGCGACCCAGCCCGCATCGGCCCTCGCCGCCCTGCTGCGCATCGCCGATCGAAGCCACGGCGGCTTCGGCTCCGCGCCCAAGTTCCCACAGCCCGTCTTCCTCGATTTCCTCCTGGATATCCGTGACTCCGTCGATGATCACGCAGGCCACCGCGCCGACCTCGACTCAATCCTCCGCCTCACCCTCGACCGCATGGCCTTGGGCGGAATCCGCGACCATCTCGCAGGCGGCTTCCACCGTTACAGCACCGACGCCCACTGGCTCATCCCTCACTTCGAGAAGATGCTCTATGACAACGCGCTGCTGGCCGATGTCTACGCTCGCGCCGCCCGGCAATACTCTGACCCCTTCTATGCCTCTGTCGCTCTCGATACCTGCGACTACGTTCTCCGCGAGATGACCGACCCCGCTTCCGGCGCCTTCTACTCCGCGCAGGATGCGGAAGTCGATCACCGTGAAGGCCTCAACTACCTCTGGCTCCCCGCTGAAATTGAGTCCGTTCTTGCCTCCGCGAGCCGTGCCGATCTGCTCCCCTTCGCCACGCACATCTTCAATCTCGACGCCGGCCCCAACTTTCAGGACCCCCACCACCCCTCCGAGCCACGCCGCTGCGTCCTGAGCCTCCCCGCTCGACCGGAGCGGCTCGCTGCTGAAACCAATCGCTCCGCCGACGACTTCACCCGCGACTTTGCAGACCTCCGGCGCATCCTCCTCGCGCACCGAGCGCAGCGCAAGCAGCCCCACCTGGATGACAAGGTCCTCTGCGCCTGGGACGGCCTGATGATCGCCGCCCTCGCCCGCACCGGCGCCCTGCTCGATCGCCCCGAGTTGGTCGCCGCGGCCGCCCGCGCCTTCTCTTTCATTGACACACGCATGCGTGCTCCCGATGGCACACTCCTGCGCACGTTCCGGGCAGACCAGGCCCGTATTCCCGCCGGCTTTGAGGACTATGCCGCGCTCATCCACGGCCTCCTGGCCCTGGCGGCCGCCTCGCCCGACCCCGCTCGCGCTTCTTTCCTTGCCTCCGCGCGCGGCCTTGCCGAACTTGCTCGCCACCTCTTCCGCGATGAATCCACCGGCTGCTGGTTCGACTCCCGTGCCGACCGCACCGACCTCTTTTTCCGCCCGCGCTCCCTTCACGATGGCGCGATCCCCTGCGCTTCCTCAATGCACCTCATGAATCTCATCTCCTTCGCAGAGTGTGCGCCCGAACCGGCCTGGCGTCGCGCCTTCCTCGATGATGCGCTCTCCCTGCTCTCCTCACTCTCCGCGCGCCTTGCGGAAAACCCCGTAAGCGCCATCAACTCCACCCGCGCCCTCTTCCACCTCCTGCGACTCGCGCCCGATCGCCTCGCCGCCCCCCCCATCTCCCCAGCCCCAGCGCCCCCGTCGCCACACGATGGGCCATTCGCACTCTCCTGCTCAACCGAGACTCTCGACCTCTCCTCTGCCACGAGCCAGTCCTTTGAGATCACCCTCGCACTTCCTCCCGGCGCGCACATCGCCGCCCCACCCTCCGCTCTTTCCCCCCCGCCGCCCGACTCACCCGATGTTTCTCCCCTTTGCGTCAACCTCGATCCCCCAGACGCCGACATCCTCACGCTGATCCTCGACTTCCCCCCAGCCCAAACCCTCACCCTCGGCGATGCGAACCTCGCCGTCTATCACGGCTCTGTCACATTCCGCGCCACCCTTCTGCGCAAGTCCGCCGCCCCATCCCCAGCCTCCGCTCCCCGCCTCCTACTCACCGCCCAAGTCTGCACCGACTCCGCCTGCCTGCCCCCCGTCACGCGTCCTCTCCCCGTTCGCGTTGTGCTGTGATCAGGGCCCGCTCACCACTTCTGCAGCGAACCCACCGTCACCGCATCGTCATCGTCGATCACGATCTTGATGCGCTCATCCGTGGTCCGCAGGACCATCGGGCTTCCGCCCTCTCCCAGCACCGCTTTGAGCCGGTTCTCGCCATTCTGCGCGACATTCACCCTTCCGCTTCCCCCGCGCAGGATGACCCGCCCATCCACCGCCTCCGCATCAATCGTCCCCGTGCTCGCGCGCGTCACCCGGAAGTTCACTTCACCTTCCGTCGTCGTGATCGTCACCGGGTCCTCCAGCGCTGCATTCGTCCGCAGCATGACCTTCCCCTTCGTATTCTCCACCCACACCGACCCCGCCACATTCGCCAGGTCCACCGTCCCATCGTGGTTCGTCACCCTGACCCCATCCACCTTCGGCAGCGTAATCCGCAGCACGCACCGCTGAATCTCCGGCGCTTCAAATTCCGTCGCGCTCACCACCCGCACCACCCCAACCTTCGGGTCGTCCGTGTCCTCCACCGTCGTCGTCACGGTCAACTTCTCCAGCGTCGCCGGCAACCCGTCATACCCCATCCCCTGCGCATCCACCTTCCGCCCCTCTTTCCGGGCCCGCTCCACGATCCGCACCTCAAGTTTCTCATGCTCCTCGCCCACCTCGATGCGCACATCCCCGCGGAAGTTCTCCACCTCCAGCCGCAGCGACTCATACGCCGGGAGATAATCAAACACCACCCGCTCGCGCTTCGCCGTGCCGCAGCCCATGAATGCCGACGCCAGCAGCACAGCGCCTGCGATTTCCGCCGCCCATCTCATCGCTTCGATCCATGTCTTCATGTCTGAGTGTATCGGCCGCCCCTCCCCCAGTTCCTCCCCGCCCCTCCCCCAGTTCCTCCCCCCGCCCCTCCCCCAGTTCTCCCGCCCTGTCTCCCAGTTCCTTCCCGGATCACTCCTTCACACCCCCCAGCGTCAGCCCGCGCGTGAACGCCCCCTGGAACAGGATGAACACCCCGATCGCCGGCAGCGTGATGAGCGTCGCCGCCGCCATCTGCACCGGCCACGACTCCGTGTAGTAGTTCGACGCCAGCGCCTTCACCGCCAGCGGCAGTGTCTGCCTGCTCGTCGAATCAATCACGATGAGCGGCCAGAAGAATGAGTTCCACGAGGCCATGAACGTGAACACCGCCAGCGCCGCCAATGCGGGCCTCACCGCCGGCGCTGCGATGTGCACCAGCACTTCCAACTCGCTCATCCCATCCACCCGCCCCGCTTCGATGAGTTCATCCGGCACCCCCGCAATCGCCTGCCGCATGTGAAAGATCCCGAACCCCGAAGCCAGGAACGGCACCACGAGCGCCTGCAGGTTGTCGATGTACCCCAGGTGCCCGCAGATCCAGTAGGTGAAGATGAAATACGCCTGGAAGGGCAGCAGCATCGTCCCCACCGCCAGCCCGAAGAGCACACTCCTGCCCGCAAACCGCAGTTTCGCGAAGGCATACCCCGCCAGTGCGTTGTGCGCCGTCGCCAGGGCTGTCGTCACCGCCGCCGCCCACGCGCTGTTCGCGTAGTACCTCCCCAGTTCCGCCGACCTCCACGCCTCCGCAAAGTTCCCCCACGCCCACGCTTCCGGCACAATCGACAGCCCGCCCGCCAGCGCCTCCCCTCTCGTCTTGAGGGCGGTGGACACCATCCACACCAGCGGCAGCGCCACCAGGACCGCCAGCCCCCACAGTGCGCCCTGCACCACAAGCCGCATCAACAGCCCCGGCCGCTCCCACGCCGCACACTGCGTGACCCGCGCCTTACCCACGCGCTGCCCCCTTCTGGGCTCGCCACGAAGCCCAGCGCAACTGCCCCGCCGCCACTCCCGCCGACAACGCGAGAATCACGCACCCGATCGCCGCCGCATACCCCAGTTCATTGCGCGCAAACTCCCGGTACAGCGCGAAATTGAGCACCTCCGTCCACTCCTGCCGCACCGACCCGATCATCACAATCACGATGTCAAACACCTGCAGCGCGCTGATCGCTCCCGTCACCGCCAGAAACATCGTCGTCGCCCGCACCCCCGGCCACGACACGCTCCACAGCATCCTCCACCGCCCCGCCCCATCCAGCGCAGCCGCCTCATACTGCGCCCGGTTCACATTCGCCAGCGCGGCCTGGTACATCACCGTCGCAAAACCCGCGTTCCGCCACAGCGACACCACGATCACACTCATCAGACCCCACGCGCTGTTCCCCAGCCACTCCGGCGGCCCCCCCCCGCTCCCCCCCACCCCCCCCGCTCGCCCCTATCGTCGCGCTCCACACCTGGTTGAGCAGACCCACCGGCGATGGGTCCAGAATCCATCGCCAGATGAACCCCACCGCCACCACCGAAAGGATCGTGGGCACAAAGTAGATCGTCCGCAGCGCTGCGCTCCCCCGGCACCACTTTGCCTGCAGCCCTGCCGCTGTCAGGAACCCGATCAGGATCGTGAGCGGCACCGTCAGCAGCGCAAAGACCAGCGTGTTGATGAGCGCTGCCCCCAGCGGCGCATTGGGTCCGTGCAGCCGGGCAATGAAATCCACCGGCCCGCTCGCACTTGTCCACGCCTCCGCCAGCCCGCTCTCCCTCCACAGCCGCGCGTAATTCGCCAGCCCCACAAACTTGGGCGCGTTCGCCCCTTCCGTCCCCCCCGACCACTCAAAGAAACTCAGCGCGATGCCCCCCACCGTCGGCAGCAGTGTGAAGATGCACAGAATCCCCAACGGAAACGCCAGGAACATCGCCGCCGTCGCGTTCTCTCGCTTCGCAAACGCCACCTTTCATCCTAGCCCTCCCCCAAGACCTCGGACCCCGATCAAAGAAGTGCGGAACCCTCACGCCGCCGAATACACCGTCCGCACCGGCAGTTGAGTATGCACGGGCGCGTGCGCTGTTGATCCCGAGCGTGGCGTGGGAATCGCACCGAAATAGATGGTCACGCTGCCCGATGATTCCGAGACCTTTCGGCCGCGATGAGCCTTGAGGAAATAGGTGGCGTGCATCAGCCCGCGCGGCAGGGTGGAATCCAGAAAACTGTTCCCCGCCAGCGCGGCGATTTGTTCAGGGACATCACTGCCCGGCAGCAGTCTCCACAGGGTGAAGAACTGGCCGCGCGCCGTTGAGCCTTCCCATGAGAGTTCCACACTGCCGTTGGGGAGCATGGAGAGAGAGATGTCGGTGGGCGCAGCGGGGGGCGGCGCGGGCCTGCGTGGGGCGCGCGGGGGAATCTGCGCGGCGATCAGGACGTCGATGTCATCGTTGACCTGGCTGAAGGCCTTGATGGTCTCGATGAGGTTGCTGCCCAGGTCGTGCATGGCGTCAAGGCGCTGGAGCAGCTCCAGCGTGGCGGCCTTCGCGGCGTCGCGCGCCTGCTGCGCTGCAATGAAGGCTTCGCGCGCGGCCAGCGTGAGATCGTTGAGTTGACTCACCTGCGCTGCCGACAATCCAAGCGTCGCTGGAGGGGAAGCCGCCCAGACGGGGATGTGGGTCTCGTAGAAGTGCAGGCGGCCGCTTTCGGTTTCGGGAACGATGGGAGGCATAAGAGTTTCGCAAAGCGAGTAAGAAGAAGAAGCCGCAAACAACTAAAAAAAAGAGAGAACGGCTTCGGGAAGACAACCCGCCGCCAGCTTTCACGTTTCGGCAGGACGCTGTTTTGAGCCTCCGAAGCGCAGAGACTGCGCGAAAAAGTCGCTTTGTTGGGGTTCCGTGCGGAAAAGATTGCATCGGATGGAACGCACGATGCATCGGGAGCGGCAATCGATGCAACGAATGGGGCCGAGGATGCATCGGTCAGACCGTACGATGCACGGGGCCGAGCGCAGCATGCATCGGTTGGAGCGCGCGATGCATCGGGGAAAGGGACGGATGCGTCCGATGGTGCGCGGGAGGCATCGGGAGCAGCGGAGAATGCAGGCGGAAGAGAAAAAGACTCCACCGGCTGGACAGGGGTCAACGCTCTAGACTCATTCATCATGAGGAAGAGAAACGACCCCATCATCGTGGTGGCTGCGTTCTGTGTATTGGCGACCGGACAGGTAACTCTCGCGCAGCCGGAGGGCATCCTCGGGTATGACGCGGTGGAAATCATTCCGCTGCCGGATGATGACTACGTCAACCCTAGTGGATTGAGCGATGAAGGGTGGGTCGCCCTGGAGTCAGTGCGCAGGCATGCCAACGTCCACCCCGGCGTCTGGATCAACGGAGTCATTCACCCGCTCCCCGGACCCGAAGGCTATGAACGCCCGAGAGTCAGGGGAATCGCGCCCACCCGCGGAACCATTCTTGGAAGTGCTTATAGTCATCCGCACTATATCTCTTTTGTCTGGTGTACGGAACGTAACATCATTACTGTCCTTGATGGATTGGGAACAGACAGCAGCAGCGCCAACGCCGTGAATGACCGGGGGGTCGTTGCAGGCACTTGCGTCGGAGATGCAGTCCTGTGGCGGCGCTCCGTCGTGCCAGAAAAACTCGGAACCGCGCCATATACAGGTGCTTCGGCGATCAATCAATTCAACGAAGTGGCGGGAAGTTGCGACTCACAGGCGGCCATGTGGGATGCGGATGGCAACATGACGATCATCCCGCTTGAGGGCGAGCGCACTTCGCGGACAGACGACATTAACGATCTCGGACAAGTCGTCGGCGCCTGGCCCTATGGATTCCTCTACGACCACGGCACAGTGACTAAACTACCCGACACTGCGGTGCCGGATGGAATCGTGCACGCGTACGCGATCAACAACCTCGGCCAGATCGTCGGACGCTCGTCAAATGAAAGTAACTATGTCGACGCGACACTCTGGTGGGGTGACGGCGGACAGCAAGTGGTCAGTCTCGCCAAAGTCACAGTAAGAGGATTGGCGGCGGGACAGCGTCCCTACGATGGGCAGGACATCAACAACGCGGGCCAGATTATCGTCGGTACCAATGACGACTTTGATAATGAAATGAGTTATCTATTCACTCCCTACAACTTCAGCCTCTCCGACCCAGTTCCCGGGCGTGCCGGGAGAGTGAACATGTTTCAGGCGACGGGGTTGCAACCGGGACAGAGAGTCCGTCTCGCCGCAGGCTTCGGACCCGGCGCGCAGGCGCTTCCGGAATCTGAATGCCTGGGCGGCATGCTTCTCATTCAGGATTTGCGATGCGTGTTTCCGCCCGCTACCGCCGACAACTCCGGCACGGCGACTTTTGTCATCTATGTGCCGCACTCGCTCCAGGGGCAAGCTCTGAGAATGCAGGCCTTCGACAGAAACAACTGCACCATCAGCCACAGTGTGGACTGGACTTGGGAGTAAAGTAACCAAGCAGCGGCGGCGCGAATCCCCCTCCCCCTCTCCCTCCACATGCTCTCCCCTCTCCTCATCTTCCTCAGCGCCGGCTGCGGCGGCCTCCTGCGTTACTTCCTCGGCGCTGCGCTTCAAACCTCTCTGGGTGCGCCCGGCGCATCCCTCGGTGGAACTCTGGGCTTCCCGGTCGGCACTCTCATCGTCAACCTCACCGGCTGTCTCTGCATGGGCTATCTGGCCACCGCCCTGGGCTCCTCCATCCCCATCCGGGCTGAATACCGCCTGGCCATCCTCACCGGCCTCCTGGGCGGCTACACCACCTTCTCCTCCTTCAGCCTCGAAACCCTGCAACTCGCTTCCGCCGGCCGCCTGGGCGCTGCCGCCCTCTACATCCTGCTCTCCAACACACTCTGCCTGCTGGCCGTCTGGGTCGGCTACAAAGTCGCAGGCGGAAGTGCTCATGCCTCCGCGCCCCTCTCTCACTGACCCCCCTCACCGCTCCCCCCCTCAC
>JBGASM010000025.1:0-49821 GCA_044229655.1 Phycisphaerales bacterium | reverse complement strand
CGGATGCTGCTTGTCCCAGATGATGGTCTGGGAGAAGTACAGCCCGTGGCGTTTGAACACGGGTGGGTAATTGGCGATGTTCGCATATCCGCCCCAGCAGTAGCAGATGCCGCCGGGAATGAGAACCCTCGCGATGTTGCCGAACCAGGCATCCAGCATCTGCTCGAAGTCCTCATCACTCATGAAGTCGTTCGTGAGAGGCCGGTCCTTGGCGCGGAGTTTGGCATCGGTCGCCGCCTTCTCCCCCTGCCTTGCCACATCGAAGGACTGGTGATGCCCACGCTGGTGGGTAAACGATGACAGCCCCGCCGCGATGGCGTTGTTGCTCCTCGGCTCCACCTTCACGTTGTACGGTGGGTCGGTGTTGACAAGGTGAATGACGTTGCCATCCAGCAGGCGGTCCACATCGGTGGGGGAGGCACTGTCGCCACACAGCAGCCGGTGATCCCCCAGTATCCACAGGTCACCCGGCTTGGTAATCGCTTCATCGGGGGGCGCGGGGATGGAGTCAGGATCAGTTGCGCCGTCCGTGACCTCGGACATGAACTTGGACAGTTCCTCCTCAGAGAAGCCCAATGAACCGAGGTCGATGTCGAGGGCTTCCAGATCGGTGAGTTCGATCCTCAGCAGGTCCGCATCCCACTCGGCATTCAATGCCAACTGGTTGTCCGCCAGCATGTACGCGCGCTTCTGGGCTTCGGTCAGGTGCGCCAGTTCAATCACCGGCACCACCTTGAGGCCCAGCTTGCGTGCGGCCAGCAGACGGGCGTGCCCTGCGATGACGCCGTTCTCCCCATCCACCAGCACAGGGTTCGTCCAGCCGAACTCCCGGATCGAAGCCGCGACCTGTGCGATCTGCTCCTCGCTGTGCGTCCGCGCATTGCGGGCCGAAGGGATCAACGCTTCCACCGGCCTGTACTCGACGTGCAGACGCTGGGTGTCGGTGGGTGGCTCGGCGACGGTTGTCACCCCTGCCGCGACCACCGAGCCTCCGTGCCGCTCTAATTCGACCGTCTTCTTGTGTGTCTTCGTTGCCTTGCTCATTGTGACCCCCGATGCCTGTGGTTCAAGCCCACGGAATATCGCTTTCCTGCTAATCAGTTCTACTTGGACGCACCGCATCTGCGGGTATCTCCAACGCCCCGGTTGAGGTTCGTTGTTTCAGTCCCACCCAATGGGGCGCGTCAAGCACATGAACAAGAACGCCCACATCCCCTTGTGGCTGTCCCTGGTTCATCATGTCGAACTGAACGAATGCCTGCTGCCAGTGCCGTTGGGCTTCCTCATACGCGTCACACTTCCAACCGGATTCGCTCTGCGCCAGCAGTTTGTCGCAAACGCGCATGTATGCGGCAGCAAGATAGTCCGGCGTCTTGATCCGCACGGCGGGTACATCCGCCAGCCCGAGTGCGATGGCCGCATCCACCCTGGCCCGTCCGGCAATGACCTCGTTGTGTGTGTTGACGACAATGGGTGCAGTCCATCCCACCGACAGAATCGCCACCGCGAGGCACCGAATCTGCCGCCAATCCGGCTCATACCACGCCGTTGACTGACACATCAATTGGCTGATTGGGATGTACTCGATCTTAAGTTGATCCACATGAATTCCGCGAACGGGATCAACGGTCAGCCTACCGGTGGAGTTGCGCCACCACGGTTCGATGAGGAACGTACCGGGAGCCTGCTGCGTCATGGAACTGTCTCCTTACAAATGAGAAGGAATGAACTGACGATTCGGACCTGCCGCCCGAAATGTCCGCGACATTTCGCGGGCGCGCCGATGGATGCCGTCAGAACTTTCGATTTCGGTGAGTCTGTGCGTGAGTGAGACTGATTCCAGCCCGTTCAACTTTTGTGCGCGCCCCCGTTGGATTGATGGACAAGGGCCACTCGGCCGGAAAACCTCACCTATATAGGTTTGACCAAGACTCACAGACTCACGCTCCGAAGCAGCAGCGGAGTTTGTCTGTCCTAACAGTTTCGCCAACGCTCGGGACAGACTCACCAGACCCACAGAATCACCGAGACCTGCGGCGATATTCACATCCCGCGCTCCAGCATCCCCGCCCACTTGCGCTACATTCGAAAGCGGCTGGAATTGACTCACCTGGCTCACAGACTCACACCGGGATGTCATCAACCACCTCCCCTGCTTCCGTCTCGCTCACTTCATTCTGCTCGATGGTCAGCACCTTCCACAGAACCCCCTCCCGTCGTCCCGCGCTGGGGTCGATGTCAAGATAGCGTCCATCCACCACCTTCCGACGGATGCCCTTGAGCCGGTTGGCGAGTTTCCGCGGATTGGGCGCACGGCCAGCCGGCAGCGACAGGAAGTTCTCGATCGCGCTGCGCAGGCTCACCGACATCGCGTCAAACCCCTGTGCGGCTCCGTTCGCCGGATACAACTGCTCAATGAGTTCTCCGACGAGGAAGCCCTGACCGCCAATGTCGTAACGGGCCAGCGCATCCAGCAGCGTGCGAATGGCATCGCCGGTGTCATCAGCCGATTCGAGCAGTGTCTGGCGGGTTTCGCAGGGGTCGGGAAGGCCGAGCCAGACGACCGCCTCGCGCACGAGGTCGCTCCAGCCATCAAAGGAACCGAAGCGCCGCAGACCGTTCCGTGGACGACCGGCCTGAATGTACCCCGACAGGATCGTCAGTGCGGCGACATATAAACGCTCGCGGTTGGCACCCAGACGACCGCCTCGCGCACGAGGTCGCTCCAGCCATCAAAGGAACCGAAGCGCCGCAGACCGTTCCGTGGACGACCGGCCTGAATGTACCCCGACAGGATCGTCAGTGCGGCGACATATAAACGCTCGCGGTTGGCACGCACCCACTGCAGCAGATCGGGATGCTTGAACTGCGAGCGATCCTCGGGCCGTTCCGCCAGAATATCCAGCCGAATGTGAAGCGTCCGTCGGGTCGTGTCGCTCGACACCTGCACGTTGTTTCCGGTGGCGATCCATGTGATAAGCAGGGGGAGGTTGATGGACCGGTTATGCCCCAGCAGCCGGTCTTCCCATCTCCCACCCGTGATCGCGCGGTCCAATGCATCGTTCCCCAGCACGCCGACAATGTTGTCCAGCAGCACGACCTGCTTGCCGTCCATGACCAGCGTGGTGATGCATTTGCGCATCTCGGAGGAGTCGGATGAGTAGGAGGCGACTGCAAGGTCTCGCCCTTGGCAGATGCTCCCCAGCAGGCGGGCCAGCAGCGTCTTGCCCGCACCGGCGACGTTGGCATCCAGCAGGTAGAGGGGCGATGGCCCCTCAAATGCAAAGCGCGCCAGCGGCGTGAAAAGGGCAGCGAAGAAGGCGGCGCGGTGCGCCGGTGTTGCGAAGGGAAAGTCCGCCAGCGGCTCTTCAAGCACTGACATCGCAGCACGGGCATCGTCAATCGTCACGACTGCGGGCACTGGCGGGAACGATGATTCAGGCAGGTACAGAACGCGCGTCGCCGCATCGTAACCCGGAGTCTGGAGAACGGACCCATCCGGCTTCAGAATGGGTGCGCCGACCACTGCCTCCAGTGGGCGGATCCCCCGGTAGCGTGACCGCGCTTCGATGGCCGCGACCAGCCACGCAGGGGGATGGCAGGGGATTTCGTCACCGTTGGATTTGAGTCGGTAGAACTCCGCACGCGCCGTCAGACGTTCGCGCAGATTGGCCGTCGGAACAACCCTGATGTACGGAGCGGTGACGGTCTCCTCGTGCGCTTCATCGAGGCGCACCTGGTGCCAGCCGTAATCAACGAGCAGCCCCCCCCGCTGAAAGAGGTCCGCATCATGAGCCAGCACGGCGATGGCCTCATTCACAACCCGGTGTTCATCCACATCCACCCGGATGCGGGACAGCGGTGCGATTCCCAATGCCGAAGCCGAACTCGCCTGTTCAGTTGGAGTTGCAGGTCTAATCATGGGCGCTTTCTTTATCGGCTTGTCCCGCAGCCAGCCAAATGGATGCGTGTGCGGCTTGCTTGCGGCATCCTCGACCTTGTGGCGCAACTCCCGTTCGGTCCACGGTGGCTCACAGCGCGGGTTGAACTGATCCAGCAGGATCCGCAGCGCGGTCGTCGGCGGCAGACAAAATCCGTGCACAAGCGCAGTCGCTGCAGCATACGTGGCGTTGTGGCCGCCTGATCCCGAGATGGCGGGGTCCATCTTGCTCAGGTACGCCAGCGCACGGTCTTCAACTTCACTGTCGGTTTCCCACGCAGCAGAATCAGTGGGAGTTGAATGGATGGGATTGTCCTTGGGGGCGCGGAGGTCGTAGACCACCCCGGGGCAGCGCAGGGCCACCACCGCTCCAGCCAGTTGCGAGAACGCTTCGTGCAGCATCTCGCCATCGATCTCCGCCGGTTCGCCGATGAGCAAGTCATAGATGTCACCACTCGGATGGAGGCTGGGGCCGACCATCGTCATCCGGCCGGTGCTGCGACACTCGAGCAAGACCTTGCGTGTATCCGGCTCACGAACCGTCTCAGAGGGCATGTTGACGGCGCGATACCACCAGTGTGACCGGGGATTGCCGGGGCGACCGGTGACCATCCCGGTCGGGGGCAGGAATTCCGAAGCCAGTTCCCGCGCTTCCGGGCAATCCAGGTCGATATCCACCAGCCAGCCACTCGGCTCGCCGGTGAGAACTCCGACATTGCTTGGGCCGTCAAAACAACGTGGGAGGTCGCCAAATTCCAGCCGAAGTTTTGACCAGCCCGGCTCCAACGAGCCTTTTACTCCCAATGGTGCCGGGACGACCCGGATGCCAAGGCGCGTGAGTCTCTGTGCTTCCGAGAGCGCGGTCGGCGCAGTGTGCCGCACGACTCTGTTTTCGTCAGTAGGGATTGGGTGTCCAGTCTGGATCATGCCGCCGCCCCCAATGGGTCACCATCTGATTCCCGGCGGCGGTTGACTTTGACAGCATCCGGGCCGAACTCGGCGATGGCATAGCCGAGAAAGAGCCGATTAAGCGTGCAGCCGACCGGTGTGGAAGTGTCGATCACGATCGTGCGCTCGAACTCATTGGCGAAGTAACAGGCCCCGAGCCGGACATCCAGCTCGCCATGGATCGCCGCTGTCCCAACCAGTGCCAAATTGAAGGTGTCGCAGGCATCTTCGAAAGAAGTGCTCGCCTCGATCAGATACTCATTCACATCCCGTGCCATAGTGACCCCCGTATCGACTGTGAAACAATGTCCCTCTATTAACTAACTACGCAATCTGCCACGCGGCCTGCGCGCCCTTTTCCGGTCTTTCGGGCGACGGTGTTTACCCCGTTCGGCGCCTCTGCTGCGCCGGCCCGCACTCTGGCTGCAGTCGACTTTCAGCGCGGATGGCCGCCCTCACGACCGCCTGGTGCTTGAGGACCTCGCGGCGCGACATTTCCAGCCGACGTGCAATCGCAAGTGCCGGCCACTCTTCGAGCATGAGCGCGCCGACGAATTGTGTTTTGAGCGGCAGGCGGGCCATCACCTCCTCCACCGTCGACATCAACTCGCACTGCTGGGCTGCGGCCAGGCCATCACCTGCATCGATACGCTTGTCGCTGGCCACTTCGTTGGCGTGCTCTAACGATCCGACGGCGCGCCCGGGCCAGCGGCGCTTCGCGCACTGCAGACGCCGCAAATCCTCCGACTTGTGGCGAAGGACGGAATTAGCGAAAGCCCACCACGGGCCCCCGGCTCTGAACTTAACTTTGTTCTGTCGCCAAAGGTGCATGCACAGTTCTTGTGCGAGGTCATCCTCGTCCGCTGCTACGAATCCCGGCCGCCGCGAGAGAGTTCGTGCCTTGCACCGGATCAGTTTGCTTGTGCCCTCAGGAAATCCAAGTTGGCGATCGACGTCATAAGAAGTAGCCATCCGTGCCATCGCGATTCCTTCTGCTGAACCAAAACACTTCGCATCACCTATCAATTATCCAGCAGTTCCGCAAGATGTGTCGACACAGGACAGCAAATTCACAGGATACTCACCACAAAAGACAGATGATTCAATAGATTTTGTTGTCATGACGCACCGTTCTCCCACAGAATTGAATCTGCCGGAGACGATCCGGTTGCTTCGCGAGGCGCACGCATGCGCGAGAATGCGAGACCTTGCCACAGGATGTGTTGCTTACGCCAGTCTGGAATGGCTGCGATGGGACGAAGGTCACGCTCGGTAATCTGGTCCTTGCCGCTCTCGATACGGGGCAGGAACAGCAGGCTCTCTTGAATACTCGGAGCCAGATGCAGCAGGTTCATGATCTGCGTCACCCGCGCCCGTGTCACATACCCCAGCCGTGCGATCTCGGCATAGTCGGCGACCTCGCCGTCTCGAATCAACTGCTCGAAGCGGATCGCCAGCGCCATCAATTTGGTAATACGCGGAAGCCGTCCGGGCGTCGTCGGCGCGGATGGTGGTTTCGGTCCCTCCGTCAGCCGTTTCCGCCCTCGTCGGCTGGTCTTAAAGTGCACCTTGATCTGAAGGGTGGGTGAACCTGTCGCCGTCATGCCGCTGCCTCCTTGCTGCCTGTGGCCAGTGCCGTGAAACCCTCGGGATGGAAGGTGATGGACACCGTGCCCGCTGCGCCGTCGTACACGATGCGTTCAATCAGAAGTCTGACGATGCGCGCCTGCTCACGCGGCGCAAGCGCTTCCCACACGGGATCGAACTGGGACAGGGCGCGCACCACTTCATCCTCATCAATCGCCCTTCGATTGAGTGCTTCGGCCTCCGCGTGCAGGGCGGCAAGAGACTGTTCTGCGATCCGGATGCGGTCATTGAGATCGCTGAGCCGCGCGAGGGCTGCGCTTCCGCCCGCCCCCACATCAGCTGCCAACACCCGCACATCCCGGTTGTATCGCTGCAGTTCACGTTCTGCAGCAGCCCGCTTCGCTTCGATCTCACGGAGAGAGTCCTGAACCTCCCGCCGTGCATGCCGCAGCGTCGCCGCGATCAGACCCGGGTCCTGGCCGATGGCCCTGATCTGGTCGATGACCATCCGCTCAATCTCACCAGCCGGGACCGCCTTGGATGGACAGGTGTGCCAGCCGCGTTTCTGGGCACCCAGGCAGACGTAGTAGCGATACTTCGTGCCGCTGCCCTTCTTGGAGGAGTAGGTATGCCCCATCGCACACCGGCAGGGGGCGCAGTGCAGCAACCCCTTGAGCAATGCTCCGTACTTGTTGCGGACCAGCACCCCTCCCGTCCGTCCGTTGCGGGTGAGTAACTGCTGCACCTGCTGAAAGACTCCCGGATCGACGATGGCGGCGTGTTCACCCGGGTAGTT
The DNA here is from genome assembly GCA_044229655.1 of Phycisphaerales bacterium. Classification (GTDB taxonomy): domain Bacteria; phylum Planctomycetota; class Phycisphaerae; order Phycisphaerales; family UBA5793; genus JBGASM01. The sequence goes on along the minus strand of JBGASM010000025.1, from coordinate 42,550 downwards.
CTCCTCCTTGTGGCGAACTCTTCCGATATAGGCGATATTGGTGAGCAGTCGCAGGAGGCTGTTCTTGTCGAAGGGCTTGCCGGCACGCATCTTGCCCTTCCGGGTCACCCACTGCTTGTTCCGCCAGCCGCGCTGGTCGATGACCTTGACGGTCTCCAGAAGGGACTGATGTTCGAGATACATGTCGAAGATGGCCCGAACCTGCGGGGCTTCGATCTCGTTGACCTCCAGCCGGAAGCCGCGCGGGTCCACGTCATACCCGAGGATGGGATGGCCTCCGGCCCATTTGCCTTTGCGCCGGGCTGCGGCGATCTTGTCCCGCGTCCGCTCGCTGGCCAGTTCCCGCTCGAATTGCGCGAAGGACAACAAGACGTTCAAGGTCAACCGACCCATCGACTGGCTCGTATCGAAGCGCTGAGTCACACTCACGAACGAAACCTTCTGCTTCTCAAAGGTCTCCATGAGACGGGCAAAGTCGGAGAGCGACCGGCTCAGCCGATCAACCTTGTAGACGACCACGCAGTCCACCTTGCCCGCCTCAACATCCGCCATGAGCCGCCTCAAGGCGGGCCTCTCGGTATTCCCACCGCTGAATCCACCATCGTCGTAGCGATCGGGCAGGCACACCCATCCCTCACCTTTCATGCTGCTGATGTAGGATTCGCCCGATTCCCGCTGCGCATCCAGACTGTTGAAGTCCTGTTGCAGGCCTTCCTCGGAAGACTTGCGGGTGTAAATCGCACACCGAGTGATGCCGGGTCTGGTGACCGGAGACTTCACGACTTGGGCTCCTTCTGCAATCCAAAGAACAGATACCCGTTCCAGTGGGCTCCTGTCACAGCGTGGGCCACCGCCGAGAGCGACCGGTAGACCGTCCCCTCGTAGTCGAACCCGTTGGGCAGGACGCGGACCCGGATCATCTGGCCACGGTACTGGCGGGTCAGCAAGGCACCGGGCATGGGCAGACGGGCGTCGGCGGCGACGGCCAACGTGCGCAGGACGGTGCGGGTTTCAGCACCGGACCCCTGAAGCGGTTTCTGCAGCCGTCCGGGGGCGCGGAGCCGGATGTCGGCGTCGCGGGCGATCTCCAGCGCACGCTGGCGCGCCCGCTCGGAGAGACCGCCTTCGGCGTTGGCCTGCATCCGCCAGATGATGCGCCGCACCAGATACGCCTTGTGCCGCGAGTGCGTGGCTTCGCCGAAGACTTTCTCGTACTCCTGCTGCAGTTGACCCGTGGGCAAGCGCTGCAGGGCACTCAACTTCTGACCGACGTTGAACATGGTTCTTGAGCCTTTCTCCGGTCGTTAACCGGCTATCTCGCGATCAAGGCTCGCACGGTCGATCAGTTCAAGGTGGATGTGGCTGGAATCTGGCGGGACCGCCTGTGCGCCATGAAACGGAGATTGCTGCGTTTGCAGCCGCTGAATCCCCCGTGCCAGGAGGCGGGCCAGTTCATCGGCCCGCTCACTTGCAGACAGCATCTTCGGATCGGTCACATCAAGGCGCAGTGACATCAAACGCTCCAGTCGGAATGCGTGTCCGCCCCGCCCGAGGTCGGTTGCGGCAGGTTGTGATCTGCGAGCAAAAGTGCAGCGCCCGCTACTAGTTAACTACGCAAAACGGACGTGGCGTTGCGCGCCTCTGTCCATATTCATCGCTCAAACAACGCGCGGAATTCTTCAGCCGACTTCCTTCGCTGTGTTTCCTTCTCTTCGAGGAGTCTCGACTCATAATCGTCCCACACCGTTTGATGAATCGCATGCAGAGTGCTGTGATCCAGTGGCTCCCCCCATGCCTCGACGATCCACTTGCAATCTGTCTTGTTCAGCAAAGACAGTCTCTCGTACCCCAAGACCGAGTAATCAACTTGCAGACTGCGCATACGTTTGCCCGGAATTGCTTGAACGACATTAAAACCAGGCTCTTGGAGGCGATGAGCGTAAGGGATCATGAAGGAATCCATTGCTGCCAGCCAGTAAAGCAATCCCAATTCTTCACGAAAGGGCAGCCGCATCCTGCGCTTCGCTCGAATCTGCTTGCGCAGGGCCAATGCCGCTTGCCGAAACGCGGCGGGCAGTGGAAGCATGGTCATTGCCAGTTCCAATCTGGATTCTGGATCACCCTGGAATCGCTTGATGCGGTCTGCCCAGAATGCACCAGCGTCAAGATCAGAACGCATTGCAACCCAGAAGTCCTCAACTCGCCGAGTGGCATCTTGATCGGTGTCAACGTCAATCCAGTGAGTAGGCACGCCCATTCTCCCAGAGTCTGCCAGCAGTCACCCAGAAAGTGCCCGCGAATCTCCTCCGAGACTAGATGTTCGGGATCGCATCTTCAAGAACACCATTTCTTTGCCCCGGCATGCTCAGATCACTGCCGCCAATCGCCGCCTCCACAACACCTCCGTGAGTTACCGTCCAGATCTGATTTGGGTGGTAGAAGGAGTCCGAGCGCGTCCACTTTGGGTGGCCGTACTTGCCTGCCTTGGTAATTCTCAAACGCCCAACTCCATCTTCACTGTAAAGCGGGAGCCAGTCACCGTGGGTCGCGTCCACACCTAGGCACAGGAAAAAGTGTGTTCCCTTGACCTCGCGGCTCTCATCACAACAACAGATAGTGGCACCGGCATTCTTGAGGGTGCTTGGGTCAAGGTGGAGTACAAGACCACGATCGATTTCGTCTTCGGCAATCTGAACCATTTCTCTGACTCCGAGCGCGAACGGCACCTTCTCGTCAACCGCCGGTGGTGCGCTTACCAGAGAGCGCGAGAGTTTGAGAGGGTTGCGAGAGATTGACAGAGAAGTACCCTAGTGGTGCGTCTCGGTGGCCGACCAATGTGGCAAAATCTGAGAGCGCGGGCGGGCCGGTCGCATCGGCGCAAAAGGCTGAATTGTCGGCACTTTCGGCGACGGATGGCGATGCGGCCAACGACGCTCAAGCCGTCAACCAAAACGCCGCCGCAAACTCGAGACGGCGTGGAAAACTCCTCGGACTGGGCTCGAACCAGTGACCTGGCGGTTAACAGCCGCCCGCTCTACCAACTGAGCTACCGAGGAAAGGCAAAGGGCGAGAGTATCCCGATTATCGACGTCGTCAAGGGGGGTCTTGATTGCCGGTGGGGTGGATGGGGCTACCATTGGGGCTTGTCGCAGGCAGCGGAGGTGTGGACCGTTCCTGCGGGTTTTTCGGACAGCGCGGACTGGGAGCGTGCAATCATGAAGAAAGAGATTCATCCGAAGTGGTACCCTGAGTGCAAGGTCATTTATGACGGCAAGGAAGTGATGACCGTCGGGGCGACCGTGCCTGAGATGCGCGTGGAAATCTGGTCCGGCTCGCATCCTTTCTATACCGGCAAATCGTCGTTCGTGGATACGGCCGGCCGCGTGGACAAGTTCCAGCGGAAGTTCGGATCGGCCGGGGACTATTTCAAGAAGGGCAAGGACGCGAAGAAGGCCAAGTAACGCCGCAGCGCGGCCCTTTGCGAGACAGACAATCACGCAGCCTCGATCCGCACGGGTCGGGGCTGATTTGTTTTTGGGATGCGCGGGGGCGGGTTGGGGGCGAAGAGGTTGGTCTGTAGGGGCTGGAGGGATCAGGGGGGGAGCGAAGACACGAAAGGCGGGCAGCAAGGTGGCCGGGGGGAGCGGTGAATGTTCTACTGGGAGAGCGCACAGGTCGGCAGGGGCCGGCACACACGGATGAGTTGCGCGGGTGGACCACACGGATGGGTCAGGTCATGGGGAGGGGTGGGGGGATGGACGAGCGCGGCCTCGTCAATTCGCTGCGTCTGGAAGCGGGCCGGGAGGAGTCCGGTGCGCGGGACGTGCGTCCGATGGCTGGGCGCATCGACCTGTCGCGGCCGGTGCGCCGCGGCCGACGGCTGCTGCGACGGTTGGCTCCGGTGCATGCGGGATCGGCGCATCCGTTCGGGTATTGGAGCCGGCGGCGCCGGGCCATTGCGCTGGCGGGCCTGGTGCAGGTTCCGCCGCTGGCGGCGATGGCGCTGGGCGCGAGCAACCTTGGGGATGAAACGACAAGCCTGGTGCTGGCGGCGGCGCTGCTGTGGTGGATGCTGGCGCTCATTCACACGCACACGCTGCGCGGATGGTCGGTGCGGCTGCCTGCGGAAGCGGTGGCGGACCTGCTGCGCGTGGGGATTCCCGTGACACTGGGAGCGGGTGTGTGGCTCATGATTCTGGGCCGGAGCCCCTGGCTGGTGTTGGCGTTGCAGGGGATGACGTTTTGCGCGCTGGCGGGGCAGGCTCTGTTCTGGCGCGGGAAGAAGGCATCATGGGTGAGAATCCTGGGCAGCCCATCGCATCTGGGGGCGGCGGTGAGCACGTTCGGGCAGTGCATGGATCTCCTGGGCCGCGAAGGGACGCGGTTCGCGGCATTCCGGGCGGACAAGCCTGAGTTTGACGCGTGGGAGCGTCGCATCGAATCGTGGCTTGAACGCGGCGAAACGGTGCTGGTGCTCGAACCCCGGCTCAGAGACCTTGCCACGAAACTGCGCGGCAGCGGCGACGTGATCTTTGCGGAGGACTGCATCCTGTTCACCTCCCTGCGCAAGCCCACCGGGCCGGTGATGAACCGGGTGCTGGGGTGGACGAACCGACTGACGGCTCTGGGGCTGCTCCTGCTGTTCTGGCCGATTGCCTTGATGCTCGCTGTGCTGATCAAGGCGGAGGATGGCGGGCCGGTGTTCTTTGCACAGGAGCGCGTCGGCCTGAGGGGGCGGCGGTTCACGCTGTACAAATTCCGGTCGATGCGCGTGGATGCCCCGAAATATGCGGTCCACCCGAACGGGCGTGATCCGCGCGTGACGCGCATGGGACGGATCATGCGCAAGACCTCGCTGGATGAGATTCCGCAGTTACTCAACGTTTTCCGCGGCGAGATGCGCCTCGTCGGCCCCCGGCCCGAGATGCCCTTCATCGTCGAGCAGTACGAACAGAGGCACCAGGCCAGGCTCAACGTCAAACCGGGAATCACCGGACTCTGGCAGGTGTCGCCGCACCGCAATGACCCGATTCACGAGCACATCGAGTATGACCTGGCCTACATCGCGCGGCGCGGGCCGGTTCTGGACCTGGCGTTGGTGATCGCCACGCTGGGGCTGGCGAGCGGGTCAGGGAACTGAATGAAAGGTGCTCGCGCTCATTGTTCGCGCGGCGAAAGAGAAAAGGCCGAGTCGCATGGGTGTGCGGCCCGGCCCGGGGGGGGAGGGAGTTGCATGCCTGCGAAGAGTGCAGGCCCTTGGATTCAAGCGTCTGGCGCTTAGTCGCCCACGTGAGACTGGAGTTCAGCAAGGCGCTTGTTCCAGTTGGAGAGGCGGCCGTAGTCAGCGAGGTCGCGATTGGAGCCTTCGCCCGTGGAGTTCATCAGGGCGTCCATGCCTTCCTGCAGGAAGCGCTGGCCGGCGCTGAGTTTCTGGTTGGCGTAGTCGCTGGTGATGTTGACGTCCTGGCCGTCGAACTTGGCGATCTTGGCGAGCTGAGAGTCGATCTTGGCGATGCGGTCGTCGATGGCGGCCGGGTCGCCTTTTCCGTTTGCCTTGGCCTCTTCGAGGCGGGCCTTGGCGGCGTTCAAGCGGTTGGTCATGGTCTGGGAATCGATGGTGACCGTCTGATTCCCAGAGCCGACGTGAATGGTGATGTCCGACATGTCCGTGTCTCCTTGAAGGTGCCGCGGCGTCGTGCCGCAGTCAGGTGGATTGATCCCGCGTGGCTGGCCGGACCCCTACGCGAAGCCGGCGTGCGAACCGCGTGGCCAACGGAAGTGGGAAAGCAATCACCATGCCATAGCGCCAAGGTGCGGTGTCGCTAGGAGGGGCCATTGGGAGTCGGCCGGTGACAGGTCCGGGACTGCTGCCAAGGCACCCCAAAGTCGGTAGGACAGAGGAGATGGGAAAGGGGGGGAAAGAGAGTGGGGGGAAAGACGAAACAGGGAATGCAGTTTTTGCGTAAAGAATTGAGAAAAACCGACTTGCGAACGGTGGGGTGGCGCATACTAATTGCCGAGTTTTCGGGGAGTCGGGAGTTCTTTCGGGTGGTGTGTCTTTGTTCCGGAATCCGGTATCTCCCCGGTGCCTTCAAGGGGGAGGAGCGCTCTCTGTGCGTCGACGGAAGATGCTCACAGTTTTTTGTGGTGGAGTGATCCTGACGGCCTGGTGGGCATCGGGCAATCTTTGCGCTGCGCCCTCGGTATGTGCGCCCTCAGGAAGCGCGCCTGCGCAAGAAAATCGGATGTCAGAGGAGGGTTGGGATTTGCTGCGCGGGGTAGAGCGGTGTTTAATCGGACAGCAACGTGCGGTTGCGCATGGGATGGATGGATGCCATGCGGGCGCGAAACCGGCCATGGAGTGGCCGGTTCATACCCGGAGGTGTGAGACGCGTCAGGAACCGGGGAGCACGCTGAAGGAGAATTGCAAACCGGGCACTGATCAGCATGACGAAGGGACGACGAATTGGCCGCTGACGGTCATGTTCGTGATGCTGGCAGGGCTGCCGTTCATGGTCGGCGAGAGCGTGCTTCACCAGGCTGTGGAGCAAGGCGATCTCGACGCCCTGAGACGCGAGCTGGCGAAGGGTGTGGATGTGAATCGCAGGTCGGGTGCGCTGAATCGGACGCCGCTGATGGCAGCGGCGGAGTCTGATCGATCAGACGTGGAAGCGATCGCCATGCTGCTGCAGGCGGGCGCGGATGTTGAAGCGCGCGACCGCGAAGGGCGCACGGTGATGATGCTGGCGGCCGCGAAGGGGGATCTCAGGCGGCTGGAAGCGATCCTGCGGACGGAAGCGGACGTGGATGCGCGTGACAACGAGGGGCGGACCGCACTGATGCACGCGGCGGAGAGCGGCGATCGCCAGCGGCTCGACGCGCTGTTGCGGGCAGGGGCGGACATTGACGCACGCGACAACTCAGGCAAGACAGCGCTTATGGTGGCGGCGGAGCGCGGAGACGTGGAGCGGCTCAGCGCGCTGCTGCGCGCGGGAGCGGCCCTGGAAACGCGCGACGGCGATGGGCGCACGGCCCTGCTGCATGCGGCGGCGGCCGGAAACGCGGGGAAGGTCGTGGCGCTGATCGAGGCGGGCGCGAACATCGAAGCCCGGGACGACGACGGGCGCACCGCACTCATGGATGCGGCCACGCTGGGGGACATTGACGCGATGGACGCGCTGCTGCACGCCGGCGCAGATCTTGGAGCGGCCGACAGCAACGGCCGGACCGCGCTCATGGAGGCGGCGGCTTTCGGCGATGTGGGGCGCGTGGTGGCGTTGATCCGCGCGGGCGCGGACATGGAAGCGCGCGACGAGAAGGGGGCGACGGCGCTCATGCAGGCGGCCGGCCTGGGGGATGCGGCCCGCACCAAGGCGCTGGTGAACGCCGGAGCGCAGATTGACGCTGCGGACCACACGGGGCGTACCGCGCTCATGGAAGCGGCCAACGCAGGCGACGTTTCGACAGTGGAGGTGCTGCTCAAGTCCGGAGCGCGCGTCGACATGCAGGATCACGAGGGGCGCACCGCGACGATGCTGGCGGCGGCCAATGGAGACGGACCGAAACTGGAACTTGTGCTGCGCGCCGGCAGCCGGCTGGACCTGCAGGATCACCTCGGTTATACCGCCCTGATGTGGGCGGCGGAACGCGGCGATGCGACGCGGGTCAACCTGCTCGTGCGCGCCGGCGCAGATGTGGATGCCAAGAACCGCAAGGGGGAGTCGGCCCTCATTCTCGCGGCCAAGCATGGCGACGTGGATCGGGTGCGCATCCTGCTCAAGGCCGGAGCGGACGCCAGTGTGCGCGACCGCGACGGACGCAACGCATTGCAGCACGCACGGGCCCGCACCGACGATGGACCGGTCAAGGACGCCATCGTCCGACTCCTGGTGGCCACAGCGCTGGACTCTTAAGGATTTTCAGAGCCGTCGGATTCGGGTGCGGACTCGGTTCCATCCTCATCGCGTGTGCCGGTCTGCCGATACCGGGCGCGGCGCTCGGAATACTCACGCGGGCTTTGCGGCAGGTTGGGTTCCAATCCGGCCTGGTGCTGACTGTGCAGTTTGCGCAGGAAGGGGACACACCACTGGCAGCCGGTCCCAGCGCTCAGACACTCGCTGATGAGCGAGGCCACGGGCGGGTTCTCGCGCTTGAGGAAGTTGACGATCTTCCGTTGCGAGACATGGAAGCAGAGACAGACTTCATCATCGGGATTCACGCTGGGAGTGTAGTGACGACTTGGGGCGGCGGACGATGCCGCGGACGACCAGACGCCCGTATGCTCCGGTAGGCCTGCGCATGGATTCAACGACGGCAGCATCCCGGCCCGCACCCGAACCCCCCCGCACCGCGCACGCGGTCGTCCTGTTCGATGGGCATTGCGGGCTGTGCAGCGCGACGGTGACGTGGATCATCAGGCGTGACCGCGCGGCCAGGATCGCCTTTGCGCCGCTGCAGTCAGCACGTGCGGGCGAATTGATCCGGGCGGCTGGAAACGCACCTGCCGAATTGCCCGACAGCATGGTGGTGCTCCGCGGCGGCCGATTACTCGTCGAGTCGGACGCAGCGCTGGAGATCATGACGCTACTGGGGCAGCCGTGGCGGAGTCTGGCGTTGCTGCGCATCGTGCCGCGCGGCTGGCGGGACTCCGCGTATCGCGCATTTGCGAAGCGTCGCTTTCATCTGCGCGCCCGGCAGGAACAGTGCATGGTTCCCACCCCCGAGATTCGCACGCGGTTTCTTGATTAAGCCGCTGATTACCCGTTCGCCTGGTACGTGCGGACCGCAGCGACCAGGCGCGCGGGGCCGTCAATCAGCGGGTCGACGGTGGGCAGGCCGGTTTCAGATTCGATCCGGCGGCAGGTCGGGGCGATCTCCGCAGGCTGCAGGTTCTCGTGGTTGATGGTGATGGCGGCCACGGGCTTGCCCGAGATCACCTGAATGGCCTCGATCTGCCGGGCCAGCGGCTGAATGGGATACCCCGGGAAACCGTCGTACTCCTTGCGCGCCGGGGCATGCTGCAGAATGACGCAGCGCGGGCGGCCGGCGGCCAGCAGTTCAAAACCGCCGGGGTAGGCAGGATTCATCAGGCTTCCCTGCCCCTCCAGAACGATGAAGTCGGGTCGGGAGTCGTTCCACGCGCTCCAGACCGCGTGCTCGATCTCGCCGGAAACGAAATCGTTGATGAGCGAGTCGAGGATGAGCGAGTACTTGGCGCCCTGCATCCAGCCCGTCTGGCCGGTCCCGATCATCTCCGCGGAGAATCCCGCAGCGCGCAGGCCGTGAACGAGAATCCACGCGGTGGTGCGCTTGCCGACGGCTGAGTCGGTGCCCAGCAGCGCGATGACGCAGGAGCGGACCTCTTCGATCTTGCCCGAGAAGAAGTGGAGTTGCGAGCGCGGCGGCGTCTTGCGGACATCGCGGATGCGCACACCCTTCTCCCGGGCGAGCGTGACAAGTTCGGGATCGTCGGAGAGAAAGTCGTGAAGTCCGCTGTCAACGTTGAGGCCGGCGTGGAGGGCATCGCGCACCGCAGCGCGCGCGGGGGGAGGGAGTCGGCCTCCGTCCGGAGCAAGGCCGATGACGAAATGAGTGGGGCGCACGCCCTGGGCCGCCGCCGCTGCCAGCGCCGCGGCCAGGTCGCGATGGATGGGGATGCCCGCCGGCTTGCCGTCGAGGACCTGACCGGCATCCTCGCCCGCATGCGCCGCGTCGAGCACCGCGAAGACGCGATATCGCTGCGTGAAGCGGACCAGCCCGTGAGCCGTCTTGCCGCTGGGGGTGTTGAAGGCTCCGTCGCAGTAGACGATGGCGACGCCGTCAAGCGGAGCGGCTGGGGGTGTTGCGGTCGGCATGAGAGGGTGCGTCCCGGGGTCAGTGGCCCACGTCCTGCAGGTCGAGTTCCGTGACACGGCGCGTGCGGCGGAGGCGCTCGACGTTGGCGCGGATGTGTTCATACAACGTGGTCGCCTGGGCCAGATGGTCGAGCGTGACGACCGGGGTGGTTGTATCGGAGGTGTTGAGGTGAATGGACCCAAGCCCGACGATGCGCTGGAGGAAGGTGCGATGGAGCGAGAGGTCCTGGATTCGGTACAGTTCAAGCGTGTCCATGGACTTGGAGAAGATGCCGCTCTCCATCTTGAGGCGCTGATTCGTGAGGGTGAAGCGCGTGGTTTTGGTCGCCAGCAGGCGGTAGAGCGCCCAGGGAATGGGGATGACGAGCAGGCAGAGCAGCAGCGGCAGCGCATTGGACCACTGGCTCGGACTGCCGGACCAGATTTCCTCTTCAGTGCCCAAGCCGAAGTCGGTGGATGGGTGTTGCAGCGTCATGAAACATCATAGCGACGCTGGCCTGCAGTCGGCTGATTGCGGGGGAAGGGCGGCAGCGTGAAATCAGGCAGCCACGCGCATGCGGCCCGCGCTGACGTAATTCATCAGGCGTTCCTGGTCGCCGGCCCGGGGGAACATGCGGAAGGCCACGGCCATGCGCACCGGACCGGGATCCTCAAGGTCGCCCAGCCAGATCACCCGGCCGATGGCGAAGACCGCGCGTCCGGGTCCGATGTCAAAGCCTTCGGGGAGGTGGATCTGCACGGCAACTTCGGTGCCTGGCTCATAGGCATTGTCGAGTTCAAACTGGATGCCGCCGGCCGAGACGTCGTAGGCATGGCCGGCGTCGGTGAAGGTCTCGCCGTCACTCAGCCGGCGGACGCTCACAGCGTGGTACATCGGGCTCAGAAGGAAGCGGGGTTGGCGGCGGCGGTTCAGGCGGTGACTCATGGCGGCGGATCTCCGGATGCGCGTGACGTTCGCTGCGAGTGATATCGGATCAACGGCGGAGGAGTTTGAATCGATTCCGCGCGCCGGATGGGAGAACATCCCGAGCTTCTTGTCCGCGGCGCTCAGGCGGTCATCATCCCGAGTCGCGCAATCCCTTCGAGGTCCGAATCCGGAGTTATCTCATGCCCAATCCGTCCCGCCATGTCTGGATGTCGCTGTTCTGCATGACTGTTGTTGCCCAAGGAACGGGGGCGCCGGCACAGGTGCAGGCGACGGCGCAGGATTCAGTGAATGTTGCGGCGACCGTAGGGAGCGACCTGGCGGAGTTCATCCGCCTGTTTCAGGCGGATTACGACGATGTGAATCGCTTCTTCGCACTGCCTTACGCGGACCAGAAAATGGCGCGCCAGGAAGCGGAAATCAAGCGCTGGCAGGGCCTGCTGGCGGCCGTTGACTTCAACACCCTCAATCAGCAGGGCAAGATCGATTACCTGCTGATGCGCAACCACCTGGCCTCCGAGTTGTCAGAGATGACGCTCTCGAAGGCGCGGCTGGCGGAGATGGAGCCGATGCTGCCGTTTCGCGCCTCGATCAACACGCTGGCCGAGGGCCGGTCGCGCGCGGTGCAGGTGACCGGAGAGGACGCGGCCAAGGCGCTGCAGGCTGTAACGGCTGCGGTGGCGGAGGGGCGACGCAGCGCGGAAGGATTGCGCAGCACCGAAGGCGGCGCGACGGCCAAGCTCACGCCCGTGCTCGCCCAGCGGACCGCCCGTGCGGTGGACTCGATGAACTGGTCGCTGCGGGAGTGGTATGACTTCCACGCCGGCTACGAACCGCAGTTCGCGTGGTGGGCGCGCAAGCCTTTTGAAGAGGCGCAGCGCGCGCTTTCCGACTATGCGAATTGGCTGCGCGGCGATGTGGCGGGAATTCGCGGCGGCGCCGACGATCCGCTCATCGGAGACCCTATCGGGCGCGATGCCCTGCTGGCGGACCTGAAGGAGGAGATGATCGTCTACACGCCTGAGGAACTGATCGCCATCGGGCAGCGCGAGTATGACTGGTGCCTGGCGGAAATGAAAAAGGCCGCGGCAGAGATGGGCCATGGCGATGACTGGAAGGCGGCGCTGGCTGAGGTCAAGACCAGAGTCGTGGCCGTTGGAGAGATGGACGACCTGGTGCAGCGGCAGGCCCTTGACGCGATCGAGTTTGTCAAGACCCACGATCTCGTGACCGTGCCTCCGTTGTGCGAAGAGACATGGCGGCTCACGATGTCCACGCCCGACACGATGCGCGTGCTGCCCTACTCCGCCTACATGGGGCAGGCGGTGCTGGTCTCCTCGCCCACGGAAGACATGCCTCAGGATGACAAGATGATGATCCTGCGCGGCAACAACATCCACTTCTCGCGCATCGTGGTGCCGCACGAACTCATTCCGGGGCATCACATGCAGGGATTCATGGCAGATCGAATCAGGCCCTATCGGCAGCGATTCTCCACCCCCTTCTTCGTGGAAGGCTGGGCCCTGCATTGGGAAATGCTGCTGTGGGACAAGGGGTACCCGCAGTCGCCCGAGGACCGCATCGGCATGCTCTTCTGGCGCATGCACCGCTGCGCGCGAATCATCGTGAGCCTGAAGTTTCACCTGGGCCAGATGCAGCCCGCGGAGATGATCGACTTCCTCGTCAATGACGTGGGGCATGAACGCCTGGCCGCGACCAGCGAGGTGCGGCGCTACATCGGCGGGGATTACTCACCGCTGTATCAATGCGGCTACATGATCGGCGGCATGGAGATCTCCGCCCTGGAGCGGGAACTGGTGGGTTCCGGAACCATGACGCAGCGGCAATTCCACGATGCGCTGCTGACGTACGGTCCGATTCCCATCGACCTGGCGCGGGCGGGGATGACCAATGCGCCTTTGACGCCCACCCAGGCTGCGACCTGGCGTTTCGCCGATCGGTGAGTCCGCCTGGCCAGAGAGGATTCAGGCCGCCGAATGACGTGCCTGTCCGGCGCGGACCAGGGCCACGTACTTGGCGCAGATCTCTCTGAGTTTCGGACCAGCGATGGGCTTGGTGGCGTAGTCGTTGCAGCCGGCCTGGATGCACTTCTCCCGGTCGCCGGTCATGGCATGGGCAGTGAGCGCGATGATGGGGATCGTGAATCCCTCCGCGCGCAGGCGCGCCGCGGCGGTGTATCCGTCCACCTCGGGCATCTGCATGTCCATGAACACCACTTCGAACGGACGGCCTTCCTGCCGGGCCCGCACAGCCTCCTCGACCGCGACGCGTCCGTTCTCCGCGAGCGTCACCTGGTGGCCCGCCTTGGACAGATGGAAGGTGAAGAGACGCTGGTTGTCCGGTCCGTCCTCGGCAATCAGAATCCGCCCGCCCTCGGGCAACGGACAGGCGATGACCGGTTGTCCATCCTCGTTTCGCCCCGACCGGCGGGCCATTGCGGCCGCCTCGGCGCGCTCCGTGGCCTCGATGGCGCACGCCTTGCTGATGCAACGGGCCTGCAGGTGGGCGCTGAAGACGCTGCCGGCGCCAGGCGCGGACGACACCGTGATGTCGCCCCCCAGCATCTGCGCCAGGCGTCGGCAGATGGTGAGTCCCAGCCCGGTGCCGCCGAACTTGCGCGTGGTCGAGGTGTCGGCCTGTGTGAAGGGACGAAACAGCCGGCCGACCTGGTCGGGCGTCATGCCGATGCCCGAGTCGCGCACATCAATACGCAGGGTGCAATTCGCCCCTTCCGCCACAGCCCCCATCACCGTCACCGTCAGCGCGACCTCCCCCTTCTCAGTGAACTTGATGGCATTGGAGAGCAGGTTCATCACGATCTGACGGACGCGCACCGGGTCAGAGGCGATCTCGCCGGGAACCTGGTCGTCCACGGTGACGCTGAACGTCAGCTTCTTCTCGGCAGCCCGTACCCGCATCAACGACGCCGTCTCCTCAATGATCTGGCGCGGGGCGAAATTCACCTGCTCGATGGTCATGCGGCCGGCTTCGATCTTCGAAAGGTCCAGAATGTCATTAATGATCGAGAGCAGGTGCTCGCCGTTCCGCCGGATCGTCAGGGCGCAGTCGTGACGCATGTCGTCGGGCGTGTCCTTGGTGATCAGCAGGTCGGAGTAGCCCAGGATCGCCGTCATGGGCGTGCGGATCTCATGGCTCATGTTGGCCAGGAACTCCGACTTGGCCCGGTTGGAGGCTTCGGCAGCGTCGCGCGCGTGCTCGAGGTCGCCCAGAGCGCGCTTCAGGTCCGTCACGTCCCGCCCAACAGACTGAATCTCAATAATGCGCGCATCGGGGCCCGTGATCGGCCGGTCGGTCCATTGATGCCAGCGCCGCGGCCCGCCCGAAATGCTCACCTGCACCTCGTAACTGTTGGACAGCGTCTCATGGCCCAGCCGGGCGATGTTCTCGCGGATCTTCGCCCGCTCCGACTCCGGGAAGAGCCGCAGGTAGGACGACCCGACCAGCGCTTCGCGCGGCACCCCGAAACAGCGGCAGCAGGCGTCGTTGGCGAAGGTGATGATGGTGTCGGGCGTGTAGCGGCAGATGAATTCGGACTGATCGTCCACAACCGCCCGGTACCGGGCTTCGGACGCGATGAGGTTCGACTGGGAGTCTTTGTACTGGTGGATGTGTGACGCCAGACGCTCGATCATGTTGTTGACTTCGCGCGCCAACCGGCCGAGTTCGTCATCACGCCCCAGGTCAACGCCTTCGGGAACCGCTTCACCGCGCCCGACGGACACCGCGTAGAGCGTCAGGCGGCTCAACGGCGACAGGATCTTCCATTGCACGAGAACGAGGATTGCGCCGACGACGACCGTGCCGAATGCGATGAGTGCGGCGATCGCAAAACGCACCGCCGCGTCGCCCTGGCGGGTGATGTCGCGCGGCAAGCGGCTGCGGATGATGAGGCTGTTGCGCCCGTCGATGTCCGCCATGGCCCCGATCACCTGCACCTGATCGCCAAACAAGGTGATGAGCGGAGTATCGCTTCCCGACGCCGCATAGGCAGCGGCTTCCGCCGGAAGACGCGGATCCCCCACGCTCCAGATATCGCAATCCACAAGGGTCCGGTGGCTCACGCCCTGGACGTATTCGTCGTCGATAAATCGGCCCATGATGATGGTGCCGCGCCCCGGACCGGTGGCGTCGCTGGTGAGGATCAGCCGCGATACGACGAGCATGGGACCCGCCTTCGTCGGCAGGATTCCGCCGCGGAACTCCTCCAGGTTGTTCATGTCGTGCAGGCGCAGCGGGTGGTCCAACTCCAGGCCTGTCGCTGGAAACTCAGGCAGCGTCACCGGTTCATCCTGCGCATTCGTGGCCAGCACGGAAGCAGTCTTCCCGTCCGCATCGAACAGGCCGATGAGGTGCAGGTCCAGTCCCTGCAGCGCCGTGATCGTCAGGTTGCTTTCCACAAACGCGGGATCGTGCGAGGCCACGAATTCGTACGAGTCATCCCAATTGGCCCAGTCCGAGCACTTGCGCCCGATGTACGTGACGTCCCGATCGATGGCGTCCTTAATGCGCTGGGCGTCCTTGAGCGCCGCCTCGCGCTCCAGCGCTGTGAAGGCCGGGAGAATGACCAGCCGCTCAACGGCGAATACCGCCGCCAGGTAGGCGATCAGCACGCCAATGAGCAGGATGATGACCTTGAGCCTTAACGACATCGTTGCTGGACCGCCTCCCCGCGGGCCGGTGAGCGATGGAAACTCTCAGGCCGATGTTCGGACGAGAATCCTGACGCACTGTCTTCACATTTTCGGACGGCCTGTTCCCAGTGCAATCGACCTGATCGCCCGCCCGGTTCAGGGGCAAGCCATCACTATTGCTTTATGTCATTTGGCCAACCCTCCTGAGCGTGATGTTTGTGTTTTGTGAGGATCGGGCTGGCGCTCGCTCCGCGATATCACGTCCGGAAACCACACAAGACGGAAACTACTGGCGTGTCCTTGCCTTCCTTGCCGAAGTCATGCGCGGAAAGTCAGGTGCGATTCCATGCTGAATCAGACCGTGGTTTTCACTTTGAACGGCTCAGCCTTGCGCTTTTCCCCTGTCTGTCCACGGCTAGACTCTGAATACTTCCGGAACACTTCGTTCACCCGTTCCGTATATTGGACCGAGGCAGGCCCGGCTTGCGGTGTGCACATGCTGCATGGCGAAGCGTGCCCGCGCGGTTTCCAATCGTGTGTGGTGCCCGTATCTAGAGGGTTGTCCCTGGTAGCGACACCCCTCGCCCTTCAACGTGGAGACTTGGTCGTCATGGGAATCAACCGGAAAAGTGTGGATCGTGCTCGTACGGGCTTTACGCTCGTCGAACTGCTGGTGGTGATCGCCATCATCGCCCTGCTCATCGGGCTGCTGCTCCCCGCGCTGCAGAAGGCGCGCGAGGCCGCGAAGACCTCGACCTGCCTGAGCAACCTGCGCCAGATTGGCATTGCCAACGCGGCGTTCATGGGCGACAACAACGACAAGATGCCCATCACCCCCCTGCCCAACAAGCCTGGTGATCCCCCGCCGGCCAACATCTTCAGCAGCTACACCCACGGCGGCCGCAGCCCGCTGTCCAAGTCTGAAGGCGGAGCCGACCTCCGCAATGCGCCCTTCTGCTATCAGCGCCCCCTCAACAAGTACGCCCACCCGGACCGCCCACAGGGGTCCTATGAAGTCCGCGTCGAGACGCAGAAGCGCGGCAAGTATGACTTCCCGATCTTCGAGTGCCCCAGCGACAAGTCGTACAACTACCAGAAGAACGGCGCGGGAGGCAAGATCGACACCGGTCTGTCCTGCTACTACTACGTGGGCACGTCGTACACCTTCAACCTCGCCTGCTCCGACTTCCTCGGCAAGTGGTCGAATGTGTTTGATTCGATCGATGTGACATCCCCCGAAGGCTTGAACCAGGCCCTCAAGTACTACGCCCGGGCGAACACCTTCTACGCCTCACGCTTTGCGTCCTACCAGGAAGACCCCCTCGACTTCGCCTTCTGGACGCGCATCACCCCAGAATTCACCCATCACAACGTGCGTGAAACCTACTCCACCGTGTTCCTTGACGGACATGCGGTGCAACTGAAAGTTCCCGGCGTTGGATCCGATGACAAGTCGATTGCCAACGGCCAATACACCTTCATCTTCGATGAGCAACTGAAAAAGAACTGATGCTCTGAGCTAGTCTTGGTTCAAACAAGCCGACCCCGACGCACGCGCGTCGGGGTTTTTCATTTTGCACTCTGCGCTCCGGCGACCGCTCGCGCCCCGACTGCCCTGGGGTCGTACCGTTGCCCACCATGCTCCTGGGCTCTCATTTGTCCGTCGCCGGCGGGTACGTCAACGCTCTGAATGACGCGATCCGCCTGGGAATGACCACCGTTCAGATCTTCACCAAGAACCAGCGCCAATGGGCCAGCAAACCCATGGAGGAAAGCGCACGGGCCGACTGGCTGGCGGGCCTGGCCAAGGGCGGTTTCACCAGGACCACGTCCCATGCTTCATACCTCATCAACCTCGCATCGCCCGATGACACGCTTTGGAAAAAATCCATCGAGTCCATGATCGATGAGGTCCAGCGCGCCGAGGCCCTTCATCTCTCCTGCGTGGTGCTGCACCCCGGCTCGCATGTGGGGTCGGGCGTCGAGGCCGGCCTGTCGCGCATCGGCAAGGCACTCGATGAAATCACCGCCGCCACCGCCGGCTGCCGCACGCTCATCGCCCTCGAAGGCACGGTGGGCGGAGGCAATCAACTGGGCGGGAAGTTCGAGGAACTCGCCGCCATGCGCTCCCGCGTCCATCAGCCCGAGCGCATAGGCACCTGCCTGGACACCTGCCACATCACCGCCGCGGGCTATGACGCCTCGACCGAGGAGAAGGCGGCCCGAGTCTTCGCGGAATATGACCGCATCGTGGGAATCGACACGCTCTGCTGCATTCACCTGAACGACTCGATGGGGGCACTGGGCTCGCACCGGGACCGGCATGAACACATCGGAAAAGGTCACGTGGGGATGGGGGCCTTCGCGTTCCTGATGAACGATGCGCGCTTCGCCGACATCCCCATGATTCTGGAAACTGAGAAGGAGCAGACTCCCGAGGGTGAGGACTGGGATGCGGTGAACCTGCGCACCCTCGTGGGGCTGATCCGCTCCCGGGAGGTGCGCGACTCGCTGCCCAAGCCTCAGCCTGCCCCACCGCAGGTGCAGCCCCCCAGAAAATCCGCACCCGCTCAGAAAAAGTCAGCGCCAAGGCCGCGCGCCCGCGCCGCACCCGTCAAACCGCGCAGCAGGAGCACAGCCCCCAAGCGCGCGGCGGCTGCATCCAAACCTCGCAAACCGGCCCGCGCAAGAAAGACATCCCGAAAGAAACGTTGATGCGCACGGCCTTTGGGCGCGTTGGCGACACCCGTACAATGTGCGGTGAATGTGTGCCGTTGGTGTCAAGAAGATGCTGCGTGATTCAATTCGCCAACTTCCTCTGCTTGCGTGCGCTGTGCTGGCGTCGGCTTTGTTGCCCGCGTGCCGGCGCACCCAGACCGGCTCCTCCGACCCGACGCTGTATCCCACCTCTGCGGACCACGGCTCGGAGGACGGCGCTGGGGCCGGGCCGCGCACCGCCCGCAATGGGACGGGCTCTGCAGACCACTACCTCGACCAGGCGGAAACCGCGCTCAATGCCGGCGACTCCGCTGCCGCGTTGCAGGCCTTTGAACTGGCTGCCGCGGAAAACCCGCTCCTCACCCGCGCCTTCATGGGCGCAGGCGACATCTACCGCGAGCAGGGGGATTACGCCTCCGCCGAGAAGCGCTACCGGCGGGCTGTGGAAATCGAGCCGCAGAACTTCGATGCGAACTACTACCACGGCCTCATGCTGCAACTGCTCAACCGCGTGAGCGAAGCGGTGCGGGCCTATCGCAAGGCCCTCTCCATTGACCCCAACAGCCCGGAGGCGAACCTGAATCTGGCCACCGCCTACCTGCAACTGGGTCAGCCCGTCGAGGCGCTGCCTTTCGCGCGCGCGGCGGTGCGGCTCAAGCCCGATCACGGCCCGACGCAGGCCAACCTGGGGACCATCCTCTCGACCATCGGGCAGGATGATGAAGCCGTCGAGCACTTCAAGAAGGCCCTGGAACTCATGGAGCCTTCGCCCGAACTCATCCTCAACCTCGTTGAAAGCCTCCGCCGCACCGAGCGCTACGTCGAGATGGTGAGCAGCCTGGATGCGCTCATCCGTATGCAGCCCACCCCGGCGGCTTACGAACGGCTCGGCTTCGGCCAGTTCCAGTTGCGCAAGTTCGACGCCAGCGAAGATGCCTACCGCAAGGCCCTCGAACTCGATGCGCAGTATTTCCCGGCCATGAACGGGCTGGCGGTCAACCTGCTCAACACCTACATCCGCTCGGCGCGCGCCGACCGCGCCGCCCAGGATGAAGCCCTTTCCCTGCTGCGCAAGAGCCTGCAGATTTCTCCCGACCAGCCCAAGATCATCGATCTCCTCAGCCGGTACGGAAGATAAGCCTGTGATCCCCGGTACCACCCGCCATGCCCGACCCGCGCCTGCTTGAAACCTTCCCCACGCCCACGGCCAGCCCGTTCGTCATCGAGCATGTGAACGAGGAATTCACCTCGCTCTGCCCGATGACCGGCCACCCTGACTTCGGACGCATCATCTTTCGCTATGTGCCCGCACCCGCGCCGGCGGGCGTGTGCATCGAACTCAAGAGCCTGAAACTCTACTGCCAGTCGTTCCGCAGCGAAGGCATCTTCTACGAAGCGGTCACCAATCGCATCCGCGACGACCTCGCAACCGCCCTCAAACCGACCTGGCTGCAGATCATCACGGAATGGCGCGGACGCGGCGGATTTCACTCGCGAATCACCGCGGAGCACGGCCCGGTGCCGGCGGAGTGGAAAACGCGATGAGCGGCGCGACGCCTCCGGGGGCCGGCGGTCCCGACTTCTTTCCGCAGGGCGGCGGCGGCCCGGCCGATGAATCCGGCGCGGTGCCCGCCACCTCCGGACCCGACGAGGCTCCCCCCGACCAGTATCACGAGCAGAAGTGGACGCCGGGCCGCTCCGACACGCGGCATGCGCACGAAGACAAGCGCATGCTCGCCGGACCCGAATCCCGTACCGCCGAATTCCTGCGCATTATGCGCGTAAGCACTGAGTTCATCCGCGGACTGCGCTCGCTGCACTTCGTCGGTCCCTGCGTCACCGTCTTCGGCTCGGCGCGCTTTTCCGAGACCCATCGCTATTACCTCATGGCCCGGGCTCTGGGCGGAGAGTTGGCCCGCAACGGCTTTACCGTCATGACCGGCGGCGGGCCCGGAATCATGGAGGCGGCCAACCGCGGCGCGCGCGAATTCGGCGGGCGCTCCATCGGCTGCAACATCGAACTTCCCAGGGAGCAGCGCCCGAATCCGTACGTCGACAAGTTCGTCACTTTTCGCTACTTCTTCATCCGCAAAGTGATGCTCGTGAAATACTCATACGCGTTCGTCGCCCTGCCCGGGGGCTTCGGGACGATGGATGAGCTGTTTGAAACCGCCACCCTCATTCAGACGCGCAAGATCCAGAACTTCCCCCTCGTGCTCATGGGCATGGACTACTGGCACCCGCTCGTCGAGTTCCTGCGCAAGACCATGGTCCCGGAAAATACCATCGACGACACCGATCTCAATCAGCTGATCCTCACTGATTCGGTCGACGAGGCGGTGGCGCGCATCCGCACGGCCGCTCTCAAGGAATTCGGCCTCAAGTACGACGTCCCGGTGAAGCGATACTGGTTCCTCGGCGAGCGCGCGTGATCCGGTGCCCTCCCCTGCTTTTCCTCCGCACCCCAGTTCTGTTCGAAGGTCCCCAGCTCCATTGCCTATCGTCAGGGTCACATGACGGAACCACGCGTCGCCATCATTACCGGGGCCAGCAGCGGCATCGGCCGGGCCGCGGCCTTGGCTCTGGCCCGCATGGGATGGCGCCTCTGTCTGGCGGCCCGGCACGCCCACCCGCTTGAGCAGGTCGCCGATGAGGCGCGCGCCCACGGCGCATCCGACCTCATGATCAAGGGGACCAACATCGGCATCCCCGCCGAGGCCGAGAACCTCATCGACTTCACGGCCGAAGCCTTCGGCCGCATCGACGCCCTCATCAACAACGCCGGCCTCGCGCTGCTCAAGCCCATCGGGTCCATGACCGCCCTCGAAATCGAACAGTTGTTTGCAGTCAACGCCGAAGGCCCGGCCATCGCGATCAACCGCGCCTGGCCCGTCATGGCGCGCAGCGGGGGCGGGCGCATCGTCTGCGTAAGCACCCTGGGAACGCGCGATCCATTCGCGGGGTTTTTCGGCTACGCGGCAGCCAAGTGCGCCATGAACTCGTTCGTGCGCTCCATCGCGCGCGAAGGCCGGGCCGCCAATATCAAGGGCTTTGCCGTCGCGCCCGGCGCGGTGGAAACCCCCATGCTCCGTTCAATGTTCGACGAACGCGCGCTTCCCGCAGCGCGCTGCCTCCAGCCCGACGACGTCGCCGCCGCCATCGTCGCCTGCGCGTCCGGACAGCGCGATGACATGAACGGTCAGACGATCTGGCTTGAGGGACCGGTCGGCTGATCCTCCCGACTCATTGGTCACGCAGCGTCAATCGCAGAATCGCCCGCGGCCGGTACGTGACCGACTGATCTCCGCCCAGCGCAGGAAACGCCCGCGCCAGCACCACCACCCCGTGATCACTTGCAGGGTCAGCATGCCACTGCGACACCACGTCCAGCAGGTTCACGCTCGCGCCCAGTGAGACAGGGCCGTTGGGCGGCAGGGGAATCCCGTCCAGCGATGCATTGGCGTCCGGAATGATGAAGGGCGGCAGGTCCACCTCTCCCAGCCCCATCGTTCCGTCGTGCGCCGCCTTCAACTGATCCCAGCTCGAATTGCTGTTCCAGTCGGCCAGCATCGGATAGGCCATCATCGGCCCATTCTCCGAATTGCGCGCCACCTGCGAGTCCCGGTCAAAGAAGAGCACGATCTGCGCCCGCTCCACGTCCGCCAGCGTCCGGTTCGGCGGAAGCAGGCTGTCAATCTGGTCCGTCGCGAACTTCAGGAACATCCGCGATTCGAATCCCTGCGGCCGCCCCGGCTCCACAAATCCGACCGACATCATCTGGTCGCTGCGCCCGTTGTTGGAGTTCACCGACAGCGCCTGGAGGAGCGGCACATCGATCTGCCGCTTGTTGGGCCGGCCCACCGCCGTCGCCCAGTAACTGCTCACCTGGTCGCGCATTTCCATGTACACCGCGGTCTCGCTGCGCGTCATCCCCTCGCGCAGCAGGTTGTGCGCCTCATCGGGGTCGCTGGCCAGATCATAAAACTCGTCATTGGTCACGATCGCCAGGTCGTCGCTGCCGCCCGCACAGATGAGTTTCCAGCGCCGGTCCGCCAGCGCGACGTGGTGCTGAGTCGCCTTGCGCGCCCCCAGCGAGGAAATCGTGTACTCCCGATCGGGAAGATCCTGGGTCGCCCAGCCGATGCGATCCGCGAAACTCAGCCCGGAGCGCGGCGTGCCTCCGCGCCGCCCCGCCTTCACGCCCGCCACGTCGCACATCGTCTCGTAAAGGTCCACGTGATTCACCAGCGTGGGGTCAGCCCCTGCCGGAACATTGCGGCCGAACACAAAACACGGCACACGCACGCCGGGTTCATACAGCGTTCCCTTGGCCCGATCGCCATGGACCGAAACTTCCTCCGGACTCCCGTTGTCAGACAGGAAGAACACCACCGTGTTGCTTTCCGGCCGGTACGCGCCCAACGCATCGATCACTCCCAACTCGCGCAGCATCCGCCCCACTTCCGTGTCGATGGACTCCACGACAGCGCGATAGCGATCGCGGTTGGTGTCCTGGGCCGGGTCCTGGTGGTAATACGCCTCGCCCGAAGGAAGAAGATCCGTCGACACTTTCCACCATTTGAGCGGCTCCCGACCGGTCGGGTCGTTGCGCTGATGCGGATCGCGCGTCCAGAACGCCAGGAAGTACGGCTGCTGCTGGTCGGCTCGCTGCTGCACGGACTCGACCGCCTTGTTCACCATCGTGGTAATGAGCTCATCGCCCACCGCGATGGAGTCGTCAGTGCCGATGTAATCCCGGTCGTCCACAAACACGTCATACCCCTGCTGGTCAGGCGACTGTCCATAGGGGCGATAGAAACCCAGGTGCCACTTGTCGATGTGAATCGCGTAATAGCCCGCGGCCCTGACCGCCTCTGCCAGCGTCGTCTCGTCTCCCTGCAGCGACAGTTGCGCTTTCTGCGGGTCGGCTCGCGCCACCACCCCGGTGACGCCCGTGGCCAGGCCCAGCCGCCCCGTCATCAGGCAGGCGCGCGTCGGCGAACAGAATGGATTCACGCGCGCATTGGGAAACACGCGCCCGCCCGCCGACAGTGTGGCCAGGTTGGGCGTGTGCACGCGCAATTCATTGGTGTACCGGCTCCCCTCGATCGCCTCCGTGCCCTGATCGTCCGTCAGGATGAAGACAATATTGGGTTTCGATTGGGCCAACGCGCGCCGCGGGGCAAGCCCGATGCACAGCAGGCCCACCGCCGCCAGCACGGACAAACGTCCGGCCCGAACCAGATCAATGCGCGAAAACATCTCTTTCTCCTTGCCGGATACACCTGCGGAAACCGATGACGAAGTGCGCCTCCCGAGCGTGAAGGAGTATATCCGACGGGCGTCGCGCCAGGCCCTGAAAATGGTGATGCAAGCGCGTCCCGCCCCCGCAAAAGCGTCACAAACGTCACTTCTGGAAGATGGGCAGATAACGCTTTGGGACCTGTAACGCGATAAGCGCCATTGCGGTCGCGCACTGCGGACCGGAAGTCGGGTCGTTCCATGCCCCGCTGTCGGCCGCCTGCCGATTGATGAGCTCGTTGCGCGCCGCAGGCCACCACTTCGCCCAGTTCTCCCCGCCCGCCAGGTACATCGCCTGGGCGGTGTAGTACTGCCCGTAAAAGTAGTGCGCCTGAGTCCGCCTCAGCCCCGGCATCGCCTCGACGAGCAGATACTCCAGCCCCTTGTTGATCGCCGGGTCATCATAAATCCCCGCGTAGTACATCGTCGCGACGGAGGCCGCCGACCTCGGCCACAGCGAATTGCCCGGACTCGTCATGTACCGGAAACCCCCGTCCGCATTCTGGCAGTCGCGCACGTACTTCACCGCCCGGTCGATGGTGTCGCGCGGCACGTCAATGCCGGCGTTCCGCGCTGAACGCAGCGCCATCACCTGGCAGATCGTGACGGAGGTGTCCGCATCCTCGGGCACGGGGTTGTAGCGCCACCCGCCTTCCGAGTTCTGGGTCTTGATGATCAATTGCGTCGCCTTCACGAGCGCTTCCCGAACGCGCGGATCTTCGCGGTCGCCGCCCGCTCCGTAGATCTCTCCCAGGAACAGCGTCGCAAATCCATGCCCGTACATCGGGCCGTGCGTGTTCCCCGCCACGATCAGCCCCGTCTCCGTGCAGTGGTCCAGCACGTAATCCAGCGCCCGCGTCACGTTCTCCCCGTACACCCCGCGCCCCGGTAGGTTTCCATCGGCCATCAACGCCAGCGCGCACAAGCCCGTGATCCCGACGTTCTTGCCGTACCGCTCATCCTCGCCGAATGATCCGTCCGGTCCCTGCGCCTTGACCAGGTAGCCAAGTCCCTTGGCGATCGCCGTTTCGAGTTCGGGTGTGATCTCCGGCTCCGTGGTCAGCGGGCTGTTCTCCGCTGTTTCCCCCGTCGGGGCAGCCGGGGGTGAACTCACCGGCGATTCATCCTGCGCCCGGGCAACGCTTGCTGCCAGCAACGTCGCCGCGGCCACGGCAATGCTGGAATATGGAAGGCGGAGCGTGGTTGTTTGGCCTAGAGTCATCCTGCACAAGCGTAGATCGACCTCGCGGTTGAGTTCAGCACGAAATTCATCCGAGTCGACGCAGATAACCGAACATGTCCTTGACTGTCAGCGCCTGGTCCGTCCACGGGAGGACGGTGCGTCCGTTTTGGCCTCTGCCGGTAAGATGGGCATGCCAAACACGCGTGCAATCGCTGAATTTCCCTACGGAAAGGGGCACCCTGCCATGATGGCCTCACGAGTGCGTTCAGCCGGCCGTTGGATCCAAGCCGCCCTGGCGACCCTCGCATTTCTCAGCGTGATGGCCATCCAGGTCTGGGGGTCAGCCCCCCAGGATGCCAAGACATCATTGGAAGAACGTTGGTTCCTCGTCCAGATGGACGGCCAGCGCGCCGGATGGATGCATACCAAGTTGACGCGCGGCGAGCAGGAAACCACCATCGAAACCGAGATGCGCTTCAAGATCGCGCGCGGCGAGATTGAGATCCCGATTCAAATGGCCTCGCGCTTCACCGGCAATACTGCCACCGGCGCGCCCATCTCAGCCTGGTCGATGCAGAAGTACGCCCAGGTGCCCGTCGAGACCGAGTGGAAGTTCGAAGCTGATGGCATCATTGTCCGCACAAAGCAGGGCGCCCAGGTCGATGAGACGCGCGAGCCGCTGCCCGACGGCGTCTGGCTCACCCCGATCCAAGTGCTTGATGAATCGCTCAAAGCGTTCAAGGCCGGGCTTCCAACTCAGACGCTGCGCAGCGTCGATCCCACTGCCGGTCTCCAGCCGTTCAACACAACGTGGACGCTGGTCGCAAGCGATGTCGAGATTGAGAACGCCGAGGGCAAGAAAGTCAAAGTCCTCAAGTACAAAACCGTCACCGACATCATGCCTTCTCTGGAAGGTGCCGAGTATTGCACACCCGACGGCGAGATGATCCGCACCGACATGCCCATGGGCGGCATGGAACTTCGGATGATTCGCACCACCCGCGAGGATGCCCTCCAGAAAGCCAAAGCCCCCGAACTCATGGTCAAGACGTTTGTCACCCCTGACAAACCCATTCCGCAGGCCCGCTCTGCCCGCAAAGTCGTCATGGATTTGTCCGTCACTGCCGGCTCGCTTCCCGACCTTCCGACCTCCGGCTCGCAGACCTTCGTCCGTACTGACGACCGTTCAGGTCGCTTGACCGTCACCATGGAACCCACCATCCCTGCCCCGGCTGAGGATGCGGCCAACTCCGATTTCCGCGCCGCGACCCGTTTCATGGACAGCAACGACGCCGCTATTCGTGATTTGGTGCACAAGGCCGTCGAGAGCGTCGGCTCCGACCAGATGACCCGCGCTGAGGCCATGCGGCGGTTTGTGTACGGCTACATCGACAAGAAAGCCCTCGATGTCGCCTTCGCAACCGCTTCCGAGATCGCGCAAAATCGAACCGGCGATTGCTCCGAACATGGCGTGCTCCTGGCCGCCATGCTCCGCGCCGACGGCATTCCCGCGCGCGTCGTCTCCGGCCTCCTCTATGTTGATGAGTTCATGGGGGCCGAAGGCATCTTCGGCTACCACATGTGGGCCCAGGCCCTCATCGACGGCAAGTGGGTCGACTTCGATGCCACGCTTCCCACCGCGCGCTTCGACGCCACCCACATCGGCGTCGCGCCCGCAACCCTCAAGGACGGTGCGATGGGCATGGAAATGGCCGCGCTCCTCCCACTGATGGGGCGCCTCGAGATCAAGATCGTGAGCACCGACCCGCAGCGCTGATCCACACTTGAATTCGTCAACGTGTTTTCCACACTTCACGCCCACCGCACCGCACCGATGTGAATTCATTTTTTTCTGCCGACCTAAGTCCTGAAAAAAGAAACGTGTTGCGGCGCATGTGGAAACACAATCTTCACAATTCAGTTTGGCGCAGCCGAGCCTGCGCGGTAGACTAACGCATCTCTCGAATCCTCACGTTTTTCACCCCTGCCAATCAAGACTTCAGGAAAACCGCGGCCGAAGCGCGCCGGATTTTGCGTTGCCCAGGCCTGACGCCGGACGGAGCCGGGTGGATCCTCCCTCCGCGTCGTGTCCTCTCGTGGTGGTCAGGATCGTGACTCTGGATTGAGGTGCAGAGAGAGCGTTCGCAGCGCGGGATGCGCTGCGCGGGTGGATGAAGGGACTCATCAACAAGTGCTCGAATTGACCGGATCGGTGTGCGCCGCCGCCTTGCGCTCTCGGTGCGCCCGGATTTGGGAGGCTTGTGGTGACTGTGGTGGATCAAATCGACGACCGGCCTCTTCCGGCCCCCGCATCATCGTCCTCTTGCGATTCCGGCGCCTTCGACCGCAAACTCGCTCACCGGCTCGGCCGCGCTCGCTACAGCCTCTGGTTCGACGGCTCCACGCACCTGTCCCGCACCGGTAGCGCACTGTGCATCGCCGTCCCCACCCGCACGCACGCGGACAAGATCAACGCCGAGTTCCGCGCCGCCATCACCGATACCGCCCTCGAGACCTGGGGCGATGCCCTCGACCCCCTCACCCTCACCATCGAGGTGCGCCCGGAGTTGTTTAGCTCAGCGCCTGCCGCATCATCCACGCTCCACACCCCCCACCTTGGCGCGCCTGCTCAGTCCTCGGCTGCCCCCGCCCCCGCTCCTTCCTCAAGGCGCCCCGCGCCCGGGCCCGCCGGAGCATCGTCCGCGCTGGATGCCCGCCACAGCCTCGACCGCTACGTGGTCGGTGAATCCAACCGCATCGCCCACGCTGCCGCCCTCCGTCTGGCCGAAAGCGCCGCTGATGCAGGCCGCGCGGATTCTGCGCTTGACCGCCTCTTCATTCATGGCGGCTGCGGATTGGGCAAGACCCACCTCCTGCAGGGCATCTGCCTCCGCTACCTCGCCCTTCGCCCCGATGCGGCCGTGCGTTACTACACGGGCGAGGAGTTCACCAACCAGTACATAGCCGCCGTCCGCGCCAATCGCCTCGAAATCTTCCGGCGCACCATCCGCCGCCTCGAACTGCTCATCGTCGACGACGTCCACTTCCTCTCCAACAAGCAGGCGACGCAGCAGGAGTTCCTCGCCACGTTCGACGCCATCAATCTGAGCGGGTCCAAGCTCGTCCTCGCCAGCGATGAACACCCCACCCGCCTCCCCGCGTTCCACGACCGACTCGTGAGCCGCTGTCTCGCCGGCCTCGTCGTCGAGGTGCATCGGCCCGACCGCGCCATGCGCCGCGAGATCGTCCTCCGCCGCGCCGCCGAACGCGGTCTGGTCCTGCAGGATGCCGCCGTGGATGCGATCGTCCAGGCCGCGCCTGCCAGCATCCGTGAGATCGAAGGCGCCCTCAGCCGCGTCGAGGCCTTCGCGCTTCTCCAGAAACGTCAGGGGCCCATCGGAATGCTCATCGCCAGCCCCGCCCTGGGCCCCCGCGACGTCCGCCCGCGCCGCTCTCCGCGCGTCGCCCTCATTGCCGAGGTCGTTTGCCGGCGACTGTGTTGCAGCGTCGAGGAACTGCGCGGCGATGGCCGCCACAAAGTCGTTGTCCTGGCTCGCTCGCTCACGGCTTACCTCGCCCGCGCCATGACCAATCATAGTTTCCCCGAGATCGCCCGGGCCATGGGCCGCGCCAACCACAGCACCATCATCGCCGCCGCCCAGCGCATTGAGCAGGCCCTCGCTCGCGGCGAGTCAGTTATGCCCGCCCTCTCCTCCCACTCCCAGCCCGCTTTGTCCCTTTCCGATCTCATTGACCACCTCCGACTCGAAGTGCAGCAGCAGATGTAGTGTCTCCCCTTCCACCCGCCCTTATCTCCCTCTCTGCTTTCTCCTCCTCCGCACAGCGCCGTTGCACATTTCGCAGCGGCGCTGTGCTTTTTCCCTGATCCGCGCTCCCCATGCCCGCGTACTCCCGTCTGCCGACCAGTCCCCGCTCCACCCGTCTACACTGCCCTCCCCATGTCCCCTGCCCACCACGTCCATACCCGCCCCTGCCCGCCCCTTTGGCTCCTGGCCATCGCGCTTCTCGCACTGCTCACTCCCGCTTCGCCCTCACGCGCCGATGAACGATTCGACCAGGCCGTTCGCCTCATTCGCCGCACCAACGGACCGATCCTTGATGCCGACTCACAATTAGCCGTCCTCGCCCTCCGGCAACTCAAAGACCCGGAACTGACCCCCCTGCTCACCGCGTGGACGCAGGCGAAAAACCCCTTCGTACGCATCAACGGCATCCTCGGCCTCGGCGACGTCTCCCAGTCACGGAAAGTCGACATCTGGAAACTGGCTCAGGTCACCGACCCGACCGCCCTCGCCCGGGCCCTCACCGAGGCCATCGAAGCCGATCTCATCGACGCCGACGGCCTGCGCCAACTCGCCGCCTCACCCGACGTCGACTTTGTCGTCCGCTCCACGCTCTGGATCATCCTGGCCTCCCGGGGCGAGCCCGTCACCCCGGAAGATATTGCCCCGATCATCGCCCCCGAAGTGCCCCAGGCCGCTCGCGTCGGCGCCGCCCTCCTGCTTGTTCACTTGGGCAAGCCCGAAGGCACCGAGGCGATCCTCAAGGAACTCGATGAACTGCCGCCCGCATTCCGCGAATCCGCGGTGGGCGCGCTGCTCGAAACGCTCTGGAACTACCCCCTCGCCGGCACCAGCGGATGGGTCGAGGCCCAACTCGCCCGCACCGACAACACCGCCCCCCTTCGCTTCGCGGCCATCGCCGCCCTCCTCCGCCTCAATACCCCCGCCGGCGAAGCGCGCTGGATTGAGGCCTATGCGAATTTCCCCGACAGCCCCGGCCAGCGCGTCCGCTATGTCCGCGCTCTGCTCGATGTCGCTGGCGATGTGAATCCCGCGACCTTCGCACCCGCCGCTGCCGACACCGTTCCTCTCGTCGCGGCCTTGGGAAAAATGGGCCAGGCCATCGCCGCCGGCGGGTCCGGCCTCGATGAAGCCCTCGCCCTCGTCCGCCTGCACCACGGCGCCGCCACCGATTGGATCGCCAATTACGCCCGTGATCTCACCGACGCCGCAACTGCCGCCAAGGTCCTTTCCGCGATTATCGAGGACAGCATGGTCGATGGGCCCGCCCTTGATGAACGGGTCGCCGCCGCCTCTCTCGCCGCTGACAAACTGATGTCCATCAGTTCCGATGGACCCGTCTTGGTCCGCAACCTTCTGCAAACCGCGCTGCAGACTCAGCGCCGCCTCACCGAGGAAGCCATCCTCAGCGGCGTCCTCAAGAGCCTCAACCCCCTGCAACTGACCCTCTTGGACGTCGCTGGTTCCGGCCCTGCCCCGTGGTCCAGCACCCGCGCCGCCTCACTGGCCATTCTGATCCGCGCTCGTTACAGCCCGACCCTCGATCCTGCCGATCTCAATGCGCTGGCGCTCGTATTTCAGGGAGCGGGGAACGTTTCCCCGGTCACTGAAACACAGGCTGCCTGGCTGTTTCTGAAGCACACCGGGCAGACCGGCCAGGCCCTCGCCGCCATCCTCGCGGATGACGACGAACCTGCCGACGCCAAATCAAACACCGACGGCTCGCCCCCCGATCCCGCACGCGAAACCCCCACCGACAAGACCCCCTCTCCGGACGGTTCTGGCAAGACCCAGCAGGAAGACGGTGGTGGCGGGGGGTGACCTGCGGCTGATGGGAAGTGAGGGTGACCGGCCGTGGATGGGACCGCCGCATGTCAAACGCCTCACGCGATTCCGAAACCTCAACAACCATGACCCGCCACTACCACGAAATCCCCCTCAGCAAGCCTGACATCACCCAGCTCGAAATCGATTACGTGACTCAGGTGCTCAAGTCCGGCCGGCTCAGCATCGGTCCCGTCCAGGAGCAGTTCGAGGACATGGTCGCCGACGCCGCCGGCACTCGCTACGCCGTCGCCGTGAACAGCGGCACCGCCGCCCTCCACCTCATCATGCTCGCCCTTGGCATCAGCCCGGGCGATGAAGTCATCACCACCCCCTTCTCCTTCGTCGCCTCTTCCAACGCCATCCTCTACGTCGGCGCCCGGCCGAAATTCGTCGACATCCACCCGCGCTCCCTCAATCTCGACCCCGAAGGCGTCGAAGCCGCCATAACTCCGAAGACCAAGGCCATCCTCGCCGTTGAAGCCTTCGGCAATCCCTGCCACATGGCCGAGATCGCCTCCATCGCCGCCAAGCACGAAATCCCCCTGATCGAAGACTCCTGCGAAGGTCTCGGCGGCGCGGCCAACGGTCGCAGCGTCGGCTCCTTCGGCCGCGCGGGCTGTTTCGGCTTCTACCCCAACAAGCAGATCACCACCGGCGAAGGCGGCATGGTCGTCACCGACGATCAGCGCCTCGCCGAACTCTGCCGCTCCATGCGCAACCAGGGCCGCCCCGTCAACGCCAACCAGCCCGCCGCCACCCCCGGCACAGGCTCCTGGCTCACCCATGAACGCCTCGGGTACAACTACCGCATGCCCGAAATCAACGCCGCCCTCGGCGTCGCGCAGATGAAACGTCTCTCCGCCCTCCTCGAAGGCCGCGCTCGCGTCGCCTCTTCCTACATGAAGCGACTCATCGGCAACCCCAACGTCATTCTCCCCACCGTCGATCCGACCACCAAAATGTCGTGGTTCGTCTTCGTCGTCCGCCTCGCCAGCAACTTCACGCAGGAAGACCGCGACCGCATCATCGAAGGCATGCGCCGCCATGACATCGGCGTCTCCAATTACTTCCCCCCCATCCACCTCCAGCCCTTCTATCGCGAACGCTTCGGCACCAAGGAAGGCGACTTCCGGATCACCGAATCCGTCGCCCAGCGCACCATCGCCCTCCCCTTCTACCCCAGCCTCACCGAAGATGAGATCGACCTCGTCTGCCAGACTCTGGAAGTCATGATCCAGCGCCAGACGTTCGTCAGATCATAATCGGCCGACGTTCATTAGGATGCCTGCACAACCGAGGATGGCTGCCGCCAGCGTCGCAATACGAACTTTTGAATTTGTGCTTTCAAAGTACATGGCCGTAGCCGCGGCCATCACGCTTAAGCACCATGCAGTAATACAGCGACGTGCAAGCATCGCATAATCACCGCCAGCAAGCGTCACCTGCGATATCCACCAGGTCGCCGTTGCAGCAGCGAGTGACATGAAAGCGACCATCGGAATGATGTATGACCGCCAGATCTGGAGAACTGTCATATCTGGTCCTGTCTGAAACGGAACCCTATCAACTCCGCAGCCACGCCTCCAGCGCCAGCAGCGTGTACATTGGATACACCTGAAACTCCCGCGCGCTGTTCTGCTGCTCCACAAACCGCCTCACCTGCTCCTGATCCAGGTGCTCCCGCACCTGCGCATCTGAAGTGAGCAGCCACTCCCGCGCCATCCGCACCATCGACTCCCGCCCCCACGTCCGCCCCGGCAGCCCAAACCCGCGCTTCCTCCGCTGCGTCCACTCCAGCGGCACATACCGCGCCAGCGCCTTCCTCAGGATCGGCTTGAGCGTCCATCCCTCCAGGCACTGCGCTTCGCTCAGCCCGCTCGCCAGCCGCGCAACCTCCGGCCCCAGCAGCGGCGCCCGCGCCTCCAATCCGTGCGCCATCGTCATCCGGTCCACCTTCGCCAGCACCGCACCCGGCAGATACGTCTCCACATCCAGCGCCCGCATCCGCCGCATCAGCCCGCCGCCCTGCGTCTCCATCATCATCCCCTGCATCATCTCCGCATCCCGCGCCGTGCCCGCTGGCAACTCGCTCTGCCCCGTCAATCGCGCCGCCATCTCCGGCGTGAACATCCACCACCGCGCCGAGCAGTACGCATTCGCCGGCGTCCATTTTTCCCCGAACCGCATCCGCCACGCCAGTCGCCGCAGTGGCGACTCTGCCTCGCGCACCACATCCGCGTACCGCTGATACCCGCCGAACATCTCATCTCCCCCATCCCCCGTGAGCGCCACCTTCACGTGCTTCCGCGCCATCCGAGCCACCAGCCACGTCGGAATGCACGAGGAATCCCCCAAAGGCTCATCCAGCCCCGCCGCGACCATCGGCAGCAACTCTGACAGGTCCGCCGAAATCACCTCTTCATGATGATCCGTGTCCAGGTGCGCCGCCGTCAGCCGCGCAAACTCGTGCTCGCTCTCCTCCCGCGCGCCTTCAAACCCCAGGCTGAAGGTGCGCAGTCTCTCCTTGGCCAGCATCCGCGCATGCACCGCCACCAGCGTCGAATCAATCCCCCCCGACAGCAGCACCCCCACCGGCACATCCGCCGCAAGCCTCTTCTCCATCGACGCTCTCACCGCCTCATCCACCCGCTCAATCAACGCCTCCTCCGTCATGCCCCGCTCACTCTCCTCGATCTTCAGCGGCCACTGCGCAAACCGCCCCTCCTCCCGCACCTCGATTCCTTGTTCATCCCATCCCAGCAGCATGTAACTGCCCGGCCGCATCTTCCGCGCCTGCCCATAGATCGTCCGCGGCGCATGCACATACTGCAGCAGCAGGTACTCCGCCAGCGCATCCGGATCGACGCTCCATGCCTCCCCGCTGCCGCTCTCCACACGCGTCAGCGCTCGCAGATCCGACGCAAAGGTCAATCGCTTCGGTCCCAGGCAGTAACACAGCGGCTTCTCGCCAAAAGCATCCCGCGCCAGCAGGATCACCCGCCGCTCCGCATCCACAAACGCAAACGCGAACATCCCCTCCAACTCCGCCAGGGCGCCAGCCACATCCGGCTGCGGACACATGAAGTGCCCCGCCAGGTGCTCCAGCAGAACCTCTGCATCGCAGTGCCCGCGCATCGGCACGTGCGGCATCCGCGCGCGCAACTCACCCGCGTTGTAAATCTCCCCGTTGTGCGCCAGCGCAAACCGCCCCCGCGCCGTGGTCATCGGCTGCGCCCCCGCCTCGCTCACATCCAGGATCGCCAGCCGCCGATGCGCCAGCGCAATCCGCCCCCCATCCTCCGTCCACGCGCCCGCGCCGTCCGGCCCGCGCCCCCCCAGTCGCTCAGCCATCCGTGCCGCCTCCGTGCGCACTCTCCCTGCCTCGCCGCCGCCCCGTACATCCACAATGCCCGCAATCCCACACATGAATGAAACTAGGGTACCCCCTCCCCCACCCGCGCCGCATCAGCCGGTCAGTCCTTCCCCGACCTTGTATGCCGCCGCAATTGCACACACGATGAAGATCACGTCCAGCGCGCCCATGTTCGCCTTGAACGCGGCCCAGGTGACATACCGGCTGGCCGCCCCGCGGAAACTCTGCATCATCTCGTTGTAGCGCGCGATCTTGTCCGCTTTCGCCTCCGCTTTCTCAGCATCCGTCTTCGCGCTCCATTCGCTTGTCGCGCTTTGCCACACATCCTTGGGGTAATGCCAGGATCTCTGCGCCGAGGCCAGGTCAAAACCCTTCGGCCATTTGAGTTCCTCTCCCCGGTCCGTCCGCTCCTTCGCGATTCGGTCCGCGATCTCGCTCACGTGCACATCCGGATTCGCAAGCGCTGGACACCCGCGCAGATCCTCATGCTCCTGCTCCGACATCGCCTCCCAGCGCTCCTGCGCAACCCGCCAGATCTCGCGCGGATAGTCCGCACGCTCAGTCGCGTCCGCAGGGTCGATTCCGTTGGGAAACGTGTAGTCCTTTCGGTCCCGGTCGAATTCCAGTACAACCTGGTCGGCCAGCCCGGAAATGAGCGCTTCGTCAGTGAGCACAGCAGCCGGACTCATGAACTGCCCCACCAGGTGCGAAGCCAGGAACGCAGCGCACAGCAACTTGCCCAGCAGGATCGAGATCGCCGCCAGCGTCGCTGACAGGACCCCGACGTCCTGTTCGTTGGCGCCGGCCCGCGTCGCCCCGCCCACCACTACGCCCACCAGCAGCGCAAGCCACCCGATCTCCATCCGCAGGTAGTACGCAATCGCGGACCACACGCCTGCACACAGTACCCCCGCTACCGCGCCCGCAAACAAACCCGAATACCGACCCATGTTCACGCTCCTTGGAAAGGAATCGCAGCGCGACTTTCACTCCGGCCCATCCGCGCCTGCATTGTCCGGGCCCTGCTCGCCGCCCTCACCCGTTCCTCTCCCTCCCGCAGTCCGGTACGCCGCTGCCACCGCCAGTCCGAAAAACAAAATGTCCAGAATGCCCATCGACGCCATCATCCCCTGCTGAAAAAAGTACCACTCCATCTTCCGCCACCTGCGCTGGCCGTACTCGATGAGCGCACCTTTCCGTTCCGCCTGCTCCGCAGGCGTCATCCCCGCCCACCGCGCCTCCGCCGCCGACCACACATCCGCCGGATAGTGCCAGCTCCGCCGCGCTGTCTCCAGCGTTCTTCCGTCCGGCCACGCCAGCGCCTGCCCTTCCTGCATCCGTTCATCCGCAATTTCATCCGCCAGCTGCATGATGAGATACTCGGGATTTGCAAACGGCGGAAAGATCCGCATCTCCTCCCGTTCCGCCGCGCTCAGCGCATCACGCCGCCTCACCGCCTCCGTCCACGCCTCCGTCGGAAACTGATCCTGCCGCCTGGCGCTTCCGCTCTCCACTCCCGGAGGAAACGCCAGCGCCCGCCCGTCGCGCTCATACTCGTACACCACCTGGTGCGCCAGTTCCGACAGCGCCTCGGTGCGTACCTGCTCCTCAACCACCGGCCCCATGAAAATCACCACCACCGCCGCCTTCGCGATCACAATCGAGATCGCAGCCAGGCAACCGGCCGTGATTCCCGCCGCCCTGCTCTCCGCCCCGTTATTGCCCCACTTGCATCCCACCCCCACCAGAAACCCCACAAACACAGCGATCCACCCGATCTCCAGGTTCGCGAAGTATGCGATCGCCGCCCACACCGCCGCCCCGGCAAGCCCCGCCGCAAATCCCCCCAGGACAACTTTGAGCGTGTTCACGTTCGCTTCCTATCGGTGGGTGAGAGCAGAGACTGCATGCGCGCCGCATCCCGGCGCCGTCCCTGCCGGTTCATTTCCCATACTCATACACCCCGCGCCCCGTCTTGTCGCCCAGCCTCCCCGCCTTCACCAGCTGCCGCAGCAGCGGGCACGGAAAGAACTTCTCATTCCCCAGTTCCCGGTGCAGCACCATCATGATGTCATGACAGATGTCCAGCCCGATGAAGTCGGCCAGCCGCAGCGGACCCATCGGAAAATTGCACCCCAGTTTCATGATGTTGTCGATGTCCTCGGGCTTCGCAACCCCCTCCATCCACGCGTAGAACGCCTCATTAATAAGCGGCATGAGCACCCGGTTGCTGACAAACCCTGCCCGGTCATTGGCCGGAATCGCCGTCTTGCCCATCTGCTCGGCCAGCGCGATCGTCCGCTGCACCGTCTCCTCCGCCGTCGCCAGCCCCCGGATCACCTCCACCAGTTTCATGATCGGCACGGGATTGAAAAAGTGCATCCCGATCACCCGCCCCGCATCCGCCCCCACCGCCGATGCGATATCAGTGATTGAAATCGACGAGGTGTTCGTCGCCAGCACCACGTCGCCCCGGAACGTGTCCTGCATCTCCTGGAACACCTGACGCTTGAGGTCCGCCCGCTCCAGCACCGCCTCAATCGCCCAGTCCACGTTCTTCGCCTCCGTCATCCGCTGCACGTAGGCAATGCGCCCCTTCGCCGCGTCCGCATCCGCCGCCGTCATGCGCTGCTTCTCCACCGCCCGCGCCAGCGTCTTGGTGTGATAGTCCCGCGCCCTTCCCAGTTGTTGCTCCGAAATGTCAATCTGGTACGCCGTCAACCCCGCCTGCGCCGCCGCCAGCGCAATCCCCGACCCCATCGTCCCCGCCCCGATCACCGCAACCGACTTCACACTGCTCTGCATCGCGCTTTCTCCGTGTGTTCACAATGCTCGGAATCTCCGTTTCGAGCCTCAAATCAGCCCGCCGGGCCCCATCCTATTCGCCGTCACTCTCGCATTCCGCCCGGCTTCGCTCCTTCATCACTATCATCCCCGTTCCCTCTGACTCCAAACCACCGCGAGCCCATCATGGACCTCACCACCCGCATCGAGCAGTTCCGCAACATGGCCCAGGCTGACCCCACCAACGAAATGGCCCACTTCAGCCTCGGCCAGTCCCTTCTGAACTCGGGCGATTCCGCCCTTCTCCCCGAGGCCGTCGCCGCCTTCACCGCCTGCATCCGCCTCAACCCCGACATGAGCAAGGCCTACCAACTCTGCGGGCAGGCGCTCGCCGCCCTGGGCGAGAAAGGCGAAGCGGTCCGCATCCTCACCGAGGGATACTCGATCGCCGCGCGCAAGGGTGACCTCATGCCCAAAAACGCCATGGCTGATCAGCTCGCCGCCCTCGGCGCGCCTCTTCCCGCCGTCGCCGCCTCCGCGCCCGCAGGCCCCTCCGCTCCCTCAGGCTCGTTCATCTGCTCCGTCACCGGCCGCCCGGGAACGAAATTGGCCAAACCCCCCTTCAAGGGCCCGCTGGGAGAAAAAATCGCCGAGACCGTCTCACAGGAAACCTGGCGCGCCTGGATCGGCCAGGGAACCAAGGTCATCAACGAACTTCGCCTCGATCTCTCCCGCCCCGATCACGACCGCGTCTACGAGCAGCACATGCTCGAGTTTCTTCAGCTCACCGATTGGGCAGAGCAGAATCTCACCCGCTGATCCCCCACCGCAGGCCCGCCGCCCTTACTCAATCGGCAGCAGCAGGTTCAGCTGTCCGTCGCCTTCCGCGTTCTTGATCCCCACCCGGATCGTCTCCCCCTTGAGCCTCTCCGCCGCGCCCGGAAATCTGAACACCCTCCGCGTCGTCTGCCCCGCCGGCACGCTCCCCAGCATCGCCTGCTGCGGCTGACTCTTGGGCGCAATGCACACCGCCCGCAGCCGCGCTGCATTCTCCGATCCGTTGGCCACCTCCACCGTCACCACCACGTCTCCCGGCTTGCCTCCCGACCCCTCGGTGACCGCGTATTCCGCCCGGAACGTCACCCCCAGCAGCCCCACGTCCATCGGCGCTGTGAGATCCGTTGACAGCCGCTGCCCGGTGTCCAGGTCCACATGCAGCACCACCTGCGTCCGCCCCGCGTATTCGTACGCTGGCAGCGTGAACTCCATCGGCAGCCGCACCGACCCGCCCGCGGGAATCTCAAAATGCTGCGCTCGCTCATCAATGCGCCAGCGCTTCGGCTCCACAATCCGCAGCGTCCCCGAAATCGCCGTCGGCCACGGATTGCTCAGGATGATCTCATGCGCATGCCGCTCTGCCGATGCCTCGATGACATTCGGCATGATCGAAAACCCCGCCCGGAACAGCGCGAGGTTGATGTCCGCGCCCGTGACATACCTCGCCTCGCGCCCGATGGTCAGGTGATGCAGCCCGTCCGCGCCCAGCGGAATTTCCGTCGCGTTCCCGTCCACGTCAACCATTCGCACCGGCTCGTTGCCCAGAAACAGCGACGCTTCATATTCATCCGCATCGGTCGCCTCGCTCCAGACCACCAGCGTGCCCGAGTTGTCGCCGCGCCGAAACACCCGCCCCACCACCCCCGGCGCCAGTTCCAGTCTGCCCGCCGGCGCCGTCTGTGAAAGCATCGCCGTCAGCGTCCGCCACGGACCAAACAGATGTGTCGGCTGGGCTGCCCGTCCCCTCCACCCCTCCGCGCCTTCCGGCCTTGGGAACTCGCTCGACTCTTCTGCGCTCATCGGAAATTCCCACGGCGCATCCACCGCGATCATCGGTGCGCCCTCGTGCAGCGCAGCCACCGCGCGCTTCACCATGTCGTCCGCCGCCGCCGCGCTGCCGAACAAGTCCTCGTCCAGCGTTTCCAGCAGATAGTCCGCAGGCTCTCCCGCTTTCTCCAGCCGCCTCACCAGTTCCGCAACCGCCTCAACCGCGTACTCCTCGGGAACCCGGATCAGAAACCGCACATCGCCGTTGCGAAACGGATTCGCCGCCGAGTGTTGAGCAGCCGTGCTCCCCTCGACTCCCGGAGCCTCCGGCAGGCTCTCGTCCGCGCTCCACGGCAGCGCAACCCGCGTCTGCCGCGATCCGCGCCGGATCATCCCCAGCGCCGCGTCCACGCTCCCCAGGAGCGCCCGCTGCGTGAACATTGATTCGTTTCTGCTCCCTCCCAGTTGCCACGTCCGCGCCCCCGGACTGAACGACGCTGCATACTCCGAGATGTACGGCCACAGCGCTTCCCCGCGCAGCCGCAGCGCCGCCAGGACATCAAACCGGCTCCCCGCCGTCGCGCCCGCCCCCAGCACATCCCGCGGAACCACGGCCAGCGCCAGGTTCACCCGCGTCCCCGCTGCCGACATCGGCGCGAAAATATCCGCCAGCGCATCCCGCTCCCCGTTCAGCCGGGCGCGCGTCGTGCTCGGCACCCAGGCCGGCAGTGTCACATGATCCGGCTCCAGCGCCACAAGCGGTGGCAGGCTCCCCCGCACACCAGCCGCATCCAGCCCGTCCGCGATGATCCCGATTCCATCTCCCTCAGGTCCGCCCGTCAGCGCCAGTGTCCGGCTCGGCCGCGGTAGATCCGCCATGCACACAAAACTCGCTTCCGCCGTCGGCAACACCGACGCCGGCCCCGCGCCCATCTCTCCCGCCCCGGCCGTCTCCTCCACCGACATCGTCACGTGATACCACCCATACCCCGGCAACTTCGGCGCCCACGCCAGTCGCCTCCGCTCCGGCCCGAAGATCGCTGCCGTCTCGTCCGCGACGTTCCCCTCCCGATCCCGCACCGCCAGCGTCACCCGCACCTCGCTGCGCAGCATGTCCTGGAACACCGCCGTGATCGTCGGCTCCTTCGTCCCCACCAGGAAGTTCCCGCCCCCCACTGACAACTCCGTCCGCGGAATGCGCCACAGCGTGATGTCGTCAAACTCCACCGCGCCCGCCACATCCTCCAGCAGCGCTTCCCCCACGCCCTGCTTGTTCTCCCGCTTCTGCTGCGCCGCCTGTTCCAGCCTCATCTCCAGCACGATCCACGTCGCCTGCGAATCGCGCGTCGTGAAACGCAGCGCCACATCCTGCCACACGTTGCTCGTCAGGATCGGCGCCGAATCAACCACCGTCCCCTCCATCACCTCGTTGTTCGCATCCGTGAACCCCGCGCTCACAAACCCCCGCGCCCGCGCCAGCCCTCGCGTCCGCGCCCGGCACGTCAGCAGATACTCCGTGTTCGGCAGCGCAGCAATCACCCCCGGCGTCAGCCGCAGCCCCGCGCTGCCTCCGCGCGTCCCGATCCCGCACGCGAAATCCGTCGCGTTGCTCGCCGCCTCATCCCCCTCCACAAAACCCAGCAGGTCCTGGTTCCACGTCGGATACCCCGCCCCCTCCAGCC
Source organism: Phycisphaerales bacterium (assembly GCA_044229655.1). Lineage (GTDB taxonomy): Bacteria > Planctomycetota > Phycisphaerae > Phycisphaerales > UBA5793 > JBGASM01. The sequence continues at coordinate 2,582 of JBGASM010000025.1, read as the reverse complement.
GCAGCCAGTGCCTCGGCACCGGGCTCGGATTGTCCGTCTCATCAAAATCAAACCGGTACACCACCCGGTCGTCCACGCTCACCGCCCCGCGCTCCTGCCCCCGTCCTCCGGCGCAGACCGCCAGCGCGCCCGCCAGCCCCGCCGCACACCGCAGCCCGCGCATCACACTCGAAAGAGAGTCATTCACATCCTCTTCATCGGTCCGCCCCGCGTGTCGCCTCCAAAGGGCCTAGACTCCTCCAACGTGCTCAAAGGACTGACGCGTTCACTCTCAGGATGGGCCTTCCTGCTCGGACTCATGGTCGTGTCCGCAGGGCTGGGGGCGTACCTCCTCTACTCCTATCAGATCAACGTCCTCACCGCCCGGCTCGAGGCCGAGAACGAAGCCCTCCGCGCCCGCCAGGCCGAACTTGAGACCATGATTGACCGCCTCAGCCGCACCCGCAGGCTCGCGCAGATCGTCGTCACAGGCCAGCAAGAAGACCCGCAAAACACGGTGATTTCCACCGATCTCCTCATGGTCGAAATCGACGACCACGATCAGCCCCTCGCCCGCAGGAAATTCACCATCCCCGGCTCCGTCGCATACTTCGACGGCCTCGTCATCAAGTTCTCCCACGATGCCGTCGCCTCCGCCCGCCCCTTCCACGACCAAAGCCTCGTCCTCCTCCGCCGCCTCTACTCCGAAAACATGCGACCCGCCGACGGCTTCCCCATCGACACCCTCAACGAAATCCCCGGCGGTTATCAGACATCCTCCGTGTCCGAGAACTTCCAGAAAAACCTCTGGGCCCGCTTCTGGTCCCTGGCCAATGACCCCCAACTCGCCGCCGAACTCGGCGTCCGCGTCGCGCAGGGCGAAGCCGTCTACAAACCCATGCAGCCGGGCCTGCTCTACGAACTCACCATCGACGCCTCCAGCGGCCTCAACCTCGAGGTCAAACCCCTCCCCGAAGCCGTCGCCGAAATCCTCGCCGCCGTCGCCACCCCCAGCGGCGGATGACCCAGCCATCCCCGCCCCCTTGTAATACTCATCCCTTCGCCTCCGCGCGCTCACTCATCGGCCACTTCTCCAGCCTGAACCACTGCCGGGGGCGTCTGCTTCGTATCGAAAAGGTACACAGCGTCAGCGCTCAGAACCATCACATAACGGTCTGTCCCCCTTGGCGTCTGTACCGTGACTCCTTTGCCTTTGTCAGCACGCGGGACTCTGATCTCGTAATGCTCACCCGTCTTGAGATCGACGGCCCGGATGCACTTGCTGGCGTCATAGACCAGCCAGTCTCCGCAGACCGATTTATTCTTGCTGCTGATTTCGTCCGGAACCGTTAAGGCTCTCTCCCCGTTCCAAACGACCCTTGACTCGAACGCGGGCCCCATCATGTGCACGAACTTCCCATCGTTGCGGACGCCGATGACCCCCTGACGGTCAGGAGCGCTCCAGTCCCCCAACGATTCAATCTTCACATCCAATCCTGCCGACGGCCAAATGACCCTGAATGCACGCTCATTCTGGGTCAATCTCATGTATGGCGCGATCAGCGTTTCTTCTGCAGACAGATTGAAGAACTTGCAGTAGTCGTCGTCCAGTTCGATCCTGCTGACGACTGCCAAGTCAGGCGCCGTGACGATCACAGCCCCCGCTGTGGACTGCTCCCCCAGCACGATTCGACCTGTGGCAATTCCGAATCTGTTGTTGCCCGCCAGATGAAAATCAGGCGCCTCAACCCCGCCGCCATCTTCGTAGTAAAACTCGCTTTTGGTCCGGGTCGGCAATCCCTCTGCCACATCGACCGCAACGGCGCGCCGATCGGCGTCACGACAGATAACAACCTCGCCATTCTGCGCAATATCCAGCGGCACGAGGTCTCTCCTCGTGTAGGTGTGAACATCTCCCGTCGCAAGACGAACACGATCAACGATGAGCAGACCATCACTGCTCATCCCAGCGATGACCAGCTGCCCGTCCGACAATGCGCTCATGACACCCTGCGCTTTGTAGCGGAATCTCGACAGATCGTACTTGGGAACGGTTGGCGCCGGCGTCGGCGCACGATCACATCCCAGGAACCCGAGCATCAGACTACAGAGCAAGAACGCCTTAATACCCGAAGTCCTCTTCTGCATTTGCAATGATACCGCCCCCTCTCCCCATTGGGACCGCCGCGCTCATTGGCCCGCACGAATGGCCCTCCGCACTCCCCGTTCTCTCACCTCTTAAGCCGGTGGGGTTGCAGGGGAGGATGCCATCCTCACCTGCACTGCCGACCGCAGGTCCAAGCCCCCACGGTCTTCACCCAAAACCTCTTTCCTCTTCTCCTCTTCTAACTCTTCTTCACAACCACCGCCTCCGCCCCACACTCCGGACACCTCCCCGTCGTGTTGCCGGTGAGGTCATAGCCGCACTTCGTGCACAAGCCGTATCGCTGTCCGCGCCACCGATTCCATCCCCGGCGCGCGCCGACGACCGCCGCATAGAGCGTTCCCCATACCAGTGACCAGAGGCCGGTGTCAATGACAAATCCCGCCCAGAGGGGGCGCAGCGGCAAAATATCTGCATCGGCAAGATTCTCATGAGGTAG
>JBGASM010000040.1:0-6224 GCA_044229655.1 Phycisphaerales bacterium | reverse complement strand
CTCGGCTGGAATCCCTGCGACAATCGAGCCATGCCGAACAGAGCATGGGATCGATCCCGAAGCGTTGCGCGCGAGTTCCTGGGCAGTGGACTGCCACCTCCCGCCGACGCGTTGCGCGCGGCTCGGTTCGCTTCCGATCCCCCGTGGTCCTGGTGCATGGCGTGCGGTGTCGGGGTGAAGCGCGGCCAGCTGCCCCGCTGCGCGCGCTGCGCATCAGTGCAACCTGCGGGGCTTCCGGTGGTCCGCCTGGGCGCGCACGAAGGTGCGTTGCGCGACTGGATCGTGCAGATCAAACACGGCCAATGGGAGCCAATGGCCGAACTGTTGGGGGCGATGCTGGGCCAGCAGCTGCGGCGCTGCGGCATCGTGGAGGTAGGGGACCCTGATCTCGCCATCGTCCCGGTGCCGATGCCCTGGCTGCGCCGCCATTCGCGCGGCATCGATCACGCGGGAGCCATCGCCCAAGCCGCGGGGCGCGCGGCAGGAGTCCCTGTGGTGCGCGCGCTGGCGCAACGCCTGGGGGCCACTCAAGTGGATGCGGGCTCGCGCGCGGGGCGTCTTGCGCGCGGCGCGCGATTCATGCCCGCGTTGGGGGCGCGCCTGCGGCTCCGAGGCCGCGCGGTGGCAGGGCGGCGTGTCATCCTGCTCGACGACGTGCGCACGACGGGCTCGACGCTGCGCGACGCTGCCGCTGCGTTGCGGTCGCTGCGCGCCATTCCCGTGGCATCAGCGGTACTGGCGGTGCGTGAGTGAGTCAGGGGCCAACCTCACCCGGGGGGGGGTGCTCGCCCGGTTGCGAGACAGCCTGAGCTGGTTCAGCCCCTCTTGGTTCGGTGCCGGCCCGGCCGAACGGGTCCTTCAGACACCCGCTGGTGCCCTGATTGCTGGATTGTGGACAGGCTGTCGATGGCGGCGTCTCTGGAGCGCAGCGAGCGGCCAGGGGCGATTTTGCCCGCTTGCCTCGATGGCCGTGCCACCCTATAATCTCCCCTGTCCGGCAGCGAGAACATCATGCGGACGCGGCAATGCCCTTCCGGCGCCGCGCCTGGACGCCGTTTGCACGAAAAATCCGGCCCGGACGCTCCCCAAGCGCTTGACGCACCCCGTGGAGTCGCTACCATTCGCGACCCGCTCGGCCTTCAAGCCGACCGGGATTCTCTTTGACAAGTGAACAGTTGGAAGCCGCGAGGATGCGCCAACGCCCGTCTCCCTCTCACGAGTGGGAAATGGGCGTATCGCCTGCGATAAGCAGGCAAAGCAGACTGCCACAGCAGTTTGTTTGGACATCCTTCGTGAAGCCAAACGAAGTGAATGGTCAATTCCACAGCCAAACACCGATCCCGAAAGGGTGAGGCGAATGGATGTCCAAAAATCCGATGGACAGCCTGTCCATCGGCATCGGAACGCGAAAGTGTGGACCGATGTAATGACCGGCCCGTCCCCCAACGAGGACGGGTCGCCAGGCAACTCTCAATCGAAGTGAACGGGCTCACGCCCGTCTGCAGAGATATTAAGTGAAGAGTTTGATCCTGGCTCAGATTGAACGCTGGCGGCATGGCTAAAACATGCAAGTCGAACGCTTGTAGCAATACAAGAGTGGCGAAAGGGCGAGGAATAGATTCCTATGTACCTCAAGGTCGGGGATACCCCGGAGAAATCCGGATCAATACCCGATGTGGTCGAGAGATCAAAGGTTTACCGCCTTGAGAGCAGGGAATCTCCTATCAGGTAGTTGGTGAGGTAATGGCTCACCAAGCCGAAGACGGGTAGCGGGTGTGAGAGCACGGCCCGCCGCATCGAGACTGAGACACTGCTCGGACTCCTACGGGAGGCTGCAGTAACGAATCTTCCGCAATGCGCGAAAGCGTGACGGGGCAATGCCGCGTGCAGGATGAAGCCCTTCGGGGTGTAAACTGCTGTCAGGGTGCAGGAAAGAAATGACCATACCCAAAGGAAGCACCGGCTAACTCTGTGCCAGCAGCCGCGGTAATACAGAGGGTGCGAGCGTTAATCGGAATCACTGGGCTTAAAGGGTGCGTAGGCGGATGCATAGGCGCTTTGTGAAATCCCACGGCTCAACCGTGGAATTGCTTGGCGAACCATGCGTCTTGAGGTTGGTAGAGGTCACTGGAACGATAGGTGGAGCGGTGAAATGCGTAGATATCTATCGGAACGCCAAAGGTGAAGACAGGTGACTGGGCCAAATCTGACGCTGAGGCACGAAAGCGTGGGGAGCAAACGGGATTAGATACCCCGGTAGTCCACGCTGTAAACGATGCGCACTTGGTCGGAGCGGTTTGACTCCGTTCCGGCCGAAGGAAAACTGATGAGTGCGCCGCCTGGGGAGTACGGTCGCAAGATTAAAACTCAAAGGAATTGACGGGGGCTCACACAAGCGGTGGAGCATGTGGCTTAATTCGAAGCAACGCGAAGAACCTTACCTAGGCTTGACATGCACGGATAAACTCTATGAAAGTAGAGGTACACCCGCAAGGGCGGAACGTGCACAGGTGCTGCATGGCTGTCGTCAGCTCGTGCTGTGAAGTGTCGGGTTAAGTCCCTCAACGAGCGCAACCCCTGTCGCTACTTGCTAACGCGTAATGGCGAGGACTGTAGCGAGACTGCCGGTGTCAAACCGGAGGAAGGTGGGGATGACGTCAAGTCCTCATGGCCTTTATGTCTAGGGCTGCACACGTGCTACAATGGTATGTACAGAACGATGCAAGACCGCAAGGTGGAGCAAATCGCCAAAACATACCCCAGTTCAGATTGTGGGCTGAAATTCGCCCGCATGAAGTCGGAATCGCTAGTAATCGCGAATCAGCTACGTCGCGGTGAATATGTTCCTGAGCCTTGTACACACCGCCCGTCAAGTCATGGAAGCCGGCAGTGCCCGAAGTCGCGCAATTTCATGCGTGCCCACGGCAAGGCTGGTGACTGGGACTAAGTCGTAACAAGGTAGCCGTAGGGGAACCTGCGGCTGGATCACCTCCTTTCTAAGGGATTTCCTTAGACCACCGAAGAGAGAGATCTCGCCGGTGGGATCCAAAGTCAACGCAACCTCGTCCGAGCAATCGGATAGTCGCCTAGTGATAGGCGCCGAAGGTCTTCCAACTGTTCCTTGATATATAGCAGCGCCCCGGATCTCGGTCCGGGGCGCTGTGCTTTTTCCAGGATGCTTGTCGATCGGGTTCCGAATCCCTGGTTGGAGCGTCCCGGGCGAATGGGAGCTGCATTCGGCCCGTGCAGGCGCCCACCGCATTCGGCCCCAGCAGTCGTTCCCTGCAGTCGTTCCCTGCAGTCGTTCCTGGAGTCTGTCCCGCTGGACGGACACTCTGGAAAGTTCGTACAGGCGGTTGTGGAGGTCGCTCAGCCCAAGCGGACAGGGCGCCAGTTGCGCGATCACCGGGGCGGTTCGGTCAACCGCCCGCCGAGCCCTGGAGCCGTCGAGCGGCCAACTTTCGGCCTTCGAGCTGGCCCTTCAAACGGCCTTCAGGGCCGAACCGGCCCGAGGACACATTCCCGACCAGATGGCGAAGAATCTCGTGCGCCCTGTCAACTGCTGGTGGTTCGCTGGCGGTTGACCCGCTCCCGCCGAAGCCCGTGGGCCGCGGATTCCCGCGCCGCGCGCGCGTGTCGCGGTGATTCTCGGTCGCGCGCAATAGGAAATCCCCCCGCATTGGTTGACTCATCCGTGTTTGGGGATACTTTGAGGCGCAGAGGTTCGAGGAAGGGCTGTGCTTGCACGGCCATAAAGGGCTAGGAAAAGGGTACCGATATTCGAGGCATGTGCCGACCGCGTTCGCCCCGTTTGGGTTGCAGCGTGCGTCTGTCGGCGGCACGGCTTCCGACGAGAGGGAGAAGGGCGTGACGACGACCCTCCGAATCGGACGGATGCTCCGTGGGTGGACGGAACTCCGGTCCCTTTTCTGAACTCGCGGGCTCCCAGCTGAAAAGTTGGGAGCCCGCTGGGTTTTTGGGGGTGCCTGGAATGCGAGGCGGAGGGCAGCGGCCTGCCGACGCTGTGCGCTTGCCTGGGCTCCGGCCCGCTCTTGATTCTGTCGCAACTGACGCCCATTCCAGCCGAGGACGGTGAGGGTTCAGAACGGAGGCGGTTCGAGGTCAGTCTGGGACCACACTGGGATCAGACCGGGATCAGTCGTTGAAGCCACCGATATAGGGCATGGGATTGCTGCTGCTGGGGGTTCCCACCCACGCGCCATTTCCCAGCTCCTCGCGGTCCCACGCTGACATGGTGCCCCAGTTGACCAAGCCGGGATTGCCGGCAACGGTGCCGTTGGAAACGCCGCCACCGCCGTTGCCATCGTTGGGGCCGCCCCCGGTGCCCATAGGTGGCGGATAGCCGGGCCCGTAGTGGTGCATGACGACGGAGTTTCCGTAGGGGGTGACGAATTTTGCCTGGACGTACCCCGGGGTGCGTCCATCCGAGATGGGTGGTCCGCCGCCACTGCCCACACCCTGCGCCGCCGTCGGCCCGACCATGTGCATCTGGTACTCCGACGAGAGCGCCGCATTCTCGGCATCCTGGCGCGAGACCTCGCCGCCGGGGTTGTTGTAGCCCACGCCTGGCGGCACCGCGCCCGGCTGCCCGCCGTTGCCTCCGCCACTTCCGCCGCCGCTGCCGCCCCCGCCGTACCCATACCCGCTGGATTGCGGGCTTCCACCCCCCGTCGCAGACTGCGGTGCCGCGGAAGAGTGGGCGAGAACCTGCTGGATGAGGAGCGCGGCGCAGACTGTGCTGATCATTCTTGACCTCCGGTCCAAGCGTAGCATTCCCGCTCCCGCCGTCCAGCCGGCTGCAGCCGGGATTCGGCCATCGGAACCCCCCAATGCGAATCGTCATCGCTTCGGACCACGCCGGTTTCGCCCTCAAGCAGGAGATCGCTCCGCTGGTGCGGTCCCTCGGGCATGAGGTCATCGATGTGGGCACCCAGGGAACCGAGGCGGTGGATTACCCCGACTACGCCGTGCGCGGCTGCGAGGTGATGCTGCGCGGCGAGGCGGACCGCGGGATCCTCTTCTGCGGCAGCGGCGTGGGGATGAGCGTGGCGGCCAACAAGATCCCGGGGATCCGCGCCGGCAACATCGAAGACCATTATTCGGCGCATCAGGGCGTGGAGCACGACGACATGAACGTGATGGTGCTGGGTGGGCGCACCACCGGGACGGCCGTTGCCGCGGACCTGGTGCGCGCCTTCCTGGGCGCCGCCTTCACCGGCGAGCCGCGCCACGCTCGGCGGCTGGAGAAGATCCGGGCCATCGAGGCCAACAGCGAACAGTTCCGCCAGCTGGCGCGTCAATCCGACGCCCGGCCGGCGGCGGGGCGGCAGCCGGTGCCGCACACTTGATCGTCCGTTTCCACACACAGCGCGCATTGCGCGCAGGAGTCCGATCGATGCGTCTCTTTGCCATTGCTTCCGCCCTCGTTGCCGCCAGCGCGGCATTCGCCCAGGCGCCCGCCCCCGCGCCCGCAGCGGCCGGGCCCGACTACACCTCGCTGCCCCCCGAGCCCGCCGAGGTGCAGAAGCAGCTTGATGGCGCCAAGGTGACCTTGCCCCAGGCGATGGAGGCGGCGGAGAAGGCCATGGGTGGCCAGGCCTTGGCCGCGCGCACCGTCATGCAGAATGGCGCCCCCAACTACGAGATCATCATCACCAGCGCCGGGCTGCAGAAGCGGGTGATGGTCGACGGCGCCACCGGCAAGGTGTCGGGCGCCACGCTGACGCTGCCTTCGGCCGTCGCCAAGGCGCTGGAGAAGACCAAGGGCGGCGCGGTCCGCGAGTCGCAGATGAACTTCACCGTCGAGCCACCGATCATCACGGTGACTCTCTTCAAGGAAGGAACCCGACATGATGTGGTTGTCAACGCAGTGGATGGTGCAATCGTGAGCGATACCGTCATGCCCCGCTTCCCCGGCGATCCCTTCACCGGAGAGCTGAAGACCACCCCCAGCGGCCTGATGTACGTGGACCTGGAGGAAGGCACCGGCGCGACCCCCGTGGACAAGAACGCGGTGGTGAAGGTGCACTACACCGGCTACCTGACCGACGGGCGCGAATTCGACTCCAGCGTCAAGCGTGGCGAGCCGGCGATGTTCGGCCTGTCGGGAGTGATCCCGGGCTGGACCGAGGGCGTGGGCTCGATGAAGGTGGGCGGCAAGCGCAAGCTGATCGTCCCCTACAACCTGGCATACGGCGAACGCG
>JBGASM010000039.1:0-6829 GCA_044229655.1 Phycisphaerales bacterium | reverse complement strand
GCGGTGCGGAGCGGTGCGCCGTCGAGGTCGCAGAAGATGGATGAACGGTCCGTGATGTTCCGAGCTCCTCGCACCTCCAACCACCGCTGCAGGATGGCGAAACCTTCGGGGTCCATTCCCACTGTGCGCGACCTGCCGCCGGCGCATTCAGGTCACTCGATCGTCGCCACCTGAGGAGGTCTGAAGCGTCCATTGGTGAATCGCAGTTGCGTCTTGGCCGGGGCTGCACGGACGGCCATCTGACACAACGCAGCCTGACCCGACGACTCGAATGAAGTTGAAGTGGGGTGCCTGCACACCTGATTTTCAAAAAGTGCGATGCACACGCCACCTAATTGCTCACTTCGGATCAAGAAGGTCCTTGAGCAACGGCTGATGGACCTCGGGATCGCTGACACCACCGTCATTGTCTGTGTTCATCGGATTAAGGAGATCTTTCAGCCGCCTAGCCGACGACACCTGTAAAGCAGCGCGCCGTGAATCCGGCCTTAGAAGGTCTTTGAGAATTGGCGAAGACACGCGGGAATTGCGGAACGACTCGGGGAAGGCCTCCCTGAACGCGAGAACAGCCTTCATGCTTCGCGACGAAGAATCGGACATTCCCACTTCCAATGCTTGATCCTGCCCCGCAGGCGCAGACCAATCAATATTGGAACCAAGATCGTTAGATCCTCCTGTCGACTCGCGCGCCATGCCTTCAATGTGCCGAAACGCATCCGTAAACACGCGTTCGATTCCATCCCCAGCAGCGCGGACCGGCGCTGTCATCACATCGATCGGGTTCTCTGAATCATCGCTCCCGTAGAGCGCATCAAAATTGTCCGCGGCAACACCCACTGGATCAACACCGCCGTAGAGATCTGCCGGGCCGTTAATCGTTCCAAAGTCATCGACCAGCCCGTCGGCGAAGTCCAACACCTCATCCGACAGGGAAGGCCACTCGTCCGAGGCTGCCGAGTCCAGTCCCCAATCGAGCATGGACTCACCATATTCGAGGTAGTCTGAGCCAGCATCGACTTCCTGCTTGGCGATTCCATAGGCCCCGAATGGCGATCCGTCGGAAGCCTTTGCGGATTCCGCCTCATCCCTGAGCGACTCATACATGCGGATCAGACGACTAATCTCATGGGCGGTCTGCGAGTTTTCATCCAGGAGTGCGTGGGCTTGGGCTGCTTTCGCTTGCGCAATTCTGCCATCAAGCTGCCCAATGATGTTCTGCAGCGCACCTAAATTCCCGCGGGCTTGATTGATGAAGGACCGACCCTCGCTCTCGTCTCTGTCGTAAATGCCAGAAATCGCGTCGGATGCTTCTCCATCCGCGTCTAAACGTGACCAGAAGGCCTCCCGCTCCGCATTCTTCCTTCGCTCCTCGGCCGTTTCAAACCCGCGAACACGGGCGGACAAAACCACTTCCCAACACTCCATTGCCGCTAACTCTTTGTCAGAGAACGCAACCGAGTACCCGCGAAGGAACGCCTTGGCTTCTGCACAGTCCTCGGCCGACGGTGGGCGGCAGACATGGGACTGGGCGATGTTCTCCAACTTCATTCCGCACCTAGGGCAGACGGTGGCAAGGAGATTCTTCTGCGCGAGCGCAGTCTGTCCGCATACAAGAAGGGCCATGAGCGAAAGAAGTCGAACACACCGTTTCAGAGATTCGGATGGCATGGCGACGGTACCCAACTGAATCAATTGACCGGACGTGCAGACGCCGCCAAAATGCTAGGCCAGCGCCTGTCGGTTGTGCCGCAAATCGTGATCCTGTAACCCAAAACGGACCTCGACTTCCCAGGGACTTGAATGTGAGCCGCAATCCATAGTGAGAATGGCCCGCTTTCCCTTCAATGGTGCAACAGCCATTATCGATCCTCAATCCTCCCCCGGAACGGCGGCCGACCGCATCGTGTACATCCAAAGCGCAAGATCGCATTATTCTGCACCTGTTTCTTGCCCTTTTGGATTCTTGGTGAGCCTACGACTCATCGAGCATTCGTCAGGGCGATCAAGAATCAGCCCTGTGTTTGCGAGGAAACATCAGGACTGGGGCCAATTCGGACGGCCTGCCGACCGGGTATTGACTATTTTTCACCCGCAGTCTCCCTGCGCGCCAGCGTTCAACTGTTCCCTGGCATATCCGCTGTATTCATCATTCCTGTTGACTCATCCATGATCAGGACTTCAGATTCGCGGAGCAACATCCATGAAAGAAGGCATTGGCTGTGAGCGCACGATTCTGCACACCGCAATTCAAATCCTGGCGACAGCATGCACTTGCCGGACGCACATGATCTGCAAACACACTCCAATTCGTGCCCATTGGACATGGACGTGCATTCTGCACTGTGCGCTCTTGGCTTCGGCGGGCTGGGCAGGGATGGAGCCGCCGGCAGGCATCCCTCCCTCAGAAACGGAAGAGATTGCCACGGATTCCACAGCCACAGTGACGGATGAGGCAGGAGTTCTTCTCGAAGCAGGCGATGCGCTATTCGAATCAGATCCGGAGAAAGCACTTGGGCTTTACCAGAAGGCGGTCAAGGACTTTCCGGAGGATGCGCGCGCGCACTGGAGAGTCGCCGTTGCGCTCGCCCAATTGAACCGCTACGGGGAGGGGCGTACGGCGTTGGAAAAGGCTGTTGTGCTCGACCCGAGCCTCAAGGATGGCGCCAAATACCAGCAACTCCTCAGTTTGTTCAATACTGCGGCCAACCCACCACCGCCACGACGCGCGAATGAGCATGCGCTTGCTGTCGCCACCTCTTCGATGCGCATCCAGGAAGCGCTAGCACTTATTGATCGCGCGGAGCAGAATAACGCGCCGGTCGATTCTGTGGAAATTGTGCGTCTCATCGATCTGGCATATGAAGCGATCCGCTTGAGCATCCAGGATCCGGAGATGTCCGACTTGGAGATCTGGGAGATTGCGGGTCGGATTGCGCTTTTCCGCAAAGATGACACGTTGGCGGCTTTCGCATTCGAAGCCATCAGCCGCCTCGACCCGGAGTACGCCAGTTCCCCGGGGCGGCTGAAGTTGATGGCCGCGCTCAATCGTACGGGCATCAATGACGACGTCGCGCAGATTCGCTTGCATCGACCGCGTTGGATGGAACAACGCCATCGCGCCCTGGCCGGCGACCGCGAGGCTCAATTCGCGATGGGTCGCGATTGCCATTTCAGAGAGTGGTTAGTTGCCCCGCCGGATGACGTGTCTGCATTTGAGTGGTTTAAGAAGGCCGCAGAGGCAGGACATACTACCGCGCAGTACAACCTCGGCTTGTGTTACCATACGGGTTCAGGCGTCGACAAAGACCCCGAACAAGCGGTGGTCTGGTATCGCAAGGCCGCGGAGGCAGGTCATGCTGGTGCGCAGTCCAACCTCGGCTTGTGTTACCATACGGGTTCAGGCGTCGACAAAGACCCCGAACAAGCAGTGGTGTGGTATCGCAAGGCCGCAGAGGCAGGTCAGACTGACGCGCAGTTCAACCTCGGCAGGTGTTACGAAACGGGTTTTGGCGTCGACGAGGATCCAGAGAAGGCGGTGGTCTGGTATCGCAAGGCCGCAGAGGCGGGACATGACAAGGGAATGTATCGACTTGGATATATATATACGTTTGGACTTGGGGTGCCGCAGAATAGTCAGAAAGGTGATGAGTGGCTCAAGAAAGCAGCCCGGGAAGGCAATTTGGATGCCCAGATCCTTTTGCAGAACAGCGGCGAGTCCTGGTGAAGCAGCGTGAGCGGGTGCAGCGTTCTGTCCGCCGTTGCGCGACGTGCGTCGATTGATCTCAGCCCCTCTCCCTCATATCACCACAATCCCTCCCCGCTGCATCCAGAGGGGTTCATCTTCGGGGACGGTGCTGATGGCCCGGCCCAGGGCCATGACGGTGGCGATGATGCCATCGATCTTCTGAGTGGACTTGCGCTTGGAGGGCTTGATGTTCCCTGCCGCATCCATCTCGATGGAGGCGTTGCTGGCCATCCAGCGCAGCACCGGGTGATTCCCGTGGCGGAGTCTGCCGCTGACGATGAGGGCTTCGAGGGCTTTGGCCGGTGCGCTCATGTCCGCATACCCCTGCCCGTAGGGAACCATCTCGATGCCATCGCCAGTAAGCTGGGTGATGAGCTGCGTCGCATTCCAACGGTCCACCGCGACCTGCCGGATGCGGTACTGAGCTGACAAGTCGTTGATCCGTTTCCGGATGATGTCGTAGTCGATGACCTCTCCCTCCGTCGCTTCCACCAGTCTCTGGCTGATCCACGTTGAGTAGGGCACCCGGTCCCGCTTCTCGTGCTTGAGGGCCGCCGCCTTGGGAATCCAGAAGAAGGGCAGCACGCTGTACAGCCCTCCCTCCATCGGGAAGACCAGTGTGAGCGCTGCGATGTCGGTTGTCGCTGCAAGGTCGAGTCCCCCGAAGCACTCCCTCCCCCGTAAAGACTTTCCCCCACGAAGTAACTCCTGATCGCTCTCTCCCCCGCACGCATCCCACTTCTCCATGGGCAGCCACCGCACATCCTGCTGGGTCCACTGGCACAGGTACAGCCTCCGCACGATGTTCTCCTGCGAAGGCACTTCCCGGGCCTGCGCGAAGCGCACCCGCATCTCCTCCATCTCCCGGAAGTCACCCAGCGCTGGATTGCAGGCTTTCCACACCTCCTCATCCCTCCAGTCCGCATCCTCAGGTGCCGAGTAGAGCACCGGCAGGAAGGTGGGGTCCAGGATGATGCCGTCCCGTACCTTGCAGGCGTAATCAAAGAGTTCATAGGCCAGGCTGTGCCGGTCCACACCCGCAGTAGTGATGGCCAGCACCAGGGGCTGACTCCTGCTCCCCATGCTCGTGGTCATCACATCCCAGAGTTCACGGCTGGGGGCGGCATGCACCTCGTCATAGATGACCACGCTGGCGTTGTAGCCGTGCTTGGTGTGCGATTCACTGGAGAGTGCCCGGTAGAAGGACCCTGTCCGGAAGTTCACGATCCTCTTCTGGCTGTCGATGATCCGGCAGGCGCGGGACAGGAAGGGATCATTCCTGACCATCTGGGCTGCCACGTTGAAGACCAGTGAGGCCTGCTCCCGGTCCGCAGCGCAGGAGTAGATCTCCCCCCCGATCTCTCCCTCACCCAGCAGGCAGTAGAGAGCCACCGCCGCCGCGATCTCGCTCTTGCCGCTCTTGCGGGGCAGCATGATGAAGCAGGTGCGGTACTGGCGCAGACCGGAATCGCTATTGAGAGTCCCGAAGAGTGGCCGGATGATGCGGTGTTCCTGCCAGGGGCGCAGGTTGAAGGACTGTCCCGCCCACTTGCCCTTGGTGTGCGTCAGGTTGTTGATGAAGCGCACCGCGCGGTCGGCGTGGGCGTTCCTGGGCCCCTCGGGGAACTCAACCATCCTCCGCATCCAGTCAGGCTGACTTGTCATGCGATCAGCCCCTTCCAGCGGTCAGATGCAGCATCCTCTGTCGCGGCATGTGTCCCCACTCCCGCTCCCGCGATGATCCTGCTTCTGCTGGCCGGGGTCATGCCGAACTCGGTGAGGAAGCTGCGCATGTGTTCCAATGCCTTGTTGGCTACAGGCAGATACGGGTTCTGGATCGGGTAGCCGGTCCTGGGTGCCTTGACCACCAGTCCCAGCTGCGCGATGTGCTGCTCAGCCTCGATCCAGCGCGCATAGGTCTGGCAGTACGCCGCCAGCGCAGCCCGGTCGATCTCCGTGAGCAGGCCCAGCCGCATCAGGTGCGCGGTGATGCGTTCCCACTCGCGCTTGGCCTCCGCACTCAGATGCTCAGGGCACTCGGGCACCGCAGGCTCGGGCTGAGGCTCATGCTCGTTGAGCGGTCGCTTGCCCGGGTTGCCGCAGATGAGTTTCAACGCAGTCGGTTGTGGTTTACGGCCCAGCATGGTCAGTTCCCCCCATCCTTAATAAAGAGACACGCCCCCTCCGATTCGCCCCGCGCTTCGCCACGCCCCCCCGTCGGCACCACGCTCGCCCACGTCGGCCCACGTTCGCCCACGTTGCAGAGTTCTCCGCCCTGCCGCCTCTCTGGCCGACTCCGCCGGAATGCGCCCCGTGCGCTTCCTTCTCCAGCCAGTACCGAGCAGAAGCCGAGTCTGAAGTGGACGCTGGGATTCCGGTTGTCCCTTGTGGAAGAACAGCGATGTGTTGAATCAGCCGCCATCGCTCTGGATTGCCCTTGCATTCTCCGGCCCCGCCTGCAGTGTGTGTCGCAACGCGGGCGAATGTCGCCTGCGGAAGAAGTTCCGACATGCTCATGCAAGGAGTTCCAGAGATGAAGAAGACCCCCCCCACGAAGACCCCCACGAAGTCCTCCCCCCGCGCTGCCGCCACCTCCCCCCGCTCCGCCGCCATGGCCGAGGCAGCCGCACGCCAGCGTCGTGCTGATGCCGCTGAACTGGGCATCGATCTCTCCGCCGCGGAGACCGGCGGGAAGAACACCTCGCGCTCCAAGGCCAAGACCGCGACCTGCACCGCTGCGGCACCCAAGGCCCCCACCGCCCCCACGGCCGCCAAGCCGCGCAGGTTGAGCCTCCTCTCCGCCGCCGCCAAGGTGCTTGCCGAGAGCAAAGAGCCGATGCGCACCACCCAGATGCTCGAAGCCATCACCAAGCGCGGTCTCTGGAAGAGTCCCAAGGGCAAGACGCCCGAAGCCTCTCTCTACGCTGCGGTGATCAGGGAGATCGCCGCCAAGGACAAGAACGCCCGCTTCCGCAAGACCGGCCCCGGCCTCTTTGCCGCCACCGCCGCCGCCAAGCGGAACTGAACCGCAGAGACAACACGCTGCCTCCGCACGACGCCCCGGCTCCGGTCGGGGCGTTTGGC
>JBGASM010000024.1:0-54176 GCA_044229655.1 Phycisphaerales bacterium | reverse complement strand
CCCCCACCCCAACTCCCACTCCCGCCCCTTCTCCCGGGCCGGCGGAGGGTACCGAAGAGGTCGGCGGCTGATCCCAGGCGACCGCTCAACGCGTGATGACGCCGATCTCCGCGGCCGAGGCCCAGTCGCGACCGTTCACTTCCGAGCGCGCGACAAACTTCAGGTATCGCCCGCTTGCCGGCTTCTCAAAGGTGATGCGCTGCTCGCTCGGGTGGTTCTTCATGTTGGCGAACTCACCCTGGGCGACGGGCGCTGGGCCCCATGTCTTTCCATCCGCACTCACCCACACCTCATAACCCAGCACAGTTCCGTTCGCGCCTGTCTCTCGCGGCAGATACGTGAATCCCTTCAGGGTGAGCGTGTCCCCGAAGTCGATCACGATCCAGTGCGGGTGCACCGGGACGTTGCTCGCCCAGCGCGAGTGCCAGTGCGTCGCCGGGTCCTCATCGATTGCATTGTCCTTGCCTTCGCCTGAGTCTGCCTGATCGCTGCTGCACTCCGCAATACGCCAAGCCGCCTTGCAGACATCAAACTCCGCGCGCGCCACCGCGCCGGGTCGCAGGGCTGAATCCTTTCCCAGCGCGCGGGCCGTGATCACTCCTCCGGCCGGCAATTCAATCGGTTGGGTATACGAGTGGGTTGCCGATGCATTCGCGATGGGGTCGGGCTGCGATCCATCCAGCGTGTAGACGATTGATGCGGCAGTGTCTGCCGTCGAAGTCAGACTGACGCGCCCCGACTTGTCGCGCGAAATGAGCGGGGCCGGCAGTGCCACCGGTTCCTCGTAGAGCCCCACCTCCGCCAGCGTCGGACGCACTCTGCTCTCTTCGAGGCGGATACGCACGCGGTCCGTGCTCACAGCAGGAACGCGCAGCAGTTTCTTATGTCCCACCGTTGTTCCGGCGGCAATCTCCCGCCAGCCGCTGCCGCCCACCGCCCAGCGCTGCGCATCCCAGATGTCCACCGCAAACCGCTCGATGCGCTGGCTCTGGCGGATGTCCTCCTGCAGCGCGATCACGTTGAATGTCCGTACTTCCGGAAGTTCGAGCGTCAGCGTCGGCTCGATGGACCAGTCCGGTGTCGTCCACGCGGTGTCGAGGTTGCCGTCGCACGCAGCCCCCGCCCGGCCATCGGTTTCCTCGGCCGTCGCGCCGGCTTTCGCGCCCTCAGCGCGGTTGTGCGCAAAGGTCGCCTTGAGGACCGCGCCCAGTTCGTTCAAGCGCGCGATGTCGTTCTCATGCCAGCGCCCCCTGCTGTCCGGCGGCACGTTGAGCAGAAACACGCAGTTGTTTCCCACCGACTGGTAGTAGCAATTCAGCAGATCGTCCAACGATCGGACGCGTTCGTTCTCGCTCTCGCGCCAGAACCAGCCGGGCCGAATCGAGGTGTCCGTCTCGGCTGGGTACCAGTGCAGGTACTTGGCAGCGGCGACTTTTTCAATTGACCCCAGGTCCGCCTCCGTCAGGTCCGGCCAGGTGTTGTACTCCAAGGGGCGCTGCAGCGGAATCACGCTCCACTCGTGGGCGCGACCGGCGCCTGCTTCATTGCCCACCCAGCGGAGATCCGGCCCGCGCCCGAAGATCACCGCGCCGGGCTGCAGTTCGCGGATCAGCGCGTACCACGCCTGATAGTCATACACCTGTCCCTTGTCCTTGGGCGTCGCGCCATCGAACCACACTTCGAAAATCTCGCCGTAGTTCGTGAGCAGTTCGCGCAACTGGTTCATGAAGTATCGGTTGTACCCATCCGAGTCCGCGCCGTACGTTTTCTCATGCAGGTCCGCCGGCGAGAGGTACACGCCGAACTTGAGGCTGTGCTTCCTGCATGCCTCCGCCACCTCGCGCACCACATCGCCCTGGCCATC
Source organism: Phycisphaerales bacterium (assembly GCA_044229655.1). GTDB lineage: Bacteria > Planctomycetota > Phycisphaerae > Phycisphaerales > UBA5793 > JBGASM01. Next base: position 52,312 of record JBGASM010000024.1, on the reverse strand, counting down.
TTGCCAGGGGCTGTTCTTCACACTGTGCTCGGTGAATGCGCTGGGCCAGAGGCAAAACCCATCATGGTGCTTGGCCACGAGAACGAGCCCCTTCATACCCACGTCTGCCGCCACGCGCGCCATTTCATCCGCGTTGAAGTCGGTCGGATTGAAGATACCGGGATCCTCCGTCCCTTCGCCCCACTCGCGCCCCGTAAAGGTGTTCACGCCGAAGTGCAGGAACCCCGTGAACTCCAGGCGCTGCCAGGCCACTTGCCGGTCGGACGGCTTGACCTGCACCGCCCGTTCCATGGCCTCGCGCCGTTCCTGATCAGAGAGCACGCTTTGCTGCTGCCCGCGCCCGGTCCCTGCGATCGCTGCTGCGGCGGCCAGTGCGGTCAGTGCTCGCCGCGGTTTGCTCAGTACGTATCCCATGAAGCATTGTAACTCCCCCGGACCAACCCCCGAAATACCTCCTAGAGGCGTGACTGGCGATTTCAGATCCCAACGGCGCGGAATTCCAGAACCTCATGCCCCTCCCGTCCGATAGTACAGATGCCATGCCAGTGCGCACCGCGACCGAACTCTCAGCTTCTCTGAAAGATGCGCAAGCCGCGGTGCGCCAGCGCGCCGCGGACTACGGGCTGGACTTTTTCGAGACCATTTTCGAAGTCCTCGACTTTGACACCATGAATCAGCTGGCCGCGTACGGCGGTTTTCCGGTTCGCTACCCGCACTGGCACTGGGGCATGGAGTACGAGAAGCTCCGCAAGCGCGACGCCTACGGCCTGGGACGCATTTATGAAATGGTGATCAACAACGATCCCTGCTATGCCTACCTGCAGGAGTCCAACTCCGTCACCGAGCAGACGCTGGTGATGGCTCACGTCTACGGCCACTGCGACTTCTTTAAGTGCAACGCCTGGTTCAGCAAGACCGATCGTCGGATGATGGACCAGACCGCGAATCACGCCACGCGTGTGCAGAAGTACACAGAGCGCTTCGGGTTGACCGAGGTCGAGCGTTTCCTCGACACCTGCCTGTCCATTGAACACCTCATTGATCCATACTCACCCTTTGTGAAGCGCGCCGATGATCCCGAACTGCGCCCGCTCTCGCGGGATGATTCGGCTGACGCTCAGCGTGACAGCTGGTCTCCGCAGCGCCTGCCCGCCAAGGACTACATGGAGCGGTTCGTCAATCCGCCCGCCGTGATGAAAGCCCAGCAGGATGCCCACGATGCAGAGGAGATCAAGGCTCGCGATCGATTTCCGGCCCGCCCCACGCGCGACATCCTGCTCTTCCTCATGCGGCATGCGCCCCTTACCGACTGGCAGCGCGACATTCTTTCGATTCTCCGCGATGAGGCGTATTACTTCGCCCCGCAGGCGATGACCAAGGTCATGAATGAAGGCTGGGCCACCTATTGGCATTCGAAGATCATGACCGCCCACATGCTCCAGGCCTCGGAGATCATTGATTACGCCGACCAGCATTCGGGCGTGGTGTACATGGGCCCCGGCGGGTTCAATCCGTACAAGATCGGCCTGGAAATCTGGAAGGACATCGAGCGTCGCTGGGACCGCGGCCAGCACGGCCCGCGCTGGGAAGCCCTTCCGGGCCTGGGTCAGCGCGAGGCTTTTGACGATGACTCGCGCCGCGGACGGGCGCGGATCTTCGAGGTCCGCCGCATCTACAACGACGTCACCTTTGTCGATGAGTTCCTCACGGACGAGCTCATCGAGCGTCTCAAAATGTACATCTACAAGCGCGATCCGCGCACGGGCCAGAGCGTGATCGCCTCGCGCGATCCCCAGGTGATCAGGCAGAACCTGATCTACCGCCTCTCCAACATGGGCCAGCCTTACATCTACGTCGCCGACGCCAACTACGGCAATCGCGGCGAACTTTACCTCGCCCACCAGTTCAACGGGCTGGAGGTCGAGGCCGCCAAGGCTCTGGATGTCCTCCGCGCGATCTGGAAACTCTGGAACCGCCCCGTGCACCTGCAGATGCGCTTCAACGAGGAAATGTGCCGGATCACCTGCACAGGCCCCGGCGATGACGATCTCAAACGCGAGAAGATCACCGACTCCCTCCCCAAGCCCGCCCATGTGGTGGATTGACCGCTAGCCCGTCGTCGGTTCCGAGCCTGTGTCCGCGCTTGGGCCCTCGCTTTCACGCTCGGAACTCCCTCGCCCCCCCCTCTTCCTCACTGCTTCCCGAAGCACATACTCAATCTGCGCGTTGACCGACCTCAACTCGTCGCGTGCCCACCGGTTCAGCTCCTCCGCGAGGTCGGGCGGCAATCTCAACAGGATGGACTTGCGCTCCTCAGCCATGTGAACCTCTCGCCGATGCCCTCGGCCTAGTCCGCCCGACGCACCTCCAGCACGCCGGCGCCCCCGCTCTCCCGGGCTGTGTCAGCGCCTGTGTTGCACCTGCCGTACAAGCCCAACTCCACCAATCGCCACGGCCCGACGCCGATGCTCACCACTCGTACCGTCGGCCGGTCGCGCCAGTCCCGCTGGCCGGGTCCGCTGACATACAGATTTACGCGCCGCACGCTCCGAGAATGCCTCGATAGTCCATGATCCACAGTTCACCTCCGTTCGTGGCGATGGCGCGCTCAACCGCTATAAAGCGTGCCTGCGTTGACCACCGGGTGCACGTTCTGGTCGCCGCAGAGCACCACCATCAGGTTGCTCACCATCGCGGCCTTGCGCTCTTCATCCAGCTTCACCGTGCCGTGCTGTTCCAGCAAGCCCAGCGCTTCTTCCACCATTCCCACCGCGCCTTCAACGATCTTGAATCGCGCCGCCACGACCGCCTCCGCCTGCTGCCGCCGCAGCATTGCGCCCGCGATTTCCGGCGCGTAGGCCAGGTGGCTCAACCTGGTTTCATCCACGACCACGCCGGCGCGCGCCAGCCGTTCCTGCAGCTCACGCTGCAACGTCTGGCTCACAGCATCCATACTACCGCGCAGGGAGATCTCGCCGTCACCATGCGAGTCGTACGGATATGTCGAGGCCAGGTGCCGCAGCGCTGACTCGCTCTGGATCTTCACGAAGTTCTCATAGTCGTCCACCTCGAATGTCGCCCGAAACGTTTCCTCCACCCGCCAGACCACCACGGCCGCGATCTCGATCGGGTTGCCCTTGAGGTCATTGACCTTCAATTGCGGTGTCTGCATGTTGCGCACGCGCTGGGACACCTTCTTCTTCGTGAGGAACGGATTCGCCCAGCAGAACCCGTCGCGCCTCACAGTCCCTTTGTACGCGCCAAACAACGTGCACACGACCGCCTGGTTTGGCTGCACCGTGAAGAAGCCGAGCCACATGACCAGTGTGGTGAGAGAAATGAGAACCATGCTGATAAACCCCGGCACGGTCAGAAAGAGCTTGCTGTCACCCGTTTCGCTGATGAACACGCCCAGTCCGATCCATGCTGCGATTTCCACGAGCGTCGCCAGGAGCAGGGTGAAGAGCATTCCCCACCCGCTTGCCGCTGCGAAACTCCGTTCCGCCCCGCCCCGGTTCCCACCTGCCATGCCACTCTGTGAGTTGATCATCGCCGCCATTGCTTGACGCTCCTTTCAGGAATCGATATCGGCAATATAGCATAGTGATATCAAGACGGCAAGTTGCGACCCTCCTTGGGCTCCATTGACGTCCTATAAACGTTGCGAGTCCAAATCTGGTTACTTCTGCTTGGGCTCAGCCCATCGACGCATACCATGCCTAGCGTCCGGCACTCTAGCGGACAATCACAAGTAAAAACGACTTTTCTCCGCCCCCCGCACCTCCCCTACCGGCCTTTTGTGCCAGCAACCCGTACCATGAACTTGAGCAGTTCAATCGTGATGCAGCCGGTTGACCCGCGATACCTTTATTTGCGCAGCGCACGAGGCGCTGCCCGCACACGCGTTTCGGTGTGCGCGAATCGATTGACAGGGAGGTCGCTCTCGCCATGCGCCTGGCCAAGCTAACCCTCGCGGGCTTCAAGTCCTTCGCCGACTCCACTGAGTTCCGCTTTGATGACCCGATCATCGGAATCGTCGGCCCCAACGGCTGCGGCAAGTCCAACGTAGTCGACGCCATCAAGTGGGTCCTGGGCGAACGCAGCGCCAAGTCGCTGCGCGGCGAGCAGATGCTCGATGTAATATTCGCCGGCACTTCCTCGCGCAAGCCCGCGCAACTCGCCGAAGTCATTCTTACATTCGAGAATCCCCTGCTCGACCCCGCGACGGGCAAACGCGAACTCCCGCTCGACACCGACCTCGTCGACGTCGGCCGCAGGCTCTACCGCGACGGAACCAGCGAGTATCTCATCAACCAGCGCAAGGCCCGCCTGCGTGATGTGCGCGATCTGTTCCTGGACACTGGAATCGGCGCCGACGCCTACTCGATCATCGAGCAGGGCAAGGTCGACGCCATGCTCCTGTCCAATCCCCAGGACCGGCGCACCATCTTCGAAGAGGCTGCGGGTGTCGCCAAGTTCAAGGCGCGCAAACTCGAAGCCATTCGCAAACTCGAACGCACTGAATTCAACCTGATCCGCTGCCGTGAGCAGCTCGAGACCGCTGAACGCCGGCTGCGCGCCGTCAAAGGCCAGGCCGCCCGCGCTCGCCGCTTTCAGGAACTCGACCTTCGCTTCCGCACGTTGCGTTCCGCGCTCGCCCTCGATCAGTACCACGAGTTTCTCACCACCCTCGCCGCGCTGGGCGCGCAACTGGCCGACCTCGAATTGCAGCGCGCCAGCGCACTGGCCGAAGTCACCCGCCTGGACGCCGACAAGCAGGACGCCGAACTGGCGCGCCACAACCTCCAGTCGCGCATCCGGGCCCATGAATCGCAGGCGCAGCACGAATCCGCCCGCGCCGCCCAGGCTGCGCAGCGCCGCGATCTGCTCACCCGCACCCGCACCGATCTTGCGGCGCAGATCGCCTCCGATCAGAACTCACGCGCCGATCTCGACACGCGCATCGCCGCGCTCGACGCCGCGCTCCAGGCCCACGACGCCGCCATCGCCGAACTCGCCGCAGCCCAACTTGAGGGCGAATCCACCGTCGAATCCTGTCTCATCGCGCGCGGCAACGCCGAAGATCACCTTCGCGCGCGGGCCAAGGAACTGGCCGACCGCCGGGCTGACCTCACCGCCGCTGAGCGCCGCCGCGCCTCCCTCCTGGCCAGCGACGATGCTCTCTCACACCGCGCCTCTTTGCTCCTCGAGCAGGCGGAAGGCCTCTCCAGCCGCCTGGATTCCCTCGACACCCGCGCCAACGAACTGCACACCGAGCGCGCAGCGCTCAACCTCCAGATCTCCGACTTCGACTCGCGCCTCGAAACCGCACAGGCCCAGCTCACCGATCTCGAAGCCCGCACCCAGACCATGACCGGCCGCCAGCGCGAACTCAATCAGGACCTGCGCCGCCTCGAGCAGCAGCGCGCCGCCCTCGAGTCTCGCCGGCGCACTCTTCAGGAAATGTCCGAACGCGGCGCGGGCCTGGCCGATGCCGTCCGCGCCGTCCTCGCGGCGCGCGATGCCAACGCCGGGTTCTCCTTCGTCCGCGGCATTCTCGCCGACTACCTGCAGACTGATTCCGCCTCCGCCCGCGCCGTGGAAGCGGCCCTCGGCTCCGACCTGCAGGCCCTCGTGATCGACCGCATCACCCCCGTCATCGATGCGGTGGAGCAGAACATCTCGCTCCTCACCGGCCGCGTCACCTTCCTGCCCATCACCCTCCCTTCCTCCTCCACTGCCTCCACACCCGCGCCAAACTCCGGCGATTCCGCCTCCACACCCGCATTCCGTTCCACCCGCGCTTCCACCTTCTGGCGGCGCATTCCCGGCTCTCAGAACCGCTGGGAAAAAGTCCTCGCTGCGCCCCCGCTCGATCGCGCCTCCTCCGCGCCCGATGCGCCCCACATCGCCCTGACCGACTCCTCCGACTCTGCGCTTCCTCCCGCCGATCCCGCCTCGTCCGTGCCTTCTCTGCGCCTCGTGGTTCCCGGCGCGACGCCCATCCTGAATCTCACCCGTGTCCGCCCCGAGGCCGAGCGCCTGCTCCGTAGACTCCTGGGCGCGACCTATCTCGTCGACAATCTCGATGCAGCGCTCATGCTCGCCGCCGGCCCGCTGGCCGGGTGCCGCTTCGTCACCGCCGCGGGAGCGCTGCTCGAAGCCGATGGCCGGATCATCGCCGGTCCCGAAGCCGCCGACTCCGTGGGCGCGGGCCTGCTGCAGCGCGCCAGCGAACTTGCCGAGTTGCAGCTGCGCCTGGCCGAACTCGACGCCGAGATCGAAGCCCGCCGCGCGGACCTCGCCCAGGTCGATGATGAAGCCTCCCGACTCACCGCCGCCCAATCCGACCTGGGCCGCTCCATCTACTCCCTCCGCGCCGGCCGCGACACCGCCTCCAACGCCACCCAGCGCATCGATGCCGAGATCGCCCGGCTCACCCGCGAGCGCCCCGCGCTCGAAGATGAACGCGCCTCCTTGCTGGCCCGGCGCACCTCCATCCTCGCCGATGTCGAAAAGAGCCGCGCGGAATCCGCCGCGCTGGCCGTCCAGATCGAATCCCTCACCCAGACGCTCGCCTCTCTCGAGCCCGCCCTGGCCGAGGCCCAGTCACGCATCACGCTGCTCTCCGAGGAACTCGCCGCCGCCCGCTCGGCCGCGGCCCAGGCCCTCGAGCGCGCCGCCGCCGCCCAGCGCGAGCGCCGCTCTGCCGATCTGGCGCGCGATGAACTCCGCCGCGATGCCCAGCGCGTCGATCAGGCGCTTTCCGAGCGCTCCGCCCGTCTCGTCGAGACCGACCGCGCCATCGATGAAGCCGCCTTCGAAGCCGATGAGGCCGCGCGCGCTTCCGATGTCGCTTCACACCAGGCCGATGAACTGGCCGAGGAACTCGATTCCCTGCGCACCCGCGTCCTGGCCGTCGCCGAATCCGCCTTGGCCGCCCGCGAATCGCTTAACGAGATCTCCGGCCGCACGCACGGCCTGGCCGTTCTGCAGCGCGAGGCTGAGGTGAAACGCGACACCCTCCTCCAGCGCTTCGCCGAGGACATGACCCTGGACCTGGCCGCGCTCTACCCCGATCACCTCACCGCCCGCGCCGCCGGCGACTTTGCCCCGCTGGACCGCCCCGCGGCCCAGATCGAGGTCGATGAACTGCGCACCGAGATCAAGCGCCTGGGCCACGTGAACCTCGACGCCATCTCCGAGGAATCCCAGCTCGAGGAAGCCAACGTCACCCTCATCGCCCAGGTCGCCGATCTCGACAACGCCAAGACCTCGCTCACCCAGCTCATCGAGGAACTCAACACCCTCAGCCGCCAGCGATTCCAGGAAACCTTCGAAACCATCCGCGAGAACTTCGCCGGGCCCGCCGGCATGTTCCGCAAACTCTTCGGCGGCGGCAAGGCCGACATGATGCTCCTGCCGGATGAGAACGGCGTCACCGACTGGCTCGAATCGGGGGTGGAGATCATCGCCAAGCCCCCCGGAAAGGAGCCGCGCTCCATCTCCCTCCTTTCCGGCGGTGAAAAGACCATGACCTCCGTCGCTCTGCTGATGGCCATCTTCCAGAGCAAGCCCAGCCCATTCTGTCTTCTTGACGAAGTCGATGCCGCGCTGGATGATGCCAACGTGGAACGTTTCGGCTCCGTGCTGCGCACCTTCCTGGACCGCTCCCACTTCATCGTCATCACCCACAACAAGCGCACCATGCAGGCGGCCGACTCGCTCTACGGCGTCACCATGCAGGAACGCGGCATCTCCAAACGCGTCGCCGTGCGTCTGGAGCAGGTCGGAACCGGCGGCCAGATTCGCCCCTCCCCCACCTCCCCCGCCTCCCCCACTTCCGAATCCTCTCTGCCCAAGCCCGCCGTCGTCGTCCGGTCCATCACCCCCGCGGAGCAGGAACAACCCATCATTGCCGGAGCCGCTGCGGCCGGGAAATGAATCTCTTTCAGACCGCGCGCAATGCACGCTGAGTGAGCAGATGTCGGGGGAGTCCGTTCCTCCTCCAACCCGACTGCCTCACCCCACACCGTTGACATGCTGCAGATGTCGGGGGAGAGTCCGTTCCTCCTCCCCCGACGGCCCCCACACCCTTTTCGGAAGAAGACCCCGTTACGTGGCTGTCTTCACTCTCTCCGCTCCGCACTCCGGACATTTCCCCGTCGTGTTCCCCTTGAGGTCGTAGCCGCAGGCCGCACAGTCGCCCGGCTTCCCGCGTTTGTAGTCGGACCAGAGGAGAAAGCCGGTGGGAAAAGCGATGAGGAGGAAGGGAAACCAGAGAGGGAGCCTGACAAAGAGGTAGCTCCAGTCGGGGGCGAGGTAGGCGTTCATACCCCAGTGCCAGCGCCATTCACTGGATCGAAATGCAAGGAATTCCCATTCAGCGTTGAATTCTGGGCGAGTTTCCTTTGGAGCCTTCTCCTCCAGCTTGCGATATGTGATCTCGATCTGCCCTGCTCCCAAAGACACGGGGTAGATGGTGGGCGAGACAACACGATTACGACGCAAAGCAACCGTCCACCACCCGCTTGCCAGCCACAGCGCAAAGAGCAGCACGCACAGTGTGACCCCGCCCCACTTGCACGTACCGCGCAGGCGTTGTCGCCACTTCGCATTCTTCATGATGATGCGGCCCTCTTTGTCGCCACTCCGCACTCCGGACACTTTCCCGATGTGTTGCCGGTCAGCGAGTAGCCGCAGGATGGGCATACACCGCGGCGCAGACGTAGATAACCCCGAATCGTTCTCGTCCCCAACAGAAGGACCATCCATACGCTGCCATAGAAGGCCACGTCGAGCGCAAAGCCGGACGCGATTGGAAAGTATGGAAGCGTCTTTTCATTGGGCATCGCCGCCGGTCGACGCCACTTCCATGGCAACACGATGGCTCCTCGTTGCCAAGCAGTCCCCGTCGTCGCTCCAGCGTCATTGGTTTCATTCCAAAGTGCAAGCATGGGCCATCCACGTGCTTGGATACTAAGTGGCGGCGAGCGTGTGCCGCTATCTCGAAGTGATTCCTGGAGCCTGGCAATAGAGGGCACGGCATCTATTGGTCGAGTCGCTTCCAGGGGTTCACCCCTCACTTTTGAGCGGATCCACGTCAGCGGCTCAACCGTCCATTGGGCGGTGCCCCATCTCCGTTCCACAGTCAGCTCGACTCCAATGACGGAATTGGCTAGCGATTCGTGCGAGCCCAGCTCTCGTGATGGGAACACTTCGGCGAGTCTCCGATTCCCAGACACACGAAGTGCGTCAATGGAAACTGCAATTCCCCACGCCACCGCCATCGTCGTCACCACCCCCAGCAGCAGACACACGAGGATGAGAATACCCCAGCGCTTCACATCCTGATTATTCGCCGCGTTCCGGCCCTCCGCTCTTCCTCTTCTTGTCTTAGGCAGGAGGGGTTGCAGGGGAGGATGCAATCCTCCTCTGCACTGCCCACCGCAGGTGTGCCGACCGCAGGTCCAAGCCCCAACGGTCTTCACCAGAAAACCGCTTCGTTATTCAGCACTGAGCCGCTCGTTTCCGGCAAAACCTGCGCGAACTGCCCTTAAAAGACTTCTTTCCTCCGTTAAAAGAAGTCTTTTTTCCCTTAAAAGAACTCTTTGCTCGCTCCAAAGAACTCTTTCCTCCGCGCAAGGAAGTCCTTTCTCCCTTCCGGGAAGTCTTTGCTGCATCCAAAGAACTCTTTGTTTCCGGGAAGGAATTCTTTGGGCGCTGCGATGAAGTCTTTCCTGCGCGGAAAGAAGTCTTTCCGGCCTTAAAAGAAGTCCTTATTCCTTGCGGGGAACTCTTTGCGCCAGGGAAAGAGTCCTTTGCGCCGCTCCGGGAGCTCTTTCCGCCGCGGAAGGAAGCCTTTCGTGCGCGGAATTCCTCCTTTCTTCCGCATAGTCCGCACACTCCGCTCAAGCCGCACAGGTTTCCCGCCGACTCTTCCTTCTCCGAGCGGATGATGATGTCATCACTCCGCATCGATTCCATTCCCGGGGCACTTGCCCTCCTCCCCCTCTCGAAAGGACCTTTGTCCAATGAGTACAACGTCTGATTACATCCCATCCCGTGAATCCGATCTTGTCACATGGTGCACCAACTTCAACACCAAGATCGGCGCTGCCCCGACGAGTTACGGCCTGACTGCTTTGCAGGCCACCGCATTTGCGGCCTTGCGCACCTCATTTGTGACCGCCTACACCACCGCCAACGCGCCCGATACGCGCTCACCTTCCAACATCGCCGCCAAGAACACCGCCAAGGTGAACATGATCGATGGCCCCGGCGGCATCCGCGATCTGGCAGCGCTCGTGCAGGCCGCCCCCGGCATCACACCCGCCAAGCTTTCTGAGTTGGGCCTGACGGTCCGCGACCGCGAGCCTTCGCCCATTCCCGCCCCCACGGTGGCGCCCGAGATCGATTTCATTCCCACGGGCCTGCGGCCCATCCGCATCCGCCTGCACAACGAGAGCACTCTGAATAGACGCAAGCCCGAAGGTGTGCAGGGCGCAACGATCTTCTATCACATCGGCGAGCTGCCCCCCGAGGAACTTTCCCAGTGGACCTATCACCAGAGCGTGACGCGGACCACGCTGGAAGTGGACCTCCCCGCCAGCGTTGCGCCCGGCAGCAAGGTGTGGTTCACCGCCTTCTGGTTCAACCCGCGCCTGCAGCCCGGCCCGGCCGCCACCCCCGTCTCCACCTGGCTTCAGTTCGGCGGCTTGTCAAGCATGGCGGCGTAAGTGACATCCGCACGAGAGTGTGACGTCGAGCATGCAGGAGAAAGGGAGTGCCCTTTCTCCTGCAACCTCAATCCCCTGAAGAGAAGACAGACAAGAGAAGAAGTGATCAACCCAGCCCCGATGCACATCGAAGTGCGGCGGGGTGGTTCCTTTCCTGCCGCGCAGCGGAATGCCGCCGCTGCGAGCCGGGTATCCTCTTGAGTGAACTCGACGACCCGTGAGATCTTCGAGGCTCAGCGCAAACGTCGCTTCGGGACCGCGAACCCGGAGCAATTCTCCGTGCCGCATTGGGAGTACATGGTCCGCACCGGCGTCGATCCTTATGCAGTCTGCGAGTCCGTGAGTGCCGCACACACTGAAGGTCCTCCCGGCACGAATCCCGATTGGTGTTTTCGGCGTTTCGGCATGTCACGCACGCTCATGCCCGATGGCCGGATCATTTGCATTGCGGGCGAACACGAGGACTTCTACGACCCGGACTTCTGCATCTACAACGATGTGATCATCCTTCGACCTGCGCCCGGTCAGTCGGCCATCACTCTCGAATCCGGCTCCGTCGAAATCTACGGCTATCCCGAGTCCCTCTTCCCGCCCACGGACTTTCACTCCGCCACCCTGGTCGGCGATCGGATCGTTCTCATCGGCCGCCTCGGGTATCACGGAAAGCGACTGCACGGCGCCACGCCGGTCTATGCCCTGAACACATCGACCTACACGCTTGAGGAAATCAGAACTTCTGGCTCCCCTCCCGGCTGGCTCTTTGGGCACTCCGCTCATTTCGACGCCGCAACCGGCGCCATCACCGTGCGCGGCGGACAGATTGAGTTGAACTCCACCGATCGAGATCTCCACACCAATTTCAGTGCGTATCGACTTCATGCGTCCGATTGGCGCTGGGAACTGCTCGTTCAACGCGAGCGCCATCGCCGCTTCATTCTCGAGGTGGATGAGAATGATGACTTGCGGAACCACCTCCCCGAATCCGCGTTCCGTCCCGCCCGCGTTCCACATGACATGCTCGCACCAGAAGCACGAGGATGCGACGTTTACTTCATCATGGTGGCGGGCGTGCGCATTACATTCAGCGCGATCTTCAGCGAGGTGCAGGTGTTTGTCGAAGGCGACCTGCCGCCTGATTTGGTCAATACCCTGATTGAAGACCTCCAGGCCAATTTCCGCGCGGCCAGCGGTTGCCGGTGGCACGCACGCGAAGTTGATTCGTTTCCGAATCCGGAAGAGGAAATGAAGAAATGGGATGAACTCATGAAGAACGGGAAGTCGAAGGAGCCCCCTACTTTCACTTAGGGATGCGGCACACCTCACCCCGGCCCCCCCTTTCACCCACTTCATTTACTCTGCAAACATTTCTTCCACGAAACTCTCGGGGTCAAAGGGCTGCACATCGTCGGGCGTCTCGCCGATGCCGATGAGTTTGACGGGGATATCCGTTTCCGCGCGGATGGCGATCACGATGCCTCCCTTGGCCGTGCCATCGAGTTTCGAAAGGAAGATGCCCGTCACGCTGACCGCTTCCTTGAACTTCCTGGCCTGCTCGATGGCGTTCTGCCCGGTGGTGGCATCCAGCACAAGGAGCACCTCATGGGGAGCGCCCGGGATCTTGCGCCCCACCACATCGCGGATCTTGGTCAGTTGCCGCATGAGCGGGTCCTGCGTGTGCAGGCGCCCGGCGGTGTCGATGATGAGCGTGTCCGCGCTCCGCGCGAGGGCGGCCTCGCAGGCGTCGAAGGCGACCGCGGCCGGATCGGAATTCTGCTGGCCCTTGATGATGGGCACGCCCAGGCGTTCGGCCCAGATGGTCAGTTGATGCACCGCCCCCGCGCGAAAGGTGTCGCAGGCGGCCAGCATGACGTTCCGTCCCTCGGCCTGCAGGCTGCGGGCGATCTTGGCCACGCTGGTGGTCTTGCCCGAGCCGTTGATGCCCGCCACGAGGATGACGGTCGGCCCCGAAGCGGCGCGTGCGATGGCCCGGTTCTGCGGCGGCCACATCGCCTTGAGTTCCTGCTTCAGAAACGCAAGGGCCTGATCGCCTTCGGTGATCGCGCCGGCCTTGTACTGCGCATCGAGTCCCTCAGTGAGGCGCTGGGCGGTCCTGACCCCCACATCCGCCTGGATGAGGCGGGCTTCGATCTGGGAAATGAGTTCGGGCGAGAGCCGCTTGCCGCGCAGCAGCGAGCGCAGCGGGGCGATGAGAGCCTCGCGCGTGCGCTGCAGGCCTCTTTTGAGGGCGTTGAGCGTGGATTTGAACAGTCCCATGGGCGGGCGGTGAGTCGGCAGATGCGCTCGGGCGCATCGATCTGCAGTCGGTGATCAGTGATCTGACGACCAGAAGTCAACGGCGGCGCTCTCGTCGGCTCCTCCTTTGTGCTGCATGGGGAAGTGCGCTTCGGCGGCCAGCGCGCCGGAGGAAGGTCCCGCGGTCGATGGCGATGAAGAAGAAGTGGATGCGGCGGCGGAAGACTCGGCGGGCGTCTGCGGAGCAAGGGGGGCGATGATGGCCTGCTCGAGCGCGTGCTTGAGCATCTTGTCAATGACGCCGTTGAGGAAAACCGCGCTGCGCTCCGTGCCGAACTGCTTGGCCAGTTCAATGGCTTCGTTGATGGCGACCTTTGGGGGGATGTGGCCGGCGGTCATCTCAAACCAGCAGAGGCGGATGATGGCGCGGTCGAGCATCGGCTGGCGGTGCGTGGGCCACTCGGGCGCAAGGCTGGAAGCGAGTTTGTCGGCGACGTCGCGGCCGGCCCAGGCGTGTCGTGCTTTTTCAAAGGCTTCCTGATGTTCATGCGGATCGGCCGGAGCCCGCACCTGCCAGCGGCCCTCGTAGCGGCGGGCGGCGTCGCTGGCGGCGTCGAGCAGGGACTGGCGGATCTCCTCCTCGTCGCGGCCCTGCCGGGCGTCGAATTGATAGAGCATCTGCAGCGCGAGGCGGCGGACTTCGGTGGCGCGTTTGACGTCAAGACCGGGGGTCACTGCAAAGAGGCTCCAGGCAATCGTCCTGTGAATCGGTGCGCCGAATCCTAAGGGATGCGGCAGGCGGGGCGGTTATCTTTTCCCCCGTCGGCCCGAAAGTCGACGCCCGCCGGACCTTCGAGTGGCCCCCCTATTGCCCGCGGCCAGGCGTTCAATCTCAGCGCAGGCGGCCACGGCGGCGCGCAGCGCATCGGCTCCCTTATCCCCCTCTGACCCGCCGCTGCGCGCCAGCGCCTGCCCCTCGCTGTCGCAGGTCAGCAGGCCGAAACCGATGGGAATCCCGGTGCGCACGGTCAGGTCCATCAGGCCGTGAGTGACGCCGGAACAGATATATTCAAAATGCGGCGTCGCCCCGCGCATGACCACGCCGAGAGCGACGATGGCATCAACCTTGGAGTGCTGCGCCAATGCGGCGGCGATGGCGACCAGTTCCCATGAACCGGCGGCGGAGGCGACAATGAAACTCTCGCGCTGGCCCCCGAGATCAGCCCACGCCCTTCGGGCGCCGTCGAGCAGCCGCTGGGTGATGTGGTCGTGATAACGACTCACCGCGATCCCCAGGCGCCGGCCCTTCGCACTGATGGCCGGATCCGCGGAGGGCGCAGGCGGGCCGCCTGGATTCTGCGCCGATTGCGAAAGAGATGAATCGCGGACCATGGGCTGAGTTCATGATAGGCGGACGAATGGTCACTCGGGCTGCGGTTTCTACGATGCATGCCCGACCGCCACGCTTTTGGCCCTCCGCGCCGGCACGCCCTGACCGGCCCTGCAGAAATGACCACATCCCCCACCAAACTTGCCCCTCCCGATCCCGCCACTCCGGGGCGAGCAGCGCCGCACCGCTACCTGCTCAGCGTGCTGACGACGGTGCAACTGACGCGCGCCGCCAACGCGTTTGCCGCAGTGGCCAACGTCTGGTTTGTGGTGCTCTGGACGCACACCGTCGAAACCGAGGCGATCAACCCGATCGTGGGCGCCCGGCCGCTGTGGATCTTCCTGCTGCTGGGCGCCATCATCGGCGTGGGCATGTCCGCGTATGCGGGCGCGCTCAACGATGTGTTCGACGCCCGGCAGGATCAGACGTTCGCACCGGAGCGCCCCATCCCCGCAGGGCGCATCTCCGCCCAGTCGGCTGTGCTGGTAGGTGTTTCCTCGCTGCTGGGCGCGTTGCTGGCGGCCATGCTCGCGGCCGGCCTGACTTCCTCGGCGGCGACCTTCTTCGTCGCGGTGGGCTGCGCGGCGGCAATTCTGTTCTTCAACGCGGCCGCCAAGCACATCCCCAGCCTTCGCCTGCTCACGATCGCCCTCATCCACGGATCGCTCATGCTCGCCATGTCCTTTGGTCTGAGATTCATCTGGCCCGTCGCCCTCGTGATGGTGCATGCCATTGGTGTGCACGCCGCGATCGCCTGGCTGGAGGACAAGCGCCCGCGCGCCACATTCCTGACGGTGGTGGGTGTGGTCGTCGGGTTCTGCCTGATGGCCATCGGCCTGTTCGCGCAGACGGGACATGCCGGGCCGCTCTGGGAGCCGAATTACACTCTTGTGGGCCTGCTCTGGCCGGGCGCAGCCCTCCTTCTGTTCATCGTCACCGCGACCAACAAGGTGCGCTTCGCATCCAGCCGGGAACTGGCCGCGGAGAAACTTGAGCGGTACGGAGCCCTTTGGATGGGGGTCTATGGCCTGGCTTGGCTGCTGGGCGGCGGACTGTACGCGGAGTCGCTATGGCTCTGTGTGCTGGTGGGCATCGGCATTCTCTGGATGATCTTTGTGCGCGACATCGGGGCGTGGATCGACGAGCCCGCGGGTTACCGCTGGTAAGAGAAGAGGCAGTTCCATGCGGCGCAAGACCCGGCGGCAGTTCAACCTCTTGACTCAGGCTGCCTGTGTCTCAGCCGCGTTGGCGTGGACGAGTTGCCCGACCGCTGCGCAGGTGAGTGCCCAGCCCGGCCCGAGTCAGGCGGCAACCGTGCAGGATGTGTTGGCGCAGATTCGACTCGAAGGATTGGATGTGACGGCGGAAGTGGGAGTCCTCACGACCCTGCAGCGGACGCGGCTGAGTGAACTGCTCACCCAGGCGCACGCGATGACAACAGAGTCAGGCGCAGGGACGAAGGACGACAACGGAAACTCGGCGATGGACAAGGTCGGGATCGCCTATCTGGCGATGACGGCGAGGGACAATCCGAGAATTGACGATCACGAAGCGGATCAAGAACGGCAGGCAACATACGCAGCGCTCGCCGAGCAACTGCGCGTGCAGGCTGCAGGCCCCTCCGCCCAGCACGAGTGGCTCAGCGGCGCGGCGACCCTGGCGGCGATTCGGGCAGGTGACGCTGAGGCGGCGGTGACGGAATTCACCGCCCAGGCGCGGGTCGAGTCGGCGGATCTGGAATTCGGGTTGCGCCGCGCTGCGATCCTGATGGAAGCAGATCCTGTCGAGACGGCCGACGCAGACATTCGCCGGCTCGCGAGCCAAGCCCTCAGCGGGTCCGATGCGCGGGTGTGCATGCTCGCTGAGGATGTGCTCGTCCGCACGAGCGCCCGGCAGGCGCGGAGGACCGGGTTGCCAGAAGCGTGGAACGAGGAGGCGTATGTCCGCTTCTTGGGCACTGACACGTTGACGATGAAATCGCGCGAGCGCGAGGACTTGGCCTTGGAGAAACTCGCGGCCCTGGCCCAGGCATATCCCCTTGAAGGCCCGCTGGCGGAACTTGTGTATATCTGGTCTCGCGATGAGGCTGCGTCGCTCGAACGGCTGGAAACAAGCCTGAAAGAGGGCGAAGGGTTGCCGATGGTCTGGAAATTGCGGGCCGGGTGGGAGCTCGCCCAGGCCCACGCAAGGCTTGGGGCCCATACGGAATCGGCGCAGGCGTATCTGGAAGTGGCCCGGCGGTTCGGCACAGATGAACGCGCGCCGCAGGCCGCGCTCCGGGCAGTGAATGAGGCTCGGGCAGCGCGCACTGGTGACCCCCACGATGCGGAGTCGGGAGAATTGCTGCTGACCGCGTTGAGCACAGCCGTGGATCGATTTCCGACGCTCGCGCAGATCGACGAACTGATCGTCGAACTGGCCTATGGGCTCGCGGGGGCAGGCAAAGAGGACGAGGCGTTGCAGCGTCTGCGAACGGTGCCCCGATCATCATCTCTGTTCAATGCAGCCCAGGTCGCGCTGGCGCAGATCACACTACAAGTTGTCGAAAACGGGAAGGTGGAACGAAACGCGGGGATGATGCGCGTGGTAGCGCTCGCGGAGGCGGGGCTGGATGCGATTCAGGATCGCGAGGAGGACGAGGCGATCCATCAGCGCACCGCGCTCCGAATCGTGCAGGCCCGCGCGCAAGCGGCCTTGGGGCAGTGGGAGTCGGTAAACCAGACGCTTGCCCAATTGCCCTCGGGATCGGAGATGACCCCTGCCGAACGGATTGCAGCGGACTGGGTGCGATTGCAGACGGCGGCGGCGCAGGAGCAGGGCGCCCAGGCCGTTGAATTGGCTGATCGGCTGATGAGCGCCGGCGTGCGCGAAACACGCGACTTCATGCAGTCGCTGGCCGGGAGGGCGCTTGATGGTCTTCGCCGTGGAGATTCAGCGTCGCTCGATGAGGGCGAGAAGGCTCAGCGCGGGCAAAAGGCCGATGAGTTCGCGTTGCCGGTGATTCGCTGGTGCGCTGCCAACGTCGAGCAGACGGAGGTGGAATCGCTGGAGAGCGCGGCAGCCTGGCAGTTGGGCGAGGGGTTGTATTTCGCAGGCAAATACCCCGAGGCGCAGGAGGCGTTTGGCCATGCGCTGACCTCCGGCGCATCGGGCGGAAGCGCACAGCCCGTGGTCTTCGCCCGTGCGGAAACACTGTTTGCCCTGCAGCGGACGGAGGAGGCGGTGCTTCTGTTTCGACAACTGGCCGCGGCAACGGCGGCGGAGCGCACTTCAATATACTGGCGCAGCGAATTGCGGACGCTTCAATGCCTGGAGCAGGCAGGCAGGAATCTCACTGAGATTTATCCGCGAATCGCCCGGCTGCGGCGGACGGACGCCGGACTGGGCGGCGGCCAGATCGCCAGGGCATTCGCAGACTTGGAAGCCCGGCACAAACCCTAAGTGTGCGGTCTGAACTCACATGTCACGTAGATAGGCCGGCCAATCGGGCCCAAAACGCAGCAGACCCGGAGAAATTCTCCAGGTCTGTGGTTCGTGAATGCGGTCAGATGGTCTGAATGGAGTGGATGAGATTCGAACTCACAACCTCCTCGATGCGACCGAGGCGCTCTCCCAATTGAGCTACCACCCCAAGAGGCTGCACGAAGCAGTAGTTTTAGCGGGTTTTCCGGCTCAGGCCAGCGCACCTGAACACAATCGGAAACCCGGAAAGTGGCCGCAAAAAAACCTGAAGGCCCCTTGCGGAGCCCTCAGGATTCGTGCATTGACAAAGGAGAAGTTGTTCTGGCTGCACGGTGTGCCTTGGGTTGCTGCAGCGCAACCCTCGTCAGGGTCACGCACTGGCGTGCAACCCCTTCTTTGTCGGTCCAACAAATTCAATCACTGGATCACCTCCTTGCCGCGAGAACAGGTTTGCAGCATCGCCGCGATCATGGCGGATCGTGCCGATGCCGACGTGGCTCCATCCCGCACCGTCGCGCGGGAACACTGCGGCATCCCTCGAGAGTGTCACTCCGCGGCATGCCGCCTGAAACCAGGCGTGCTGCGGGCCTGTTCTCATGGGCCTGCGCCAGCCTGGCGTCATTGCTTGATTCTGGATGTCATTCCAACGCGATCGTCACTGGACAATACGTCGGTCACATCGACCCGGTTCCTCAAGATTTGGCTGAAATCGCGGGTTATGGGGTTGGGCAAGTCGCGCGGGCAGCTGCTTCCAAGTCGGCCATCGTGCGTGCGACGTGAACGCGCGCCAGCCCCAGTGCCGCCGCCAGGGACTCAGCGCCGGCCCCGCCGATTACAAGCGGAATGCTGTGCTTGCGCAGGGAATCAGAAAGAAGTTCGTGACCTGCCAGGCTCGTCGCGGAAGGGGGTGCCGACGCGGACAACCAAACCAGCTTGGGTCGCAAATCACGCGCTGCGGACACGAGCGCGGAATACGGAAGATCGGCGCTGAAGTTGTGGGCGTTCCATCCGACTTCTGTGAGAACCGCCTGCGCCGCCAGCGAAGGCAGGTGATGGAGATCGCCGGGTACGCATGCTCCGAGCGCACGCGGGCGCGGGTCAGTTTCAGTTCCCGCGCTGGGAGCTTGGAGATGGGTGCGCAGGAGATTGAGCGATGCAGTGCACCAGCCGGACGTGCGATGCTCAATGGCGATCCTGTGTTCACCGTGGGACCACAACTCGCCAACGTGACGGAGCACAATGCTGATCGGCCCATCAAAGATCGCAGCGATGCGCTGTCCGCCCATGAACTGGGACATGATGGTCGAGAGAAACGTCGACTCATCGCCGCTGGCTACGCATTTGAGCAGCAATTCCACGCTCGGCGACTCACTGCCGGAGGTCTCCGGCAGGGCGGCGGGCAAATCGCCCAGGCCCAGTATGTCCGGACGAACAACCGGCAACCTGGTCTCGCGAATGAACCGAATTGCGGCATGCAGCGCGATGCGGCGATGTCCGCCGGCGGTGCGCGTTACATTCAGGCGGCCGGCATCAGCCCAGCGCTTAAGCGATGACTCGCTGACGCCGACGACGTCGGCTAGTTCCTTCGGAGAGAGCGTACGCGTCATGGCGTGCGGCTCCTGAGATTTGGCTGTTTGGGCGTTGCAGCCCATCCACAATACAAGTTGCTCATTTCAAGGTGAATAATTCATAGGCCAACGACATCTTCTATTTCCGCACGGAAGGGCTGGAAGCGTGAAAAAAGACTAGGGATTTCAAGAATTGTGCAAGTCCGCTGCCCCCGGGCGTACACTGCTGCCATGCGGGACCGCAGCGCAATAATCAGTCTGAATGCGCGATTTGAACGACTTCACGGCGGTATGACACTCCAGGAGAATTCTGATGATCGATCCTGAACTCATCGTCCTCGAATGCGAGGAGCACATGACCAAGACCCTCGACCATCTCAAGCATGAGCTCAAGGGAGTGCGTACAGGCCGGGCCAGCACCGCGCTGCTTGAGTATGTCAAAGTGGAGTATTTCGGATCGCCCACCGACTTGAGGTCTATCGCAGCGCTCTCGGTCCCGGAACCCACCCAGATTCTCATCAAACCCTTCGATCCATCCGCGATGAGCGAGATTATCAAGGCCATCGAAAAAGCCGACCTCGGACTCAATCCCCGGCCCGAGGGCAAGCAGTTGCGCGTGCCCATTCCTCCGCTTTCGGGCGACCGTCGGCAGAAACTCGCCTCGCAAGTCAAGCAGATGGGCGAAAACGCCAAGATCGCGATCCGCAACGCGCGGCGGGATGCAAACAAACATGCGGATATGGCGGAGAAGGACAAATCGCTGGGAGTGTCCGAGGATCAAATCAAGAAGATGAAAGAGGACATTCAAGACTTGACCAAGAAGTTTGAGACCGAGGCGGAGCACCTCGTCGACGAGAAAACACGAGAAATCATGCAGGTGTGAGGCCGATTGAAGCGCGGAGCATCGTGAGCGTTCAGCCATGGCCGCTGGTCCATCCGCGGCGGGCCCGTTTGATACCGGCCTCGGCATCAAGCTCCCCGATCATGCGTGCATAAGTCGCACAGGACTCGTCGAGGCCGCCGGGACGGCAGCGCGCCAGCCAGAGTCGGCGATGCTCCTGCGTCATGGCCTCCAGCCGCCGCGCGAGCGACAGCAGGCTCCCCGAGGGGGCTTCGTGACGGGCGTCGCGTATCGCAATCCAGTCGAGCGATGCGGCCGCGACATCCAGAACATGGGCCAATTCTGATCGAACCTGCACAGGAAGGCAGACGGGCAACCGGGCGGCCAGATCGCTCAGGCGTCCGCGCACAGTTTCCCAGTCCGCGGCCGGCCCAAGAGTCGTAGGTGTCGCCAGCGCCGCTTCCATTTCATTGAATAAAAGCGTTGCGTTGCGCAGCGGGGCGCGCGTTTCGCCATCTGCGCTGGGGCGACCGGCCCTGGCGCGCAGTTCAAGATCGAGATTCCCCAACTCCGCAAGCCACAGACCCACCGCCGCAGCATCAGGTCCGAACAGCCAGGTCGCAGCCGCCGTCGCTTCAAAGCCACCCGCGGCAAGTGGATTCCACGCAGCCTGCGCCCCGTCTGCCAGCGCATGAAGCATGAGCGGCCACTGCTGGCGATGACCGCAATCACCCCATTCCGTGATCAGGAAGCCGGTCTCCTCCCGCCTCCAATCGGCACGAGCGGCAGCCTGCAGGTTGCCGCGCCGTTCATAGGTGCGCCCGGTGATGGATCGCCAGACCCCGGTGCCCGGACAGGCCCACGCGTCTCTGCCCAGAGAACGCAAGATTGCGCAGGACTCCGCGAACGGGGCATCAGGCTCGTACCCCCAGACCAGGGGGATGAGGTCGTTCGGGAGTTGATTCACGGCTTGCGGGTGATGCAGGAGTATGTCAGCCCAGAACATCGGCCGCCTTCCGTGCTCGCGAACGATTTCAGCCACCGAGCGAATGTACTCAATCGCAAGGGCGGTCCGTCCCACGCTCGCCCCGCCGAGGCGAGTGACCGCTTCTGCACTGCGCCCTTGGCCCACGTCATAGGTTTCATCACAACCGATGTTGACCAGCGGTGACGAGAAGCAGGGCAGGAGTTGGCCAAGCAGGTCGCGGATCAAGGCAAGAGATGCCGGATCTGTCGGACACAGCGAAAACGGGCCCCTGCGCGCGATGTGGGCCCCCCAGTCCGTCTGAAAGACCCAATCGCCGTGAGTCTCTGCCAGCGGCGCGTAGCGCGGCAATGACAGCCAGCGCGTCAGGTGCCCGAAACAGTTCTGGTTCGCGACGAGGTCAATGCCCAACTCTCGAGCGCGTTCATCAAGCCTGCGGATGTCGGTTGGCGTGAGCGGCGACGCGTCGGCCCAGACCTCCTCGTGACCCGCATAGGCAAAGGCGTGCTCGAGATACAGCTGAAAGTGATTGAACTTCAGGCCGGCCAGAACGTCGAGCAGTTCAAGCAGACTCGCCAGCGTGGGAACCCGGCAGCGCGAAACATCAAGCATGAACCCGCGGGTGACAAAGCCCGGTTCATCGGCGATGTGCATGCAAGGTATCGCACACACGGAATTCGAACCAGCACGCAACGCCGCATGCTGCAGGATCTGCGTAAGGGTGATGAGGCCGTGGCGCAAACCGGCGGGATGAGCGGCGGTCAGCACAGCCGGGCTGTGGCGTGCGTTTGAAAGCGGCGCCAGATCAAGCGAATAGGACTGCTGGCTCCGCGTCGGGGAGTATCCGGAGGGCAACGCAGAGGAAGCATTTGCACCTTGAAGGCGAATCGTCAGCCACGGTTTGCCGCCCGAGGCGACCGGACGGAACTCCACAGGTGCGCGCTGCGGCGAGCGCGGCAGAACCGGAAAACCGGCGGGTTCGATGCCGACGTAGTAGACAACCGGTCCCGGATGACCGACCACACCGGGATGCGGCTCGATTCGGCGCGGCGGAGGAAAAAGCGACGAGGGCGCAGGTGATCCAACCGGGAAGTCAGGGTCAGCGAAGGTCACGACGCTCAGGATAGGAATTCCCGGCCTTCAATCGAAAAGTAAAAAAGCCCGACGCTCAGCCTCGAAAAGAAGCGAGCATCGGGCCTCGTGGGGGCCATTTCAGTCCGGCAGGCCTGAACAGGCATCTGCGCAGGGCTGGCCGGAAAAGACCTGTAGACATACGCGGGTGCCCTCAGGCGGTTCCAGCAGAACAGAAATCTTCGGACTTTTTTCACATGTGAATTGTTGGGGGCTTTTCTGGATTCTTGCCAATCTATCGTTGCTTTTATTGGACTATAAGCAACTTGGGCACCGGCCGGGACTCACAAGTCGCGCCTCGAGAGCAAGTTGGCCAGCTCAAGCAGCATGCTGCGGCCAGGGCCGTTCGGCACATGGTCCAGCGCGGCTATTGCGCGGCCAACGTGGTCTGCGGCACACTTCGAGGCTTGATCAAGCGCTCCCGCCCGATCCAATAGTTCGCGTACTCGGCCGGCGGTCTCAGCGGACTTCGGACCGGCCAGCAGACTGAGCATGACCTCACGTTGAGGCGCTTCGCAGGAGGCCAGGAACCGGATCACCGGCAACGTGGGCTTGGACATCTCAAGGTCTTTGGCCACGTTCTTTCCAACCACTTGCTCCTGACCAGCCAGATCGATGATGTCATCCTGAATTTGAAACGCAACGCCGAGACGAAAGCCGTACTCCGCCAGGGCGGCAACGACAGCTGGCGACGCCGACGTGAGCACCGCCGCGAGTTCACAGGAAACGCGGATCAGTTCGGCGGTCTTGCGTTCGATGACGGTGAAGTACGTGGCCTCATCGAGCGACCAGTGGCCGCGATGGTGCAGTTGCAGCAGTTCGCCCGCGCACGTCGCGTTCGTCACCGCGCCGATCCTGCGGTTGATCTCCGGCCGCCCCAGGCTCGAGCAGAGGTGAAACGCATTGGAGATGAGGTAATCGCCTAGGAGCACCGCAGCCTCATTGCCGTGCAGGTAATTGACGGTCGCACCCTTCCGCCGCAGAGACGCTTCGTCCAGGACATCGTCATGCACAAGAGTGGCCATGTGGATCATCTCCACGACGGCCGCCAGAATGCGCAGGGATTCGGACGGCGCAGGCTCCTGATCTTCACCGGCGGCAACACCGCAAAGCAACGTGAGCGCGGGGCGCAGCATCTTGCCGCGATACCGCTCCAGGTGGGAACAGAGTCGATTGACCGGGGGCAGATCGCTCTGCAATTGGCCCCGAAAGATGCGGTCCACCTCGCGCAGTTCGTCGGCCAGGTACGCGGTCAGAGGCGTGGGCGGGCCGAGAAGTTCAAAGAGGCGCGACATGATGCGGGCAGGAGGACGGTGGCGGACTCAGCGCAGGCGGGTTACAGGTTGAAGTTGATTTCCGGCATCGCGATGAAGTACTTGAGATTCAGGACCCAGCGAAGCACCATCTTCAGAGGCACCAGGGCCATGATCACAAACAGCGAGGCCATGAGGAAGTAGCGGGCAAAGCCCATCTGGTCGCGCAAATCCCGGAAAATGACCAGCCCCGGGCCGATGATGGGAAGCTCGCGCGCCTTGCGCGGGACCTGGCAGATGAGGCCCGGAAGCATGAAGAGCCAAAAGAATGTGAAGATGAGTCCGGGCCACTCACGCGCCAGCAGGTTTTGGGGGACGGGCTGATTGAGCAGTTTGACGTAGACGATTTCCGAGAGGTTGATGTTGGTGAGTTTGTCGACCCGGTGCGCGTCCCACACCTGGAACGGGCCGAAGAAGTTCCAGTTCGGGCCACGCAGAAAGGTTCCGTACACGATGAGAATGCACCACAGGATGATGTACCCGAACATCCACGTGAGGATGGCAAACTTGCGTTCCTTGAACGTGTAATAGCCATTTCCTTTGGGATTGACGTCGATGTAGGGCATGGCCATGAGCCCGACAATGATGAGCCCGGGGAGCACCACGCCTGCCATCCAGGGATCGAAGTACACCAGCAGTTCCTGAAGCCCGAGGAAGTACCAGGGGGCCTTGGAAGGATTCGGCGGCCCGGCGGGATTGGCCGGTGACTCAAGCGGCGCCTTGAGTAGAACACCCCAGACCACCAGGATCACCGTGCACAGGATCATGGCCAGCAGCTCGGTATACACGAGATCCGGCCAGCAGAGCACCTTGTCTTCCCTGTCCTCTTCGATCAGAGGCTTCCCGATCTCCATGTTGCGGTCGTTGACCGCAGCCTGGCGCAGCGCGAGCCAGACGAAGTAAATCATCCCGAAAATCATCATCGTGATCGGGACGTTGTCGGGTTTCTTGAGAATGGACGCGTAGGTGGCGTCCAGCGGAATCAGGACGAAGTACACCAGGGTGAAAAGGATGAAAATGGGCCAGAAGACGGCAGGCCTGGTCCAGATGCGGTAACCGAAGAAAATGAACAGGAAGAGAATGCAGAAGAACGGGAGGGAGAGTTGCGGGACGCTCACCCGGTTCACGAGATCCTTGAACTTCTCGAAGGTCGTGATGTCCTCGTTGGCCTGGGCCAGGAGGGTGAGCAGCGTCGGATGGGCAAGGAAGTCGAGCATGGTTCAGGTTCTGCTGGGTTGAGCGGGACGATGCATTCGACAGGCGAAAGGCGCGGCCGGCGGGGACATCACATGGGTCCGCTGATGCCGCCGTCCTTGCGGATGCGCCAGAAGTGGATTGCGATGAGCACGGAAACCGCGAGAGGAATCGCGACGCAATGGAGGACATAGAAGCGGAGCAATGCGGCGTCACCAACCGAGGTGCCCGCAAGGAGCATGAACTTGGCGTCCGACGTGGGCGTCACAAGGGGCACGGTGCCGATTCGAAGAAGTTCCCGGCCGGGCCCATTCATGCCGGCGAACGGTGTGGCTTCAGCCATCTTGGAACCGACCGTGATGGCCCAGATCGCCAACTGGTCCCAGGGGAGCAGGTAGCCTGTGAAGGACATGAGCATGGTGAGAACCAGGAGGAGGACGCCCACGACCCAGTTGAACTCGCGCGGCGGCTTGTACGACCCGGTGAGGAAGACACGCATCATGTGGAGCCAGATGGCGATGATCATCGCGTGCGCGCCCCAGCGGTGAATCTCACGCATGACGCCCATGGTGAGCGTCGCGCGCATGTTGATGATGTCCGAATAGGCGTATTCGACCACCGGGCGGTAGTAGAACATCAGCAGCACGCCCGAGATGGTCTCAGCGATGAAAAGGAAAAACGTGAGCCCGCCCATGCACCAGGTGAACGAAAGCCGGATCCCGCTCTTGCGGACCGCAACCGGGTGCAGGTGCAGGAATACGTTGGACATGATGACCATGACGCGGGTGCGCCGGTCACGCGGAATGCCGTGCCTGAAGACGGAGTTCCAGAGTTGGGTCTCGCGAACGTAGTTGGTGATGGCGCTAAGCATGGAAGAGACTGCGGTTGTCCGGTGCTCACTTGCGAGGCTGCGGCGATCACGATGAGATTGGCCCCGCCGCCGCCGCGCGGAAGGGCATGGTATCGGGTTGTCTAGGCCTGCACGACGTAGGCGTCAGAATCCTTCCACTGGCCGAGTTCCGCCCGGTGAATCTTGCTCTTGTCGACGATCAAGACGCCGGTGGGATCGACCTCGAGACTGAAGCGCTCAAGCGGACGCGGCGCCGGACCCTCAAAGTTAACGCCCGTGCGGCGGAATCCGGAACCGTGACAGGGGCATTTGAAAATCTGCGCGCCCGGGAGCCAGTTGGGGATGCAGCCCAGATGCGTGCAGACAGTGTTGAGCGCGACCGTCTTCTTGACCCCCTCGTCCTCGAGCGTGATGACCCAGATGTTCTGCGGTTTGTAGTCCTCGTACACGCCGAACTCGGAGTACAACGAAAGTTTGCCCACCCGGATCTTGGATGGAGGCACGATGGGGGCACGCGGCACCATGAACGCCTGAAACCACGCGAGGAACGTCGCAGTGGCAAAACCCACACTCGCCCACGCGGCCAGCAGGCTGATCGCAAAACCCCGCCGGGTCGTGCTGGTCCCGGCCAGCTCTGCGGCGCGCTCGCGAATGAGATCTGCGACCGACTTCTGGGGCTTGACGAAACCCGTCCCCATCATGGCCGCAAACTGAGCATCGGGCGCGGGATTGGTCGGAAGCGCCTGCTGAATCGCCTCTGCGGATACCTTGGCGGTGCGGACAATCTCCGCCTTCGGGCCGCCAGCCGAACGTGACCCGGACACATGGGCCGATTCCAGGAAGGAGATCCACTTGGGGTCCGGCGGCGTCAGCGTCGCCGCCGCAGCCACAGCCGCGCCAGCCCCGCCGCCATGCCCACCCCCGCCGCCCGCAGGCCCCGCTTCCTTGGCCTTCTTCCAGGCTTCCGGTTCCGGGCCGGGGACGTCGATGGTGTCGAACTTAATGACATTGACGGGGCAGCCTTCGGCTGCCGTGATGATCGAGGGAGTAAGCGGCTTGGTGAAATCGGCGCTCAATGCGGGCGGACGGATGATGCACGTGTCTTCGAGCACTTCGAAGACCTCGGGGCAGTCGTTCTCGCAGGCATCGCACACAATGCAGCCCGGTGCGATCCAGACTTTCACAATTTCCTTGTGGCTTGCGGCGGCTTCGGCCGGTGCATCTGCCATGACTTCCACCTTTCGACTGCATCAACACCCATCAACCAACCGGAACGGTGCAGGGAACCCTGCCCACTCTTCTCCGCGCCCGCCCACGATGCGCTTCCGTGGCGATTGAGCCTCAACCCGGGAAAACGCCATGGTAGGCCGCACCCATGCGAAAATGACGTGTGCACACATGGGTCCCATCATCCTCCCGCCTCCGACTGGGCGCCCGCGGTCTCCTCTTCATACACCTTGATCGCCTTGCCGGCGACTTCACGAATGTCTGCCGAGGGGTCCTCGACCGCCAGTTGCCGGATTACCGCCCACACCGCCTCATCTCTGATGCGAACCCGGTGCCTCGGAGTATCTCCCGTGTCATCCCAGACGACCGCGACATTGATGGCCGTGGCCATGACCTTGTCCTGCGCAACTTCATCCAGAGTCGCCTGGCTCAGGCTTGTCAAGGGGATGTTGGGGTCAGGCTCGGCTGGCTGGCCGGCGAGCCATTGTCGGTCGAGCAATGAAAGCAGGATCGCAATTCCGCGCTCATCGCCTAGTGCGGCCAGCGCTACCCCTGCATTCCATGCGGCGGAACGATTCTCTCCAACCGCGTTTTCAGTCAATCGGGCCAGGGCATTGCGCGTGGCCATGTCACCCGGGTCGGCGGAAGAACCCAGCGTGATCGCCGCAAGCGTCCGGGTGTCGAGCCGCTGCGAGTTCAGGCAATACACCAACGCCGGGACCAGCGGGCGCAACTCTGCCGGCCGCCCGCGCCAGCGGCACAGCCCGAACACGCCGGCATACTGCGAATCCGAGTCGCCGGAGGTCAGAAACTGCTCAAAAGTCGGAAGGGTGGAGGGATCAGACAGGATGCCCAGCGCCCCCATCAGAAACGCCCCCAATTCTTGCTCGACGTCCTTGTACGCCAGGGCGGTCGCCGGCAACTTCTGCAGCAATGCAGTTCGGTCCTCGGGGGTGAAATCCCCGCTGTCCACAATCCCCAGCAGCGTCATGGCAGCGCGGTACCGCTCCTGATGTGCTGGCCTCTCGAGCACGGAGTCGGCAGGCCCCGCGGGAATCGTCGCAATGCGGTCCAGAAGTGCGGGAACGCTCATCTGCCGACCCGAGAGACTCACAACAATCGCCCACACGCCCAGCACCACCCCGACGATGATTGCGGGAATCAGTGCCAGCTGCACCATCTGGCGCCCAAAAGACACGGGCGCACTGGCAGCCGCCGGGGCGCTCGCCGCCGCCGTGCCGCTGGCTTGCCCTCCGGCTGCGGACTGCATTCGCGCATTCGCCTGCCGGAACAGATCCGCAGATGAATCAGCCGGCAATGGCTGGTCATCACCCGTGGCCGGGTTTGGAAACGAAGAAGGGTCGGCCCGATCGATTTCATCTCCTGATTTGGAGCGACCATCAGGAGAGGATGAGGAATACTCAGGCACAGCCGATCCTTAATCGAAAGACTTTGTGAAAGTTTACACGAAGTGGCGCGGGAGGCTACGGGTAAAGGTCCGCAACTTGTTACACAGCCAAAGGTGATCAACCGGCTGAGGCGTCGATGGCGCAGAGTCAATTGCTCTTCTCAAGGGTATCAGCCGCCCACTTGGCAATGATGCGGAAGCGCGGGACCAAGGTTGTTCGTTCGATCACGCGGATCGGCTCGACGGCGCTCTTCACACCATAGTCGACCAGTGCGTCAAATGAGGCCTCGAACGCCCGGCGTTCCGGATCATGCAGGAGCGCCACAAGCGACTCCTCGACAACGGCGCGACGGTCCTGCGTCAGGTTGGCCGACTTCGCGCACCGGGGAATGTTGCGAATCGCCTGAGCTCGAATGCGGAAGGGATATCCGTTGGCGTATGCGCTGACCCGCAGCAGCTCGGACAGCGAGCGATCGTCCCCGAGCGTCGCCAACGCATCCACCGCAGCGCCCATCGGGCCCGTTGGCCCGGATGGACTCCCAACCGCTGCGGCGATGAGTTCGAAACGGTCTGCTGCCTTAAGGCGCGCGAGCGCGCTGATGGCCGTGGCGCGACACGCATAGGAACTCTCGCCGGCGGGATCTGCTGCCGCGGCGAAGCGCGCCAGGTCCGCACCATCTTCGAAGTTCGCCAGGGACGCCAGGAGCGCATTTCGGATGCGCGGGTCGCTGATGCCTTGATCGAGCAGATCGATGATCATCCGTCGACCGGTCTCCGATTTCCCGCGCGACAGGTTTGTGGCCGCGTCAGTCCGCATGCGGAGGTGCTGTGAAGGGTCATAAACGATCTTGCGCAGGTACTCGAAATAAGGGATACCGGCGATCAGCGACGTCTCGGCGCTCTCGGCAAGCCGGCCCAGGGCTTCGACGCGCGCGGCGACTGTCGGTCCCATGCGGGCCTGGGCTTCCCACCATGGTTGAGGCATGTTGACCTTTTTGGTGGCCAGCACGGCGGCCCAGGGATCCACAACTACCGCCAGCGGCGCGGCAGGAAGAGATTCAGACAGGGTGAGTTTCCGTTCGCGCATGTCGAGCCGGAGGACGCGCTCGCCAGCCGGGGTCTTTACCCAGATCGGAAGAGTGAGCCGAAACGCGGGCTCCTCGCGCGACATCGGCTGGGTCTGCTCAACTTCGATATTGAGTCGGCCTGCGGCGGCGTCGTACTCGGCTTTGATGGCCAGTTCCGGCGTGCCGGCCCGGTAGACCCACTGATCAAAGAACCAGCGCAGATCGCGGCCTGACTCGGCCTCAAACGCGCTGCGCAGATCGTCGCTCTCCACCGCAGTGAAGCGCCGCTCGTCGATGTATCGGGCCAGTCCCTTGAAAAAGAGCGCATCGCCCAGTTCCGCACGCAGCATGGCCAGAACGCAGCAGCCCTTGCCGTAGGGATTCGCCCCGGCCCGGAAAAACGTGTCCTGCCCGAGCACAAAATCGTTGTACACCATCGGGGCCATGCCAATGCCGCACTTGTCACTGCCCGCCACGCCGTTCATCGTGTCGCGGATCCCCAGCACATAATCGTCCTGGCCGCGCGAGTGTTCGAACCACAGGTGCGACGAGTAGGTCGCGAAACCCTCGTTCAGCCAGATGTGGTCCCAGGACTCACAAGTCATGAGATCGCCGAACCATTGGTGCCCCAGTTCGTGACTCACGATCCCCTCGATGTCGCCTTCCGCACGCCCGACCTCGTCGAGAATGCATCCTTCCCACATCGTGGTCGCGCTGGTGTTCTCCATTCCCCCGAACGAGAAGTTCTCCACGACCACCTGCGCGTACCGATCCCATGGA
Organism: Phycisphaerales bacterium; assembly: GCA_044229655.1. Classification (GTDB taxonomy): domain Bacteria; phylum Planctomycetota; class Phycisphaerae; order Phycisphaerales; family UBA5793; genus JBGASM01. The sequence continues at coordinate 22,104 of JBGASM010000024.1, read as the reverse complement.
TACGGCTCGTCCAGCCGCGTCGAGAAAAACTCGAGCATCTCGGGAGTCTTGCCGTACGACGCCTTCCCGTCCGCGGCCCTGCCCACCGGCACGTGATACGTCACAGGCTTGCCGCGCCACTCTTCCGTCACTGTGTCCCACTGTCCCACGCACAGCGAAACCAGATACGCCGCATGAGGCTTGTCCTGCAGCCAGTGGTACGCCCGCGATCCCGAAGGCCCGTCGGAAACGCCCACGAGCCGACCATTCGAGATCACCTCGTTGGGCCTGGGAACGGTGATGATGAGTTCAGTCGTCAGCTTCTCGTTTGGCGCGTCGTGCGTGAAAAACCAATAACGGTTGTCTTCGGTCTCGCCCTGGCTGTGCAGCATGGGGGGGCGGCCGGGATGGGCCGCGTCCTGCGCTGCATAATGCAGGCCCGTGGGCGGCTTGACACAGTCGTATGAAATCACGACGCTTGATTCCGCGCCCACAGGCAGCGGCTGGGGAAAGAGAATGGTCAGGCGCTGCCCGTCGTAATACTGATCAAGCGCGGACCCCGCGCCGTCTGTAATCGTCCCGATCCGCAGTCCCACACCATCAAGGGTCAGGGACGCGAGCGGCTGACCCAGGGGGATAAACGTGAGCGTCTCATGGGCTGCCAACGCAAAGCCCGCCATGTCCACCGTGGCCTCAAGTTTCATGTGAACAAGATCAGCCTTGCGGTCAGGCGGATATTGACGCGGGGCCCGGCCCGTTGCGGGATCAAACGACCGGCGCGAGAACTCAGGGCCGGCGAGCCAGAACGCGTCGAACTTCTCGGCGCACGCTTCGGATGAGTGCAGATCGCCGGTTGCTGCGCTGGTGGCCTGCGGAATCAGGCTCATCGGAAATGCCGTCAAAAGTGCGACGGCAAGGCGGCGTATGGGCAGCAAACAAGGGCGCGCAGGGTTTTGCATGCGGGATCATGCGCGCGCCTTGGGACGCGGTCAACTCAGCGCGCCAGCGCCCGGTCAAGCCGTGCGATGAGATCTTCGGCTGCGCCCCGATACAGCGAGCGCAACAATGATGCGGGCAGTTTCTGGCCGCGCAGAAACGGAGAATCCATGGGGGTGAAGCGCGCAGGGTCCACCATGGCAAGGTCGGGGTCTGCTATGGGGCTGGGGCCCGAATAGCCCGTTTCCCAGAACGTGCGCAGGGCGTGATATCGGCTGGCATAGAGGATGAATGCCTCATCCGCGTTCGTCGCCAGGTCGCCCATGCCGGGGTTCTTCTCCCCTGCGTGGAAGTGGTCATCGGTGGTCACGATATCGGAGCCGAACAGCACGCGCCCCGTCCATTTCGTCAGGAAGGCGGAAAGCTCGCCCAGCGGGTGCTTGGAGAGTTCGCGGATCATCCACTTGGTCGCCGAAGTGTCTATGACCACGTTGGGAAAACGCGTGAACATGTCGTCCAGGAACGCAAGATCCTCCGGGAACCCGCCCATGTGCGCGAGCATCCACGGCCAGTCCGCATATTCCTCCATCATGCGGAAGAGCGGGGTGTACTGATCGCGCTTCGTGCCGTATCTCGACGCGTCGGAATACTTGGTCGCAAACCAGGTGTCCGGATCGGCGATGTGAACCTTGAAGATCATGCCGCACTGCCGGGCGATCTTCATGCCCTCGCGGCGCCACTGTCCGTCGAGCGCGAAGATCTCCTGATGCCTGGGACCCGCGAAATCGCGCGCCCGCGGCGCGGTCCAGAACTTGCAGATGCGTGCCCCCAATGTGGCGAAACGCTCAATGCGCGTGAGCCACTCGGTCGTGAAAGCGGCCTGCCGGTCGCTGGCGGCCCAGTTGGGCACGGCGACCAGTTCGAGTCTGTCTCCCAGCGCTTCCCGCACGACGTCGACCTGCTCAAGGTGCGTCTGCGACCATACTTTCTCTATTCCGTAGAGATCCATCACCTGCCGGTACAGCCCAGCGGCCTGCTTGCCGTTGACATGGATGTGGGCGTCGATGATGGGGACCACGGGTGGCCCCAACCGCGCCGCTTCAGATCGGTAGTCCAGCCCGAGAACATTGGCGGCAAGCAAAGGCGCAGAGGCGGAAGAAGCCTGGCTCATGCCGCGGATGGTAGAGGGGGGAGAATTCTCGCGCAATTCTCTTGACGTCCCGTGCCTGCGACTTCTTTCCGTACACTTCCGCGATGACCACGCCCAAGGTCGCCCTCGCCCACGACTGGCTTGTCGGAATGCGCGGCGGCGAGCGCGTTCTTGACCGCATCGCCGGCCTCGTCGGCCCCACGCACCTGTACGTCATGGTCGCTGACGGCACTCCGCATTCCCAGGCCATCGATGCGTGCCGAGTTCACACAAGTTGGCTGCAACGCCTGCCCGGTGCCGCCCAACGGGAGGGGGGCGCGCGACGGTGGTGTCTGCCGCTCTATCCGCTGGCGGTGCGAATGCTCACCGTCGATCCCGAGATCGACCTCCTCATCTCAACATCCTCCGCTTTCATCTCCTCCATTCGTCCGCCGGTGAATCCGCGCACCGGCCGGAGCGTCCCCCATCTGTCTTACTGCCACACCCCCCCGCGCTACCTGTTCGAGCAGCACGGCGATTACCAGGGCGCGCTGCTGCGCCTGGGTCTGAAGGCCACCGGCCCCTTCCTGCGCCGCAGCCTCCGGCTCGGAGCGCGGCGCGTGACCCAGTTCATCGCCAACAGCAGCCACACCGCGGCGCGCATCCAGCGTGCGTACGGGCGCGACTCGCGAATCATCCACCCGCCGGTGCGGACGGACTTCTTCACCCCGGACCCGGAAGTTTCACGCGATGACTTTCTGCTCGTGGCCGGCGCCCTCGAGTCCTACAAGCGATTCGACCTGGCCATCGCCGCCGCCATCAGTCTCAAGCGCACGCTTCTCATCGCCGGGACAGGCAGCGACGAACCCCGCCTGCGCGCACTGGCGGCCGGCCACGCCCTCGTCCAGTTCACCGGCCGCGTCAGCGATGAGGAACTGCGCCACTTGTTTCGCCGGGCGCGCATGCTGCTGTTCCCGGGAATGGAAGACTTCGGCATTCTGCCCATCGAGGCAATGGCCTGCGGTTGTCCGGTGGCAGCCTACCACGCGGGAGGCGCACGCGACTGGCTCACGCCTCAGGTGGGCAATGGAATGAGCGTCCAGTCCGCGCACGCGCTCATGGAGGCGATTGCCGACATCGACTCCCGCTTGAGCGAGTTCGACCCCGCTGCCATGCACCAGCATGCCCAGCAGTTCAGCGCACAGCGCTTCGACGGCGCGATTCTCGACCTCATCCGCACCTTCGCAGCGTAATACCCTCCCGCCATCATGCTGGCCCCGACCGACTCTCACTCGCGCATTTCCAAGGCTGAGATGGATTCCGCTCGCCTGGAACTGCTCCGCGGGAGAATCATCCACTTCGCGACCGTCACAGGCGTCATCGTCATTGGCATCACCGCCTTCGCGACTTGGGTGGGATTGCGTGTTCGCGGGGCAGGGCTGGACAGATTCGAGTGGGTGTCCCTGGGCGGAGGCTACTTCATGGGCGTCATGCTCATGATCGTTCCGCGCCTGCGGAGCGCCAAACTCAGCACCGTTCAAATGAACGACATCGTCCGGCGCATGACCATCGTCATCCTCGCGGCCGTCTTTACCCAACTCACCTCAGCGAACCTGATCGCCGAAGGATTGGCGGCAATCCTCGCCAGATTCGGTCGACAAGTTACGCTCGGTCCCGCGCTGCCCGGGCTCGCCTTCTTTTTCATCCTCCACACCGTCGCCTCATTTGTCATTCCCTGGCGCCCCCGCGACGCGGCAAGGGCGGTGTTGATCTTCGGCACGGCCACGACCCTCTTCCTGCTGGCGTCGCAGGACCCGGTCACATGGAAGATCGCCGGCAGCGCGCTCGCCTTTGCGGTGGGAATTCCCGGACTGATGGTGAGCGTGCTGCGCTACAGCCGGTTCACGGACGCCATCGCGCTGCGCCTCATCTCCTCGCGCTACGACGAGGTCGAGCGCGAACTCTCCACCGCCCGCCGGATTCATGACCGCCTCTTCCCCGTCCCGCGCGATATCGGGCCCCTCCGCTTCACCTACCAGTATGAGCCGATGCGCTCCATCGGCGGCGACTATCTCGATCTCCTCACGCTTCCTAACGGCTCGGCCATGCTCATCCTCATCGACGTCACCGGCCATGGCATTCCCGCCGCCCTGGCGGTGAACCGCCTGCATGGCGAGATTCGCCGCGTGCTGGCCGAGTCGCCCGCATTCTCACCGGGCCAACTCATCGAGGCTCTCAACCGCTACATCCACGCCACGCTTTCAGATGAAACAGTCTTCGCGACGGCCATCGCGTTGCGCATCGATCCTTCCACCGGCGCCTGCCGGTACTGCAACGCAGGCCATCCGCCCGCTTTCCTCGCCCGCGCGGCGCAGACCGACATTGAATCCATCGACTCCACCACGCTCGTGCTGGGCGTCGCACAGCCGGATGAATTCACCGCCGACGAGCGCACGTTCACCCTCAGCCCCGGTGACCTTCTCATCCTCTACACCGACGGCGCGATTGAGTGCCGCGACACCTCCCATGCACAACTCCGCATCGAAGGGCTGCGCGAGACATTCCGGGCCGGTCGCGCCGGTCAGCCCGACATCGCCCGCGCTGTTGACGGATTGGCGGAGAAAGTCCGCACTTTCCGCGCCGGCTCGCCCGAGGACGACACGCTCATCGCCGGCGTCGAACTCCTCAATTGACCGCAGGTCTTATTGATCGTGCATGCGCCCTGCCGTCGCAGCGTGACCCGCATCGCGCAGCGTCTTTTCCTGCCGGGCCAGTTCAAGGTCGTGCTCGACCATGATCTTGGCCAGTTGCTCCACGCTGGTCTTGGGCTTCCAGCCCAGCTGCGTCATCGCCTTGGCCGGATTGCCCAGCAGTTCATCCACCTCCGTGGGCCGGAAATACTTGGGGTCGATCTCAATGAAGTCGTTGTAGTCCAGCCCCACGTGACCGAAGCACAGTTCGCAGAACTTGCGCACCGAGATCATGCGCCCCGTGGCGACGACGTAATCATCACCCTTGGGGTACTGAAGCATCATCCACATCGCCTCAACGTAGTCCTTGGCATACCCCCAGTCGCGCTGTGAATCGAGGTTGCCCATGAACAGTTTCTTCTGCAACCCCAGTTTGATGCGCCCCACCGCACGTGTGATCTTGCGGGTCACAAATGTCTCACCCCGCCGCTCCGACTCATGGTTGAAGAGGATGCCGCACGATGCGTGCATGCCGTACGCCTCGCGGTAATTCACCGTGAGCCAGTGCCCGTAAACCTTGGCCACGCCGTACGGACTGCGCGGGTAGAAGGGCGTGCGCTCGGTCTGCGGAACCTCCTGCACCTTGCCGTACATCTCGGATGAGGAAGCCTGGTAGAACTTGATCTGCCTCCCCGTGGTCTGCTGTGTGTCGCGCACTGCCTCGAGAATCTTGGCCGTCCCCACCGCCACGCAGTCTCCCGTGTAGATGGGCATGTCAAACGACACCCGCACATGTGATTGCGCTCCGAGGTTGTACACCTCGTCGGGCTGAATTTCGCGCACCAGTTTGGCCAGCACATTCCCGTCCGTCAGGTCCCCGTAATGCAGCTTCAAACGCACATGCGGAGCATGCGGGTCCTGGTAAATGTGCTCCAGCCGGCCCGTGTTGAACGTGCTCGCTCGCCGGATGATCCCGTGGACTTCATAGCCCTTCTGCAACAGGAGTTCAGTGAGGAAGGAGCCGTCTTGGCCCGTAATGCCGGTGATGAGGGCTTTTTTCATGGCGTGCTGTGAATTGCGTGAGGTGAATGGACCAAATGGACGTCTGCCGGATCGCCGCAGAACTTTGGCATCGTCACTCGCACCCGCCCACTTCACACCGAAGCCCGCAGGCGCGATTCCGCTCGTTCAAACTGATGGATTATCGGCTCAATTCCAAGCGAGCCAAGCCCGGATCGACGAAACACCTGATCCTTCACATCACCACACCCCTTCCTGGCCACTGCCTCATCGCCCAAAAACGAGCAGCGTCCGGCCGAGGGGGGATCGACCAGACGCTGCGAAAGTGCGAACCGAATTGTCGCCTGCGAAGAATTACGCCCGACGACGACGACCGCCGGCAACCAAGCCAGCCGCGCCCATCAGAGCCAGCGCGCCCGGAGCAGGAGCGGCCGGAACCTTGTCTGAGCCGCCGTCTTCAAAGCCGCGGAAGCGGACCAGGAAGTTGAAGTCAAACGCGCCCGTCATGAAGGACAGGGCCGACAGGCTGGAGGCATCGGAAGCGTTGATGTTGAACGTGAAGAGACCCGTGTCCCCGACCGCGACGCCCTTGTTCGGGCTGCCGCCGCCTTCAAACTTGCCACCGAGAGCGGCACCTGCATCGAAAGGATTGCCGAAAGGTTGGCCGTTCAGGCCGTTACCCGTGCACTGAGTGAAGGGATGAGTCCCGGAAGCCAGCGTGGCCACCGCGTCAGCGCTGTCCATATTGAACAGAAAGCCGGTGATCTTGCCGCCGTTGTCCACGTCAGAGGTATTCGTCAGGGACACCGTGAGCAGGCCCGAAGAGCCGCCCAGGAAATCGTACTGCACGAAGCCTTCGAAATTGCCCAGGTTTTCCGTGCTGTTGCCGGTGTCGCCGAAGATGTTCACCACATCCGCGCTCGCAAAGGAAGCGCCCGCAGCCACCACAGCGGCTGCAGCAGTCATCGCCAATGCCTTCTTCATTTCCTCACTCCTTGTATGAAACTACCCAAACAGAATACAGACCTTGTCGGCCAGCCCTTGTCAATTCGCTATGGGAACTACCCCGCGAGAGCCGCCCAAGATTCAAGCCATGTCTTTCGCAAGTCGTACCGGATTGGTTTCAGAAAAGACGCGGAACCTGACACACAACTCTACATTTTTCAATGAGTTCGTGCCATTGCATCCCCGCAAAAAAGCGTTCACGTGGTTCACGAACAACGATGCGGATAACCGGGTGAGGAGGGCAAAATGGGAAATCAAACCCCGGCGTCCGAGAACCGCACGCTTCAGGAAGTCCCCTTCTCAGGCCCTCATTCGCTGAGCACCTACCATGCACATTCACTTGCACGAGGAGCGTGATTGAATGTCCCCAGGGCCCAGGACCTCCGTCACTGCGCTTGGGTGCATTGCCGCGCTGATCGCTCCTGCGCTGCTTTCATGTCGGCAGCCTCCTCCCCCCGTGCAGGCAAGCAGCATCACCCCGCAGCAGAGCGCCGCCTCGAGCGCTACTCCCGGTGTCCTAGCGGTTGAGATCCCCCCACAAGATGCGCAATCGCCGGCAGAGTACCCCGGCCTGCACAATGTGGTGACCTACGGGCCCGGAATGATGAGCGGGTCAGCGCCTGAAGGAGCGGAAGGCTTCGACTCACTCGCGGCCATGGGCGTAAGGACCGTCATCTCCGTGGATGGTGCCGCTCCAGATGTCGCCGAAGCGGCCCGGCATGGCATCCGCTACGTCCACCTGCCCATCGGGTACAACGGCATGGACCGCGGACGCACCCTCGAGATCGCCAAGGCAATCCAGTCGGCTCAGCAGCGCGACCCGCACGCGCCCATCTACCTGCACTGCCACCACGGCAAGCATCGCTCCGCCGGCGCGCTCGGTGCCGCCATGGTGACCCTGGGCTACCAGACGCCCGAATCCGCTACCGCCCGAATGCAGATCTCCGGCATCGCGCCCAACTACACGGGCCTGTTCCATTGCGTAGCTGTGGCCGTCCCCGCGACCAGCGCCCAGCTCGCCGCGGTCCCCGATGACTTCCCCTCTGTCTTCAAGACGAGCGGCATCGTCCACGCGATGGTGGAAATTGATGATCGCTTTGAACATCTCAAGGCCATCGAATCGGCCCGCTGGACCGCCCCAACCGACCATCCTGATCTCGTGCCTGTCGCTGAGGCCGGGATGCTTGCCGACTTCTTTCGCTACCTGCAGGATGATGCGCAGGTTCGGACCAAGCCCCAGGAGTTCCGCCAGTGGCTCAAACAAGCGGAGACTCAAGCCCAGTCACTCGAAGATGGTCTAGCCCAGGGCGGGCTGCCGATCGAGGAACTCAGCAGCCGAATGAATGTGATCGGCGCTTCCTGCAAGTCCTGCCACTCGAAGTATCGGGACTGACCCGAAACCCTCCCTCGCGACCCACTGGGCGCAGTCCCCGCTCAGCCGAGCGTTTCGTTCGCAAATGCTTGCGCCCGCGTCAGCGCATCGAGCACTTTCTCCGGGTCCTTCCCGCCGGCCTCAGCCATGTTGGGCCTGCCCCCGCCCCCGCCGCCGCACACCTTCGCCGCCTCGCGCACCCAGTCGCCGGCCTTGAGCCCGACCTTGATGAGCGCATCCGGGACAGCCGCGATGATGGACACCTTCCCAGCCTCTCGGTCCGCCGACGCCAGCAGCACCGCAGAATCGGCGTGCTTCATCTTCACCGCATCCAGCGCAGCCCGCAGCACATCACCGCTGGCCCCGTCAGGCAACTGCGCGATGATGGCCCGCCCCGAATGCGTCTCGGCGATTTGACGCGCCGCCGTAACGATCGCCTCTCGGCCCGCGCCGGCCGCCTGTTTCTTCAACTGTTTGCCGCGCTCCTGCAATGGCTCCAGGAGCCCACGCAACCGGGCGCGCCCCAGTACGGTCAGCGCAGCCTGGCCGATCTGCTCGACCACATCCGCCAGTCTCGGCCCAAACTCCGCATCACTCGCACGCCCCACTTCAGCCAGCCGATCCGCAAAGAAGCGCTCATTCGCATCGGCCGCCGCTGCGGCTTTGCCCGTGATTGCGGTGATGCGCCGCACCCCCTTGGCCACCGCTTCCTCACCAGTGATTGAAAAGTGCGCGATCTCGCCCGTGGCCTGCACATGCGTGCCGCCGCAGAACTCGATGGAAAACTCACGCCATTTCGCGTCGGCAGGCTGGGACAGCAGCTCCTCGACCTTGGGGCCGATGGATACCACCCGCACCGGGTCCGGATACCGCTCGCCGAACACTGCGCGCAGGCCGTTGATCTTCCGGGCGTCTTCCGTTCCGGCCTCCTGCGCATTGACCTGCAGGTTGCGCCCGATCATCGCCTGAACCGCCAGCGTCACCTGCTCCAGTTCCGCAGGCGTCAGCGCTGCCGTGTGCGCAAAGTCGAAGCGCAGCCGCTCAGGCGCCACCAGCGAACCCTTCTGATCCACGTGCTCGCCCAGCGTGTGGCGCAATCCGAGGTTCAGCAGGTGGGTTGCGGTGTGGTTGCTCATGATCGCGGTGCGCCGGCGGTGCTCAACCTCCATCTCCACGCTCTCGCCCACCGTCACTTTCCCGCGCAGCACACGCCCGACGTGCAGCACATATCCCCCGATCACCTGCGTATCGATCACTTCAAATTCGCCGCCGCCTTCGCGCCCATGCGACAGATCGCGGATCATGCCCGTGTCCCCGACCTGCCCGCCCATCTCCGCGTAGAAGTTCGTCTTGTTCGTGATGACCGCCACCGGCGTCCCGAGCGTGTCCGTCTGCGCGGCGTGGTCGAAATCCGCGCCGTTGAAAATCGCCTTGATCCGCGCCCGGATCGGCCGCCCGTGGAACTTGTCGATGTCCTCCGTCTCCTCCACCTTCATGTGCTTCAGCCGCGCGATGTGATCGGGCAGTAGGTTGAAACGCGCCGCTTCTTTCCCTTTCGTCGCCGCCTCGCGCGCCGTCTGCCGGGCCTGCTCCATGAGCTTCTCATAGCCCTCCACATCCACACGCATCCCCCGCTCCTCAGCCATCAGTTGCGTGAGATCCACCGGGAACCCATACGTGTCATGCAGCTTGAACGCGTCCCCAGCGGGGATCTCCTTCGATCCCGCGTCAAAGGCCCGGTTCGCCGAGTCGGTAAACAGCGCAATGCCCCGGTCCAGCGTCCGCAGGAAAGACTCCTCCTCCTCGCGGATGACATCCGACACGTGACGCGGATGCTTCGCCAGTTCGGGATACGCCGCTGACATCGCCTCCACCACCGCAGGCACAAGGTGATACATGAACGCCCCGCTCGTGCCCAGCATCTGCCGCCCGTACCGCACGCCGCGCCGCAGAATCCTTCGCAGCACGTAGCCGCGCCCCTCGTTGCCCGGCATCGCGCCGTCCGTCAGCGCAAATGTCAGACAACGCACATGATCGGCAATCACCCGATACGCCATGTCCACCGGATCATTCAGGTGTCCGGTGTAGCCGCGCGCCCCCGTGCGCTGCTCGATGGCCATGAAAATCGGCGTCCAGATGTCCGTGTCGTAGTTGCTGCTCTTGCCCTGCAGGACGCGCGTGATGCGCTCGAATCCCATCCCCGTGTCCACATGCCGCGCCGGCAGCGGCGTCAGGCTCCCGTCCTCGTTGCGGTTGAACTGGATGAAGACCAGGTTCCAGATTTCGATCACCCGGGGATCGCTCTTGTTCACCAGCCCGCCGCCGGAGCCATCCTCCGTCTGGTCATAGTGAATCTCCGTGCACGGCCCGCACGGCCCCGTCTCGCCCATCTCCCAGAAGTTGTCCTTCTTTCCCCACAGCGAAATGTGCCCCGGATCAATGTCCGTCACGCTCTGCCACAGCGCGCGCGCCTCGGTATCGGGGGCCAATCTGTCTTTCTCATCCCCGGCGAAGACCGTGACATAGAGCCGATTCTTGTCCAGCCCCCAGATGCGCGTGAGCAGTTCCCACGCCCACTTGATCGCCTCCTCCTTGAAATAGTCCCCGAATGACCAGTTGCCCAGCATCTCGAAAAACGTGTGGTGATACGTGTCCTTGCCGACATCATCCAGATCGTTGTGCTTCCCGCCCGCCCGGATGCACTTCTGGCTGTTCACCGCACGCGTGTACGGCCGCTTGCCCTGCCCAAGGAACACATCCTTGAACTGGTTCATCCCAGCATTCGTGAACAGCAGGGTCGGGTCATTCACCGGCACCACAGGCGAAGAGGGCACGAATACGTGACCATGCAACTCGCCGAAGTACCGGATGAAGTCGCTACGAATCTGAGCCGCACTGCGCTGCACGAATGGTGTCTCCGAAAAATGGCCCGAATCATAGGAACCAGTTTCGGAGGGTTGCCCTCTGGCCCCCTCAAACCTCCGTCGTGTCCTGCGTCGAGCGCAGCACTTCCTCAATCGTCGTCTCGCCCCGCGCGGCCTTTTCCAGCCCGTCCAGGCGCATCGTCCGGTGCGTTGCATTGTCCGCCAGCGCGAGCAATTCACCGGCCCCCTTCCGCTGGCTGATGGCCTGGCGCATCTTCGGCGTCACCACGAGCAGTTCGTAGTACCCGATCCGGCCCCGATATCCCGTCTGGTTGCACTTCTCGCAGCCGGCTCCCTTGAACGCACGCCCGGTCGTGAACAGCGCCAATTCCTGGGCCGTGAGCCGGTGGGCCACCGCATCCGAAATCTCCGCATGCGTCCTGCAGTGGGCGCAGATTCTCCGCCCCAGCCGCTGAGCCAGCACCGCCTCCAGCACCGACGAAGCCAGGAATGGCTCCACGCCCATATCGGTCAGGCGCGTCACCGCCGACGCCGCGTCATTCGTGTGCAGTGTGGAGAAGACAAGGTGGCCCGTGAGCGCTGAGCGCACGGCTATCTCGGCCGTCTCGCCATCGCGGATTTCGCCCACCATGATGATGTCCGGGTCTTGCCGCAGGATGTTTCGCAGACCCGCCGCAAACGTCAGCCCGCGCTTCGGGTTCACAGGCATCTGGTTGACTCCCGGCAGTTCATACTCGACCGGGTCCTCAATCGTGATGATCTTGTACTCAGGCGAGTACAGCCTCTGCAGCGCTGCGTACAGCGTCGTCGTCTTCCCCGAGCCCGTCGGCCCCGTCACCAGGATCATCCCGTGCGGCAGGTCCAGCAGGCGCACCATCGTCTCGATGTCGCGTTTCGACATGCCCAGTTCGGCAAAATCCAGCGGCAGCGTCGACTTGTCCAGAATACGCAGCACCACCGATTCGCCATAAAGCGTGGGCACCGTCGACACGCGCAGGTCGACCTTTCGGCCTTCGAGTTTGAGCGTGATGTGCCCGTCCTGCGGGACAAATCGCTCAGCGATGTTCATCCCCGCCATGATCTTCACGCGCGAGATGATCGCCGGCTGCAGGTGCTTGGGCGGCGACTTCTCCTCGTGCAGGACCCCGTCGATGCGGTACTTGATCTTCAGCTCGGTCTCAAACGGCTCCACGTGCACATCCGACGCCCGTGCCTTGATCGCCTCAAGCAGCAGCAGGTTCACAAGGTTGATGAGCGTGGGCTGCTCAGCCATGCGATGCAGGTCTTCAGCCTCGATGGCCTCGATATTCTGGTCCAGCAGGTCCGACTCCTGCGCATCCCCGCCCAGGCGCTCCGCCATCCGTGCTGCGGTCGTGCCATACCGCGCTTCGAGCAGTTTCTGGAACGGTTCCTCATCCATCCCCACGCGGATGATCTCCCGTCCTGTCATCACCGAGGCTTCGTCCGCGCTTTCAAAATCAAGCGGATCACGCATGGCGACAACCAGCGCCCCGCCCGCTGGCTCACCTTCAATGCGCAGCGGCACCATCCGCCACCGGCTGGCGTCGTCCGCCGCGATCAACCCCAGCGCCGCCGGATCGGGCGTCGGGGCCTCCGATATCCACGCAATTCCCAGTTCGCGGCAGCGCTGCCGGCGTGTCTCATGCGTCGTCTCTGTCTTGGCGGTCTCCGGCACGGATATGCACCCTTTCGCCTACAAATCAGTCAGTTCTCACGTCCGACGGGGACCAGAGCCTAGGCAGCCGGCCCGGATCGGCATGAGACCGGTCGACCGTTCCCGCCCCCCGACGGGTTTTCAGGGCCCACAGCCCTCCCGTCCGACCTGGCCATTCTGCGGGAACGGATCAACGCTGGCCGATATCGTTCCATTGCCTCCCTTTTCCTAAGTCTGTGGACGGAATCCCATGCGCCAATCAATGCTCGCCCTTCGTCTGACCTCCGCCGCCGCTTTCTCGGTCCTTGTCCCGCTCACGCTCCTCCCGGGCTGCGCGACCTACATCAGCGTCCCCGGCGATGCGGAAGACCTCGCCTCCAACTCCGTCAACACGTATCCCACCGGCAACATCATCGCCAACTCGCTGGCTCACACGATCGCGCGCTATCCCGTCCCCGCGGGCCAGCCCATCCGCGTCTCAGTCGCCCAGGGGGCCAACGAGAACACCATGTCGCGCATCACCCGGGCGTTGCCCGCCGGCGTCGAGGTGCACTCCGAGGCGACCTACGACCCCGCCACACAGTACCGCGTCATGTCCGTGTACAAGCGCGGCACACGCGCTTGGGCGAACATCCTCGTTCCCGAGGCCGCTACCGGCCGGTTCGTCAATGAGGTGGCCCTGCGCTTCAGTGTCGACGGCTGGCGCGTCGAAGGATCGCGCCGCTGGTTCCCCGGCGATGTGCCCCCCAGCGACATCCGCGCGCTCTCCGTCGACCTTGGCCCCGCCCCCGACTACTCCGACCGTGAGGTGCCCGATTGGTCCCCCCCACCCCTGCCGGATTGGGGTACGCCGGACCCGGCTACAGCCGGCGCCGCTGGCCTGGATCCCAACGCGGTTCCCGCCGATCAAACGCAGGCTCCGCCCGCCCAGCAGCCAGCCAAGCAGGAAGAACCGCCCAAGCCCCAGCCGGCGGAAGAGCCGCTGAAGTAGTCGCCCCCTCCGCCCCTCGCTGGCCGGGGAGGACCACGATGAGTGAAGAAACCTCCCATCCGCGCGAAAATCCTGCGCCGCCCGCACCCGCCGCCGTCCCCCTGCAAGGGCTCATGAACCGCCTGAAACTGCCCCGCGCTTCAGCCCGACGCATCGCGATCATCGACCTCTGCCGGCGCCCGGAACCCGAGGCCCTGGCAGCGCTCTTGAATCACCTCCCCCGCGAAACAGATCAGCCTGCGCTGCTTCGCATCATCGAGCATCTCGGATCAGTTCGCTACGCGCCCGCGCTCTCTCCCCTCCGCGCCCTGGCCGATGATCCCCACGCCCCCGTCGATCTCGCCCACGCCGCGCTGATTGCCGCCGACCGCATCGAACGCAGCGCGTGAAGTCAGGCCGGAAACTCAAACTCCCCGATCGTCTCCACCACAATCGCCATCATCCGTTCCAGCGTTGGCCGCTTCATCCCCGGCATCGGCATCAGGACCACCGTGTTGCCCAGCGGACGGATGATGAGCCCCTTGGCCCTGCATGCCGCGCACACCTCGTGCCCGATCCGTCGCTCAGGCGGAAGCAGCCGCACCGGTCCCTTGGGCGGGCGCTGCGCACATAACTCGATCCCTGCCATCAGTCCGCACTGACGCACATCCAGAACATTCGGATGCCCCGCCAGTTTGTCCAGCCAGCCGCGCATCAAGTCCCCATTCGCCTGCGCATTGGCGATGACGCTGTTCTTCTGGAACAGGTCCAGCGATGCGAGGCCCGCGGCACACGCAAGCGGGTTCCCGGTGTAGGTGTGGCCGTGGTAGAGTGTTCGATGCTCCCAGGGTTCCCCCTGGAACGCAGACTCGATTTCATCCGTCGCCAGCGTGGCTGCCAGGGGCAGATACCCGCCGGAAATCCCCTTGGCCAGGCACAAAATGTCCGGCTCGACACCCTCGTGCTCGCATGCAAACATCCGGCCGGTGCGCGCAAAACCCGTCGCGACCTCGTCGCAGATCAGCGGAATCTCCAGCCTTCGCGCCCGCTCCGCAACCCCAGCCAGGAACCCCGTCGGCTGCACCACGATTCCAGCCGCGCCCTGCACCAATGGCTCAATGCAGATCGCAGCGATCGACTCACGATGCTCCATCAGGATGCGGTCCAGTTCGCCAAGGCATCGCTCTCGCACCCGGCGCGCCAGTTCCCGCTCCCGCCCGGGCCAGCCCGCCCCGCCTCGCGCAAAGTACTCTCTCGCTTCAGGGCTGTTCGTAATGTCCGGCCCGGGCGCATGAATTGTCCGAAACGTCAGCGCGTGAAAAGGTCGGTGAAAAACATCCGAATACCCCACCGACATCGCGCCCACCGTATCGCCGTGGTACGCACCGGAAAACGCCAGAATGGTCGTTCGCTGCGGCCTGCCATTGTGGTAGTGATATCCAATGGCCATCTTGAACGCCAATTCCGTCGACGTTGCCCCTGAGTCGGAGAAAAAGACCTTTCGCAGCCTGCCTTTCGCCCCCCGGCTGCCCCCCGGCACGATGTCCACCAGCCTGCGCGCAAGCTCGATGGACGGTTCAGACGCCAGCCCCAACATGGTGGTATGGGCAATCTTTCCTAGTTGCCCTCGAATCGCAGCATCAATCTCCGCGACCCGATGCCCATGCACATTGCACCACAGCGATGAAACCCCGTCGATGTACCGCTTACCCTCCACGTCGATCAGAAAATCCCCCTCGCCCGCCGCAATTACGAGCGGGTTTCCTTCCCGCCACTGCCGCATGGGGGTGAATGGATGCCAGACGTGCTCGCGATCCAGCTGCTGCAGCCTTCGATTCTCTAGGCCAGGCTCCGCATGTGCCCCGGGATTCATCTGGTCTCAGCCTTTCGGTCGGGTCAGGAGAGTCGTCGAATGTGAGGATAGATGTTGACCCGGGCATCTTTCCCGGACGATGCGCCCTCAAAGGGTTTGCCTGCCCCCATTCCATGGAAAAACGAGCTTGGCGGGGAATACCCGCAATTGACGGCAGGTTGATTCGTGCGGGTCGGAGTTCGCTGGGGGTGGTGTGGGGGGTGGTGTGTGGGGGTGGTGTGGGGGGGTGGTGTGGGGGGTGGGTGGGGTGGGAGGTAGGGCGGCCAGGCGACGGACCGATGCGGCGTGTTTGGGCTTGGAACGCCTGATGCCGCGTCGTATGCTCCCCTGCGACGTTCCCTGCCGAGCTTCGTCGAAAGAGCCCGCCCGGGTTGAATGTCCGGAGCGTGACCATGAGTGACCCCAGACAGTCTGCTCCACATCATCAGAAAGGCCGACCACACATGAGGGATGCACAGAAGGTGAATCGACGCTCTCGTCACGGATTCACGCTGGTTGAGTTGCTCGTCGTCATCGCCATTATCGCCCTGCTCATCGGGCTGTTGTTGCCGGCCCTTTCCAAGGCCCGCGCCGCCGCCCGCACCGCCCAGTGCGGCAACAACCTCAAACAACTTGACAGCGCGTTTGAGATGTACGCCTCCAACAACAAGGACTACTACCCTCGCGCCCTGCCCCTGCCCTCCGGCAGCAACTACACCGACTCGGCCAACTGGCGCTCCCCTTGGCCCAAGGATCTCTGCCCCGCGTTCTGGCAGATGAACTTCCCCTGGATGATCGCCCCCTACCTCGGCGTCAACTGCCCCACGCCCGCCGGCGTCTCTTCGCGAAATACGCCGTACAACAACAACATGGACGCGTTCTACGTGGACCTGCCCAATTGGTTCACCGAGACGCAGAAGCCTCAGAACGGCGGCAGCAACTGGCAGGCCAAGAACACCATCGTCTACAAAACGATTGACTGCCCTGAGAACAACATCCCCCTCGACAATCGCAAATGCCTCTACGTTCCTGATTACGGCTTTGCCAATTGGGCCAGCCAGAATCAGGTCACCGATCTCGAAATCGGGCGGCAGTTCATCGCCGCCGACATGTCCTGGGGCCTCGCATACGTCCCCGGCAGCGGCGGCGCCAACCCGGACGATGACGGCATGAAGGACTGGTGGACCGTCTTCGTTCACCCGGGCCAGACCGCCAATGTGCTCACCGCTGAGCACGCTGTCGAGGTCCAGACGCTCAAACAATTCGAAGAGAAATACACCGACGGCGAACCCATTGAAGATGAACTGTGATTCACCAGACGTTCGTGCGGGCGCTGACGTCAGTCGTCCTGGCATGAGAATCTGATTGCGTTCCTGAACCGTTCAAAGGAGAGATGACCCAATGAAGAAGATGCCTTTCGTCCTGTTGGCCGGCCTGACAGCCGCCTCCGGCCTTGCCGGCCTCGCTGCGGCCGAAACCAGCGATTTCCCGACGCAGGCCACCGTGCTGGTCGAGGAGTTTTCCGCCGAATGGTGCGGCCCGTGCGTCCAGGGCTATTACTCCATCGAGCGCCTCAGCCAGCGCTGGGGTCACCAGGTCTCCATCGGCATGTACAACGTCTTCGACATCTACGAAACGGCCGATACATCCCAGCGCGGCAGCGAATTCAACGTCAGCGCCATTCCGACCTTCGTCTTCCAGGGCGCGTTCAAGCAGGTCGGCACCTATGGCACCGGCGATGACTCCCGCTTCGACAGCTACGTCAACCAGGCCCTGGCCATGCCCCGTTCCGCACGTTCCATCGGCCGCTGGTCCGTCAATCCCAGCACCGAAGTGCTCAAGGTCTTCCTGAAACTCCAAGCCGACACCGCCGTGACCTCCCTCGATGAACTTCGCGTCGTAATTCACGAGAGCCATTGGGACTGCAACTGCTCCAACGGTCTGGCCGAGTATCAGCACAAGGTGCAGGACGTCTTCGTGACGCCCGCTGGCCCCATCACTCCGCCCCAGCAGAAAGTCTTCAACCTCGAGTACAACCTGTCCGGCAACAGCAACTACCGCAACTGGGCCAACGTCGGCGTGACGGCCTACCTGTGGGACACGGTGGAGAAGAAGGTCAAGGCCTCTTGGGAAATCGGCGGGTACACGCTCGGCGACCTCAACGGCGACCTCTACATCACCAATGCCGATGCCACTCTGTTCAATGACCAGTTGGGCAAGTCTGAGGGCAGCCCGGGCTTCAATCCCGCAGCCGACTGGGATCAGAACGGCACCGTGACCCAGAGCGACAAGCAGCAGGCTCTCGCATATTTCCGCAATGGCGGCATGCGCTAAGCCACGCATCATCGAACCCTGACTTGAATACACGGAGCGCGATTTCACTCGCGCTCCGTTTTTCGTTTTTCCGCTGATAGAGTTTTCCACTTCATGCAACACACGCCCCACGCATCGGAACGCTGGCGCACCAAGGGAAGCCATCTCTGCGTTGGCGTCGACTGGGTGATGCGCGGCGTCATCGGCGCTGAGATCGGCGTGGACATGCTCCTGGCCTCCCGCGCCGAACAGGTCTGGGGCCTCGATCGCTCGCTGCGCCTCTTCAAGGACGACCTCGACGAAGGCGCGATCTCCGTCGAACTCGCCGAAAACGACGTGGTGACCGCCGGACTCCTGCGCGCCGGCATCCTCGCCGCCCGCCGCGTCGTCGCGCTCTTTGAAATGCGCGGCCTGCGCCAGGCATTTGACGTGCTCTACGAAACCAGCCGCGTCACCGGCAGCCCCCAGGGAGCGGGCCTGATTGTCGCCTGCGAGTCGCACGGCCCTTCCACGCGCGTCTGGTCCCCCGATCCCTCCGCCTCCGCCCCCTCCGCGCCCCGCGGCAAGCCCGGGCTTGCCCAGGCCCTCCCCGCCGACCCGCGCGAATTGGCCGTCTACCTCGGCATCCCGCTCCTGACTCCCTCGTCGCCTTCCGAAATCGCCGCCGACATCAACGAAGGCCTCCGCCTCGCGCGCGCCGCACGCAGCCTGGTCATGCTCTGGATCACCCCCATGCTCGTTGGCAGCGGCGAAACCGAGCACGACGCACGCGACACCTCCATCCGCGCTGCGTCTCCCGCCGAAATCCGCCCCGACGACACCAGCACCCCCTTCCATGTCGAAGTCCGCCGCCGCGAACTCAGCCGCATTCTCAATCCCCCGGTCCAGGGCGAAACCTCACCCCTCGGTTTCATCACCGTCGGCACCGCGCACGCATCGCTCCGCCACGCCCTGAACCTCCTCGGCCAGACAGGTCGCTTCCCCATCCTCAAACTGGCTCATCTCAATCCCGTCGATCGCCGCGCCGTCGAGCAGTTCCTCCTCCGCGTCCAGCGGGTCATCGTCGTCGAAGGTGGCCGATCCATCCTTGAGCAGAACGTCCACGGCATCGCCCGCGAACTCGCCCGCGCAGGCCATGAAAATGTCGCGCAGGTCTACGGAAAACTCCTCCCCCCCATCCTGCCCGCCGACCCTTCCGACCTGCACGCACCTGCCTCGACCATCCCCTCTCACTCCGCCATTTCCCAACCCGACCTCTCGCCCGGCCAGCGCCGCCTGGCCGCGATGATCAGCAAAATGGGCTTCAATCCCGCTGGCGCTGCCGCCGGCCTTCCCTGGACCACCGACCTTCATCCTTCCGAAATCGCCCTCCGCCTCGCGCCCATCCTGCAATCCCTGCGCCTCGGCGACTCCAAGGCCCGCACCGAGAACCTGGCCCGCCTCCAGGAACTCGCCGGCCCGCCCCTCACTCTCGCCCGGCCGCGCCCCCGCACCTCGCGCCGCGACGAAAGCCTCGTCCGCCTGCTCGTCGACAGCGCGGTTGAAGACCTGCGCGAGGAACTTTCGCAGCCCGCCGCGGACCGCCGCCCCATCGACCTTGATGTGGAGTCGATCGATACCGCCCCGCTCGAGGAACACCCGGGCCGTCGCACCATCGTGGAGTTCGAACGACGCAGGCTCGCCGGCGTCGGCCGCGCCGCCATCACCCACGCCATCCGCCGCCGCCTGAGCATCACCTTCCTCATCCTCCCCGACAGCGTCGAAAAAGCCCAGCGCTTCGAGACCTCCGAGGCCGACCGCCTGGTTCGCGGCGTGATCCGCGAAGCCGAAGCCCCCGCCGCCGCCGTCACCACGCTCGATCCATCCGATGGGCCCGCGTTCCGCCACGCCCTCAAAGGCGAAATACTCTTTCCCGGCGTGTCGGTCGTCATCGTCGATGCCCAGCCCGCCCGCCTTGCCCCCCCTGTCGCCGGCCCCGCTGAGGAATGGGCCCATCTCGGCTACGCCCCCATCCAGGCGTGGGTTCGCCCAGGCTCCCCCAACGGCACTCTGTGTTACGAGTGGCTCACGCGCCGCGGCTGGGATCAACCCGCGCTGCTCGACGGCGTGCGCGGTCCACGCATCGAACGCCACCGTTCCGACTGGTTGGGTCCCACCCCTCTGGATGGCTGGGATCACTTCGAGGAGATTCGCCTCTCACGCACCCGCGCCCCGCGCGCTGCAACCCGCTGGTTTGAAGACGCCGCTCTGCCCGACCCCATCGTCCGCAATGCCCGCGATCCCCACTGGCGCATCCACCTCTGCGGCCCCGCCGGACGCAGCTTGGACCTTGCGGCGCTCCTTCTGGAGCAGGCTGGTCAGCGCATGGGATACCGCGTGCAGGTCTTGCGCGGCCGGGACGGTGCCGGCGCTTTCGCGCAAATCGCCTTCTCCCGCCCTGCCTCCGGCGAACCTCTTCCGCCCATCACCCCGCGCATCCCCTACGGGCAGGCTGACCTGCTCCTCGCTCTGGATGAACGCTGCCTCATCGAAGCCCTCGACGCCGATGGCGGCCACCGCGTCGCTTCCACCCTCCGCACCGCCGCCGTGCTCGACAACTCGCCCCATCTCTCCGATGCGCTGGGCGCCTCGGCGTCCGCGACCGATGAGTCCTCAGCCGCCTCGGATCTCGCTCCGCTCTTTGCCCCGCAGGGTTTTCTCCCCCTTCAGGCGGCCGAAATCTCCGCTGAACTGCTCAATGGACGTGACCTTGCCGGCGTGGCCCTGCTTGGCGCAGCCTTCCAGAGAGGCTGGGTCCCCCTCACTTGGGAGAGTCTGCATCGCGCGTCTCAGCGCATTCCCGACGACCCCCTCAACCTCATCCCCACCGCTCTTCGCCTCGGACGAAGCCTCATCCTCAGTCCCGACTCTCTGGTCGATCAGGATCACGACCTCCGCTCGCCCGTCCACGCCGAGACCCTTCCCAAGGCCGAAGCGGTCATCCGCAGACACCACACCATCATCCGCCGCCGCTTCTGGCGCTTCGGGGCCGCTCGTCGCGCCGATACCTTCCGTCGCCAGGCCAACACGCTGCTTGATGCCGTGCCGGGCTTGCGCCGCGCCGACACAACCACTGACTTTCGCAGTCTGCTGGCCCTCCGCTTCGTCGATTGTGAAGTCTGGGGAGGCATGTCGGCTTGCGCGGAATTCTCCCGCCGCATTCTGGCCATCTATCAGGCCGAGGACCCCGCCAGCGACTATCCCGTCACGCGCGGCGCCATCCAGGAACTGGCCCGTGGCCTCCTCTACGCCGACCCCGTTTTCGTCGCCGCCACCGTCAGCCGGCCCGATCGCCTCCGCGCTCAGCGCAGGCTCCGCGGCTGCCGCCCATTCGCCAATGACCGCCTCACGCTCACCCTTCGCATGCGCATCGGCCCCCCCATCGCCGCAAACTTCGGCCTCGGCCCGCTCGCTGGCGTGTACGTCTCTCTCTCCTCGCCCCTGTGCACGTTGCTGGGGTCCTGCCGCTTCCTGCGCTGGTGGCCCTGGTGGGCCCGCCGCGAGAAGCAATACCGCCAGGACATCCTCTCGCTCTTTGATCGCTGCCCCGGCGACTTGCCGCAGCGCGCGCCCCTCTGGATCGAGATCCTCAACCAGCTCCAGCGCGTCCGAGGCTGCGAGCCGCGCCGCCTCGCGCTCATCCGCCGCTCCCGCATGGCCATTGCAGCCGCCCTGGAACTCGCCGCGCCCGCACGCCCCTGAGTTCCCCTCCCCTCACCCGCGCTTCCGCCGCCTCCGGTTCGGCGCCCCAGCCCCGCGCGCCGGCCGCTCCGCCCTCTCCTGCG
Source organism: Phycisphaerales bacterium (assembly GCA_044229655.1). GTDB lineage: Bacteria > Planctomycetota > Phycisphaerae > Phycisphaerales > UBA5793 > JBGASM01. Next base: position 454 of record JBGASM010000024.1, on the reverse strand, counting down.
CAGGGCCCATCCCCGGTTGTCCGCCCGCGCCGCCGAACATCCCCATCGGATTCCACGCCGCCGGCCACCCCGGACCAGTTGCCGGCATGCCCGGCCCCGCCCCGCCCGTCATCCCCGCCTGCTGCATTTGCAGGATGGGATCGACAAACGCCCCCCACAGCCGCGCCATCGACGCCGCCACCGACTGCTCGCTGGCCCGGATCAGCGCATGAAAGAACCACCCCGGCACCATGCCGAACCGCGCCGGATCGCGCTCGATCAGCGCCACCGCCAGCGTCTGGCCGGTGATGTCCTGCTCCGTCGCCGCGTCCACCACCTGCACACTCGCGCCCCGCGCGATCATGTCATACAACTCATCCTGCGTGATATGCGTGGACGCCGCCGTGTCATACAGCCGGCGATTTGGATACTTGCGCACCACCACGACGCCCGCAACCCCCGCCCCTCCCGCCCC
>JBGASM010000003.1:137246-237547 GCA_044229655.1 Phycisphaerales bacterium | reverse complement strand
CAACGAGAACGCTCCGTTGTCCGCCTGCGAGTGCGTACCGGCCAGCGGAGCTGACAAGTCTCGAAACGAGCCCTGTCGTGCATTCTTACGGTAGTAATCGCGCGCTTTGTTCGCCGCAATCGTGAAAAGCCATGGCTTAAATCGGCGGGTCGTGTCAAACGTTTCCGCTGAAAGGTGAATCTGGAGGAAAGTCTCCTGGAAAACATCCTCTGCTGACGCGTGATTGCCCAGGAGGCGTACCAGAAACCCGTGCAGCTCGCGCCGATACCGCTCGATGATCGCTTCAAAAGCCCCCGAATCGCCCGCCCGATAGGCTGCGATCAATTGCTCATCACTTTGGCTCGCGTAGTTCGCCACTTGGATACACGAATCGCACCCGTAGGAACCGGGCATTGCACCTTTTCTGGTCCGGATAATTGAGGGCATGCACTGCCCGCCACGATGGGGCTCAGTATATCGCTATCAAGTCCCTACTATGCGCACGATCGCTACACGAGATTTCTCAACTCCCTCTCCATCTGGAACCCGCACCAATGCGCGACCCACGCCTTGACCGACTCGCCGATGTCCTCGTGCGCTATTCGACACGAATCAAGAAGGGCGATCTCGTCGCCATCCAAGCCTACCCGATTTCCATGCCCCTGATCGAGGCGGTGTATGAAGCCGCTCTCAAAGCAGGTGGAAATGTCTTCTGGTTCCCACTGTCCGACAGCCTCAACGACATTTTCCTGAATAACGCCACGGATGAACAGCTCCGTTTCCTCAATCCCATCGCCCTCAAACTCATCGAGACCGTCGATGTCCGCATTGCTTTCTGGGCGGAAACGAACACGAAGGCCGCCACCCGCCTCGACCCCAGTCGCCAAGCCACGGCGGCGAAAGCGCGCAAACCCATCTTCGACACATTCATGCAGCGTCAGGCCTCCGGCGCTCTGCGCTGGGTCGGCACCCTCTACCCGACAGCTGCCTCCGCTCAGGACGCGGAAATGTCCCTGAGGCAGTACGAGGATTTTGTCTTCCGGGCTGGCTTGCTGCACACACCCGATCCGGTGGGAGAGTGGAAGAAAATAGCCGAAAGGCAGCAGAAAGTGGTCGATTGGCTGAACACGAAGAAAGAAGTCCACTTCAAGTCCCCCAATGGCACAGATCTCCGCGTGAGCGTCGCCGGCTCAAACTGGATCAACTGCTGCGGTGAATCCAACTTCCCCGATGGCGAGGTGTTTGCCGGTCCCAAGGGCGTCGAAGGCGAGGTCCGTTATACCTTCCCGGCCGTGCACCAAGGCCGGGAGGTCCATGACATTCGACTGGTTTTTCGGGGCGGGCGCGTCGTTGAGGCATCCGCCTCCAAGAACGAGGAATATCTCATCAAAATGCTCGATCTGGATGAAGGTGCGCGGAATATGGGTGAAATCGCCATTGGCACCAACTATTCGATCACCGAATACTCGAAAAACACCCTCTTTGACGAGAAAATCGGCGGAACTTTCCATGCGGCCGTGGGGGCGGGATATCCCGAGTCAGGCTCAACGAATCAATCAGCGCTTCATTGGGACATGGTGTGCGACTTGCGGAAAGGTGGCACAATTGCCGCCGACGGTGAAGTCTTCTACCGCGATGGCCGCTTTCTCAATCCCGAGTGGCCGCGCTAAGGAGGCCCCTTGCGCAGGCGCCAACGCTGTATACTCGCCCGCATGAACGCCAAACAGGTCAAGCCAAGCGGCATGAGCACGCGCCAAATCTCGAAAACCGATCAAGCGAAGCATCTCAAGTGGGTGCTTAGCCTCACCAGCATTCCGACCGCTGCTGGACGCGAGCACCGGGTAATCCGTTGGATTGAGGCCTGGGTCAACCAACGCCCGGCGCTCCATGTGATTCAGGACCAATGGGGAAATCTGCTCGTCAAGCCCCGCTCCGTTGCATGGCCGACGGTTCTATTTACGGCTCACCTTGACCACCCTGCTTTTGCGATCACGAAAATCGTTGACGACCGGACGCTCGAAGCCGAGTTCCGCGGCGGCGTGATGCCTGTCTACTTTGTGGACGGCAAAGTGCAGGTTTGGGATGACCGCGACCGTTCCGTTGCCGGACGCATTGTTGAACATCACAAAGGACGGGTGTTCGACGAAGTGACAATCCGACTTTCCAGGAAGTTCTCCGGGTCGCGATCCACTTTTCCCATAGCGACTTGGGATATTCCGCCGGCCCGCGTCGTGCGCGGGAGAATCCAAGCACCTGCATGCGACGACTTGGCCGGGGCTGCAGCGGCCATTTCGGCCCTGGATGTCCTTCAAGGCACCCCAAATGAGCCGCTTTCCGTCGGACTCCTCTTTACTCGCGCTGAAGAAGTCGGGTTTTTGGGCGCGATTCTCGCCTGCGACAGTGGTTTCATTCCGCAGAAGTCAAAGGTGATCGCGCTGGAGAATTCTCGGTCATTTGCCGAAAGCCCCATCGGAGCGGGCCCAATCGTCCGTGTGGGCGACAAAATGAGCATTTTCCACCACGGGCTCACCTACGCAATTTCGCAGATTGCCGAGGAAAATGCCAAGAAATACCCGGATTTCAAGTGGCAGCGCAAACTGATGCCGGGAGGCACCTGCGAAGCGACGGCCTACTTCGCGTACGGGTACGAAGCGACATGCCTCTGCCTTCCGCTGGGCAACTATCACAATATGGGGGATCTGGACGCCGTCATCGCCGGGACGAACCGCACCAAGCCCCGCGCGGATGCGGAAGTCATCAGTGTAGACGACTACCACGGGCTCGTGGAGCTGCTGGTGGCATGTGGCCACCGGTTGGCAACGGACAGACATGGCAAGACAGGGCTTGATGGAGCCCAAGCTATCCTCAGTCGCCTCCATTCCATACGTGAGGAGAAGCGATTTGTGCTCTCGGATTCCGCTTCAGCCCTTGTTTCGCGGCCCGGGTCGGCGCGAAAAGCACGGCTTGGTATGAAAAATGCACAGCAGGTCTCATGAGAGGTTATTGATCCCACCCCCCTAATAGGCTTATTGTGGAACCATCGTTGGGTCGATTGACGTATCTGAGAGGTGATACCGGCGGTTTTCCTGACACGAGAAGTGGGAATGCGTGCCGTTGATCGGGAGGGGGCTGGAGGGGTGAGGGCAAGATGGCGGGTCGCCCGCCATCACGAACGCGGGGCATCAAGAGAATGGATGACCCGTTGCAGGCGCTCACATGACTCAGGTCCAAACAGCCATCTCGACACCCGGCGATCCGGCCAACAGCGGCAGTGGAGGCGCGATGGGGGCGGGCAATGGAAACGGCAAGGATCGCAGCGGCGGGACGTCCTTCGACACGATCCTCGGTCGCGTCGTTGTCGAGCAGGGGTTGGTGACGCCCGAAGAAGTCCAGTTGTGCCTCGAGCAACAACGGCAGCGGGTCGAAGACGAAAAAGAGAAGACTCTTTCCGCTCTTCTCATCGAGAACCAGTTCATCACCACCCGGCAGCTGGACCGCCTGCGCAAGGAAGTTGAAGCGCAGCGATCCACCCAGCAGATCCCAGGGTACATCATCAAGCGAATGCTCGGGGCCGGCGCGATGGCCAAGGTGCACCTGGGCAAACAGATATCCCTGGACCGCCTGGTCGCCATCAAGACGCTGCCCAAGAAGTTCTCCAGCAATCCTCAGTTCATCGAGCGTTTCTACCAGGAGGGGCGCACCGCCGCCAAACTCAACCACCCGAACATCGTGCAGGCCTACGACGTCGGGAAGGCGGGCGAATACCACTACTTCGTGATGGAGTACGTGGACGGCAAGACCGTGTACGACGACATCGTCAGCCGCGGCAAGTACGATGAGCGAGACGCGATTGACATCATCCTGCAGATTGCCGATGCGCTTCAGCACGCGCACAAAGCAGGTTTGATTCACCGCGACGTCAAGCCCAAGAACATCATGCTGACGAAAGAGGGTGTGGCCAAACTGGCGGACATGGGTCTGGCCCGCGCCGTTTCCGACAAGGAAATGGCCGAAGCCGAGAAGGGCAGGGCCTTCGGCACCCCCTACTACATTTCGCCCGAGCAAATCCGAGGCGAAGTCAACATCGGGCCGCAAGCTGACATCTACTCGCTCGGGGCAACCTTCTACCACATGGTGACGGGTAAAGTGCCCTTCGACGGCGAGAACCCCTCCGCCGTCATGCACAAGCATCTGAAGCAGGACCTGGTCCCGCCCGACCATGTGAACTCGAAGCTCTCACCCGGCTGCGCAGAGGTCATCGAGATGATGATGGCCAAGAGCCGCCGCAAGCGTTACCAGTCCTGCGCCGACGTGATCAGCGACCTGCGCCTGGTCCGTGAAGGCAAGGCGCCGGTCATTGCACGCAAGGATGTGGACCTGACCGGGCTGGCGTCCGGCATGGAGCTCCCGGAGCCCCTGCCCAACGCGAACGGAACGACCGCGGTCATGCAATCGCCCTCGATGGGCGGCAGCATCTTCAGCCATCCCGCATTCCTCGTGATGGCGGTCCTGCTGGGATTGAGCGTACTGGTGAACTTCTTCCTGCTCATCTCCGCAGCGCGAAACTGACGCACCGCAACCGCGCAGCGGTTCAAGACCACAGGGTCAAAAAAAACAGAACCCCGCGTGAGCGAGGTTCTGCTGTTTGCCTGCAAAAAGCAAAACGGTCTGACGAGCGTTCGTTCAGACCATTTCCTTCATCGCCTTGAGGGGGCGGATCTTGATGACGTTGCGGGCGGGCTTGGCCTTGAACATCTGTTCCTGGCCGGTGAAGGGATTGATGCCCTTGCGCGCCGGGACGGCGGGCTTCTTGACGACCGTGATCTTCATCATGCCGGGGACCGTGAAGACCTTGGGGCCCTTGCCGAGGTCGGCAGCGATCATGGTGCCCAGCGCATCGAAGACCTGGACGACCTGCTTGCGGGGCAGGCCGGTGGCCTCAGCGAGGGTGCCGGTGATCTCGCTCTTGGTGCGAGGCTTGGCGGCGGCGTTGATCTTGACGGGTTTGGCGGACTTCTTCGTTGCCATGTGAGGTATTCCTCCGTGAAAAACGGGTGCTTTCCTTCCTCGGAGCGCGACATGCGAACCGAGATCGGGCTTGTTGTATGCGGGTGATGCTGAAAAACAAGGGTGTTTTCGCTGAGAAAAGTGAAAAATGCAGAAAAAACCTGTGTTTTCAGGCGGTTCCGGAGTCACCGAGGTGCGCACTCATTGAAAGACCACGTCGATCGCGTGGCTGATTGTGCACGCTGTGGAATCGACCGCCTGCAGCCTGAAGGGCAAGCCGGCATATGACGCGGGGACGAAGCCACGGAACACGGCGACGCCATTGGCGTCGGCTGTGACGGGGCCAAGGAAGCCGACGATGTCCCGGATGAGAAGCGTTCCGCCTTCGCAGTCTCGGCCCAGCGGCTGTGCGCCGGCCCCGCGTCCGTAGCCGAGTACAACTTGCTGATTGGGGGCCAATCCCGCAATGATCAGAGAATTTACAGTGCCTGCAATGCCTGGGGTAGGACCTGACAACTCTAAGTCGAATGGGGTAAGCAGGTATACACCGTCAAGACGCGAATCTGAATTGACATTGGTCACAAGCAGTTGGCCAGCATCGTTAATGCTAATGGCCTGGCGAAGAGGACCATCCTTGGGAAAATTGCGAATATCCTGCTCGTCGAGCAGAGACAGCACGAAGTCAAATCCAGCGCGCGTCCAAAGAGCTGCCCGATCGATACTGCAATCGACTTCACAACCCCAGCAACAAGTTGCTTGCCTTACAGTTCCAGCAATCATGCTCTGAGAGTTGATGGCTTCGGCCGATCCATAGGGGTAATCCGAGGTAGTGGGGAGGAGCACGGCGTTATCGAAATACCAATAGGCAGGACTCGTTGCAAACCATGGGTAGCCGTCTACATCGGCCTTCCCTATGACCTCTTCACGGCCATTCAAGCCCAACGCAATGGAGGCTGAGCGACTCGGTAAGATTGCGAGTGAGCCGTCCGGAGCCCACAATGCAGGTCGCTGCTCTGCGGGCGATCCGATGAGCACCGAGCCACATGAGAATTCGTCTTTGTTCAGGCCGGTGACAATTACCTCTTGACTTGACTCCTCCAGCGGAGTCACAGTTCCATTCCTCATTCTCAGGAACACCGTGTCTCGCGCCGTCGTGATCACTGAGGCGAAATTGTCATTGATCTGAACCGCACGCGTTTCTGCAATAGTGGGACACTGCGTTTCCCATTGAATGACACTTCGCTGAAGTGACCATGCGTATGGATCAACGCAGTTCACTGGGCTTACCGGGTCGCCATAGCCCACGACAATTCCAGTCTCGGGGCTGATTCCGCCAAGAACCATGTCAGAAAAGTTGCGACTACACGCCGGAGCATCAAAAGCAGTTCCATTGATCCAAGCTGCAACCCATTCGCGAGCGTTGCCGCCGCTTCCGTACGCTGTCTGAAATGCAATGCGGCACTGCTCGTCCATCTTGAACTGTGACGGAACACCTTGAACACCACTCAAATCAAGTGAAACAGCATCAAATCGGAGCCTTTCCTCTTGGGGCTGCGACTTTGCGCCCGCAATCCCAACGCACATGCCGACACCAGCAACCATCATTGACGTGCGACGGTCTCTCGCCATGGCGATCTCCTCAAGATGGTTGGTCCAAGCATGGCCACACGGAAACGTGGGGCGCTGACGGTGAATCCTCGTGCGGGTGCACTGGGGAGTCAACATCGCGCGGCAGCCGATTTCAGAGCAGTTCCGTGACCAGCGACGCCAATTCGGAGCGTTCGCTCTTTTCAAGGGTGACGTGGCCGACGATGCCCTGGTCCTTCATTCGCTCAATGAGGTAGGAAAGGCCGTTGGACTCCGCATCGAGGTAGGGGTTGTCGATCTGGGCGATATCGCCGGTGAGGATCAGTTTCGTGCCGTCGCCGACGCGTGAGGCGATGGTCTTGACCTCGTGGGGAGTGAGGTTCTGGGCCTCATCGACGATCATGAACTGGTTGGGAATGGAGCGGCCGCGGATATAGGTCAGCGGCTCGAGGATGAGCTTGCCCTCACCCATGAGTTTGGTGATGCGCTGCTCGGGCGAGTGGGATTCCGCATTGCCGGCGCCGGCCCCGGACCCGCCGTGCGAGGCGCGGGTGGAGAGCAGGTAGGTGAGGTTGTCGAAGATGGGCTGCATCCAGGCGGTGAGTTTTTCATCCTTGTCGCCGGGGAGATAGCCGATGTCGCGACCCAGGGGCATGATGGGCCGGGCCACGAGGAGTTTGTCGTAGCGCTCCTCGAGGAAGATCTTGGTCATGCCCGCCGCCAGCGCGAGCAGCGTCTTGCCTGTGCCGGCAGTGCCGATGAGCGTGACGAGGCGGATGTCGTCGTCGAGCAGCAGATCAAGCGCCATCGTCTGCTGCACGTTTCGGGCCATCACGCCGAACACCGGCCGACGCGGGCCGGTGATGGGAATGAGGTGGTTGGTGTCGGAGAGCCGGCGGGCAAGGCCGGAATGCGATTCATCGGCCGCGTTGCGCAGCTGGACGAACTGATTGGGGTGGATCTCGATTTCAGCATCGCGCCCGTCTTCGGTCTTGCGCTTCAGGTAGGGCTCGATCTTGTCCAAAGACACCTGCCGCTCGGTGTAGAGTTCGTCGATGAGCGACCCTTCGACGCTGAGAGCCAGAAAACCTGTGTAGAGATTGGCGACATCGACCTTTTGGCTCTCAAAGTCTTCGGCGATGAGGCCGATGGAGTCGGCTCGAAGACGCGCGTTGATGTCCTTGGACACAAAGACGATGCGCTGGCCCTCCTGCGCGGCGGACCAGGCGGTGGAGATGATGCGGTTGTCCGGCGAATCATCCTTCAAATGCGGGCAGCGCACATCGGAGAGCGAGACGCGAAGGCTGCCGCCGCGGTCGTTGAGGGCGATCCCGTCGATCAAGCGACCCTTGTAGCGCAGGTCGTCGAGATTGCGGATGGCCTCCCGGGCGTTGCGACCCACAGCGTCTGAGGACTTCTTGAGTTTGTCGAGTTCCTCGAGGACGGTGAGGGGAATGATGACCTCGTTGTCATCGAAGGCGTATATAGCTGAGGGGTCGTGAACCAGCACGGACGTGTCAAGCACAAAGTGCTTGCGCAGCGTGGGGTCAAATTGTTTGGAGGGGCGCGGGCGCGGTCGCGGGGCGTTGCGGGCTGAGGGGGTCGGCGTGGCGGCTGCTGGGGCAGGGGCCGTGCTTGCGTCCTTCAAGGGTGATTCTCCTCGTCCTTTTGTCGCCGGCCGCGCTGCGACACGAAATCCCTTCCGCGACATCTCTCTGGGGCGGCCGTGCGTCTCCGTGCGAAGTTTACGCCCCGCGGGCATTGAGTCGGCGTGCTCCTCTGTGAGTTTTCGATAATCCGTCGTAGAATGTGATCGGCGATTCCGGAGGGTGGGGCCAGTATGCCGATGCCGCTGAGGGAATGTCGCCGCACCGGGAGCGAGTTTGCGTCAGAAACCGGGTTACACCGGACCTAGAAAGAGAAGTCGACATGGGCAAGACGATTGATTACATCCTGCCGGACCTTGGTGAAGGGCTGCACGAAGTGGAGGTCATCTCCTGGAAGGTCAAGGAGGGTGACACGGTGACGGAAATGCAGACTCTGGCCGAGGTGGAGACTGACAAGGCGCTGGCGGAATTGCCCAGCCCGTATGCAGGGCGAATCGCGCGGCTGCACGCAAAAGTCGGGGAGATCGCGCACGTCGGCCATCCGATCGTGACTTTTGAGAACGCGACGCAGAACGGCAAGGCGGTCACTGACGGAGCGGCGGGCGCCGAGACACCCAAGGCAGCCCATGTCGCGAGCGGTTCTTCCGCACCGCCATCTGCGTTTTCCGGCGCTGAGGCGGCCGCAGACGCAGGCACTGTGGTCGGATCGATGGAAGGCGTGCCCACGCTGGGCGGCGATGGCAAAGTTGCCGCGACGCCGGCAGTGCGCAAACTCGCCAAAGACCTGAAGGTGGACATCGCGCGCATCCGCGGAACGGGCCGGGGCGGACGTGTCACTGCGGCGGACGTTGAGCGGGCAGCCAAGGGGGGGCAGAGCCCGGCCGGACTTACTGGCAACGGAACCCTGGCGCACGGCGCGGCCCCCTCCCCCTCCCCTGCTTCCGCATCACTTCCACGCGTGGCAGAGACTTTCGCGCCCGTTAAGGTGGATGCGGCCGGTGTATCCCAGCGAATTCCGTTCCGCGGCGTGCGGCGCAAGATCGCCGATGCGCTCTCGCAGTCGATCAGAACCGCAGTGCATTTCACCGTGATGGACGCCGCCGATGTGTCGAAACTTGATCGCTTGCGTCGTCAGCAGCAGTCCGCCTCAGGTGAGAAGGTCTCGTTTCTTCCTTTCATCGTGCAGGCAACATGCCGGGCGCTCAAGCACTTCCCGCAGCTCAACGCAAACGTGGATGACGCCAACGCAGAGATTCTGATCAAGGGCGTCATCAACATGGGCATCGCGGTGGATACTGAGCACGGCCTCATGGTTCCGGTGATCCCCGGCGCTGACCGCATGGCCATCCTTCCCCTGGGGCGCAAGATCGGCGAACTGGCAGAAAAGTGCAAGGGCCGCACCATTGCGCGCGAGGAACTCACCGGAGGCACGTTCACGATTTCGAACGTCGGCTCCTACGGCGGCGCGTTTGCGACCCCGATCATCAACTATCCGGAGGTGGCGATCCTGGCTGTCGGACGGGCCCGTGAAGCGATCATGGCCCGCAACGGCGGGATCTTTGTCGGCCAGCAAATGCCGTTGTCACTCTCGTGCGATCACCGCGTGGTGGACGGCGCGTATGGCGCGAAACTGCTCAATCAGATCGTGCAATACCTTGAGAACCCGGAAGTCCTGCTCGAACCCGCGGGGCGGTAGAGTCGATGGCTTCTCGGTCGCTATGGAAACTCTGGACGATTCAGTCGAGAAAGACCGTAAGGCGTCTTGCCAGCACCGGTGTAATTCATGGCCCGGAGGCGCGGCACGTTCAACAGTCTTGGAGACCAGCGTATCGACTCATGCGAGATCACATGCGGCGATGCGGGCTTTTGGATTCGCTGCGATTCCCGATCTGGGCATGGCACTCCTGCGGCAAATGGCAGCAAGCCCCGGGTGCAGAACGAGTGCGTTGGTATCTCTCCGATGATCAGATCGACCTTGGATACATGATGATTGCACTCCGAGCGCCGAGGCAAATGACAGTGTTGTCTGACTACGGCGAGTGGTGTGATCTGATCGCGGACTTTGCCGACAACGATCGCGACGCTTCGAGCCGGATGTCTAGGCTTCCGAACGGATTGTTTGACATCTCAGTCGAGAAAACCAGAGACGGATGGAATCACAACTCACGACACGACATTCAGGCGTGCTTGCCATTCTTGAAGGCCTCGTGGGTGCTGGCTGTCGCGCCCGTTAGGCCAACCGGAGAAGTCGGCGAGTGGAGGGGTTGTTAGATTTCCTCGCAGACATTGAACTCCTACCTTTTGCACGAATGGGCTCCCGCGCATCATCGTGGTCTTGGCGTCTCTTGCAGTCCGGGTCGTTCCGCCTTGATGGGGGAGCGATGTTTGGCATCATCCCAAAGGTGATGTGGGCGAAACTGTCACCTCCGGATGAGCAGAACCGGATTGTTCTGCAGACAAACTGCCTGCTCCTGAAGGGTCACGGACGGACTGTTCTTGTCGAGACGGGCTACGGTAACAAGTTTGACGCCAAGCATCGCGGCATTTATGGCCTCGAAGACCGGTGGATCGGACCGGCCCTGGCTGAAGCGGGAACATCCCCCGAAGAGATCGACACAGTCATTGTCACGCACCTGCATTTCGATCACGCAGGCGGGCTCACGCACGTTGATGAGCCGGGCGGTCCCGCGCGACCGACGTTCCCGAAAGCACGAATCTGCGTGCAGCGGACGGAGTGGGAGGATGCGCTGGCCAACAAGAGCACGATGCGGGCCACCTACCTGCGCGACCACTTGGACCCCGTCGCCAACCAGGTGGACCTCGTGGACGGACCGGCGGAAGTCCTACCGGGAGTTCGCGTCTATCCGACTCCCGGACATACCTGGGGACAGCAGGCGGTGGAGTTTGCCGACGAAGCGGGAACGCTCGTCTTTCCCGGCGATGTCATGCCCACGTTTCACCACTCCGGTCTTCCGTTCAACATGGGCTATGACCAACTGCCGTATCAGAACCTCCTCACCAAGCGTGCGCTCCTTGAGCGCGCAGCGGCGGACAGTCTCCGTATCCTGATCGATCATGAACCGATGAGCCCAGTGGTGCGCGTTTTGAATGAGGGCGGGAAATTCTCGCTCCGCGCCGAGAATCAGCGTACCGGCGCGGGATAACCGGCGCAAGAAAAAACCCCGACACGTTGCCGTGCCGGGGATTCATAATTCTGGTTACTCAGGTTGGATCAGCCGTCTGACTTGCGTTCAGCAATGAAGGTGTCCACCATGGCCTGAATCTGGGCCTTCTCATCGTCACCGGCTGCCTTCTCAACGGCCTTCTGGCCCGTTTCGATGGCCTTGTCAAGGTTGCCCTTGCCGTGGTAGACGTTGGCGAGCACGAACAGGCTCTCAGCATCCTCGCCCTTGCCGAGCTCAACAGCGCGCTCCGCGGCGGAAAGCGCCAGATCCCAGTCGCGCGTGAAGTCGCCCGGAGCCTGGCTGATGAGGCCGGCATACTGCATCAGCATTTCCTTGTCGTCCCACACCTTTTTGACTGAGTCCTTGGCGATCGCATACGCCGCGGTCGAGTCATTCTTCTGGGTGAGAAGTATGTAAAATTTCACCATTGGGGCGAAATTCTCGTCCGGGTCTGCGGCGATGATCTCATCCAGCGTCTTGAGCGCGCCGTCAAAGTCATTGGCGCCCATCTGCTCCTGCCACTGGTTGTCCAATTTCATGCGGGCCTTGGCTTTTTCCACATCCCATTTGCCCGCGACCACCTTCTTGAGCACCTTGTCCAGTTCCATCGGGTGGCCGATCCACTGGATTTTCGAGTCAGTCCCTACCAAGAAGGCAGTGGGAATTCCATTCTGGCCCGCCGCTTCCATGTACCCCTGATAAATCGAACGATCGGGATCGGTCGCCAGGGTGTAGTTGGTCTTTTCCGGCCAACCTTCCTGGTTCAGGAACGTCGTCACTGTTTCGAGGTCCTCATCGCTGACGCCGATGATGGTGACGTTCTTGTCTTTGTATTCCTCCTGCAGTTTGGACAGATGAGGCATGCTGTCACGGCAGGGCGGGCACCAGGTCGCCCAGAACTCCATCACGTAGATCTTGCCTGCTTCATAGGCAGGGATCGGTGTGCCTTTGACCCAGTTGGAGATGTCGAAGGCCGGGGCGGGGTCGCCGATAGTCAGCGGTTTGACCTCTGGAGCGGCAGCTGGGGCTTCAGCGGGCTGGTCAGCCGGCGGTTCGAATGCCGACAAGGACGGACAAATCGATGCTGCCGCGACAGCGGACAGCGCGAAGATCGAACGTTTCATGAGTGCAAACCTTTCGAAGGATGGCTGCGCGTGGCGGTGGCTCCATCGCCCTCCTGTCGCAGCATGGAGGAGTATATCCTCCTTTCCTGTCTGCCCGGCCTTCGCATAGGGCCCGGAAAGACCCGCCATCAGCCCAGAAACGAGCCCCTCATGCTTTTTCGTCAGGTTCCAGCCGCACTCTGCTGTTCTATTGCCGTCGCGTCGACCGCACTCGCGCAGCAACCGCCTACCCCTGTGCGCGTCGATGCCGCCCGCACCGAACGCGTGCAGGAAACCCGGCGCGTCACCGGCGAAATCTGGGCCCGAAGAAGGGCGCTTGTAGCCAGTGAGGAATCTGGATTAACGCTGAACCTGCCTGTGGACATCGGCGATCGAGTCACCAAGGGGCAGGTGCTGGCGGAACTGGACGCGACCATCCTGAAGGCTCAGTTGGCTCAGATGCAGGCTGCCGTCGAGGCAGCCAAGGCCCGCCTGCCTGAAGCCCAGGCACTTCTCGACCAGGCGGAGCACGACATGCTGCGCATGGAGGACATGCGCTCGCGCGGTGCAGTCAAGGACAAAGAATTCGACGACGCCGACACCAATGTCCGTACTTCGGTTGCGCGGCTCGAGATCGCCCGGCGCGCCGTGACGGTTGCCGAGACAACCGTGACGGAACTTCAGCAACGCATCGCCAAAAAAACGATTGCGGCGCCGTTTGACGGCGTCGTCATGCGCAAAGAGACCGAGGTGGGCAGTTGGGTCAGCGAAGGCGGAACGATTGTCGAACTCCTGGAATCGGGGCGTGTCGATGCCGTTCTGGACGTGCCAGAGCAGTTCCTGGCCGCACTCGACGTCGGACTGGCCGTGGATGTCATCATCCCCGCACTCGCGTTCACGCCGAGTCACGGCGGAGCGGGCCCTCTGCTGCAAGGCGCCGTGCGTGCGATCGTGCCTGAGGCGGACCGCATCGCGCGCACCTTTCCGGTCAAGGTGGAACTTGACGATCTCAACGGCGCATTGCGACCGGGAATGTCGGTGTCCGCGCTGATTCCCACCGGATCTCTTGCCGATGCCCTGACCATTGACCGGGATGCAATTTATCAGTCACCCGGCGGACCCATGGTGTATGTGGTGCAGGCCGGTGGGCAGGGGCCCCCATCGGCCGTGCCGGCCATCGTGAGTGTGATCGCCTCGGTCGGGTCCGAGCGCGTCGCAATTGCAGCCGGTCCGGTTCAGGCGGGAGACCAGTTGGTCGTTGAGGGCAATGAGCGGCTCGCGCCGGGGTCCCCCGTCGTCATTGTGCAAGAGGAGGCGCAGCCAGCTGAGCCAGTAAGCGCCGGCAACAAATAGACTCCGCGACTGATCGCCTTCCCGCTCCGCCAACCTACCGTCTCCGCCTCGCAACATCCGCATGGATCTCATCAAACTCTCCATCGAGAAACCGGTCGCTGTCACCGTCTGCGTCATGCTGACGATTCTGTTCGGCATTCTCGCGCTGACATCGATTCCTATCCAACTCACTCCCAACGTTGATGAGCCGGTGGTTACCGTCACAACGAATTGGGTCGGGGCCAGCCCCCAGGAAGTTGAACAGGAGATCGTCGAAAAGCAGGAGGAACAACTCAAATCCGCAGCCGGGCTGCGTCGCATGACCAGTCAGTCCGTGTATGGCTCCGGCACTGTGCGTCTACAGTTCGAGATCAGCGTCGGGCGCGAAGAAGCCCTGCGGGAGGTCTCAGACCTGCTCCGCCAGGTTCCTGAGTATCCTGAAAACGTCGATGAGCCGATCATCGAGGCTGGCGACCCGAACAACAAGGACTACATCGCCTGGATCATTCTTGAGTGCTCCGATCCGCAATTTGACACGCGGACACTTCAGGACTTCACGGAAGACGAAGTCAAACCCATCCTGAAACGTGTCCCCGGAGTCAGTGCCATCGGCGTGCTGGGCGGTAACGCCCGTGAGGTCCAGGTGCGCGTCGATCCGGTGCGCATGGCTCAGTTGGGAGTGACCTTCGGCGCCGTCGCGGATGCGCTGCGGGCTGAGAACATCAATGTCTCAGCCGGGCGAATCGAGGAGGGCAAGACCGATGTCACCGTCCGCACCGTAGGGAAATACGAATCCGCTGAAGAGATCCAGCAGACAATCATCGCGTACGGGGCGGGAGGGCCGATCCGAATCGGCGATTTTGCGGACACTGTCGTCACATACCGCGAGCCCGAATCATTTGTCCGCTCACGAGGCAAAACTGTTCTTGCCATCAATGTCCAGCGCGAAAGCGGTTCAAATGTCATTGAGGTGATGAAGGGCGTCCGTGCCGCTGTCGCAAGTCTCAATGAGCCTGGGTCGATTCTCGACCAGCATGCCAAGCGCCTCGGCCTTGGCGGCCCGCTGACGCTGGAGCAGGTTTATGACCAGACCATTTACATCGATCAGGCAATCGGACTGGTCAACGACAACATCTATTTGGGGGGAGCGATCACCATGCTTTCGCTGGTGCTCTTCCTTCGCTCCATTCCTGCGCTGGGGATTATCGCCCTGACGATTCCGGTGTGCCTCATCGGAACCTTTGTCGCCATGGCGGCGATGGGGCGCAATCTCAACGTCATATCGCTTGCCGGCCTTGCGTTCGCCACGGGCGTGGTTGTCGACAACGCCAACGTCGTGATCGACAACATCATGCGCCACCAGGACGAGAAGATCTCTCCGCCTGAGCGCGCTGTCTATAACGCGACCCGTGAAGTCTGGCTTGCCGTTCTGGCTTCGACGCTTACCACGGTCGTCGTCTTTTTCCCCGTGCTCATTATTAAAGAGGAAGTCGGTCAGCTTTTCCGCGATATCGCACTCGCTCTTGTCGTTTCCGTCATTCTCAGCCTTGTCATCGCCGTGACGGCCGTGCCCTGTGCCGCCCAGCGAACAATGAAACCGCGTCGTGCTCTGCAGCCGACCGACGCCAAGCCCACCCGCCTCCGGTCAATCACTGCCCGAGCATGGGCTCTGCTGGATTGGTCCCACGCTCTGGGGCGCTTTGTTGAATTCGCCTCCGGTTCGGTGCTCGCACGGCTAGCGGTCATCATTTTCTTCGTCGGCATCTCCGTCTGGGGCTCGAAGAAACTCATGCCGCCTGCCGACTATCTTCCCAAAGGCAACCGCAATCTCGTCTTCGGCGTCATGATTACTCCGCCGGGCTACAACCTGGAAAAGATGCAGGAGTTGTCCGACCGCGTTGAACCGGAAATCAAACCCTACTGGGAAGCCGGTTTGGTCAAGCTGCATAACCCCGATGCGTACCCTGAGGCGGCTGCGAAATTGCCCACCATTCCAACCTTTGACTTCGCGACCATGGGGCCGGGTCCCGAGATCCAGCCGCCCGGGATCGAGAATTACTTCCTCGTCGGTTTTGGCAATGTCATGTTTCACGGCGGCATCTCCTCGGAGGATGACCGTGTCGTGGACATGATGGAGTTGATGAACCACGCGACGCGGCAGGAAAACCTGCCGGGCGTGTTTGCCTTCGCACAGCAGGCTCCCCTCTTCCAGATCGGGGGCGCAGGTTCCTCCATTGAAGTCGAGGTCTCCGGCGACAATCTCGACGTTGTCAACAGCGCTGCTCTCAATCTCTTCATGGGGTTGGGGTCTGACCCCAATTTCGGCTTCCAGCGCATACAGCCCAATCCCGGAAATTTCAACGTCCCCGCGCCCGAGATGCGCCTCTCGATCGACCGCATTCGCGCAAGTCAGTTCGGCATCACAACCCGTGATCTGGGGCTGGCCGCCTCGGCGGCTGGTGACGGGGCTTTTGCAGGTGAATATCACATCGGCGGCCAGACCGTCGACATTCGCGTCATCACCAAGGATGCCGCCGCAACTCAAGCCATTGATCGAGCCCAGCGCATCGCGGCCGAGTCACTGGCGGACATCCCCCTCGCGTCCCGCACCGGGCAGGTGGTGCCGCTCTCTTCGGTTGCCACGCTGACACGCACCACGGCTCCCGAGCAGATCAATCATGCGGAGGAGCGGAGGGCCGTCACCCTGAACGTCACGCCCCCGGACGGGATGCCCCTTGAGGCAGGAATGAATCTCATCAAGGACACGGTCACCGGCCTGCGCACCAGCGGTCAGATTCCCCCGGCGATCGATGTGCAACTTGCCGGATCAGCCGACAAACTCACCTCGGTGCGCACAGCGCTGCTGGGGGACGGAACATTCCTGGGCCTCCTGCAGAGCCGCTTCTTCCTTGCTGTACTCATCAACTACCTGGTCATGGCAGTCCTTTTCGAGTCCTTTGTGTACCCTTTCGTGATCATGTTCTCCGTGCCGCTCGCCGCTGTAGGCGGCTTCGCCGGGCTGGCCCTGGTGCATCAGTGGAGCGTCGCCGACCGCTACATGCCCGATCAGAATCTCGACGTGCTGACCATGCTCGGATTCGTCATCTTGCTGGGCACCGTCGTCAACAATGCAATTCTGCTAGTCGCCCAGGCGCTCAACTTCATGAAAGGCTACGGCGAATCGGAACTCGACAAACGAGAACCGCTGGCGCCGCGCAAGGCGATCGCGGAGTCAGTCCGCACCCGCTTGCGGCCCATTATCGCCACCAGCCTTACCACAGTGACCGGCACGCTGCCTTTGGTCATCATGCCCGGCGCCGGTTCGGAACTCTACCGCGGCCTGGGTTCAGTCGTCACCGGCGGGTTGGTCGTGTCCACCATCTTCACCCTCATTCTCGTGCCGCTGACCTTCAGCCTCGTGCTCGACATCCAGTTCGCCCTGGCCCGAATGCATCCGCACTTCAAGCGCTACCTTCCGGTACCCGATGTGGCACGCGGCTAGATTCTTCGGTGACTGGCAATCCACCACGCACCACACAGGACGGAAGGAATCCACAGCGGAATGGCGACCTCCCAGTCGTTCCATCGGGAAAGCCTGCCTTCCGGGAACCACCGAAGCGTTTCCGAGTTGATTGCTACATAGAAGTTCTCATGGTGGGAAGCAGATGTCGCGCGCAGAGTCACCCTGCCATGCTCCAGGCGCCAATGAAAGTGCGATCCGATTGATGCGCCGGAATAGAAGGGGACATTCAGCAGAATGAGCAGGAGGCACGCAACCGCGCCGATTGCAAGCAGGTAGCGGCTTAAGCCGTTTCGAGGAGAAGAGAAACCTGGCGCATCCACGGTGAAAAAGTGTAGTGCATGCACAGCCACTAAGATCACGTCCCCTATGTCATCCGTGCTGACAGACATTCTCCGGCCCGATGCCGCAACCGGCCGTCCCACCCCACCAGGCTGGGTGCAGCCCGACTGCGTACTGATCGATGATCGCTCCGCGCCCGCAGTGCTTCGCGCATTCGTCGATGCTTTCGGTCCGCACGCAGTCGTTCGCCGCCCGGAGTCGATCCTGGCGCTTTCGACCCTCGATCCTGATCAAGCGTTGCCTCAGGTGCGCAAGGGCCACGATCTGCTCCAGGCTTTTACCATCCACCACGGCGCGCGCTTTCTGCACATGCCGCAAGCATGCTCCGACACGCTCAGTTTCCCACCCGCCGCCGGTTCAACCTTGGCGCCGGGACAACTGATTGTTCAGGCGCTCCAGACGACTCACGAGGCTGATCGCGACTCGTCCAACCGGTACTGCCCGCAGCTCCTGGCCAACGGCTCGTTGACGCTGACACTCACTCCTGAAGATCTGGCCTGTTGTCTGTCGGTCGATCGGGTCTGGATTCGGCGCCCGCGGGTCTTGCAAGTGAGAGTCATCGGGTCATTTCATGACGGTGTGATGCTCCATGACCTGGCCATTCACCTGCGCAATCAGTTTCGCAGAATGCGCGATGTGTGGCTGGCCATCGATGTCACTCAGTGCACTGCACTGAGCACACCTCCGTCCAGGATTCACTTCGCGAGTCTGCTGCGCGATGTCCCTCATCCAGTCGTGCTTGCCGCCTCCAATGGTGAGCCGGATGTCCTGATTAAACTGGGCGATCTGGAGCCGTTGATTGAACACGGCGCGGTTGCTCACCGCGCTGCAGAGTTCTACGAGTCCCCTGGCCGGGTGTACCTTGGCTCGTGCGCTGCGGGCATTCTCGATGACCATCGTGTTGCAGCGGCTATCTTGAGGGGTAGACGTGTCGTGCTCCCAACGTTCATTTCCGCGGCGGATGAGCACGACTACGCCGCCCTCGATGCTGAGCGCAGCGACCCTGCTAATCCCGCCTCGCCGACATTGCGTGAGGTCTTCAAGGAGTCCGGCTGCGATATTTCTTTGATTCCAGGTTGCGGCGGCTGCGTGTCTGCGATGGCGGATCTCATGAACGCGGCCCTTTCGTCCGACGCACCCACTGGGTGCTCCCCCACCCTTCGCCCCGGTGATCCGCTCTACCTGACCACGTCGCCCGCCGAACTCCATACCCCACGCCGGAAGATGGCGGGTGCCCCCCCGCGCGTAGCGCTCGCCTCGCCCCTCACGGCAGTCCGCATCGCTCTGGGCGATCCGTCTCGCGCCAGCCCGGTTCTCGGGGCGCTGGCCCACGCATAGGCCTCGCTATCCTTGCAGCCCGAACTCGCATGCTCGCACCAATTGAAGACATCCTCTCCGACCTCCGTGCCGGCAAAATGGTCATTCTCGTCGACGATGAAGACCGAGAAAACGAAGGCGACCTCATCATGGCCGCCGAGAAAGTCACGCCCGAGGCTATCAATTTCATGACCCGGCATACGCCCGGCTACCTCTGCCTGGCCTTGACCAGCGCTGATTGTGAACGACTTAACCTCCACCCGCAGACCGGACTGAACACCTCCCTTCGCGGCACCGCAATGGCGGTTTCCATCGACGGACACCCCAAGCACGGGGTCGGAACCGGCATCTCGGCATCCGACCGCGCCCGAACCGTTCGTATCGCCGTCGACCCAAGTTGCGGTCCCGAGGATCTGGTTCGCCCCGGTCACATGGTGCCACTCCGCGCTCGCGATGGTGGAGTCCTGGTGCGCACCGGTCAGACCGAAGGATCCGTGGACCTCATGCGCCTGGCCGGCATGCGTCCAGCCGCCGTAATTTCTGAGGTATGCAAAGAGGACGGCGAAATGGCCCGTCGCCCAGAACTCGAGCAGTTCGCTGCGCGCCACGGGCTGCGGATCGGATCAGTCGAGCAGATTGTTCAGTATCGCCTTGAGCGCGAGCGGCTCGTTCAGCGCTTGGAGCCCCGTGGCGGGACCCCAATTTCGACTGATTATGGCCAGTTCAATCTGATCGCATTTCGCAGTCTGGTCGATCCGCTGCCACACCTCGCTCTTTGCGTTGGCGGCGTGGGTAACCTCGACGCCGCCGGTCACGTCATCGAATCCGCCGCACCCACTCTCGTCCGCATGCATCGTCGCAACCTCCTTGGAGATCTTTTCGGCGAGAGCTCGAACCCCACCATTCGCTCTCTCGCAGGCTCGCTGCGCGTGATTCAGAGTGCCGGTCGGGGCGCACTGGTCTACCTCCGCCCCCAGGAATCCGGCGACGACATCTTCTCTCGTCTGCATTCTGTGCTGCCGTTGGACTTCGACACCGATGTGAACCGCCCCGACCTGCTCAGTCCCTTTGGAGTCGCCGCTAAGGCGGTCCCGATGGATCGCCGCGATCTGGGCGTGGGCACCCAGATCCTCCGCGATCTGGGGCTCACCAAGATTCGCCTGCTCTCCGCCAACCCCACCCGATACCACAACCTGGCCGCTTTCGGCCTCGAAATTGTGGAGCGCGTCGGCATCTCTTGAGCGTGCATGGCCGCGTCCCCGCCAATCCTCACCCTCGCCCACTCGCCTGACCCCGACGATGCCTTCATGTGGTTTCCGCTCGCTGGGATAGATGGCGGACCGCCGCTCATCGACACCGGTCGCTTCGTATTCCGGTTGGTGCTTTCGGACATCGAATCGCTGAACCGCCGCGCCGTGGACCATGCGGACCTTGACCTGACTGCTGTGTCATTTGCGACATACCCGCTGGTGGCCCATCGTTACGCCATCACCTCCTGTGGCGCATCCATGGGCGACGGCTACGGCCCCAAAATCGTCGCTCAGAGGTCACGCCTCCCGGTGCCGGAATCCCCTGACCATCCCCACAACATCGCCTGGGTACGGCACCAGGCTGCGCTTGCCGTGCCCGGTCTGCGCACCAGCGCGTACTTGGCTTTGTGCATACTCCTGGGAGGCCATCCCGCCCACGCAACCGCGATGTCCTTCGACGGCATCATCGATGCGGTGAGCGCCGGACCATTTGACGCCGGCGTGGTCATACACGAAGGCCAATTGACCTTTCAGAACTCAGGGCTCGTCCAGGTCCTTGACCTCGGTTCATGGTGGACCTCCACTCGCTCCGCACCAATGCCGCTGGGAGCCAACCTCATCAAGCGCGACCTCGAGAGTCGCTATGGCCCTGGCACATTGCGCGAGATCACCGGCACCCTCTCCCGGTCCATTCAATGGTCTTTGGAGCACCGCGACGTTGCTGTTCGATATGCTCTGCGCCACGCGCGAGGCGTCACTCCCGCTCAGACCGATGAGTTCATCCGAATGTACGTGAATCAATATACCTTGCAACTTGGAGAGCGCGGCCGGCTGGGCATCTCCCGCCTCTTTGCCGATGCAGCCGCGGTCGGCCTGCTGTCTGGACCGGTCCCAGCCGAGGTCATTGAGCCTTGAGAACCGGTTTCGACGCTCTCCACGCATCGAACGAATACATCGCCACCGCAATCCAGATGCACGCAAACGCGACCTTGTGTGCGTTCGTGAACTCCTCCCCGAATCGAAGCACCGCCAGCAGAAACTGCCCTGTCGGCGCAATGTACTGGATCATCCCCAGTGTCGCCAGCCTCAGCCGTCTCGCAGCCGCCGTAAAACACAGGAGCGGGACCGCCGTCACCGCGCCGCTCCCCACGAGGAGCGCGTCATGCGCGGTAAAACCATTGGTGAGAAACGTTGAAGTCGCCTGCCGGTACTCGTGCATGATGTACGCGAAACACAGCGGCGCCAGCAGCACAGTTTCCAGGGTCAGCCCGTTTACCGAATCCACGCTCGCGACCTTGCGCAGTAATCCGTACGACCCGAACGACACGGCGAGCACCAGTGGGATGAACGTCACAAGCAGAGTCGGCCGATCCTCAGGCGCACCATCACCGCCCAGCGTTTGCTCGAGCATGCGCGCAATGAGGAATCCGACTCCTGTGAGGGCGATTGCCACCGCAATCCATTGCGCACGACGAAGTCGCTCGCGCAGAAATACGAATCCCAGCAGCACGTTGACCAGCGGATTCAGGTAGTACCCCAGGCTCGCCTGCAGGACGTGGTTCGAATTGACCGCCCAGGTGTACACCCACCAGTTCACCGCAATAAGTACCGTCGATGCTGAGAGCAGCACGAGCGTACGCGTCTCCAGTAACAACTGCAGCACCGCGCGGACCTGAGATCGCGCCACCGCCAGAAGTACAAGGAACACCGCCGCCCACGCCACGCGGTGGGCCAGGATTTCATTGGCCGACGCTGGATGCAGCGCGCGCAGATAGAGCGGAAACATCCCCCACCACCCAAAGGCGACGACGCCGAGCGTGACGCCCGCAGCGGTGTGCGACTCCCTTCGCTCCAACATCTGATTCACTGGTCGTGGCTCCCGGACTCCGGCGCCAGTCCATCACTGAACTGCCGCCGCGCGGTCGTGAGCCATGGTAGCGACCGCGGTACGTCAAGGCGTAGCCGGTTGCGTCACCTTACGCAGCGCCTGCGCGCTTCCTCGAACCTGCCGGCTCGAGCGAACGCACGACCGCCTTGACTTCACGCTTCGGCGCGCGAACGCGAAGCAGACTCGTCCACAGACCGAACGCATTCAGCTCGATGCCGTGGGCGGCAAAATCTGCACTGTACCGATGCCCGTCCGACAGATACTGAAATGAGTGCTCGCCCTCGGGGACCCTGATCGTGACGG
The DNA here is from genome assembly GCA_044229655.1 of Phycisphaerales bacterium. Classification (GTDB taxonomy): domain Bacteria; phylum Planctomycetota; class Phycisphaerae; order Phycisphaerales; family UBA5793; genus JBGASM01. The sequence goes on along the minus strand of JBGASM010000003.1, from coordinate 215,127 downwards.
ACCAATTTCCGTCCGGCTGCCGACTCATGGGGCAAGCAGTGCTTGACCACTCATTGAACGATCCGATCACATGCACGCTTGCTGCATCCGCGAGATACACTTGAAAAGTCACTGAGCCATCCGGGTTTTCGTGCACCATGTTCATCAGTTCCTGTTAGACCGCCGACAGACGCCCCATTCTGTCGCATCTACCTAACAGGTAAGATGCACAGACCGTCCGAACTTTTCACGCCTATGCCACTTGTTTCCGCCAAATTGCGACCCCTGGGGTGTTGTCAAGCACTTGTCCTTCTAACCCTGACTCCCAGTGTCACCCCGGCTGAGCCTCCCCCAAACTTGGCATGGATCCCCACGGAGAACTTCGCCACTTTGTATGACGGCCAGATGTCCCTCGCACTCGAAGCCGTCCCATCCGATGCCGCGCAGGCACTCCGCAGGGCGTCCGGAGAGCCGGACTGGTCGCTCCGCATGCTCGAACCGTTCATCCGTCGGCTCGAGGATTCCGGCCCGAGTTCGCACCGTGCGTGGTGGATGGAAAATGACGTATTACTGCGGGATTCGCCTCTCCCGGAGGGTGCTGCGACATCGTTGCACGCCTATTTCGTGGCCGATCTCTCTTCCCTACCGGCAAGTGCGTCCAAGCTCACGTTTGGCGGGGCATCCATCTCCGTTGTCCGCCGCCCGAGCCCCGACATTCGATGGGTCACTCCCACTCCGCCAGCCGCCGGTCCATGGACCAATCTCGATAATGCGTCTCCGCAGGAGCAGTTTCGCAATGCATTGTTCGGCCAGCCGCTTTTCCCGATGCGGGTTGGCTCGAGCCTGAGTGACGTGCTCGGAACTCAAACCAGCCTTGGATTCCTCACCGGCCTCTCGCTGCTTCATTCTGCCGACCCGGTCCTCGCTGCCAAGGTGGTTGAACGGCTCACGCTGACCTGCACGGATGGCGACGTCTCATTTGCGTGTTGGATCGGCCAAGGCGACTCGTTGGCTGCTTTGGATTTGATCCTGAACCGCCCGCGCTCTGGCGCCAAGGCCGGAACACGCCTGGCTGATGAAGTCCGCGTCTGGTTCGAGCAACAGCCTGAATGGACCGCTTGGGTTGAATGCGATGCCGGCCCCGATCTTCATGTTGCCGTGCTTAGCTTTTTGGCCAATCCGCGACTGTTGACTCTGAACGCCCGGAAGGCCAGCGCCGACGAGCCTCTTCAGCTAACTTCTAAGGCGCGCGAGGTCACCCGAATTGAGGTTCCGCGTGCTGCTTTGCAGGGCGATGGGTCCACTCTGCTGTTGGGCGATGGCGTTCGAGCCCTGCGCCTGCGTCTCGACTCCCCGGCGCGCGCGGTTGTGCCCCCCGGTGCTCTGCTGGTAGCGGAACAGCAGCATTGGCGCATGGAGGGACTTCGGACCGGAACCGTTCAGCGTGTCTCCGACGAGCGACTGGTCCGATGCACCCTGCAACGACGTGATTCGGCTTGGCAGCTGTTTGTTGAATGCCCAGCCCCGGAGTTTGACAGACCTGAGCCGGATGTCGCGAAATCTGACTGGATGGATGCTGCCGACCTCGCTGAACTCGTTGGGGACGACCTCGTAACTTTCTTCATCGGCCCTTACTTGGATCCCGTGGCAGTGTTTACGCTGGATCATGCAGGTCGTACGCAGTGTTGGCACGGCGATTCTCCGCCCGACTTCGCCGTCCGCACTCTGACGGACGCGGATGGATCTTGGCGCGCTGAAATTGACCTTTCACGCCAGTGGATTGCTTCAGACGCGTATGAAATCGGCTTCGTCCATACTACAACAGGCCGCGGAATCATTGAGTGCGCCCCCCGACCTTGCCTGCCGTGGCGAATTGACCCGGGCCGCATTCGCTACGTGCTGGACGGCTGGAAGTCTCTGTCGGAATACGACTGAGTCTTTCCACGTGCTGCTCCAATTCGTTTTCGCCTCTCTTCCGCAGCCTGAATGAGCGCAGCTTCCACCGCGTCCACTAGTTTCTCGTACTGCAACGTCGCCCCCACCGCTTCCGCTGCAATCGTCGCCTCACTCAACCGGCTTGCGTCGAGTAATTCCGCCAGCGCTCGCGCAATTGAGCCAGCATCGGACGGGTCCACAATCCGGCCCGGCGCTACGCCGCCTCCAGCGCCGCGTACGAGGTCCACGCCGCCGGTCTGGCTCGAGATGATCACCGGCCTCCCCAACGCCAGAGATTCATAGGTCAGTCTCCCAAGGAGCGAGTGATGCGCTGGGTTGACGATCACATCCGCCGCGAGGATGAGCGATTGGACATCGTTGGTGCGCCCCAGAATGCGCACGTGCTCATGGATATCACCCTTGCACGCCTGCACATGCGCCGGCCATAGCGAGTCGCCTGCCACAATCAGGATCGGGCGGTACCGTGTCGCGGTCGACCCTTGCACACAAGCCTTTTGCCACTCGTGCACAAACCGGGTGAATCCTGCCAAGGTCCCTGCCCGGTTGTGCCAGAGACCGTGCTTGGCAGCCCACAGGTACACTCGGTCTGAATCAGAAAGTCCCAGCGTGCTTCTGACTCGCGCCCGCTCAGCCTGCCGGTCGCCCACCTGACCGCGCAGCAGTGGCGCGTATGGCAGAAGGTGGCCCCTCTCGTCCTCACCAAGAGCATGTCGCATGTGAGGTGAAAACGCCAGCACTCTTCCCTGCGCCGCTGCCGCCCTCAGCGGCCTCTCGTGCCAGCGTCGCTCGAGAACGTTGTAATGGGCCTGGATTGCGATGTTGCGTGCGAGGTTCCGTAAGGCCAGATCCTCGTTTCGAAGACGATGACCGATGTTCCCAGTCAGCGGCAGGATCAGGTCGCCCTGTATCGCCGGGAAAAACGAAAGACTCACATCATGCGCCTCCCGTTGCAGGACGCCTCTGCTCCACCGCGCCAGCAGAGTGAGCCGATGCGACTCGCCCACCTGGTGGGTGCGCCTCGCGATGAACCGCAGGCTCGGGAACAGCGCTGGGTCAGTGACGGAGTCGCAGACGACCGTGACCTCGTGTCCCCGCGCCGCCAGGTGCGTGCCCAGATCGGTGACGACTTCCGAATGCGCGCCCGCCAGTCTGCGCACATGTTCCCATGCAAGGATGACTTTCATGGCTGGACCCTCGGCCCGAGTTGGACCTGCACCGGCGCTGCCAGCGCCAGCAGAATGAGCATTGCCAGCATGGTTGTCCCCGCGCTCGATAAGTTGTGGCAGTCCAGTTGAAACGCAATGAACAGCGCACCTGTCGCCGCAGGAAGTGCCGCCGCCGCCGCGCTGGTCAGCGTTTCCCCTGGCTGCCCCCGCGCTGCGCGCATCGCACGCACCGCAAGGACTCCGCCCTCAACCCACACCCAGGCCATGAGCAGCACTCCCAGAATTCCATTGCACGCAAACGCATAAAGCAACGCGTTGTGCGGATGCGGATGTATCGGCAATCGCTGCCCATCTCCCGACTCCGCACGTTGCTGCGCCATCGCGCGAACCGTTGTCAGGTAGCCGCCCGTTCCCACGCCCATGACCCAATGGGCCTTCCCGATCTCCAGTGCAGCCTCTGCCTGCGCGACCCGCGTCCCCGTATCCGATGTCATCTCACCCGAAGTCTGCATCTCGCGGACATCCGCGACTGCCGCACCGATCCGTTCCGCGATCTGACCACGCGCCGCAAAAACCAGTGCCAGCCCCAGCGCACTCATGACTCCGATGGCCGCCTTGGTCCCCCTGCCCATTCCCGCTCCACCCCGCAGCATCGGCCCCGCGACGGCAAAGGTCAACATCAACCCGGCCACTCCTGCTATAGCCGCCAGCCACGGCCCCCTGCTGCCGGTGAGCACGAGTCCGCTGGCCGCTCCCACCGCCACCGCGACGGCTGCTGCCCGCTTCCTCGCAGACAAGTGGCCTCTCACCGCAATCCCCAGCGCAAGCAGTCCCACGGTCATGTGAAAGACCGCAGTGCTGTTTGGATGCAGTAGTCCGGGAAACCGCTCCGCGATGCGTTCCCCGTGCCACCACAGTGCCAGCGGAAACTCCTCCCCCACGACTCGCTGCATGCCTTGCAGAGCCGTCGTCATCATCGATGCGACCCCCAGGGCAACCAGAACTGCGTCCATTGACACCGCCACTGGCGTCAGCGCCAGAATGAGCGGCAGGAGGAATCGATTCGAATTTACGTCGTCCATGCCCTGAGCCGGGTCCGGCGACCACGCGATCGCCATTGCTTGCCACGCAAACATGGCCGCCAGCGCCCACATCACGCGCGCCTTCAGAACCGGCCAGTGCGCCGGCCAGGTCGCCCACACGCGCAGCAGGGCGTACACCCCCAGCGCCCCGAACGCGATCGCGTTTGCCGCCGGCCCCAGCGGCACCGTGACCGCAAACACACATCCGAGCGCCACATGCACAACATGGCCGCGGGCGTCCCTGCGGCGCCCCTCGCCAAGCAGCCGTGAGAATTCTTCCTCTCTTTGAGTCACGGCGCAGCCCTGGCCGTATCTCCAGCGCCTGCCGCCTGGCCGGCAGGAACCGCCGGCGGCGGAGACTGCTCCCGCGCTTTCTGCGCAGCCTGCGCATCTCTCGACAGTTCCAGCAGCCGCATCTGCTTCACCCCCGCGCTCACCGCCGCACCGGAAGCGCAAACCCACCCGCCCACCCATCCAGAAATGCCGCCTTGAAAACCATCTGCTTGAGAAAAGCGGCGGTCGGCGATACCGCCAGCATCGCCAACGACCCATTTCGCCCCATCGCCTTGTAGGACTCCGCCGCGCGCAGCCCGTGCGCCACCTGTTTGCGCAGCAGGTCTGGCACATCCGCGAATGCATCATGCCGGATGATCCCGCGCAATCGTCTGACGCTGCCGTGCACTTCAAGACGATCATGGGGGTCATAGCCCGTCCATCGCGCCGCATCCCGACGCGCCAGCCGCAGCCGCCACTCTGGCTGAAACACATGCGTCAATTCCCTGCCCTTCCACCAGAGGCGCCGGATCATCTCGTACCCCGCCGAATCGTCCTGCGATCGCTGCAACGCCTCCCGAATCTCTTGCACCAGCTCCGGCTGCAGCGACTCATCACTGTCAAGACTCAGCACCCATCGAGCGCCGCACGCCTCCAGCGCAAACTGCTTTTGCCGTACATGCCCCTCCCACGCGTGGCGCACCACCTTCGCCCCCGACTCCATGCAGATGCGATCTGTCCCATCTGTCGACCCCGAATCCACCACCACGACTTCCGCCGGCCGAAGCGGCGCAACGCTCTGCAGCGTCCGCGCGATCGTCGCGGCGTTATTGCAGGTGATGATCGCCACCGAGAGATCAAGGCGATCCGGTTCGGCATTCGATCTCATGGGACCACAGTGTAGGGGCGCATCACCGTCTCGCGACCGCGCAGTACGCTCACATCCGGTCGTCCGGGAGCGCAGGCCGCAGCACCTTGAGCGCCCGCTGCCCCTTGATCTGCCCGATGTTCGCCAGGAACTTTCGCTCCCCCTCCACGCACAAAGTCACAGGCCGCGCAGCCGGCTTCTCCGTGAGGATGAGATCGCCCGCTGACAGCTGCATCAGGTCCTCGAGTGTGATCGTCGTCTCCGCCAGCAGCCCGCTCACTTCCAGAGCCGCACTCCCAATGTTCGAACTGACCCGCCGGGCGTACTCCTGTGTGTCTTTGCCCTTTTGCACGCTGAACCAGTTCTGCGCGTTGAACACTTCCATCATCGGTTCAATGACATTGAACGGCAGGCACAGGTTCATCGTTCCTGCCCGCGTCGACATCTTGATCTCGAATCCGATGACGATCACCACTTCGTTCGGAGGCACAATCTGCACCAGTTGCGGATTGCTCTCCATGTCCCCCAACCCGAACGAGACGGCCTTGACGCCCGCCCACGCTTCCGTCAGCGAGTTCATGGCCCGTTCCAGGATGACGGAAATCAGCTTGATCTCAATCATCGTCATCGCCCGCTGCGGAATGAAGAGCTCCTGCGTCGACCCGCCCAGGAGCCGGTCGATCAGCGGATACACAATCAGTGGACTCAACTCAAGGCATAACAGCCCTTCCAGAGGATCGGGCTTGATCAGATTGAAGCAGGTCGGGTTCGGCAGGCCCGAGATGAACTCCGAGTAGGTCATCTGCTCCGCGCCCGCCACCTTCACTTCCACGATCGTCCGCATGAACCCCGAGAGCGCAGCGCCGAAAATTCGCGCGAATCCCTCATGCAGCGTTTGCAGCGAACGCATCTGCTCCTTCGAGACGCGCTCAGGCCGCTTGAAGTCGTACGTGTGAATGTCCACCGGCTCGCCGGCCTTCCGGTGCCGGGTGTACAGCTTGCCGTGGGTCGACTTCTCCTCCACTTCGCCGGTGTCCGCGGCATTGAGTAGGGCGGCGATTTCGTCTTGATTGAGAAGTTCGGTCATGCGAACCTGCCACCCGGTGCAAGCGTCATGGGGATAAGAGTCTCAGTTTGTGATTATCGACTCATCAACTTGATCCACTGCAGCGAGCCTCGTTGGTTTGGCTGCCGGCCACGCTTCCTTCGTTCCTGTCCCATTCCTAGTCTCAATAACTACTCTCAAGTCCCCCAACGGTCTGCAGAACCGCCGTTATGCGAATACACTCGCCCTCCGCGTGTCAGCAAGCGTGCTTTGTCTTCCCATTTGAAAGGCACAGGATTGAGCCCACTTACCGTCGTTCCTCGAAAATTGAGTCGGCTCCACGCTATTGCCGCCACTGCAGTGGCTTTGTTGTGTCTGGCGTTCTTTTCGACCCCGCGCGGTAGCGCCCAGGATCAACCCCTGGCCAACTTGGGCCAGGCCAAGTCCCCACCTCCCAAGTTCACCTTTGACTGGCTCTGGCGCGACTCCCAGGTCACTCCCGGAGGCGCCGCGATCGGCGCCATCCTCGTCAGTCTCAACGAACCCTGGCACATCATGGCCGGCGTCGGATCGGGCGAAGAAGTCCCGGGTCTCTTTTCTTCTCAAGTCTCTTTGACAGCGCCGACAAACTGGACCATCACCGCGATCCAGTGGCCGGAATCGAAGAAACTCACTGTCCCAGGCGTTGATGGGCCCGTGCCTCTGTACGCAGGTAAGTTTCCCGTATTTGTCCAGATCCAATGCCCGGCCGATGCTCCCTTGGGGCCGGCGGATGTCGCATTCGTGTTCTCCTATCAGACGTGTGATGACCATGTCTGCAAGGCGCCCGCTGATGCAAATCTCACCGCTCAGATTCAGGTCGTCGACTCCGCTTCAGCGCCGTCCACTCCATCCGCCGACCCCGTCTTCACAGCGCTCCAAAGCGATTTCGGAACCCGTGCCGGTACCCGTTCGACCGATTCCAATCGCACGACCCCTCCTCAGCTGGAGAAGGAGGAGTCTCGCTTCCGCCTCGCCAATCTCCACTACTTCGTCGTGTGGTTTCTCGTGCTCGTCGCTGCAGGCTGGATGACTTTTCAAACCTTCCGCATCACGCATCGCGCATCGTGGCGGAGCCTGATCCTTCTTCTGGGGGTTGCACTGGCCGGGGGCTGGTCCTTTGCCACCTGGCGCGTGACAGAGCCCTCTCCCATTAATTGGGTTCCATACTCCGCTGACGGCTTTGCGGCCGCACGTGAAAAAGGCGCCCAGACCATCGTCATCGAGTTCACGGCCACCTGGTGTCTCAACTGCATCACCATCGAGCACACCGTCCTGAACCGCGCGGACGTCTCCTCCCGTCTCAATGCCCCTGACGTTCTCGCCCTCAAGGCGGATGTCAGCCTCAAGTCGGCTGAAGGGTGGAAGATGCTCGAGGACCTCGGGTACGACAGCATTCCCCTGACCGTCGTCTACCGCCCCGGAGTTGCAGAGCCGACGATTCTCTCTAGTTTCTACACTCCAGCCTCGCTGCTCAGTGCCATTGGCGGAACCGGCGTCTCCTCAACCTTGAACTACGGCCCGGTGCTGATGCTGCTCATCGCCTGCGTCGCCGGCTTCCTGATGAACTTCACTCCTTGCGTGCTTCCGGTGATCCCCATCAAGATTCTCTCCATTCAAGCCCACGCGGGGAATCCGCGTAAGTGCATGATCTTGGGGATCTTCTTCTCACTGGGAATCATTGCCGTCTTCGCCCTGCTTGGACTCTTCATTGCCGGTGTTGTCGGCGGCACCCAGAAAGTCGGTTGGGGCGGCCTCTTTCAGAATTGGTGGTTCAGCGCGCTCATCGGCGGCATCATCGGCGTGATGGCCCTGGGCATGCTCGGCCTGTTCAACACCAACCTCCCGCAATTTGTCTACCTCTTCAATCCGCAGGGCGAAAGCGCCTTGGGGAACTTCCTTCTCGGCGGATTCACCGCAGTGTTGTCCACTCCCTGCACCGGCCCCCTCTTCGGCGCCACCCTCGCGTGGCTCCTGGCTCAGAGCCCATGGATCGGATTGCTCACCTTCATTTGCATGGGTGTCGGCATGGCCCTGCCCTACCTCATCCTAACCAGCAACCCACGCTGGGTCGATCGGATGCCTCGCGGCGGACCCGGAAGTGAACTCCTCAAGCAGGTCATGGCCCTCCTCATGCTCGCGGTGGCTGCTTATTTCGTGGGCGTTGCCGTCCTCGGTTTCTCCGCGTCCGCATGATCTGCTTACTGCTCGTTCGTAAGCCGTGTGATGGCTGCGTTGATCCGCCTCACGGTGGTGTCCGGGAGTTGCCGCGCCGGATCCAGCCGCAGGCCCTCGTTGAGGTCCAGGGTCTTTTGATACCAGCGCGCCGCTCGCTCTCGATCCGCCATGTCATCGGCTGTCTCCGCCAGCCGCAGCGCCGGTTCCACGCTGTAGGGGTCAAGTGTGCAGATTCTCTCCAGTAGTTCTAGGCTCCGCTCCCGCAACTCATCCGCACGGCCTTCACTGCCCGCCGCCTGCACGCGAATGATCTCGCTGACGTCGTGCAGGTGCGTGGCCGCCGCCATCAGGGTTGTCGAGTTCCCCGGCCATCGCCGCGCAAGATCCTCGCTCGACGAAACAATGCTGTCGGCACACGTTTGGATGGCCTCGGTGTCGCTGCGTTTGGCCGCCAGGTGCAGCAGCATTCCCCGGTAGTTCAATATGTCGCGTGCTGACCGTTCATCCACCGGCATGATGCTCAGCGCAGCCTCCAGGTTCGGCATCGCATCAGCAATCACTCGCGCTTGAACCGCATCATCCGCCGCCGCCAGTTGCCGGGCGACCTCGGTCCAGAAAGATCGAACCGCCTCCTCTGACGCTCCGCTTGACAGAGTGCCGGCTTGCAATGCCAGCCCGTCAATTCCTGATTCCACTCCCAGACTCGTCAATGTGCTCGCGATCCTTCGCAGCACCGCAATCCGCTCCCCGCCGCTGAGCGGTTCTGCCAGTTCATTCACCGTCATCCGGTAGTCTGCACAACGATTCAGTTGGACCGCCGCACGATGTAGATGTCGCTGCTCTCGCACCACCGGAATAACGAGCAGCACGAAAAAGCCGATCGCCGCCACGCTGCTCAGCCCGACAACAGCGCGCCCTGCCCCCCGCCCTCCGCCGCCCTTCCGATCTGCGGTTCCCGCCACCGCCCCCATCACCATGAAAATCGCCGCCGTCGGCCCAGGGTCATTCAGTGTCAACTCAATCTGCGCGTGCAGCACCATCACCACAATGGCCGCCCACGCCGCCCACCGCACCGCCCACCACGATGTCTCCGCCACCAGCCGCGGGATCAACGCCATCAACCCTGCAAACCCAGCCATACTTAGAGGCCAGAACAGCCAACGGAAATCCGGTAGCACCGCCGCCCCGTTGATGGCATGTCCCAGCGCCAGTACCACCGCTCCCACGCAGACCGCCGGCCATATGTACCTTCGATAGTGCACGGTGTTTTCAGTGGACTCTTGCTTTTGCCCCCCCACTGCCGTCGGGCCTGCACGCCGAACTGCCGCCAGTGTCATCGCAATCCACGCCGTCCCCCAGACGCCCATCGCCGTGACCCACGTCAGAAACACGCTGTGCGGCAATGCAGGCTGCTCCGGACTCAGCGCCGGCTTGAGCATCATGTACGCCTGCTGAAATCCATCCGCTCCGATGCCCCCCAGCAGGTGCGCGCCGATCGATCTCGCCGCGCCGACCCAGTAATACCACCGGAACAGCAGGCTGTACCCATCCGCCGTGAACTCCGGCCCCAGCAACCATCCGCGCGCTGCCACTGCGACACTCGCCAGCGCAAACAGCCCGCATGCCACTCGAAACGCACGCGCCGAAACCCTTCTCCTCCACGGCTTGGGAAGCAGGATCCCCAGCGAAAGACCCGCCCCGATGAGCAGCGCGCCGATGCCGCCCCGCGATCCCGTGACCGCCACCGCCGCCATTCCGCTCCCTGCAATCAGCGCCGCCAGTCCGATCCACCCCCCGGCGAGTTTCGACCGCGCAACCGCAAGCAGCATGCACAGCCAGAACACGCTGATCCCCGCCGCCAGCGTCGCGAACACATTCGAAATCGAGCACCAGCCCACCGCCTCCCGCTGCATCAGTCTGTTCTCGAACAGCCGCGCCTGCACGGAGTCCGCCACCCATCCGCGCCCCGCCAATATCGCTTCCTTGTTCGCCTGAAAACTCTCGACCGTCGCCGCATGCTCAACGGTCACTTGATAGATCGCCTTGACCGCCAGCGGCGCAACCAGCCCGAAGAACGCCCCCACCATCAGCCCCCGCCCGACCCGCACGCTTCGCAGCGATGCAAGGTGCGCTGCGCCCGCCAGCGTCGCGACCGCCGCAATCCAGTGCGACCCCGCCACCCGCTCATCCAGCGTCGCGCCTTCCCTGAATCCGTGCCACACGAGCACCCCCGCAGGCCCCGCCAGCGCCAGCATCATCCACACATCCACCCAGCCCTTCTCCCGCCAGTGTGCCCAAAGCGCAAGGGCCAGCCCCGCGACCGACAATCCATTCAGTACCATCGAGCCCGCGGGACCCAGCGCATCCAGTTGCAGCGGCAGCACCAGCGGGTCCTCAGAAAAATACAAGTCCGGAACAGTGAGCGTCACACACCGCAGCACTGCAGGCACAATGACCAGCGTCAGCGCGAGCCCTCCCAACCACTTGGCCGCCCGGTCGGGCGCCATTCCCGATGTCCGCGCTGTTTCGCCCGCACTGGTCATGAACCCGGCCCGCCATTTCCTCTCCGCCTCAGGAAAAATCGCTCAAATGTTGCCAGCGCAGCCAGAATGAGCACCGTCTGCACCCCGATGAGCAGCGCTTGCCACCCCTGCACCTGTCCGAGCGATATGCCCGAGATCCCTGTCGCCATGCTGCATCCGCAGATCACCAGCACCGCTGCCTCCTTTGAAAGCCCCGACTGCACGAGTCGGTGAGAAAAATGCTGCTGATCGCCGACAAATGGACTCCTCCCCTGCCGGATCCGAATGACCGTCACCGCCACCAGGTCATAGAGCGGAATGGCCAGCACAATGATTGGCATGAAAATCCCGTACCACCGCGTCTCCTGAGTGTCGCCGAAGTACGTTGTGCGGACTGTCAGGAACCCCAGAAGGAATCCCACAACCAGCGACCCGCCGTCCCCCATGAAAATCGTCGCGGGCGGAAAATTGAAGCACATGAACGCGAGCAGCGCGCCCAGGAGCAGGGCGAGCATTGCCGCAATGAACCACTGTCCGTTGAGATACGCGGCGATCAGAAAGAGGCCCGTCGAAATCCCCGCCACTCCCCCGGCCAGCCCATCCATGTTGTCCATGAAGTTGATCGCGTTCGTCACCGCCACCATCCACACCACCGTCACAATGACCGATGGCCAGGGCGCCATTCCCACCAGCCCCGGCCAGCTATCCATCAGCGTGAGCAATCGGCTGTCGCTCAGGTAAACCAGCAGCCCTGCGATAAAACTCTGTGCGACAAACTTGATGCCCGGCCCCAGCGCTTTCCGGTCGTCGAGCACACCCACGAGGTGCATCCCCGTCAACGCCAGCAGCAGCCCCAGCGCCATCGGCAGACGGCTGCGCATCCCCGACAGGTTCGCCGCGACTGTTGGGCTCCGCTCCTCGATCCAGCCCGGATTGGCCCAGTAAGCCATCGCAATTGCGCCGGCCGCCGGCAACGCCACCGCGAGCATGATCGCAATCCCGCCCGTGTTGGGTACTTGCCTCAGCCCTGCCTTGTGATGCCCCTCGGCCCCGGTCGAATCCAGCAACCCCCGCCGTTTCGAAAGGTCGCGCACAATCCGTGTCAGCCCGAGTCCGAGCGCAAACGAGATCAGAATCAGGGCGACAAAAGGTGACCACACGGCCAAGTGTACGCGACGCAGTCCCCTGCTCATCAGGGCTAAGCCGCCCGAACCGACTCACCCTTCACCTCGCTCGCAGCGAAGTCAAAGCACACGGCGGTGATGTCGTCCACCTGGTGCAGCGAACCTAACTGCTCATTCAGGGTCAATCGCAACGTGTCCAGCACATCCGCTGGATGGCCGGTTCCCGTTGTCGCCCCCGACATCTGCTCGATGTATCGCTCATTGGGAAGCCTGCGCCCGAAGAGGTCCGCCGCGGCGTTTGGATATGCCGTCTCAAACCCGTCCGTGAACATGAGCAGCCGCTCGGCCTCTGCCAGCTCCACGACCACTTCTGCATACTGCTCATTCGGAAATATCCCCAGCATGGCGCCCTCCACCGGCACCTTGCAGCACTGCCCCGTCGCGTTGATCCGCAGCGGCTGCGGGTGCCCTGCGCTGGCCATCACGATCCGCCGTGCCGGCACGTCGATGATGCAGCAGATCGCGGTCGCAAATCGACCATTGCCCCCGAAGCATTCCTGATGAAGGAGCATCTCCTCGTTCAGGCGCGTCAGAATCTCCCCCGGAGAGAGCATTCGTCCCTTTTCGGACATCGCCTCCCGGAATCGCAGACTGCGCGAAATCACCATCGTCATCAAAGCCGCCGGCACCCCGTGCCCGACCGCGTCGGCCAGGAAGATCCCCACGCTTCGCTCGCTCAGTCGCTCCACCGTGTAAATGTCGCCCGACACATATCCCACCGGCCGAAATAGCGTTCCGATCCGCAGGCTCGCAATCTCTGGCAGAGCCTTGGGCAGCATTTCGCGCTGCACTGCCGCCGCCAGTTGGAGTTCTTCCTGCAGCCTCCCGAATTCAACGTGTAGGTTTCCCTCGATCTTCTGCAGCATCCGCACCTCGCGCGCCAGGTGTGCAACCGTCTGCTGACGCGCAAGCAGCGTGTGCAGCCGAATGGAAATGTGCTCTGCCTTCTCATGGTGCGGGCATTCGATGAGGCCGCTGCTCTCCGCGCTCTCTGAGACCTCATCCTTCAACCACAGGATTGCCACGCTCGCCTGCTGCAGCGCATCCCACACCTCGTGGAACTGCTCCATGGCTTTGATGTCGTCGCCGAGTACGAGAAACGCTTGGTGCGTCTTGATGACCTGGGACAACTTCTCTCGCAGCGACTCATTCGAGACAGCGCAGAATTCCGGCGTATCCGTGTCCGGCCAATGGGCTGCAATCGCCTCAATCAACTGCGCATCACACGCGCGCAGCGCTGTTCCCCGCCCCAGAATGGCCACCCTTGCTCCCATCCCCGCTCCCCATAAGACCGCAGAGCCGCACGCTATCGACCATCGTCTGTTGCGGCCAGTTTCTTGAGCTCTTCCAGGTCCAGCGGAATCTTGTCGCCCTTCTTGAGCCCTAGAGCCCGAATTCTCCCCGGCTGCAGTTCGATAACGTAACGGCACCTGCCTCCGCTCGGATATGACCCCGTCCGACGCATTCGCTCGTCATACGCGGCCTCCGACTCGTCCGCTCGTTTCGGTGGTTGCTTCTTCATCTCTGCGGTTGAAACCACGAAGCCGGCGCGATCCACAAACACGATGTCGATGTCCATCAGGCAGTTCTTCATCCAGAAAGATCGCTCGACATCGTCATCAAATACAAAAATCATCCCCCCGTCCGCTGCCACTTCCGTCCGCCCCATCAGCCCCTGGTTCCTCTGTGCCTCTGAGGTCGCCGTCTCCAGCGTGAACCACTGCCCTCCGATCTGCGTCGTCACTGTGCCCGTCGTCTGCTCATCACAGCCCGACATCAGCATCATCGATGCCGGAATAGTCACGATCAGGAGCAGCCCGAGGATGTATCCGAAACCTCGCATCATGAATTCTCCATCGCTAAGTCGTACCACGCAGCCAGGCGTCATCCTCATTCCGGTAGGTGATGTCGCCTCTGGGAACCTTATTCATCTCCAGCGCATCAACGAACTCCCGGCGTGAGACTTCTCCAAGCTCCTGCGTCAACCCGCACCAATAGGCCATCAGGCCGATGAGCCGTTCGCTCCGCACCCCCGCGCTCCGATACGTGTCCACTTTTGTGTCTCCATGCCTCTTGGCCAGCCTTCTCCCGTCCGCCCCGCGCACAATTGGCAGGTGCAGGTAACGTGGTGTGGGGATTCCGAGCGCTTCCTGCAGAAGCATCTGCCGCGCGGCGGAAGGCAGCAGGTCATTCCCCCGAATCACATCCGTCACACCTTGCCGCGCATCATCGACGACCACCGCCAGTTGATACGCAGGCTGCCCACGCTTCGTCCAGACCACAAAGTCCCCGCATTCGTGTGCAGGCGTGGACAACTGCAGACCGGCAAATGCATCGTCGATCTCGACCAGGCGCTCGGGCGTCACAAAACGCCAGTTGGTCTCCTCATCCGTGAACCGCTCGGGAATTTGGTCTGGTCGAAGAGTCGCCGGGAAGGCGACCTCGTGCTCATCGGCGTGCGGCGCAGAAGCGGCCGATTCAATCTGCGTCCGAGTGAGTTCCGATGCGTAGACAAGCCGCTGACTCGCCAGGTGGCACATCGCCCGTCGATATGGGCCAAGGTCGGATGATTGGACCAGAACCTCTCCGTCCCAATCAATTCCCACCCACCTGAGCGTTTCCAGGATGCCTTCTGCAGCCCCTGTCTTGATGCGCGGCCCATCCAGATCCTCAATGCGCATGATGATGCGCCACCCCTGCTTTCTAGCCCAAGCCCAGGTGACCAGAAATGTCCGAAGATTGCCAAGGTGAAGCGCACCTGTGGGCGATGGGGCAAGTCGAGTTATTCGCCGGGGGCTCTGGGTTGACATCGGACGTCCCGAATTCAAGATATCCTTACGGTGCACGCAGAGCCATACGCGGACGGCATCCGTTGGGCTTGTCGCGGTCAAACCTGGGAATATGCCGCAGGAGAGCGCATGATGCCATCGATGGATGAGAAAAAGATCGAAACCGAATTGGCGAAGCGCAAGGATTGGAGCCGCTTGGGCGATTCCATCAGCCGCACCTTTGAGTTTATCGACTTTCCCGCCTCGATCCGCTTTGTTGTCGCCATCGCCAAGCAGGCCGAAAAATCTCAGCACCATCCGGACATCATGATCCGCTGGAACAAGGTCACCCTCACCCTGTCCACCCACGATGCGGGCGGAATTACCGAAAAGGACTTCGCATCAGCCAAATATGCTGATGAAGTCGCGGCAAAAACAAAAAAGTAATCGAACTCAGCCCCCGATACGGCGCCGGCCGCCGGCCCCGTGATTGGGCGGCATCCGGTTGGAGCGGGCGGAAATCTCGTCACGCGTGAACACTTCCAGCCCGTGTGTGCCCACCCGCATGTCCCCAAATAGGAAATTCGCCCGCTCATCGTGCCGCAGAGCAAAATTTCGCACGACATCGACCACCTTGTATTCACTGCACCCCATCACCACATCGCGACTGGTCGTGCGCTCATAGGGGACGAAGCAAGCGGTGATTCGGATTCCGTAACTGTTCTGCTCGTCGCGCTCTGCCAGCGGGCAGTGCAACGACCAACCGACCGGCTCTTCGACGGCCTGCATTTCCGCACGCTCGTCAAACACAAACTCATCACCGATGTCCCCGCCCGTGTCGCCTCGAGATCCCCCATTTCCCAATTTGCCCCCGCCCGACCCTTCACTCCGCGAGTCCCAACCCGAGTCGCCAATGTCGTATGGCGAATTACCCCACCGGTCCGATTGCACGTTCCCTGCTCGCAACAGCGCAACTTGACGCAAGTTCGATGCGCACTTGGCGGTTTGCGCCTGAGTCCGGCTCTGTGCCAGCGCGGGCATGAGAAGTGCCAGCAGCAGCCCCATGAGCAGGATGAGCGTCAGCATCTCAATGAGTGTAAAGGCTTTGCGACTCAAGTCGGCAACCCTCTCTGAATACCTCATAACCAGCCTTGTATATACCCGACACCAATCGAAAAGAGTACAAATACCCACGAAAAAGTGTGAAAATACCATAATTCGACGTCGAATTCGGCACCGAAATCAGGCACTCAGGACATAGGACCCTTTCTCGGATGGGGGACTGAGTGCCAGGCCCATGGCAGAAACGGAACTTTCTCTCCTCTCTCGACAGGTCTTTCCTGTAACGGGATCGCTGCCAAGCCGTGCGTGCCGACAGTATGGACAAGGTCCCCGCTCCCTCCCCACTTGGGCACAGTCAGGCTGCAGTTATCAGGCTCAAACATGGCGGGGCGGAATGCCTGGCGTCGCGGGTTGGGGCGAACCTCGCCGGAGACGGCAGCCTCGATCCACGGCAAAAGCGGGGAAAATCCGGATAAAGCACGAAAAATGGGCCAAGCGAAGAGGTGCGCCGTCGCGAGGACTGAGACCGGATTCCCCGGAAGTAACACGATTTCCACGCTTTTTCCTGGTTTTGCCGCGACTCGACCCACGGTGATCGGCCGGCCCGGTTGGATGGCCGCCCCCCGCAACCGCGTCTTCACTCCCAAGTCCTCCAAAACCCCCGGTAAAAAGTCGCGGTCACCCGCGCTGACGCCCCCGGCTGTGATCAACACGTCGGCCTCGGCCATTGCTTCCAAAACAGCGGCCCTCACAGAGTCCGGATCATCGCGCACATGCCGGGAAGAGATGACGCTACACCCCATTGCCGTCAGCGCGGCGGTCAGCATCGGACCGTTGGAGTTGCGGATCTGATAGGGCAGGACGGAGGTGCATTCCGGCGGCAACACTTCATCACCGGTCGTCAATACCGCCGTTTTGGGTCGCGAGTGCACCAGCGGTGAACTCACGCCAAAGCCAGCGCACAGACCGACATGGTGTGCCCCAAGATCCGTACCCGCCGAAATGACCCGTTGCCCCGCTCGAGCATCGGACCCCTGCCGGTGAATGTTGTCTCCCGGCTGCAGATGGGCTGCGGCAGACACCGCGACGTGCGGAACACCACGATCAGTAAATTCGTGCGGAACGATGGCGTCCGAGGTCGACGGCACGCGCGCGCCTGTCGCGACACGGCAGCACTGGCCAGGCGCAAGTTCGATCTGGGTCGAAGCGCCGGCAGCGATTTCACCCACAACCTGCAGAGGTCGTGCCAGGGCCAGATCGGCTGAGCGAAGGGCGTACCCATCCATGGTCGCGCGATCAAAGGGGGGCCAATCGCGATCCGCTTTGATGTCCTCCGCCAGTACTCGGCCCGCGGCGTTCGCAAGGGTCACACGTTGCAGGGGCAGGGGAGTCACGCCCTCCAGTGCGTGTCGGAGAGCGTCAGCGTAATCGGGAAGTGGATGGACGACCTCTTCTGCCATGGTCATGTGCTCATGGGGTCCGGCGGGCACACTCGGAACGTGAACGTCGGCGATACCATGAGCGTATCCGACCATGACCGACAGTACATACCGCGCACTTCCGCAGGATCCCCTGACTCAGCCGCATAGCACGCGCATCGGCAAGGCCATGTGCTTGCTTATCGCGCTGCTGAGCGCAAGTCTGAATTGGATCAGTGCAGGGGATCACCCCCTGTATCCGCCTGACGAGGGGCGGTACGCAAGTGTGAGCCTGAACATGGCAGAGTCCGATGAGTGGCTGGTTCCAATGTGGTTTGGACATCCGCACCTCACCAAGCCGCCGCTCACGTACTGGATGCAGGCCGCGGCAATTCGAGTCCTGGGAAGGGATGAATGGGCCATGCGCCTGCCCGGACTGATTGCCGGGTCGGGCACCGTGCTGCTGACGTATTGGTTTGGGTGCAAACTCAGGAATGAACGCACCGCGCTGGTCGCTGCGGGAATGCTCGCGATCATGCCGCTGCACGTGGTTGTGACCCGGCTGGCGATTACCGACCCGATCTTGACATTCTTCTGGACTGTCGCGATCTTCTGCGGTTGGGCGGCCATCGAATCAGGCCGCAAGCGCTGCGCGGCGGCCATGTGGGTCGCTGTCGCTCTCGGCCTGCTTACCAAAGGACCGCTGGCGCTGTGCGGACCGGGAATCCTCTTGGCCTGGCTGGCTTTTTCAGGGAGATTTCTCAGCCATGTGGGCCGTCTTCGAATCATGCTTGGATTGCCGCTGGCATTGTTGCCGCTCGTGCTCTGGGGACACTTTGTTCTGAGACAAGTGCCCCATGCCATGGAAATCTGGTTGCATGAGACGGTCAGCCGGGCGGAAGGCACCGGGGACCATCCGGAGCCGGTTTGGTTCTACATCCCAGTGCTGCTCGGAGGCGCGTTTCCCGCAACCACGATGCTTGCGTTACCCGGTTGGAACATATCGTGGAGTGAAACGTGGAGACGAATGCGGGGCGGCGGGCCGGTCCCCCTGCTGGTATTGGCAGTGGCGCTTCCATTTGTAATGTTCTCGCTCATCGCGGGCAAGCTCATGACTTACCTGCTCCCGGTGTGTCCCGCAATGGCCCTGCTTACGGCCGTCATGCTGGACGGCTGGTTGACAGGTGAACACGACACCCCTGCGCCTGGCAGCAGGCCGCCGGACGTGATTTACACGCTGACGATCACATCCTTCCTGATCGTGGTCGGCGTGGTGGGTGCTGATGCCGTACTCGGTTGGGGGCATCTGGAAGCCGTCGTCCCGCTGGTGGTCCTTCCGCTCAGCGCCCTGGGCATGTGCTACCTCTGGCGCAAGGGGCGATCCTTCCGCGCTGCCGCGCTCGCCCTTTACTTCCTGGGTGCATCGACGACATGGTTCTGGGTGTACGAGATTGAGGATGTGGTCATTGTCCCCATGAGCGGCAAAGCACTGGTTGAGAGTCTGAATGCAGAATTCGGAACCGACGAATTTGCGCTGGCCACGTATGGGTTCACTGAAACAACGCTCTCGTTCTACCACGACAGCGAGGTTCGACGTCTCGAAACCCCGGAAGCACTGGCGGAGTTCTGCCGGGCTGCTGAGTTGGAAGGTAAACCCGTACGCATTCTCTTTGACAAGCACATCTGGGATGTTGTGATCTCGAAGTGGCCGCGCATCTCCGACCAGTACCGCGCTCTTGAAACCCGCAAGCGCTGGCCCAACGACGCAAGCATTGTCATGGAGCCGATCGCACCAGACGCGACTCAGTGATCCACGGGCGCCGGCGGCACCTGGGTGATGCGCCCAATGCGTTTGTGGAAAAACTCGGCCATGTACACCGCGCCGGTTTCACGATCGACCGCGATCCCGTCGGCCGTGGCATGACCCTGGCCCGGGAAATTCCGGAATGACGGGAGGAGCACCGGGCCCGACCAGTCGGGCGGAATGAAGCCCAGTTGCAGGCCGCGCGCTGTCGTATCGGAATTGTGCACTGAAAACCACAGATTCCCCGCCCCATCCAAGACAATGGAATGGATCTGTTCTCGCTCCAAATCGGCGTCCGGCAGCGAGACTTCCTGCACGCAAGGGTTGGTTCCATCTTCTGCCAGGCTCAGAGCCGCCGGATTCTCGATGGACTCCAAGGGCAGTCGGCACACCTGCGCATCGAAAAACTCATTGAACACGATGTCACCGTCCGGCTCGACGATGATTTGCCACGGGCCGGAGCCGCAAATAGCCGCGGGGCCGGTCTTGGCGCGCGCCTTGGCGAGGGGATAGCGCGTGACAATGCCCGTATCAGGCTCGAGGCGACCGATTGCGTTGCCCCAGAACTCG
The DNA here is from genome assembly GCA_044229655.1 of Phycisphaerales bacterium. Classification (GTDB taxonomy): domain Bacteria; phylum Planctomycetota; class Phycisphaerae; order Phycisphaerales; family UBA5793; genus JBGASM01. Next base: position 195,213 of record JBGASM010000003.1, on the reverse strand, counting down.
GTGTACCACACATTGCCCTCAGCGTCGAAGGCCAAGTGGGCCGGCTGCCCCCCTGGGTTGGCCAACGGGTAGACGCGAAAGCTGCCGCCCGTCACCAATTGCCTCGGTTCAGCAAGTTCGGACAACGGTGTCGAGCAGATCCGGTCATCAATCGACGTGGAGAAATCAAAAATTCCGTCGTGGGGCGTCTCTGACGGATCGAAGCACGCGAGCGAGCCGCGCCAGATTCCCTTGGCGCCCAAGCCCCCGTTGGCGAACCAGAGCAGCCCGCGACGCTCATCCCACGCCAGTCCGATGATCTCATTGCGATCGCCGGGAATGTTGTAAACACGCCAGCGAGACTCTTCAGGGACCGAGGGGTCGTAACAGAGAATCCGGCTGTGGTTGGGATGCTCCCCGTCGTAGAGGTATCCGCCGCCCTGCGAGAACCAGATGCGCCCCGAAGGATCGATGATGACGTCCTCGCCGCACATGCTCGTCTGCGTGCGGTGATCGCCGAAGATCGTGGTGGCAAAGGGGCCCGGGTCCGCGGGTCGCGGATAGACCAACGGCACCACCGTGCGCGAGTCGGTGCGCACTTCAAAGAAACGCAGATGGAACTCGGGATTCACCCAAAGACGCTTGTAACCGTCCAGCGCAATCGAAAGCGGCATTGCGTTGGTGCCTTCGGTCGGCGGGATGTCGAACCAGTCGTATGAGTACCAGCGCTCGCCAGCCGGCGGCGATCCGGCCGGGAGAGCAGCCACCGGATCGTTGGTGATACGGCAGATAACGTTCTGCCCACTTGAGACCCGCGTGAGGCAGAACAGGGCGAGAAATGCGACAGCAGTCGGAACCGGGTGACGCGCAGCCATGATTGATCTTAGGGATCAATACGGGCACGCATCAGCGCAGCAGAGGGCGCAAGGAGCTCAGCGATGGATTCAAGGAACCGCTCATCCTCACGGCCGAATCCGCCGACCTCGGTTCCGTCAATGTCGATCTGACCGAGAATGCCGTGCGACTGCGGATCACGGATCAGAACAACAATTTCGGAGCGCGTTTCAAGATTGCACGCGAGGTAGTTCGAAAGCGTGCGGACATCGGAGATGATTTTGTTTTCATCGTCCGCAACCGCGCTGCCGCACACGCCGCGCCCAACCGGAATGCGCTCGTGTTCCGTATGCGGACCAACATAGGGTCCAAGGCGGAGGACATCGCCGACCAGAAGGTAGACTCCGACCCAGTGATACTTCGCGCGATGCTGGGCAAGAATGCGCATCGTCGCGGCGAGGAGTTCTTCCCCCGGCGGCAGAGTCTTAGCCAAAGCCTCGATCATTTCTCGAAGGCCAGAGTCAGAAACCACAGGCGGCACGAAGGAGGGCAAGGCCATGGATTTAGCGTGGGAGTGCCCCCCGAAGGACTCGAACCTTCGACCCGCTGATTAAGAGTCAGCTGCTCTACCAACTGAGCTAGGAGGGCGTGGCAATGACGACGAGTCGCCGATTGCGAGCCCGAACCGTAGGTGTGGGTGGTATCAGATTCAAGTGTGGCTCGACGCGGGTCGCGGAGAGGCGCAGGTGAGAACCGAAGAATTGGGACATGAGGAACACGACGATGATGGGACGCTCGGAGACCGTCGAGTGATTTGACCAAAGCGAGGTGATGCTCTAACGTCAGTGTTTACCCGGCATTTCGCAAGATGGGGGCGGAAACCAGGCCATGCCGGCGCCATTCGAGACAAGCGTAACCCATTTCAGGACAACATCATGCAACCACAACATCGCATTTCATACGGGCGCAAGCGTCGCCGTCAGGCGCATTCCGCACTCAAGCCAACCCAAGCGGTGATCTGCCCGAACTGCGGCGAAAGCAAGATGCCGCACACTGTGTGTGAGAAGTGCGGGTATGTGCGACCCGGCCTGCAACTCAAGGTGGCAACTTCCGAGGAAGCCTAAAGCATGCGCATCGCCCTGGATGTGATGGGCGGGGACCATGCGCCCGAAGCGCCGCTGAAGGGTGCGATCGGGGCATTGCCGCTGCTGGAACCGACCGATGAGCTGGTGCTGCTGGGAGATGCTGCGCTGATCGAGCGCGGATTGGCGGCGGCATCGGTGAACGACAGCCGGATCCGCATTGTGGGCACGCGCAATGAGATCGCGATGGATGACCATCCGGTCGAAGCCGTGCGCACGAAGGTGGAAAGTTCGATCGTAACCATGAACAGGATGGCCGATCGACGCGAGGCTGATGCGATTGAAGTCGTGATTTCTGCGGGAAACACGGGAGCGTGCGTCGCCGCATCGCAGATGTTTATGCGCCGACTGCCGGGGGTTCACAGGCCGGGCATCGCGGTCGTGGTGCCGACCTTTAGCGGGCCGGTGGTGATGTGCGACGTGGGCGCAAACCCGGACCCCAAACCGCATCACCTGTGGCAGTATGGGCTGATGGGTGAGGTGTATGCGCAGCAATTGCTTGGAGTGAAGAATCCGCGCATTGCGATCATGAACATCGGCGGCGAGGAGGCCAAGGGGACGGAGATGGTCCGTAAGACGCGCGACCTCCTGAAAGAGACACCCAATACCAATTACGTGGGGTACATTGAGGGGCGCGATCTGTTCAATCACGCGGCGGACGTCGTCGTGACGGACGGTTTCGTGGGCAATGTGCTGCTCAAGGTGAGTGAGGGGCTGGCGGCGGGCCTTTTCAAGACCATCGCACGCGAGATCCAGGCGACCAATCCGGAGTTGGCGATGAAGTTTGCGCCGGTGGTCAAGACGATTTACGCGAAACACGATTACCACGAATTTGGCGGCGCACCGCTGCTGGGCGTGAACGGCATCTCTGTCATCGCGCACGGATCCTCCGAAGCACGCACAATCACCAATGCAATCCGTAATACCCGCAGCATGGTCAAACACGGCCTGAACGAGGCGATCGTGGCCCGGCTGGAGGCGGTGGAGGCCATCGGCAAGGTCGGTGCGCCGTGAACCCGGCGCTGCGCCACGGCGTGCGGATCATCGGCAGCGGGTCTGCGGTGCCTGACAAGGTCGTCACCAACGATGACCTGAAGAAGTTCTGCGATACCGACGATGAGTGGATCTTCCAGCGCACCGGGATCCGATCGAGGCGCATGTCTGACCCCAGCGCGGGTGAGGGAACGTTTCTGCTGTCCAAGCGGGCGCTGGAGGCGGCAATCCAGGATGCGGGCATCTCTCCGAAGGAAATCGACCTGGTCATCGTGGCCACCATCAGCGGCGAAATGTTGTGCCCAAGTACCGCCTGTCGGGTTGCTGACGCTGTAGGAGCCACCCCGGCAGGCGCCTTCGATTTGGCTGCCGCCTGCTCCGGGTTCGTATACGGCCTGAACATCGCTGACAGCCTCGTGCGTGCCGGCAACTACCGCACCATCGCGGTCGTGGGGTGCGACGCCATGTCCTCGGTCATGGACTACAGCAACCGCAAGGTGTGCATTCTCTTCGGCGATGCGGCCGGAGCCGTAATCGTCCGCCGAACCGACGACCCCTCGCTCGGCTGCATGTACCAGACCATGAGTTCCGACGGCTCGCTGTGGGAGCATCTCTACCTGCCCCGACAGGAGTCGGACGTGCCCAAGGGCGCAGATTGGAACGAAGTCAAGATCGACAAACTGCAGATGAACGGCGCGGAAGTCTACAAATTCGCCGTCTCCAAGTTCCAGGCCGCGCTGACCGATGCGCTGGAAAAAAATCACCTGACGGTCGGCGACATCCGGATGGTGATCGCGCACCAGTCCAACGCGCGGATCATCGAGTCCGCCAAAGCCAAACTCAAACTTCCCGATGACAAGGTGTACATCAACATCGACCGCTACGGCAACAGCAGTGCGGGCAGCGTGCCTCTCTGCTTCGATGAGTTGCGCCGGGCGGGACGGATCAAGAGCGGCGACATCGTGATCCTGGCCGCGTTCGGCGCGGGCATGACCTGGGCTTCCTCAGTCTGGCGTTTGTAGTCCGCCTGGCCGCCGCTGATTCCCATTTCCAATCCCCGACAGGCGTGCCCACCGCACCCCTCTTTCATAGAGTGACGCATGGAATTCTCCCCGATTCTCTTATGTCCCGGCCAAGGCGCACAGGTCGTGGGCATGGGCAAGGCATGGCGCGACGCGGAGCCGGCCGCAGCCCGGGTGTTTGCCGAGGCGGACGCCGTACTGGGCGACGAACTGGGCGCACCTCTGAGCAGGCTGTGCTTCGACGGTCCGCCTGAGCGTCTCAACCAGACGGATGTAAGCCAGCCCGCAATTTATGTCAGTTCGGTGGCGTGCGCTGCCGGGTTGACGCACCGACATGGCAATCTCAAACCGCTGGCTCTGGCCGGGCTGAGCCTGGGCGAATACACGGCCCTGCACCTGGCCGGCGTGTTTTCATTCGCCGATGGACTGCGCCTGGTGGTCAAGCGCGGACGCTACATGCAGGAGGCGGCTTCCGCATCGCGCGGGAGCATGGTGGCCCTCATCGGCGCTGATGAAGCCCAGGCCCACCAGGTCTGCGAGATCGCCCGCGAAGGCGAGGTGCTGGTGCCTGCCAACTACAACGCTCCCGGACAGATTGTGCTTTCCGGATCCGCCGGCGCATGCGGACGAGTCCCCGCGGCCGCAGAGAAGGTCGGCGTCAAGGCCACTCCCCTTACGGTGGCCGGCGCGTTCCACTCACCGCTCATGCAGCCCGCAGCCGATCGCCTGCGGGCCGCGCTGGCGGAGGTGGAGTTCGCGGACGCCCGTTGCCCGGTCGTGAGCAATGTGACCGCGTTGCCGCATGAGCAGGACAATGCCGGCCTCATCCGCCAGCGGCTGGTCGAGCAACTTACCGCCCCTGTCCGCTGGAGCCAATCCTGCCTCTGGCTCATTCCTAACATCAAGGGCGAATTTCACGAACTGGCTCCGGGCAAGGTGCTCATGGGGCTCATGCGCAGAATCGATCGCAACGTGCGAGTAACCAATCATGACGTTCCCGCGTAATCGACTGGCTCAGGTATTTCTGTTCGCCTGCATGGCTGGCGTGGCGTTGCTCCCGGTGGGCTGCAAGAAGCCGCCCCCTCCTCCTCCTCCTCCTCCTCCTCCGCCCCCGCCCCCACCGCCTCCGAATCTTGTGGAGATCGGCGAGCAGATGGGGCTTGACGATCGCATTATCGTGTCCGGCGCGATGCAGCAGGACTGCGACCAGGACGAAGTTGAAGCGGTCTTCCGTTTCGTCAACGCGTTTGCCCAAGGCGATGCGGGCACACTTCGGCCGATGATGGACCCCCTGTCGCGACAGGTGTTGGACGATCTGGTTTCAACCGGAGCGTGGGTGGAGGCTACCAGCGGTATTCGGCAAGTCGTCGTGAATTCCATCGTCGATGCCGGCGTTGGACTGACCGTCGGCTTCGGCATCACTGACCAATCCGGGACCCTCAGCCAGCAGTCGTGGGTCGCGCTTTCCGCGGGCGACGCCTATCAGTTCCGCCCCGTGGCAATTCCACCAATGTCGCTGGTCGCTCCGCCCTCCAATACGGAACAGACGGATTTTGAGTCCGGCGGGAATGAAGATGGCGGAGGCCGCAGTGGCGGTGGCGGCGGAAAAGACGGCGGCGGGCCGGGCTGATCGAGCGGTGCCCCGCATGTTGAACTTGAGAAGTGACGCCCGCTTTGATCGGAACAGTGTCTGATCAGGGCGGCGCTGAAAGGGTGTTCATGTCGGAAAAGAGAGTTGCCATCGTCACCGGGGCAAGTCGCGGTATCGGCCGCGCAATCGGCCAGCGCCTGGCGCGCGACGGCAGGCACGTCGTGCTGCTCAGTCGGAGCGAAGGCCCCTTGCGCGACGTTCAGGCTGGCATTCAGACCTCGGGCGGCAGCGCTGACGTCCGCGCCTGCGACGTCGGGGATTCCGCCGCGCTGGCCGAGACCGTGAGCGGCGTCGCCAAGGACTTCGGGCGTCTTGACGTGCTCGTCAACTGCGCCGGCATCACTCGCGACGGGCTCATGCTCCGCATGTCGGATGAGGACTTTGACGAGGTGATCCGCGTCAATCTCAAGTCCGCGTTCGTCGCTTGCCGGGCGGCCGCGCGCCCGATGATGAGCCAGCGATTTGGACGCATCGTCAATATCGGCTCTATTTCGGGCATCGGCGGTTGCCAGGGACAGGCGAACTACTCATCCGCGAAGGCTGGGTTGATCGGCCTGACCAAGTCGATTGCCAAAGAATTCGCCGCCAAGGGCATCACCGCCAATGTCGTCGCGCCAGGGTTCATCGAGACGGAAATGACCGCCGCGCTTCCTGAAGCCCGCAAGTCGCAGGTGGCTCAGATCACGCCTGCCGGCCGTTTCGGCAAGGCGGAAGAAGTTGCCGGCGCCGTGGCCTACCTCTCGTCCGACGAAGCCGCGTACGTCACAGGTCAGGTGCTGTGCGTGGATGGCGGCATGGCGATGTGACGACTTCAATACGGACGCGCTTTGTGCGCATTGCCGCACTGAGTCGGCGCGTCCATGACCTCTGAGATTGACGGGCCTATATTTGTGGCCGAAAACGGAACGCCGTTTCGGCGAGTCTGGAAGACGACATCAACCCTTTGAGTACGAGGAGTTTCACCGTGACGGAAGCCGATATCGAGGCCAAGGTGATCAGCATCGTGGCAGAGCAGATGGGCGTGGACAAGGCGCAAATCACGCGTGACACGTCCTTTGTGAACGACCTGAACGCGGACAGCCTGGACACCGTTGAACTGGTCATGGAACTCGAAGATGAGTTCGAGACTTCCATCCCCGATGAAGAAGCCGAAAAGATTCAGACCGTCGGGCAGGCGATCGATTTCATCAAGAAATCTTCCGCAGGGGCGTGATGGCTGACGACCTGCTTTTTGATCCTAAACTCCTCCGGAATTAAGGGCTCGGAATGGCGAAAAACGCGCAATTCCGCTCTTGACCGGTTGAGGGGCGGGTCTGGCAGTCCGATAGGGCGGAAACGGAAACCATGGGACGTCGCATCGTCATTACGGGCATCGGCACGATTTGCAACCTGGGGCATGATTCCGCCACGATGTGGCAAATGATGCTCCAGGGCAAGCCAAACATGGCGATGCTGCCTGATTTCGCTGGCCCGCAGTGGGAAGTCCATTTCGGCGGGCCCGTGAGCAATTGGGACGGCAAGGGTCGAATCGATCATGCCACCGCAAAACGATTGGATCGGTTCGCCGCTCTGGGAATGACGGCAGCGATCGAAGCTGTCGAGGACTCAGGAATCGACCTCACGAAGATTGACCCCTTCCGTGCAGGCGTCGTCATTGGTTCCGGCATCGGCGGCGTGAACACCATTGAAGAGTACATCCGCAAGATGGACACCAAGGGTCCGGATCGCGTGACGCCCTTCCTGGTCCCTCGCCTGATGGTGAATGCAGCCGCGGGCAATGTTTCCATCAAATACGGCCTCAAGGGCCCCAACAGTGCGCCTGCCACCGCATGCGCCAGCGCCGGCAACTCCATCGGCGATGCATTTCAATTGATTCAGGATGACGATGCGGACCTGATTTTGGCAGGCGGCGCTGAGTCAGCCATGACCCCCTTGTGCATGGCGGGTTTCATGGTGATGAAGGCGCTCTCCACACGGAATGACAATCCCAATATCGCCTCACGTCCCTTTGACAAGGACCGCGACGGGTTTGTCCTTGCCGAAGGTGCAGGCGTGCTCGTCCTCGAGGAACTTGAACATGCGCGCAAGCGCGGGGCCAAGATTTATTGCGAACTGGTGGGATTCGGTTCCACCGGCGACGCGGGACACATCACTGCCCCCGATCCTGAGGGCGACGGCGCGGCCCGCTGCATGAAACTGGCCTTACGCGATGCGCGACTGAACCCGGAGCAGATTGACTACATCAATGCCCACGGCACTTCGACGCCGCTGGGCGACGCCGCTGAAGTGAAGGCGGTCAAGACCGTCTTCGGCTCCAACGCGAAGCGTGTCACGATGTCGTCCACAAAGTCCATGACCGGCCATACCTTGGGCGCCTCAGGCGGCATCGAAGCGGTCGCCACCGCTTTGGCGATCAAGCACCAGGTGTGCCCGCCCACGGCCAATCTCGATCACCCCGATGAGGGAATGGATCTGGATTTCGCTGCCAAGAATGCCAAGGAGCGGCCGATCAATTTCGCCCTCTCCAACTCCTTCGGCTTCGGCGGACACAACGTGTCTCTGGCCTTTGCCAAGTTCACGGGCTGAGGCGTCGGGCTATCCGGCCACGATATTAATGAGACGGTCTGGAACGAAAATGACCTTTCGCACCGACTTGCCGGTCAGGTGCGAAGAGACTTTCTCGTCGGCCAGGACGCACTTCATGACGGTCGCTTCGTCTGCCTTGGGAGGGGCCAGGACCTTGCCGCGCACCTTCCCGGACACCTGCACAACGATTTCCATCTGCTCGTGAGCAACCAGGCGCGGATCTGCGACCGGGAAGGGTTCGTACAGGAGGCCGCCGGCATGTCCCAGCCGCTTCCAGAGTTCTTCGGCAATGTGCGGCGCGAACGGCGCGAGCATGCGCACGAAAGTTTCCCCCACCGACCGGGGCAGGCTCTGCAGGCCGACCAGTTCGTTGTTGAACTCGATCAGGGCGGCGATTGCGACATTGAAGGAGAGGCTCTTCATGGCAGAGTCAACGCGCGCAATGGTGCGATGCGTCAGCCGCTGCAGCGAATCATCAGCAGTCGTGTCCGTTGCTCTGCACGCGCCGCTCGCTTCGTCGACCAGGTTCCGCCAGACGCGCTGCAGGAATCGCTGTGAACCCACGATGTCACGCGGGTTCCAGGGCTTGCTCATGTCCAGCGGGCCCATGGACATTTCATAGAGGCGTAGTGTATCGCAACCGTAGGCGGCGCAGATGTCATCGGGCGCGACGGCATTCTTGAGGCTCTTGCCCATCTTGCCGTAGGAGCGCGAGACTTCCGAACCTTTGTAGAAGAACTTGCCGGCCCGCTCTTCCACTTCCTCTGCGGGCACGTACACACCCCGCGAATCGATGTACGACCACGCCTGGATGTACCCCTGGCTGAAGAGGCGGCCGAAGGGTTCCGGCGTCGACACGTGCCCGAGATCAAACAGGATCTTGTGCCAGAATCGCGCGTAGAGCAGGTGGAGCACCGCATGCTCAACCCCGCCGACATAAAGATCGACGCCGCCGATGTGATGCCGCGTGGGGTCAAATGACTCGTTGGGTTTGACTGGTGATCCATCCTTCGTCGACAGCATCCAGTACTGCTCGACGTCGCTGCCCACCAGCGCGCCCGAGTTGGTGGGATCGAGGTAGCGCAAGTAATACCAGCACGAACCCGCCCACTGCGGCATCGTGTTGGTCTCCCTGCGGTACGTCTTGCCGTCAATCTCAACGCTGACCCACTGCGTCGCCCGGCCCAGCGGCGGCTCGGGCGTCGCCGATGGATCGTCCGAAGCCTTGGGAGAGAAATTAGTCAAGTCAGGCAGCGTGACGGGAAGGGCCGACTCGGGAAGTGCGATGGGCAGCCCATCTTCGCCGTAGACAATCGGGAATGGCTCACCCCAGTACCTCTGGCGGGAGAACAACCAGTCTCGTAACTTGTACGTCACCGCCTGCTTACCCAGGCCATGTTGTTCCAACCACTTCGTCACGGCCCGTTTGGCCTCTGGCGTTGGCAGGCTGTCGAAGGACCGATCAGCCGCCTTGCTGTTCACCGCAACCCCTTCGTCGGTGGTCGCGTGGCCGAATCGTGCGCTCAGGCGGTGCTCGCGCACCGCCGCAAGCAAATCCTCTACAGGCTCGCGCAGCAGCGGGTCCAGAGTGTCCGCCCAGATCGAACGAATCGCCCCGCGCTGTTCCGCACGTCGCCCTTTAGCTGCCTCGGACAGCGGCTGCGCCATGCTCGCGTCGATTGGCTCAAGTCGCGCGGGATCGCTTGCACTGTCCCCGCGCCGGTCCTGAACTGTCGCCCAGATTACCGCATAATCGGTACGCTGCTGTCCCATGGCAATCGCGACAAAGTCGACGATAATGTCGTTCAGTGATGCCAGAGGCACGTGTTGCGCGGCCGCGAATCCACACACCGCCGAAACTGCGGCAAGCAGGGGCGTGTGCACCACATCGGCGATGGGCAGCTTGAATCGCGCAGCAAACTCAAAGTCGCGCTCGTCATGCGCCGGAACTGCCATGATCGCGCCCGTGCCGTAGCCCATGAGCACGTAGTCCGCCACAAAGACAGGTATTTGCTTGCCGGTGGCGGGATTGACTGCATACGCCCCTGTGAACACGCCGGTCTTTTCCCGGGTATCAGCCTGTCGATCCACTTCCGACTTCGAATTGACCAGCGCTCGGTACGCGGCCACCGCAAGCGCGGGGGAGCCCGCAGACTTGGAATCTCCCTTCCACTCATCCGGTGTCCCTTCGGGCCAGGCTTGACCAACAATTCGGTCCACCAGCGGGTGTTCAGGCGCCAGGACCATGTACGTGCAGCCGAACACCGTATCGGCACGCGTCGTGAATACCCGCACCACATCGTCCTCGCGCGGACGCCCTCCAGGGAATCCCGCCGTGCCCCGCTCCTTTCGCCACCGGCCAAACGCCCCGTCATTCATCGACACAGGAAAGTCGATCCATGCCCCTTCGCTTCGGCCGATCCAGTTCCGCTGCATCAACTTGATCGACTCGGGCCAGGCCAGCGGCTCGAGATCCGTCAGCAGGCGATCTCCATAGGCGGTGATCCGCATCATCCACTGCTTGAGCGGCCGGCGGTACACCGGGTGATTGCCGCGTTCCGACCGCCCATCCGCGGTCACCTCTTCGTTGGCCAGCACGGTCCCCAGCGCAGGGCACCAGTTCACGGGAACTTCGGCCAGGTAGGCCAGGCGGTGTGAATCAACAACGGTGCGCCGCTCATGCTCCGACAGGTCGCTCCAGCCCGTCGCGCCTTCCGGATTCACCTCGCTATGAACGGGCTTCCGTATCCCCGCCTTGAACTCGGCAATCAACTGCGTAATGGGTCGCGCTCGCCCCTTGCCCATCGGTCCGATTGCGTCAGGGTCATACCACGAGTTGTAGATCTGAAGAAAGTTCCATTGAGTCCACCTGTAGAACGCCACATCTGTCGTGGAGACTGAACGCACCGGATCATGTCCCAGTCCCAGACGCGCCAACTGCGCGCGCATGGTCGCGATGTTCTTTTCCGTCGTGATTCGCGGGTGTGTCCCGGTCTCAACCGCGTATTGCTCTGCAGGCAGACCGAACGCATCAAACCCCATGGTGTGCAGGACGTTGTATCCCTTGGCCCGCAGATAGCGCGCATACACGTCCGTCGCAATATACCCCAGCGGGTGCCCGACATGCAGCCCAACACCGCTCGGGTATGGGAACATGTCAAGAATGTACTTCTTGGGTCGGCTGCTGATGCGATCGAAACCCGCATCCCCTGGGTTTGGAGTGTGGAAGTAGTTGGACTCTGCCCAGTGGCGCTGCCACCGGGACTCGATCTCATTCGCTAGCGTCGCATCGTACCGAAATGCGGGACGATCCTGGTTATTTTCGTTTGCGTTGTCCATGTCGTCGATCTGATTCACAAGAATGGGCGGGTTTCGCCGCGGCATGGGACTCCTCGGCCTGTCGGGCTACGACTGGGAACCCCCCCATTAAAAGCGCATCCGCGCCGAAATGCTCGTGCAGCGTTCAAAGTTTCACTCACGACGACGGCCCGAGACCTGCCAGTTCCAGCGCCTCCCCCACCAGGTAAAAGCTGCCGGTCACGCAGACGACGCTGTCGCCGCTGGCAAGTCGCTGTGCTTTGGCAAGCGCCGCCCGCAGGTTTGCGGCCGTGCTGCAGGCCCTCTGCGTCACGGCCCTCCACGCCTCCGCAAGATCTGACGGGGCCAGCCCGCGCCGCGTCGACGCCGCACGGGTGAACACGATGTCGTCTGCTCGGTCTGCCAGCAGCGGCATCATGCGCTTCACATCCTTGTCCACCGCACATCCGAAAATCAAAACCCTTCGCCGATCAGGGAATCGCTCCGCCAGCGTCCGAATTAGACACTCCAGGGACGCTGCATTGTGCGCTCCATCCAGCACCACCGGCATCGTCAAGCCCTCCAGCCGACCGGTGGGAATGACATGAAACCGACCGGATATCGCGGCCTGCCCCAATCCGCTGAGGGCGCGCGCCATCGAGAATCTCAGGCCTGCGTGGCGTAGGACATCAAGCGCGGCGATTGCGGTGGCGCAATTGGCCGCCTGGTGCGCGCCCGGCAGCGGAACCTGCACCGGACCATGCACACGACCATCAATGGCCACCGACACTTCTCGCATCGGCGCCTCGCCGTCTGGTGACTCCGTTCCACTCGACTCCGCCCACGAAAATTCCCGACCGACGACCGCAAGCAAGCAACCGATCCGCCGCGCTTCGTCGCGCAGGGAGCGCTCCGCCTCCCCCGTTTGCGGCGCGCTCACCGCCGGCACGCCCTCTTTGAAGATCCCCGCCTTCTCGCGCGCGATGAGCGTCAGCGTGTCCCCCAGCAGATCCATGTGGTCATAACTGATGGGCGTGATCACGCTGATGGCCGGCACGACGACATTGGTCGCATCCAGCCGCCCGCCCAAGCCGACTTCGATCACCGCGGCATCCACGGCCTCGCTGGCAAAATGCACAAATGCCGCCGCCGTCATGATCTCGAAGTAGTGCAGCCGATCATCCTGCATCCGCCGTGCGGCCCGCGCTACTTCACGGATGGCACGCGTCAGGTCGCGTTTCAGAACCATGCGCCCGCCCACGGTGATTCGCTCCCGCACATCAAGCAGATGCGGGCTGGTGTAGGTGCCCGTCGTGAGTCCTGCACCCTGAAGCGCCGACGCCAGCATCGCGACGGTTGACCCCTTGCCTTTTGTTCCGGCGACGTGGATTACGGGAAACTGCCGCTCGGGATTTCCCAGCGCTGCGCATAACTCCAGCATGCGGTCCAGCCGAAATGAGTCCGAACCGGGCTTGATGCGGCGCAATCGCTCAAGGTTGGTGTGCGCATCCAGATAGGCCATCGCCTGCGCGTACGACGCAATGAGCGGCGCACCGCTTGGGCGCCTGCGCGTGCTTGGTTTCGTTTTGGCCTTCCGTCGCATCCGGCCAGCGTAACCCCGCCGCCGCCATCGTCAATTCATTCCCACTCGGTGCCCGGCAGGCATCGGCGCATTCCCTACCCTCCCCGGCCATGTCCGCCGCGCCGACCGAGCCTGGCTTTGCACCCGCTTCACAGCGCTCCTCTCCGCGCGCTCCCCTTGCCGAGTTGTGGATGGTCGCCTGGCCCAGCATCCTCACGATGACTTCCTATACGCTGATGCAGTTCGTGGACTCCTTCATGGTGTCCCGCGTGGAGGGGTCCGGGCCGCTTCTGGTCGCCGCCCAAGGGAACTCCGGCATGTACGCCTGGATGCTCATGTCATTGTGCGCCGGTCTGACGAGCGTGGTCAGCGCCTTTGTCAGCCAGCACGTCGGAGCGAACTCGCCGCGCGAAGGCCCGCGCTACGTGTGGGCGGGATTGATGCTCAGCCTGATGTACTGGCTGGTGATTCTGCTCCCTGCTGCGGTGATCGCTCCAGCGCTCTTCCGCCTCATCGGCCACAGCTCGGAATTGACCGGTCTCGAAACCGCCTACGCGCGCATCCTTCTTGCCGGCGGCGTTGTGTCGATGGCCTCACGCGTGCTTGGCCACTTCTTTTATGGCATTCATCGGCCGCGCATTGTCTTCGCCGGTGCGATGGCGGGCAACGTCGTCAACGTCCTGGGCAACTACCTTCTGATCTACGGACACGCGGGCTTCCCGGCCCTGGGCCTCACCGGCGCAGCCCTCGGAACCGTCGCGGGCTCCTGTGTGGAGATGCTCTTCCCCCTCACGGTCTTTCTCTCGCGCCGTATTCATGCGGAGTTCGGTACCCGAAGCGCTCGCAAGTGGCACTGGCCCACCATGGGCGCCATACTCCGGCTCGGCTGGCCCGCAGGTCTGCAATTCGGCAGCGAGATGATCTGCTGGTACATCTTCATGGCCGCGCTCGTCGGGCACTTCGGCGAAGATCACATGACCGCCGGCTGGGCCACCATGCGCTACTGCACCCTCTCCTTCATGCCCGCACTGGGGATCTCCAACGCCTTGACTGCCATCGTCGGCCGCTACATGGGCGCTTCCGATCCGGCGACCGCTTCCGCCCGCGCTCTTCTTGGCGTCAAGGCCGCTATGGTCTACATGGGGTGCTGCGCCGTGACCTTTGTGCTGCTGCGCCGCAGCATGATCGGCGTCTTTCTGGACCCCCAACTGCCGCCGGAAGTTCGCGACCACATCATCGACATCGGCTCGCGCCTCCTCATCTGCGCTGCGTTCTTCCAGCTTTTCGACGCCCTGGGCGTCACGCTCATCGGAGCGCTGCGCGGCGCTGGGGACACCATCGGGCCCGGAGTCCTCACCGTCGTTCTCTCGTGGTCCATCATCGTCGGCGGCGGTCTGGGCCTGGTGTATTTTGCCCCCGGGCTGCAATCGCTTGGGCCCTGGATTGCAGCGGCCGCATACGTCGTGGTGCTGGGAATCTGCCTCGCCTGGCGCTGGCGCCATGGACGCTGGCGCGAAATCCGCCTGGTTCAGGGCACGCCACCCGCTGCCGAACCAGTTAACCCTTGAGATCGATGTGCGGGCGGTCAGCGCTGCCCTGATCGTCCGGCTTGTGCTGCTGTTGGCGGTTGCGCGCTTCGTTCCAACGTTCTTGCGCATTCTCCCGCTCACGCGCTCCATCCTCGTCCGTGCGCTGCGCGGCCTCGGCGCTCTCCGTTCCCGCAACTGTGCGTTCGAACGCATCCTCGAATCGCCGAACGGTGTCGGTCTGCTGCCGGCTCCGAATCGCCCGCGCTGGAGCGCTGGCCTGCTGCTGCGCCGCCGCGCCCGGAAGGATGCTCTGGATGGGACCGCCCATCTGGCTCATACCACAGTTATCGACTCATGTCGGTGTCAACTGTCTCTTTTTTGACACTGTCCCCTTCAAAATTGCGAACGGGACGTAGGTTCTCAGACCTTGGACGGCACTGCGTTCAATACTCGCATAACCACCAGCGTCATGTCGTCGCCGCGCAGATTGAACCCCGCAAACCGCCGCACTTCCCACAGAATGTGATTGGCGATCGCCTCCGCGCTGGCCTTGCCATCCTGCCCCAAGGCCGTTCGGACCGCATTCTCGATGCCTGCCCGCCCGAAAACCGCGCCCTCGTACGACCGCGCCTCTGTGAGCCCATCGGAAAAGGCCAGCAGAATGTCCCCGGGCTCAAAATCAAAGAGGCCGTGCTCGTACTTCTGACCCCCATCCACACCCATGACCATGCCCCCGCTCGCTAAGCGATGAAACGTGCCACTGCCGACTTCATGCCCAATTGGACGCCACACCAGCGCCGGCTCGTGTCCCGCGTTGGAGTAGGTCAGCCGCAGCGTCGCCGGATCAACGATGCCGTACCAGAGCGTGGCAAATTCGTGCTCCCGTGTATCGCGCGTCAGCGCGCGATTCGTCTTGCTCATGACGTCCCCGATGTCATACAGATCCGCCGCATGCGCCCGCAGGGTCGCTCGCACTGACGCCATAAGCAGCGCCGCCGGCAGTCCCTTGCCTGCGACATCACCGATCACGACGCCGATGCTCGACCCGAGCCCGAGGAAGTCGAAGAAGTCCCCACCCAGATCCAGCGACGTCACGCACCGCGCCGCAATGTCCAGCCCCGGCAGCGCGGGCATGCGCTGCGGCAGAAGATTGCGCTGCACCTCCGCCCCAAGTTGCAACTGCCGTTTGACCTGCCGAGCAGCGCGCTGCTCCTCCACCAGCCTGCTGCTGGCGATCGCCGTGCCCACCTGCTGGGCCGCAATTCGGAAAATCCCCCGCGCAAACACCGAGAATCTCCGCGGCTCGCCCGTGTACAGGCGCATCACGCCGATGGGACGCCCGCGGAAAATGATGCCCGTGGCGATGAAACTTTTCAATCCCTCCTGCTCCACAAGGTCTGGAAATCGGACCCGCGGATCACCTGCGAGATCCTCCACGTACACCACCTCCCCCGAGAGCGACTGCATGTCCAGTTCGCTCTCGTGCGCGAAAATCGATCCCTTGTCAAAGTATCGGGCGCTCAGATTCACATACGACATGAGCACGAGTTCATCGCTGTCATCCTTGAGCAGGCGGATGGACCCGGCCTTCACACCCATCACATCGATCACGGTCCGCAACGCCTTTTCCACCAGTTCCTGCAGGCTCCCCACGCCAGTCAGCGTCGTGCTGATGTCGGCCACCGCCTGCAGTTCCGCGACTCGCCGCAGCAACTGGCCTTCCTGCTCTATGTTGTTGCCCAGCAGTTCCGCCATGCTGCGCAGCAGCACAATCTGATGCGGGCCTGTCGGCTCCTCCGCGATCGCCTGATCCACAACCAGTGCGGCGACCGTCCGTCGACCGACCCGCACGGCAATGGCCAGATCGCTCGACTCTCCCACCCCATCTTGTCCGCCTGCCCCAGTGACGCGGATGCTCCGGCCCAGCGTCCGGCTCAGGGTATCCGCCAGGCTCTGCACGCGCGCAATCACTTCCGCATCGCTGGCGCCGGTGCGTCGCCGTGGCCGGGTTCCACTTGCGGGACTTCGAGTCTGCGCGTCGGACATGGGAGGCACCGAATATAGCCACACCGACCCCTCCCCCCCACTTCAACCTGTTTCGCGCTCCGTATCTCCTCTTGACCGCCCCATTGGGTGCCCGCTCATGCTCAAAAAGTTGACCGTTTGGGGTCCGTCTGCTATCTTGCACGCCTTATGCGCGTGCCATCGGACGGCACGCCGCGCGCCTCCCTTAAGTGCCTCCGGCATCTCCGTGGAAGGGTCAGCCGTTGCCATTGCTTATCCTCGCCCAAGATGCAAGCCACTCGCTCAGCAGCGTCGCCCCGCTCCTGTTCTATCCCGTCGCCCTTCTCGCGGTGATCGGAGCCCTCGGCGTCGTTCTTTCTCAACAGGTCGTCCGCATGGCCGTTTGGCTCCTGTTTGCCCTCTCGGCCGTCGCATTCCTGTATTTCTTCCTGCAAGCTGAGTTTCTCGCCGCGATCCAACTCATCGTCTACGTCGGCGGCACACTCATCCTCATCATTTTCGGCGTCATGCTCACCAGCAAGAATCCTTTCCTGCGGCTCACCGCCTCACGCGGCGAACGAGCACTGGGATACCTCTTGGGCCTGTGTGCCGCCGGTCTGATCGCCGCCCTGGCTCTCTACGGTGTCGCCCCGGAGGCCAGCCAACACTCCGCCTCTCTGCCTGCCGCATCCGCACCGGCCAACCCCTTCGGCATCGAGCAACTTGGCTATGCCCTGCTTTCCACCTACGCCCTGCCTTTCGAGATCGCCGGCATACTGCTGCTCGTGGTCATGGTCGGCGCCGCCTATATCGCCAAGGGCCGTCACGCTGACCCGCGCTTGGATCTCGATTCCTCCGAAGGAGGCATGGCATGATGACCATCGGCCTCAACCACTTCCTGCTCTTGGCTGCCATTCTGTTCGGGTGCGGTGTGGCCACCATCCTGACCAAGCGCAACGCCATCGGCATTCTGATGGGCGTTGAGCTCATCCTCAACTCCGCAAACATCAACCTGGTGGCCTTCAACCACTACGTCTGGTCGGCTCATCCCGCCGCCGACGGCCACGCACATGTCGATGGTCTGCTCTTTGCGATGTTCATCATCGTCCTTGCCGCAGCCGAAGCCGCCATCGCATTGGCGATCTTCCTCAACTTCTATAACAATTATTCCACCATCGACATCGAACGCGCCCGCCTCCTCAAGGGCTGAGCACCACCAGGTTCTCCCTCTATGGCTCCAATGACCCCCGACAACCTGCTCGTGCTCGCGACGCTGCTCCCGCTCGTCGGCTTTGCACTGGTCATCCTCGTTCTCGGCCGCACCGGCAACCACAAACTCTGCGCCTGGTTCACTGTCGCCGTCATGGGCGCCTCGTTCGCCTCTTCAGCGCTGGCTCTCATGTCCTTCATGGCCAGGCCCATTGACGCCGCCACCGGCGCCCGCGCGGCCATCTGCGTCCCATGGAACTGGCTGCCCATCGGTAACGACAAGCACCTCCAGGTCGGCCCCTATGTTGACGAAGTGACCGTGCTTCTTTTTGCGATGGTCACGCTCATCTCCCTCCTCGTCCACATCTACTCCGTGGGGTACATGGACGGTGACAAGCGCCACTCGCGCTTCATGGCCTACCTCCAGCTCTTCACATTCTCGATGCTCGGCATCGTCCTGGGCAACAGCCTGCTCCAACTCTTCATCTTCTGGGAACTCGTCGGCATCTCCTCGTACCTCCTCATCGGATTCTGGTACGAGAAACGCGGCCCGCAACTCGCCTGCAAAAAAGCCTTTGTCATGAACCGCATCGGCGACATGGGCTTCCTCGTCGGCCTGGGCATTATCCTGTACCAGTTCGGCGGCGATGTCGTCCTTCGCGCCGCGCAGCCCGGCCATGGCATCTTCGGCTCGCTTCTGCTCTCCAACGGCACCGACCCGCTCAATGCAGGCCCCAACGAGTGGTGGCTCACCATTGCCGGCATCGGCCTCTTCATGGGTGCGATGGGCAAGAGCGCCCAGTTTCCGCTCCACACCTGGCTACCCGATGCCATGGAAGGTCCCACGCCCGTTTCCTCCATTGTGCACTCTGCCACGATGGTCGCCGCCGGTGTCTACCTCACCGCCCGCATCTTCCCGATCCTCACGCCCGCCGCCCATCTCTTTGTCGCCAGCATCGGCCTCATCACCCTCATTCTCGCCGCCGTCATCGCCGTCTGCCAGACGGACATCAAGCGCGTCCTTGCCTACTCCACCCTCTCGCAACTGGGCTACATGATCCTCGCCCTCGGCGCAGGCTCCTACACCTACGCCCTCTTCCACCTCATCACGCACGCCTTCTTCAAGTGCTGCCTCTTCCAGTGTTCCGGCTCGGTCATCCACGCCGCTCATCACGAACAGGAGATGCCCAAGTACGGTGGCCTCCTGAAGAAGATGCCCATCACCGGCCTCTGCTTCGGCCTCTGCACCCTCGCCATCGCAGGTGCGTCCATTCCGTATACGCCCTATGCCCTTTCAGGCTTCTACTCCAAGGACGGCATCATCGCGTCCGCCGTCAATTATGGCGACTCGCTCAAGGCGCTTGGTATGGCTTGGGGACCGCTCTTCTACTGGGGTCCCATCATCATCGCTTACGTCACTCCCTTCTACATGATGCGCGCCTTCGTGCTCACCTTCCTTGGCAAGCCGCGCGATCAGCATCTCTATGACCACGCCCACGAAGCCCCATGGACCATGTGGCTTCCCCAGGCGGTCCTCGCCGTGTTCGCGGTCATCATCGGGTGGTCCTTCTTCGGCGTCGGCGCCAACCTCCACCTCACCGCTCCGGCCATCGCCCAGCCCTACGGCGACGGCCCGCAAATGGCGCACGGGTATCACATGGTGCACTCGGTCCTGCTCCACGGCTTTGGCTGGATGATCCCCATGGTCCTCGCCTTCGTGATCTACATCAACGGCTTCACCATCACCAGCAAGGTCGTCGCCCTCCCCGGCTTCAAGCAGCTGCACTGGATCATCTACAACAAGTTCGGTTTCGATGGGCTCTACGACATCATCGGCGTCACCCTCGGCAAGATCATCGCCAACATCGCAGCCTGGTTTGATAAGACTTTTGTCGACGGCGTCGTCAACGGCGTCGGCGTTCTCGGCAAGCAGGCCGCCTTCCTCATCGGGCTCTTTGACTACCGCGTCGTCGACGGCGCAGTGCGCGGTTCCGGCCGCAGCGCGGTCCGCCTCGGCTCCATCTTCAGCCACACCCAGGGCGGCAACATCCGCACCTACGTGTTGATTCTCTTCGGCGGCGCGCTCCTGGCGCTGGCCTGTGCCGTTCCTTTCGCTCTGGGCTGGTTCTCCTTCGCTCTCGCTCCAGCCCACTGATCGCTGTCTCCCAGTTCTATGGCGGGCCTGGCCCGCGAGGTTGAATCTCCGTGAGTAACGAACTTCTCCTCAACCTGCTCATCCTTGTTCCCGTCGTGGGTGCGGCCCTTTGCCTCATCCCGCGCAACAACGATGGGCTCTCCAAGATGATCGCGATAGCCACCGCCCTGGTCTGCCTCGCCATCAACATCATCGTCGCCTTCGCGTACTACAACGCGCCCGGCTCCACCTACAGCATCAACCCCGACGGCTCAGTCGTCCGATTTGTCACCAATATCCCATGGATTCAAAGCGTCGGCATCCGGTACCTCACTGGTGTTGACGGCCTCTCCATGCCCCTGCTCCTGCTCACCAGCGGCCTGAACATCCTCATCATCGCCGCCGCCTGGAACGTTGAGAAACAGGTCAAGGCGTTCATGGCCCTCTACCTGTTGCTCATGTTCGGCATGTACGGCGTCTTCCTCTCGCTAGATTTCTTCCTCTTCTACGTCTTCTTTGAAGTCTCCCTCCTCCCGATGTACTTCCTCATCGGCATCTGGGGCGGACCCCGCAAGGAATACGCCGCGATCAAGTTCTTCATCTACACGCTCGTCGGCTCAGTCTGCCTCCTTGTCGTCATGCTCGGGTTTTACTTCATTGTTCCCGACGTCCGCACGCCGGGAGGTGCGCTGGAGACCGGCGGCTCCTTCAACATGATCGCCATGGCCTCCGATGCAGGCTTTCAGCAGGCATTCTCCTTCGGCGGCCAGTATTGGAACTACGCCCGCCTCTTCTTCCTGCTTCTCTTTGTCGCCTTTGCCATCAAGGTCCCCGCGGCCCCGTTCCATACCTGGCTCCCCGATGCTCACGTCGAGGCTCCCACGCCCATCTCCATGATCCTTGCCGGCGTCCTCCTCAAAATGGGCGGCTACGCCCTGATGCGCATCAACTACGGTATCTTCCAGGATGCCGCACAATGGGCTTGGTTCATCGTCGCTCTCTTCGGCGTCGTCTCCATCGTCTACGGCGCGTTCTGCGCCATGGCCCAGACGGATTGGAAGAAACTCGTCGCCTACTCCTCCGTCAGCCACATGGGCTACGTCACCCTGGGCTTGGCGGTGATGACCGCTGCCGGCCGCAACGGCGCATTCTTCGAAATGATCGGCCACGGCGTCTCCAGCGCCATGATGTTCTATCTCGTCGGCGTCGTCTACGAACGTGCCCACCATCGCGATCTCAACCGCTTCGGGGGCATCTGGAACACCATGCCCGCCTACACCGGGTTCGCTGCCATCGGCTTCTTCGCCGGCCTCGGCCTGCCCCTGCTCTGCGGCTTCCCCGGCGAACTCCTCAGCCTCATGGGGACCTTCCAGGCCGCCGATTGGCTCTCCTCTGCTCCTGAGTGGGTTCCCTACTCCGGCTCTTCTGCTCTCCCCGTCGTCATCACCTTCGGCGTGATCGCCGCCTCCGGCGTCATCGTCACCGCAGGCTACATCCTCTGGATGTTCCAGCGCGTCTACATGGGCCCGGCCAAGGCCGAGTACACCTACACCGGCTCGCTGGCGGTCAATCGCCGCGAGTACTTCGTGATGGCCGTGCTGGCCTTCTTCGCCATCTATCTCGGGGTCTGGCCCAAGGCGATTTTCAACCTCACTGACAAGACGTTTGCCGCCATGTACGAAAAACCCTCACGGCCCGCGCCTGAGAGTTCCGCCATGCTGACTTCCGATTCAAACACCGACTGAGGCCTTCCCAGCCACCCCATGAACCTCCCTTTCTCTCAACTGGAAATCGGCGCCATCCTCCCGGAGATCATCCTGGTCCTCGGGATGTGCGTCGCCCTGCTCGTGCCGGTGCTTCCCCCCTTCCGCCGCAGCACGCGAGCTTCCCACTCCATCATGGCGGTGATCACCCTCGCCACGCTCGCCGGCGCGTTCATCAGCGCCGCATCGTTGCAGGCGGGCTGGTTCGGCCTCACTGTCCCCGAGTTTCGCATCCTGGCGAACACCTTCGCGGTTGATCGCTTCGCCCTCACCTTCAAACTTATTCTCTACGCCTTCACCATACTCGTGGTGATCCAGTGGATCGCCACCAGCAGGCATCGCATCCGCCCCATGGATGGCCCCGACTACATCACGCTCATTCTCGGTGGTGTCCTCGGCATGAGCCTCATGTCCGGCGCCGCCAACTTCCTTCTCATCTTCCTCGCCATCGAGTCTGCTTCCTTCCCGTCCTACGCGCTCGCCGGCTTCATGAAATCCACCCGCCGCGGTTCCGAAGCCGGACTCAAGTACGTCCTCTTTGGCGCTGTCGCCAGTGCGTCCATGCTCTTTGGCCTTTCTTACCTCTACGGCTCATACGGAACTCTCGACCTCACGGCCGTCGCCCAGGCTGCCGGCGCCCAGGGCATGAGTATCGGCCTGCTCATGGGCCTCTTCGGCCTCCTCATCGGCATCGGCTTCAAACTCTCCGCTGTCCCCGTCCACTTCTGGTGTCCGGACGTGTTCGAGGCCGCCCCCATCGAGATCACGACCTTCCTCTCCGTCGCCTCGAAGGGCGCCGCAATCACCCTCCTGCTTCGCGTCCTGATGACGCTGGGCTTCTTTGCCCAGCCCGCACATGGCGATGGCATGGTCGTGGGCATTGGCGCTGCTGTCGGCCTCGTGGGCCTTGTCACCGCGACGTGGGGCAATCTCGCCGCCTATTTCCAGGACAACATCAAGCGCCTGCTTGCCTACTCCTCCATTGCCCATGCAGGCTACATGATCATGGGCTGCGCCCTGCTGTCCTCTGCCCTGAATAAGAACACCGCCGGATCCCGCGAGGTGCTCATCGCCCTCATGTTCTATGTCTTCGTCTATGCCTTCATGAACCTCGGCGCGTTCACCGTTGCCGCCGCCGTCGCTCGCGCCACCGGTTCCGAGAGCCTCCGCGACTACTCCGGTCTCGCACGCCGCAATCCCCTGCTCGCCCTGACCCTGGGCGTCTTCCTGATGAGCCTCTTTGGCATGCCCCTGACCGGCGGCTTCTGGGGCAAGGTGTTCATCGGCGTCCAGATGTGGCAGCACGGCTATGCCTGGCTCGTCGTCGGTCTCGTGATCAACACCGTTTTCTCCCTCTATTTCTACCTCAAGCCCATCATCTACATGGTCTGGAAGGACTCCGGCGACCGCCCGGCCGTGGCCACCCCCCCGCTCGCTCTCGCGCTACTCGCTCTGGCGATCCTCGGCGTCTTTGCCACTGGCATCATGCCTGATCAGTCCACCGGATTCCTCCACAATATCGAAATGACCCTTGCTCCCGCTCCCGCACCGCACGCCGCGGCATCTACAGCCTTGCTGCCTGATGCTGTGGAACATTGATCCGCATCCCCATAAGCCTTCTAACAGTTTCAGAGGTATCCCTTGGCTGACAGCGCGATCGAACTCGATGAATCATTCGTGATTTCGCCGCCCGCTGCCGGTCCGGATGTCGCCCCCGTTCTTGCCGCGCTCAACAGCCTCTACCTCGCCGAGTCCTGCTCCTTCTTCCGCTATCTCGATTCCTGGACGCCCTGGACAGATGCCCGCACCGTCCAACTCCGCTCCCTCGTCCGTTCCATCACGCGTGCTTCATTCGACCACGCCGAACGCATCTCCCGCCTGATGACCACACTCGGCGGGTCGCCCACCCCCGGCTCGTTTCGCAAAACCGACGCCGACTCCAATTATGCGGATTGGCCCTCCCTCCTTCCGCGCCTCCTTGACGCCAAGCGCCAGATGATCGTCCGCTGCGATCAGGCCCTTTCGGCGCTGCACGTCGTCAACGGTGCTGACGAGGCCGTCGCCCTCGTCACGGCCCACCGCGCGGAAAACGCCTCCCATCTGGATGCGCTCCGCACGTGGTCCGCGCGCCTTGCCTCCTGATCCTGGTGATTCGCTAATTCTGCTTGAGCAAAAAGAACGCCCAGTTCCGCTGGCTGAAGTATCGGTCCCGCGCCGCCTGCAGATCGCTGACCGTAAGTGCCCCCAGGCTCTCGCGGTATCCTGCCCAGAACGCCTCATCCCCCTTCACGGCCCGATACGCGCTCGCATAGGCGATCGTGAAGATCAGGTTTGGATTCTCCCGCATCCCCGCAACCAGGTCACCCGACAGCGGCGCGCCGAACTGCCAGTCATACGCCCGCATGGCCCGCTTTCCGTCGCTCTTCTGAAACTTGAGTTTCTGAATCGTGTCCACCCAGTACCCCATTGCCTGCGAAGCCCCCTTGGGAAATTGTCCCACCAGCGGGGTGAGATAGGCCGCGCGGTCATCCGCCAGCATGCTGTACTGGAACGCCAGCGGTAGACTCGCCTTGCCTTCTCCCCCTCCACCTGCCGCCGCCCGCCGCGCTTCCACCATGAGTTGATGCGCCACCGCCACAAACGCGGGATGATCCGCCCCCGACACCGCCGGCGCAAAATACGCCGCCACCGCATGCTCCTTGCCTCCGGGCAATCTGGGCACGCTGATTTCCTTGGCTGACACGCCCACGCTCTTGACGCTCACCTCCGCCGGCGCATGGCTCTCCCCTTTGAGCGCCCCCCAGGCTTCCCGGGCCCGCTCCACGTCAAAGTGCTCGAGGCTCCCGCACACCAGCACGGAGACATTGCTCCCCGTCACCCGTCGATTCCACTCTTCGCTCAGTCGCTCAGCAGTCAGGCCGCTCAGAGCATCAACGTCCACCCCGCCCGGCGCCTCCGAACCATTTCGAAATGTCAGGCTCGTCGCCCAGTTCAGCAGCATCTGCGACGCATTCTCCTCAAACGCGTCCCTCATTCGCTCCCGCAGAGACTTCTCCGCTGCGTCGATGCCTTCCGCCTCAAATCGCAGCGCCGCCGCCCGTGTCGCCAGCATCGCCGCCGCGCTGTCCGCCTCTGCCGCCGGCGTGACCACCCCGTACACCGCGTGATCATGATGCGCCTGGGCCATGAACCCCGCCCCATACGCGCGCCGCATCGCTGACCTGCTCATCCCGCTCTGCGCGCTTTCTCCGGTTCCCGCCGGCAGCCCGAAGAACAGTTCATCCAGCAGACACGCAAGCCCGGGCCCATCTGCCGGATCATGATCTGTCCCCGTCCGCAGCACCAGCAGCGTCGCCGTGTGCGCCACCCCCGGTATCGACTGCGTCATGAACGTCACGCCGTTGGGGAGCCGCTCGCTGCTCACCACCTGCGCTACATCCGCGGACGCTGGCGCTTCCTGAGTCGGTGCCGCCTCCTTCGCAGGCTCCTCCTGCGCGTGCGCCGGCCTGCCCGAGCCCGCCACGCTCATCGCCGCGCAACCCGCAATCGCCACGATGCCTCGTAATTGCCTTGCCGCTGACACTGTCGTCTTCATCGACCTCTTCCCTTTCATCCGCCCGCTCCCGCTGTGGCCGCTGCCGCTTTCCTTCGTCCCCCTGCCTTGATGTTGAGCATCTCCACCCCCAGCGCAAATGCCATCGCGAAATACACATACCCGCGCGGCAGGTGCTGATGAAACGCATCCGCAACCAGCATCACGCCGATGAGCACCAGGAACGCAAGCCCCAGCATCTTGAGTGTCGGATGAGCGCTGACGAACCGGCCCACCTGTTCCGCAAACACGAGCATCACACCCACGGCCAGCACAACCGCCGTGACCATTACCCACAAGTCCCGCGCCATCCCCACCGCTGTGATTACGGAGTCCAGCGAAAACACCAGGTCCAGCATCAGAATCTGCCCAATCGCCATCCCCACGGACTGGGCCGCCTTCTTCCCGCTCGACTCCAGGGCCGCCCCTTCTACTCCCCCTCCCTCCACCTTGTGGTGGATCTCCATCGTCGCCTTGCCGATCAGGAACAATCCCCCCACGAACAGCACAAGATCCTTCCCGGAAATTCCGATCGCCTGTCCGTCGTGATCCTTGAGTAGCGGCATCTCGAACAGCACCGCTTGCAGACTCATGATCCATGAGATCGTCAGCAGCAGCCCGATCCGCATGAACATGGCCATGAGCAGGCCGGTCCGGCGCACAAAATCCTGCCGCGCTTTCTCCATCCGATCCACGATGATCGTGATGAAGACGATGTTGTCGATCCCCAGCACCACCTCCAGGCTCGTGAGTGTGGCCAGGGCGACAATTGCCTCGCCCCATGACGACGATCCTGTTGCTGCCGCTTGTGTGACTTCTTCCAGCATGCCGCTTCGTCCTCCTGAGGAACGCGACTTTCGCCAATTGCACGCCGCCAAGTGTACGCGAAGCGCAACTCCGCTCGCGCTTCCGCCGCTGTGTCACCCTGTCGCCTGCCGCAGCCTCTCTGCCATCGCCCGCGCCGCCTTTCCCCGATGCGATCGCGCGTTCTTTTCCGCCGGACTCAGTTCCGCAGAAGTCCTTCCGTCCTCGAGCACGAGTAGCGGGTCGTAACCAAACCCGTTCCCGCCTTTGCCTTCCCATCCGATCCGGCCGTCATAGGTCCCCCTCCCTTCCGCGATGATCTTCCCATTCGCCGCAGCGCACATGACGCACACGAATCGCGCCCTCCTCCCTTCCCACGGCACATCTCGCATCATCCTGAGCAGCTTCGCATTGTTCGCCCTGTCCCGCTCGGCGCGCCCCCCGGCCCGTCCCGCGTAATACGCGCTCTCCACCCCGGGCTCCCCTCCCAGCGCGTCAACCTCCAGGCCGCTGTCATCCGCCACGCATACCTCGCCCGTTGCCGCCGCGTAATACATCGCTTTGAGCCGTGCATTCTCCTCGAAAGTCCTGCCCGTTTCCTCCGGCTCTGCGATCTCGCCCCCCCACGCCTCCAGTCCCACAACCTCGAACCCCAACGGACGCAGGATCGCTGTAATCTCTTCCACCTTGTGCGGATTCCCCGTCGCCGCCACGATCCTTCGTACTCCGGCCTGGCTCACGTGCACCTTCACTTCCATTCAAAAAGGACGATGACCGGCGCATCCTCCGGCCAACCTTTGATCACTCGCCCATAGTCCTGCATGAATCCCGCCACGCCCTCGGGTGTCACTGCCGGGTCATACCAATGGAACTCGGTGCAGAGCCGAACCAGTTCCGTGTAGTCCACCAGCACATGCGTCACACCGGACGCCTTCAGCCCTGCCGCCCACGCGCCCCGGTCGCCCGGGAACTGCCTCATGAGATCCCCCAGCGGCGATGCGTCATACGTCGTGTGGTACAGCGCAGGAACCTGCAGATAGAACGGAGTCGAGTCGCCCAGCAGGTACACCAGTCCCTCCCGTGCACGATCATCGAGGTTCAGGTACACATCCACAAACGAGGCTCGCAGCGATTCGCCTGCCTCTCCTCCCAGTTCTTGGGCTGCCAACCCCGACCGCAGGTCCAGGCCGTCCAGCATCCTCGCCGGCGCGCCCTGCCGCTGAAACTCATAGATCTGCTCGCTGCAAATCCCCATCCCCAGCGTCGCCACCACGCACACCGGCCCCAGTACTTTCCTCGGCCGCCTCGAAAACGCCCACATGCTCCCGACCGCCAGTCCCCCAAGTGCCGTCAGCGGCGCCGCCGACGTCACGAGAAACCGGCTCTGCTGATGGGTGAGCGCCATCCAGAAAACCACGTGAATCACAAGCATGCCCGCCAGCCGAAGCGCATGCCCTGTTGACCCCTCCATCACCGACTTTCGCGTCCGCGATGCCCGCGTCGCAATGAACACGCACGCCAGCGCCACGGCTCCTAACCACCACAGTCCGCCCCATTGAAGGTCCAGCAGCCCCTTGCTCATGAACTCTTCCAGGCACTCAGGAAATCCCATGCGCGGCGCGTGTGACCCCGCAAATCGCTCGACCTGCTCCGCCGTCCAGTGCCCTGCCCCGAAATACTCGCTGCCCATCGGAAACACCGGGTTCCCGCTCGCCTGCCAGTTCCGTATGAGCCACGGAGCGCACGCCGCAACCCCGCCGACTCCATACCCCGCCAGCGTAGTCGCTCTGCCCCGCACACTCCCTTTCTCCAGCAGCGCAAGTCCGATGGGAATCACAACCGTCCCCACCGCCGTCATCTTCGCGCTGCACGCACACCCCGCGAGCAGTCCCGCCATTGCCCCGCGCATCCAAGGCCCCGACCGACTTCGGGAATCCGCCTGCTCAGCTGGCCACGCGATGCACGTCGCCCCCACCATCAGGACATTCACGAACTGCTCGTTGTACGCCATTGTCCCCGTGACGATGTTCCAAGGCAGCGCGATGTACAGCCCACCCGCCAGCGCTGCCCCCCAGATCCACCCCCGGCCCGCCTCCTCATCCGCTCCCGTCGCCGGCCCCTTGAGACGTTGCAACACCAACGTCGCCACGCCCCATCCTGCAATCAGCATCATGAACACATGCAGCAACTGGCATGAGTTCGCCGCCCTGATCGCCGGATGCGTCCCTCCCGCAAACGGCTCCCACAACGCTGCCAAGTGGTAGTACGCTGCCTCTCCGTACGAGGGCAGATACGAATAGACATTGTGATTCAGCGGCTCGATGCGCCCCGACTGCATCCACTCCTTCGGCAGCTGAAGGTGATACTCAAGCACGTCGAATCCGCCGTGCTCACTCTCCCACAGCCACCCCGGCGCGCTGGTCGCCGCCACCAGCCCCAGGACAACCGGCAGCGCAATCGCGCCCGCTATGACCCACCCCAGCCGCACCCCATGCAAGGCCCCAGTTGACACCATCTCCTCTCCGCGCCGTCGCCACACCGTGTGCGCCAACGCGGCAACGCCCGGAAACAGCAGCGCCCATGCTGTCGCATTGCCCACTCGCTGCATCCACCCCATCCATCCGACGAAGTGATCCAGCCACAACAGCAGCGCGATTCCAATGGCCATCTGCGCAAACCCGCTGGCCGCCTCCCGGACTCTCAGAACCCTGCACGTCCAGTAGCCCCATCCCCAGGCCGCCAGCGCCCACGCCAGCGCAGGCCAAGCGTCACCGACCCACACCGCCACCGCTGTGATGGCCCGCGACTCTCCATCGCCGCTCAGGCCTTCCCGCGTGGTCAGCCACAGCGCAAAGATCGTCACCGCTGCCAGCAGCGCTGCGCCTCCCAGCAGGCCCGGCATGTCCCCGCTCCTTTTCTCATCCTCCGCTTGGCTCCTGGCGTTCATCCCGACATTCTACCGACCGTTCTCCTCTTCCCTCGCGCGCGCCTCACTTCTACCATGGCCTCCCCATGACGCTCTCCGCCCAGACCTTCGTTTCCGTCCTCGTCATGCTCGTCGTCTTTGGCATGATTCAGGGGGCCATCGCCTGGCTCATCCTCCTTGAACGAAAAGTCTGCGCGTGGATTCAGGATCGCATCGGGCCCAACCGCGTCGGCCCCGTCGGCCTGCTTCAGCCCATCGCCGACGGCATCAAGCTCTTCTTCAAGGAAGACTACAACCCCTCCAAGGTTGATCTCGTCCTCTTCCTGGCTGCTCCTCTCTTCGTCGTCGTTCCCGCGCTCATGGGCTGGGTCATCATCCCCTGGGGCGGGGTCTGGAATTGCCCCGGGTTTTCCTTTGGCCCCCTCACGGTCGAACCCGGTGCTGCCTCCGTCGTCGGCGCTGCCCTTCCCATCGGTATCGTCTATGTCCTCGCCACCGGCGGCGTCGCGGTCTACGGCGTCGTCCTCGGCGGCTGGGCCTCCAACAGCAAATACGCCTTCCTCGGCGGTCTCCGCGCCAGCGCCCAGATGATCTCCTACGAGATCCCCATGGGCGTCTCTCTGCTCATAGTCCTCTTGATGACCGGCACCCTCCGTGCCGACTCCATCATTGCTGCTCAGATCCCCGTCGACTGGTCCCTCTCCCACGCTTGGCTCATCTTCGCCCAGCCTTTGCCCGCGGTCATCCTCTTCACCTCGATGCTCGCTGAGGCCAATCGCGCCCCCTTTGACCTCGCCGAGGCCGAACAGGAACTCGTCGGCGGCTATCA
This sequence comes from Phycisphaerales bacterium, assembly GCA_044229655.1. Taxonomy (GTDB): domain Bacteria; phylum Planctomycetota; class Phycisphaerae; order Phycisphaerales; family UBA5793; genus JBGASM01. The sequence goes on along the minus strand of JBGASM010000003.1, from coordinate 165,337 downwards.
CACCGAATACTCATCCATGAAGTGGGCCCTGTTCTTCTTCGCCGAATACGCCCACATGATCACCGCCTCCGCCCTCTTCACTCTCCTCTTCCTCGGCGGCTGGCACCTCTTCCCGTTCCTCCCCCAACCTGCCGCTGGCGGTATTCTCGCCGTGCTCATCAAGTTTGTGGTCTATGTCGCCAAGGTCGCCCTGCTCATCACCCTCATGATGGTGGTCCGCTGGACGCTCCCGCGCTTCCGCTACGACCAGCTCATGAATCTCGCATGGAAGATCCTCATCCCGCTCTCAGGGCTCCTGCTCCTCGGTACCGCGCTTCTGGTCTGGAAGGGATACACCCAGTGGTGGTGGATGCTCGCCCTTAACGCCGTTGTCGCCCTGTTGACCCTCGCCCTCCAGCCCCTGCTCCGCCGCACCAACGCGGGAAACCGCAAAGTCCCCCTCGCCGGCTCGCGCTTCTCGCCCGCCGCCTAGCCCCTGCGGTCCTCGCCGTTCCCGCCGATCCATCCTTTGCGCCAGAAGAAGACCATCATTCCTGCTGCGACGGCCAGCATCACCGCCCATACCGCCGGATACCCCCACACCCAGTCCAGTTCCGGAAAGTGCTTGAAGTTCATTCCGTAGACGCCCACGATGAACGTCAGCGGAATGAAGATCGTCGCAATGATCGTCAGCACCTTCATGATCTCGTTCATCCGATTTGAAACCATGGTCAGGTGCATGTCTGTCAGGTCCGCCCCCAGTTCCCGGTAGTTCTCCACCAGGTCGATCACGCGCACTGTGTGGTCATAGCAGTCACGCAGAAACACCCGCGTCGGCTGCTTGATCAGCGAATGCTCATCCCGCTGCAGCGCCCCGATCGCATCCCGCAGCGGCCACACCGCCCGCCGTACCTGCAGCAACTCCCGCTTGATGCAGTGAATCCCCTCCACCGTCTGCCTCCGCACACGCTCCAGGATCTCATCCTCCAGCACATCAAGCCGATCGCCAAATTCCTCCAAAAGCGGGAAATAGTGATCGATCACGCAGTCGATGATCGAGTATGCAAGGTAATCCGCCCCCCGGGCCCGCAGCGGTGAATTGGCGCTCCGTATCCGCGCCCGCACCGGGTCCAGGCAGTCGCCCTGCCTCTCCTGAAATGTCACCACAAACCCCTCCCCCAGAAACAGACTCAATTGCTCCCCGTCGATGTGCCCCTCGCGCATCTCCAGCATCCGGAGCACGACGAAGATGAACTGCTCATACTGCTCCGTCTTGGGCCGCTGATGTCCGTTGAGCACATCCTCCAGGGCCAGCGCATGCAGTTCGAACACCTCTCCAATTGCTTGGACCGTCGCGCGATGCCCTGATGCGTCCACATCCACCCACATCGACTTCCCATGCCGCTCCCTCCGCTGGGCGGCCGCAAATGTCCGAAACTCGTCCAGCGACGAAAACGTCTTCTCCTCAAACCCCGCCATGTCATAGGTGAACACGCGGATATCCGGCTGCTTGGCCCCCGGCTGCTCCATGAGCGTCCCGGGCGGCATCCCGGGCTTCATGACCTGCGGCGCCCGCTCCGCCCGAACCTGCTTGCGCAGTTGCGCGAACTTCGATGCATGCGCACCCATGCTCTGAGGATAACCCTCTGTCCCCCTCCTTCTCATCCTCTTCATATCGCCTTGACCATTTGCAGCGCGGGGTTTCCCGGCCACAGGGTCAGAAACTCCTCGAGCGGAACAAACCCCATCGCCTCGTAAAACCGCCTCGTCTTCTCGTACGCCTCACTGGGCCGGCTCGGCCCCAGCGTCTTCACCTGCAGATACCGTGCGCCTTCTCGCCGTAGCTCCGCTTCAACATGCTCCACCAGCGCACGTCCCACGCCACTTCCATGCTGCCCGCTCCGCACTGCGATGCAGTGGATCTCCCCAGATCGTCCGGGAAAGTGATTCGTAAGCGTGATGAACCCCGCCCCCCTGCCCCCAACCCAACCAATCCACGTCGGCTTCTGCGCCGCCTCCTCGACATACCGCTGCGTCGCGCTTTCGATTCCAAACCACTCCGGCACAGACCGCAGAATCTCCTCCGGAACGCCGCACTGCGTGCCGTCGCTCGAATCAAATCGACGAATGTCCACCCCAGGCTTGGCCATCGTGAGGGATGCCGCCCGTCCTTTAGCCCGTCGCCATCCGATGCATGTCGCGCGGCTTGATGACGTCCCAGGCCAGTCCGATCTTCGTCATCACCATGATCGCATAGTACGTGAAATCCACTTCGTACCACTTGTGCCCATGCGCCGCCGACCTCGGCTGTGCGTGATGGTTGTTGTGCCACCCTTCGCCGAATGTGATCAGGCTCACCCACCACGTATTCCGCGAGTTGTCCTTGGTCTTGTAGTTCCGGTAGCCCCACATGTGCGTCGCTGAGTTCACCAGCCAGGTCGCGTGCCACACGAACACCGTCCGCAGGAACACGCCCCACACCATCATGCTTAGCCCGAACCACGGCCCCGCGATGGCCCACCCGATCAGAAATGCGACGACTGCGGAAAGCAGATAAATCACAAAAAACCACCGCTCCATGAATCGGTGAAAAGCCTGTTTCTGCAGGTCCAGTGCGTACTTGGTTTTGTCGCTTTGTCCCTTGAGTTCCGGGTGCCGGAAGAACAGCCACAGGATGTGCGACCACATGAAGTTGACGAACGGCGTATGCACATCCGCCTCTTCATCCGATTCCTTGTGGTGATATCGGTGCTCCGCCACCCACGTGATGGGCCCGCCTTCCAGCGCGAGTACCCCGAAGGTCGTCAGCGCCCATTCCACCGGACGGTATGTCTTGAACGACATGTGCGTCAGCAGCCGGTGGAATCCCATCGTGACCCCAAACAGCCCCGTGACGATCCACCCCACGATGAGCAATATCAGTCCGGTCCAAGTGAAGGTGAACGGAGCCAGCGCAAGCGCGATCACGTGAATCGCCACGATCACTGCGGCCGTATGCAGTTTCAATCTCGACCAGCCCGCATAGGAACGAAATCGCTCAATTGGCCCCGGTCGTGCGGTGTTTTCTGACATGTGATTCCGATCCGTAGAGAATAAATCAGCCTTGGTCGGTCACCTCGTGCGCCGACGCTCGGTATAAAAGGACATCTATGGCATCTTATCTGGTGTCCATCCACCAATCAACCCGTTCATAGTACGCGAATGAGTCGATTCGCGTTCAACCTTGGCAATCATTACCCACTCCTTCGCACCCGCTCTCTTGCCCCTGCTCCACTGCCACTTTGGCTGCCTCATGACCACTGCACTCCATGCCCTTCTCTCAGGACTCATCGACTACGCCGGCCTCTTCCCGCCCGCGAAACTCGACATGGACCCTGCCGTGCGCACCTACGCCCGCTGCCGGCTCTCTCCCGAAGCCTGGATGCTCAGCCGCTTCATCTGTCCCGTCGCACGCTTCGATGAGTTCGCCCGCGTGGCCGCCGGCCTTGTTCCCCTCGACGCGCCCTGGCAACTCTCCGCGCTCCTCGGGACCGATCTGAATTCCGATCTTCACGCCATCGAGAATCTCGAGCGCCGCCTCGATGGCCGCATCACCGTCCCCGCCGTCGAGTTCAAGGCCGACGGCATCCGCGCTGTCGACAACGCCCTGGAGATCATCCCAGAGGATCTCGAATCCTGGTGCGAACTCCCGTGGAATACCGATGTGCGCGGTCTCATCGCCGCACTCTCCGGCACCGGAATTGGCGCCAAGCTCCGCACCGGCGGCCTCGACCCCTCCGCGTTTCCTCCTCCCGAAGCCATGGCGCGCTTCCTCGTCGCCTGCCGCGATGCCGACGTCCCCATCAAGATGACCGCCGGCATGCACCACCCCGTTCGCCACGAAAGCCCCGATGTCCGCTGCAAAATGCATGGGTTCCTCAATGCCTTTCTTGGGGCCATCGCCTGTCGGGTTTTGGACCTGAATCTCGCCCAGACCACCCGCATCCTCGAAATCGAGTCCCCCGCCGCCTTTTCATGGTCCGATTCCGCCGTCGACTTCCTCGATTTTCGCCTCACACGCGAGCAGATAGCCGATGCCCGTTCCTGGGCCCGCTCCTTTGGCTCCTGCTCCTTCGATGAGCCCGTCGCCGATCTCCGTGCGTTGCGCTTTCTCCCCTGATTTCCCATCTCCTCTTCATACGATCCGCCCATGTCATTCGAACCCATCGACCCCGCCATGAAAAGTTGGGTGGAGTCTGCCAACGACCCCGCCTGCGACTTCTCACTCCACAACCTTCCCTACGGCGTATTCACTGTCGGCCCTCGCCCTGCCAGGCGCGTCGGCGTCGCCATTGGCGATTTCATCCTCGACCTCGCCACCGCCTGGCCCGAACTCGTGCCCGTCAAGGGTGACCTCGGCGCCAAACTCGCCGAAGACTGTTTCGCCAGGCCCAGCCTCAACGCCTTGATCGCCAAGGGACCGCGCACCTGGTCCTACGTCCGACGCAAGGTCAGCGACTGGCTCTCATCCGATCTCACCGTCCTTCAGGATAATTCCTCGTTGCGCAATCGCGTCATGGTTCCCATGAAGGACGCCACCCTTCACCTCCCCGTCGAGATCGGCGACTACACCGACTTCTACTCCTCTCAGCATCACGCCTTCAACGTCGGCTCCATGTTTCGCGATCCCGCCAACGCCCTCCTTCCCAACTGGAAGCACATCCCAATCGGCTACCACGGCCGCTCCTCCTCCATCGTCGTCTCGGGCACGCCGGTGAAACGGCCGCTCGGTCAAACCAAGCCCGACGACCAGCCTGCGCCCTCCTTCGGCCCGTGCAAAGCCCTCGACTTCGAACTCGAAGTCGGCTTCATCGCCGGCGTCCCCAATACGCTCGGCTCTCCCATCCCGATCAGTAACGCCGCGGATCACATCTTCGGCATGCTGCTCGTCAACGACTGGTCCGCACGCGACATCCAGAAGTGGGAGTACGTTCCCCTCGGCCCCTTCCTGGCTAAGGACTTCGCCACCAGCGTCAGCCCCTGGGTCGTTCCGCTCGATGCCCTCGCGCCCTATCGCGTCCGCACCCCTCGCGCCCCCGGCGATCCTGCCGTACTTCCCTATCTCGATGGCGCGTGGGACTGGAATCTCGATCTCAATCTCGAAGTAACGCTCTCCTCTGCTCTCATGCGCGAGAAGAACCTCCCGCCACAGCGCATTACCCACGTCAACTTCCGCGACATGTATTGGAACATGTGCCAGCAACTCGCCCATCAGACCAGCAACGGCTGCAACATCCGCGTCGGCGACCTCTACGCCAGCGGAACCGTTAGCGGCCCCACCGAAGATTCGCGCGGCTCCCTCCTCGAAATTACCTGGGGCGGCAAGAACCCCCTCAAACTCCCCACCGGCGAGGAACGCCGCTTCCTCATGGACGGCGATGAAATCATCATGCGCGGCTGGTGTGGCGGCGATGGAAAACTCCCCCGCGTCGGCTTCGGCCAGGTCCGTGGCACGATCGTCGCGTCCTGACCCCCGCTCGTCTCACACCCACGAGTGCATTCTCGGCCCCGGTGGCTGCTGCGCGATGATCTTCCCTTCCGCCGCCAGCATCTCCTCCCACCGCTTCTCGACCACTCTCTCTTTTTCCACTTCTCTCGCAAGGTCCAGAAACAGTCGGTAATGCCCGTGTTCCGAGGCCCACAGTCCTCTGTACAGGCTCGCCAGTTCTCGGTCCTCATCCGCTGCGGCCGCCAGCATGTAGAACCGTTCGCACGACCTCGCCTCGATCAGTGCTGACACCATCAGCCGGTCCATGAGTTCGCGTGATCCATCTCCCAACCGCACCAGCCCTCTGAGTCCGATCGCATACGCATTCCGGTGGTTCTTCGTGAATCTCCCTCCTCGCCGCGCCAGCATCCGCGTCACTACTGACAGATGCTCCGCTTCGTCGCTCGCCACTGAGGACACCGCCCGCACCCAGTTCTCCGGCGGGACCGGATCGGGCCAGCGATTCACCATTTCCAGCGCATTGATCGCCGCCTTCCGCTCCAGATGCGCGTGATCATTCAGCAGCGCCAATACATCCCGTAGCGCCCCCGCCGCCCACTCCTCCGGGGTCCGCACGTTGAGCGGCAGATCGTCGATGCTCGCTTTCGCCATGCCCAAGGGTACTTCTGCGCCCCGCGCAAAACAAAACGGAGGCCGGCGCAGTGCCGACCTCCGTCACCCTCGCAATTCAGCCGCATTCCTACTGGATCGTCGTCGCCAGCACCGTGCTCGTCTGGCCGTACTGCGCCGCCTGGAACCACACGTTGACGCCCGCTGCAGGATTCGGCACATTCACCGTCCATGTCGCTGTCCCCGCTGCATTCGTCGTCGCCGAGCCGATCAACTTCGGATTGGTAAGGTCCAGCGTCACGCCGAGGGCGAACACGTTCGTCGATCCCAATCCCGCTGTGCTGTACACAAGGTACGCCTGCTGATTCGGCTCAAACGCGCTCACCGTAAGTGTCGCCTGCTGCCCGTGCACCGGCGGATTCGGGTTCACCGTCAACTCCGCCTTCTCCGGCCGGTACTTCCACACTTCCATGTCTGTTGAAGTCCCCAACCCCAGTGAGTACCCGCACACGATCACCTGGTTGAGGTTGTCCACCGTCACGTCAAACGCGCCGTCCTGGCCGTTTGCCGCCCCATTCCACTGCTCATTCCACTGTTCCACCCCGTTCGGGCTGTACTTGATGAGCACCATGTCATCACCTCGCCCGAATCCCTGCCAGGTCGTCCCCGCGACATAAATATTGTCCTGGTCGTCAATCGCGAGTTGCGATGGCGTGCTGTCCTCTGCCCATTGCGAATACAACTCCCCGATCCAAAGCAGTGATCCCGTCGCGGAGTACTTCACGGTGTCCAGCTGATATCCGATCCCGCTGTCGCGCGCCACTCCGATCACGACATTCCCTCCCGAGTCGCAGCGCACGTTCCACCCGTAGTTGAAACCCACAGTTCCATAATCTGCCGCCCACAACTGCGTGCCCGCCGGATCGATCTTGATCGTCCGCGCGGTGTACCCCGCCGCGATCTGGCTGATCCCGACCACCGCCAGGTTTCCCGATGGGTCCAACGCACACTGATACATCCCGTCGTAACCATGGGCCGTGCCGTCATACTGCTTCGCCCACTGCTGCGCGCCCCCTGCGTTGTACTTCACCACCGTGTAGTCCACGTCGCCAATGATGTTCCGCGACTCTCCGCACACGTACACATCCCCCGCGCTGCTCACCGCCATCCCATACGCGTACGCATCCGGATCCGAAGCGTACGGACTCGCATATCTCTGCACCCACTGCTGCGCTCCGCCGGGACTGTACCGAATCGTCACGAACTCGTAGTACCCCGTGCTGCTGTACGAGTACCCGCTCACATACACATTCCCCGCTCCGTCCAGCCCCAGCATGTCAAACCCATACTGGGCGTCCTCCCCCGATCCCGTTCCGTTGTACCGCTTCGCCCATGCCACCGTCCCATCCGCAAGCACCTTCGCCGTCACCAGGTCAACGTCGTTGGCCGCGCCGCCCCAGGAGTTGATGGCCACATATGCATTCCCGCTGGCATCAACCGCCAGTGCCCACGGATCATCATTGCCCGCCGCTGGCCCCGCGTACTTCGCCTCCCACACCTTGTTTCCAAACACGTCGTACTTCACCACCAGCGTGTCCGTGTCCCCCGCTGCATTGGTCACCGACCCCACCACGATCGAGTTTCCCTGCGCATCCGTCCGCACGCTGCCGGCCAGATCCTCCGCCGACTCGCCTCCGTCCTGCCGCGCCGCCCATGCCAACGACGGCTGCGCCATGACGACTTGGCCCGCCGCAAAAACACTTCCAATCACTGCGAGTACGCTGATGGTCTGCCTGTTCACGCTCGCCCGTTTCATTGTGTTCTCTCCTGCTACATGCCAACCTGTGGTTCTGGGACAGAGGGTCCCGCGCGGGAGCCCTCCTCTGATTCATGCGTCATTCCTCACTTCCTAAGTCAGAAAAATCACCTCAATCCATTGCCATGTAAGCCCCTCCGGCCTTACCAGGACAGCGCCGCCAGCCGAACTTTCCGATACGCCACCGGCCCGTGATCTCCCTGCAGCATCAGGGGTCCGTACGGCTGCTCATCTCCAAAATGACTCGCCCGCGTCGGCCCCGTCACCTCCACCCCCTCCTGCACCACCACTCCGTTCAGCCTCACCCGCTCAAATCGCGCATTGGCCACCTTTGTCCCCGAATCATCAAACCGCGGCGCCCGAAACTCAATGTCGAGTGTCTGCCACTCGCCCGCCGGCCTGGCCGCATTGACCAGTGGCGCGTGCCCCTCGTATCCCTCCTTCCCCTCTCCCCGCGCGGGGTCCCATCTCTGATAAATCCCCCCGCAATCGCTGAACTGCGGATCCGCCACGCCGAATGAATCCAGGACTTGCACCTCATACCTCCCCATGAGATACACCCCTGAGTTCGACCCCTTCGGCACCTTGAACTCCAGGTGCAGCCTCACATCCCCATGATCAAACTTCGTAAAGAGGTCGCTCGTCCTTCCCTCCGCTCCATTCACGATCACGCCCGCACCCGCAACCGCCGCCAGTTTCGTCGGGTCATCTCCCCGCATGCTCGCATCCCCCCCGATCATCCAATCTCCCGTAGGCTTCGCAAACCAGTTCAAGTCCGCCCGCTGCGTCACCGCAGCCTCCTCCACCACCGTCACCTCCCCCTCCGGGATCTGATTCAGCGTGTACCACGCCTCGTGCGCCCAGAGTTCTTCCCCAAGGTCCGACACCGCATCCCCCAGCCGCACATGCACCACGCTCCCGGCCCTGAGCCCGGGGATAAACAGCCGCACCGTCTTCCCATCCCCCGACGGCGCTGCCAGCGCGACCCGCAGACGCTGCACATCATGCTTCTCGCCCCCATATTCCGCCGTCGGCACATATCGCCACTGCGTCACCTCATAGTTCGTCGCATCCGCCAGCCACGTCCGCGTCGTCGGCGCAGTCAATCGCACGACCAGCCCGTCCGGCGTCGCGCTGATTGAGTGCATCTCAAACACTTCTGCTCCCGTCGGCCGAAGCCGCTGGAGCCCAAACCTCGTCCCTCGCCACGACCAGTTCCCGTCCGCTCCCGTCCCTCCCGCATACAGACACCCGTCCGGCCCCTCAATCAGCCGGTTCACGCCGCATTCCAGCCCTTGCGTGAAGTGAAACACTGCCCCCTGAAATTCGCCGTTGATCCGCTCGAGGAAGACCCGGCGAATTCCTCCCATCGTCAGCTCCCCGACGTACATCTGCCCATCGAACACGCCTTCCTTGATGAAAATCGGCTGCGTCGGTGAGTTCGCGCATTCGTTCTGCGGCAGCCACACCGCTGGCGGCGATACACCCTTCTCGCTGTTGAGCGCGGGAACTCCGCCCTGCGGATACCGATCGCTCTTCTGCTCCGACTGTCCGTTGTAATGCCCGTAAAACCGACCCGAAACCATGTGCACCAGTTTGCTCCCCGGCAGCCACGCCCCCTGGTTGTCCGTCACGAACACCTCCCCCTCCGGGCCGATCCCCACTCCATTGGGCGTCCGGAATCCCCCCGCAAGGTATTGCACCTCCCGCGTCTTCAGGTTCACACGGAAACATGTTCCCCGATGCGCCGGATTCGGCCCATTGAAGGACACGACCTCGCCCACCACTCCCTCTTCCTTGATTGTGTTCTCGAAATAGATCGACGTTGAGAGTGTTGCATACAGCCACCCCTCGCGCTCGATCAGCCCCAACGTGAAGTGGTGGTAGTTGTCGCTCACCCACCCGCTCGCAAACACTTCCCTCGATTCGAACGATCCGTTCTCATCCTTGTCCTGCAGTCGCGTGATCTCGTTCCGATCCGCAACATAAATGTCCCCACCCACCACCTTCACCCCCAGCGGATCTTGAAATCCCTCCGCGATTCTCTCATAGGTGATCGTCTCCGGCGTTCCGTCAATCACCCCCGACAGCGCCCACAGACTCCCATTCGGCTCCGTGCGAAACACCCCGTTGTTCAGCGGCGTGAACGTCGAAACCACCAGCCTTCCATCCGACAGGAAATCCATCCCGCCCACCTGCGGTTCAAATCCCTTTGGCCGGAGATCCTCCACTGCCCACCCCGGATGCACGCCCTCCACCTGCATCCCATCCCCGGGCTTGAGCGATTCCCTTCCATCCAGCAGCGTCTTTCGCCCCGGCGACACGACCCGCGTCACCCCCTTCTCAATCCGGAACGCATCCGCCGGCACCACCTCAAACGCTGCAGCCCCCGGCTCTTTCCATTCCAGCCGCAGCTCCGCTCCCCCTTCATTCTCAAACATCATGATCTCGAATCGGTGTATCCCCGCGCTCAGGTCCACTCCGCCTTCCACTCCTGACGCAGCGTGAATGCCGTCGTTGTCAATGATCCGCTCCCCATCCACCATCATCCGCGCCCCATCATCCGACGTCAGGCGGAATTCATACCTCCCTGCCACCTTCGCCTCAATCGCCCCCAACGCTTGGACAACGAAGTAGTCCGCCGGCCCGCGCATCTCCTGCTCCGAGGCGAAGTCGATGCGCTCCGCCTTGAAGTCGACATTGGGCGTCTGGTCCGCGCCCAGAGCCGCGAGTCGTTCCATCGGCCGCTGAATGTCATACACCCGCACCGTCAAACCCTGCTCCATCGGCGTCCCATCCTGCGCCAATGCCAATCCTGCCAACCCCAACACCCCGGCCGCCGACACAATCCATCGCTTTCCCACGTAACGCTCCTTCATGCAGCACTCCTTGCACAGCGTATCCGCCCCCGCCCTGCCGCACTGCCCGCTCTTCCGTACAATTCGCCCCTTCCGGTGAGGTGCCTGAGCGGCCGAAAGGGCCGGTCTTGAAAACCGGTGTGCCCCCTGTGGGTACCGTGGGTTCGAATCCCACCCTCACCGCTTTCTCTCCCGCCTGCTTACACTGCTGAATGCACTCCCTCGCCATTCTCGCTCTCCCCCCCGTCCTCCTCACCCAGTTCCAGCCCGCTCCCGAAGCCCCTCGTGCCGATGCCGTCATCCACGCCGTCAGCCCCGCCGAGTTGATGCGCTCCGTCGAGACCCTCGCATCCTTCGGCACGCGCCACACCCTCTCCGACCCCGACTCGGCAACCCGCGGCACCGGCGCTGCCCGCCGCTGGCTCAAGTCCCAGTTCGAATCCTTCCGCGACTCCGACCCCGCCGCCTCCGCGCTTCAGGTCCAATTCGAGGAGTTTGACATCCCCGCTGTGCAGCGCCTCCCCGACGGCGCGCATCTGGTCAACGTCCTCGCAATCCTCCCCGGCTCCATGCCCGAGGCCGCCGCACGCCGCTACTACATCGTCGGCCACTACGACACCATCAACGGCGACCGCATGGACCCCGTCGCCGACGCCCCCGGCGCCAATGACGATGCCAGCGGCACCGCCGTCGTGCTCGAAGCCGCCCGCATCCTCAGCCGCGCCAAACTCGACGCCACCCTCGTCTTCCTCTGCACCGCCGCCGAGGAACAGGGACTCCTCGGTGCGAAGTACCACGCCGAATCCGCCGCCGCGCGCGGCGACCGCATCCTCGGCGTCCTCAGCAACGACATCGTCGGCGACCCCAGCCCACTCTTCATCTCCCGCGAGTCCCTTGCCCCCGGCGCCCACGCCGCCACCGACTCCCGCACTTTTGTCCGCCTCTTCTCCGAAGCCCTTCCGCGCAATCCCTCCGCCGAGCAGCTCGCCGCCATCCGCGCCAATGGCATGGAAAACGACTCTCCCAGCCGTGAGCTCGCGCGCTACGTCGCCTACGTCGCCCGCCGCGAACGCCTCGCGCTCTCCGATTTCGCCCCCCGCCTCACCTTCCGCCAGGACCGCTTCCTCCGCGGCGGCGATCACATGGCCTTCAACGACTCATCCTTCCCCGCTGTACGCTTCTCCGTCCCCGCTGAGGACTACTCACGTCAGCACGTCAACGTCACCACCCGCGACGGCAAGCCCTACGGGGACCTCCCCGCCTTCGTCGCTGCAGACTATCTCGCCTCCGTCGCCCGTCTCAACATCGCCGCCCTCGTCCACCTCGCCAACGCCCCCACTCCCCCTGCCAATCCCCGTCTCATCACCAGCGAACTCTCGACCGACACCCTCATCCGCTGGGATGCCTCGCCCGAGCCCGATCTCGCCGGCTATGAAATCCTCATCCGCGACACCACCGCCTTCGACTGGCAGCAATCCATCGACGTCGGCCTCGTCACCGAGTTCCGCCTTCCCGTCAGCAAGGACAACTACTTCTTCGCCTTGCGCGCATACGACCGCGACGGCTTCCGCTCTCCGGCCGCCTTCTGCCTCTCCGCCCCGAAATAGCGATCCAATTACATCACGCCCGGCAGCCCTGCCGCCCGACGCCATGACGACACCTGACCCAGGTGCATCATGATGTGATTCGCGCACAGGAAAAACACCGCGTTCCCCTTCTTGGGCATCCGCTCCCGCATCTTCTCATTCGGGTTCACTTCCTCCAGCGTGGCATCCGTCACGCTCGGCAGGTACTCCGCCATCGCCTTGTACCGCCCGACGAAATGCGCCATGATTTCTTCCTTCGATGGATACACCTTCGGGTCCGCCAGGCACTCCGTCCCCGCCGCAAACAACTTCTCGAACTGCTCGTTCGTCTTCGCCAGGTCAGGCCGCCCGAACGCATTGACAAACAGCCGGTCCGGGTACACCGACAGATGCCCGAAACACCACGCCGGATGATTCATCGTCGGGTGCGGCTTGAACGTGAACTTCTCCGCAGGAATGTCCGCGGCCAGTTTCTCTCCATACCCGATCGACAGACGCAGATTCGCAGCCAGGTACGACGTCGCGGTGGACATGATTCACTCGACTCCTGTATGTGTGGGTGGGTGGTGGTGGTGGTGGTGGTGAGGTGAGGGGGGGGTGGGGACACGCGCAATCACGCTCCCCCGCCCGTCGATCATACGGCCTCTTTCCCGCCAAACCCCTCCGACGCCCCTGCGTATAGTCCTCTGACTCCGCATCACTTCTGATGCGTTCCGTCGCCTCGGTCGCAGGCGTTCTTCTCATCTCAGGAGTCCGACACATGAACCGTCCTTCCCTCCGACGCTCCCGCGCCGCCTTCACCCTCATCGAACTCCTCGTCGTCATCTCCATCATCGCCCTCCTCATCGGACTCCTCCTTCCCGCCCTCTCCAAGGCCCGCAAGGCCGCCCGCTACACCCAGTGCCAGGGCAACCTCCGCAACATCCTCATCGGCTGCGCCAGCTACTCCTCCGAGTCCGGCGGCGTCATCGCCACCGGCGTCCCCCCCGAGGTCGTCTCCGTCAATCCCTTCAAGATCGGCCCCCGCCCCAGTTGGGTCTCCGGCAGTTCCAACCGCCCGCTCTCCGGCTGGAACAACGTCAACATCCCCTACTGGTTCATGAACCGCTACTGGTTCTGGGGTATGGCCGCCCACATCGCCAAGGAAGACTCCAAGAAAGCCATCTACGCCGACGTCTTCTACTGCCCCGATGACATCACCTACCAGAGCATCATCGAATCCGAAATCCGCGAGAATGAGAGCATCGGCACCGTCTACCCCAATAGTTACGCCATGACCGATGCCGCCCTCTGGGACCCCCTCATGTTCACCGAGGAAAAGGTCACCGAAATCCTCGCTGAAAACCAACTCGGCGGCGGCGGCTCCTCCGCCACTCCCGAAACCATCGGCCGCCGCTACATCCAGTGGAGCGAGGCCAAGTTCCCCGAACTCAAGGTCTACTTCTACGAGTTCAAGGCCAACCACGAGGACCAGAACCAGGGCTACAACGCCCCCGCCGGCTACCTCACCACCATGGGCTTCTTCGACGGCCACGCCAGCAAAGCCATCTCCACCGCCACCGCACTCGAGCCCCTCCTCCGCTCCTACGCACCCCGAGTCGATACCTCCGCCCCCATGCCCTGGTGGTACTACGGCCCCACCAAGAACGGAATCCGCGGCCGCGACTTCACCAAGGCCAACTAGCCTCCTCCCGCATCCATTCCCCGCGCTGCGAATACGATCCCTCCCCCCCTCGCATGACTCCGCGGCGCAAAACCCGTCAGGTATCCATCGGCAACGCCCGCACCGGCATCGTCCGCATCGGCGGTGATGCGCCCGTCTCCGTCCAGACCATGACCGGCGGCTACACCCACGACATCGACGCCTGCATCACCGAGATCAACAAACTCGCCGCCGCCGGCGCTGACATCGTCCGTATCGCCGTCCCCGAGCGCGCCGACACCGCCGCCCTCCCCGAAATCCTCAATCAAACCCGCGTCCCCCTCGTCGCCGATGTCCACTTCCACTTCCAGCGCGCCCTCGAAGCCGTCGAGGCCGGCATCCACAAGATCCGCCTCAACCCCGGCAACCTCGCCGACCGCGATCAGGTCAACCAGGTCATCGACGCCTGCAAAGCCGCCCGCATCCCCATCCGCATCGGCGTCAACGAAGGCTCCATCATCGAGCGCAAATCAGGCGAAAAACGCCTCGCCGAACTCGGCAAGTTCTTCTCCAACCAGCGCCACGGCCACCTCATCGCCATCATGATCGCCAAGATCGAGGAATACCTCGAGATCTTCCACGCCCGAAACTTCGATGACATCGTCATCAGCGCCAAGTCCATCGACCCTGCCCTCGTCATCGACGCCTACACCGCCATCAGCCAGCGCTTCGATTACCCCCTTCACCTCGGCGTCACCCACGCCGGCCCGCGCGAAACCGGCTCCATCCGCAGCGTCCTCGCCCTGGGCACCCTCCTCGCCAATGGTGTCGGCGACACCGTCCGCATCTCCTACGCCAACGACTCCACTTGGGAAGTGAAGGACGCCCTCGAAATCCTCTACTGCCTCGGCCTGCGCACCCGCAAGGGCGCTGAACTCATCGCCTGCCCGACCTGCGGCCGCATTCAGGTCGACCTCTACACCCTCGTGCAGGATGTCCGCAAAACCCTCGAGCGCGAGATTCAGCTCCCCATCAAGGTCGCTGTCATGGGCTGCGTCGTCAACGGCCCGGGCGAAGCCGAAGGCGCCGATGTCGCGGTCTTCGCCGGGGACCGCCGCGGCATCATCTACGTGCAGGGCCAGAAGGTCGCCAACATCCCCGAATCCGAAATCCTCCCCCGCCTGCTCGCCGAATGCCTCGCCTTCGAATCCAGGGTCCGCAGCGGAGAGGCCCGCCTCGGCGAGAAAGTCGTCGCCATCATCCCTCCTGATCCCATCGGCGACCTCGGCAGCGGCGAATCCATCATCAAGGACATGCGCTCAGCAGGCACCGTGAGGTTGACCGTCGAGGGAGAATGACATGTCCAACGCCCCGCCTGCCGCCTCTTCCCCCTCTCTCACTCCGACGCCTCGTCGGTGTGGGGGAGGGTGGCGCTTCGCCGGGAGGGGGTTTTACGTCACCCCTCCTCCTCTTGCACTTCGAACGGGGTGAGGCGCTTACTCCTTCTCCCTCTCCCCGTTGGGGCCGTCGCGCTCGTTCATTCACGTAAACAGCCCTCCGCCTCCGCCGCGCGGCACCGGCTTCCTGACTTCCCAAACGGGGGGGGCCAAGCCCCAACCGTCTTCAACCCAATCCTCTTCACTCTTCTCTTCTACTCACTCGTCTTCACAATCACCGCCTCCTCTCCGCACTCCGGACACCTCCCCCTCGTGTTCCCCCGGAGGTCATACCCGCACTTCGCGCACAGGCCGTGGCGATCTCTGCGCTTGTCGATGACGAAGAGCCCCCAGGTTGGGAGAGCAGTCATGACAATGGGAATCCAAAGGGGAAAGATGAAACCGCCTTGATCGAACTGTGGCAGCGCGGCCGCGATCCAGCGGGGCGGATCGATCGGGATGAGATCCCACTCCGATCGCGTGGTCGTGATCGGGCGCGAGGTTGGGCTGGTTCCAAGCGGGCCTGGGACTGGAAAGGACATTGTCTGAAATTGAACCGCTCCACCCATGACAAGCAGAAAGCGAGACGAGCCATCGGAGGCGTCACGCAACCAAATGATCCCGCGAAACGCGCTGAATACCCACAATCCCACAATGAGTACACAGACGAGCACCCCGCTCCACTTCCCCCACCACACCCACCGGATGCGCCTGATTGTGCTCTCTTTCGCCCTGCTCATCTCTGCCTGACTCTAGCCGCTCAGTCCGCGCTGCGCTCAATCCCCCAGGAGTATTCGACCGAGCCACCAGGCGTACATGCTGCACAAGCCGATGCCGACGTATGCTCCGGTCAGCGCCAGAAACCAACCTGCCTGCCGTTTGCGGTGCGGCGTCAGTCCGAGTGCATACCTCGTCAGCGTCCAGATCGCTCCTACCGCGAAGCAGACCGCACTCACGATATAAGCGTCCTCAAACCGCGCTTCATTCAGCCAGCGCACGTCTTGAGGTGGCTTGGAGTAATACCAAGCGAGAGGAAACACCAGGAAGCTGATGGACACCGTGCTTGCACAGATCAGCATGCTCACCGCCATGGTGCTGCTCCGCACCGGACACCTGCAGCCGCCGCATACGACGATGCCGCTGACCGCGCTCATGAAAACCAAGCAGCAGAGGCTCATGACACCGAGGATGGCGATTTCGAATCCGAAGACGGCGCCGATCCGCAGTGTCGCTGTGATTGCGCAACCGGAAACAAACATCACAAGCCACCCCACCCACCGCCCCCACCGCGCTTTGTGTTCCTCAATGCCCGACTGCTCCCGCAGCAGCGCATCAATCAATCCCCCGCACTCCGGACACTTGAGTCCCACTCCTGCCGCGAGCAGGTATCCACACTCCGGGCAGGGATATGGAACGGGACTCTTCTCCGTGCTGCTCATCTCAGTCTGACTCTAGCCGCTCAGTCCGCGCTGCGCTTCTCTTCCTCTTCAGCCTGTGGGGTTGCAGAGGAGGCGGCACGCATCCCATGCACTGCTGAAGTACAATGTTTGCACGGCACGCCCCGCATCCTCATCATCACCATGCCTGAACTTCTCTTTCGCCGGAGACAACCATGCGCTGCAGCATCATCATCGTTCGATCTTCCATCGCGCTGGCAGCCATGATGATCGCCTTGCTGTCGGGCTGTGCTGCCGACCCCGCCGTTTCGCCTTCGGCTCGAGCCGTCCTGAGCAGGCCCGCCTCGGGCTACATCCCCGACGAAGGCGGCCGCATCTGGTACACCGTGCGGGGCGGGGGGGGCGGGGGCGGCAGGGAGAGGGGGGGCATGCGAACCCCGCTCTTGGTGCTCCATGGAGGACCGGGCATTCCCCACGACTATCTCGAAAACCTGGAACTGCTGAGCGATGAGCGGCCGGTGATCTTCTACGACCAGCTTGGCTGCGGCCTTTCGGACCGGCCCGATGATCCCTCGCTGTGGAATCGCGAGCGCTTCGCCCGTGAGCTTGATCAGGTGCGCTCCGCCCTCGGTCTCGATGAAGTCATCCTGTATGGTCACTCATGGGGCAGCATCCTCGCGGTCGATTATCTCTCAGGCTTAGGAGGTTCCTCCCCCGTCAACGTACGCGGCGTGATCCTCGCCGGACCGGCCTTGAGCGTCCCAAGATGGGTCGCCGACTCGCGTGGGCTCATCGCTGCCCTGGGACCCGATGTGTCCAAGGCCATCTTCGACGCCGAGCGCAGCGGGCAGACCGACAGCAAGGCATATCAGGAGGCGATGCAGCTCTTCTACAGCCGCTATGTGTGTCGGCTCGACCCTTGGCCCGAACCTCTCAACCGCGCGATGGAGGGCATGGGCGCGCCGGTGAACATGACCATGAGCGGGCCCAGCGAGTTCACCGTCACCGGCTCGCTCAAAGATGTCGACGTCACCGAGCAGCTGCGCGCACTGACACAACCGATCCTCTTCATCTGCGGCGAGCATGATGAGGCGACGCCCGCAACGACTCGGTACTATGCGTCCTTCGCCCCCCACGCCCGAGTGGTCGTCATCCCCAACGCAGCGCACATCGCCAACTACGACCAGCCCGAGCCCTACATGGCAGCCCTGCGCGGGTGGTTCATGCAGAACGACTTCTAGCATCGCCCCCATTCCTCCCTCCCCCTCTCGCCCCCCCCCCCTCCTGCCCATCCTCATCGGCGTCATCCTCGCCCTCTTCGTCGCTCTCTACGCCCGCTTCGTCAGGCTCGACCGCCAGCGCGCCTTCTACTCCGCAGTCCTCATCGTCGTCGCCACCTATTACGCCCTCTTCGCCGTCCTGGGCGGCTCTGTCCCCGCACTGCTCCGCGAATCCATCGCCATCGCCGCCTTCCTCATCCTCGCCGCCCTCGGCTTCCGCCTCACTCCATGGATCCTCGTCGCGGGACTGGCCGGTCACGGCGTGTTCGACCTCCTCCACCCGCACATCATTTCTAATCCCGGCGTCCCACCGTGGTGGCCCGGCTTCTGCCTCGGCTTTGATGTCATGGCCGCCGCCTGCCTCGCTTGGATCATCCTCACACACCGCTCATCAGCGCCCCCGCTGCCCGCCGCCCCCTGATCCCACGGCGGTCTTCCCCCTCAGACTCCGCGCACACGTCGCGTTGACTTCTCACCCCGGCTTGCGCGCCAGCGCCCGCACAATCAGCCCCGTCGGGCTCTCGCCTTTCCAGTGCCAGTCCGACTGGTGCACATCGTGCTCGTAATGCAGCAGGTGCCAGTCACTCAGACTGCCCAGCATCGGGTTGACCCGCCTCCCTTCCTCCGCATCCGGCCCGACATCCTCCAGCAGCTTTTGCGTGAAGCGCTCCATGATGATGTGCCCGCCCGGTCGCACCGCGCGCTTCAGACGCTCGATGATGAGCATCGGCAGCGGATAATAAAGCAGCGTCACCACATCCCACCGCTCGCAGCCGAAGTCGTACTTCGTCGCATCCGCCACCTCAGCCCGCAGATTCGTCACGCCCAGTCTCTTCACTTCGCACTGCACCGCGTCGACGCCGACCGCGCTGAAATCAATGCCCACCGTGTCATAGCCCGCGCGCGCCAGCAGCAGCGCGTTGCGCCCCTGCCCGATACCCACATCCAGCGCGGTCGCGCCCTCACGCATCCCGCCCGCGCCGCTGATGCGCGTCAGGCAGGTTGCCAGGAACGCATTGGGCGCGTGGATGAAATCATCCTGCGCGCTGTATGCGGCGTTGTACTTGGCGATGCGCTCAGGGTCACTGTCGGACCGATCGGAAGATTCGCTGGCCATGGTGGTCCCGAATCGTACTGCGATCGCCCGCTCCCCCGTTCCTTCTCTTTGCCCGCAAATCACTGGCGCGCCCAAAAGCAAATCCAAAATCGGCGGATTTCCGGCGCGCGCACGAATGCGACATACCCCCCGTTATCCCGGACCCACAAGCGCGCGAAAACCCGGCAAAACCCGCGAAAACTCGCCGAGATCAGGAAAAACCCGTGCAAACCCCGCGCTGCAAAAACCGTTTTGCCCGCTTTCCCGCAAGAGATCGCGCCAAAATTCTTTTCCTTGCTCCCGGCGCACTCCTCCGTGCGCACCAACCTGATTTTGTGGTGCCCCCCTCGTGCGCACGCCTCCACCCCGCCCAAAGGACTTACGCACTTCCGACTCTCCCCGGAATCGCCTCAGGGTTGGTCCGTGAATGTCTTTAGGAAGGCGACCAGCGCGCGTTCCTCAGCCTCGCTCAGGCCCAGGTTGCCCATGTTGGTGGTGTCCATGTTCGCCGCCACTTCCGGCGCCGCCCACCCTTCGCTGGCCACATCGCGCGTGTTGTAGAAATGCACAACCTCCTTGAGCGTCTTGAACACGCCGTTATGTCCATACGGCGCAGTCAGTTCCACGTTCCGCAGCGTGGGAACGCGGAACTTGCCCGCTTCAAGATCCGCATGGGCCGGGTCCAGCGGCAGCACTGTGTTGTAAAGGCCGAGATCGATGAAGTTCTCGCCGTCGGGGTTGATGCCGGGGGGCATGAAATAGAAGGGGTTGCGCGGATTGCGCGGAGTGCCGATGTTCGCGTAGGTGTGATTGGTCAGCAGCGGCAGCGGCGAGCCTTCCTGCAGTTCCATGGTGTGGCAGGAGGAGCAATTGCCTCGGCCGTTGAAGATCGCCAAACCCGAGAGTTCGATGGAGGTGAGTTCGCCCTCGCCGCGGAAATATGCATCGAAGCGCGACGAGAAGCGATTGACTTCGGGGCTGCGCTCAAAGGCGGCGATGGCGTCGGCGATACTCACGTACGCCTCATCCGCGTGCTCGGGGTCGAGGGAGTCAGGCCCGTACACGTAGCGGAAGAGTTCCGCGAGACGGTCCTGACGGGCGACATCGCGCACCACGAGGTACTTGCTCTCGTTGTGCATTTCAATGGGATTGACGAAGGGCGCCTGGGCCTGCTCGACCAGGTCGAGCGCGCGGCCGTCGAGGAACTGACCGCCGATCCACTTGCGCTGATTGGGATCAAAGTGGAAGGGAGGAACGAAGGCGGCATATGCAGCTGTGGGTGTGTTGCGGGCCCCGAAGCGGCGCGGCATCACGCCTTCGGATGTGGGGATGCGCTGATCAGGATCGGCAAAGCCTGCGCCGGGTGCGTGGCATGAGGAGCAGGACTGACCGTCGGGCTCGGAGAGCCGGGCGTTGAAGAAGAGGGCTTTGCCCAGCGCGACCTTGGCATCCTGCGCGGGTGGGAGCATGCGGTTGTCGGCGTACGCATCGAACGGAGAGTCGGGCGGGGCCTGCCAGGCCAGGGCGGCGGCGAGCGCCAGGGCGGAAAGACCGAGAAGTGAAGCAAAGGCAGCGGTATGGGAGGTGAAGCGCATGTCAGGCTCCAGAATGCAGTTGAGGGCGATTTTGTTGCAGGCGTGAGCAGGCGGCAAGCAAAATCGAATTCTTTTGGGCGAATTTTGCAAGAAATGGCCATGATCATGACCAATGCTGACCCAGCCCCGTGAGCCGTGGCCGCCGCGTCCGGGCCCAAGGCCGTGAATTTGGACAGGGGTCGGCGCGCAGATCATCTGTGGCAGCATGCGACCGCCCCCCGCACTTTCAGCATTGTCTCCGTCCGCAGCGCCAATTCGAATTCAGGGTCCGCCGCATTCCCCGGTTGTGATTCTGGCGGCGGAGGGCAATGATGAGGTTGTGCCACGGGTGAACGCCTCTGAGTATCTGCTCGACGTCGGAATGCGAGTGCTCGCGCCGTATTGCAAGTTGCCGGGCGCGGCGTGCGCGGTGATCACCGGCTCGAGCGCGGAGGGGCTGTCTGATTTCCACTCTGATCTGGACATGATTGTGTACTACGACGCGTTCCCAGCGGAGGAAGTCATTCGCGCCGTCCGCGGGACACTTACGGCCTCACCACTGCAGTGGTCGCTGGGGAGTTACGCAGAAAGTGAGTTCATCGAGTCGTTCCGGGTGGAGGGAATCGAGTGCCAGTTTGTGCACACCACGGTGGCGCAGTGGGAGCGACAGATGCGCGAGACACTGGCAGGCAAAGACCCCGGCGGCCCGCTGCACAAGGCGATGTCGGGGACACTTGCGGCAGTTCCGGTGATGGGCGCGGAGCGACTGGAGCGATGGAAGGCAACGCTGCGCGAGTATCCCGAGGAATTGCGGGTCGCGATGGTGCGCCAGCATCTGAAGTTTTTTGCACTGTGGGGAGTCAACGACCGACTGGAAGTGCGCGACAGCGAGTTGTGGTTCCGGCAATCGCTGCTCGAGTCATCGTTCAACCTGATCGGGGTGTGCGCGGGACTCAGCAGGCGGTACTTCAGCACGTTTCAGTTCAAGCGGGTGGGACGGTTTTACGAGACACTCACGATCGCCCCGCGCGATTTCGCGCGTCGGCTCGAAGGCCTGTGGCACGTGCCACGGCGTCAGGCAGTCGTCGATCTGCGCGACCTGATCGCGGAGACGGCGGACCTGGTGGAGCGGGAGTTGCCGCTCGATCGGGATGCGCAGCGCGGGGTGGACACGAGCGCGTGCCGCACAGCGCTGGCGCGAAACGATCTGCCATGGGAACCAGCCTGACCCTGGGCAGCCATTCGAACCCCACACGCTTGACGATGGCGGCAACGATGAATATTCTCGCCCGCCATCAAGAGTCTCGGGATGAGACTGAGGCGGACCTCGGGAGACTGAGAGACGCAGGCAGGATTCATCCCAGCGGCAACCGAGCGACGTGACATGACGTCGCCGCGGTGCCGAGCGGCCTGGTCCGAAGCGACAGGCAGCGATGGGGCTGAAGCACGACGGGTGCGAATGCGGCAAGCGCAGGAGCACACGGACGGCGCAGAAGCAAAAAATGCCTGACCAGCGTTGGTCGGGCACCATTGCCCAAACAACGAGACGACTCGCGATGGCATGATGGAGGTTTGCTCCCATGCCAAGCGCCCGTTTTGTCCCGACCGACCGTTCCACCAATTCACGTGTGTCGGAGGCGGACCCCCGACCGTCCCTGGAGTTTGACGATGCAGGCGACAGCCCGCCGGAGCCGGAAGGCTCGGAGGGGTGGCCCGGTGCGCCCGCGATCGAGACGCGTGCGATCCACGGAGGCGAGGAGGTGGACCCGATCACCGGGGCGATCATCGCGCCGCTGGTGCAAGCGACGACGTATGTACGAAAGGAGATCGGCGGAGTCGGCGCGTGCAGATCGAGCGCCCGATACTCGTACAGCCGAGCGGACAACCCGACAGTGGCCGCCCTGGAGCGTGCGCTGGGCGCGCTGGAAGATGCGCCGCCCGCGGTGTGCTGCTCGTCGGGCCTGTCAGCGTTGACGACGCTGCTGCTGGGGACGCTTAAAGCGGGCGATGAGGTGATCCACTCGGAAGTGATCTACGGCGGTTCGTTCCGGCTGTTGCACCAGATCCTGAACGACTTCGGGATCACGGCGCGGTGCGTGGACACGAGCGACGCGCGAAACATCGCGGCGGCGGTGAACGAGAACACGCGCCTGATCCTCCTGGAGTCGCCGGGGAACCCGACGCTGAAACTGGCGGACATCGCGGGCGCGGCGGCCTGCGCGCGTGACGCCGGTGCGATCCTGGCCGTGGACAACACGTTTCTGACCGGCGTCGTGCAGCGGCCGCTGGACCTGGGCGCCGATGTGGTGATCTACTCGACGACCAAGCACATTGAAGGGCACAACGCGGCGGTGGGCGGCGCCATCGTGGCGCGCGACGGGCGGCTGCTGGAGCGGCTGCGGTTCGTGCGCAAGACGCTGGGGACGATCCAGTCGCCGTTTGCCGCGTGGCTCACCTTGCGCGGTGTGAAGACGCTGCCGGTGCGCATCCGCGAGCACTCGCGAAATGCCGCGGAAGTCGCGGAGTGGCTTGAAGGACATGAGGCGGTGAAGGTGGTGCATTATCCGGGTCTGCGGTCATTCCCGCAATGGGCCCTGGCGCAGCGGCAGCATCGAGAGGGAAGCGAGGGCACAGCGCTGCATGGGGGCGTGCTCGCTTTTGAAATCCGGGGCAGCACAGAGGACTCGGTGC
This sequence comes from Phycisphaerales bacterium, assembly GCA_044229655.1. GTDB lineage: Bacteria > Planctomycetota > Phycisphaerae > Phycisphaerales > UBA5793 > JBGASM01. The sequence goes on along the minus strand of JBGASM010000003.1, from coordinate 141,885 downwards.
GGGTGATGAATGCGCTGCGGAGGTGTCGACTGGCTGAGAGCCTGGGCGCGGTGGAGACGTTGGTCACGCACCCGGTCACGATGACGCATGGCGACGTGCCGAGGGAGCAGCGAGAACGGATCGGTATCTCGGAGGGGCTTATCCGCCTGTCGGTGGGCCTGGAGCATCCACGCGACGTGATTGCGGACCTGGCGCAGGCGCTCAGCGTGATCTCGGAAGAGCGCGCAAAGGCAGCGCGCCGTGAGGATGCGCTGTTGACGACAGGAGGTGGACAGTGAGCGACATCGGCAACTGCAATTGCGACTGGGGCGTGCGGACGATTGTGCTCAAGTTCGGCGGGAGCGTGCTGGCGTCGGAGGAGTCGCTGCCGGCGGTGGTCCATGAGATTCACCGATGGCGACGGGACGGGTGGCGCGTGGTGGCGGTGGTGTCGGCGCTGGGGGGTGTGACTGACCGGCTACTGGCGCAGGCGAACAGGTACTGCGAGGCAGATGAGCAGACGGAAGCGCGGGCGGCCTTGCTGGCTACCGGGGAGGCGACGAGCGCTGCTCTGCTGGGGCTTGCGCTCAGCAAGGCAGGCATCGCCGCGCACGTGGCGGATGCAGCGCGGATTGAGTTGCTCGTACAGGGGCCAGGCGAGGATGCGCTGCCGGTGCAAGTAAGCCGGGAAAAGGTGCGCCGACTGCTGGAGGAGACGGGGCTGGTGGTGGTTCCCGGATTCATCGGCATTGGGGCGGACGGGGCCACGGCGCTCCTGGGGCGGGGAGGGTCAGATCTGACCGCGATCTTCCTGGCAGAGCGGCTGGTTTCGGCGGGGCTGCGGGCACGGTGCAGGCTGATCAAGGACGTGGACGGGTTGTATGAGTGGGACCCCGCGCTGGCGCGCACGGACGGCAGGCAGCCGCGACGATTTGCGCGGCTGGGCTGGGAGGATGCGCTGCGGCTGGATGGAAGGATCGTGCAGCACAAGGCGGTGGCGTTTGCGCGCGACCGGGGGTTGGAATTCGAGGTGGCAGGGCTGAATCAATGTGACGCAACGTGCATCGGGCGGCACGCGATTGAGTGGGCAGGTCAGCAGCGCGGAGGCGAGTTTGGACGAACGAGACCAGCGGCACGGCGGCTGCGGATCGGGCTGCTGGGTCTGGGGACCGTCGGCAAGGGCGTGTGGGAGCGGGTGCGGCGGCTGGAGGAGGACTTCGAGATCGTCAGCGTGGCGGTCGCGCGGCCGGAGCGGCACAACGCGGAGGCGCCAGAGGAATTGCTCACGGGTGATGCGCGGGAGGCGATCGCATCGGAGTGCGATGTGCTGGTGGAGACAATCGGGGGGATCACGCCGGCACGGGAGTTGATCGCGGAGGCACTTACGCAGGGCATCGCGGTCGTGACGGCGAACAAGGCCGTGGTCGCGGCGCACGGCGAGGACCTCACAAGGCTTGCGGCAGAGCATGAGGCGACGCTGGCGTACTCGGCGGCGGCGGGCGGGGTGACGCCGATCCTGGAGAACATTGCCGGACTGCGGGCTGAAGGAGTTCGGATTCGAAAGGTGGAGGGAGTTGTCAATGGAACGAGCAATTACATTCTGAACCGGATTGCGGCGGGTGAGAGCTTTGCGGCCGCGCTGGCAGAGGCGCAGCGGCGCGGGTATGCGGAGGCGGATCCGGCGGCGGACATCGAGGGGGCTGATGCGGCCGCCAAGGGGGTTCTCATGGCGCATGCGGCCTTCGGCCGGTGGGTCGCGATGGAGGATGTGGAGGTGCAGGGGATTGGAGGATTAGGGGCCGAGTTGATCGAGCGCGCGCGGCGGACGGCAGGGGTCATCCGGCTGGCAGCGGAGGCAGAGGAACGCGAGGGCAGGGTGCGCATCAGCGTTGCACCGTGCCTCGTGACGCGCGGGGATGCACTGTTTGATGTGCCGGGGGCATGGAACCGGGTGGTGATTCACACGGCGGAGGCGGGACGGGTGACGTTGTCGGGGAAAGGAGCAGGACGATGGCCGACGGCGGAGTCGATTGTCGGAGACCTGCTCAGGCTGCGGCGCGAGGGGCGAAGCAGGGCGACCAGGGCGCGACGGCCGGTCACGCAGCGCGCGGAGGAGGTACTGGCATCATGAAAGCAGCAACACGACTCGTGAATTTTGAGGCAGGGCCGGGCGATCCATTTCACGCATCGGCAACGCCGCTGTACCAGACGGCGACGTTCGAGCAGGAGTCGCCGCTGGAGTTCGGCGCGTATGACTACACGCGGAGCGGAAACCCGACGCGGGCGGTGCTCGAGGCGCAGTTGGCATACCTGGAGGGAGCCGAGCACGGGTTCGCGTTTGCGAGCGGGCTGGCGGCGATCACGGCGGTGACGCGGCTGCTGAAGGCGGGGGATGAAATCCTGGCGGGAGCGGAGTTGTACGGGGGCACGTTCCGGTTGTTTTCGCGCATCCTGCCGAGGTTCGGGATCAGCGTGCGATATGTGGATGCGGGGGATGCGGAGGAGTTTGCAAGTGCGGCGAGCGCGCGGACAAGGCTGGCGTATGTGGAGACGCCCGCGAATCCGCTGCTGACGATCTGTGATGTCGCGGGGATCGCGGCACGGTGCAGGGAGCGCGGGATCAGGGTGTGCGTGGACAACACGATGCTGTCGCCGTGGCTGCAGAATCCGCTGCGGCTGGGAGCGGACGTGGTGGTGCACTCGGCCACGAAGTTCCTGGGCGGGCACGGGGATGTGACGGCGGGCGTGGTATGCACAAGCGATGAGGAGGTGGCGGAGACCATCGGGCTGGTGCAGAACGGCGAGGGAGCGACGCTGGCGCCGATGGAGTCGTGGCTGCTGCTGCGCGGGCTGAAGACGCTGGCGCTGCGGGTCGAACGGCAGCAGTCATCGGCGCGGACGTTGGCGGAACGACTGGCGCAGCACGAGGAGATCGGCGGAGTGTTTTACCCCGGGCTGGCGAGGCACGCGGGACACGAGGTGCAGCGGCGGCAGGCGCGCGGGCCGGGGTCGGTGATCAGCGTGACGACGGGAAGCGTGGAGCGATCTGCGGAGATCATCCGCGCGTTGCGGCTGTTTCGCAACACGGTGAGTTTCGGGAGCGTGACGTCAACGGTGAGCATGCCGGCCTGCATGTCGCATGCGAGCGTGCCGGCGGAGCTGCGGGCAGGGCATGCGCCGCCTGCGGACCTGATCCGCCTGTCGGTGGGGATCGAGGATGTGGAGGATCTGTGGCTGGACCTCACGCGGGCGCTTGAGCGGACCGGCAGCGCAGCGGCGCCGAGGACGAAGGACGCAACCCAACTGCAAGGAGCCGGACATGTCGATTGACCTGGGGACGGAACGGCTGGCGATCGTGGGGGCGACGGGCGCGGTGGGGCGGGAGGCGCTGCGCATTTTGGAGGAGTGGAAGGTGCGGCCCGAGCAGATCGTGGCGTGCGCTTCAGCGCGGTCGGAAGGAAAGAGCGTGGAGTTTGGGGGCGAGCGGTTGCCGCTGGTGAGCGTGGAGGGAGGTCGGCTGCCGGAGGCAGCGTACGTGCTGCATGCGGCGAACGCCGAGGCGGCACGGGAGTATGCCCCGGCGTTTGTCGAGCGAGGCGCGTGGGTTGTCGACAACTCTTCGGCATTCCGGATGCGCGCGGGGATACCGCTGGTGGTGCCGGAGATCAATGGCGCACTGTTGGAGGAAGCGGCAGAGCGACCATCGATCATCGCGAACCCGAACTGCTCCACGATCATCCTACTGGTGGCGCTGGAGGGTCTGCGGCGGGCGTTCGGCGTGAAGCGGATCGTCGTGTCAACCTACCAGGCGGTTTCGGGAGCGGGGCAAGCGGCGATGGATGAACTGCAGGCACAGGCGGGAGCGGTGCTGAGAGGAGAAGAGGCCAGGCCGGCAGTGTTCCGCGAGCCGTGCGCATTCAACCTGTTCAGCCACGACTCAGCGGTGGAAACTGAGACGGGGGTGAACGGCGAGGAGCGCAAGATCATCGAGGAAGCGCGGAAGATCTGGGCCGCGCCGGAACTGTCCGTTTCGCCAACATGCATCCGGGTGCCGGTGCTCCGGGCCCATACGGAGGCGGTGACGGTCACACTTGATGAGGCGGCCAGTGAGGCAGAGGTGCGGAGGGCGCTTGCGGACGCGACAGGCGTCAGGATCATCGACGACCGGGCCAACAACCGTTTTCCGACTCCGCTGCGCGCGAGCGGCTGCGACGAGGTGCTGGTTGGTCGGATACGGCCTGATCCGGGGACCGCACAGGGAGCGGACGGGCGGACGCGGCAGTGGTCGCTGCTTGCGTGTGGAGATCAACTGCGCAAGGGAGCAGCGCTTAACGCGCTGCAGATCATTGCGCGGCTTGCCTCGCTGCGGGATCAGCGGTCAGGCTGGTCATCGGAAGCGGCAGGATCGGCAGCGGGATCGGGTTCCTGCGCACCCTCGGAGCTCGGAGTGGCAGGTTGACCTTCGCCGGACAACTCGGTTTCGGGGCGAGCCAGAGGGCGTTCGCCGCGGCGGCCGGAAAGAATCCGCGCCGTCAGCTGATCGCGCTCGGCGACGAGGGGCGCGGCGATGGCCTTGCCCTGATTAAGGGCGTACAGAGCACCGAGAGTCTCGGCGTAACTCAATCCCAGACCCGCTTCACCTGAGAGGGGTTTTTCCGCG
>JBGASM010000003.1:0-137223 GCA_044229655.1 Phycisphaerales bacterium | reverse complement strand
GAGATGAGGTCGGAGGGGACTTCATAGGTCTGACCCTCCGCATCGCCCACAGGCCGGTAGAACACGCGAAGCGGATCGAAAGAGGACTCGCCAATCACCATGAGACGGTCGTCCCATGCGGATGCGATGACGGGGCGGGAGATTGCCTGGTCGGGGCCGAAGAGGACAATGCGCGGGGCTTTCTGCTGAGTCACATAGATGAGAGGCTTGATTGAGGGGACGGTGCAGAGGTCGAAGCCGTCGATTTCGCCGCGCGGCACACGACGGACGCTGGGATCGCGAATCTTGTCGAGGGCTTCGAAGGCGGCCAGACGGACGGAGAGGTCATCATCATCGAGCAACGGGCGCAGGGCGGCGCTGACACGAACGTTGGTGCTGCCGGCGCCGAGTTCACCGAGGAGTTCGATGGCGTTGACACGGATCCCACTTTCCGCGTTGGCGGCAACCTCGGCGAGGGGACGAACAGCGAGAGGGTCGCCAAGTTTTGCACCAGCCTTCAGGGCGGCGATGCGCGGGACAGCCTCGGAGTAGGTATACAGAGATTGGATGGCAGGGAGAGCGGGTTCACCGATGCCCACCCAGATCCAGCATATCTCAGAGGCGTCAATGGGTGATTCCTTCACCCAGGTGACGAGGTTGTTGGCGTACCTGTCAGCGGCAGCGCGCTGAATCGGGGTGTGCATAAGGATCTGCACGAAATCATCGGTGCGGGTACTCCATGAGGGAGGCACGAAGATCTGCAATTGTTCGTCCGTGCGACCCTGGACCGGGACGGCGGTGGGCCCGTTCTGACCCGGCTCGCGAGCGAAGCGCTGATTGATGGCGTCGGCGATGGCGCGAGCGCGGCTGAAGTTGGGAGTCGAGAGCGTCACGACGAGGGGCATGTCCTCGGTGGTCGCACCGCCATTGAGAATGCGGCCGACCCGAAAGTCGACATCGACGTCTGAGCCGCGCGGAGAAGGCTCGGCGGGCGGGAGCACGAGTCCTGGGTCCTCCAACTTGGGAGGCGAATCGGAGGGAGCGGCGGAGGAATCAGCAGAATCCTGTGGCGCGGGTTCCGGAGACGCCAGCGCGGGAGCCGTATCAGGATCATCGCTGGGACGAGTGGGCACACGAAGTGAGACAAAGGGATTGATGAGCACATCGCCACGAGCCTGAGCGACCGCATCGCGGAGCGGTCCCGTGGGGCTGACGATGCCGCGCTGCATTTTGACTGTCCAGAGGCGACCACCTTCGAGGCTGGTGGTGCTGGTACTGGGAAGCGCGGAGACCTTGACGTCAAAGGTGGTTCCGGCAGGGGCACCGGGAGGAATGCTCCCTTCAACAAAGACAACGGAGGTGTTCTTGCTATTGAGGATGTCCTGAATGGTGAGCTGGGTTTCGGAGGTAATCCGATTGTCTTCGAGGAGCCGAGAGGCCTCACGCTCCAGATTGGCGCGGATGGGGATAGGCGTGTCTGAGGAACCGGTGCCTTGAAGGCCGACGACGATGCCGTAGCCGGAGACAAAGGTGGGGCGGTATCCGCGGAGTTCGGCCTCATAGCGAATGGTCCCGCGGAGATAGCGCGGAAGCGGGTTGGGGGTGACCTCGGGCCGCTCAACTTCAGGAGGGAGGTCCTTTTTCTCCTCGGGGTCGGACTGGCAACCGACAGGAAGTGCGAGGAAGAGGCCAAGTGCGGTGGCGGTCCCCCAGGATGCGGCCAGGCGCAGCGAGCGCAACACATTCGGACGATGAATCGGGCGCATCAGTGAACGTGCTCCATGGTTCGGCGGGACACGGCGGCCCGGAGGCCGCAGCCAAGGCGGGGCGGCCGATTGCGTGTCAGCCGCCACGAATGCGGGAGGTTGTCCCGAATTCCTTTGCCTTCCCCCGGTAACAGTACGCCGGCGGGAGGGCCGGGATTTGGTCAGGAAGCCCAGCGGCGGGCGGCCGCATCAACGGTGTTCTGCAGGAGCATGGCCACGGTGACGGGTCCGACGCCACCGGGGACGGGACTGAGGGCACCGGCCACCTGGCGCACTGGGTCAAAGTCGACGTCACCGACGGTGACTTTCTTGCCGGTTTTGGGATCGGTAACGCGATTCACCCCGACGTCGATGACAATAGCGCCGGGCCTCACCATGTCGGCAGTGACCAAGCCTGCCTTTCCGACGGCGGCGATGAGCACATCGGCGGAACGGGCGACAGCGGCGAGGTCGCGGGTTTTGCTATTACAGGTCGTCACGGTGGCGCGGGCGCGCATCATGAGGACGGCGATGGGCTTGCCCACCAGATCCGATGAGCCGAGGCAGACCGCGTGGGAGCCGGGGAGGGTGACGCCGGTGGATTCAACCATTTTCATGACGGCGAGGGCAGTGCAGGGCACGAGGGAGGAGCGGCCGTACACAATGTTGCCGATGTTGACCGGGTTCACGCCTTCGACGTCCTTTTCCGCGGCGATGAGGGACTGAAGGCGGAAGGGATCGACCCCGGCCGGGACCGGGAGGTGGAGCATGATGGCGGAGACGGAAGGGTCGGAGGACAGAAGGAGGATGCGACCGGCGATGTCTTCAAAGGTGGCGTGGTGCGGGAGGGTATGGAGCCGATAATCGATTCCGAGTTCCGCACAGGTTTTGCGCTGGTTTTCAGCGTAGACGCGGGCAGCGGAAGCGCTGGCTCCCCAGCCGGCAGCGGGCTTGGCGGACCCGGAAGCATCCGGGGCGGGAGGAGTTGCGGGGGCTTCATCGACAAGGACAGCGTCGAGGGCGACGTGGCCGCCGCGCCGGGAAATCTCACGAATCTGCTCTGCAAACCGGGCGCGAAACTTCTCAGCGAGGGCACGGCCATCAATAATTGAAGCGGAAGGGGCGGTCATGGGCGATCACTATAGAAGGAGCGTGATCGTCATGCTTCATGATCAGCCGTCGTGACCCGCCTTTCCTGGAATGGACTCCACATGCCGATTTACCTCAACGGGACTTTTGTCGAACCGGCGGATGCAAAGATCAGCGTCATGGACCGGGGACTGCTGTTCGGCGACTCGGTGTATGAAGTGATGCGGGCATTCGAGGGAGTTCCGATTGACCTGGACTGGCATATTGAGAGATTCCGGCACAGCCTGAGTGAGTCGGGCATCACAGGATGGGATCCGGCGGAGATGGGGCCGCTGTCGATGGAAATGCTGAGGCGGAACGGGACGCCGAACGCGAACCTCTACTGGCAGGCGACGCGAGGCCAGGCGCGCAAGCGGGCGCATCTTCCGGAAGCGGGGCTGAAGCCAAACGTATTCGGATTTGCGGATGCGATGCCGTCGCTTGCGGAAGCGGCAGCGGATATGCGGAACATCACGGCGATCCTGAGGCCCGATCTGCGGTGGAAGCGGTGCGACATCAAGAGCAACGGCCTGCTGCCGAATGTGATGGGCAAGATGGAAGCGCAGGGAGCGGGCGCGGATGAGATCATCATGCATCGCGACGGGTTCATTACGGAAGGGGCGGCGGCGAACATTTTCATCGTGAAGGGGGGCAAGGTGTTCACGTCGGCGGATCGGCAGCCGGTGAGCATCCTGCATGGGGTGACGCGGCGCGTGGTGCTGGAAATGCTGCAGGCAGCACCGGTGTTTGAGCGGCCGATTTCGATTGACGAGTTCGAGACGGCGGATGAAGTGCTCGCGACGAGCGTAACGCTGCTGGTTGGCAATGTGTCGCATGTGGACGGGCGGCCGATCGGCAACGGGAAGCCGGGACCGTTCGGGACGTTGCTGCACCGCGCGATGATCGAGGCGATCAAGCGGCAGATTTCGATGCAGGCGTCCGCGACACTGGCCGCATCGGCGTAACGACGGCAGAGGCGCGTCGAGTTCAGACGTGGGCCTTGCGCAGGTAGGCAAGCCATTCCAGAGTCAAAACGGCGAGCGCTGCGGCGGCGACCCACGGCCAGATTTCGCGCGCTGCGACGTCGGACGCGGAGCGGAGCAGAGCGGGCGAGCGATTGATGATCGGGGGAGGACCCGGGCGGAGGTCGGACTCGACTTCGGCAAGGAGATTGACCGCGAACTGGTTGTCGGGCGGGGCGAGGCCGGCGGCGCGGTAGATACCGACGCGGCCGAGCGGGGGAATGGGGACGGAACCGTCTGCGAGGGGTTGGAGGGTGACGGGGGCACCGGCAGCGGGACGAATCTCGACGCGCGGAAGGTCGGGAGATGTTGCGCGGGCGATCCAGGATTCATCGGCGCGGTGATATGCGCCGGCGTCGAAGCCGCCGGAGTCGGTGAGGAGGTCGACGGAGTTCTTTAAGAAGATGACGAAGGAAGGAAGCAGCGGCCAGTTGGACTGGTCGAGGGGGAAGGAGACAAGGATGTGGGTGGACTGTGCCTGACGTGAGGTGCCGGCGGAGAGTTGGGCGATGACGGGGCCGGCCTCGGCGAGGACAAGGGAGGAAGCGCCGGTGGGGAGTGTGTAGCGGTGCGCATCGGCGACGGCGAGGGCGTCGAGGGCGAGGGCGCCGGTAAGCGGGCTGACGCGATCCCAGGACAAGACGCGACGGGAGAGCGGGCGGGCAGGCGCGGTGCGCGCGAGGCCGGGCACGGGAAGGGACGCGCCGAAGGAGAGGGTGCCGATGGGTGGGAGGAAGTCGGGCGTCACGCGATCGAAGATGACGGCAGAGAAGTCGGAGAAGCGAGCGGCGGTCTGGACGGGCGTTGCGCCCTGCATGCCACGGAAGTTGTCGGCGCTGAGCAGCGTGAGGTTGTCGGCGCCGGCGACGAGTTCGAGACCGCGCTGGAGGAAGGAGTCGGGTTGGGCCTGAGGCGCGACGAGGAGGAGTCGGCCGGGCTTGCGGGGAAGGAGGATCAGGGCGGCCGAGTCATCGAGGGGAAGGTCATCAGGCGAGGAGTGAGCGACACGGATCACAGCGCCGGGATCGGCGGGAACGCGTAGGGTGAGGGAGGCTTCGGCCAGGCCGTCGGACACGGGCGTGAAGCGGACAGCGCGGGCCTGGATCGGCTTGCCATCGACCTCGACCTTGACGGTGGTCTGAGCGAGATCGGGACCGACAGAAATGAGGCGAGCAAACACATCGACGGCGGAGGTGGAGGCGGAGGACTGGTCGGCCCAACGCGCAGCGAGCGCGGTGATGCCGACGTTGCGAGGCTGGAGAGCGGATTCGGAGGCGACCTGCACGAACTCGGGCTTGGGGCCGCGGAAGGAAAGCGGGACGTCATTTTCGTAACGGCCGTCGCTGATGATGACGATGCGGGAGGACGCATTCGGAGGAAGGGCAGCGAGGACGGACTCGGCGGCTGCGAGCGCAGGCGCGAGGTCCCCCTGCTCCTCACGGATGGTGACGGCGTCGAGGGCGCGAGTGACGTCTTCACTGCGTGTGGTCAGAGCGCAGCGTAGGCGGGCGGCGGCGGCGAAATCGATGACGGCACAGGACCCGGCGGAAGAGCCGGCGAACCAGGCGCGCCAGCCCGAGGTGCGGAGGGCGTCACCGGCGACCGCAGCCGCGAGTTCGCGGGCGCGATCGAGACGAGATTGGTTGGAATTCGCAAAATGAGCGCCCATCGATGCGCTGACGTCGACGAGGACAATGGTTCCAGAGGCCGAGTCCGCGGTACGGCCCATCATGGGCCGAGCCAGAGCAAGGGCGACAAGAATGAGGATGACGGCCTGCAGGAGGAGGAGGAGGTTGATGCGCAAGCGCTGAAAGGGCGCGTTGGCTTCGAGGTCTTTGCGCGCCTGTTCCCACAGCATGGTGGAGGGGACTTTCAGGGAGCGACGGCGCAATTTGAGAAAATAGAGAAGAATCAACAGGGGCAGCGCCACTGCGGCGGCAATGAGTGCGGGAATGGGTGTGAGAACGCTCACCGAGCAACTGTACACGAGGGAGCGGCGGGGTATGCAAGAACGCGACGGAGCAGACGGGCCGCAACCTGAGAGTCCAAGGGGTGAGTCATCATGGACTTGGGCGGACCTTGACTCTTTCCTCCCTCGGGGGTGGGGGGTATGCTTTCGGCGTGTTGCGGGATGGATGAGCGGCCTCAAGTCCTGAGCCGCAGTCGGAAGCCCGGCATCGTACCTCATGCACGTGACTTCCATGCTGCGACTGACAGACTCCCGCCCCGAAAGCCGCGCCACGCCACACGCCCTTACGCTGGTTGCCCGGTTCGCAGATGCCGCCTCACCCGCATGCGTCTGCAGCAGTTCCAGCAAGACACCTTGACGACTGATCGTGAAAGGTCTGGCCTCATGAATCAGATGACACCGACTTGGCTTCGTTCGTGCACGCTCGGATTTGCTCTGCTTCTGACCCCCGCATTCCCAGCCGGCGCGCAAACGACGCCGGCGTCGGCTTCTGATCTTTATCAGCAGGCGACCGAGTTGTACCAGAAGGGTCGGCTGCTGGAAGCCAAGGACACAATCCTGCGGATCGACCTGCAACAGCTGGACCGGGCACAACGCGCGGACGTGATCCGGCTGAGCGATCGGATCGACCAGGAAGTACAAGCGATGCCGGTGACTGAGCTGCGCCTGCAGAAGGCGACGCTGGCGTTCTCAAAGGAAGACTACCGCCTGGCTTCGACGCACCTGCAGAATGTGCTGGATGCGGCGGACGCCAAGCCCGAGGAAATCGCCCGGGCGACGGACCTGATGACCCAGGTCAGAGCGCGGCAGGAAGAGATGAGGCCGCAACTGCCCGTGATTCATGAGCAGGCCAAGGCGGCGTACAAGGAAGGCCGGTACGCAGAGTCGCGGGCGCTGTTCATGCGTGAGTACAACTCGGGGATCGCGCTGGAACTGCATCAGCAGGCTGAACTGACCGACCATATCGAGAAGATCACGGGCCTGAGCGCCCAGATGGGTGATGACTTCACTCTGACGGCTGAAGAAGAAGCGCGGCTGCGGGCGGCGAATGTCCAACCCGAGCCGGCGACTACTGAGCCCGCGGCGCAAGAACCGCCGACCGAGGAACCGACCGCCGAGGAGGCGACCACGACAGTGCAGCCGCCGGCAGTGGATCTGATTGAGCAGGCGCGCAAGGCGCAGGCGGCGGACCTGGTGAGCCGGGCCGAGGCAGCGCAGGCGGAAGGCCGCTACGCGGACGCGGACAAGTTGTATCAGCAGGCCCTGGCCATTGATCCTGACAACGCGGCAGCGGCTGCGGGGCAGGCGCAGGTTCAGACGTTCCTGAACACGGGCTCGATCCTGGACAAGACGATTCAGGATCGCACGCTCCGGGCCCAGCAATTGCGGGCTGAGTTCGACAACCTAGTCGCGCAGGCCCAGCAGGCGCTGGCGGCAGGCGATTTCCCGACCGCGACGGACCTGGCGCACCGGGCGCAATTCACGCTGGGCGAGGGGCGGCAGTACATTCCCGCGGACGAATACGCGAGCCGGAAGAAGACGGCGGGCGACCTAACGGCGACGATCGATGCGCAGCGCGCGACCTTCGAGGCGGAGCGGACGAAGAAGCAGGTTGATGAGATTTCCAAGCAGCGCATGGAGGAGCAGTACAAGATCGAGTCGGAGCGTCAGCGTCGGATATCCGAGAAGTTCATGCAAGTTCGGCGCCTGCAGATGGCGCAGAAGTATGAAGAAGCAATCCAGGAGCTGAACACGCTGCTGGTGATTGATCCGGGCAATGCAGTCGCCAGCGCGTGGCGGGATGCGATCGAGGAGATCATCCTTTATAAGAAGTACGAAGCGCAGGGGCGGATCAACGACCTGTCGCGGGCAAACGAGCAGTTGGCCAACCTGGAACGGCAGAAGATTTCCAACCAGGTTGTCGAGTATCCGGAAGACTGGCCCATGCTGACGGCGATGCGCACGGACGGCCTGGCGTACACCGACAGCGACGCGGACCGCAAGATCGCCGACGCCCTGGGCAAGACGCGGGTGCCGGTGAACTTCCGGAACAACACGCTGGAAAGCGTGCTGGCATACGTGGAGCAGGCAGGCAAGATCAACATGATCGTTGATTGGCCGAACCTGAAGCGGAATCTTGTGGACCCGAACCAGGTGGTGAACCTGCGGCTCAACGACCAGGTTCCGCTCAACGTGGTTCTCCAGGAAGTGCTCAACCAGTGCGGTCGGTCGGAAGACACCCGGCCGTCGTACGCGATCAGCAACGGAATCCTGAAGATCTCCACGAAGGAGGCGCTGCAGGAGAACCCGGTGACGCACCTGTACGACATCCGCGACCTGCTGGTGGATGTGCCTGATTTCGACAATGCTCCGGACCTGACGCCGAATGCGGCGCTGGATCGGATGGACGCGAACCGGGCGCCCGGCGACCGGTTGTTTGGCGACAAGAGAGCGGAGAAGCCGGCCGGAGGCGACCGTCTGTCACGGGATGAGATGATCGGCAAGATCAAAGACTTCGTGACGACGGTGGTTGATCCGAAGTCGTGGGAGTCCAACGGCGGCGACGTGGGCCGGATCATGGAGATCAACGGCAACCTGGCGATTGCGACGACAGAGAGGAATCACCGCGAGATTTCGAGCCTGCTGTCGAAGTTGCGCGAGGTGCGGTCGCTGCAGATCAACGTGGAATCACGATTCCTGCTGGTCAATACGGACTTCTTCGAGCAGATCGGATTCGATCTTGACGTGTACTGGGGCGACGGCCCGTTCAACCGGGACAGCCGGGAAGACCCGAACCTGCTCCCGTCGGATCTGTTCCGCAACGTGAAGACGGGACAGTTGGAGCCGACGGCGCAGCGGCAGTACACCTCGCTGTTCACGCTGGTACCACTGTTTGACGCCAACGGGAATCCGGTGCTGGACGCCAACAACCGCCAGCGCGTGATTGAGGTGTTCCCGGATGCGGGCGTGTTTGAGGCGGGGCGGACGACGTTTACGCCGCAGTCGCTGCAGAACCAGACGCTGGACCTGGCGGAAACACTGTTCGGCGCTCCGGCGAACTCATTCGGCGGACAGGCGATGGTGTCTGACCCGGGCATGACCTACGGCGTCACGTATCTCGACGAGTTCCAAGTCGACCTGTTCATCAAGGCCACGCAGGCGGACCGCCGCAACGTGCAGCTGACGGCACCGAAACTGACCTTCTTCAACGGCCAGCGATCTTTCGTCCAGGTGACCACGAGCCGGTTCTTCATCTCCGACCTGCAGCCGATCGTCGGCGAAGGTTCGGCGGGCTTTGATCCGACGCTCAACGTCATCAGCGAAGGTGTGGTGCTGGACGTGGATGGAACGGTGTCCTCCGACCGCCGGTACGTGACGATGACGGTGCTCACGTCCGTATCGAAGATCCTGGACATCCAGACGACGCCGGTGCCCGTGCTGGTGGGCGGTACGGTGCTGCAGTCCAACGACCAAAGCGAAGTTTTTACGCAGACGGCAGAAATCGAACGACCGATCACGCAGGTGTCGCAGGTCAACACGACGGTATCGGTGCCGGACCGCGGCACGATCGTGCTGGGCGGCCAGTCGATCCGGAACGACATCGACGTAGAGACGGGCGTGCCGGTGCTGTCGAAGATTCCGATCATCAACCGGTTCTTCACGAACCGGATCACGACAACGAGCGAGAGCACGCTGCTCATCCTCATCAAGCCGACGATCATCATCCAGCAGGAAAACGAGGATCAGTTCTTCCCCGGCCTGCGGGACGCCATCGGCGGCGGTACGCTTTCGTCCGGGTATTGAGCGGGCGCGAGGCAGAGTCGAAGTTCATTTCAGGAACCCGGAGAAGTCCGGGTTCCTGTTTTTTTGGGAGGGGATAACGGGAAGAAGAGGGGCGATTGATGCGGTTTTCAGGCTGAAATGTTGACCACGGGCACACAGGTCCGCTACCCTGCGTGTCTGTTACGCTGCCTTGGGCGCATCCTGATTTTGGGATTGCGGACGGGCAGCCCCGGGACCGACATCAGGAGCCGCGCACGATGCCAGCCTCAGACTCTCGCCTCCGAATCCGCAAGCAGGATGCCGTGACCATCGTCGAGTTCGTGGACCGGAACATTCTGGATGAGGCGAATATTGCGCAGATCGGGGATGAGATCGGAAACCTGATTGCGGCGGATCCGAGTCCGCGGCTGCTGATCTCTTTTGCGAATGTTGAGCACCTGTCTTCGGCGGCGCTGGGCGCGCTGATCACGATCAACAACAAGATCAGGGCAAAGGACGGGCAACTTCGGCTGGCGAACATCAATGACCAGATCATGGAAGTGTTCCAGATCACGAAGCTGGACCGGCTGTTTCAGATTCACCCGGGAACGCAGCAGGCATTGGGCTCGTTCCGCAAGTGATCAGGCAGGCAGAACTGAGAAAACAAAGAAGGCCAAGGCGGACGCCCTGGCCTTTGTTGTTTTTGGGCTCAAGAGAACGAGCGGATCAAGCGGCCTTGATGGAGATGAACTTGGAGACCTTGGTGAGGTCGGCGGCGTACTGGGGCCGATAACGCATCTGCCAGGTTTCCCCGGCTTTGCCGAGGATGAGCTTGGAGACGGTTGGGCGCTGAATCCAAATGCGGCCAGCGCGGGGACGGTGGACAGTGACATCGGCACGCAGGTTCTTCATGCGAGCGAGGGTGCGCTGGTTCGCAGTGTTCATACGTGCGAGGCGACGAAGGGTGTCAACATCGCCTTTGGCACGAGGGGTTTTGGTGACGGTGACCGTGATCGTGCTGCCGGGCTTAATCTTGTCGAGCATGTGAATCACCTGAATTGGCGAAGAAGTGCTGGGGAAACTCGAGAGTGCGGGAAACGGGTAGTTTAGCCGAATGTGCGTGCGATTCCAGCGGCTGGACAGGGCGGACGGGGGTGTTAAGGAGAGAGGGCGGACCAGACTTTTTTCCGAAAATGGCGAAATCCAGCCAGATTTGGGTTGAAATGAAGCCGATTTCGTGGTATCTTCTGGCAATGGATGAGCCGCCCGTCTGGGGGTGCGTCCATCTGGCAATTCGTGGAATGGAATCTTCTTCCCTCGGCCGCACACCGACGGGGAACCGTTGTGAGTGAAATTGCGGATCGAGGGGAGGTAACGAACCTCCGTGGAGGTTTGCGACTGCGCGGTGCAATGCCGACGCAACGCGGACCGGAAAACCCACGGATATCCCTGTGCCCGCCTCGCTGGTGGTAACCCATTGGCGAGGCGGTTGTTTTTTTGCGGCAGTTTCGAATTGCGATGTGCGGGGCAGGTGCGATCACTCGGTGCCGGTGACGCGTTCGACCTCGTCGACCGAGGTCAGACCTTCGAGCGCGAGCTGATAGCCGTGCTGCTGGAGGCTGACGAACATGGTCATGCGCAGGGCTTCGCGGATGGCCTGAATGGTGGGAGTCTTGAGAATGACATCGCGAAGTTCATCGGTGACGCCGAGGAGTTCGAAGAGAGCACGGCGGCCGAAGTATCCGGTGTTGAGACAACGTGGACAGCCGACGGGCGAATAGACGCGGCTGACACCCTCGACAAATTTCCCCATCTGCATGGCCTGCTTGGGCGTGGGCTTGCGTTCATCCTTGCAGTGCGGGCAGAGTTGACGAATGAGGCGCTGAGCCAGAACGAGATTAAGACTTGAGGCCACGAGGTACGGCTCGACGCCCAGGTCGAGAAGGCGGAAGATTGTGCCGATGGTGTCGCGGGCGTGGACGGTGGAGAGTACGAGGTGGCCCGTCATGGCGGCCTGCATGGCAGTAGCGGCGGTTTCCTGATCGCGAATCTCACCCAGCAGGATGACATCGGGGTCCTGGCGCAAGCAGGAGCGGAGGAGATTGCCGAAAGTATTGCCGCGGACTTCATCGATGGGAATCTGAGTGACGCCGTCGATCTGGTATTCGACGGGATCCTCGATGGTGATGACGTTGCGCTGGCGGACGTCGATGTCGCGGAGGACGGCGTAGAGCGTGGTGGTCTTGCCGGAGCCGGTGGGGCCGCAGACGAGCACCATGCCGGCATCCTGACGGCTGACTTTGCGGATGGTCTCCTGCATCCAGGCGGGGAGGTTGAGCTCGTGGATGAAGCGCGGCGCGTTATTGAGGTCGAGGACACGGACGACGAGTTTCTGTCCGTGCATCGACGGGGTGAACGACACGCGGTAGTCGATACGACGGCCGCTCGCCTGGGAGCCGAAGTGGCCCTCCTGAATGACGGATTTCTGGGCGATGTCGATGTTGGCGAGCACCTTGACGACGCCGACAAGCTTGGCCGCGAGGTCTTTGCGAAGGCGGACAGCGTCGACCATGGTGCCGTCGACGCGGAGGCGGACAAGTGAGTAGTCGGCCTTGGGCTCGATGTGGATGTCGGTGGCGCGGGTACGTATCGCGGTGAGGATGAGGAGGCGAAGGGCCCGCACTCCCTCGCGGCTGACATCGCTGTCAGCGCGTCCTTTCCGCTGGGCACCACTGCTCTCGGCTGCGTGGAGCGTGACGCCCGAGGCGTTCACCATCGCAATGTCAGACTCGGTAATGGATTTGTCGGCGGCGGCATCGGCCATGCCGGTGAGAATCTGTTCCCAGTCGCCTTCGACCGCGAGGTCGGAGACGTTGGCCATGTCTGCGAGCATGGCGTTGTAATCGGGCTCACCGCCACCCCACGCACCGGGGGCGCGGGCAGCGGCACGTCCCTGCTGGCCGAAGTCGGGAGCGCGGCGGAGTTCGTCACGGTCGCGATGAGCGGGGGCGACTTCGAGGGGAACGGCAGTAGGGTCACAGAAACGAAAGCGGGTCTTGCCAATGCGGACCACGTCGCCATTGCGCAGAACGGCAGAATCGACAGGTTGCTCGTTGACCTTGGTGCCATTGCGAGATTTGAGGTCGCGAAGGGACGCCGCCGCACCCGTGCGTTCGATGACGCAGTGAAACCGGCTCGCGCGATCATCCTGAATTGGGATGGTGTTGTCGGCGTGGCGGCCGATGGAGATGGAACCGCCGTCGCGGAGATCGATCCGCTTCGGTGGGGCTTCCGAGTCATCGAGCAGTTCGACATAAGGGGTGGTCATGTCCCAGTCCTCAGACGGCAAAGACATCCGCACACACCGGTTTGCCTCCCCACGTTCAAAGCGCCCGCCCCCCCACTTCTCTCGTCGTCCTGTTTCCCGCGTGCGCGGCCCCGCAGGCGAGGGACGACTCGGTCAGTTTGCGACCGGTGGGAGGCTCCATGCCCGCGAACTCTAGCGCACAGATCGTGCGATTCGCGAGCGGATCAGGCCACGCCAGGTCAAAAAAGCGGCTCGCCAGGCCCCCAGTTGATCGGCATGGGAAGGGGGCAACGATCTGAGCATGCCCACGCCAATCGTTCCCGCCAGCGCGCCCAAGGACATGGTTGACCTCCGCCCGGGTTCGCGCATCCGGGTCACGCAGCAGATCGTCAAGGGGGACGGGGTGTGGACCACTGCCGTTGAAGGGGTGGTGGTGAAATTCGGGCAGGCAAAGACCGGGTCGTGGTTTGCGCACGCGAAAGGCAATCAGTTGTGGCTGGACCGTGTGGAACTTCGGCGCGCCGACGGGGAGATCGTGGTGTGCAGCCTGGATCAACTCAGCCGGGTGGAGGTGCTGGAAGCCGCGCCTGCGGAGGGTGGATCAGCGGCCGGATCGAGCCCGGCGGCGGAGGGAAGCGACGGGGGAGCGTGAGCGCGAGCTGGGGGCCTTTCGGGTCTTTGGCTTCACCTTGGATTTCACAGTTGGTTTTCGAGTCGAGCGGACGGTCTTGCTCTTTGCAGACGCCGAGCGTGCGCGTGCTTTGCGAGCAAGGCTGACAGACTTGCCCGACTCGACACTGCGGCGTTCGGCTTCGAGAAGGCGAGTGACCCCTTCGGCTTCTTCGATCGCAGCCGCAAGGGGATGGGACCCGCCGGAGGCAAGCACCTCGAGCATGTGACGGATCTCCCCGTCATATCCAGTGCCCGATTCGATGTTGATGACGTCCTGCGTCTCATCATGGGAGAGCATGAGGTGCTGTCCGGTGCGAAGCATGTCGTAATCGGCGGTGGCGCGCTCGAAGACGGCGACATAGCGCATGCGGAAGGCGAAGCCGGGGGAGTGGTCCCAGCCACCTTCGGCGACGACGTGAAGGGGCCCCTTGCGGTAGCGGTAGAGCGTGGTGACGTGGTCTAGGCTGCCGGCAGAGAAGACCTCATCAGGGTCGCCGAGAATCCAGCGGACCAGGTCGGCGTCGTGAATGTGAAGGTCAAAGAGCGCGCCCCCGCTCCGCCTGGGGTCGGAATAGAACTCAGAGGCCCACTTGGGGTGGCGGGCGAGGCGATGGAAGGTGATGCTCTGCAAGGGGCCAAAGGGTTCCTTGTCGACGCATTCCTTGAGCCATGACCACCCGGGCCAAAAGCGCATGCACATGGCGGGCATGCAGAGGCAGCCGGAACGTCTGGAGGCATCGACCACTTTGGCTACCTCTGAGGACCGAAGAGCGACAGGTTTCTCGACGATGACGTGCTTGCCTGCATGCAGCGCACGGACCGCCAGGTCGGCATGGGTCTCGGTGTGGGTGCAGATATGGACGAGGTGGACATTGTCATCGGCGAGGAGCTCGTCGGCGGATGCATATCCGGTGACTTCGGCGGGATCAAAGAGGCGCTCCTCGGAGGCATCGGCGCCGGTCTTGATATTCCCGACGGCCGCGATCAGACCCGCACGGCGCTGAGCGTTGGCATCGCAGGCCGCAACGAGGCGGACGGGGTATCCATCACGTTGAGCGGACTGAATCGCGCGGCAATGAGTCTGCCCCATGAATCCCATGCCGATGATGCCCGCGCCGATAGTTGCCATGTTTTTCCTGTCTGAGGTGCGATCGGGTTGCGGAACCCGCATGATGTTTCGATCAAGGGAATTCTAGGAGATGCCGGGAGTCAGCGACTGCACCAGGGCGCGGGCGCGGATGACATCTCCCAAGCGGTCATCGCCGCCTTCGCGTTCGATGATGAAATTGCAATGGACGTTGGAGGCGCGCAGCACGGCAAAGAAGGCGGGCCAAGGGACGGATCCGGTGCCGGCGGGTTTCTCGGTCCCCCACTTTCCGGGCGTCGGGGATGGATCAGCATCCTTGATGTGAACCTGCCGGATACGGCGAGCGAGTTTGCGGGCGGACTCAACCGGATCGCCCATGCCGTAGAGAAGCATGTTGGCGGGATCGAAATTCACGCCGAGGTGAGGGCGCTGCAGGTCGGCCAAGGTGGGAAGGAGGGTGTCTGCGGACTCCTGGCCGGTCTCAAACGCGGTGGCGATGTTGTGGGCGGCGAAGATGTCGATGACGACGCGAAGGCGCTCCAGCATGACACGGCGCATGGGATCGGAGTCATCGTGGGAAATGAAGCCGGCGTGGAAGGTGACAAAGCGGATACCCAAGGCGCGAGCAATGCGGGCGTTTTCCTCGGCGGCCAAGCGATTGGCGGGCCAATTGGCATCGAGGCGGACGCCGCCGGTGTTCTTGATGGCGTCGAGGGTGGAGTAGTCCTCGCCGCGCATGGCCATCATGCCGGAGAGGATGCGGATTCCGGCACGGTCGAGGGCGAGGCGAGCGGCGCGCGGCGAGCCCCAGCGCTTTTCGCGTATGGGGTCAAGTGCCAATTGGACGGCGGACAGGCCGGCGGCGCGGGTTTTGTCGGCCAATTCGCGCGGGGAGGAGGGCTTGAGACTCCAGGAACAGACGCCAAGACGACGGGCCATTGATTGCTCCGTACATGACCAGGGCCAAGATTGCAGGGGACGGGACGAGAACGGACCGGAAGCGTACACCCCGTCAGTCAAGAGGGGAAAGGTTTACGGACGTCTGAGGGGAATTGACGGGAATTGCGAAGTTTTTCTCGGGTTGGGGATGGCGCAGAGGCGCAGGCGGGTTATTTTCACCGGGAAGGCCTGCGGTGCGCTTTGGTCGGCGCTGTGGGTTCGGAAGGGCACAGAGAAGAAACTGCCGGCAAGCGGCAATCAACCTTACGAAGGAACCTTGGAATGAGCAGCCATAAGAGGGTGGATCGCGGAATGACGTGGACCCGACTCGCGACGGCAGCGGCAATGATGCCGATGTTGGGCGCGCCGGCACGGGCGGACGAGGGGGCAGCGCGTGGGTTGCCTGCGAAGCCTGAAGGGGAATTTGCGATCGGGACGAGCATGTACCGAATCGCGGGCGGCGACATCAAGCAGGGTGTAGCCGAAGGGGGCAAGAGCGGGGCGGCAGTGGCGCCAGATGGGGCGGGCGGGTTTGTGCTGGTGTGGGCGGGTCGAATCGGAGAGCGTCCCGGGGCGGACATTTTCGCGCAGCGAGTGGACGGACTGGGTCGGCCAATGGGTCGGGCGGTGATCATCAATCAAGGGCGTGCGGGCGAGCAGTCGCGGCCTGCGGTGGCAAGGGCGGCCGATGGAAGCGTATGGGCGGCGTGGGAGTCCTTTGGAAACGACGGTGAATCGTGGGGAATCGCTGCACAACGGATCAGCGTTGCGGGCGCGGAGGTTGTGCCGGTCGGGAGTGAGGTCGTTGTCA
The DNA here is from genome assembly GCA_044229655.1 of Phycisphaerales bacterium. Lineage (GTDB taxonomy): Bacteria > Planctomycetota > Phycisphaerae > Phycisphaerales > UBA5793 > JBGASM01. The sequence goes on along the minus strand of JBGASM010000003.1, from coordinate 120,802 downwards.
ATGAGAGCCATGAGGGAGCGCAGTGCAGTCCGGCGGTGACGGCACTCGCAGCGGGAGGGGCACTCATCACCTGGGTAGCTCAAGATGCGCAGTCGACGAGCACATTTGCCATGGGTCGGCGGTTCGGGAGTGCGGGTGAGCCGAGGGGCGGGGAGTTCCGCGTGTCGGAAACGACTGCTGGGGCGGAGAGCAACGTGACTACGGCTGCGTTGCCGGAGGGCGGGTTTGTCGCGGTCTGGCAGGTCACAAGCGAGGCAGCGGCGGGCGGTGAGACATTCACCGTGGCGACGTACGCGGTCCGGGCGCGATGGTTTGACGCGGAAGGAAGGGCGCTGGGCGTCGGGCAAAGAGTCGGCGTCGGCAACGAGCGTGACGAAATTGAACCGGCGATCGACGTGGACGGCAATGGTCGAGTGACGGCAGCGTGGATGCGTCAGCGGGCAATCGCGGCGGAGGGGTATGACGTATGGGCGCAACGGTTTGATGCGCAGGGCAGGGTTCTGGCGGAACCATTCGCGGTGTCGGAAGGAAGCGAATGGGGATGGAAGAACGGCGTCGCGGTTGCGTGCGCGGTAGACGGGCGTACAGCGGTGTCGTACAACGTTGTGGAACCAGCGGCGTACGACTCCATGCGACTGATGCCCGCGATGCCATCGAGCATCGTGACGCACCTGTACGGAGCAGATGGAAACGTGATGCGCGAGGCAGTGCGGGTCACGAATCGAAGCGAAGAGGCGCATGACCTGCCGGTGGGTTCATCTGCACGACGAGCGGTGTGGACGGCGGAGGATCAAATCGCGTTGGCATTCATCGCGGCAGAAGACCAGGAGGAGCAGGAAATCGGCCTCAAGGTGATCGTGCCGGCAGCGATGAACCTGCCCGCACCGAGCATGACAGCCTCGTTTGAAGAGAACGACACGAGCAGCGGGCGGACGATTCCGCCGGTGTTCGATCCGAACTGGGTTCCGCTTGACGATGAGGTGGGGATTGCCGCGGTCGGGCCGGATTTCGGATTTGATGGGCCGCAGGCAAGCGGCTGGTATCCGCCTGATCCGGACATCGCAGCGGGGCCGAATCACGTGGTGACGGTGGCGAATGGTGTGGTGGCGTTTTATGACAAGACGGGGAACCGAACCTTTATCACGTGCCTGTCGTGTTTCTGGGCTGAGTTGGGGGCGAACGGATTCGTATTCGATCCGATCGCTCTGTGGGACAACTACAGCAGCCGTTTCATTGTGGCGGCGGCAGAGGGCGCGGACAACGGCGACTCCTACATCGATCTTGCAATCTCGGATGACACGGATCCGAACGGAACGTGGTACAAGTACCGGGTGCGGACGGAGCAACTTGGGGACTTCCTGGACTTCCCGAACCTGGGCGTCGGCCCTGACGCGGTGTACATCGCGGGAGACTACTTCGGTTCACCGTCGGCGAATCAGATTCACATTTTCCCGAAGGCTCCGCTGCTTAATGGTGGGCCGATCGAACTGAAGAATGTGCAAACGACGGGATATCCGGTTTCGCTGGGAGCGGTGAAGTCCTATGACGCGGCACCTCCAGCGCAGTACTTCATTTCGTCGTATACGGCATATCCGACGCTGCGGATTGAAGCGATCCGCAACGCAACCAGCACGCCGGTGTGGAACTCGTTCAATCTGAGTGTGCCGGGATACGGTCAGCCGCCTGGAGCGCCGCAGAAGGGGACGTCCAATCTCGCGGCAACGGTTGACTTCCGCATCAAGAACGGCGTGTACCGCGACGGCTCGCTATACGCAACGCATGCGATCGCGGGGATCGGCGTGCCCAAGCAGCGCTGGTACCGCATCGAAATGAATGGATGGCCCACGAGCGGGCAGAACCCGACGCTGGCGGAGTACGGAGACGTGGTGATGGGCAGCGGCATCGCGGGATGGTTCGGCGATATCAACGTTTCGAACCAAGGCGAGGTGGTGATGACAATGAACCGTTCCTCGGCCACCGAATACATCTCGGTGCAGCGAACGGTCAAGAAGGTGTACGACTTGAACTTCCGCACGCCGGTCATTGCGCAGGAAAGCACTTCGCCTGAGCAAGGCAGCCGTTGGGGCGATTACTCGGGGCTGGAGGAAGATCCGGCGGCACCGGGCACGTTCTGGGGCCTCACGGAATACCGCACCGCTGACTGGCGCACGTGGGTCACGCGGGTAGACGCGAACAAGACGATGATTGTTTCGGCATCGACACTGCGTGCTGGGCAGCCGGGCACGCTTACGGCGACCAACTGCGCCGCGGGCGGAAAGGTCAATTTCTACTACAGCGCACGCGGCGAAGGTTCAACAGTGATCGATTCGCTGAACGTGACGCTGGACATCGACCGGGCCAAGTTCATCGGATCAGTGACGGCGGATGCCGGCGGCGTGGCGAACCTGACACGAACGGTGCAGCCGGGGACCGGCAACACCCTCGTGTGGATCCAAGCGGCCGAATGGGACAACCGGAGCCAAGTGCTGCTCACGCAAATCAATCGGTAGGCGTAGGGGGTCAATGCGGCTTGGGCGGGACGACTGCAGGTCAGTGATCTGCGGGCTTGGAATCATCCGCGCCGCTCAGGCCGCCAGCAGATGCGGGCGACAGATTGGTGCGGTCGTAGGGAATGCGAAAGGACGTGATCAGGAGGGAGGGGGACGAATCCGCGCTGATGATCTGACCGGAAATGATGAGGCGCATGGCATCGCCGCGCTGACGAGCCTGATTCTCCAGACGTTCCAAGAGCCGGCAAGGCACCACACCCAAAGGCGGATCCTGAAGGCCGTCGGAATCGGCTTCGAAAGAGAGGACCTGGGCCAGGCCGGATCCATCAAGGGTGCATCGGGCAGCACGGTCGATGATCATGGTTCCTTCGGCCCGAAGCGAGGAGGCGCGCGTGGCCACGACCGTGGGGGGTGTGGGGGCGGAATCGGGCTGCTCGCGCGGGGGCGTGACTGCTGATGAACCGTCGTCATTTTTCAATGTGTCAATGGTGTGCGCGGGGTCGAAGGGGCCGGTGGGCTCCGGCGGCGCGGGATTTCGGGGGGACTGCTCAGACGCGGGCGGCGAGGCCAAGGCAATGAGACGCGGCGGCGCGGTGAGCAGGAGGTAATTCGCATTCCGATAGGCAAGCACGCGGCCGGAGAGGGTTACGCGGTGGCCGTCGGCGGAGGGTCGAACCGAGCGCACGAAGGCACCGAGGTTGGCGGAGGGAATCACACTCATGGCCGGGATGGGGCGGCCTGACTCGGGCTGATCGAATTCAAAGGTCCAGCCATCGAGCGCGCCGTCCGAACCGGGGCGAATTGTGCCGGTGCGCTGGACGACAAACGTTCCTTCGGCGAGCAAACGAATGCGAGTTTTGGCAGCGCGGTCAGATGTCTGGGCGGCGTCCGTTGCGCGTGAGGACGAGGGAGGCGGCTCAACCGCCAGGCAGGGGGCAGCAAGCAGTGTCGAGCAGAGCATGAGGGAGAGAAGGCGGGGCATGGTCGCTCCATGGCTAAGGAGGGGGCGGCGGAGGTTAAGAATATCGGCTCAATGCGCAGTTGCACGTTGAGAAACCGGACCGCGGGCCGGGGGGGAGCCGTCGCTGGGGTCCTTGGGAGGTAGCATGGGTCATGGCGAGAAGCACGGCCATTGCACGCAGCGAGCGCGAGATTCGGCTGCCATCGACGCGATGCGCCTTTGTCCAGCGGCTGAGCAAGGCGCTGGGCGAGAAGTGCGGAATTGAGCCGAGAAGCAGGCTGGTGGCGGGGGTGAGCGGCGGAGCGGATTCGTACGCGCTGCTGGCGGGCCTGGCGGCGCTGGGGAGAAGGAAGTATCTTCAATACGAGGTGCATGCGGTCTATGTGCACCATCACCTGCGCTTGGAGGCGGATGAGGAAGCGCGGGAGGTGCGCGAGAGGTGCGAGCGACTGGGAATTTCGTGCGAGGTTGCGGACATCCATCCGGCGGGGCATTCCGGCAATCTCTATGCGAATGCACGACGACTGCGGTATGAGGCAATGGCACGGGCAGCCAGGGGATTGAATGCGGATGCGATGGTGACGGCGCATCACGGAGATGACCTGCTGGAGACGATTCTGATGCGGCTGGCGCGGGGGGCGGGGGGAGCGGGCCTGCGGGCGCTGGCGCCGATGCGCTGGCGCAGCAGAATGAAGGGTGTCCCGCTTATCCGGCCTCTCTTGAACCAGACGCACGAGGATTGCATCGAACTCCTCAGGTCGATTGCGTGGACGTGGTTTGAAGATGCGGGGAACCGCGATGAGCGGCGGAGCAGGAATGCGCTGCGAGGGCGTTTGGCCGGAGTCCTGCGGCCGGAGGAACGGGCACGAACGGCACGGCGGATTCACCAGACGATGGAGGCGGCAGAGGAGGGCGACCGGACACTGCGAAGTAGGGCACGGAGGGCGCTGACGAGGGCTAGGCAAGGGGAGCAGGGCACCTACTGCCGGAGTGTGATCGCGCAGGAGCGGGTGCAGGTAGCGTGCGAAATGGTGCGGCAGGGACTGCGGAACGCAGGGGCGGAGAAGGGAATGCGACACGCCACGGCGCTGGCAGCGGTGCGGGCGATCCGCGCCGCGGACGCGGAGGGAGGGACGATTCGGATGGGGGATGGATGGGAGGTGCAGATCAGCGCACGAACAGTGGTGATCGCACGAAGCGAGCGGTCAAGAGGGAAGCGGAGAGAGTGAGATTCGAACTCACGGTGAGGACAAGCCCCACACTGGTTTTCGAGACCAGCCCTTTCAGCCGCTCAGGCATCTCTCCGAAAGGAGTACGACTCAAATATATCCGCGGCGGGACTCGAACCTGCAACCTTCGGCTCCGGAGGCCGACGCTCTATCCAATTGAGCTACGCGGACGCAATTCCGGCCCGGAGAAGGGCGGGAGGCCCAACCGGGAGGCGGAGAGAATAGTATCGACGTCATGTCGGGAAAACCGGGGGATGCCCCAACTTCAAAAGTGCGGCGTGAAGAGAGGCCGGCGGCTGCGCGGTCGGGGCTGTGGCTCATTCTCACCTACTCAGCGCTGGCCAGTTTCCTGTCCGGGATGTTCCTGAAGGGGATCTACTTCGTCATCAAGGAGATCTCGGAGCAACAGGGGTTTGAGTATTCGGATTCGAAGGCGCTGGTGCTGGGGCTGGTCCTCAACCTGCCGTACATTCCGGGCGCGCTGTACTCGGGAAAGCTGTCACAGCGGTTTTCGCCCAAGAGAATCCTGATGCTGGCGGCGCTGCTGCAGGCGGTGTGCGCGGCGGGCTTGTGCATGCCGAACCCTCCCCTGCTGCTCTTCTGGATTCTGGCCCCGATCTACAACCTGGCGAACGGCGTGCAGTGGCCGATCGTGGAGTCGTATGTGACGGCAGGACGCCACGGGCCCGAGATGCGCAGCGCGACGGGGTGGTTCAATCTGGTGTGGTCGGCGACGATTGCGCCGTCGATGATCGTCGTCGGGGCCCTGCTGGGACACATCTCATGGATGTTCGGGCTGATCGCGACCGGTCACGCGGCAACGGTATGGCTGGTGGCACAGATGGCGCGGCAACCGGACCACCATGACCCGGAACTGGCTGCGGATCACACGGGTCCGGAGTATGGGCGGCTGCTGGTGAGCGCGCGAATCATCCTGCCGCTGTCGTACGTGCTGGACTGCTCATTCTCGCCGTTGATGCCGACGCGGTGGGAGAGCCTGGGGATTGCGAACAACATCGGGTCAATGCTGACGTCGATCTGGCAATTCAGCCGGGTGGGGGCGTTTCTGTGGATGTTTTTCGCGGGCGCGTGGCACGGGCGCTGGGGCGTTCTGCTGTTGTCGTGGGTCCTGCTGGCGGCGGGATTCGGGCTGATTCTGTTGGGAACGACGCCGACGCTGGTGATTGCGGGCCTGCTGCTATACGGCGTCGGACAGGGGACGGTGTACTACGCTGCGCTGTACTACGGGATGGCGGTCGGGCATGCCAAGGTTGACTCGGGAGGCATGCACGAAGCGCTCATCGGGCTGGGATATACGGTGGGTCCGATGCTTGCCCTGCTGGGACGCGGGACGATTGGAGGAACGGTGGGAGTGACGAGCGTGGTGGGCAGCCTGCTGGTGCTGGGCGGAGCGGGCGCGGTCTGGCCGTACGTATCGGCGCGGCGATTGCGCCGGGCGCAGGAACGCGGTCGGGTCAGGTGAACTGACGATCAGGAAAGGGCGCTGAATCAGGCCATCGCGGGGACGGGCTTGCCATCGGCCTTCTGCGGCAGGAGGCCGGCGCCTTCGAGAACTTTGTCGACGAGGCCGTACGCGACGCCTTCTGTGCCGCTGAGCCATTTATTGCGATCGCAGTCGGCTTCAATGGTCTCATAGGCCTTGCCGGTGAAATTGGCGAGATTTTTGTAGAGCAGTTCGCGGAGGCGGAGCATTTCGCGCGCTTCGATTTCCAAGTCGGTCGCCTGGCCCTCCATGACCCCGCCGAGGAGAGGCTGGTGGAGGAGGATTCGGCTGCTGGGAAGAGCGAAGCGCTTGCCGCGCGTCCCGGCAGCGAGCAGGACGGCACCCATAGAGGCAGCCTGTCCCAGGCAGTAGGTAGCCACATCACAGGGGAGGGTCTTCATTGTGTCCATGATGCCCAAGCCAGCGGTGACGGACCCGCCAGGGGAATTGATGTAGACGTGGATGTCGGCCTTGGAATCTTCGTTGGCCAGGAAGAGGAGTTGAGCGATGCAGAGGTTGGCCATTTCGTCCTCGACCCCGCCGGTGATGAAAATAATGCGGTCCTTGAGGAGGCGGGAGTAGATGTCGTAGGCGCGTTCGCCGCGGCCGGATTGCTCAATGACGATGGGCACGAGATGGGACATGGGAATGAGGTCCTTCCTGAACCAGGGTGCATCGAACTGACTGCGGGGCCGATAAGCACGCCGCGCGCATGGATGGTAGAGGAGTTTCATCGGCTGAGCCGCTCGCGCACTCTTGAAGAAGCCCGAAGGGCGAATGAGAGGAGCAAGAAACCGCAGGTTGGAAGCGACCGGTCGACCGTTACAGGGCGGGCAGGGCCGCTACTCTTTGGCCTCATGCCCCTGCGACTTCCAGAGTTGCCGATTCCGGTGCGAAACGACGGAGAGGTCGAACTGATCCGTCGGGCGGGGCATGCGCTGGCGGGCATCATGGAACAGTGCAGGGAGGCGTGCAAGGCGGGAACCACCACCGGGGAAGTGGATGAGGTGGCGGCAAGGGCCATGGAGGACCTGGGAGCGGAGAGCCTATTCAAGTGGTATCCGGATTACCGACCGGGGAAGGGGTTTCCGGCGTGCACCTGCATTTCGGTCAATGAGGAAGTTGTGCATGGAATTCCCGGGGATCGGATTATCCGCGAGGGGGACCTGGTGTCGATTGATTGCGGAATCCGGCTCGATGGATGGTGCGCGGACTGTGCGATTTCGGTGGCGGTGGGTCACGCGCCAATTGAGCGAGTACGCCTGCAGGAAATGACGCGGGGGGTCCTTGCCGAGGCAATCCGTCTGATCCGGCCGGGAAAGCGGTGGAGTGAGGTTGCGCGAGCGATGCAGGCGATGGCGGAGGAGGGGGAGGAGCGATACGGAATCGTGAAGGAGTATGTCGGGCATGGAATCGGGCGAAAGCTGCATGAGGCCCCCAAGGTGCCGGGGTTTGTGAGCGGGGACTTCATGCACGAGGACTTCACGCTGAAGACCGGGATGGTGCTGGCCATCGAGCCGATGCTCACGCTGGGGTCGGGGGCGACGAAAGTGCTCAAAGACGGGTGGACGGTAGTGACGGCGGACCGCTCGGTGGCGGCGCACGAGGAGCACACGGTGGCGGTGAGGCGGAACGGAGCGGAGATCCTGACGAAGGCGGGCTGAACTGTTGACGGATCAATCGCGGTATTTCAGGGTTACCACTCCGCAAGCAGAGCAGTGATACGCGGTGACCCGGTCATACGCATCGAGGAGACGATCCTTGACCGGCTCCTCAGTTCTGGAATTGCGCCGCTCAAATACGAGCGAAGACTGTGAGAAATTCGTAAAGACGATCTGGGACAAGGATTGCTGGATACTCGCCGTTCCTCGGACCATTTCCTTCCCACAGGCCGGGCACGCAATAAGGGCTTCCGACGTGCGGGCAAGCGGCACGCCGAGGCGTTTTTTCAGGGCAGCAAGGTCCTGCTCGAGCGACGCCAATCGCTGCCGTTCCGAGTCGATGTCCAAGGGCTTGTCCACGCGCAAGTTTATCGGGGATCGTATCACGAAACGAACGTGCACGGTATGACCGAGTGACGACTCCCCCCTACGCTTACGGGATTTAGACTGAACCGGCGAACCGCTGTCGTGAGGATGTCTTTCCCGCCATGCCCAGACGCACCGACCTTCACACAATCCTGATCATCGGCTCCGGCCCAATTGTCATCGGCCAGGGATGCGAATTCGACTATTCGGGCACGCAAGCCTGCAAAGCGCTGCGTGAGGAGGGGTTCCGAATCGTCCTGGTGAATTCGAATCCGGCGACGATCATGACAGATCCGGGGTTTTCCGACCGGACGTACATAGAACCGATCACGCCTGAGGCGGTCCGGCGAATCATCGCGCGGGAGAAGGAACTGGGCACGCCAATCGATGCGCTGCTGCCGACGCTGGGCGGACAGACCGCGCTCAATACCGCGATGGCGCTGCATGAGGACGGCACGCTGACGGAATTCAACGTGCAGATGATCGGGGCGACGCCGGAAGTCATCCGCCGGGCGGAAGACCGAGAGGAGTTCCGGCAGTGCATCGACCGCATCGGACTGAAGCAGGCGAAGGCGCGGACAGTGAGCAGCATGCAGGGCGCGCTGGTGGCCCTGGAGGAATTGGGGTTGCCGGCGATCATCCGGCCCGCGTTCACGCTGGGCGGGTCGGGCGGAGGGGTGGCGTACAACCGGGAGGAGTTCGAAGAGATCATCCGACGGGGGCTGGATTTATCGCCCATCCGGCAGGTGCTCATCGATCAGTCGCTGCTGGGATGGAAAGAGTACGAACTTGAGGTCATCCGCGACCGCAACGACAACGTGATCATCGTGTGCGGCATCGAGAACATTGATCCGATGGGCGTACACACTGGCGACTCGATCACGGTGGCGCCGATCCTGACGCTGACGGACAAGGAATATCAGCGGATGCGAGATGCGGCCATTGCGATCATCCGGGCGGTGGGCGTGGAAACGGGGGGATCGAACATCCAGTTCGCGACGCACCCGGAGACTGGGGACATGGTCGTCATCGAGATGAATCCGCGCGTGTCACGCTCCAGCGCGCTGGCGTCGAAAGCGACGGGGTTCCCGATCGCGCGGATTGCGGCGAAACTGGCGGTGGGATACACGCTGGATGAACTGCGCAACGACATCACGGGAACGACGAGCGCCTGTTTTGAGCCGACGATCGACTACGTCGTCACGAAGATGCCGCGCTGGACGTTTGAGAAGTTCCCGGAGGCGGACGAGACGCTCACGACGCAGATGAAGTCGGTGGGCGAGGCGATGGCGATCGGGCGAACGTTCAAGGAGAGTTTCCAGAAGGCAATCCGGTCGATGGAGGTGAAGAGATTCGGGCTGGGGCTGGACCGGAATGACAAGTGGCTGGAGGCGAAGCGAGCGGTTGAGACACGGCAACTGACGCTGGACTCAGGAAGTCCCACGGGGCTGGCGGCGGACGGGTCGGCGATCATCTGGCCGGTGGAGGAGGAGAAACTGCGGCGCAAACTGGGGGTACCGAGCCAGGGCAGAATCTACTACATCCGGTATGCGTTCAAGATGGGCTGGTCGATAGAGCAGGTGTACGAGCTCACGCGAATCGACCGGTGGTTTCTCGACCAGATCAAGCAGATCGTCGAGTTCGAGGATGTGCTGTGCAGGTATGAGCGGCTGGAGGATGTGCCGGCAGACATCCTGCGGCAGGCCAAGATGTGGGGTTTCTCGGATCCGCAGTTGGCGAACTTGTACCTGGGCGACATTTCGACGGACGCCATTCTGAAGGTGCGGGCGCACCGCAAGGCGCTCAAGATCGAGCCGGTGTACAAACTGGTGGACACTTGCGCTGCGGAGTTTGAGGCGGCGACCCCCTACTACTACTCGACGTATGAGTCAGATGTGCTGAGCATCGATGCGAACGCGGGTGTGCGGAGTTGGTGCGACGACGAGATTCGAGTGTCCGAGAAGCCGAAAGTCGTGATTCTGGGCGGCGGGCCGAACCGCATCGGGCAGGGAATCGAGTTTGATTACTGCTGCTGTCATGCGTCGTTTGCGGCGCGCGAGCTGAAACTCGAATCGGTGATGGTGAATTCAAATCCGGAAACGGTTTCGACGGACTTCGACACATCGGACCTGCTTTTCTTCGAGCCGCTGACGCTGGAAGACACGCTCAACGTGATCGAGCGATTGAACTCTGCGCCGCTTGAGCCGGCCGAGGGCGGAGCGAGCCCGGCCAGCCAGGGGCGCGTGCGCGGCGTGGTGGTGCAGTTCGGCGGGCAGACGCCGCTCAATCTGGCCCACGGGCTGGTGCGGGCGGGAGCGCCGATCATCGGAACCTCGGTGCGGTCGATCGATCTCGCGGAAGATCGGGACCTGTTCCGCGAATTGCTCAACGAGATCGGCATCAAACAGCCGCACAGCGGGAGCGCACGTACGCTGGAGGAGGCGCTGCGACTTGCACAAGAGATCAAGTACCCGCTGCTCGTGCGGCCATCCTACGTGCTGGGCGGGCGGGGGATGGAGATCTGCGCGAATGAGCGCGGGCTCGTCGCGTACATGCACAACGCGCTGGCGGCCAGCGATCTGGCGGATGCGCCCGTGCTGATCGATCAGTTCCTGGATCAGGCGATCGAAGTCGACGTGGACGTGATCGCGGACTTCACCGGCCCCAACGGGCGCGGCGAGGCGATCGTGTGCGGGGTGATGGAGCACATTGAGGAGGCGGGGATTCACAGCGGAGACTCGACGTGCGTGCTGCCGCCTTACAGCCTGCCGGGGCCGGTCGTAGTCCGAATCAAGCAGTTGGGGCGCGACCTGGCCAAGCGGCTGGGGGTATGCGGGCTCATGAATGTGCAACTGGCGGTCAAGGAGGATGTGGAAAGGGGGCATGAGATCTACTGTCTCGAAGCAAACCCGCGGGCTTCGAGGACGGTGCCGTTTGTCGGGAAGGCCACGGGGGTGGCCTGGGCCAGCCTGGCAGCCAAGGTCATGTTTGGAAAGTCGCTGGCGGAACTGGGAGTGCGGGAGGCGCCGGCCCTGCGACACACCTCCGTGAAGGCTCCGGTGTTCCCTTTCCGGAAATTCCCGGGGGTGGACTTCGTACTGGGCCCGGAGATGCGGTCCACCGGCGAAGTGATGGGTGTGGACATGGACTTCGCGATGGCGATGGCGAAGGTGCAGATGGCGGCGGGAACGGTGCTGCCCACGTCGGGCAACGTGTTCCTTTCAGTGCGCGACGCGGACAAGAGCGCGGTGGTGCCGATTGCGCGCAGCCTGGTGGCGATGGGGCTGGAGGTATACACGACGTCGGGGACGCATGCGGTGCTGCAGCAGTTCGGCATCAAGTCGCATCTGCTGCGCAAGATCAGCGAGGGTGTGCGGCCCAATGTGCTGGACATGATGACCAACCGGCAGATTCACCTGGTGATCAACACGCCGACCCAGAAGGGGGCGAACACGGACGAAGGCCGGATCCGCGCGGCGGCGGTGCGGGCGGGCGTGCCGATGGTCACCACATTAACGGGGGCGGCTGCATGCGCCAAGGCGATTGAGGCGCTGCGAGCCTCGGCGTGGCGGGTTTTCGCCTTGCAGGACCTGCATGCCGCAACCAGTGCGGTCGACAACGGGAGGGGGAAGCAGCCGGGAGTGGAAGCGTCTGTGCAGGTCAAGAGCACCAAGAAGCCGGCTACGATTCGTTCATGAACCCGACCGGGGCGACGTATCCCATCGGCAAGGCAAGCGGCACGTGCGCTGCGAGCGGAGCGGTGATCGCTCCCGGCGAGGCGTACGTGGCGACGTTGTGTGAGTCGGAATCGGGCAGCGACCTGATCCGGATGGATTACGCGCTGTCGCAGTGGGAGAGCGGAGTTCGGCCGGAACGGCTGTACTGCTTCTGGCGGTCGGTCATGCACGCGGCTGAGGATCACCGGCTGCTTGTGGATGACGACGCGCTGGCGAGTTTGTTTCACAGGCTGGAGGGCGAGCAGGATCCCAAGCGACAGGCGTATCGGTTCGTCATCAGCCTGATCCTGATCCGAAAGCGAATCCTGCGGGTGGTTCGGAGCAGCGGTCCAGCACCGGCGCGAATCTGGCATGTGCGGATGAAGGGGGATGACGAACATGCGCCGCTCATTGAGGTGCATGATCCGGACCTGACGGAAGCGCAGGTGCGAGAAGTGGCAGAGCAGTTGGGCGAGATTCTGCGGGGCAACCTGTGAAAGCGGGCTGTGCAGCGGGGATGGCGTCGTGGTTGCTCGTGGGATTTTCCTGCTCCTCAGATCCAAAAAACGGGGAGATTACGGACGATGGCGGGCCACTCATGGATGAGCCAGTGCCTGCGTACGCGGAAGTGGCTGCACGGCAGAACGAACGTGTCGGGCGGATCACTCACTTCTGGTCGGCGGCGGCCTTCACAATGCAGTGGCGGGATGACGAAGACAAGTTGCGGACGGAGACGGGCGAGGGGTATCTCATGTTTGTGCCGCCGAGGCGCACAGGACTGGTCTTCAAGAAACTCAGCGAGACATATCTCTGGCTTGGTTCCGATGAGGAGAGGTTTTGGCTTTTTGCGGGCGGGGAGGATTCGGTCGCATACGTCGGGCGACACGAGAACGCATTTGATCCGAAGGCTGATCCTCTGCCAATGACCATTCAACCGACGGAGTTGGCGGACCTGCTGGGAGTGTTCCCATTTCCTGATCCTGCGGCGACGGAGGGAGAGGGGATCAGGGTGGAGCGGCCCGCGAGCCTGATACTGCATACCGCAACGGGACGAAAGGTGAGGACACCCAATGTCACGGGCTGGCTGGTGCGCATCGACGGGCCTTGGGGGGAGCGGAGGGTGTACCTTGATCCGCAGACCTATCAACCTATCCGAGTGGAATTGGTGGGGCGGGGCACGGGGCGGGTGGCTGCGTGGTCGGAACTAGCGGAATACAAGCCGGTGTATGGCGATACGTTTGCGGACGGCAATTTTCCGCTTGTTCCTACGCGAATGGTCTTTCACCAGGGGGAGCCTTTTCGACTGGACCAGGAGGAGGCGCTGGGCCTGCTGAAACAGGGCGAGCCGGTGGCAGTGATCGAACTGCGCGGCCCACGGGACACCCCGTCATCGGGGGATTGGAATCCGGCCATGTTCAGTTTCGAGGCGATCGAGAAGCGGATGCGGCCGCGGGAACGTGTGGTGCTGGATGCGCGTTGTGCCAATCCGGCGGTCAAAGGGACATCTGAGAAGTAATGGCCCGGCGGATTAACCCGCGCATGTGGACGGCGGGAGGAGCGCGGGCGAGTATGATCCGCAGCCACGGTCATGGTCCACGCACCCATCTCCTGAACTCATTCATGCATCACGGGGCGCATCGAACGTACATCCTGTCCGGCATTCTGCTGCTAATCCTGGGGACTTTCATGTTGCCGGGCCGGGAGGCGTGCGCGCAACAGGACACGGCGGGCGCCAGTACGCTGCGGCCAAGCGTCCTTGTAGCGGACAGCGATGGAAGCAATTTCTGGTACCTGAAGCCGGTGCGTCCGCTGGACCCCGAAGGCTACCGGGTGATGCATCATGGGTACGGCATGGATAAGGGGCGCGCCAATGACGCGTTCAGCATGTCGGAGCGGCCGGCGGCGATGGCGGCAGTGGAGAACGAGTTATACCTGATCTTTGAACCGCTTCGGGCCACGTCCGAAGAGCGGGCCGATCAGAGCGATGAGAAGGAGAGACGCGAACAGCGCGTGGTGACGCGTAGCCGCGCCGAGTATGACGAAGCTGTTCACCTCTGGGCCTATGAACCGCGGGGGCGGATGGAGCGGGTAGCCAGCCTACCGGGCGACGGGCGACTCATCGATGCGGTTGCAAACGGACGTGTACCGATGGTCTTGCTGGGGCCGGGCACCCAGTCAAAGAACGATTCAGCGGGGGGAGGCGCGGGAGCGGCGTCATTCACTCTGCTGGAGTTGTCCGCGGGGGGTTGGGTGAGCATTCCGCTGCCCGAGGAGCTGAATGCCAATCCACACGTCGTGGTGCGGCTCCTAGCCGCGCGGCAGCCGACGCTGTTGGTGAGTCAGCGAGGAGCGGACGGCGGGCCGACCCGCACGTCCGTGCTGGAGCTAGAGAGCGGCGGATGGGTGCACAGGCCAACGACGGTGGATGCGACGAAGCTGGAGAGTTCCTGCCTGCTGGACGGCGCGACTGCGGCATCATTCACCGGTGCGGGAGACAGCACCAGCGTGGAGATTGGGTTCCTGCGCCACGGGGAGTTTCTGCCCATAAGCACCTCCGCAAGGCGTCCGCCGCTGCGGAAACTGGTGGCAGTGAGCCACCAACTGGCGCTCGCTGAGCAGAAATCGCTCAACGACCCGGTCACGCTTACTTCCATCGATTACACGACCGGCTACATCAACGACGCGGTGGAAATGCAGCAGTTCATTCCGCTGCGGCAGGATGATTTCGGCCTGCTGATTCTGGTCGCGGGATTGGTCGCGTCGCTGCTCATTCTCGCGGTGTTCCGCCCGAACCCGGCGCGGATGAAACCGGAGCTGCCGGCGACCATGGCGCTCACTTCGCCTACCAATCGCCTGTTTGCGCTGCTCATTGACTTTGTGCCAGCTGCAGCGCTGGCGTCACAAATCCTGGGCGTCTCAATCTCGTCAACACTGACGCCGCCCATCCTCTTTGTCGGGTGGTCGAATTCAGGGCCTGCGTTGCTTGCCATCAGCCTGTGCCTGGCTCATTGCACGGTGACAGAGTGCCTATGGGGGCGGACGCTGGGCAAGTTTTTCACCGACTGCCGGACAGTTACGCTGCAGGGAAAGCGTCCATCGATTGTGCAGACGCTGGTGCGGAACATCATGAAGGGAATGGCCCTCATGCTGCCGCCGCTGGCAGCCCTGGTATTCATGAACCCGTACCACCAGCACCTGGGTGACCTGGTCGCGCGGACCGTGGTCGCTTCTGACCTCGGACGGCCGGAGAATGACGAATCGCGGGATTCGATGGATGGCGATTGATCAAAGAGCCGGTGGGGCAACGCGAAGCAGGATGAGGTACCAAAGGCCGACGGCCAAAAGGCCGAGGCCGAGGCCCATACGTGCCTGCTGACGCTGCAAGATGATGGGTTCGGACATCATTTCAGGGGGGGTCGCCCGATACACCCAGAGCGCGAAGTATCCTGCGGTGATGGCCAGGGCGTACAGAACAACGCCGGTAGCGATCACCACGGGGGCAAGCGGGTCCAGCCACAGACGAATATTGTGGAGCGTGGCGGCAAGACCAATCCAGACGGACCCGAGGGCCAAGTAGGGAGCGGAGGCGGAATCGGTGACGGGAGACCCCGGCAGACGCCAGACCCACCAGACCACGCCGAGGATGATCCCCAGCGAAACAAACACTTGCAACGTCAAACGGACATCGGCTTCCATGTGGTTCTTTCGGTCCCAGAGTACGTCAAGCGGCACAGCAATTCAGTACTTGGGGTTATTGAGGGAGACGGCTGCCGGTCGGCCGGGGTCTGCATCCGCCCCGAAGTAAGGCGGTAGTAGAGGATGCTGGGGGGTGGAGGGCACCGGGCCTAGCCTGCTGGACGGCCGGGCGATTCTTACCACGGAACGGAACTCTAGGAAATGCATCCATTCCGCACTACCGCGATTCTGACGACCGCCTGCGTCCTGGCGATCCCATTGTTCTGCACGGGCTGTTCAGAGAACTACGACCGCTCCACCCCGGAAGCGACTGTCGCGAGCATGACCGCGATGGTCAAGAACGGCGATGTCGACCAGTTGCCGGGCGTGATCTATACCGAGGATCCGAATCTGAAGTCCATGCTGGCGGAAATCGGTCCGCTGCTCTTCCGTATCGAGCGGTTGGCAGAGACAGTCAACGAGCGATTTCCCGGGCAGGTGGAAACGCTCAAGAAACTGGCGGCGGACAAGGCTGTCGAGCAGGCCGGCAAGACTGCGCGGGCGCGGCAGATGGATGAGGATTACTGGCAGAGTCGCACGCAGTTGTTCCTGGCCGAACCATTCAAGAACCTGGAAGAGCAATTGGCGCGGGTGAGCGTTGTGGAGATCTCCAGCGATATGTATGCGATCCAGTTCGACGGCAAACCCGCCTTCGGCGTGGGCCTGGTGATGCGGAAACTGGAGGAGGATGGACAGTGGTACGTGGAATGGCCCTCGAACATTCCGGGCATGGCGAGGTTTTTGCCGCAGACCGAGGCGGAGTGGCGCATCGCGCGTTCCGTTCTCAAGTCCATCACCAACGGCGTCACGTGGACCGAGGAGCGCATCGGGGATGAGAATCTCCAGAACCTGGATGATGTGATGCGGCAAGCACAGGAAGAGATCTTCCCGCCCGTGGTCGTTGGGGCAGGGTTGTACATGCGTGCCATCGAAATGCGTCCGAAGGACACCCCCTCCTCCCCCTCCACCAATCCATCGAACTCGGGTCCGACGGCCAAAGAGGACGGCGGCGGCTAATACGGCCAGGCGGGTCGTGGAAAATCGCGATCGAAAAATGCACGAAGCCACGCGATCGGGGGCGTGGCTTCATTGCGTGACAAGCTGGGGATGGTAGATTTGAACTACCACTAACAGATCCAGAGTCTGCTGTGCTACCGTTACACCAATCCCCAGTGAGTGATTGAGGGTGTGGCCGCAGACGTTGCGAGAGTAGTTTAGGCGGATGAGCACCATCGGCAAGAATCAGCCGGAAGTCTGCGCGAATCGGGAAAGATGGGGCGCGGTCAGGGAGTGGGCACAGTGGAAAAGGGCATGCGATCAGTTCGACCTCATCGGGTCTCGTCCCTATGCTTGACGTTCCAGATTGCGGGGTAGAGCAGCCTGGTAGCTCGTCGGGCTCATAACCCGGAGGTCGCTGGTTCAAATCCAGCCCCCGCTATGCCAACCATGCGACCCTGTTCCCTTTGGGACAGGGTCGTTCCTTTCTTGCGTCCAGCAGAATCCGCACACCATTCACCGTTCACCACCAGCGTTCCGGTCTTGTCCGCCGGATGGATCACGATCTCATCGATGTAGGAGGCCATCACCTGCCGGGTCTGGTCATCGCGCGTCCCATTCAAGGCGGCGTCGAGCAATTCGAAGCGCGTCTGTGCCCACCGTCGAAGAGCAGGCTCATCCAACTCCTGCTGGGCCGATTGCGCCGACAAAAGAGAACGTTGGAGATGATCGCGGCGTTTGCGGAGCCGCGTCAACTCACCATTGATGAGACTCACATTCGCGGGGTCGACGCCTTTCACCAGCGCGTGTACCTTGCCATCGATCCCATCCAAGTCATTCTGGATTCTGCGGATTTCCTCCAGTTCCGGGCGCGACTCGAGCACCTTGTCCATGAAACGATTCACCGCTTCGGTCACTCCTGTAGCGTCGGCGAAAATCAACTCCTTGAGCCGCCCAAGCACCCATCGTTCCAGGAGGGTCGATCTCAGATGCAACGGATGGCTGCAGACCGCGGCTCCGTGCTTGGTCCGACCCGCGCAGATGTAGTAGGGCGTGACGACTTTCTTGCGGCCAGGGACATGCCCCTTCTGCTGATTGACGCCCCAGTACCGATTCCCGCAGCAGCCGCATTTCATCACTCCGGTCAGTAACCAACGACGGGTGTGTTTGCCGCTGCCATAGCGAAGGGCGGCAGCCTCCTGAGCTGCCGGTGGCGATGTAATTGAGGTAGTACTCGGCCCACTGGGCGGCGCGGTGTTCCGCCTCGCGCTGCGAGCGCGGTTCAGCGGTGCCAGTGAGGATGGACGTCGGAACAGAGATGACACCGGTGCGATTGAACTGATCGGTGTCATCGGGAACTTCGAGAAA
This sequence comes from Phycisphaerales bacterium, assembly GCA_044229655.1. Lineage (GTDB taxonomy): Bacteria > Planctomycetota > Phycisphaerae > Phycisphaerales > UBA5793 > JBGASM01. The sequence goes on along the minus strand of JBGASM010000003.1, from coordinate 102,756 downwards.
CTCATTCGTAACCAACATGTCTGAAATCCTTCTGTTTGATGGTCAACTTGAATTCGATCAACTGCGGTTGTCGGGATGTGCTCCCTTGTCGCGACGTACCTCACATGGGTCACCTCCTTTGCGATGCGATCGCAGGAAGGTACCGTGCGAGGAATGCGTGCTCGAGAAGATGAGGTCTCAAGCGGTCGCAACGCGTCCGAACCGGTCTCAGATTTGCCTCCGACTCGACGGTTTTGGCGAGAAGGAAGGAGGAGGTTTCGCGACCTTCTTCGGCGCGAATGGCCTGGAAATGGCCTCGTTGATGGCCGCTGCGAGCAGCGCGCGCAGCGGGGGATCAAGTAGGTCAAATCGAATCTGAGTGGATGTGCGGTAGTTGGTGCGCAGCGATCCCGGAATCGATGCGAAGAAATGCCGACACTTCCTGCGTTCCATCTTGAGCGCGCCTGCAATGACCTTCAATGGAACGGGAGAAGACCAATGGCCGGTTGCAGTGGGTAATCTGGTGACCGATGAATCAGTGGTTGAATGGCGTTCGGCAAGCACGCGAAGTGCTTGGAGCACTGAGGAGTCGATGAACTCGGCATCAATGCGCGCGTAGAGCTGCGCCAGAGCGGCGGAACAAGTCGCGGCTGCAATTCCGATAAGATCTTCTGAATCGAACCGGCCAACTGACTGCCTTGAATCCTGGGAGATTTGAGGTGCAATCTGGCGGACAGTGCGAGAACGCGAACGGCGACGAGGGGAAGAAGCGCGGGAAGGACGACTGGACTTGGACACGGGCTACCTTGGGCCGCTTCAACGGCCCTCGGCTTTGCTGAGTGTCCTTAGGGGGTCCGGCAATGAAAAAAGCCAGCCGCCGCCCCGCTTGGAGACACGCAACCAGCCCTTGAGCACTGCCCTGGCACACCCTCTCCGGGTGCGTCTGGTGTCCGAACGCCGGCCCAGACTTCGCAAACGAGTTGTGAGAACGGGGAATTCTTAGGCTGGTTCGATATCTGCGGCTACTGGTCCGAACCCTCGCCACTGGACACCCTCTTGTCGTCGCCGCCAGATTGAGGGAGCCGCCCCATGTACCCGTTGCACTGCTTGCAGACCCAAAGTTCAATATCGGCACCAGGACGCGACGCTTTCTCGATCCGGGAACTCCCGCAATGGACGCAGGAGGTGACAGATCCAGTGACCAGACGAGAGCCTTTAGCCTCTTCGACCAGAAACTCCCTCTGGCACTTGTCGCAGCGATAGCGCACCAGCATAAAGTCTTCCAACTGCTGAGGTGTAACTCGCTCTGCCCCAAGCCATGTCCACTTATTGCTGTGGCACATAGGACAACGACGCATCTTGTGAGAGCGTACAATCACTTCCGCCCCGCTATCGTCTTGGCGCCGCCTATTTCCATGGAGACATCAGTCTATACAACGGGTGAATCAATCGAGGCTGAGCCTTCCATATCGCTTCAACACACTCACCTTCAACGTCAGCAACCTCTGCCATTGACATTACCATATCTGTTTCTGCCTCGTATGGCGATGACAATGACCATTCCGGTTGAGAATCAGGCAGTCTACGTATTCCTTCAACAGTAGTACCCCTGTCGTACCGAAATGCAACAAGATCGGCAGTGTCAATCAGATTCTGATGTTCGAGCAGAAATCGAAGAGTCAAGCGCGCGTCTGCCGCAGACGTCCCCGGGTAGCCTACCATACAAAATAAGTGCGCTTTCACTCCGGCCGAATGACATGCCAGTAGCACTTTAAGGGGGTTCGCGGTATCACGTTTATTTAGTAGTACACGATCGGTATCCGGAGACTGCTCCATCCCAAAATACAACTTCCGCAACCCCGTCGCATAAGCCTCCTCAAGCCATCCAGGGTCTTCCCACACTCTGTCAAGCCTCGCATACGCTTCCCACTCTATTGCGTTTTCGGCATCTCTCAAAACGGGAGCCATTTGACGCACTTTGGATGGAACGAATGTTTCATCCACAAGCTTAAATCGATGTGCACCGGTCTCTCGACTGACCGCCAACAACTGTTCCGCCAACACATCCCCAGGCAGGCTGCCAGCAAACCTTGTATTCGACCACCCCGCTGGTATTGCACAAAAATTACACTTCCCCCAGTAGCATCCCCGGGCAGATACATATGGCAACACCCTAGCGAACACACTCTGTTCATCATAAACGCACTCAAAACACGGCACCGGCCACCGTAATGGAGGAATCATTTCGTCTCCCATTACGGCACGACACCGCTGCCCTCTAATCGACTCAACACCGGCACTCCTTATCTTGTTTAATAAGCCAGAAAACGACGCTTCTCCTTGAAATACGTTTATAACATCCACCATCTGCCGCAATACATCCATGACGCTCGTATCGCGCAAGCGCGTCACGACGTTACCACCTAATACCAACACAGTCTGCGGAAGAGCTGATCTTAATAATATAAGCAACTCACAACAAGCAATCAGTTGACGCTGCGAAGCAAGCGTAATTCCAATGACTTCAGGGCGCAGCTGCATCATAACTGGAATTACGCATTCTTGGAGGAATGCCGTATACGGCGTTGTTGCCCTATGCACTTCATTCATTATATCAGGCAATTCGAGCCGCTCAAGCTCAGGAAACGCAAACCCTGATAACAATCCAAAACGACCCGCACACGTTTTAGAAGCACGGGAAGCAACATGATCTTCCCAGGCAAAATATAAGCTGTCGAGTTTTTGGTAGTCTTCCTCTGCAACGCTTGATTGCAATAGACCATTTGTCGGTACTCCCCCTACATGATTCGCATACCAACGCGTCAGATCATGCACCGTCACGTTCCACCCGCATTGCTTCGCCGCTCCCGCTAACAGAGGCAAGGCGAGATGCGGCCCGCTTACCACATTAGACCAATTCGCCGGAAATAGCAGGGCGACTGATGGCATGATCAATGACTCACCGTCCGTCGCGTAACCCATTGGTTTCGCATGTCATCGATAATTCTCATCGCTATAGCAGGTCGGAGAAACACCATGCCTGACAATCGCTCCGCCGCGTCGTGATAATATGCGAGGCCGAATACTTGCCGTTCTCCGGCATCGTGAAACATCCCGTCGATAATAAATACGTCATCATATGCCCCCGGCGGTACGGGACCATCTATATAGCGACAATAGACACCGCGCTCCTCGATCGTCAGGATCATCTTGATCAAGCACTCTATGATTATGAAACTCATGAGCAAAGCAGTCTTCTATGTCCATCCACCCGTCATCCTCAGCCGTCCATGGCTTTATAATGTCCTCGGTTTTTGCATCATCCCATTGATCGCTCGCAACGCTTCCCAATAGAGTTAGTGGCAAGCTTGCTATACGGTTACTTCGAATAGCATTGTCGATAAAAGGCAGGATTGTGACGAAAGACTTACCGCTTTTGGATCGCCCCTGCTCTATCGCTTTCTTATACTTGTCTCCTTGCCATTGCGAGATCTCCATTGAGAGTCGGGAAGCTTCCGCCTTAATAGAATAGCGACAATATGGACGAGGCGGCCTGTACACAACGACCCTGGACTTTTGAGGATATAATCTATCTAAATCGGATAAGCCTCCGACATTGTGATTGACACCAGATGGAGATCTGTGCACTAATCGACGCATATGGAAAATGGGATCGTGTCCTGGCTGCTGTCTCCCAATTGTGCTCGCCAGACGTAATTCATATATTTTGTTTTTGTACTCCTCCCACCATTTATGCGAATGCATCCATCTAGTATGCGACGCGTCGTTCGCCACATTGCCGTCAATGCCCTCAATATTTGCGCGGGCGATGCTAATATTAAACCAATAAGAAAGATCGTCGCTGAAGCGAGTCCAAATGTCTATGCAATCATCAGGAGTATGTTTTGAGCGATGATAACTCTGCACAATACTTAGCGCCTCTACTACAGTGAATGCATACACTTCAAACGTACATGGAAAGACCGCGACTTGGCCCCATTGGCCGCGCCTTATATGGCTAAGACGTTCAAAGTATCCCCTAATAGCCGCAAATGATAATGACTGCGAAAGGCCCTTAGTATGAATCGCCTGCGTTTGGTCAACGAGAGCACCAAAACAATTGGCGATATGGGACATCACTGGCGACGTGTAGCCGCAATCGACACTCATAATTGAAGACGACGTGTCATCGCGCGGCTTTCGTAATTCGCGTTTAAGCGGTTTAGCGACGCATCGCCACTGATGCGTAACACGGACAAACCTGATAGTTAACGCAATAGATAGTGTAATCCCAATAAAAAACATCCAAAGTGCTGTTAAAAGTACAGGCCCAGGATCCGGCGCACACCATTTACCAATTCCTTGTACAAACGATATTCGATCGTCGATGAGAGATAGTAGAATAAGCACTGGCGGAACAGATAAGAGTTCACGCTCGCTTTTAATCCGATCTTTTGTCCTATCGCGCCAAGATTTCGGTTTTATAGGGTCGATTACAGCGGATTCATCAGCAATTATGAGAGTGTCTGGTGCCATATCCAATATCCGAAAGATCGTCTATAGCTCACGTGCAGCTTCCGGGCGACGAGTCGAATGGTTTGCCAAATTGTCATGACGCGAAGCAGAACTCAAAGTTGAATCATCTTTAGTAGTGCGAATGTCACAAGATTCGGAACATTCAACGTTCGAAACATTTGGCCTCAGATTGCGACATTCAGTGAGCTCGGGGGCTGTTGCATGGCACGGGGGAGACTGGTGTGCAGAAGAAATGTGAGATCGTGTTGTGTTTCCCATATCTAATGCTAGCACAGCCGAGGCATGACGTAAGGCATTGCCAGGCAGTCACTTATGGGTCTTTGGTGCCAGTTTTGGACCTTTCGCGGAAGCTTCAAATTCTCAAAACTCTCTAAAGCGCACGTTGCCCGGATGGCCGCAAATATCGAGATGGAGTGATTTATGGGACCCAAAATGAGCGCGACTAGTCCTTAATCCGGTCGCGGCTATGAGTGAAACTAATCGATCTAGGATTTCAATTGCTGCCCGCGAAGATGCCAATTTGTTCGACAAATGGGCGAACGGCATCAAGATTATCTCAATTCTTCCCCAGTCTCTAGCCGCAAAATGGATCGCATCTACAACTTGAGACATCGCTTCCAGGTGTGCGTCTGCGGGCTCGACGCATATCAAGCACAGTGCGATGTCCGTTAACGTTGATGGCGGCGGTTCGGAGGCGTCGCACAATACCCCAGGAGGCCGCGTTGCCACTCGTTCTATTGCGTAGTGAAAGCGAGAGCAATTAAGGAGTACTAATTTCACGTATATAATAACGTAAAATGCGTTTATAAAGATAATGGTATTATCGTAGGCGGGAGTGGCGTGACGGCGAGATGCGTCATGTGGCGGTAGGGCGTGACATCAGTGGAGTCCGCCATTGCCAATCAAATCAGAAGGTCCGTTTGAAAACTAGGGGCACGTTGTGACTCCAGTAACTTTCAGCGAATTCATAGGACGGTGGAGATGGATTGACCGACCACAAACTCATGCCGCATCACTGCACTTGGGCGCGAAAACGTCAGGGACGGACTCAGGTGAAGTGATGAATATGACACGTGCATTCATGAGGCCCCCGCGCTCCAAAGCCCGCTGCACTTGCCGATAAGCGCTGCGCGAGGTGGCGATCACCACGACCCGCGCGAATTCCTCGGATAAACACGCACGCACGTTGGAGAGGACATCACTCTTGCCGGTTTCGATCTCAAGCGCGATTCGTTCATTCCTCACTCCAATGCGCGATGCGATCATATCGGCACGGCCTCCGGTGCGCAGCGCTGCCTCATATTCCACTTCCCAGCCACCAGCCTGAAGCTGGCCCGCATAGAAACGCTGCCAGTATTCATGCTCGATTGATGCTCTGCCCGGATGCCCCCCTGCTCCCAATCCAGTCCACACCGGCGCCTCCCGCCCGAGCATCTTCCATCCCTTGTCCGTCGGTCTGAGGATGACTTTGCGGGTCAGACCGATCTCGACGGTCTGCGCTTCTGCCAATCCGTGGGAGAGCAACCACTCCTTGGCGCGATTGCCGCGCGCCGGCTGAGTCGAAGGGGCCCGTGAACGGCCGCTCGATCCCCTTCACCGGGTGGACCCGGGAGTGGCAGCTCGGTCTCGCTAAGTACAACCCGTCGATTGAGAAGGGTGAGCAGTTTGCTCTCCAGATCGCGACTCTGCTGTTCAAACTGGTTCCGCAGGCGGGTGTGCTGGGATTCCATGGTCACTCGCTCCGCTCGCAACCTCTGCTGATCACGCCAGCGTTCCATGCGATTGGGCCCGTACCACCACCTCCCGTTGCTCTCCTCCATCTGAAGCAACTCGCTGCCTATGGCACACTCGTGGTAGGTCATCCGAGTCTGGACCCGCACTCGTTCACTGTCCAGCGACTCGATGTGGGAAAGCACCGTCCCGATCTCGCGGTCGATCCCCTCGAGGATCTCATCGCGCTGGGGACCGCCAATTCCTGATCGATATCCCTCCGCAAGGATCCGCTGAGCGGATTCCCGCAAGTGTCGGAACCAGTTGTCGTCGCGGCTGGCCTCATCACCCCCCCGTTCACTCATGCCGCTTCCCTCCCCATTTCCGTCCCCCGTTTCTTCCCCCATTCTCTCCCCCGCTTCGTGGTGGGATTGGATGATGGCAGAGCGTCATCGATCACTTCTGTTCGAAGCCTCTCACTCTCGCGAAGCCCTTGGAGCCGAGGAACATCACTTCGGAGATGCCTGTGCATCCACACGACCGGCACTGCTCACTCCCGCATCAGACTGGCAATCGACCTGACTCCAGCACTGCTCTGCATCCAGCAGCAGAGCGCGAAAGATCCGGCCCATTGGGCTGAGTCGATACATCGGATGGGGCTCGGAGTCAGGCCTGCGTTTCTGGACGATCTTTCGAGCCCAGAGATCTTGGAGCACATCGCGCACATTGGGAGAACTCATGCGCAGCGATTTGTCATGGAAGATCGCCCGCCTTCGGATCTGCGGAGGGCGCATGGGGCAAACCAACGTCTTGATGACTGCCTGCCGGTGGTTGAAGCACAGCCACCCCTACAACCCCCAGTCAATCTGAGGGAGTTGATGAACCAGGTCGTGCAATTGCAGGCGCTGGCGCACGCGCTGCTGAACCCTTGTTCCGTCTTTCGTGAGCCAGAAGAGCCGGCTGCGATGGGCGAGAGGATTGAGACAGACGATGAGTTTCTCACCTGACAGTTGAGAGATGGCTTCCCGCACCGGGTCGGCCGGTTCATGCAGCACCCGGGCAGTCTGCCGCGTCGTCATCGGCTGGCACAGATGAATAAGAATACGCTATCGTCGACGGTGGCTGGAGGAGCCGGGTCCGGCGGCGTGGCCATTGGCGAATCCCGTGAGTGCCTCCGGCAGACCACCACCTTTTTTCATCCCTCTGTGGGAGCACTCCGTCAAATAAAGATCCTCGCCTGTTTTTGTGGGACAACCTCTCCACCCACAAATCCCCGTTCTTGACTGACACTTTCTGTCAGTACGCTCCTCATACGGATACTGCAGGAATCCGCCCAAAGCGTTTGACCGAATACCTTTGGCCAGCCACAATTACCGCATGTCCTCGTCGTCTCTGACTAATGCCGCATCATCCCAACCGCAACGCCCCAGACCTACCGCATCGTCCGGCCCTGCACACTCTACAATGCTATTTGTCTACCAACGCTTTTCTTATGAATCATGGCTTGTCGAACAGGTTCTTGCCCCAGGATGTGCGTCTCTTATTGCTTTAGTTGCTTCCACAACGATTACATATTCATCACTCTCCACCGCAGAATGCCCGATTGAAGGGGAGCTTGTTCGCGGTGGCGGCTTCCTACTGGCATGCATGCTTTTACTTAATCTCTCGTCCGTGCTCGGCAGTTACGCAGCCTGCACTGTACCGGATACCGTACATACGGCATCGCTTGAGGCGTATCGTGATCGCACCAAATATTTCGCCATTCTCTGCGCCGCGATGTATGTCCCCACTATTATGGCGACCACATATACGTATCATTCTTTGAACGCGCATCCGTCCATTGCCTCTTGGACGCTTGGCTTATCATTTCTGTCAAACGTAATGTTACTCGTCACCATGGCTTTACTTGGTACGACGTACTTGCTACGCGCTCGCATGGCATGCATTGTCACCGCATATCCAACACTTATTTCCCCGTAGCGCAAGGGCTACTCGTGATACCAGACGATCCATCGACAGGCACCGTGAGCAGTCCTCTGGGCGTCGACTCGCGCACTTCTCTCGCACTATTTTTTCTCGCCATTCTTTTCTTTGTTCTCTCTCTTTCTGGACTCGCCTATGCATTCCTTCAGTTAATGAAAACACGACGTGATTATCATGCCCTTGTTGAGCTGCTGCCGGTCGACAGCCCACTGCTTCCGCTGTCCTATATTGAATCGCGAGCTATTCGGAAGTATTTGCGATCCCATTCTGCTTCCTCTGTCGCGTCAGCACAACGTACTTTCACTCAACAGTGATTGACCCTCATGGTCCACTCCCTACCCATTGAGCGCGTTCGAAGAATTGGTCGGGCTCTTGAAGCAGCGCTCGCAGATGTAGCCCGCGAGACTTCCGGGCACACCAGTCATTTCTACTTTGACGCCGATGTTGTCATTGGTGCATGTTTTGTTCTTGACGAAGTACGCAAGGATTACCTCCGTGCAATGTCAACGACAATGCCAGCCGGCGTTCAGACCGTGAACCCAAGCGCTTGGTTGTCTTGGGCTCTGGACTCCTGGGATCCACATGATCGTCTTCCATCGTTCTTTCGGACGATCTGGAGCGCGGGCTTTGCGTGTCGCGCCCGTATGCTGTATTCCCATATCTTGGAGTTGGATAACGCAACTCGCTCTCGTCGCACTTCACATGATATGCGAGCGCAGTCCATGGCTGCTATTAGCGTTTCTAAGGAGCGACTTGAGCATCTGCTAAATCACGATCCGGAGCGCACGCCGCACGATGTGGCAATAGATCGTTTGCTTCTTGAGGCCGCGCATGCCCTGACCTTTCAGCATCTAGTTATACTAGAGGCCGCGGCGCATACGTCTCTTGAAGATCGCTTTGAGTACCTCGGCAATGTCCTTGACCTCGAGAGCGATACCGGTCCATCCATCGAGACGCTTCTTGACGCGCATGCTCCAGAAGCTTGGCGCCTCGCAAGCGCCATTGGCCTAGCAACACGTCATAACTCAGGTTCATGGCTTGCGAGCATGAATTACCGTATACGTCCACGCCGCCGTCGCAACGAACTTGCCGATGCTTTGGCCCTGCTCGGCATGCGCTCTCTATTGAGAGATGTACGGGGTCAGTCGGCTCAGGTGACTTTACGTTTTTACACGCATACTCGATCGTTATCCAAGGCCTGCGCCTCGGCTTCGTGGCTTAAGAACGAGTTGATGGATACTGCAAGCGTTGTTGATGATGGTATACTAGCCGCTGGTTTGGATGACAACCCGAATACTATTGTTCGTACCTCCGATTATATGCTGCTCCGGTCAGTACTTCCCGCTATCGCCTTTCAGAATGCGCTACGACCATATGCCAATCAGAAAATTAGTCAGTGGGATCGCCATGCATTGTCAGACGTCGTCGCTACCCTCAAACGATGCTATACACGCGCGCGCAATATGTCTGAGTCCGATGTTGCTCTTGATGACGTCTCACTCCAGATAGTGCTACTTGTATACCGCATTACCACCAATGACACCTTCGCCCGCGTTTGGTTCGACTTACAAGCTCCGCTTGTCGCAAAGTGCGCTCATGCTATTCGTGGTATTTCAACCCTTACAAAGGCAATAGCAGACAATCCCAACAGGAGTCGCCTTATCCTCAAGGCTGAGAGCCGAATGATCGACGAACAGATCAGAGTGTTCGAACGCAGAACCGCGGCGCTAGCGGAGGTTGAGGATGCCCTCGTCAGGCGCACCCAGTCGCTTCAACGTGACGACTCGCTCCTAGTAAACTCTGGAATCGGTCGATGGTTGAGCTGGTTAGCCGATACAGAATCGCGAACTGATGTACTTGACGTGATAGTGACAGCATTCGGGCCTCATTCTACGGACCCATTTGCGAACGCTATAGGAGTCGCAGCTGACCGCTTTGGAGACGACGCGTGGCTGCAGCGATATCTCCCTGCCGTCATAGCGTGCGCCAGCGGTCAGCTCTTCGGTACGATCGAATTGCTCCGTTGCTTACCGGACGGCATTACACCTGAGCGGCGGATTTCAACTGAACTGTTGCTGCTACGAGCGCGCATAGGTCTTAAAGAGCGACGCTCACATACCCTGAGAGACCTACGTCGTGTGACCGACGTACTCTTGAATGATGCGTGCGAGGTGCAGACCGGGCAGCTTGCCCGTGCACGTATTTGTGCTGCATGGAATGCTTTTTATTGGCTGCATGGATTGTCGCCTATTGAACGCCCTGAGGATTATGCGGATATCGTGTACGTCAATCAGATCGCTGGGCGCCTTATTACGTCGGCACTTCCTGGTATAGCGCCGGTGTGGTATGACATAATATTGCCTGCCTCCTTGGTGAGGCTTCTTCAATCATATCCCGGACACGAATGTGTCGGCATTGCGACGAATATTCGCCTTGGCCCGATGGAAGAGCCCTCCCGATATTGGAAGGACGCCGACATTTATGCGTCATGGGTTGCAGATCATCGGATAAACCAACTGCACGGACTCCCATATACCGCACTCTTGGAGAGATGTGCCCGAGACGTCGCACTCTTAGAACGCGCGAGCGCCGTGAGCACTGAAGATTATTGGGCGGACCATCTTTTGTATATACGTCAGGTTGTTGACAAGCGTCGTATGTCGCCACATGAATAGAGGCAGGTGCGCACGCATCGACAACTTTATAAACGCGCGGTTGTGCGTGTATAGATGGCGGCAGACGGCGTCTTTGACATGAGTGGTATAAGCTGGGTCGGTAGTCGCGACCGTGGCATGTTGCAACTCATGTACAAGAAAGCCAAAGCGCATGCCTTCGTTGAACGCGGTTATTCAGTCTCGTGGTATCCCGATGGAGACGGGTGGATGAGGGTCTATCTGCCCGAACGCGCCTATGCCAAATCGCCAGAGATTCGCGCTGAGGCCAAGTTCTACTCCGAGCCCTCACCGTTCGGTATCCGCAAGGGCAAGGTTTCCAGTTTAGTCATCATGGTATCCGAGCTGAATGAGGCTCCAGATGTCCTCTTGGGCGAAACCAAGTCCGGCACAATGGTCTACAGCTTCGACCGAGGGCTCGATGTGGACCATCTTCACACTGACTCAAGGGCTCGCGAACTCTACGACGCCATTCTTCAGGAACTCAATTGAACAACTCACGAGCTGCGCGGCAAGCCCAGCTGAGTCTTCCAATATGCTGTTCTGGGGACACTCATGTCACCCACGGCAATTCAACTACTCTTCTTGACGACGTACACACCACGCTTGATGCGATGGAATCGCTTCTTGTGCTGGGCCAGATGAACGCCGACCGCCATGGTCAAGTCCGCACTCTTCGGCTTGTGACCCGTCCCCGGGATGCCAGCGACGATATCAGCTACGGACTTCTTACCACTCCCGACCACTTTGGCCATGGCACCTGCGAGGGTCATGCTGTTGCCTGCCCGTGGATCGCGATGGCCTCGTTTCCGTAACGTACGGTTTGTCTTGCCGCGCTTGGAGTTCGTGTAGCGAGCGGGAGACACCGATCTTCTTCCCGTGCCTGGGTTGATGACCGCATCGATTTCGGAACCCTTCGACAGTAAAACTGCGCGGCGATGACTGAGGTCGCTGGTGTTCTCAGATGTGTGGATATTAGAGAGTGAGCGAGGCGACATTTAACTCCAGCAATTGGGAAATGTCTACCTCGAAGCGAATCTCAAGATCATCGACGTAGAACTCCCTGTGATACTGTACGCTCGTCTGGATGAGAAACTGGTGGAGCGACTCCGAACGTGCTTTCTGCCAACGGCAGAGGATTCCACCTGGAGTGATGACCGGCGACGGACCGATGAAATCGCCCTGATTCTGAATCTTCGCGATTGGTGTGCGTGGCCGAGTTCCCGCACTCCAGCGAAATAGACCGATCTCACAGCGTCTGGAAGAAAGGATCAGGTGCCGGTGATGGTGAGGGACTCTGCGAACCCGTCTCCGATAAAGGCGGCCAGCGCTGCTCCGCATCCAAGAGCAGCGTCCGAAAGACCTGGCCCGTGGGGCTGAGCCGATACTTCGGATGGGGCTCGGAGTCAGGCCTGCGTTTCTGAACGATTTTTCGGGCCCAGAGATCCTGGAGCACATCTCTGACATTGGGAGAACTCATGCGCAGCGACTTGTCGCTGAAGATCGCCCTGCGCCGGATTTGCGGCGGGCGCATGGGACAGACCAGCGTCTTGATGACCGCCTGCCGATGATTGAAACACAGCCAGCCGTAGAGTCCCCAGTCGATGGAGGGGAGTTGGTGACTCAGGGGCTCCAGCTGGAGCCGCTCACGGATCTTGCCCTGTACCTCCTTGCCCGGCTTGGTCAGCCAGAAGAGCCGGCTTCGATGAGCCAGCGGGTTCAGACAGTCAATCAACTTCTCATCCGACAGTTGCGAGAGCGCTTCGCGTACCGGGTCGGCAGGTTCATTCAGCGCTCGGGCAATCTGCCGCGTCGTCATCGGCTGGGATAGATGAACAAGAATCCGCTTTCGGCGACGGTGACTGGGGGTTCCCGGTCCGGCGGCGTGCCCGCTCGCACACCCGTTCAGATCGTTCAATGAGATTCCACCCTTCTTCATCCCTCTCTAGGAACACTCTTGCCAATAAAAAGACTTCGCCTGATTTGGTGGGAGCGTGTGAGGGGGGAAAGCCGCCGAGCGCGCGGAGGGACTCCCCTGCGAACAGGATTCGAGGCGAATTCGGTGGCGTAGGACAAGGCGCCTCCGACTTTTGCGCTCGTTGCCGGTAGACAGGACTTGGGGATCTCCCTGCCATGACCGGCTGCGGTTGAGCAAGAAACCATGATCGAGTGAACTCCAGATGAGCGGCGCCGCGGCAATTTCGGGCGTCAATCACTTGGGTCCAATCCTCTACCGGCATTCAAACTCGAACTCGAACGCGAGTCGGTCCAATCCACTTGGGAAGAAGACTTCGTTCGTCCAGGTGACAACGAATACACCGGTGGGCCGCCAGTCATGGTCGTCTGGCAATTCGGCAGCTACACCACTGGCGCGCACTTCGAAATCCTGGACGGTGTTTTGGGTGTTGCGATGGGCGATGAGGAATTTTCCATTGTCAAACTGCTCACGAGTCACAGAGCTGGGCCAGTTCTCACTCTTGACCCGAATCGACCTAAGCCGAATACTCTCTGAGTAGCACCCCTCGGGAACGCTGAGCAGCCACTGTGACGGCCGGTTCTTGTCCAGGATCGCCGAGTACTCAAATTTGTCTGTGCTCTGCACCACGGTGATGAGGACGCTGCCTCTTGGCTGGTGCTCACAGATCTCCCCTGTGGGGTCGCCTGAGACATCCGACACTTCTGGTACATCGATGAATAGGTTGTAACGGGTGGTCTCTCGCGGGGTCACGACTATTGGCTCATCTTGATTTCGATCTGGCGAAAGATCATCAAATCCGGGTTCGATGTCAAGGCCAAGAACACCCTTGTCATGCCCCTCGAACAGGTTGGCGGACTCTCCGGGGCAAATAAACACGCCAAGCGGGCATGACTCCGCCGCGCCCCCCGACTGTGAGGTCACGAGTTGGGAGGTAAGGCGCGCGCCCAGATCCTCACAGTGACATCCACCACCAACTCCAACAAGAACCAGTGTCATGCACATGGTCGTCACGCGCCCGAAGCACATGTTCATTGTCTACGGTCTCCATTTGTTAAGGCCATACGAGATGCACTGCACAGTCTTATGCTACCCAATCCATACCGGGCCGTCGATGGTGGCGGCGCATTTCACGTACGAACGTGACATGTTACGCACTTTCGAAGAGTGCCAGTCGATGTCAGTGTCGTGCGCCGTCCTCCTGTACGCACTGTCAAGTTTCGTCAGTCGCGGCCTGTCCACGCTATGTCGACATCACAATTTCATGTAATAACGTGCGGTTTGTGCGGCCGTGGCTTGACCAGCCAGCCCATGCCGCTAGTCATAGGGGTGCGTTCTGCGTACATGACGCACACCCCTCGTATCGGTAGCCCACTAAGGAGGACTCGTATGGCCGTGGAACTCGAAATTCATGACGGTGATCCTTGGTGGGACAGTCCCGACATCTGGACCGTTCCCGGGTCTGACCCGGAGGGCGCAGCAGGAAGCCCGATCGCAGGCACGACCTGCTATCTTTGGGCCAATGTCACCAACAACGGCAAGAGCAGTGTGGAAGACGCAGTCGTGCGTTTCTACTGGGCCGATCCCTCGGTGGGTTTTGACCGGACCACCGCCAACCTCATCGGGACCTCAAGCGTGACCCTTGCCGCTGGAGCCAGCACCGACGTCCTCTGCCTCACCCCTTGGATCCCCGAGTTTGTGAATGAAGGGCACGAGTGCGTTCATGCTCGACAAGGCATCGGGTTGCCAGCACCACAACTCCGAATTTGAGATGCAAGGTGGCTCCCGTCGGGCCTTGACCCTCATTGGCAAGGTTGAGGGAGACAGCGCGCTGGTGCATGTGGAGCAACTGTGCCAGAATCGCATCGTTGGTGGTCTGAGCATTCTCATCAGTCCAGCACCCCAGCGCAACAAAGCGTGATCCGGCAACCCAGGAACACACTGCTTAGGAGGACGTAACCCATGGTCGCGACTGTCCCTACTCGACCCTTTGCTTCCGACATCACCACCGGAATGATGTTGCCCGACGGCGTTTTTGTGACCATGCTGGGGACGCAGCATACCGCATCACCGTCCTCCTGGATACCAACAACAGCGGCGCGGCCGATGGCAGCGACACCAAGTTCCACCTCGCGTGGGATGAACGCTGGCGTCAGGTGGCCACCTTCCGGTGCACAGACTCCTCACCCAAGGAGCAGTTCGTGAACCATCAGGCTGGATTGGACGGGGGAGGTGGGGGTTCCTATATAGATACCGTGATCTGCAGAGAGAAGGATGCCAACACGGCGTGGACTTCCGCCTCCGACGGCGTGCTCGAGGAGCGGCGGTATTACTGCCAGAACTGGCGCGCGGATGTGAACGCGGTGCTCACCTCGGCAGGCTGGATGGTGGAATGGGACAAGTATTCATCGTATGGAAGCCCATTCGGATTGCCGGGGGGCGATGCGGACAGCAGCGGGAATACCGATGCCACCGACACCACGCAGATCCAGACTTGGATCAATGGGTCCGTGTACGATGTCCGCGGCGACATCAACCTCAACGGCGTCGTCAACGCCTCTGACAAACCCCCGGGCGTACCTCCCTGCCGAGGTATGGCATGCTCAGATTATCCCACACGCTGCACTTCGACAATGCCACAGCCACCAGGAACTCCCTTCAACTTGGCCTGCGCGACTATGGCGCCGCCATGTTTGATACCACCGATTCCTCCACCGCCGCCCCTAGCGGATTGGAACTGTCGCTTTTACTAACTGCCACCACATCAGGCGTTATCTCAACATGATTTATGTATCTCGCCATCGGATAAACGGTCGCGACCTCGTCATCACCAACATTTGCCACGGCGCGTTGGTCGCAATCACTTATGTCACAGTAGATTACATATTTCACTCCACAGATTGGCTTTCCAGAGTTGTCGGCCCTAGTCTGGCGTACCATAAAATCGTATTGATATTGCCTTGGGCCATTGTCGCGTTTGGCACTATTTCATATTCACTAGGCGTGGCGATGCAGCTCTCTGGACGATCACTTGTCAGCATGACGGCGCTATTTAGCGCCTTCCTGCCTATCACGATTGTGCTGTTCAGGAGAGTGATCTATGGCATTTCGGATCACAATCCTGCCTCGTTCGGATCAACGATGCTGTATATAGCGATTGGCACAATTGCGGCATGGCTAACGAGCATGTTGAATATAGGCCTCCTCCGGCTACTTGCGATAAGGACAACTCCTCCTGACGCCGCACCTTGTGTACATTGCGGACACTTGATTGATCCCCGCGCATCGCACTTGCTGTGCCCGGAATGCGGCAAACGGTGGCGACCCAATGCCAGCCAAAGTCGACGCCTTTGGCTACTTTCTGTATTAGCTATGCCGCAACCGGCCGCAAGAGCAGTCACATTGACATGGCTTGCGGCAACAGCAACAATTCTCTTATGCGCAATATGTTATTATAATGTATTTGCGATCCAGAAGCGATTGGCTCATGGAGGTCCAAATGGGAGTCAAATAGACGGAGTGCAAATATCCTGCGCGTTCATAGGCGTAGACGCCAATGGAAATCCCACTGGCACGAGTGAGGAAGGGCTGGGAATTTGGGTGCCGTACGATGGCGTATTTTCTGGTTTTGGAGTTGTCGTGCTTCATCCAAGGAATGCAAAGAATCGTTATGACAATATTCAGCTCCAGCTTGGATTTGTCCGCGCCGATGGACTCATAGAGCAGGCAAGTCCGATTATTGTATCAACGTTCATTAAGACGTCGTCCGACAAAATAACCGACGGACAGGTCCAAGCGAAAGTGCTTGACGAATTTATGACATTGGCCATCGCGAGATTTAACGCACTGCCAAACATGGCAGTGCCTCAGCAAGTAGTAGTTGTAGACTTAGGTAACTAGATGCCGGCCCTCCCGGCTTCCTGCTGAATTTATATACTTGCGATCAAAGGCTAAACGGCCGCCCTTTGGACGCATTTAGCTGGCGCGAGTGCACGATGTTTCCGAGAGGATGCCGTGGGGTCCAGGAACGTTGTCCGCACTCATGCCGACCGTCGATAGGGCCTGATCCCGCCACCCAGCCTTCGCTCACATTGAACTCTCTCCGAATTCGGCGGCGACCGCTCCGCCAGAGGAATCTCTCCATCCGGCGGCTCGCTCTTCCCCTTACCCGCTCGCGAGATCCCCAGTCCCACTCGCCTCTTTTGCTCCTCCGCTCGCGCGCTTTGTCCCGCAGTACGACAGTCTTGCTCCTCAACACGCATGTTGCGCTCCCGAACTCGACTGTTTTCCTCATCAACACGACTGTTGTGTTCTTCAACACGCATGTTTTGTCGTCCAACACGCGTGTTTAGTCGCACCGATTTGCGCGTTGTCGGGGACTTTGACGCGCAGGGATGCGCACAATCGGCGTCCTGAAGGCTGAGCGCGGGCAGTTGCTGCGCGGCAGCCAAATCAGCCGAATTCCCTCAAAGGGTTCACCGCACTGTCCACATTCAGGTTCGCCAAATTGGTTGGGATTGCGACCTGTATCTCGATACAGCGTCGGTCTCGAGGGATGGGGTCTGAGCCATGTCAAATCAAGTTCTCTGTCGGTACTCGTGGACGGCAGAGCCTCCATACATCCCACACCACCCTACAGCTTCCTGCTTCTCAGCCGTCCGTAGTTTCTACCCCATCGGACTCTGTCCACCGGCCTGGACTGAGTCCGCAGATGCACTTGCTCTCGCAGCGGAACCGACTTTCGACCGTTCCGAGGCTCCATATCTGGTCATCGGTGTAGCCAAACCGCCATACAGAGACCCAACGAGGTCGCAGGTTGATAGCACATCGCGCCCCCGCTATTCGCATAACCCATGGGTCGTAAGACTCACGCGGTTCTCGTCGCCGCCGTTCGGTCGCATCTGGGGCGGCCCAATCCTGACGCCTGTAAACAAAATTACCACATGGTGTACCCGTCCCGCGTTCAGACAGGCGTGGATCAGTGATAACCCGCTGACGACCCCTGGACGGCCTGCAGACAGCCCACTCTACCCACGGTTTGTCCTTGAATCGGTTCGATGCTCCGGTCCTGGGGGCAAGCATGGCGGCTAGCGCAGTGTTGACGACAGGCTTTGCAAAAGTTCACTGATCACCGATTGAGCAACACCCTTTGCACGGAGACGGCACCATGACTCATGTCACCACCAAAGACGGGACCACGATCTTCTTTAAGGACTGGGGCGACCGGGGCGGCACACCGATCGTGTTCAGCCACGGCTGGCCGCTCAGTTCCGACGACTGGGATGCGCAGATGTTCTTTTTCGCATCCAAGGGATTTCGGTGCATCGCCCACGACCGGCGAGGCCACGGCCGCTCGATGCAGACCTGGCACGGTAATGACATGGACACGTATGCGGACGACCTCATGGACCTGGTCGAGAAGCTCGACTTGAAGGGGGCTGTCCATATCGGCCACTCAACCGGCGGCGGCGAGGTCGCCCGCTACATTGGCCGCCACGGTGCAGGTCGCGCACGCGGCCGGATTGCTCAGGCAATCCTCATCGGCGCCGTCCCACCGATCATGCTGAAGTCACCGAACAACCCTGTCGGGTTGCCCATGGAGGTGTTCGACGGCTTCCGCGCCGCGCTTCTGGCTGACCGAGCGCAGTTCTTTCGCGAAATTCCCGCCGGACCGTTCTACGGCTTCAATCGCCCCGGTGCGAAGGTGTCTCAGGGCTTGATCGAGAACTGGTGGCGCCAGGGCATGATGGCCGGCATCAGGGCGACGCATGATTGCATCAAGGCCTTCTCCGAGACGGACTTCACCGAAGATCTGAAAAAGTTCAACATGCCGACCCTGATCATGCACGGCGACGACGACCAGATCGTCCCGATCGCGGGGTCAGCCCTGCTTTCCAGCAAGCTCGTGCCGGGCGCCACACTCAAAGTCTACAAGGGCTTTGACCACGGAATGTGTACGACCCGCCATGCGAACATCAACGCCGACCTTTTGGCGTATATCTCCGCCCATGACGCTCGCCGTTGAACGCGTAGAAACCGAGCGCTGCCTGCGGACCGCCATTTGATTGAACACTATGCCCCTCGCTACCCCTAGAGCGGCTTCCCCGCAGTCAGACAGATGGACAGCCAGACCGTGATGCGGAAGACGCTTGAGTGATCTGTCGGCCCGGTCTCATTAAGCCGAGCTGCGGTGCTGAGTTTGGACGAGAGCACGGTCCAAATCGCCAGGGCGGCGAAGCCCAAGGCGGAGTGCCAGAAGATGTTGGCGCTTGCAAGAGTGCGGCCCCTGCGAATCGATATCCGCTGTCGTGGGTCGCAAGGCTTTGCTCTTTTGTCGCTCACGAGCGGTACATGGCTTCAAGGCAACCCGTAAAGCGCATCACAGCGAATTTCGCCGGCGTGGCGATTTCCGCCAAAGGTCACTCGAGGATCAGCGACCTATCTAAAGGCTGAGATTCGGACGTTACGGGAAGAAACGCGATCCCATCGAACGTGGCGCGGGGGATGATCCGCGTGAGCCTGTCGGCTGACGCTGCGGCGGCAAGCGATTCAGCTGTGATGTTGTACCCCCCGAACCAGCGATACCCAGTTTCGCGGCCGAGCCACTGAGCGACCACCTCTCCGGGCGGGGCAGAACGCAGGTCGAGCAGGGATTGAACCTGCAGTGCAGAAGCCAGATCGGATTCCAGGGAGCCTTGCGGAGCGGGGGGGACCTGGTATGCCCGGAACCCCCAAGTCCCATCCGGACTGCGATCCAAAGCATGAAATGCCCCGAGACCAAACAGCACGCCAAGCGCGTAATACCGGGGGCCCAACTGTGCAGCGAGGTACTCACCCATGGTCGGCTCAGCGGAATGCAGGTAGGAGAGCGGGCCGCGCATGATGTGGGCGTTGTGGGCCCAGGCAACCACACGGGCGTTGTCTCCCAACCCTTGAATCTGTTCAAGGAACAGCTGAGCCATCGCGGTGTCGCGGCCGCCCTGGCTCTGAAACATGGCCACGCTGAGCGTCAGTTCTTTGCACCGAAGTGCGAGTTCCGGCGGAACATGAAGGTCGCTGTGAGCAACGGACGCAGCGAGACCCTCGACCTTTTCCTTGATAGCCAGGAAGGATGCAGGGGTGCCTGACCACAACTCCCCTACTGCCTTGTCCAGACCGCCGACCAAATCCGCAGCGCTGGTCGCCACCTGAGCGAATTCGGGCCCGGCAATTGCGCTGATCCGCTGCGCGCACGCCTGAGGGTCTTGCACATCAAAGCCAATGAGATGGACGCGATCCTCGGGGGTCGCAGACGCGGCATTCCACTCGCGCAGATCCCGGAGCAGAGCGGCGTTTTCCTCGACCTGCCAGATGAGCATGCCCAACCCCTTGACTGCCGCAGAGAGATCGTCGCTGTCTCCCTGCACGTATGCATCCGCGGCCAAGGCCCTGCTTGCGCTTGCTTCGTAGGCCACAGTTCGAAAACCCGAGTTGCGGATCAAGTGCATTGTCAGCATGCGCTTGAGTTCGAATGACTCGTGCTGTCCGTGTGTGGCCTCCCCCAGCCCGAGGATTGAGACGCCAAGAATTTTCGAGTCGAAATCACTGAGGCGCTCCGCGGGGATCGCGGTACGGGTGATCCATGCCTGCACAGCCTGCGTCGAAATGTCGAGGTCCTGAGCGTGAGCTTTCCACGGCAAGCACCCCGCCGTCACGACCGGAAGCAGAATCGCAATGACAAATTCAGGCATTTTCGAAGCGTGCTTCATTCATCAAAGTGTATGAAATTGGCGCGTGAGGGCCCTAGCTGGATGCCGAAGCGGCCGGCGAACTGCTTATTTTTCTTTCCTGAATCAGCGCACGAGGCTCCGACGCGGGGAAAATAGACCAGCAATGACGCAACGGAGCCTCTCACGTTGACTGACTTCTCCACATTGGGCCTGAACGAGGCGATCCTCCGCGCCATTCTGGAGGAGGGATACTCGAAGCCAACGCCGATTCAGGCGCAGGCGATCCCCCCCATCCTGGCTGGGCGGGACCTTCTCGGCTGCGCTCAAACCGGGACGGGAAAGACCGCGGCCTTTGCGCTCCCGATCCTGCACGAGTTGCTCACGAAACCGGTGGAGCACCATCGCCGCGGTCCCAAGCCGCCCAGAGCCCTCATTATCTGTCCGACGCGAGAGTTGGCGGCGCAGATCGGCGACTCATTCACGGCCTATGGGCGCCACACAGGGCTGTCCCACACGGTGATTTACGGCGGGGTCAATCAGCGCGGTCAAACCGTCATGATCCGCAAGGGGCTGGATGTGCTCATCGCGACTCCCGGCCGACTCATGGATCTGCAGGGTCAGCGCGCTGTCAATCTGTCAGATGTAGGCATCCTGGTGCTGGATGAAGCGGACCGTATGCTCGACATGGGCTTTATCGTGGACATCCGCAAGATCGCCGCTTCGGTCCCGTCGCCGCGCCAGACGCTCATGTTTTCCGCCACGATGCCCAAAGAAATCCTCCACCTGGCAGAATCGCTGCTTCGGGACCCGGTGAGGGTGTCAGTCGCCACGGTGTCCTCTACGCCTGTGCTGATCGAGCAGCGGGTGTTCATGGTCCCCAAGCGCGAGAAGCAATCGCTGCTGGAGCGACTGCTCAAGAATCAGGGGATCACGCGCGCCCTTGTCTTCACGCGCACGAAACTCGGGGCAGACCGAGTACACCGCGGACTGCTCAAGGCCCGGATTCCTTCGGTCGTCATCCACGGCGATCGCGAGCAGCACGAGCGGGAGCGCGCTTTGGACTCGTTCCGGAGCGGCCGCTCAAAAGTCCTGGTTGCCACGGACGTCGCGGCGCGCGGGTTGGACATCGACCTGGTGTCGCACGTGTTCAATTTTGACTTGTCGCACGAGCCGGAAGCCCATGTGCACCGAATCGGACGGACGGGCCGAGCAGGCGCTGCGGGAATTGCCTTTTCGTTCTGTGATCCGGAAGAGCGACGACTCCTGCGCGACATCGAGAAACTGATCGGAAAGAAAATACCTGTTGCCGGGGAGGATGACGTCATGCCTGTCGCGATTCCCGCGGCGCGGGCAGCTGCTCCCCCTGTCGATCCCGTCGAGACTCACAAACCCTTGTCCGAAGACGAACCTGCCATTTTCTCCCGTCCAACACCGGTCGTGCCCCCGCCAGTCCCGGCGGTTTCCGAGACCGAGGCCACGCTCTTACCTGAGCCCAGGCCCGCTGGCCGATCACTGCGAGCCTGGCATGCGCCCTCCAAGCGTGGACGCCGCTGATGTGAATGCCGTCGACCCCGATTGATGGAGCCAGGAAATGAAGACGCCCCGCCGCACACTCGCCTCACTTCTTTTTTTGGGATCGCTCGCGTGCTGGGCGCCCGTGACGGGGTGCGCGACGACGTACTACAAGACGATGGAGGTCTTTGGCAAGGAAAAGCTGGACATCCTTGTCAGTCGCGTCACAAGTGCGCGCGAGGACCAGGCGGAAGCGAAGGATCAGTTCAAGTCCGCGTTGGACCGATTCTCGGCACTGGTCAATGCTCCGGAGAGCGATCTGCGAAAGGCGTACGACACCGCCAAGGCCGATCTTGACCGGTCCGAGGACCGCGCCAAGAACGTTTCTCAGCGTATTGACGCCGTCGAAGACGTCGGAAGTGATCTCTTTGAGGAATGGGAGAAGGAGTTGGATCAGTATTCCAGTGATGTGTTACGCGAAAAAAGCCGGGCGGAAATGCACTCGACGCGCGCACGGTACGACCAGATGCTGGCGGCGATGAGGCAGGCCGAGGGAAAGATGGAGCCTGTGCTGGACGCTTTTCGTGACAATGTGCTGTTCCTGAAGCACAATCTCAACGCGCAGGCAGTGGCATCCATGCAGGGCACCGTGACCAGCCTGGAGTCCGACATCGCCGCTCTGATCGCCGACATGGAGCGGTCGATGGCCGAAGCGGACCGTTTTGTTCAGGACGTCGGGCAGCAAAATTAGTCGGTTTTTTCACTTTTTGTCGTCCCAATGCAGACAAATCGTGCCCGGTCCGGCCTCCAATGTGTAGGTGCGTTCACCGCGCGACGAATTCGAGGAGCTGCTGGACCGGCACGGCCGGTGGCTGTTGCTCTTCGCGCGAGGACTGAGCGCTCCGGACCCGGAGTCTCTCGTGCAGGATGCGTTTGTCCGACTGTGGCTGCGAGTGGAAGCGGGCGTGGAGATAGCCGATCCCGGGGCTTACCTCGCCACCATCGTCCGCAATGCGCGATCCCGCCAGGCTCGAAATGATCGACAATGGCAGCAGGGCGGATCCGACTGGTTCGAGAACTTGCCGAGCCCTGCCGAATCCGAGTGGTCGGCTGGCGACGTTCAGCAGTTGGTGGCGCAACTTGCGGATGAGCAGCGAGAGGTTGTGATCCTCAAGATTTGGGGCGAGATGACCTTTGAGCAGATTGCTGCCGCGCTGGGAATTCCCATGAACACCGCCGCCAGCCGTTACCGATACGCGCTAGCCAATCTGCGCGCGATCGAAGGGGCGAAACCATGAGCGAGACCTCGCATACTCCTCCAAACGACGGCACCCGCGTGGACCAGGCACTCGAGGATGCGCTCCGGCGGCATAGGCCGGCTGCTCTGTCCGAATCTCTCCGCGCCCGCATCGCAGGCGCGACTCACTTCAACGCAGCAGCGCAACGGCGCACCACGGCAACAGTTGTCAGACAATGGTCCATTGCGGCGGTCATCGCGATCATGGCCGGGCTAGCCGGCCTTATCGCCGGGCTTGCGGTCGGACGCCAGCAAGGGTTCGCTCTTGCGCATGCCACGCAACCGCAGGTTGATTCACTGGCCGCAAACTGGTCGCCGGAAGTCAGCAGCCCGACATCCGCAGGGCGACTGCGAACCGCGCTCTCCACGGACTCGCTTGACGCCGCGCTCGAATCTGCATCACGGAGCCTGCCTGAGGGGTCAGCTCCGACAGACCACCCACTCAGTCCCTGATGGCAACATCGGGCTCACTCAAACCATCCCACCTCGAAAGGAACTCCCTTCCATGCTCACACTCCGCCCACATGTCCTGTATTCACTGGTCGCTGTCGCACTCAGCACGCCGGTATCCGCGCCGGGGCAGACGGTCCCGCGTGAAACGGTGATCAGCGTCCTGACCGATGATTACGCCGCGGCATCTCAGTGGGAGCCTGACTCGCTGCCGCCCGACCTTGCGGAGATGTACATCCTGCGCCTCCTGCAGCCGCAGCGGAACCGTGATGCGGGTCCGCAGTACCTCAAGACGATCCTCTATCTGTCCTCCACTCCGCCGACCCTGCAGACGCTGAGCAATCTGCGCGATTTACCGCTTGCGGATCGACTGACCGCACTGCGTGAAGGCACACTGAAAGACGAAATCTCAAGTTGGAACGGCGCCCAGTCCTTCATCCGTTCCGCGCTTGTTTCCAACACGTGCAATCTTCATCCCAACACCGAGTACGGCATCGCCACACTGCTTCCGGAGCTGGGAAAGTTTCGCGAAGTAGCCCGCTGGCAGATCGTGTCGGGTGACGCGGCGCTGGCGGCCGGGAAACCCTGGCTGGCCCTGATGCGCTACCGAGAAACCATCGAAATCGGCCGGGACATCGGCAACGGAGGTGAGTATCTCATTGGCACACTGGTTGGAGTGGCCATTCAGGCGGATGGGTGGAAGAACCTGCGCGAGTCGATTCCGTTCCTCATTGACGCGGGCATTGACCCGGCCCGGCTGCGCAGCGTGGTCCAGTGCTCGCCGCGTGCTGACGTGAACATGGTTGAGGCTCTGAACGGGGAACGGCTGTGGCTCCTCAATGAGCCGCTCGGCCTGGCTACACTGCATTCCGACTCCACCGACAAGTTCTGGCTCGCGGCAATGCGGTTCTCGCAACTCATGAACTTAGACACCAGCGGTGTTTCGACCGCCGAGGACATGCGCCGCAAGGCGGCCGAAGTCGGTGCCCTAGGCTTGAACGAGAAGCAACTGAGCGACCCGGATGCGCTTCTCGCCGCGATCAGCGCCGCCATGCCCGAGTACCTGCACTTGATCGACCGGACCGTCACGCTATCGGAGGTTGAGCCGGCGCGCTTTCAGTCGGCCGTTGCGGCGTTCGAGAAACAGGTTGAAGGCGTCAGCGCCCGGAACAGCATCGTGAAGACGATGTACCCCTCTCTCTCCCGTGCGCTGCTCAATGCGCGCCGCATCACGCGCGAACGCCAGGTTACGGTTTGGCTGTGTGCTGCGATTGAGTATCGCGCGGCGAATAATGGAAGCTGGCCATCATCCATCGAGGAACTCAGCACGGCAAACCCCGAGTTACCGCTGATCGACCCGATCCAAGGCAAGCCCTATGCCCTGTCAGCATCTGGAACGACCGTCTCCATCTCCTGGGCCAAACTGAGTGATGACAAGACCGACTCGTATTCGATGACCCTCACAGAGTAGTTTCTCCTCATCATCCAGTTGACCCACACGCCGCTCATGCCTGTGATGAGCGGCTTTGTCATCCACCCCGCGAGCCATCCCTCCTGCCTCCCCAACCCCATTTGACCCTCCCGGCCACCGCCGCGCGATCCTGTTCACTGCGTTCGAGCCCTCGGGCGATGCGCATGCGGCCCCGGTCATTGCCGAATTGCGTCGGCGCAGGCCTGACATTCCGATTCATGCATGGGGTGGGCCGAAAATGGAAGCCGCAGGAGCGACGCTGGTCGAGCGCACGACGGACGATGCTGCCATGTTGGGCAACGCGCTGTCAAAAGTGACTCATCATCTCGCGATTAATCGCCGCATCCGGTCCTGGCTTTCCGGTAATCCCACCTCCGTACACGTTCCCGTCGATTCCCCAGCCGCCAACTTCCCCATCTGCAAGATCACGCGTGCCGCCCATTGCTGGATCGTCCATCTCGTCGCGCCTCAGGTGTGGGCCTGGGCGCCGTGGCGCATTTCCAAACTCAGGCGACTCACGGACCTGGTGCTTTGCCTCCTGCCATTCGAGGAGGATTACTTCAAGCAGCGCCTAGTCCCCGCGAAGTTCATCGGCCACCCGGTGCTGGCCGAACCCATTGACCACTCCAGGATCGAGCAGAACCGACGGGCGCTGCCTCAGGGCTCGCCGCGCATCGTCATGCTCCCTGGATCACGGGACGCTGAGATCAAGGCGAATCTCAAGGCCATGCTGCGCATATTCGTCGAACTGCGCGGCCCCCACAAGCAGGCTGTCGGCATTGTTTCGGCAGCGGGCGACCGGCAGGCCGATGTGATCCACGACGTTGCGCCGGAGATGCCGCTGGCGTGTTTTGTGGTGAAGGAGCGGCTTGACGCCGTTCTTTCCTGGGCGGAATTCGCGCTGGTGTGCTCGGGGACCGCCACACTGGACGTGGCCCGCTTCAATGTGCCGATGGTGGCTATGTACCGCATCGATCCCCTCTCGCATCACCTCATCGCGCGCTGGGTCCTCACCACGCCGGACCGCGCCCTGCCCAATCTAGTCGCAGGCCGGAGAATTATGCCCGAATTCATTCCGTTCTCGGGATCGGAGGAGCCGGTTCGGCTGGCGGCCATGGAGATTCTGGGGGATTCACGCGTGGCGCTGGCTCAGAAGGCGGAACTCAGGAATGTCGTGCAACTCTTCGCCGGCCACGACCCCGCCAAGGAGGCCGCCGATGCGATCCTCGGGATCATGGAGCGCAAACTCTGATGTCACGCGCCCTTGATGGGAAACAGGGCCATCGTGCACAGGGTATTGCCGACGCGATCAGGAATCCGCAGGCTCCGCACATAAGGCACGCTGACGGGAAGGCCTCGGCGATGCGCCTTCTGGGCCCAAACTCCAAGGTCATGCTCGGCCACTAACTGGTCGGCTGTAAAAAGGACCAAGGCCTGGCCGCAATGGCAGATATCGGGGTCCTTGGCGAGTTTTTTGACGTCCTGCTGCACCGGCGACACAAGTTCCGCCGAGTAGCGGCGGTTAGCCCCCTCGGTTGTGAACTGCGCGACCACCTTGACCTCCAGCCAGTACGCTGCATGCACCGGCACCGCGTCAGGCGGGGCGAAAATCGTCGCCTCGCGGTCGGGGCGCACCAGAGCCTTCCCATCGAGCGTCAGGACAAAGTCGCAGCGCTCACCGTGACTTCGCCGCCGGCGTTCCCGGTCGCGCGGGTACCGCTCTTCTCTGTAAACCCCCAGTCCTCGTCCCCGCAACCCCTGGGCGACCACTGGGTGCAGCTCAAGTTCATCAAGCATGTCGATCCCAACGACGGCCTGCTCAGCCTCGATCGCCTCCGCTCGCGCCGCCAGCGCCGCCCCGAGTGCATCCGCGATTTCGCCTGCATCCCATCGTGTCATCGCGCCCGATGATAAACTCGCTCCATGACCACGCTGGTCTTCCACGACCCTGCCGCACTGCTTCATGACACCGGTCCCGGCCACCCTGAGCGAGTCGACCGGATCACGGCGGTGATGCGCCAGATTCACGAAGCCGGTCGACCGGTGCGCGTGCCGGCCGACCTTGGGTGGGACTGCGAGCGCGATCTTCGAGCGGCGGTCCTCACTTTGCACACTGCTGACTATGTGCAGCGCCTTGAGAGCGCGATCCGCGCGCATGCCCGATACGTTGATTGCATGGATTCAGCCATCTGCTCTCATTCATTGAAGGCTGCTTTTGCAGCAGTGGGCTGCGCCCTTGCGGCGACAGATGCGGTCATTTCGGGCCGGTGCACCAGCGCCTTTTGCGCCATGCGGCCTCCTGGGCATCATGCAGAGTCGGATCACTCAATGGGATTCTGTTTGTTCAACAACGTTGCGCTTGCGGCGGAACACTTGATCCGTCATCACGGGCTGCAGCGCATCGCCATCGTGGACTTTGATGTGCATCACGGCAACGGCACGCAGCATCTGTTCGAATCGCGCGGCGACGTCTACTACGTGTCTCTGCACGAGCACCCCTCTACGTGCTACCCCGGCACAGGCTTCGAGTGGGAGCGCGGGACGCGCGGAACGCCGGGAGATGGTCGCACGCTCAATGTGCCTCTCCGGGCGGGGACAGGCGATGCTGACGCAATCAAGGGATGCGCCGAGTTGATCGTCCCCGAACTCGAGGCGTACCGGCCGGAATTTGTGCTCATTTCCGCCGGGTTTGACGCCGATGCGCGCGACCCGCTGGCAGATCTGCGCTGGACGCCGCGCGCGTATCGCGAGATAACCCGTACGCTCGTTGAGGTGGCCGACAAGCATGCCCAGGGCAGAATAGTGTCGGTGCTCGAAGGTGGATACGACCTGGCTGCGCTGTCCGAGGGAGTTGAAGCCCATCTCAACGCGCTGGGCCGTGCATGATCGCGGGATGCTTTGGTTCAAACAGGCTCTGCCTCCTGCTCGTGCTTGCGCAGGTCGAGGCGGCGAAGTTCCGGAAGCAAGAGCGCTGCTCCCGCAACGACACCCAACGTTAAGATGCCTCCCATCCAGACCGACCGCACAGTGCCGAGGCACTTGGCCGCGACACCGCTCTCAAACGCACCGAGTTCGTTGGAGGAGGAGATGAACACCCAGGAGACCGAGGCGATGCGGCCGCGCATGTGCTCAGGCGACATCAAACGCAGAATCGCCTTGCGGATAACCACACTCACACCGTCAAACGCACCCGCCGCCGCCAGCGCGAGCAGAGAAAGCACGAAGTTCCGGCTCAGCGCGAAAATAATCATGCAGACGCCAAAACCGGCCACCGAGAGCAGCAGATTGCGCCCCGCGCGATGGGCCGGAGCGTGATGGGTCGCCCATAAGGTGACCAGCAACGAGCCCATGGAAGGCGCAGCCGCTAGAAAACCGAGCCCGGTAGAACCCACTTTGAGAATGTCGCTGGCGAAAATCGGGAGCAGGGCCATTGCTCCGCCGAACAGGA
Organism: Phycisphaerales bacterium; assembly: GCA_044229655.1. Classification (GTDB taxonomy): domain Bacteria; phylum Planctomycetota; class Phycisphaerae; order Phycisphaerales; family UBA5793; genus JBGASM01. The sequence goes on along the minus strand of JBGASM010000003.1, from coordinate 74,014 downwards.
CTGCAAACAGGTCAAGGGCCATCGATCCGCAAAGGACCTGATTGCGACCGACGTATTTCACACCCATGAGAATACTTGCAAGCATCGGCTCGTGCCGGTCGTGAGACCTCAGCGCTTTCCGAGGCTCAATCAGGAACATAAACCACCAGGCCAGCGCGGTCATCGCCGCAATGACCACATAGGTCGTCGCAGCTCCCGCGAACGCGTACATCATCCCTGCCAATGCAGGACCAATAATGGCGCATGACTGCCACATACTGCTCAACCACGCGCCCGCATTGACGGTCAGTTCTCTGGGAACAACTTGCGCTTCGAACGCCGACAGCGCCGGATCGGCAAATCCGCGTGCCACACCCGCGAGACAGATAATGCCATAGAGAACGGGAACCTGCAGATGCTCCGGATTGAATGCGAAAATAGCAAAGGCCGTCGCACAGAGCACAATGATCGCCTGGGTCGTCAGTACGATCCGGCGGCGGTCATGCCGATCGGCGAAATGACCGCCAAAGAGTGCGAGTGACACGGCGGGAATCGCTTCCACGAGTCCCAGCCAACCCAGCGCCATGGGGTCGCGGGTCTGCTCGTAGATCTGATACCCGATCACAATCGCCAATGCGCGGCCTGCAAGTGTGGCACAGGCATTGGAGAATAAGAGATAGCGAAACTCGCGCAAGCGGAGCGCCGCATATGGGTCGTCAAACCCCGGCCTGGCTGACGGAACTGACTCCGGCCCGGGCCCAGACACATGGCCGCCCGCAACAAGGTCCGAAGCGCCGTGAATCGCAGCGCGCAGATCGTCCGGGGCACTGTGGTTTGAGTTTGGCTTAGTCTCGTCTGTCATGGACCGGCGGATTCGGGGAGCAGGTCAGCCCTTCGCCTGTCCCTTCTTCCAGTCCGCCAAGAATTTCTCCAGGCCGATGTCCGTCAGCGGATGGGCCATCATCTGCTTGATCACATTGAAAGGAATGGTCGCGACATCCGCGCCGACCATGGCGCAATCGACCAGATGCTTGGGATGGCGAATCGATGCAGCCAGCACCTTCGTGCCGAAACCATAGTTGTCGTAGATGACACGAATCTGGCGGATGAGGTCCATCCCATCACCGGAGATGTCATCGACTCGACCGATGAACGGGCTGACGAGGAAGGCCCCCGCCTTGGCGACGAGCAGGGCCTGAAGCGGCTGAAAGCACAACGTCATGTTGGTCTTGACGCCGCGCGATGAAAGGGCCTTGCACGCTTTCAGACCGTCGACCGTGCAGGGCAGCTTGATGACGATGTTGTCCGCGATCGCAATGAGGGGTTTAGCCTCCGCGATCATCCCTTCGTGGTCGGTGGCCACGACTTCTGCGGAAACCGGGCCCTTTACCACCTCACAGATCTCGCGCAGGCGCTTGTGGAAGTCCACGCCTTCTTTGGCCACGAGCGACGGATTGGTCGTCACGCCGTCCAGAATTCCCATGTCATGCGCCTGCCGAATCTCCGAAATGTTCGCCGTATCAACGTAGATATCCATGAATGATCCTTGTTTGCAGGTTGTTATGCGTGCCATCGTAGAACGTCGGTCCGGCTGATCCGCGCCGGTCACTTGCCGCCAACCGTCGACGGCGGCGTCATCCACCCTGGCTTGACGCCCGGAACTCTTGGCGCGGCGTCAATCAACTGGATAGATGTGACGTAGGGGAGTTCCAGGGGTCGCTGCGTCTGCTCATTGGTCGGCACCTGGCTGAGGCGCTCGATCGTGTCGAAGCCGGACACTGTCTGCCCGAACGCGGCGTACTGCTTGTCCAAACGAGCGGTCGCCTTCCGCGACAGGCACAGAAAGAACTGGCTCCCGGCCGTGTCCAGGTCATTGGCTCGGGCCATACTGATGACCCCAATGTCATGCTGCAGGTTCGTCGGCTCAAGGTCGATGAGGTATCCCGGGCCACCCTCGCCTGTGCCGGTCGGATCCCCGGCCTGAACGACAAATGGATCACCGTTCCGGTCCTTGGAAACAATCCGGTGGATCGGAATGTCGGTGTAGAACCCACCCCGGGCGAGCTCGAGGAAATTCCAGGCGGTGTTGGGCGCTTCGTCGGGCCGCATCGCCAGAGTGACGTCACCCAGAGTGGTATGCATGACCACGTGCCGTTCGGGGTACACCCGCATGCCCGTCATGAACTGCATTTCCTTGGCTGGCGTCGGCCAAGACTCCACCACCGGGGTTTGCTGCCCGCCGCGCTGCTCATAACGCACGACCGGTCGCCCCTGGTCTTTCAATGGCTGGCAGACCAGCGCGGGTCCGACCGCGTTGCCATCCGAAAGGAACTGCACATAGAACAAGGAGTCCAGCGTCCAGAAGTCGGGGAAAACGGCGGCAAGATCAATGGTCTGCCCCGCCTGTACCTGGCCGCTGTCTGTCGGCGCCATGGCCGGCGCATCCGCACGCTTCAGTTCCGCTCCGTCCGGGCCGAGGACAACGAGTTCCCTCCTTGCTCCGGTGCCGGCGACGACGACTGGCACCGGCCGATTGATCTGGTAGTAGAGGCGGGAGGGCGTAATGGAGTCCGCCGCCAGCATCGTCATGCATACAGCCGTCGCGATAGACATCATGATTGAGTACCTCCTGGGTTTGTGAATCGCTTGCGCAGCACCATCGCGTGAAAAGGTCTGCCCTCACGCCGGTACTTGCGCTCAAAGTTCGTGCCAACCACTTCACCTTCGCCGGCGGATGCCGGCCGCTCAAAGGCGTCGCGCACAAAGACATCTCCCACGCGCAAGACTTCGGTTTGCATCCACTCCCAGTACCCCGGGTGATCAGTCACAATTCGGATCTGGCCCTCCGGCTGCAGGATCCGGTGAAACTCGCGCAGATGTTTCTCCTGGATGATTCGCCGTTTGTGATGGCGCGACTTGGGCCAAGGGTCGGGAAAGTAGATGTGCAGGGCCTGGCACACCCCTTCAGCGACACGGAACTTCAGAAACTCGCCGGCATCGACATTGAACAGCCGCACATTGGCCAGTCCGCTACGTCGCACCCGGTCCGCCGCGTAGCGAAAAAATTCCCCGGCCCACTCCATGCCGGCCAGGTTGACGCCAGGCCGGGCAGCCCCCTCCTGGACAAGAAAAGTGCCTTTTCCCGAACCTATCTCGATCTCGAGGGGCAGCGTGCGGCGGTCAACAGGAAAGTACGCCCGCAAGTCGACTGCGCCTGCATCAAGCGACGGGAGGTCGGCAGGGGTAAATCCAAAACCGGTGATTTCAAGTTCGCGCCCGCGCGCCAAGCCGAAGGACATGGTCGGGATTATTGGAGGTCGCTTCGCCCAGGCGCGGCTTGCCTACCCACGGACATGGGCCGCAAGCAATTGTCGCGCGTTCTCACTGGCGCGAAGCAGTTTTGCGAGCGCCCCATAGGGGTCTTTCTCTGTTTGGGCCGCCAGCGCAAATGCCCGGTTGCTTTCCTCGGGAAAGCCGCGCACCAGGCGTTCGCACATGGCCGCCTGCATGCCAGGAACGCCGCATCCGGGCAGCAGCAGCCACCACGCCCCCCGGGACATCGCCGCCATGCAGGCAATCCAGAAGGAAATGTCCGCCGCCAGCCCGGCAATGCCCGATTCACGCTCTGCCTCCTGGGCATCTAGAAGGGCCTGCTCCATCAGCGCCGAATCTTCAAAGATGGACTTGAGTTCTGCAAGCCCCATGGTCACCGCCTGGCGCTGCTGGTGGCTCATGCGCAACATCCGCCCGCCACGCGCACGCAATAAACCACCCTGTCGTCCCAAGCGAAATTCGACCGCGCGCGCCGCAAACGACCGGCTGCGTTCCTCTGCCCCGGCCACAGATGATGCGGAAAGCTCCTCCATAGGCAATGGAAGATACCCTCGCGCACCGAAAACGCAAATGCCTGAAACCTGCCTTTAAACCCGAAATCAGGACCCTCACAGGCCCGTCCGGCGGCCCGGATAACCCATTGGGGCACCATTCCGCGCAACTGGCCTCCGCTTCGGCCCGATGATTGATCCGACTTGGGGCTGTTCATTGAACATCGCCCCTAATCGTGACGAATAGAGATATCGGAGCGTTGCGGCGCAGCCGATCCCAATCACCCCGGCAAGGCAGTTGTGAAGCGCTCCCCAGACCCTGTCGGCCTGCAGCCGGCGGAGGTGTTTCTTGGCGTCCGCCTACCGCTGCCCCCCCAAATCTCCTCAGTGAGACTGGGAGGTTCAGCGGAGCGCGGCTCCTATGGGAGGTCGTCTGATGCCGTCTCGCAACGAAGCCCTGGCTCTCATTGAATCCCACCTCGACACCCAGCGCTACCAGGCCCAGCACTGGGAGGGGTCCTTCGCTGAATATCTTGAGATCGCGCTCGAGCGGCCCTTCGTTTGCCGCAACGCATATCAGCGGGTCTATGACATGATCATGTCGCTGGGCAGCGAACCTTATCGCCTGTTCAAGCGCGACTGTCTCCGCTACCACTTCTTTGCAGATCCAATGGGCGCCGGCTCTGACGCCATTTTCGGGTTGGATCGCCAACTGATGCAGCTTGTCGATGTCATGCGGTCCGCTGCCGAGGGCTACGGCACCGATAAACGAATCCTGCTGCTGCACGGCCCGGTCGGCTCGAGCAAATCCACAATCGCGCGCCTCATGAAGAAGGGCTTAGAGCACTATTCGCGTACGGATTCGGGCGCCCTGTACACCTATACGTGGATGCTTGACGAAAACGCCGGCGCACACGGTCGGCCGGAACAGGCGTTCCCCTGCCCCATGCATGAGGACCCGCTCATGCTGATCCCAGCTGAAGCGCGGGCTGAAGTCCTGGGCCGTATGAATCAGAAGTACAAGGAAATGGGCGGCACCGGCACCATACACCTCGATGGCGAGCTCTGCCCGTTCTGCCGCCGGGTGATGGACGATCTCATGCAAGCCTATCGCGGGGACTGGCGGCGCGTCATCGAGCACATTAAGGTGCGGCGGATCGTAATCTCCGAAAAGGATCGGGTGGGAATTGGCACGTTCCAGCCTAAGGACGAGAAGAATCAAGACTCCACCGAACTGACTGGCGACATCAACTACCGCAAGATCGCGCAATATGGGTCCGACTCTGATCCGCGTGCGTTCAATTTTGATGGTGAATTCAACGTCGCCAACCGCGGCATCATCGAGTTCATCGAAGTGCTCAAACTCGACGTCGCCTTCCTCTATGACCTCCTTGGAGCGTCGCAGGAGCACCTCATCAAGCCCAAGAAGTTCGCCCAGACGTGGATTGACGAAGTCATACTTGGTCACACCAACGAACCGGAGTACAAGCGTCTCCAGAACAACGAACTCATGGAGGCGTTTCGCGATCGCACGATCAAGGTCGACATCCCGTACAACGTCCGCCTCGATGACGAAATCCGGATCTACCAGAAGGACTTCAATGCCGGGAGGGTCCGCAACATCCACATTGCGCCGCACACGATTGAAGTTGCTGCCATGTGGGCGGTGATGACCCGTCTGGAAGAGCCGAAGAAGGCCGGCCTGACGCTCATGCAGAAAATGAAGCTTTACAACGGCCGCGCGATTCCCGGCTTCACGGAAGACTCCGTTCGCGAACTCATGGAAGAGACCCAGCGCGAAGGCATGCTGGGCATCTCTCCCCGCTACGTACAAGACAAGATCAGCAACACTCTTGTCTCCCAGCAGGCCATCCGCGAAAAAACCATCAATCCCTTCATGGTGCTCAACGCCCTGGAGGAAGGACTCGATCACCACTCGCTGCTCACCGACGAGGAGCAGAAGAAGCGCTTCCGCGAAATTCTCGCCATGGTGAAGGATGAGTACGAGGACATCATCAAGAGCGAGGTCCAACGGGCGATCTCCGCTGATGAGGAGGCCATCAAGCGCCTCTGCGCCAACTACCTTGAGAGCGTCCGGGCGTACGTTCAGCGCGAGCGGGTCAAGAACCGCTACACCGGGAAAGATGAGGAGCCAGATGAACGGCTCATGCGGTCAATCGAGGAGAAGATCAACATCCCCGAGAGCCGCAAGGATGACTTCCGACAGGAGATCATGAATTACATCGGGGCCCTCTCCCTTGAGGGCAAGAAGTTTGATTACAACACCAACGCCCGACTGTACAAGGCCCTGGAACTCAAACTCTTCGAAGATCAGCGCGACACGATCAAACTGAAGAACCTGGTCTCCACTGTTGTTGACGATGAAACCCAGGCCAAGATCGATGTCGTGAAGCAGCGCATGATCCGGCAGTTTGGTTACAACGAGCAATCCGCAACCGACGTACTCAATTACGTGGCCAGCATCTTCGCCCGGGGCGACACCAAGGGAGCGGCGTGAGCGCAGGGCTGGTGCGCTGACTGATGCGGATCAGGCCGGCTGGTTGGCCGACTCGTTGGCGAGGCTGTGCGTCTGCATCGAATCACGCTGGTGGCGCAGGCCATCGGGAATCGCTGCATAGGTGTAATTGAAAATATCGTCCTTGGAGGGCGCGGGAATCTCCTCGGCACGCTTCACGACCTCCGCGATTTCCGCCTTCGCACGCGATTGCAGCGCGTCCTCCCGCTTGGCGTCCCACATCTTTCGCCCCTCCATGTGCTTGCGGATGCGGGCCAGCGGGTCACGCTTCGTCCAAGCGTCGAGTTCTCCGGCGTCCCGGTATCTTCGCGCATCGTCCGCCGTCGTGTGATCGCCCATTCGGTAGGTGAGCCCCTCGATGAATGTCACCTGGTTTTTCTCTCGCGCACGGGCTGTCGCGTCCTTCATCACCTTGACCACCGCGAAGAGATCGTTCCCATCGCACTGGACACAGTGCGCCCCGTAGGCCAATCCGCGCTGCGCAATCGTCTGGGCACCGACATTGGACCTCGTGGGCGTCGAGATCGCCCATCCGTTGTTCTGACAGAAGAACACCGTCGGCACCTGCAGGACTGTGGCGAAGTTCATCGCCTCGTGAAAATCGCCTTCCGAAGTCGCGCCATCGCCGAAGAACGTCACTGAAATGTTGCCCTCCTGGCGCAGTTTTCCGGCCCAGGCCAGCCCGACTGCGTGCAACATCTGCGTGCCGATCGGAATCGCAATGGGCGTAATGCGCAGGGGTTCGGGGATCCGATTGCCGCGCTCATCACCCATCCAGTGCCAGAGGATGTACTCCATGGGCAGGCCACGCCAGAACATGCCAGCGTTCTCGCGATAACACGTCACCAGCCAATCCTTGGGCTGCATGCAGTACGCCGCACCCGTGCTGGTCGCCTCCTGGCCCCAGTTCTGCGGAAAGGTGCCCATGCGCCCCGATCGCTGCAGCTTGAATCCAATGAGGTCGAACTCCCGACACAGCGTCATATGCTCATACAGCCGCACGAGATCCGCGTCGGGGATCAGATCCTTCCCGAGTTTTGCGTCGAAGTTCCCGTTCTCGTCAAGAATTGACACGTGTTCAATGGTCGTGGTGTACGCGGATTTGATCGGCATGGATATGGCTCGGTTGTTCGCTCTCAGGTGTGCTCAGTGAGACGTCGCCTGCAGCCCGACTTTCGCCCGGCCTCCCTCGATCACCTTAGCGGCGTACTGCCGCGCTGCTGCGTGGGCTGAGCCGGCGCTGCGTGCCTGCTTGAGAATCGTCAGCGTGGTTTCCTCGATCTCGGTGATTTTCTGTTCCAGTTGAGTCGGCGAATACTGCAGCCACAAGCCCGCAAGGTGGATCAGACCGCCCGCATTCACAACAAAGTCCGGACCGTACAGAATGCCCCGACCGAGCAGCATCGCCGCATCCTCGAATGGATCGTCGAGCACGTTATTGGCGGCCGGGACCAGCATTCGGCAATTCAGTTTGGAGATGTTCCGCCCGCTGACGACGCCGCCCAGGGCACAGGGGCAAAGGATGTCGCACTTGACGTACAGGATTTCATCAACGGTTGACGCCGTGATGCCGTACTTGTTCTTTGCGTCTTCGACGCGTGCGGGGGAAATATCTGCTCCGATTACCTTGGCCCCTGCCTCGGTAAGGATGCGTGTAATGTTGATGCCCACGTGCCCGAGCCCCTGGATGGCGATGGTCTTGCCCGCAAAGTTTGGGGCTTCGCCAAGGAACCGCAAAGCCGCCTTCATCCCATTCACAACGCCTTGCGCCGTATAGGGCGACGGGTCTCCGCCGCGGGACACTTTTTCCCCGCCCATGACGTGCCGTGTCTCCTCCGCCATCCAGTCGATGAACTGCGCATCCACACCCACGTCTTCCGCTGCGATGTAATCGCCGCGCAAGGTCTCGACAAATCGTCCCATCGCCCGGGCGATCTGCTGCGTTCCCGGCTCCAGGGGGCGGTCCAACATGATCACGCTCTTGGCGCCGCCCATCGGCAGGTGGGCACAGGCCGCTTTATACGTCATCGCCTGCGAGAGGCGCAGTACGTCCTCCAGAGCGTCCTGCTCGCTCCCGTAGCACCAGCGCCGAACCCCACCCAGCGCTGAACCCAGTTTAGTTGAGTGCACAGCAACGATGCCCCGCAGCCCCGCTTCCACATCCTGCACAAAGAGCACACGTTCGTGCCCACGTTCTCGCATTGCTTCAAATATCATGGCTTAAAAACCCCTCGCCTCTGCGCTGTTGAACCGTTCTTGACCCAGAACTCAGCGGCGTGATTCTCGTTTCACACCGGCTGACGCACGCGCTCCTTGTACACCGAGCCGGAGCCAAACTGCTTGATCCCATCCTGCTTCAGAACGCGGCCGGTTCCCTTCGCCGTGGGCGACTTCTCGGGAATGGAGAACTTTTCGTTCGGCATTGCGTCAACGGCCTTGCGCACTGTGACGGCGGTCTGACGCATTGACTCATCGATGTTGTTCGAGAGTTCCCAGATCTGGCGCCGGATGTCCAGCTCCGCGAGGCGAATGAAGTACCCGCCCACTTTCAGTTCGTAGTCCAGGTCTTCTCCGTCCTTGCCTGCCCGGATTGATTGATCCATTCTCGCCAGCGTCGCTGCCATCGCATACAGGTAGACCGCGATCATCGAGAGTCGGCGCTGGGGCATCTGCCGCGTCACGATCTGATCCTCGTGCTCTTTCATCGCCATCTTCGCGTGATGAGAGAGGTCTCGGACGCAGTTTTCGAACATTGTCTGGTATTCGACCAGTTGTGAGGAAAGCCGCGTCACTGCGGGGGCCGGCTGCTTCATGCCCATGAACAGTTCCATGCCGATCCGCGCTCCCTTGGTCCAGAACCTGGGATTGAACGCGTTTTCCTTCACGTTGATCAGAAACTCGCCCAGTTGCTTGCTCCCGTAGGCGAACACAAAAGAATGCATGATCTCGTTGGCGCCTTCCACGATGGTGTTGATCCGGCTGTCGCGCCAGATCCGCTCCACCTGGTTCTCCGTCATCATGCTCTCCCCGCCCATGATCTGCACCGCGTTGTTCACCGTGCGATATCCGAACTCCGAGCAGAACACCTTGCAAATCGCCGTCTCCAGCATGATGTCCTCATCGTGCCGGTCCAACATGCCCGTCGTCAGGTACAGCACCGCGTCCATCGCGTAGACGTACGCCGCCATCTGCGTCAGGTAATCCTGTACAAGTTCAAAATCGGCGAGCGGCCGCTCAAACTGATACCGCGTCTGGCCCCACTTACCAGCCTGCTCGAACGCCGTCTTCGCGCCGCCGATCATCCCTGCCGACAACGTACAGCGCCCGTAATTCAGGCACGAGAGGGCCACGTTCAGCCCCTTGCCTTCCTTGTGCAGCACGTTTTCGCGCGGCACCTTCACATTGGTGAACCGGATTCGTGCCTGCCAGGTCCCCCGGATCGTCGCCTTGGACCGGTTCCGGCTGAACATGTCCACACCCGGCATATCCGGGGTCAGGATCAGCGCCGTCACCTTGTCTGAAGCCTTCCCCGTCTTCGGATCGGTAATCTTCTGCTTCGCCATCACCGTAAACAGACCCGACAGTGCGCCCGACGTCGCCCACTTCTTCTCACCGTTCACGATGAAGTGCTTGCCGTCCTCGGTCAGCTCACAGCGGGTTTCCTGCCCGCCCGCGTCACAACCCACATTGGGCTCCGACAGGCAGAATGCAGACAGCGTTTCGGTCGCCATCTTCGGCAGCCACCGCTTCTTCTGCTCCTCTGTGCCAAACAGCATCAGAGCCTTGCATCCGATCGACTGGTGCGCCGACACGAGCACGGCCGTCGATCCGCAATACCGGCCGATGCGCTCCAAGGCCCGGTTATACGAGGTGATCCCAAACCCACCGCCTCCGAACTCCTTGGGAATTGTCATCCCCAATACGCCCATCTTGAAGAGCCGCTCAATGGCCCACTGTGGGATCTCCTGCTCCTGATCAATCTGCACCGCGGGGTGCTCGGTCGAAAGATATTCATCCAGCTCCGCCAGCAGTTGGTCACACCGCGCGGTCTCCTCCGCCGACACCATCGGATAGGGAAATGCCAGTTCCTCGCGCACGTTCCCCCAGAAAAAATTCTTCACAAACCCCATCGTCGCCGGATCGGGACCGAGCATCTCTTCCGCATCACGAATTTGCTTGCGATCAGCCTCTGAGATGTTCTTGAGTTTGTCTGCTGCGCTGGCCATGAGTGCTCGGCTCCTGAATTGGGGTCCACGACTCGAAAAATACTGCTGAATATGAACTTACAACTAACGCACGCCCACGAGTCCGTGTCCGCAAAAACATGCTCCGACAGCCCATTCACGGGCTGGTGGCGCATTTTTCCCATTGTAGGTCAATTGCTTCGCAAATCCCTTTTCCACACCCGTCCGAATCCACCTCCCCTAACCTCGCCCGATCTCCTCCCCCCATCCCTCCAGCGTACGCTCTGCGGCCATGGCCTCGGCCACGATCCTCTGGTTCCGCCTCGACCTTCGCCTCCACGACCATCCCGCCCTGCGCGCCGCCATCGACCGCGGCGGTCCCATATTCCCCCTCTTCATCTGGTCCCCCGAAGAGGAGCACCCCTGGCCGCCGGGTGCTGCAAGCCGTTGGTGGCTGCACCACTCCCTCGCACGCCTCGATGAATCCCTACGCTCGCGCGGCTCCCGACTCATCCTCCGCACCGGCCCCACCCTTTCCGCGCTGCGCACCCTGATTTCCGAGACCGGCGCAGATGCCCTCTTCTGGTCCCGTCGGTACGAACCTGCCGTCATCGCCCGCGACACCGCCCTCAAAAAGACCCTTTCCTCCGACGGCCTCGTCATCGAGTCTTTCAATGCATCCCTTCTCCGCGAACCCTGGACCATTCAGACGGGCGCCGGCAAGCCCTACCAGGTCTTCACCCCTTACTGGCGCGCCTGCCTCGCCGCGCCCGCACTCCCCCAGCCCCTTCCCGCGCCCCGCCAGATTCCCGGCCCTTCTTCCGCCAAGTGGCCGCGCTCCGATTCCCTTGACTCGCTCACGCTCCTTCCGCTCCTCGGATGGGCCGGCGAGTTTCCTGCCCACTTCACCCCCGGCGAAACCGCCGCACTGCGAGCGCTGAACACCTTCATCGCGGATGCAGCCGATGCGTACACCGCCGCACGCGATATCCCATCCCAGCCCGGCACCTCGCGACTCTCTCCTCACCTGCACTTCGGAGAGATCAGCCCTCGCCTCATCTGGCAGCGCATCCTCGCCGACACCGCCGCCTCGTCCGATCCCCGGCCGCCCGAAGGCAGCGACCTCGGGCCGCATGTCTTCCTCAAGGAACTGGTCTGGCGCGAGTTCGCATACCACCTCCTCTACCACTTCCAGCACACCTCGGAGGAGCCGCTGCGGCCCGAGTTTGCCCGCTTCCCCTGGCGCACCGATCCCGAGGCGCTTAGCGCCTGGCAGCGCGGCCTCACCGGCTACCCGATCGTGGATGCCGGCATGCGCGAACTCTGGCGCACCGGCTGGATGCACAACCGTGTCCGCATGCTCACCGCCTCCTTCCTCGTCAAGCACCTTCTCATCCCTTGGCAGGAGGGTGCGAAGTGGTTCTGGGACACCCTTGTCGATGCAGACCTTGCCTCCAACACCCTTGGCTGGCAATGGACCGCGGGCTGCGGGGCCGATGCCGCGCCCTATTTTCGCATCTTCAACCCCACGCTCCAGGGGGAGAAGTTCGACCCCGACGGTGCTTACGTCCGCCGCTACATCCCCGAACTCCTCCCCGCCTCCCCTCTCTCTGTTCCAACCAAGTACATCCATCAGCCCAGCGCCGCTCCAGCCGTAATCCTCAACGCCGCCGGAATCAAACTCGGAGAGACGTATCCCCACCCCATTGTCGAACATTCCTTCGCACGTCAGCGCGCCCTCAACGCATTTGCTTCCCTCCAGAAGAATGCCCGCTCATGAAACCGGCGCCTTGGGCCTCCCCAATGAGAAATTCGAGAAAGTGTAGTGGCCGGGCATGACAGCCTGAATGAGCACATCCAGCGCATACCTCGTGCCCCTTAGCACATTGACATCAAAGGGATGAAGTTCATCACTTGCGGGTCAGCGCGGCGGGGAGGGCGCGAGCAAGGCGTTCGTAGTCGGCGGGGCAGTTATGAACGTGGGCAGAGAGACGCACATATCCGCGTCCGTTCCAGGCCATGACGGGCACCTGCACGCGATACTCATCCCAGAGAAAATCGTGCAGGCGGTCGCCCTGCGTTTCGTTGGAGACGACGCCATCGGGAAGGGCGATCAGGGCCATGGAGCCGTGCATGCGGTCGGGATCGGAAATGGGAGGCTGCGTGCCCAGCGCGCGGCTGACGATGTCGCGGCCCTGCAGCACAAGCGCGTGGTTGTGAGTGCGGATGCGCTGCCAGCCGATGTTCTCGAGAAAGGCGAGGGCAAAGGGCGTGGCGAGGAAGGGCGTGGGATCGGCGGTGCCGGTCCAGTCGAACTCATCGCGGAAGCCCTTGTCGTAGCCGTGGGAGGTGATGAGGGGGCGGACGCGGACGCGATGCTGCGGGGCGACCCACAGGGCGGCGGAACCCTTGGGAGCACAGCACCACTTGTGGAAGTTGCCCGTCCAGAAATCGGGAGCGAGGCGGTTCACATCGACAGGGAGCATGCCCGGGCCGTGGGCGGAATCAACCAGGACGAGGACGCCGCGCTTGCGGCACTCAGCGACGATGCGATCGATGGGGAAGATCACAGCGGTGGCGGAGGCGATGTGATCGACCACGAGGAGGCGGGTGCGGGGCGTGAGTGCGTAAAGCACGGCATCAGCGATCTCATCGGAATTACGAACCGAGAGGGGGACTGGGGCGATGATCAGGCGGGGACCGTGAAGCTCGGCGATGCGGCGGAGGGTCTTGATGACCGCGCCGTAGCCGTGGTCGCTGATGACCATTTCATCCTCGGGCCCCAGGCAGAGGGATTTGAGGATGTGATTGACGCCAGCAGTGGCGTTGGGAATGAAGGCAAGGCCGTCAGGGTCCGCGTTGATGAAAGCGGCGACGTTTTCGCGCGCCCGCCTCAGGAGTTCGGGGTAGACCCGAACGAAGAAGTGGACGGGGTCGGATTCAAGTTCGAGGCGGAGGCGGGACTGCTCATTGAGAACGGGATGAGGCGTTGCGCCGAAGGAACCATGATTGAGAAAGGCGATCTCGGGATCGAGGTGCCAGAGTTCGCGGAGGGCGGACCAGTCATCACCCCAGAGGGGATTGGTGCGTGAGGAATAGGTGGGCTTCATGAAGCGGCAAGTTTACGCGTTGTCGGGGGGAGGTGGAGGATGGCTGGGCGTGCCATCGTCCTCATTGCGGGCGCGGCGCTTGGCGCGCAGGAGCCCCGCAGTGGTGTCGGTGGCGGGTGGTGCATCCGAGGGGGGAGATTCAGGGAGAGGATTGGCGCGGGGGCGCGAAGGGGATAGGCCCTCACCACGGAGTGCGGCGAGCGCGGATTTGCGGCGAGCGGCCATGATCGCCGGGTCTTGCGTTCGCGCGGGCGCGGGAGTTGGGACGGGCGGGTGCGAAGGTTCGGCAATTGCGGCTGAATCCGTGGGAGAAGTCTGGGCTGCTGAGAAGACCTCGGCCGGCCGGCGCGGCTCGGAGCGCGCGCGGAGTTGGGCGGCGGTCGCAGCTGCTGCACTGGCGCGACTGCGCTGCGCAGGCTCATCGGACTCCCACAGGCCCGCGACGGATTCTGCGACGGCCTCGGAGTGCCACGCGAGACGGCGAAGTGCGACATCGATGAGGAACAGAATCAGGCCGGCCCAGAGCAGAACGGGCCACAGGGGCGAGGCGGTGCGGATGGGCTCGATCATCTCATGATTGAAGAGATCGGCGGCGGAAGGGTCAGTCAGGCTCAATGTGCGGCCGCCGGTAAGTCGGGAGATCTCCATGAGCAAGTTGGGATTGGACTGCAGGTTCACGAACTCGGCGGTGTCGGAGAGATTCGTGCCGCCGAGGATGAGCGCAAGTTGCCCATCGGCTTGGGCCGGGGTCGCCGCCACGACGTACGCGCCCGGGGCAGAAGCGGGAATACTGACGCTGTAGCGGCCCGGTCCAGTGCGCGGCAAGCGGATGATCTCCTCGCGTCCGTCGGGTCGATACAGCCGCGCCGGGACGGAGGCTGGGGAAGCGCTGGCGGGGTCGGGAGGGGAGTCGGAGGTGGATTCGGCCTGTTGGTCAACGAGGGAGATGCGGAGCCGGCCATCGGCGATGGCGGTGGTCAGTTCGTAACGATCCGAGCCCAGCGGCCGGGCGGTGGCGCGGGCGATCTGGGTCCACAATCTACGGAAACCGGGCCAGGCGAGCCACTCACTGCCCCAACGTGAATGGACGTCGGAGGTGTAAGCGGTGGCGCGCCCGAGGCCGAATTGCCACGTGGCCAGGATGGGCTCGCCGGTAGGCGCGGTGAGCAGGTACTCTGCGGGAGGAAGCACCTGCGCCGTCGCTGCGGGCGATGAGGAAGGTGCCGGCGGCTCTACGGCATCAACGCGCCTGGTCTGAGTGAGCACATACCCGCGAAGTGCGGGAACGCCGGGGATTCCCTCGAGCATGGGTGAGCCGGTCTGACGCAGCAGAGGCGCAAACGTGACTTCGCGAATGAGAGGACGGCGGACGATCTGGATGTCCTTGACGAAGATGCGCGGGAGGATGCTGGCGTTGCGGACTTGGTAATACCGGCCCCCGCCGCCCACGGCGATGGATTTGAGCAGGTCGGCGTCGATGTCATCGCCCACCGCGATCGCGCTGACGGTAATCCCGGCGGCCTGCGCGCGCGCGATGGTGGAATTGAAATCGTGCGGCTGGCTGCGGCCATCGGTCAGGCAGACAATGTGTTTGACCTCGGCGTCGAGGGGCAGCAGTTGATCCACCGCGTGCTCGAGAGCCGGCCCCATGTTGGTGCCGCCATCGGGGCGGATGCGCTGCACCGCCGCGAGCGCAGCGCTGCCGTCACCCCGGCGGGCCAGCGGAACTACTTCGCTGTAGGAGGAGTCAAAGCCGATGACGGTGATCCAGTCCATTGGATCCAGCGTCTCGATGGCGGCGGCGGCGCCATCATTGGCGATTTCCTGCTGACTGCGGCGCGGACCGGGAACGATGTGGCCCATCGAGCCGGAACGGTCGATGACCAGCGCGAGCGCGGCGGTGGGCACGCGCAGCTCCTCGGGGACCTGCATGTTCACAGGCAACGCGCCTGCTAGAGGTGTGTCGGTCCACCCGCCCGCTCCGAATCCGTCGTAGCCGCCGAGCATGAGCAGGCCGCCGCCAAGATCGCGGATGTAACGGATGAGCAGGGCATGCTGCGCAGGGGAAAGTTCATCCGCGCGGACATCGTCGAGGATGATGAGGTCGTAGGCCTGGAGTTCGAGCATGTCGGTGGGCAGCGCGCTTCCCGAAACAACGCGGACCGCGAAGCCCGCATCGGCGAGAATGGAAGGCAATGCGGCGGTCGAATCGGCTCCTGCCTGATCGGAGGATTCCCCCGAATCAGCCCAACCATCGGCGTAGAGGATCGCGCCGGCGGTAGGCGTCATGGTCAGCGAGCGTGCGGAATTGTTGATGAGCACCGTATCCAGCGAATCCGCGGTGGGCTCAATGACCGCACGGAAGCGGTTAATGGCATTGGCTGCCAGCAGCACCGGGACGACTTCGACGTTGAGTCCGGGAATCAGATGCACGAGCCGGGCTGAGCCGGGAGCAGGACCGTTCAAGTCGATGGCCTCGTCTTCGTTGAACAAAGTCAGCAGCGCATTCGACTCCTCTGTGGCACGCAGAATCACCCGCACCGAAATCCGCTGACCAGACCGCGCGGAGGCAGGCGTCTCAACTCGCTCCACCATCATCTCGTGCGCGATCGCGTAGGGAACATGCACCGTATCCACCGGCACCCCCCCACTCCTCCCCGTCTCCGCCCTCCCTCCACCTCCCTCGCTACCGCCTCTGCCCTCCGCGCCAGCGCCTAATCCTTCCGCTCTTCCAGACCCGAGGGACTCGAGGCAGGCTGCGAGGGCATCCCCTTGCGTCTGGTGGCCATCGGACAACAGGACGATTCGCCGCGCGGAATCGGGGCCGAAGAGTGATGCGGCCAGTTGAATGGCTTCGGCAATGTTGGTTCCCTCCCCCACCTGCTGCAGGTTGAGGGCCCCAAAGTCGCTGGGTGGAGAGGACCGACTCGGCGCCGCAACGGCCAAGGCGCGTCCGTCGAAGGCGATGATTCCAAGCCGGTCATCGGGTCCGCGCGGGCGGGCAGCCTCGGCGATCCACCACCTCAGCACATCGAGGTTATCCGTAAAAGGCTGAGCGGGTGGAGGCGGTGTGGGCGGTTCGGAAGTGGAGTCCGGCGGCGAGCTGAGGGTCGCAGTGTCTGATGCGGGGGAGGTGGGGGTTTGGAGCAACGGTGGCTGCACGACAGAAGGGAGGTCGGGGAAGAGACGGACGGATTGACTGACATCGATGAGGGCGATGAGGGTGATGTCGCGGCGTTCTCGGATGGATTGCGGTTGGGCTAGCGCGACGATGAGCAGCGTGAGCACGAGGCAGCGGAGGAGGATGATCGTGGTGCGGCGGAGGGCGTCGAAGAGATTGAGCGTGCGCCAGCCGAGAATCGCCAGCGGCAGGATGAGGGCCAGAAGCCAGAGGACCACAGGTTCATCGAAGTGGAGATTCACCGGTCAATGGTACTTCCGGATTGCAGCACTGCTGGCGCGCTTGGCAATGAGAAAGGCCTGTATTCCGCAGGAATACAGGCCCGTAAATCTGCCGCAATATGGAACGCCGCTCACACCGTGGGCTTGGGGGCCTGATCGCGGAGGTAGGCCTTATGGCTCAGGCGTATCTTTCCGTTGTCATCGACCGCCAGCACCTTGACCATGAGGTCATCGCCCAGGCGAACCTTGTCATGGACATTCTTGAGGAAGCCGTCGGAGAGTTCGGAGATGTGGCACATGCCGTCCGTGCCCGGAACGATCTCCACGAAGCATCCGAAATCCTTGATTGAGACGACCTTGCCCTTGTAGACCGAGCCGACCTTGATCTCAGCGCACAGCGCTTCGACCTCGGCGCGGGCTTCGGCCATGGCATTGCCGTCGGAGGTGCAGATGAAAACGGTGCCGTCGTCCTCGACGTCGATCGCTGCGCCGGTCTTCTCCTGAATGGCGCGGATGGTCTTGCCGCCCGGGCCGATGAGTTTGCCGATCTTCTCGGGGTCGATCCTGAGAGTTACGATGCGCGGCGCGTGGGGTGCCAGATCGGAACGCGGAGCGGAAATGCACTTTTTCATCTCATCGATGAGGAAGAGGCGGCCTTCGAGAGCTTGTGCGAAGGTGGTCTCGATCTGCGCGAGGGTAAGGCCGCGGATTTTGAGATCGAGCTGGACGCCGGTAACTCCGTCGCGGGTGCCGGAGACCTTGAAGTCCATGTCGCCGTAGAAATCCTCCTCGCCGATGATGTCGGTGATGAATACTTGTTTGCCGGAATCATCCGAGACTCGGCCGACGGAGATGCCCGCGACGATGTTCTTGATGGGCACGCCCGCATCCATCAGGGCCAAGCAGCCTCCGCACACAGAAGCCATGGAGGAGGATCCATTGGACTCGGTGATGTCGCTGACGATGCGGATGGTGTAAGGGAACTCATCCGGCGCGGGGAGCACGCCCAGCAGAGAACGCTCTGCCAACGCGCCGTGGCCGATTTCGCGCCGGCCGGGACCGGTGATCCGCTTCACCTCGCCGGTGCAGAAGGGAGGGAAGTTGTAATGCAATGTGAATTTCTTCGAGTACTCGGGAATGAGGCCATCGACGATCTGCTCATCGCGTACCGAGCCCAGCGTGCAGGAGACAAGGGACTGGGTTTCACCGCGCTGAAAGAAAGCCGAGCCGTGGGTGCGGGCGAAGATGCCCACTTCCATCTCGAGGGGGCGGATCTGCTTGAGGCCGCGGCCGCCCGCACGAAAACCCTGGTTCAGAATCATCTCGCGGGCGACGATTTCATCGAGACGGTTGAAGGCCTGCTTGATCGCGGTGACCTTCTTCTCGCGGGCAGTGAAGTCGTTGTAATTGCCGTTGGTGACGTCAGGGCAGGTCTCGGCGAGGAATGCCTTAAGGATCTCATCGAGTTTGGCGCTGCGTTCCTGCTTTCCGGAAATCTGACGCGCCTGGCGGACCGATTCCTTGAGGCGGGAATTGACGAGATTGACGATGTCCGCGGAGGGAAGGACCAAATCGCCCATGATCTTGGGTTTCGCCGCCTTGGCGCAGAGTTCGTTGATGGCGGAGATGATCTGGAGAATGTGGTCATATCCGAATTTCATGCCCGCCAGGACATCGGCGTCGGGCACCTCGGCCGCGCCAATTTCGATCATGTTGATGCCGTCCTTGTGGCCGGCCAGCACGATGTCAAGGTCGGAGTACTCGAGTTGGGCGTGCGTGGGATTGATGACAAACTGTTCGTCGATACGCCCGACGCGGACCGTGGCGGTGGGACCTTCGAATGGGCAGTCAGACAAAGCCAGGGCAGCGGACGCGGCGACGCCGGCGAGAATGTCGCTGTCGTTCTGGGTGTCATGACTCATGACGAAGACCTGCACCTGCACCTCGTCCATGAATCCGTCGGGAAAGAGGGGGCGAAGCGGACGATCGATCATCCGCATGGTGAGGATTTCTTTTTCGTTGGGCGCGCCCTCACGTTTGCGGAAGCCGCCGGGGAACTTGCCGGCCGCGGAGAGTTTCTCGCGGTAGTCGACGGTGAGAGGGAAGAAGTCAGCGCCGGGGCGCGGGGCAGCGCGGACGACCGTGGCGAGCACAGTGGTCTGGCCGTAGGTGGCGAGGACCGCGGCGTTGGCCTGGCGGGCGATACGGCCGGTTTCGAGGGTCAGTGTGCGTCCCCCGATTTCCTTTTCGATTCGAGTCAGCGTCATGAGAGATCAATTCCTTTCGTATGCTTCGCTGCATTGCGGGCGGCGGGGCGGACGGCCGAGGGCCAAGGATCAGCGCGGCGACAGCGGCGTGCAGACCGGCCTAGGAGACGGGGAGCAACAGGGGGCGAATGCATCGCTTGTGAGGGGTGGCCTAAGGCTTGCGTCCGCACGGGCATGCATCCGACCCAAGTGCGGGACCCGAAGTTCCCACGGGCCGGAGCGCCGGTCACTTACGCAGGCCGAGGCGATCAATGAGCGCGACGTACGCGTCGTGATCGGTCCGGGCGAGGTACCGCAGGAGGCGGTTGCGCTTTCCGACCATCATGATGAGGCCGCGCCGATTGAGATAGTCGTGATCGTGCTTCTTGAGGTGCTCGGTGAGTTGACCGATGCGTGCGGTGAGAACCGCAATCTGGACCTCAGGGGAACCCGAATCCTTCTCGTGCCGACGATTTCTGGCGACGACAGCCTGTTGACCTTCCGCTACCACGGGCATTCTTTTCTATCCTCTGTAACAAACAGCCGCAATGCGTTGACCTTAAAACACTCTTTTCTTGAACGGCAATAGTAAGCGAGCTTGCCTTCGGGGACAACCGGCGGGTTTCGGGGATAAGGGGCAGGATGACGGCTAGCGTTGGATAGTGGCTGAAGACGCCGGAGGGCGGGTCGAAGTGGAAAGACGGGCAGAATTCTCCGGAGGATCGTGTCATGGCAACAGCAACGGCAACGAATAGGGTCATCCGGGCTCCGCGCGGGGCCAAACGTGTTTGCAAAACTTGGCAAGCCGAGGCGGCCCTCCGGATGCTGATGAACAACCTTGACCCGGAGGTGGCCGAGGCTCCCGATCGGCTCATTGTGTACGGGGGGCGGGGCCAGGCCGCACGGTCATGGGAGGCATTTGACGGGATTGTCACCGCCCTCAAGGCCCTCGAGCCGGACGAGACGCTGCTGGTACAGTCGGGTAAGCCGGTGGGTATCGCTCGGACGCACGAAGATGCGCCACGGGTGCTGATCGCCAACTCGAACCTCGTGCCGCACTGGGCTACCCAGGCGCATTTTGATGACCTGTGTGCCAAGGGCCTGATGATGTTCGGCCAGATGACGGCCGGGTCTTGGATCTACATCGGGACGCAGGGGATTGTGCAGGGGACGTATGAGACGTTCGCGGAATGCGCCCGGCAGCACTTCGGCGGAACGCTTTCGGGCCGGCTGTGCCTGACTGCGGGATGCGGAGGAATGGGCGGAGCCCAGCCGCTCGCGGTGACCATGAATGAAGGGACCTGCCTGGTCGCGGATGTTGACCGAACCCGGCTCGAACGGCGTGTCAAGGACAGGTATCTCGACGAGATTTCGCCGACCATAGATGCGGCCATCGCGCGCGCAGTGGAGTGCGTGGAGGAACGGAAGTCGATTTCCATCGGCGTTGAGGAAAACGCGGCCGACCTATACGAAGAACTTCTCCGGCGGGGCCTGACTCCTGACGTGGTGACAGACCAGACCTCAGCGCACGATGTGCTGTCGTACGTGCCCTCGGGACTCACAGTGAGCGAGGCGGAGGAACTCCGTCGCTTCGATCCGAAGTCGTACGAGCGCCTCAGTCTGGCGACGATGACCAGGCAGGTGCATGCAATGGTGGAGTTCCAGCAACGCGGCGCGGTCGTTTTTGATTATGGAAACAACATCCGTCAGCGGGCCTTGGACAATGGGTTCGCGGACGCATTCAAGTTCCCGGGATTCGTGCCCGCATTCATCAGACCGCAATTTTGCCGGGGCCGCGGGCCTTTCCGTTGGGTCGCACTTTCGGGCGATGAGGCCGACATCCGTGTGACGGATGAGGCGATCCTCGAATTATTCCCGAACGATGAGTCATTGAAACGCTGGATCACGTTGGCACAGAAGCGCATTGCGTACCAGGGTCTGCCGGCGCGGATCTGCTGGCTGGGGTATGGCGAGCGTGACAAGGCGGGCCTGCGGTTCAATGAACTGGTGGCGGAGAGAAAGGTGAAAGCGCCAATCGTGATCGGGCGGGACCACCTCGATTGCGGCAGCGTGGCGAGTCCGAACCGTGAGACGGAGGGCATGAAGGACGGGACGGACGCGGTGAGCGACTGGGCGATTCTCAATGCGCTGGTCAATACTGCGAGCGGAGCGAGTTGGGTCAGTTTCCATCACGGCGGGGGCGTGGGTATCGGGTTCAGCCAGCATGCCGGACAAGTCATCGTGGCGGACGGGACACCGGCCGCGGCGAAGCGGCTGGCCCGCGTGCTGAGCAACGACCCACTCATGGGCGTGCTGCGGCACGTGGACGCAGGATATGAGGAAGCGGCCCGGTGCGCCCGCGAGCGCGACGTCCGGATTCCAGGAAGGTAGATTCCAACCTGATCACTGTTCGGCAGTGGACCGACGGGGTTGATCCTCTTCTAACGCGCCAGGGCCCTCTGTCTTCAACTGAAACCGGGACCGCATGGTCTCCCATTTGAAGGGCAATGCCAGATCAGCCCCCAACTCCTGGTGCTGGAAAATGGCATCAAAAGCAGAGTCAGTGGAGTAGGACTGCCAATTCTCCCTGCTCATCGGATTGTTCGCGGTGATCTCGACCACCGCGAGCCCCAGGCGGTCTTCAATAGGCATGACGACGAAACGATCCGGCTTCGGGACTTCGGAGAAGAGTCCGCGCGGATCAAAAGAGTACGCGCGGGTCATGATGGCGTCGCTCAGCGCTTGGTAGCGGCCCACGCCAGGCACTTCACTGGCTTGAATTCCCTGCCCCATCTGCAGCATGCGTGCGTCGTATCTCGCGATCATGCGCGACCGCGGCTTGAGGCCGTAGGGATCGCCAACCTTGTCGATGCCCTCGTCGATCGCTTTCTGCTTCCACGTCTCTTGTTGAGCCACAAGGTTTGTGTACACCTCGAAGCGCTTGAGGTCGCGGACTATCTGTTCGCGGACCTCATCCAAGGACGCCGCGGGGCGCTCTTTGTCCGCGGCGGTGATGCGATAAAAGAACATGTCGGTATTCGGCGGCAGCGGCCGATTGAACGAGTAGATGGTCTTCTTGACATAGACGGGCTCCGTTTCAGTGAGGCCCACCTGCAGTGTACTGCCCTGCCGGGGATGACCCAGTTCCCGCACCGACGCGGCAAGTTCACTGAATCGGACCGATTGCGATCCGAAGTCCCGTACCGCCGAGGCGATGTCGCCGACAACGGCGGGGTCGTTCAAATCCGCAATGGAGAGCCATTTGTCGTTGTGTGCGCGGTAGGTCACATCCACGCCAAATTGGTTTTGCACCCGTTCGCGCAACGCTTCGAGCGAAATAGCACGGGCGGACCAGTCTGCTTCCACCTTGCGATAGTCGCCGTCGCGCTCTAGGCCTTGCGACTCAGGAAGAATCTCGCCCTTGATGAATTTGGAAATCTCGCCGGCCAGCGACTGGGCCCGTTCATTCTTGAGGCGGCTGATGATTTCAACGCTCACCTGCTCGTAGGGAACCGGAGCGGGGGGTGTGCCGACCGTGCGGATGAACTCCTGATTGTTCTTGTTCTCGAGATACCACTTCCGCGCGTCGACGCCACTGACGTCAATCTTGGCCAGAATGCTGTCGTAATCGACGGTCAGGTACTCAACCTTCACGCGATCGGGCTGACGATAGCCGAAACCGTACTGCCCTGTGCCGGGAGCAGTGTCGCGATATTTCTCGAACTGCGCGGCAATCGCGTCTTCTGCGGGCTCAGAGGCGCTGGCGAGCATGGCCCCCGCGTCGAGAAAAAGCGCCGTCACATTTGCTGCGTGTCCAAAGTCGGCGGCGATGTGCTGCAGGCGGCCGTCAGAATAGACCCCGGCCTCCTGATACAGCGTCACAAGGCGGCGCACTCCGACGTAAGAGGCGAGTGCGTCCTGTACGTGGGTGAGGGATACATTGGCAACCCCGGCAAGGCGCTGGAGCCGGACGTCGACCTCCTGGGCAGCCTGTTCAATCGGTGCGCGCCGGGCGACGAACATCGCGGCCAACTCGGCGGAAAAGACGTTGGCATCGAGACGGCCTCCCATCAGGCCGGCTTCAGAGGCTTCGCGCTTGAGCAGTGCCCAGTGCCATGCGCCCTGAACAGAAATGCGGTTCGGGTCTTCGGGCCCAAGTGGGCGCGGGTCGATCAGGACGTCCATAACCGTCATGCCGCGAGATGGGAAGAACTCCTCGAAAACCTCGTTCAACTTGCTGAGAACCCGATAGTCGATGGCGGCGGACTCGAACTCTTTGCTGTCGATGTCTTCGTTGCTGCCGTTCACCACGATTGTCCCGGTGGTCTGCCCACCGAAGATGTGGGAAATCTGCAACATGACGTCGTTCAGAAGGAACGCAACCATGAGCAGCGAGACGCCGACGGCCAGGACGATGGTCTGGTATTTTCGGAGGAACTTCAGCATGAGCGGGAAGCGTAGGGGGCTCAGAGGGAGGGGAAAAAAAGAAGCCGCCCGGGAATAGGCGGCTTCGAAGATGACTCGCAGACGTGGCGGGGATCAGCGATACAACTCGACGATGAGCTTGGTGTTCACGTCGAAAGGAATCTGATCGGAAGTGGGAACTGCAAGAATTCGGGTCGAGAGTTCCGAGGGGTTGACTTCAATCCAAGGGGGAACGACATGGCCCGGAAGCGATTCCATGTTTTCGCGCACAACCTTGTGGATGCGCTCCTTCAGCGTCACTGCGTCGCCGACGTCGACCTGCTGGCTGGGCCGGTCGACCTTGCGGCCGTTGATCAGGACATGGCCGTGGACGACCATCTGGCGGGCGGCCCAGATGCTGCGCGCCAGACCTGCACGACGCAATACGTTGTCGAGCCGACGTTCGAGTTTCTGGAGCAGGACTTCGCCGGTATTGCCCTTGGCCCTCTCGGCCTCGGACAGGTAACGGCGGAACTGACGTTCGAGGACGTTGTAATGGAAGCGGAGGCGCTGCTTCTCATTGAGACGCAGGCCGTAGTCACGCAGCCGGCGACCACGGTAGCCATGCACGCCGGCGGGATTCAGCTGGCGCTTCGTGGTGTGTTTGGGGAGATCGGCGACGGGCGACCCGACGCGACGGGATAATTTGACCTTCGGACCAAGGTAACGCGACATTGAGTTCCTCTCGAAAACCTGAAGCAAAACCGGCTCGGGCCGGGCACCGATCCGCGCCGCCCAAAGCCCAGTTCGGGCGGATTCTCCGTCAAAGCGGGAAGTAAAGGAGGGGTACGCGGGTGCGTCAAGGGGGTGGTCGCGCCGGGGCTAGATTGGCGGCAGCGGGCCATCCAGGTCGAAGGGGCCCAACTCGCGGGTCAAAGCGTCGATGAGCGGCTGGAGGTGTTTCTCATATCGACGCCAGCGGCCCGCCGAGGTGGCGTATATCGGCTTATTGGCCTGATCGACACTCGCGGTGCGGATGATGCGCTTGGTTTCGTGGTGAGAGAGGCAGGCGGGATGGAATTCCAGACCCACGAAATCGAGCAGCCGCCGAATGGTCGGTTCCGGATCACTCACCAGCGACTCATAGGGGAGGTCGAGGATGGGCAGCGGAAGGACGGCGCGCCAATGCTGCATCATGCGGTAGTGGTCGGCATACGTTGCGGCCAGCGACTCGAACGAGTTAACGTAGGCATGCCCCTGATTGAGCGATGTGGTGTAAAGCGACACACAGTTGTCGATGGGGTTGCGATGGGTGTAGACGACGACCGCATCGGGCACGATCATCGCGGCGAGACCAAGGTGTATGAAATTGTGCGGCATCTTGTCGGTCACGCGGAGCAGCGATTCGAGTTTGTCTGCAGGAACTGAGTCCCGAAGAACCGACAGGTATTCCTCACGGCAGACTTCAATCATCTCTGGCGTAAGCGCATCAATAGCGCGGGCATCGGGATACGCTGCGGGCAGTCCGAATCTCCTTTGCAGGCCTCCGGAAATGGAAACTGCAAGGGTGCTGAGTTCGCCCGCCGCGTGGACCGCGGGGTGGCTGCCGAGAATCTGCTCTGTGAGCGACGTGCCTGATCGCGGCATGCCCACGATGAGAATCGGTAGCCCGCGGTTAGGAGCGGGCTTTCGTCCCGCAAAACGGGGAGACCCAAATGTCTCACGCACGATCTTGGTCCTGCCGAGGTAGAGTTGCGGGTTAAACCGATCCTTGAGGGGGTCGTGACACCGACGGTACACGGCAAATGCATCGTCGTATCGCTTGGACGACTCAAGGGCTTTACCGAGCGTGAAGAGAGTGATGACGCGCTGGGCATGGGGCATCCCCGGCCGCTCGGACACTTCGTGCAACTGGTTGATGACCTGATCGAGCTTTCCGCTGCGCTCTGCAAGTCGTTCGATGAGTACAGCCATGTCAGGCGTCATCGCGCACTTGCCGAGCGCCTCCTGCATCATCGCTTCGGCCTTCTCGTACTCGCGGCGGGACTCGTACACCGTCGCGGCAACGGTCCATGCCGGCGCGAAATTCGGCCTGAGTTGGCGTGCTTTCTCCATCAGGCTGAGGATTTCATCTTCTGATCCGTCAAATGCGCTGAGCGACTGCGCGAGCAATGCCATCGCCTCCACCCAGTCGGGCCGAATCGCCAGCGCCTGCCGGGCGGCTTTTCCCATCTCATCGTATTTGCCCGCCAGCGCGCACGCCTGAGCGTACACGAGGATCGCCTCTCCGTTCTGCGGCATGGCGGCGCACGCCTTTTTCAAGTAACCGATAGCCTGCAACGGCCGAAGATCGTCGCAAGCCAGGCGGCCCATCGCAAAATTCGCGGGGCCGTGATCGGGACTGACGGCCAAGGCTGACTTGAAGGAGGCGAGTGCGTCGTGGGGCCGGCCCGCCCGAAGCAGAAACATGCCGCGATCAGCAAGGAGGTCGGGGTCGATGGGCTTCACCGCGCAACCGCGCTCAAGAAGTGCGAGGCCCTCGGGAACTCGATTCGACTGTCCGAGAACGGCGGCAAGCAGTCTGACCACTTCGACACGGGCCTGTTGGCGGGAGATCAGGGATCGCAAGATGCTCTCGGCGCGGATCAGATCGCCGGAGCGAAAGGCGCGAAGCGCTTCATCGAATTTGTCAGAGGGGCCGGAAGTCTGCATGGTGTCATCACATGGAAAGGAGAAACTCTGCTATGGTTGGCCCGAACAGGCCACGCGGAATTCAAAGCATGAAGCATACGGGCAAAACCGGACCGACAAAGCACCAGCAGGCCTTGGCGCAAGCCTGGGCGCTACAGCAAGCGGGGCAACTGGAAGAGGCTGCACACCGGCTGGAAACGCTGCTCCGAGCATCGAGTCCACCTGTCCAGGCGGCCCAGGGGCTCGGAGCGATCTGTCGCGAAATGCGCAATCCGATGCGTGCCGCCGAGGCGTTACAGGATGCGATAACGCGCATGCCGAAGTCCGCCGAGTTGCATGTGGAACTGGGGTTGTGCCTGGCGTCCGCAGGCAGGCTTGCGGAAGGCGGCAGCGCAGCGCTGCGTGGTGTCCAATTGGACCCGACACTGACGCGCGGGTGGATGGCGCTGGCCCAAATGTCGCTCGATGCCTTCGACCCCGATGCGGCCGCAGGGTATTTGGAGCGGGCCATACAGTGCGGTGCCAAGGGACCCGCCGTTGCACACCTGAAGGGGCGCATTGCGCTCAAGGCCGGACGGGGGCACGAAGCGGTGACCGCGCTGAGAGAATTCCTGCTCGCACAGCCAAATCACGCGGATGGAATGTGCGACCTTGCATCCGCCCTGCATCTGGATGGTGATGATGCGGAGGCGCTGCCGTGGCTGAAAAAGGCGATGACGCTGAGGCCGCGCTGGCCGCGCCCGGTGGCCGCGCGCGCCCAGATTCTGGCGTCCAGCGGCAGGAAGGAAGAAGCGACAGCGCTGCTGGAGCCACTGCTGACAGCAGAGCCCATGGCACCCGAGGTTTTGCTTGCTGAAGTGCGCTTGGCCACCACACCCGAGCGCCGTGCGGCTGCCGCGGACCGGATTCGGCGAGCAATGGCACGTGGCGGAATAAGTCGGCAGATGACCGCGATGTTGCGACTAGCGCTGGGTGACCTACTCGAGAAAGGCGGCAGGTACCCGGAGGCATTTGCCGAGTATCAGGCCGGAAACGCCCTCTACCCTCGGCGATACGACCCCGGTTTTGCCATTCAGCAGCATCGCTGGATCCAAGAGACCTTCGGCCCTGGCAAATGGGACACGCTTGCGCGAAGTTCGACGGCTTCGAGCTTGCCTATTTTCATCGTTGGTATGCCCCGATCAGGCACAAGCCTCGTGGAGCAGATCCTTGCAAGTCACCCATGCGTCCACGCAGGCGGCGAACTGACCGAAATCTCGCGCCTGCAGAAAATGCTGCAGCCACGATTCAAATTGAGCGCCCCATACCCGCAATGCGCCGCGGAACTCACGACCGCGCAATTGGATGTGATGGTCGGCGAGTACCTCGACCGAATGCGCGGACTCGCAGCGGGCAAGAAAGATGCGGGCGAGGATCTTCGCGTCACCGACAAGATGCCGGGGAATTACATACACCTCGGGTTCATCGCCATGCTCATTCCCGGCGCGAGGGTGATCCACTGCGTGCGCGACGTTCTGGATACCTGCCTGTCCTGCTACACGACGCCCCTGACCGCAGGACACCCGTGGTCAAACGATTTGCAGGACTTGGCGACGGCACATCGCCTCAAGGATGAAACGATGGCGTTCTGGAAGCAGGTCCAGCCGATCCCGATCCTCGATATCGTCTACGAAGACCTCGTGGAGCACCCTGAGCGTGTCATCCGTGGGATGCTGGAGTTTCTCCACCTCCCGTGGGATGAGGCCTGCCTGCACCACGAACGCACCGAGCGAATCGTGCATACCGCCAGTAGAGACCAGGCGCGCCAGCCGATCTACCGATCGTCACTCCGACGCTGGAAGCGATTTGAGGAGCAGTTGCGTCCGCTTCAGGACGCTTTGAACGCTGCGGGCCGATTGGTCGAACCGGTCCAGACTTGAATCTCATACGACACGTACCGCACGGGCAAAATCAAGCATTCGACGGTGAACGTCAGCGATGGTGATCTGGCGCAGACGGTCAAGGCTAAAGGCTTCAACCGTAAAGGAAGAAAGTACGGTGCCGTAGGCGAGGGCGGCTTGGATCCCGTCAAAATCGGTGCGGTTGGCCGCGGCGAGACATCCCATCATCGCCCCGGCGAATGAGTCTCCCGCGCCGGTGGGATCGACGACGTTCTCCACGGGATACGCAGGCAGCGCAGCGGTCCCCAGTTCGTGAAAGAGCATTGCGCCGTGTTCGCCCTTCTTGATGATGACAAGTTTGAGGCAGTATTTCTCGCGAATTTCGCGCGCCGCCCGTACCGGGTTAGGAAGGCCGGTAAGCAGTTCGGACTCGGAATCATTCAGCACCAGCCCGTCCACTTTGAGCAGCAGCGCATCCAGAGCATCACGCTGGGTCGTGATCCAGAGGTCCATCGTGTCCGCGATGGTGAGACGACGCGTCGGAAATGCGTTCAGGAACGCCGCTTGGTTCGCGGGGTGCGTGTTGGCCAGAAATACGAACTGCGAGTCGGCAAAAGCGGGTGGCACCGGCGGGGGAGCCTGTGCAAGAATTCCTGGGTGGACCTCTATCGTGTCGCGCTTGTTCACATCTTCGTGATAGCGGCCGGTCCACCGAAAGGTTTTCGCGCCAGGACGGATCTCCAGCCCCCGCGCATCCACGCCTTGGAAGGCATGGATTTGCTCGCGGTAACGAACGTCAAAGTCATCGCCGACTGCGGCAACCATTCGAACCGGTCCGAAAAAGGACGCGGCGGCGCAGAAGTAAGTGCACGAACCGCCGAGGACATTGGCGGCAGACGAAAATTGGGTATGAATGGTGTCAATCCCGACAGATCCAGTGACAACCAGGGGCATGCTCAGTCCTTCGATCAAAAACGTTGCCCGCCCGCTGACCGGCGCGGCGCGAAAGGCATACGGTACGCCAGTGAGCCGGGCCTGGAGCAATTCACTGCCAAATGACTCAACGACCTGTCCATCTTCTTCGCCCGCTGAAAGGAACGGCGCGGCCGGTGAATTGTCTTCCCGCTTGCGCGGCGGAAGTCATCGATGGAACCGGCCAAAGGCAAGCTTGGTTTGCGATGGGCAATCCCCTTCTCGACGCGAAGTCGGACGTTCTGCATTCGGAATCGCATGACCCGCAGTCCCGATGGATCATCACTGGGTCCGGGTCGCTTGCGCCGGAGCCGTACGAGGCCGAACCCAGAAACTGGATGGGTCAGGGGCGCGCCGCCTTGGACCGACTGGTCGAACAGACGTCGGTCGAGATTGCCGGCTCCTCTTTGCGATGGTTGGTGATGCCGCATTGCCGCGATGTGCTCAGTGATGTGCAGGGAGTCCGACGCTTCCTTCTGGATCATGCCGATGCGCCCGTTGGGGTCGCCTTGAATCCCTCGGCTCTCTTCGAAAGGGGCATGCTCCGGCACGTGGAAGATCACCTGACAAGGATCATTGGGGGATTGGGACCTGCGTGTTCGCTAATCCTGCTCCAGGACATCGCGCCCCCAATCACGAACCTTGCTGAGGCTCAGTTGGTCCTGTGCGCCCCCGGGAAGGGACTGCTCCCGTGGGATCTCATGACCGAACTGCTGCGGCGATATGTACCAAGTGACACTCCAATCGTGCTGAGGGCGGAGGATGCTCCCGCCGGAGCAGTCGAAAACGCCGTGCATGTCGCGAGGGGTTTGGAGCTCATATGATGGGATAGACATGACTTCCTCCACCCCCCCTGCCTCATCCGCCTCCTCACTAAACGTCGCAACTCCTGCGCAGCATCCCGCCCTTGCCCTGCTCAAGGCCCGCTTTCCCGACCAGCAGCTGAAGGCGACGGTGTTTCGCGGGCAGACCGCAGTAATTGCGCCGCCAGGCGCAGCGCATGAAGTGCTTAGATTCCTGCGCGACGACCCGCGTTGCGACTACGACTTTCTCTCGGATGTCACCGCGGTGGATTACCTCAACTACCCCGCGCCGCAACCTGGACGCTTCGCGGTCGTGTACGTGCTTCAGAGCACCACGCTTAACACCCATTTGATCGTGAAAGTGTACTTGAATCCTACCGGTCCGACGGACGGAATTGCACCTGATGCGGGGCTGCAAATTGATTCGGTGACGGATCTGTGGCCCGGCGCGGAGTGGACCGAACGCGAGGTCTACGACATGTTCGGGATTCACTTCCGCAACCACCCGGATCTACGCCGGATTCTCCTCTGGGAGTCATACCCGGCATTCCCGTTGCGGAAGGACTATCCGCTGCGCGGGCGCGGCGAGCGTGAGCTGTACAAGGTGGTTGAACGCGACGACGCGTGAACGGCTGCACCTCAGCCCCCGGGGCCGGGGTTGACGACAGGGGCAGCCCCCTCAATGCGGACGGTGTTGTCGAACAGATTCCAGATGAGTCGCTGGGCTTGGACAGGAGCGACGGTCTCGGCGCTCTCGATGGTGACAAACTCGCCGGGGTCAGCCTCAATAGTCGCCGTTCGAGTCAACTCGGAATACTCCATCTTCCCCGCAGTGACCTTGCGTCCGCCACCATCGACAAAGACCTGTCCGGTGGCCGTTGCGGTGGTGAGTTGGAAAGGCTGGTCGATCGACTCCATTTCCCAGGACTTCATATCCGAACGACGGGCAAAGGTGGCCACGAGCTTGACGGCCTGCAGATGGATCACCTCGTCCTGCCCGAGAGGCTTGTGACGCATGACGACGCCGTCGTTGAGGGTGATCGTGGAGGAGTCGCCATCAACCGTCATGCGGTCCCGCCACTCGAATGAGGTCATGCCTCGGCCGCTGAACGGGATGGTGGCCCCAGGAGCATCTCCGGTTGTCGCGGCATTGGGATCGGCTTTGGCGTCAGTAAGAAGCATTTTGCCGGCGCCGATGGCGAGCATCTGCTCGGTAAGTCGGTTGACGTCAATCACCGGGCTTTCCACGTACACGCCGCGTTCGGGGGTGCGCTGGGTCTCATCAAAGAAACGAAACGACTGCAGTTTCGCAGGCGTCTCGGCACGGCCGGTTGCCACGGCGCGGATCACTTCGCGGCTCACCCCTCGGCTGCCGGAGTTTGCCTTGCGCTCGATTTCAAGCATCTCGATACGGACGCGCGCCGCAAAGAGTGTGTTGCGCTCGAGGCGGCTGGCAGCGGATTCGGCGAAAACCGAGCCCGCCATGTCGATCGCGCCGGAGTCTGAATTGAAGTCTGCGCTCTCGGTGGCGCGAACGCGGAACGCCTGCCAGCCGGTGAGGTCTGCATCGGGAGTCGCATCAGGCAATGGCGCAGCGGCGACCCATGCAGGTATGGAAGGAATCGGAAAGGGAGCGTCGGTGGCTCCTGGCGCACCAGCGCCGAGGATGCGGATCACTTCGTCCATCATGCGCGTGGGCGTCAGATTAACTGCCCCGCGACCGTCCTCTGCGACCTCTGGGTCATCGGGTTTCTTCTGGGGCGGCTGCAGAAGAATGAAGGTGCTGGAGCCCACGAAACCGACGGCAGGCTGCCGATCGCGAAGTTCGATGCGCTCACCCATGGCTTGTGACGTCGCTGTGACCACCACCACCGGTGCGCCCGTGATGTTCCCGCTGCGCTTGAGTGGCTCGGCTTCGAGTCGGTCGCCGAAAATGCGCGTGTTGTCCGACAGACGCAGGTTCACGTTCTTTTGCGCCAAAACGCTCTCGACGCGCATGGAAGAGTTGGCGGAAAGGAGGGCATCCGCGGCGCGTTGGGCTGTGGGCGCGTCTGGGTCCGTATCGTCGCGCTCCGATTCCACCAGACCCAGCCGCAGGTATCCGCAATCGATGCGCTGCGTCGGATCTTCCGCAAAGACCTTTCCCAGGAGTTCAACGCTGCGGGGTGTGGGCTCTTTCCGGTCGTTGGGCTCGAAGTTGACTGTCATCTCGTCGCCGCCCGCCTGCCCATCGCGGCTCTTCATGCGTACTTGGCCATGTGCGGTAATTGCCTGAAGCAGGGGATCGTCACTCCCGGTTGGCGGCTGGCCGAACTCGGCGGCGACAGAATCGGCAGTCAATGTGTAATCGCGCGGGTCGCTGACGCGGACGTCCCCCTTAAACTCCGCCTTCTTGAGCGGCCCGAACTCCTCACCTGCGTGTCCTGTTTCGTCGAACGTCAGGTCCATGCCGCGCGTCGAGGTGATCGTGAATCCAGGGGGAAGCGCTGTCAGATCTGCGGAGGGAAGAGGGTGTTTGGAATCCGAAAGAGGGGGTTGTTCCTGCGCACGAATGAAGTCAGTGAGCCCACGAAACTCTGCCCGGCCTTCGCTGGTGAAGACATGGGCGGCCTCACGGGACTTGAGGATCCCGACGCCCTTGAGATCGACGGCGAGTGCCTGCCCCGGAGCGGGGTCGATTCGAAGCGTGGCGGCGTCTTGCGCAAAGTCGAGACGGCTTCCTGTGATCACCGCCTTGTCGGAAGTGATCGTGAGCGGACTCCCCTCCATCTCAACGTGCGCATCCTGATCACTTTGCAGCGATGCCGGACGATTGTCAACTGGTCGAACGGACATCGGCCCAGACCCGGTGATCACCACATCGCGAATCTGGACTTCCTCCGGGCCCACCATGGGGAACACACGCCGCTCGCTCTGAGCAAGCATGACCATGGACATCAAGGCCGGAAGTGAAACAGGTTCAGTCAGCAGCGCGTGATGGGATCGGCCGGCAGGAGGCACGCGGACCAGACTGTCCTGAGCGGAGTCATCGCTTAGCGCCACATCGGCGGACAGTCGCGATCCTTCCGCCGTGACGCGGCCCGAACCCAACCCCCGGGCAGCGATGACGCTGCCGGTCATGTCAATCGTGTAATACCTCACACCGATACCCGCTTGCCCCGCTGTTGCAGGAGAGTGAGGCTCCCGAACTTGCATGGACGCCAGAACAATCGTGCCAGTATCGGAGCCTCCAAAGTTCTGTCGCACTCCGCCCAGCGCGTCAGGGCTGGAATTGCTCTGCTCGGCAGGCGGCCGAAAGAGCATGAACTCCCGATCGTCAACGGTCAGGCGGGCCAACCGTTCGAGTTTCTCGTCGTAGATGAGAGAGAGACCTCGACCCGCGAATGCGAACTTGGGCGTCCGAAGCGTGAAGTGCGCGGCGGTACGGGCCTCGAAAGACTCCATGTCGAAGGAAAGCGAGTTTGCCTCGAAGATGGCGGTGGGAGTCTGGTCTACAAGCGCCGGGTCATAGGCGCCCCTGCCGTCCTCGCTGTTCGGGTCCGTCTCGTAGTATTTGAGTTGCACCTGACCCTTGAGTTCCCCCGACTGCGGGCGCTGTTCGGGCACATACAACTCCGCCTCCTCGGCCGTTATGTACAGCAACTTCGCGTCAGAGAGATAAATCCAGATGCGCGGACTTCTGAATCGCTGCCAACCCGGAGTCTGAAGCGGTTCAACTTCGTCATATACGAAGCGCTGCGCGAGTCGACCGTTGCGCCCTCCCCCCAAATTTCGACGCGGCACCTGAATCTCACCTTGCGTGGTGCGAAAATTCCCGATCGACTCGCCCGGATCAGCGTGCTCCCGACTGACGACCACCGGCGGTGACTCGGAATTTTGCTCGGTTGAAATGGTGGGGCGTATATCCGGTGCAGGATCATCCTTGACCGTTTTCGTCGGCGCAGTTTCTCGCGAGGCGATGGTCAGAACGCCAAGCAGCAGCGCCCCGGCCGCCAGGGCCAGCACGACCATTCCAGCCAGCGTCGTGCGCGACGCGGCAGCACGTCGCGTCCCTATTCGAAGAAGCAATACGGACGAACTCATCTTTCGGCTCCTTGTCGTCATCGGCGGCTGCGCCGGCCTTGGGTGGCTGGGGTCGTGGTATCGTACAGGGCCGTCGCTTCCTGCCATCGCCCCAGCCCGCGCAACAAGTACTCAATCGCCTCGCGCACCGCTCCGTGCCCGCCCGGCGCGGTGGTGACATGATTTGCAACCGCCCTTACGTCCGGCACGGCGTCCGCCGGAGCCAGTGCGAATCCGACGGCGCGCAGCATGGTCAGGTCCACCAGGTCATCACCCATCGCCGCCGTCGCAGACGGATCAACACCCGTCCGCTCAACCACTTCCATCAGGGAGGTGTGCTTGTCCGTAGTGCCCTGAATGACGTGCTCGATCTTCAGTTCGCGGGCGCGGTGCACTACGGCCTGACTGTCCCTGCCGGAAATGATCGCCGTCTGATAGCCGAGTTGGCGCCACAGTGAGAGCCCCGTTCCGTCCCGGACATTGAAGACCTTATGTTCGCGACCATCCGCGTCGAGATGCACGCGCCCGTCGGTCAGCACGCCGTCCACATCTAAGACGAGCAAGCGGATGGCAGGAAGTTTCAAACGCCGTGACCTGGGCATGAGCATTATCCGGAGGCAACGTGCAAATCACAGCTGCGCGAATCGTCATCCCTCATCGATGATTTTCAGGGCGATGAGGTCCTGCACATCCACGATGCCAATGGGTCGGCCAGCCTCGTCGACGACGGGGATCTCGTCGGGTCGGTGCTGGCGGAACAGGTCCACCGCCTCACGCACTTGGTCGCTGGTGCGCAAGTGCCGTGGGTGCCGCGTCATCACCTCGCGCAGCGGCACAGCCAGCGCGTTCTGCGGGTTGCGCATCACCAGACGGCGCAGATCCCCGTCAGTAAAAATGCCTGCGAGCACGCCCTGTTCATCCGTGATGAGTATCGCTCCCGGACGACGGCCCACGTCTGCAACTTCAAGGGCCTCACCGACAGTCATTGAATCCTTCGCTATCGGCAGATTCTTGCCGACCGTGAAGCGCATGAGTTCGGTGATACTCCGCAGTCCCACACCCAGCATTCCCCCCGGGTGCCGCTTGCGGAAGTCGTCGGCTGAGAAACTCCGCCTTCGACTCACAGCCAGGCCGACGGCGTCCCCCAGCGCGAGCATCGCGGTCGTGCTGGCCGTGGGCGCGAGATTGAGCGGGCAGGCTTCGGTGACATCACCGACGGCAAGGTGCACGGTGGACCGAGTCGCGAGCTTCGTGCGGTGATTGCGGCTCATCCCCAGCACCGGGATGTTGTCCGCCTGCAGGAGCGCTGCGAGAACAAGCAGTTCCTCGGTCGTCCCTGAATAGGACATCGCCCACACGACATCGCCGCGACGAATTCGCCCCAGGTCCCCGTGCACGGCTTCCGCAGGGTGCAAAAAATGGCTCGGAAGTCCGATGCTCGATAGCGTGGAACTGATCTTTTGCGCGATTAGACCGCTCTTACCCATGCCCGTGGTCACAACATGCCCGGTGCACGAGTCCAGAAGCGTCACCGCAGCGGAAACCTCAGGGCCCAGTTGCGCGGACATTTGCTCAACAGCGTCGACCTCCGCGACGATGGCGTCTCGGACGAAACCCAGGTCGCCCTCTTCCCGCGGTGCAGGGGTCGCTGGCGATGGAGATTGAGTCAGACTGGCAGGGATGGACATTGCTCAATGATAGTGAGCACAGGCGTCGCCGCGAGACCGTCGGCGATATCCGACTCGACGCAGTCCTATCATGTGTCGGCTCGGGCCAGCATGATTCAGCAGGAAGACTACACCGTCCGCCTTGAACACTTCCAGGGTCCCTTGGACCTCTTGCTCTATCTCATTCGGCGCAACGAGGTTGATGTCGGGACCATGCCCCTGGCGGCCATTATTGAGCAGTACCTCGGATTTCTGAAGCAGATCGACCGCATCGACGTGGAACTGGCTGCTGACTTCCTGGTCATGGCGGCGACGCTTATCGAGATCAAGAGCCGCATGCTCATGCCGCCCGACGCGCATGAAAGCGGCGATGCCGCAGCCGCCAATGCGCAGACGATTGACGACACTCTGGCAAGCCTGGCTGACATCGAGAAGGCGGACCCGCGCTTCGCGCTGGTGACCCAGTTGCTGGCCTACAAGAAGTTCCGCGATGCAGCCCAAACCTTGAGCGAGCGCCGCGATGAGTGGGCAGATCGTTTCCCGCTGTCGGCGGCCAAGCTTCCCTCGGAAGCCGCCCGCACTGACGGCGAAGACCCCGCTGGGGCAGCTCCGGAACCGCCGGCCCCCCTTGATTTGGAAGACCTGGGCGCCTGGGACCTCTTTGCCGCGTTTCAGCGCATCATCGAGGCCGTGGACTTCGGGCGGCTGGGCGACCACAAGGTGCGCTTCGATGACACACCCATCGGCCTGCACCAGACCGACTTGCTCGATCAACTGCAGCGCACGCCGGATCATCAGCTCAGCCTGCGCGGTATCTTCACGGGACGCACGCGCGGGGAGATGGTCGGTATGTTCATTGCCATTCTCGAACTCATCCGCCAGCGGCGCATCACAGCCCGCCAGGAGCGCATCCAGGATGACGTGCTCATCGGGCTCGTGACCGACGCATCTGAACCGATGCCCGCTGCGCCGCGTGAGTCGCCTGCGCAGGAGTGACGTCGCTCGCTCGGCCCTTCAATGATGATCGACGGCCCAGGGATTCCATCGCCAATCCGCAGGCTGGCGATATTCGTCCGGCTCCGCCGTGTTGTAGATCTCGCTGACGTGATACATGAGACCTGCGTCTCGGTTCCCGACGACAGCGGCCCCGTGCCAGAGTCGTGGCGGAATTACGAGAATCGCCGGCCTCTTCTCTCCGAGATACGTGAGCCACCGTCGACCGTCGTCAGACATCACGCCCACCTTGAGCATGCCCGTCACTACGCACCAATAATCTGTCTGCTTCCAGTGCCGGTGCCAGGCTTTCACGACGCCGGCATACTGCACACTGAAATTGATCTGTCCGCCGGTGAGATTACCGGCAAAGAGGCCCATGAGAGACCAACCACGGTCGTCGGCATGGACCGGGATGGGCAAGACCCCCGGCTTGCAGCGTTCTAAGCACTCAAGGCTGAAATCCTGCAGAGTTCGACCAGTCCCGTCAAGGGGATGTTCGCTTCCCAAGGGTCGCTCCGGTGTATGGTCCGACACGTGCGTGGGTACTCCTTCAACCGTCGCCCCTCGGCGAATTCTACGCCTCCCTGGCACGTGTTTGGCCTAAATGAAACCGGCGGGGTTTGCGGCCCATCGGCTGCCGCGACTACGATCACGGGCACAGGACCCCGAATGCTTGAGTCGACACTGCTTTTCCATTTCGTGGTCGTCGCAGCGGGCGATGCGGGGCAGGATTTGCGCGCTCTGGTCGCTTCTCTGAAACCAAATTGGTGCGGGGCCCGAGCGGCCCTGACAGTGGTGGATAACGGCGCGACCTGCAGTCTTGATGCAATAACAGTCGAACTGTCTCACTCATCCGTGCTCCGGCCCATGCGAAACCTGGGATATGGCGCCGCGATCAACGAAGCCGTGCGGCAATCCGTGGATGCCGCCGCCTGGATCGTGGCGTGCAACGCGGACCTCGTTTTTGAATCTGATGTCCTGGCAAGACTCGGCAACTTGGTTGAGATGGCGCCCGCTGAAGTCGGATGCATCGCGCCGCGCCTGCTTGATCCTCCTCAAGGAGACGTCGGGGTCGACCGCCGCACCCAGCCAAGCATTGGTTCATTCCCGACCTTGCGCTCATTGCTGGCGCGTCGGACCACGCCGCGCCGGACTCGCAAGTACATTCCGACGCCGGCGCTTGCCTGCGATGTCGATTGGGCGACCGGGGCGTGCCTGCTCATCCGGACATCCGCATTCGCGGCCATCGGTGGATTCGACTCCGAGTTCTTTCTGGATTATGAAGATGTGGACCTCTGCCGCCGGCTGCGCCTCAACGGCTGGCGTGTGCGCTGCGAACCTGGTTGGTGCGTGACGCATCGGAGTCCCAATGCCGCCCGCCCCATCAGCGCGAACAGACACGTGCACACGCGCGCCAGTCTGGTGCGCTACTGGGCCAAGCACCGCCCTGCCTGGGAGTTCCATGCACTTGGTCAGATGATGAACGCCGCCACGAGTCTGCGCTCGGCCGGGCATCCGCTCATGCCGGCATGGCGCTCGGGAGCGGAGACCTATCGCTCATTGGCGCGGGGCATGCGCAAGGAGCGGCCATGATGCGCTCCGCCACTGGGAATTCACTGCCGCGCTGTGTCGTGTTCGGTGCAGGTGGTTTGCTTGGAACGGCTTTGCAGCACGTCGTTGCGGCCCGCGGATTGCAGGATCGCGTTCAGTTCCTGACGAGGCAGCAGGCCGACATCACGCAAACCGAGCACGTGGTGGTCACCCTTGACGGTTACGAACCTAAATGGGTGATCAACTGCGCCGCATTCTCCAATGTTGACCAGGCGGAGATGGTGCCCTCGGAGGCCCACTCGGTCAATGGCGCAGCGGTGGAGCGGCTCGCCCATGCGTGCAAACGGCGCGGCATAGGCCTCCTGCACGTCTCCACTGATTATGTGTTCGACGGAACTTCCGCCCAGCCCATCAACGAAGACTCCCGTACCAACCCTGTGAACGCCTATGGCCGCTCAAAACTCGACGGTGAAGAGGCCCTGCAGTTTGTTGGTCGGGCCGCAAGCGGCGACTCCGCCCCCTGGCCCTGGATCATCTTCCGCACATCCTGGCTTTTCAGCCCCTGGGGTGCCAACTTCTTCTCGTCGATTCCCCAAATGCTTCGCGCTGGCGCGACGGTGCGCGTAGCCGACGATCAGACCAACCGACCCACCTACGCGCCCGACGCCGCCGCAGTCATGCTCGACCTGGTGACACGTAATCATCGGGGCATCATTCACTTCAGTAACGATGGATCCGCGACGCCTCTCGACCTGGCCGAGGCCTGGCGCACGGCCCTGCACGGCGCCGTTCACCCACAGGCACGCATCGAGCGCTGCAGCACCGCCTCCTTTGGGCCACGCGCTATCCGGCCCATGACGAACCTGCTCGGCCTGGAACGGATTTCCGGCATGCTCGGACATCGCCCTCGTCATTGGTGGTCAGGGGTCGAAGAGATCGCGCGCACCGCGGGTGCGGCGGGGAGTTTGTAAGCGTTACGCGCAGCTGATCGTCTGCCCGCGCACAGGACAAACCGGCCTCTCACCGCGCCGCTGCGCAATGGCCTCTGCCAATGAGTCCATCGGCTTGGGCTCGCCGTGGACCAGAATCGTCCGCATCCGGCCGCCTTTGAATGCATCGTGCCAGCGCAGCAGATCACTTCGCCCCGCATGCGCGGAAAAACCGCCCAGCGTGTGGACTCTCGCTCGCACTGCGACCGGTTCGCCGAAAATGCGCACGGACTTGGCCCCGTCGACGATCTGACGACCTAGCGAGCCATACGCCTGAAAACCCACGAAGATGATCGTGGCTTCGGGCTTCCAGAGATTGTGCCGCAGGTGGTGTAGCACGCGCCCTCCGGTGCACATCCCGGACGCCGAAATGATGATGTGCGGCCCCCGACGCTGGTTCAGCCGCATTGAATCCTCTTTCGTTTCGCAGAACGTGACCAGGTCGAGGCAGGGCTCGCATTTTCTGAACAGGGCCTTCGACTCTTCGTCCAGCAGCGCGTTGGACTGCCGATAAAGCAGCGTTGTGCGCTGCGCCATCGGGCTGTCAATGAAAACGTCCGTGATGGGCAGCCGCTTCTGCAGATGCAACTGAAAGAGTTGATACAGCAATTCCTGCGTCCGACCAACCGCAAAAGCCGGAATAATCACCGCACCGCCGCGCTGCTTTGCCTCAACCAGCACCCCCGCCAGTTCCTCGACGGTTGCTGGCCGGTCGCGGTGGTCTCGATCCCCGTACGTCGACTCCATGACAAGCGTGTCCGCCTCACTCAGCAATGTCGGATCACGCAGCAACGGCATGTTGAACGGCCCGATATCGCCCGACATCACCAACCGGTGTCTCTCGCTGCCAAGGTCAAAGTTCAATGCCGTGATCGACGATCCCAGGATGTGGCCCGCATCCTCGAAGCGAACGACACAGCCGGGCACCGGCCTGAACTCGGTCTGGTAGGGCACGGGGCGCATCAATGGCCCCACCCGCGCTGCGTCCTCGACCGTGTAAAGCGGTTTGATCAGCGGACGTCCGGCACGCTCGAGCCTGCGATTCTTGCCCGCTGCCTCGAGTTCATGGAGGTGTGCGGAGTCGGACAGGAGAATTTCGGTGAGGTTGATGGACGCTGGTGTGGTGTAGATCGGCCCTGCATATCCGGCCTTGACGAGCTTGGGGAGCAGCCCCGAGTGGTCGATATGCGCGTGCGACAGGATCACGCAATCCAGTTTGGACACCTCGAAGCGGAACGGCTCGAGATTGAGTTTCTCAAGTTCCCGCCCGCCTTGGTGCATCCCACAGTCGAACAGGATGCGCCGCTCGCCGAACTCGATGTAGTGGCATGACCCGGTCACTTCGCGTGCCGCGCCATACGGTGTAACCCTGAGCATGGGAGTCTGATACGACGGCATCATCGCCAAGGCAAATGAAAAGACTGCGCCATCTGCGGCGCAGCCTTCTCAAATGCAGGGATAATTGCCGGTTTAGTTGATTTGTGTCAGCACAATATTGGAAGCCAACTCAGTCTTGGCCGCCTGTAGCCAGATCACCCGGCGCGGCGCCGATGGAGGCACGCGCTTGACCAGCGTGGCTGTCCCGTTGCCGTCCGCAGCAGCCGATCCGATCTCCACCGCATTCGCGATTCCCAGGTCTACGTTCAGGTTGGCGATGAAGGTCGACCCTTCCCCCGCAAACGAGTAGTAAAAGTACACACTGTCGCCCTGGGTTGCGCCACTCGCAGTCAGCGTGGTGTTCTGACCCCGCGTCAGCGTTGTCGCCGAAAGCGTGAGCGAGTCTCCCGCCTGGGCCAGGTCCGGCCGATACCACTGCACGGTGCAGCGTATGCGCCGCGCTTGCTCCGCCGTGAAATTTGTCATACACAGATCGTCCGAGTAGTCCATGTAGTTGCGCACCGGATCTGCATCACCGCACGTTTGCCGCGAGGTCGGGCAACCAAAGGCGGATGATTGCTCCGGCAGCGTATCGCAGATTCGGTCGCCCGAGGTGTAGCAGTTCGTCAATGACCCGCATCCGTTGTCGAACGTGTGGAACAGCCCCAGGTAGTGTCCGACTTCGTGCGTCGCGGTCCGCCCCTTGTTGTACGGCGGCCCGTACGACGAATTGTCGCCGAATGCCTTCCAGAAGCACACCACGCGATCCGCCTTGCTGCCCACGGAGCCGTTCTGTGGCAGGAAGGGGACGTACCCCAGCGCGCCGCTCGCGGTGTTGGTGTAGATGTTGAGATAGTTGAACGGGTCCCATGCCAGTGTGTTGTAATACGACCCGCCGTCGTTGTACCACGTCGTGTTGTTGCTGTAGGTGATTCCGTTGGTCGGCTGCCCGTTGGGGTCAACCGTCGCAAGGTAAAACTCCACTTGAACGTTGGTTCCCTGCCCGCCGTTGGTCCCCGCCAGCGCCAGGAAGTCCTCGTTCAGAATGCGGATCTGGCTCTGAACCTGCGCCTCCGTCAGGTTGCCCAGCGAACCGCTGTCGTTCCGGATGACATGGACGACAACCGGAATTCGGTGCAGCGTGCCAGGGGCATACGAGTTAAGCGGGTTTGTGCTGTTGTACGAGCAATCCGAAGGAGCATCCGCTGGGTCCAGGTAATCAGCTTCAGGCCGGAACCCGCAACGAAGTTCGTTCGCCTGGAAGAACTCCGAGGTGTGATAATCCTCCCACGAGAAAAACTCCAGGTCGCCGGCATGGATGATGCCGTCATCCGACTGGTACACCAGGGGCATCTCCGCGTCCTGCGCCATCGCGCCGAACGAGATCAGGGAGACTGCGGCACAGGCGCTCGCGCGCCAGACAGATTTCGAAATGGGCTGAGACATGCGGGCTCCGAAGTCGGGGGGTTGTTCGGGTGTGAGAAGCGATTGCGGCGCGTGGACACCCACATACGCCCAATATCTAACCTCATCAACCCTCTTTTCATTCCACCGGAAGCCCCTGCTTCAGGACAAATGCCCGGCTTCACGCAGCACCGACATGTGGGCACGCATATGAATCGTGTCCTGTTCCTGAGCGGTCGTGAAGCCGAACTTCCGGTACAGCCCCTCGGCGTCATGGGTTTCGAGTACGAATCGGGTCGCGCTGGCCACGAACGGATGGCGGAACGCCCAGCGGCATAGTTCTCGAGCGACCCCCATCCCTTGAAATTCGCGTGCCGTCACGACGTCGTTGAGCTTCGCCTCATACACGCCGTCGCTGCGGACTCGCGTCGTCCCGATCAGCCTCCCCCTGGCTCCGCCCTCCTGCCGTCGCAGTCGCGCGGTCAGAAGGCGCGACTGCAGCAGCAGCATTCCCCACATGATCGCATCTCGATCACGCGTCCAATAAACGTCCTCGGCGGTGCAGAACTCAACGAGTTCCGCGAGCCCAATGGTCTCGGTCTCGTCGGCGAAAGTGAGTAGTCCCTTCGGCGTTGTCAAATCGGCCGGTGTCCGCAGACTTCGCGCAAGGTCACCCATGCCCGTCA
Source organism: Phycisphaerales bacterium (assembly GCA_044229655.1). Classification (GTDB taxonomy): domain Bacteria; phylum Planctomycetota; class Phycisphaerae; order Phycisphaerales; family UBA5793; genus JBGASM01. Next base: position 31,251 of record JBGASM010000003.1, on the reverse strand, counting down.
TTCCCCTTCACAGTTATCCCTGAGCGTTTGGTCCGGCTCCGGTTCCGCCGATGGACGAACGCATCGCCGTATCCGCCTGAATATTGCGCATGCGGTAGTAGTCCATCACGCCGAAATTGCCGCCGCGGAACGCGTCCGCCATCGCCTTGGGGATCTCCGCTTCCGCTTCGATCACCTTGGCCCGGTTCAGCTCAGCCAGCGCGCGGTTCTCCGCCTCGTGCGCACGTGCCATGGCGGCCCGCTTCTCCGCTTCCGCCTGAAATCGCTTCTTGTCCGCTTCCGCCTGATCCGCCTGCAGCTTCGACCCGATGTTCTCGCCAACGTCAACGTCCGCAATATCAATTGACAGAATCTCGAAGGCCGTGCCCGAATCGAGTCCCTTCTCCAGCACGGTTTTGGAGATCCGGTCCGGATTCTCCAGCACGCTCTTGTGCGTGACCGCGGAACCAATGGTCGTGACGATGCCTTCGCCGACGCGGGCGATAATGGTCTCCTCCAACGCGCCGCCGATGAGTCGCTGCAGATTGGCACGCACGGTAATCCGCGCCTTGACCTTCAACTGAATCCCGTCCTGCGCCACCGCGTCGATCGTGTCCCGGCCCATGGCCGCATTCGGGCAGTCGATGACCTTCGGCTTCACCGAAGTCTGAACGGCTTCGAGAATGTCCCGGCCCGCCAGGTCAATCGCGCAGGCAGTGTTGAAGGGCAGCGGAATCTTCGCCCCCTGCGCCGCAATGAGTGCGTTGATGACCGCCGGTACCCGCCCGCCCGCGAGGTAATGCGTCTCCAGTTGGGCCGTCGAGATGTCCAGGCCCGCCTTCACCGCCCGAATGCGCCCATAGACGATGATGCGCGGATCGACCTTCCGCAGCCGCATGCCGATGAGTTCGAAAATCCCCACGTGCGCATTTGAGAAGAATGCCTGGATCCAGAGGTTAAAGAACTGGAAGAGGACGACCACAAAGGTCAGCAGGATCAGAAAACCCAGGATCGCGCCGATGATCAGCGCAATCGTGGTAGGTGACATGGAAACCTGCCCGAGCATGACCAGTGGGAAGAGTGCGTGCGTGTTCAGCATAGGAATTCAATCTCGAAGGAAACCGGACCATAGCTTCTGGGGGCGGAAAACGCTCCCTCAGGCCCGATAGTGTATGACGATCAGGAGAGCGCACCGGCGTGCAACCCGGCAGAGGCGAAATCCACCTGCTCAAAGTTCCGCGATGTCCGCCTCGGTGGTGCCGATCTCGCCCCGCTTGAGGCGTTCCATCTCGGACTTGACCCATGGAATCTTGGCCGCATTTCGCTCCATCCACAGCGGAACCGGCGTGTGCAGGCCCTTCTTGTCGAGTTCATGGAATTCGACGATCATCTCCTCGCGGCTGTAGGAGGAAAGGTCGTGATTCTTGCCCATGTGGATGCAGTCCGTCGGGCACGGCTCGGTGCACAGGCCGCAGAACATGCACTTCTGGTAGTCGATGGCATACCGCAGCAGTTCGCCGCCTGTCGCCTTGCCCGTCTTCTTGTCGATCTTGCGCGGCGCGCTTTTATCAATGTAGATGCAGTCGATCGGGCAGGCTTTGGCGCACATGTCGCACGCGATGCACTTCTCCGCCTCAAACTCATGGATCCCGCGGTACCGGGGCGCAAATGCGATGCGCTCGAACGGATACTGAATCGTCACCACCGGACTCATGCAGTACTTGAGCGTGATCTTCATGCCGATGAGAATGCTCTTCATCATCTGGTAGATGTTGGTGAAGTAGCCTTCTTGATTGACGCTGACGGTGCTCATGGGTGGTGATATCGGATGGGTCGGTTGGTTCGTTATCTCAGTAACTGGTCATCGTAGCGGGCCCGGCTACTCAGGATGACTTGGCGAATTTCTTCTCGTACACGCCACGCACTTCATCGCCCATGTACAGAATGCGCCGGCACGAGGGGCACGAAATCAGCTCGCCTCGCGAGAGAATTCTGCTCACCTTCTCCACCGGCAACTGGATATTGCACGCACCGCAGGAGAACTCCACCCTCCGCCGATCCTCCTCCACGATCTCCGCCATCGCCTCCCCCTCGTTCAGATCCGCAGCGGCTTTAAACGCCGCGAGTGCATCCGCCGGTATCTCCCCCTTGGCGTCATTCTGCTCCTGTTCCAGCTCCGCCAGTCGCTGCGCAATCTCTTCGCGCCGCTCCTTCACCTCATTCTCCGCCACCACGCGAATCTTCTCCCGCTCCACCATCTGCTTCTCGTACTCCTCCTCCTGCGCTTTCAACTTGTCGACTTTGGTCATCTCCTCCAGCGCCGCCGTCTCCAACTTGTCCTTGTCCGCTTTGAGCGTGTTGAGTTCCAGCAGGAGCGCGGAGTACTGCTTGTTCGTCTTGGCCTGGTTCATCTGCTCCCGCAATATGTTGATTCTCTCATCCTTGGCTTTGGCCTCGACTTCCGTGTTTCCGATGGTCGCCTGCAATTGCCGCATTTGCGCATGAAGTTCGTTGCGCAGCCGCTGCAGGTCATTCCACTTCTTGGTTTGTGCAGTGAGGTAGGCCTCGCTCTGGCTGACCCGGCTCTTAAGGCCCCGGATCTGCGCATCCACCCGATACAACTTCAGCAACTTGTCCGTCACGGCCATGCCAGCAGGCTCCCGAATGAGACTTGTCATGCAAGCGTTCCCTCGCTCCCACAAGCGTAGCCGCCCTTCCGCCCCGAAACCCGCCCCTTCCCCGCCCGCCCGCCTCTAACCCCGCCACATCTGCAACATCCAGTACGCCAGCGGCGCCACCAGCAGCGGCGAATCCACCACATCCAGCACCCCCCCGAATCCGGGAAGCGCCTTCGACGAATCCTTGAGACCCGCATCTCGCTTCAAAAGGCTTGCCGTCAGGTCTCCCGCCTGCCCTGTAATCGCGATCAGCACGCCCGCAACCGCGCATTCCCACCACTCAAACTCAAACGAATAGACGACGCCGGGGTGAACCTCAATACTGCCGATCGTTCGCCCCCACGCGCCCAATCCCACGGCCACCAACGCCGAAATCGTCACGCCCCCTGCCAAACCTTCCCATGTCTTCCCGGGGCTGAGCCATGGAATCAACTTGTGCCTTCCGATTGCCTTGCCCGTGAAATACGCGCCGATGTCGCACGACTTCGTGATCAGCAGGATGGCCGCCACAATCCACGCCGACTCGTACCTCCGGATCGCGATGAGAAATCCGAACATCAAACCGAGGTAAATCATCGCAAACATCACCCCGCCCGCCGCCGCCACCACCCCCTCCACATTCTTGTGCCGGCTGAAAAACGCAAGCGAAAACACAAACATCAGCACAAGCCCCGTGCACACGATCGCCACCGCCGTCACGCCCTTCGTGCTGTTCGGAATGCAGTAATGCATGAACAGCCCGATCTCGCCCGCTGCGACGGTGAGTGCAGTGGAGGCGGTAATGCTGTTGGCCCGGAATATCCGGCACAACTCCCAGGCGGCGAAGGGGACAATGAATGCCGCAAGCAGGAACAGCACCAGACCGGCCGGGAGATACGTGCGTCCGCTGAAAATGTCCTGAATGAATCCGGTGAGCGCGACGCGATCCAGGCGATCGTCCAGCCAGCACGCGGCCAGGAATACCGCGATCAAAATGGGCCCCAGGATGAGTCGGTACTTGAGCACGGGGCGTGAGGATAGCGGCGCACGCCATCCCCCTACACTCCCCGCCTATGAAATGGTCCCAATCGCTTATTCCCACCTCCCGCCAGGTGCCCGCTGAGGCCCAGGTTCCTTCCCACCAACTCATGCTCCGCGCGGGCCTAATCCGCTCCGTCGGCGCCGGCATTTACACCTATCTCCCCCTCGGCTTTCGCGTCCTCTCTCGCGTGATGAACATCATCCGGCAGGAAATGAACGCCGCTGGCGCTTCCGAACTTCTCATGCCCGCCATGGAGCCGATGGAGTTCTTCGCCGAAACCAAACGCGATGTCGACTATGGCGACAATCTCTTTCGTGTCACCGACCGCCACGGCAGGCTAGCCGCCCTCGCCCCCACTCACGAGGAGATCATCACTGAACTGATGAAGGCCTACGTCACCTCGCACCGCCAACTCCCCCTCTCGCTTTACCAGATCCAGACCAAGTTCCGCGATGAATTCCGCCCGCGTTTCGGCGTCCTTCGCTCCCGCGAGTTTCTGATGAAAGACGCTTACTCCTTTCACCTGAACCTCGATGGTCCCGGCGGTCTCTCCGAAACCTACGACCGGATGTACCAGGCCTACTGCAACATCTTCACCCGCTGCGGGCTTGATTACTCCATCGTTGAAGCCGAGTCAGGCCCCATCGGCGGCTCTGCCTCCCACGAGTTCATGTGCAATTCGCCCGTCGGCGAGGACACGATTCTCAAGAGCGACAAGGGCAACTACGCCGCAAACGTCGAGAAGGCAGCCATCGGCCCGCGCGCCCACGATCTGAACGCCGCCCCCACCGGCGAACTCACCAAGGTCCACACCCCCAACATGCCCGGCATTGAGGGTGTAAGCGACTTCCTCAAGGTCAAGCCCCAACGCATGCTCAAGACCATTGTGTGGAAGTGGGCCCATACCGATGGCCGCGAAGGCGGTTGGGTCATCTCGGTCGTGCCCGGCCACCACGAAGTGAATCCGGGTAAGGTGAAGGATGTGCTCAAGGAGATAATCGGGTCAGTGATGACGATTGACACGGAGCACAGCGAAGCCCCCGCTCGCGCTGCAGGGTTCGCCATCGGGTACGTCTCCCCTGCCATCGCCATCACACAAAAAAACGTGACCCTGCTGGTCGATCCCGATGCCGCCCAAGGGGGCTTCTGGGCCACCGGCTCCAATGAACCCGACCATCACGTCAAGCACTTCAACTGGAAACGCGAGGTGCTCGATCACGGCGTCAAGGTGCACGTCGCCGACATCCGCAACGCCGCCGACGGCGACCCCTCTCCGAAAAACGACGGTGGCGTCCTGCGCGCCGCCAAGGGCATCGAAATCGGCCACGTCTTCAAACTCGGCACCAAGTACTCCGACGCCATGGGGTACCGCGTCCTCGATGACAAGCAGCAGCCGCGCTCCGTCATCATGGGTTGCTACGGCATCGGTGTGGGCCGCATCGTCGCCTCCGCTGTCGAACTCAATAACGACGACAAGGGCATCAAGTGGCCCAAGGCCATCGCCCCCTACGACGTCATCATCACGCCCATCAAGTACGAGGGCGAGATGAAACGCGTGGCGGACGAACTGGAAACCCAACTCACCGCTGCCGGCCTTGACGTCCTCGTCGATGACCGCGATGAGCGTCCCGGCCCCAAGTTCATCGATGCGGACCTCATCGGCGTCCCCATCCGCCTCACCGTCGGCGAAAAGGCCCTCGCTGCGGGCGGCGTCGAGATGGTCACCCGCGACGGTTCTCTCGGGAAGGGCGTCATCGTCCCGCTGAATGAAGTCGTCCCGAAGTGCAAGGGTTGATACGTGGGTGGCCGCACCTTTTTCCCCCCCCGCCATCCTTCCTAGAATCGCTGCGAGTTTTTCTGCCGGTGTAGCTCAGTTGGTTAGAGCGTCTGACTGTGGCTCAGAAGGTCCCCGTTCAAATCCGGGCACCGGTATTCCTCCCCCCGCCTACCCCCCACTTCTTTTCCCGCATCCCGCATATCGTCGCCCTTCTCCTTTGACCTGATCTTCCCGCAATTGGGTGGACCTGTGACTGATTCCCCATCCCCAACCCCGCCCCCCCACTCCCACCGTCGAACCGCGCCTCTTTCGCGGCCTGCAGGATTACCTGCCTGCGCAGATGGCCGCCCGCCAGAAACTCATCGACACCATCCGCGGCGTCTACGAGAACTACGGCTTCTCCCCCCTGGGCACACCAGCCATCGAGCATCTTCAGGTGCTCACCGGCAAGTCTGCCGATGCAGGTCAATCCGCCGACGAAACGACGCAGTCGCTCTTCGAGGTTGTCAATCCTGAATGGACGACTGCCGAACTCGCAAACAAGAAGCACGACTACCTCAATCGCATCGCGCTTCGCTTCGACCTCACCGTCCCCCTCGCCCGCGTCGTTGCGCAATACCGCGACCTCCCGCGCCCCTTCCGCCGCTACCAGGTCGCCTCCGTCTGGCGCGCCGACAAACCCGACAAGGGCCGCTACCGCGAGTTCACCCAGTTCGACATCGACTCCGTCGGCGTCGATTCCGACCTCGCCGACGTCGAAATCATGGCCGCCATGTGCGACACCATGACCGCCCTCGAAGCCGGCCCCTATCGCATTCGCTTCTCCAGCCGCAAAATCCTGCAGTTGCTGCTCGACTTTGCCGGCATCCCGGCGCAATGGGTCCCGCCTCCGCCACCCACCGGCGCGCCGCTGGGGACCTGCGTCTCCTCCGATGTCTTCCGCGTGCTCGACAAACTCGACAAAATAGGCCCCGACCTCGTCCGCCGTGAACTCACTACCGGCTACACCGACAAGTCCGGCGCCTTCATCCCCGGCCTCGGCCTCGAGAACTCCCAGGTCGACCGCATCAACCAGTTCCTCGCCATCAAGTCCGCCGCCCGCGCCACGGTCATCACCGAGTTGCGCACCCTCTTCGCCCCGCTCGGCGACCGCGCCTCCGCCGAGATCGACGCCGTCGCCCGCCTCTCTGACCGCCTCGGCACCCTCGGCTACGGCGATGACCGCGTATCGCTCGACCTCTCCATCGCCCGCGGCCTCGCCTACTACACCGGCACCGTCTTCGAAACCAACCTCCTCGATGCCCCCGAGTACGGCTCCGTCTTCAGCGGCGGTCGCTACGACGACCTCGTCACGCGCTTCCTGCCCGAGAAAGTCCCCGCCGTCGGCGCTTCCGTCGGGGTCGACCGACTGCTCGCTGCGATGATCGACCTCAAGCGCGTCCGCCTCCGCAATACGACCGCTCAGGTCCTCGTGACGGCGATGGATGAACGCTATCACGATGACTACCTGAGAATGGCCTTTGAACTCCGTCGCGCCGGCGTCCGCACCGAGTTGTACCTCGCCAGCAAAGCCATCGGCAAGCAACTCAAGCACGCCGATGCGTTGGGCGTTCCGTTGGCCGTCGTCTGCGGCGGGAACGAAATGAAAAAGTCCGTGGTGCAGATCAAGGAAATGGCCGCCGGCAAGCAGATCGCCGCCGACCTTGTCCCCGCCGGCCAGTCGCGCGAGGAATGGGAAAAGAAACGCAAGGAGTGGCTTGCGCAGCGTGCCGGGCAGATTGAGGTGCCAAGGGCGGAACTCGTCGCCAACGTGAAACGCATCCTCAGCGAACTTGGAGAAGCCTGAAACCGCCATGCCCGCCTCTCGCACCCGCAAGCCTGCTCTCGTCACGCTCACCGGCAATGATCTCACCATCGAGGACCTGGCCCGCATTGCCCGCGACCCGGCAGTGAAAGTGCGCATTGCGCCCACCGCGAGAACGCGCGTGCAGAAGTGCCGCAAGGTCATTGAGAAGATCGTCGCCCGTTACCGCCAGGCTGCGCTCGCCGGCGCCCAACCGCTGCCTCACGTCTACGGCATCACCACCGGCTTCGGCGAGTTCAAGGATGCCCCCATTCCTGCTGACCAACTCGAGACCATCCAGCAGAACATCCTGCTCAGCCACGCATCCGGCATCGGTGAGTCCTTCGTGGACCTCGATCCCGCCAACTACTTCCCCGCTGAGGTCATCCGCGCTTCTCTCGTCCTGCGCCTGAACGCCTTTCTCAAGGGATTCTCGGGAGTGCGCCCGGAACTATGCGACTGCATCACCGCGCTGATCAATCGCGGCATCATTCCTCTCGTGCCCATCAAGGGCTCCGTGGGTTCCAGCGGCGACCTCTGCCCCCTCGCCCACATGTTCGTCGTCCTCCTCGGCCAGCGCGGCGGCGGGCGCTACTACACCGTCTCCTCGCACGAGGACATGCAACTCACCGGCCTCGCGCCCGCAGCCCGAAATGCATTCCCGCCCGGCATCCGTCCCGTCCACCCTGCCGCCGCGCTCTCCGATCACCTCGGCTTCGCTCCGCCCCTGCCTTCCTACAAGGAGGGCCTGGCGCTCACCAACGGCGCCAACGTCTCCGCCGCCCTGCTCGCCCTTTCCGTGCACGACGCTGAAATCCTCGCCGAAACCGCCGACCTCTCCGCTGCCCTCAGCCTGCAGTCCGTCTGTGGTCGCACCCGCGCCCTCTCTGCCTGCGTTCACGAAGCCCGTGGCCTGGCAGGTCAAATAGCCTCCGCCCAGAACCTGCGCCGCCTGCTCGCCGGCAGCGACCTCACCGATCGCGCCGCTGAAGTGCAGGATGCCTATTCGCTCCGCTGCGCTCCCCAGGTCCACGGCGCATCACGCGATCTGATCGCCTACGCCCGCTCCGTCGCGCAGGCCGAGATCAACGCCGCCACCGACAACCCGCTCTTCTTCCCTGACCTCAAGAACCACTGGGACACCCAGCAGCGCCGCGCCCGTGGTGATGACCCCGACACCCTCGGCGACCTCCTCGCAGTCTCACAGGGCAACTTCCATGGCCAGCCCGTCGGCCTCGCCGCCGATGCTCTCTCCATGGCCCTTGCTGAACTGGCCAATATCTCCGAGCGCCGCACTCAGATGCTCCTCGACGGCCATCACAATCGCAATCTCCCGCGCAACCTCGTCCCGATGGGTGGGCTCAATTCCGGCCTCATGCTCGCCCAGTACGCCGCCGCCGCGCTCGTCTCCGAAAACAAGGTCCTCGCACATCCAGCCACGGTCGATTCCATACCCACTTCCGCCAACTCCGAAGACCACGTGGCCATGGCCACACATGCCGCCCGCAAGGCGCGCACCATCCTGGGCAACGTACAGGCCGTTCTCGCCATCGAACTCCTCTGTGCCGCCGCCGCCCTCGAATGGCGCATCGGGATGGAACTGCCGCCCAACGCGCCCTCCATGCAGACGTCGCAAATGGATTTGCTCGAATCGGCTCGCACGCAGGCCGCTCAGTTCGCTCGCGCCGTTGCCCCCGCCAATCGCGCTCGTCTCGCGCAGCGTCTCTCGCCCGCCACGCGTGCCGCCTATCAGTCAATTCGCCAGCACGTCGCGCCGCTGCTGGCTGACCGCCCGCTCGACGCCGACATTCGCGCCCTGCGCTGCCTCATCGCCGCCGGTTCACTCACGCGACCGTGATCGCCTTGTCCAGGTAGACGTCCTGGATCACGTTCAGCATCTTGACGCCCTCTCGCGTCGGCCGCTGGAACGCCTTGCGCCCCGAAATCAGCCCCATCCCGCCGGCGCGCTTGTTGATCACCGCCGTGCGGACCGCATCAATGTAGTCATTGGCGCCCTTCGACTCTCCGCCCGAGTTGATCAGCCCCGCCCTGCCCATGTAGCAGTTGGCCAGTTGATACCTGCACAGTTCGATGGGGTGATCCCCCGGCGTCAGGTCGCTGTACACCTTGGGACTCGTCTTGCCGAACTTGAGCGCGTTGTACAGGCCGTTGTTCTCCGCCTGCTTCTGCTTGATGATGTCCGACTGGATCGTGACGCCGAGGTGATTCGCCTGCCCGGTCCCGTCCGCGGAAACGTGGTAGTCCTTCCCGTCGATCTTGAAGGCGCTGTTGCGCAGGTAGCACCACAGCACTGTAAACATGCCGTACGAATGCGCCTCCTCGAACCACGCCGCGCATTCCTGGATTTGCCGCCCCGACTCTTCCGAGCCGAAATAAATCGTCGCCCCCACCCCGACCGCGCCCATCTCGTAGGCCTGCCGCACCGAGCCGAATCCGATCTGATCGTACTTATTCGGATACGACAAAAACTCGTTGTGATTCACCTTCACAATAAACGGAATCTTGTGCGCATACTTCCGCGCCACCGCCCCGAGCACACCAAATGTGCTCGCCACCGCGTTGCAACCGCCCTCGATCGCCAGTTTCACGATCCCCTCGGGGTCGAAACACACCGGGTTTGGCGCAAACGACGCACCTCCCGAATGCTCAATCCCCTGGTCCACAGGCAGAATGCTCACGTACCCCGTCCCCGCCAGCCTCCCCGTGTTGAACAGCTGCTGCAGATTGCGCATCACTTGCGGGCTTCGATCCGATTGCGACACCACCCGGTCGATGAAGTCCGGCCCAGGCAAATGGAGATTCGCCGAGGGAATTCCCTTGGCCTTGTAAGTCAGCAGGCTGGTGATCTCGTCGTTCACATATTCAGGAGACAGCGGCATTGAAGAAACCCCGTTGATAAGAAAAACGTGAAAAAATCAGCCCGGAATGCTCGGGCGCTCAGGACCGGCCATCCTAGGTCATTCGACTCGATTTTTCAGACTCGCCCCCGCGCCTGATCGACGTTAGGGCCGGGCGGCTTTCGCCGGTTTCGGCGTCGGCGTGTCGTACCCCTTCGGGTGCGTCGAATACCACTTCCACGCAGAGTCGATGATCTCGTGAATGTCCGTGATCTGCGCCGTCCACCCGCGCTCCCGCTTGATCTTTGCCGGATCGGCAAACAGACGCGGCGGGTCGCCGGCCCGTCGCTTCCCCTCGATGACCTTGATCGCCTTCCCGGTCACCTGACGCGCTGCGTCGATGATCTCCCGCACCGAGTATCCCCGCCCGATCCCCAGGTTGTAGATCATTGGCTTGCCCGGCGTCAGCGAATCCATGCAGACCATGTGCGCGTCAATCAGGTCTTCGACGTGAATGTAATCGCGGATGCATGTCCCGTCCGGTGTGTCATAGTCCGTCCCGAAGATCTCGACGTGCGGTCGCTGCCCCAGCGCTGCCTGCAGAATGATCGGAATCAGATGCGTTTCCGGTTCGTGATGCTCGCCGATCTCGGTCTCCCGGTCCGAGCCTGCCACATTGAAGTACCGCAGCATCGCGACGCTGAACTTCGGGTTTGCGGCCTGGTAATCCAGCAGCACTCGCTCCACGAAATACTTCGACCACCCGTACGGATTGATCGGCGCCTGTGGCGTCGTTTCCGGAATCGGAATGTGCTCCGGCGCCGGTTCGCCATACGTGGCGCACGTGCTGGAAAAGACAAACTTGTTCACCCCGGCGCCCTTCATCGCCTCCAGCGTCGCAATCGCGTTCGACGTGTTGTTGCGGTAGTACGTCAGCGGATCGTGCACCGATTCTCCCACGTACGCCAAGGCCGCAAAGTGCATCACGCACTCGATTTCATTGGCTTCCAGTATCCGCCGCGTCTGATCGGTGTCTTCCAAGTCATGCACCACCAGGATCGCCTTGCCCGTCACCGCGCGCAGGTGCCCCCGGTACAGGTTGTCTATCACCACGACCTTGTGACCGGCCTTCTGCAGCAACTTGACCGCGTGGGAACCGATGTAGCCGGCCCCGCCGGTGACCAGGACATTCATGCGCCAAACCAGCCTTTCAGCAATCGCGTCTCGAACGCGTGAACTGCGATGTTAGTGCTTTCCAAAACTGACAGATCGATCCGTTGGTGACCCTCCCTCTCCCCGCGTCCGATAGGCTGCCTCCTGCGCACGATACCGGACCTTTCAATCTGTCTCTACATATCATTCTCAAAGTGCCGGCTCACGCACCCCCGCACACGCTCCGAAACGGTCGATACCCAACTCGGCCCCCGCCGTAATCACCCGCTCGTACGACTTGCCCGCCAATCCTGAGCCCTCCCGGATACCCCACCAACGTGACCACCCCACACTCCTCCGACGACTCGACCCGCTCGGACCTCAACAACACCTCGACATCCAGCCTGTTGGCTCGCGGTGCCATCGGCGGCATCCTTCTGGGCTTCTCCACGACCGTCCCCGGTCTGTCCAGCGGCGCCATGCTCTTTATCTCCGGCGTCTACAAGCATCTCGTCGCTGCGATCGCCGAATTGACCGGCTTCAAGTTTCGCCTCCGCAGCATCATGCTCTTGTCTGTCATCGCTGCGGTTGCAGGAGTCATGGTCCTCTTTGTGGCCGGACTCATCGTTGAACTCGTGACCAATCACCGCTGGATGATGTACAGCCTCTTTTTCGGTCTCTCGTTGGGCGGGTTCGAACTCATGCTCCGCCGCGCCCGCCCGATTCGCGCAAGCACCTTACTCGCACTCGCCGCAGGCGTCGCCGCCATCCTGCTCGTCCGCTATTCCCTCTCCTCCTCCGCTCGCGGAACCGAGTCCAACTACCTCATGATTGGGTTCTCAGGTTTCTGCGCCGCCGCCGCCGTGCTCACTCCCGGACTCGATGGCAATTCGCTCATGCTCGGCCTGGGGTATTACGAGGTCGTCATGCGCGGGATCAGCACCGTGAAATCGGGCCTCCTCGGCTCCAACGGCTCAGGCTTCGACCTCGCCGTCCTTTGGACGGGCCTCAAAGTCTGCATTCCCTTCGGCCTTGGCGCCTGCGTCGCGCTTCTCACTGTCTCCCACCTCATGCGCTGGCTCCTCGCCCGTCACGAAAAGTCCGTCATGGGCGTCCTTCTTGGTTTGCTCCTCGGTTCGCTGGTGACCATCTACCCCTTCCAGCAGGCTGCACCCCCCGCTCTTGGTTCGGACTTTCATGGCGCCACCGTGACTCAGGAATTCCTCGATTCGCTCTCCCCTGAGCAGTGGCCGATCCAATGGATGGTCCCCACCGGCGCTCAGATCGCTGCCGCCCTCGGCCTCATCATCTTGGGTTTCGGCATCACCCGCCTCTTCGAATTGCTCGACAAACGCGAGCCCGACGCCGCCTGATCGACCGTTCCTTCTGCGAGGTTTTCCATGCAATTCCGCTCGGCCATCATCTCTGCAAGCGTTGCGTTTCTCTCGCTGTCTCCGCTGCCGCTGACCGCTTCGGCTCGCGCGCAAACCGATGCGGCCGCCACCCAGCCCGCCGCCGCTGCACCCGACTCACCATCCACAGACCCCTACATCCGCACCGTTCGTGTCAACCCGACAACCCTGCGTCTCGACATTGCCGTCCGCGCTTTCAGTCCGCGCGAAGGCTCCGGCCCCAGCATCCTTATGGCCGGTGCAATCCACATCGCCGATCCCGACTTCTATCGCCTTCTCATTGATCTCCTCTCGTCTCAGGACCTCGTGCTTTACGAAGGGGTCAAGCCTCGCGGCACCATTGCGGCAGACGCCCTTGACGATGCGGGTCGCGTTCGGAAGACCGAATCTGGCATCCGCTTCGTGGCCATCATGCTCGAACGCTTTCGTCAGCCCGATGGCGACTACGTCCCGTCTCTCGATGCCCTCGCTCAGGCTGTAGAGCAGCAGAGTACGACCCAGGCCCAATGGTTGCGATCCTCCTTCTCCGACGCCTGGGGCCACCCCCTCGACTACGAACGCCGCAGTGGAATGCGCCCAGGTTTCATGCTCCGCAGCCTCGGCGCCGACGGCAAAGAGGGCGGCGCCGGTACGGATGCCGACCTCAATTTCAGCTCCCAGAAACCGCTCTCAAAGCAGGAGACCGGCGGCGAACCCGGCATCCAGTCTCGCCTCGCTCACGCCCTGGGCCTTTCGTTCCAACTCGAGCAGATGGATATGGACCGCCCCAACTTCCGCAACAGCGATATGACTCTCGACCAGGTCGAAGATGCGGTCGCCGCCCGTGGTGGCGATGCAGGCATTCTCCTGGGCATGCTCGACGGTTCCTCCGCACTGGCGGGCGTCATGAAGTTCGGCCTCGCCATTATCGAAAAGAACCCGCGCCTCCAGACCATGACCAAGGTGATTCTCCTTCAGACCTTCCGCGTCTCCGAGTCACGCTTCGAAGATCTCTCCTCGCTCCCCCCGGCCATGGCCGGCCTCTTTGAGGCCATCATCAAGGATCGCAATCAGGTTGTCGTTGACGACCTCAAGGCCGCGCTGGCCGACGCCACGCCGGCTTCGTCCCTCGCAGTGGTCTACGGCGCAGGTCACCTGCCCGACCTCGAGTTGAAACTCGCGGACCAACTCGGCTATGTGCCCCGTGCCACGTTCTGGCTCCCAGCCATCACTGTCGACGTCAGCGCAGTCGGCATGACCGCCGAAGAACTCGACGGCTTGGAGAAGATGTTCGAGATGCGGAGATGAGCGCACCGCTTCCCTCCCGGCCGGTTGTTCTTCTCCGTCACACCCTGCCGGATGAGACGTTTCACTTCGATTGGATGTTCGCACGCGACTCGGAAGGCCTCCTGCCGCTCCAGACCTTTCGCTGCTCTACAAACCCCTGTCTTGCTCTGCCCGGGGCTCTCCTTGCCCTCCAGATTCTCCCCGACCATCGCCCCTCATATCTCACGTACGAAGGCTCCATCTCCGGCGGACGCGGCTCTGTGCAACGCGTCGCCCAGGGCACATGGTCAGGCGCCCTTGATGAGTGCACGCTTGCCTGGGACACTTTCCCCGTTCCTCACGTCTGGTGCTTCTCACCCGCCCAGGCTCGTCGCCTCCGCTAGGAAGCGCTGGCCGGTTCAACAGCCTCTGTCTCTCCGCCATCCTCCACGATGCGCAGCCGCATGCGCCCGATGTGCGTCCGCTGTGCCTGCAATATCGTGACTTCCACGTTTTCGATCCGCAGCCGTTCACCGGCGCTCGGAATCCTCCCGATACTCGACAGCACCCAGCCCCCCACCGTGTCGTAGTCCCCTTCATCCGGCAGCGAGAGTTTCAACTCGCTGTTGAGTTCCGTAATTCGCAGCCGCGCATCCACGTCCGCCGTTCCGTCCGCATTCCGGTTGATCTGCGCCTCCTGCTGCTCCAGCGACTCATACTCGTCCCTGATGTCCCCGAAGATCTGTTCAATGACATCCTCGATCGTCACCAGACCCGCCGTCCCTCCATACTCATCCAGCACCACCGCGATATGAACGTTCTTTCTCTTGAAGTCCTGCAGCAGGTCCGTGATTGATCGCGACTCAGGCACAAAGACCGCTCGCCGCAGCAGCGGCCGCAGCGCGAATCCATCCTTGGGACGCCCCAGCCAGGGCAGTAGGTCCTTCGCGTACAGCACTCCTTGGATGTGATCGATATCCTCGACATATACCGGAAATCGTGAGTGCCTCCCGGCCAGCACCGCCGTCCGCACCGTCTCCAGGTCATCCGACAGTTCGATGCTCTCGATGTCAATCCGTGGCGTCATGATCTGCCCAGCCGTCCACGCTCGGAACTCGGCGATCGCCTCGATCATCCCATGCTCCGTCGCGGTGATGTCCCCCTCTAATTTCCGCTCTGCCGCCACATCCCTCAACTCCTGTTCCAGCGGATCCAGCGTCTCGCTCACCCCTGCCATCCGCCGCACCCCCTCCGCCACCCATCGCAGCGGCGCGACCAAGGGAACGGACACAATGTGCAGCACCGGAAGCGCAGGCAGACTCCAGCGAATCAGCGGCGTGCCCATGTGCAGCGCGATTCCCCACGCCAGTCCGGTATCAACCAGCCAGAGCCACAGGAAAGAAATGGCCGCCGCTATGACGAGCGTGATCGTCGCCGTATTCGCCTCCATCGCTCCTGCGGACCCGCCGCGCCACGTCACCAGCAGCTCAAAAACCGCCAGCACCAGCACGAGAGATGACGCCCGCCGCCACAGCGACGCCGCCAGCCCCACCGATTCTCGATGCGCCAGCAGCCAGCGCGGTCCCGGCAGCGGCATGTTCGTTTCCGCCATCTCCGCCGCCGACAGATTCTGCAGCGCAAGGGCCAGCGCTGAGCAGTACGCGCCGAACACCGCTGCCCCGATCGACACGAAAATCCAGAGTGTGAGGCTCATGCCCGCCCTCGTCCTCTCCGTGTCGTCGGTTCCCCAGCGCCGGCAAACAACGCACTAAACCCCAGGCTCCTGAGCAGTTCGTCCTCGCGCGCATGCATGCGCTCGAATTCCGCACGCGTGCCGTCGTCGTATCCCAAACAGTGCAATATCCCATGCAGCACATAAAGGAGCAGTTCCTCCTCCGGCTCATGGGCCCGCTCCTCGGCAGTCTTCATCGCAACATCCCAGCACACCGCAATCTGCGTGCTGACGACTCCATCCTCCGCGCTGCTTCCATAGTCAAACGTCAGCACGTCCGTCGCGCTCCAGTCCCCCGTCGTTCGCGCGTGGAGGGCGGCCATCGTCGCCTCCCCCGTCACCCAGATCTCAACGTCCGCCCTGCTGACTTCGAGCGCTGACAACAGTTCGGGCAGATAGCGCTTTAGAAACACCTTCGCCGCCTCCACCTCGGCCGCGCCTACGTCCTCGCTCGAAATCGTGACGCGGAACTTTCGCGCAGAACTGGATCGACGACTTGGACGCACCGAGCTCCGCGCTCGGCCCTTTACGGTTCGTCTTCCGTTCGCACTCTTGCTCGATCTGGCCACGGCGTTTCGGCTCCCATCGATCCCTCCCCGCCCGTATCTCACGCTCTCAAATCATAGGGACCCTGCTGCTCTGCTCGTGTTTCTGGTATGGGACCTTCCGCAACACATTCTGTTTGCGGAACTTGCGCCTACTCTTCATGGTGACTGCCTGATCTCGCGCAGGCAGGCCAAATCCGCGTTTCCTTGGCAACTTCCCGCGCCGGTCCGTGTAAACTCTTCGGTCATTCCTCGGAAAGACTATGAGTATGACTCGCCACGAAGAACTCTCCCTCATCCGCCGTGCCCAGTCCGGCGACGTCGATGCCATGTCCGAACTCATCGACGCCCACCAACCCTCCCTCTACGCATTCATGCTTCGTATGACCGGCCGGCCCGAAGTAGCGGAAGACGTTGTTCAGGAGGCCTTCGTCCGCGTCCTCAAGAATCTCGATCGCTACGACCCGCGCTTCCGCTTTTCGACTTGGCTCTTCACGATCGCACGCCGCCTTCACGTCAACTGGACCCAGAAACACGCCCCCGCCAGCGAGACTGATCTCGTCGAGTCCCGCGCGTCTGCAACCTCTCAGCCCGCTGGTTTGGCGGCCGCATCTGAGCGCCGGGCCCGCATTTCCGACATTGTCGATCGTGCCCTGTCCGGCCTGAATGAAACCCAGCGCGAAATCGTTCTGCTGTTCCACCAGCAGGAATGGCCTATCACCGATCTCGCCCGTTACATGCGCATGCCCGAGGGAACCATCAAGAGCCACTTGCACCGTGCCCGTCAACGCATGCGCGAGATCATTGAGGCCGAAAACGCCGACCAACTCACCACCCTCGAGGAGGTACTCGTGCCATGAACGACCGCTCCTCGAACCCGCAACCAGGCGATCTTCGCTCCGACGATGGTGCATCGGCCCGAATCGACGCCTATTTCGACCGCGAACTCGACGCCCAGTCCTGCGCCGATCTCTTCGCCCACTTGACTCGCCGTCCCCAGTCGCTCTCGCTTGTCGTCCGGCAGCAGGCCATTCTCGACGCCCTACGGGCCCCCGCTCCCACTCCAGACCTCAAAGCGTCCATCCTTCGAGATCTCGGGGTTAAGCCTGCCGCTCAGCGGTATGGCTATCGCCAGTTGTCGATTTGGACTCGCCGTATTTCCCTTGCCGCCGCTGCTGCCCTCGCGGTCTGTGGCGGGCTCTGGATGCGCTCCAGTGCCTATCGCCTCCCAGCCGCGCCGCCGGCGCACGCAGGCCCAGTCAGCGATGTCGTCCGCACCTTGAACGAGAATGTGACTCCCGTTTCCAGTGTGTGGGACGATGTCATGAACACCGCCCGCGATATCGCCGACCGCGCTGATCAGGACCGGCGCATGCCCATCGTCAACTCTCCCATCCCTGCCCTCACTTTCCCCACGCCTCAGTGGCTCCGCACCTTTGATCCTCTTCATGAGGCTCCCAGTGCCCATGACGTCCCCACCGACGTCAACACTTCAGGTCTGGGTCCCATGGCCTTTGTGTGAGTCATGCTTCCCATTGTCCTCCCAGCGCTGACCACGACGTCACGCGCCCGAGCGCACTGGCTGTTTTTCGTCTGGTGTTCCTCGCTCGTCGCCCTGCTGCTTTCGGCTTCGTCCGTTGCGGCCGATCATGATGCGTTCGCGGCCCCCGCCCATCTGCCCGCTCAGGTGAGCGGATTCATTTCCATGACTGACATGGAGGACGCCTCCCGGCTCATATCGCAATCCTCCCTCGGCCCATCGTGGACTGCGTTCTGGGGACCCAAAGGGCCTCAATCCATTCTCGCGCCGACCGCCGCCAAACTCGGCTTGGACCCCGCACTCCTTTGGCGCGAACTCACCTCCTCCGATCTCCTTCTCATTATGGTTCGCCCCGCGCCGACCAACCCTTGGCCGGTTCTGTTCCAGCCCGCGCAGCAATCCCCGGGCTGGGTCGTCTCCGCACGCGTCAGGGAAGAGGTCTTTCAGCGCTGGCTCCGGGCGGGCGACGGCCGGGTTTCCGCCTGGGTCGGCCAGATCGCCATCTTTCATCTCGCGTCCACCGGCGCTGACCTCGCGTATAGCGATGGCTGGATGTACCTGAGCGACCCGGGTGATCGCGATGGGCTCACCATGCTTCTTTCCGCCCACGAACCTGCCGCACGCCTTGCTGCCGATCCCGCCTTCATCGAAGCGCGTCTCCTTGGCTCCGGGCATTGCGCCATGTTCATGCGCAGCCCCGTTCCTACCGGGTGGATTGCAATGACTCTCGAGGTGCACCCCGAGGGCGCGCAGTGCAGGATGCTCGTCAAGCACTGCGCCATGCCCTCTCCCGACCTTCCCGCACGTTTGCCGGATTGGTCTGCGCTTCGTTGGCTTGATTCGCCCGATGCGCTCCCCGGCTTGAACCTCATCGCCCTCAGCGTCGATCGCCTCCCCTCCAGCGCCGAGATCCGCGCCCAGACTGCGGATCCGACCCTCGCCCCCATTCGCGCAACGCCGATGGGCGCAGTCCTTGAAACGGCTACCGACCTTGCCGACCGAATGGGTCCTACCGCCGTCTGCGTTGTCGCCGCCGCAACTGATGGCCCTGCCGCCGCCTGGCCCGCTCTCACTTGGGCCGCCGAGTTGCCTGTCGCAACCGCACCCGATGCGGCTGCCACACTCGATGGCATCATGAAACGCGCCGCATCCGCGGCGATCCTTGCCGCCAACTTCTCCGGAAAGATCCAGCTGCCTGTCCCCTCCCAGTGGCCCGACGATCCCAACGCCGTTCGCATCGTCGATCTCAGTGCCGTCACTTCCCTGCTTGACTGGTCTACCAAGGGCTTCGCAGATCCTGCGGCCCTTCCGCGCTTCTCTGATCTCGCTCTCGTGTGGTCACAGGTCACCGCCCCAGACGGGCGTGTCTGGTGGCTCGTCAGCACCAGCCTGTCCCAGCATGAGCGCGTCACGGCCGCGCTCTCTGCCTTGCCCGAGAAACGCGCGGCCGATGATATGACCATCTCGCGAGGCCTGCTCTCCGGCCGCACCTTGGCACAGATGCTGGACCGCTGGTCCGCGATTTCTCCCCTCACACCCGCAGACGCTCCCTCCCGCGCGCAAGCCCTGCGCGAAATACTCCGTTCCCTGCGCGTCACCTGGGACATGCGCCGCACCAGCCCCGAGAGTGAAGAGGGCGCGTTTGATATCCGCTGGCCCGCACCAACTCCCCCGGACCCCGCAGAGTAAGTCCCTTCAATCCAGGTCAAACAGCGTGTTGTTGTCCGGGCCAAAGAACCCCACGTTCATTTCCCGCATCTGCTCCTGCGTCACGCCGTAGATATTCGGCCGGGAAAACGCGCATTCTTGCGGGATGACCGCGCCGTCCGCCCACACCACGTTCGCGCGCTCGTTATGCCGGAAATGCACCGAAGGATCACTGGGCCACGCAGGATCGTCCCGGTGCCGGGGAGGCTCGATGAACGAATATTCAATGATCCGCGGCGACACCGTCGCCAGCACGAATCCGCTGTCCCCGAACATCGCCGTCAGCGATGGATTTGTCACCGCACCTTCGTTGCACCCGCGCTCATCGCCCCCTGCGCTGTTCGCGCCCCTCTCCGATACGCCGACATATGCGTTGTTGTATCCATACCCGCCGGCGCACGCTTCAAAGTCCGTCGCCGGGTCACGCCGCGCTATTCGCAGGCTGGGGCAGGTTCGAAGCGCAGTCGATGTTCCGGCCGATCCGCCGACTGGCGTCCCCACATAAGGCGACAGTGCGCCCCCCTCTGGTCTGAACGGCTCATACACCGTCTTCCGGGTCCCGTGCCATCGCTTCAGATTCTTGCCGAACTCCGCCGCGCCCGGCGCATAGTTCCCGCGATGCTCCGCCGCATACGTCCCGTTTGCTTGCATGAGTTCCGCGAGGTTCACCGCACACGTTGTCATCTGCGCCGCCGCCCGCGCCTTGGAAAGCGCCGGCACCAGCAGGCCGATCAGCAACGCAGTGATCCCCATCACCATGAGCACTTCAACCAGGGTGAATCCGCGTCGCTCTCGCATGGCGTTCCGTTGCCCGAACTTTAGCCGCGCCGCGTTGCCCTTCACGGACGTCCCCCGAACTGACGCTCCGTGTCCGGTCGCTTGCTGCCTTCATGACCCTGACCGATCACGATTTGCCCCCGGCTCGTCCCCACAGGCGCAACCGACGAAACTCCCCCGATTTCCGCCGAAATCTCGCCCAATGGACCATTGAACTGATCCACACCCGTCGTAATCCGGATGAAATCAAATCCCGGCAATCGCGCTTGCTGACCTGTATCTGGATGGACTGCCCACCCGATGTCAAACGCATCCCCTCCCCCCGATCCGGGTGTAATGCCCACGATGAACGGGTCATCCGGCGTCGTGTAGAAACGCTCCGCCGAAATCGACCAGTCATCAACGACATTGTCCGCGTTCATGTCTCCCAGCAGCAGCACCGGCGTGCCGTCCCCATAGCCGAAAAACAACTCCAACCCGTCTGTACGAGGATTGATGATCGGTGCAAAACCGAACGGATCGTCCGGAAGAATGAATTTCCCATTCTGCCGTTGCGTGCGCGGATCAAGGATGTGCGACCCGGGAATCAGGTACCAGCCGTCGTCCGGAATCCCGTTCCGGTTCATGTCAAGGCATATCTCGATCACCGCCGCTTCTGCAAAGCGCATCTTTGGGTTGCCCCCCGTCCAGAAGGCATTCCCAAACACAATCGCATCCATTCCCATGGGATTTCCCGGCAGGTCAAACACCGTTCCCGAAAATCCGAGTGTGATAGTCCCGCCGAACCCGCCCAGCGTCACTACTTTGGTCGTGTCCCCGTTCGTTGTCCCCGCTCCCACCGGGACTCCCAGCGCTTTGGCTGGATTGTTGAAGTTCGGATCGTTGACGAACTGACCCGACGCCGGGCGATACTCAATTACGCTCGTGGCGAACCTCGGCGGGGCCGCGCGTGCAGCTCCGCTCATGGCCATGCCCACCGCCATCGCCGCAGCCACGGGTCCCCCCGGATGCACGACCTGCCGACCCCTCCCTCCGGCAAGCCGTGCATCCGCAGGCCGCGCACGCATGGAAGTTTCCCTCCTCTCACACGTGCGCAACCTCATGACCCGATCTCCGCTCCGCTCCCATTCCTCTCCGCCCCTGTAATTCGC
Organism: Phycisphaerales bacterium; assembly: GCA_044229655.1. Classification (GTDB taxonomy): domain Bacteria; phylum Planctomycetota; class Phycisphaerae; order Phycisphaerales; family UBA5793; genus JBGASM01. The sequence goes on along the minus strand of JBGASM010000003.1, from coordinate 9,834 downwards.
GCACTCTTGGAGCGAATCCCTCTCTTCCCTGTCCTCGCCCGACAGGAAGTTTGTGCAACTGCAATCCACGCCCCTCCGAGTATCACCGCGCTGCCCGGCACGGGAACCACCCCATATCGATGCAGCACCATGTTGCCGAAATCCGCGATCAGCCATTCATGGGTGACGGCGTTGTATCGGCCAATGTACGATGAAAACAACTCCGCGGATGGATCCTCAGAAAACGCTCCGCTGAGTTCCAATGGAATCGACCCCGCCAATGCTTGCGCATACTGCTCAGCCGTGAACAGCGCAAACGTGTCCCATTGGCCCAGACCGAAGTTCGCGCCGCCTACAAACAGGTTGCCGTGCTCGTCGAATTCCAATGACCCGGCGCTGAGCACTGAGCCCAGGTCCAGCCCCGTAGCGTCAAAGTCCACGGGCCCGTCGCCCTGCTCGAGTCGCGCCGCCAGCGCCGCCCTGTCAAAGGCCCGGATGTCCCCCGTCTCCGACCCTCCCGCCACGTAATCAAACCCGTTTCCGGTGATCAGCATGCCATACCGGTCAATCGCCACTCCCGCAGAGGCGCCCCCAATCACCACCACTGCACCCGATGATCCCCCGCTCAGGCTCAGGATGCCCACTTCCCCGAGAAATGTCGATGGATTGCCATACGTCACCGCAAGGTGGTCATTGTCGACCCACGTCGCTTCGTAATTCTCTTGCTGGAATGACACCGGCGTGATCTGGCCCCCATTCAGCCCTGACACGTCGACGATGTGCACCCTGCCGCCGCCGAAATTCCCGTCACCAATGGCCAGTCTCGTTCCATCCGGACTCAGGCTGATGAATGCGGCGCCGAATGGCGAAATTGTTCCGCTCGCCATTGTCCCCGCTGTTTCGTACACACCCGATCCCGCCGCGCTCTCGACGAGAATTGAATCCCCCACCACCGCAACCACCCGACCATCCGCCAGCACATCAAAGGTGCCCCCGGGGCCGGCGCTTGATCCCAGGTACTCGAAACCGATATCGCGCGCCTCGGCGCTTCCCGCTCCGGCTGCCGCCGTAAGCGCCCAGACACAAGCCGTCTTGCTCCGCGCGGGCGCGCCGCTTCTGCTCGTTCCTGTTTTCATGTTCGCCTTCCTGCATCTCCCTGAATCGCGAGGGAGTGTTCCCGGGTGAATGCGAAATCTGACCAGCTTTCCTCGCGGAGTTGCCGGGCAGGGGCATTCTGTGGGAACGAACAGAAGGCGTGCCGTCGGTCTCCTTGGTCGCGAGGAGAGCCACAAATTGCATCAACGGCAGGTCTTCCGGCTGTGGGGTCTTGCGGCAGGCGGCCTTCCCATTCCGAACTTTTCGGAACAGTGGCATGAAACCTGTCGCGGCGTGCAACTGATCGAGCCTTCGATCTCCTGCACACGGCCCCGTACGGCGGCGCGTCCGCGGTGGACTTGAACCACACTTCCCTTTTCAGACTCCGCGGGCCCTCGGGCTCGCGCAGTCACCATTGACAAGACCAGTATACCTGATGCTCCCCGAATACGTCAAGACATTTCTGGTCATTTTTGCGCAACATCTCCGTATTCATCCCGTTGCGCCCCCCGCCGTCGCTAGCCGCGCAGTGCAGGCAGCACGATGAGCACCAGGATGTCATAGGCGGCATGCGCCCCCACCACGATCCCGAATCCTCGCGTCAGCAATACTCCCGCCGCATACACCCCGAACACCATGTAGAAGATGACCAGGCGCCAGTCGGTCGGCCCGCTCAGCCCCACCGTCACATCGTGATACATCATGAACGCCAGCGCCGAAAGCACGACCGCCACCGCCATACCGCGCGGCGCCTTGGCCCCGAGCATGTTGACGAGCACAACATGCGCCAGCGTGAGAAACAACAGTCGGAAGAGCAGCTCCTCGTACAGCCCTGCCCCAATCGACAGCACCAGCCGCGCCTTCCAATCCAATTCGCTCAGAGTCACCGGTCCCGCCAGCCCCGCCACTCCGCTGTTGCCCGCGAAGACTCGACTCAGCAGCTGGTCAAATACGAACAGCGGCAATGCCAGCGCAACGCACTCCAGCACCATCCCCCCCGCCACCGCCAGGTTGATCTCCCACGCCTTCCGCGTCATCACATGCCAGATGATGAGCGTCACCACCAGCGCAAGACCGGGGAGGTACCAACCCGCACTGTCCAGTCCCGTCAGATCGAAAAACCGGTTCAGGCGTGCATACGCCTCCACCGGAATGATCCGACCCTCCGGCGTGCGCGCCCACAGTCGCGTTCCGACCTCGTAGAAAATGAGCATCGGAACGAGAAAGAACAGAATCTGCAGCGGCTGCTGCGACTGTTCAAAATACTGCCCAAGGCTCTTGCTGACCCCGGTCCCGCCCGCTCCCCCGCTGCCCCGACTCCCGCGCACGCCGCCCCCGCGTGCTGCCCCACCACCGGCTGCTGGTTGGCTCTTCTTTTTCGCCATGCTTCGCCCGTGACGCTGCCTTGCGGTACGGGTGCCGATGCCGTCAACCCAAGCCCACTCCTCCCCTTATCCCCGATCTCTCTTACTTGGCTGCCTTCTTGCCGGTCGTCGTCTTCGCGCCCGCTTTCATCGCGTTCAGCCGCTTCGCCAGCCGGCTCTTCTTGCGCGCAGCCTTGTTCGGGTGAATAGCGCCCTTGGCCGCCACCCGGTCCAGCGTTGCTGATGCTGCCCGGAAGGCCTCCTCCGCCTTCGCCTTGTCCCCGCCATGGGTGATGCCGTCAAATTCCTTCACCGCCTCATGCACGCGCCGCTTGCTCCAGCGGTTGCGGGCCTGGTGTTTCTTGGACTGACGAATGCGTTTTTCAGCAGAAATCGAATGTGCCATGAACTCTCAAACCTCTTGACTTGGACAGACACGAAACCCCGAAACACCCGCCCTCCGCTCCTCCGGACAAGCCTCGATTATCACGGCTATTTCCCCCGAGGCAACCCGCTCAGCCTCGAATCTGCCTCACTCCCGCCCCCGCGACCCGTGATCCTCCGACCTCCCGAACGCCGCCAGCGCGCTGCGCTCTCGCCACGCCACCGCCCCGCTCCAGATCAATCCTGCCGTATTGAGCACCAGCGCTGCGCCCGCCGCGATAGACAGGATCTGGTTCTCCAACTCCACCCCGAGCCCTGCGCTCCACGAATACACCCGCACCATCGAAAGACACGCCGCAGCCCCAAATCCCAGCAGGAACAGCCACCCGATCTTTCGGACGCTCGCTGCTGACCCCTCCCGATACGGAATCTGATCCAGCAACTCCGCACACCGCCGCGTGAGCAAAAAAAGCCCCAGCCCGGTCAGCGTGCTCATGGCCGGGTACACCATGTCAAGACCGAAATACAGCGCCGCCCCCTGCCATGCCGACGACGTATACCTCGCAGCGACCTGGTACAACCGGCCCGTGATCAGCACGCTTCCCACCCGCAGTCCGATGGCCGCCAGCAGCAGCCACCTTGCCCACACCCGCGCAGATCGCCCGCCCCGCAAATCAATCGCGAGCCTGCTGGTCAGGATCCACGTGCCCATCGCCAGCGGCACAAACACCGCCCAGATGATGACGTACAGCATCCAGTCCGGAAACACAAGCGCCGGCCACATCACCACGCTCACGGCACGCAGGACCGGCAGCAGCATCAGCCCCAGCGCCGCCAGCAGCCACGGCACGCCCCGCCTCAACGCCGCCGCCGCCGCCCGCGCACATTCATCCGGCTCGATCACCGGCGCGCGACACTCCGGACACACGCTGCCCGGCTGGTGCGCAACCAGCGAGTACCCGCAACGCAGACAGCGCCGCCCGTCTGCTTCTGCTTCCTCCGCGACTCGCTGTTTCGCATCTGCCAGCCTGGTCATGAGTCTCCAACTCTACGTCTCACTCATCCCCTCCCACTCGCACTGTTGAGCTCCCTCCCCTTCCATAGAATCCGCTCCATGCGCGAGTTTTCGCTCCTTCGCTCCATCTACGCGAAAAACGCCTCCCTCAGCGCCGATGTCCTCATCCCCCCCGGCGATGACATGGCCCTTCTGCGCCTCCCCGACTCCTCCGCCTCGCTCCTGGCCGCCGTCGATCAGGTCATCGCGGGACGCCACTTCACCCTCGGCCTCACTCCCCTCGATCTCATCGGCCGCAAGGCTGTCGCCCGCAGCGCCAGCGACATCGCCGCGATGGCGGCTGTTCCCCTCGCCTCGCTCGCCTCCGTCATCCTCCCGCACGACTTCCCCGAGGCCGATGCCCAATCCCTCTTCGAAGCCGTCCGCATCGCCGCCGCCTCCCTCCGCTGCCCGCTCATCGGCGGTGACATGGCCACCGCCCCAGCCCCCCTTTCCCTCTCCATCACCGTCCTGGCCCTCCCCGGCCCGCGCCCGCCCATCCGCCGCGACACCGCCCAGCCCGGCGACTCCATCTACGTCACCGGCTCCCTCGGCGGCGCGTGGCGCGATCAGCGCGCCGGCCGCCACCTCACCTTCACCCCGCGCATCAACGAATCCCTCGCCCTCTCAGAGCAACTCCCCATCACCGCCATGATCGACCTCTCCGATGGTCTCGGCCGCGACCTCGATCACATCGCCGAATCCTCCGGCCTCAGCGCAACCCTCGACGTCTCGGCCATTCCCTGCGCACCCGGCTGCTCCTGGCGCGACGCCCTTTCCGATGGTGAGGACTACGAACTCTGCTTCACTGCTCCTCCCAACTGCCCTCCTCCCGCTGCAATCATGGGCGTCCCCATCACCCGAATAGGATCCCTCCACAAACCCGCACACCCCGCCCAGCGCTGCACCCTCATCATCACACCCGATGGCGACCGCCTCGACGCCTCTGATATGGGCTGGGAGCACCGCGGATCGCCCGCATCGACACCATGATCGAGATCGAATCCAACAGCACCGAGGAGACCATGGCCCTGGCCGCCGCCATCGCCACCGCCCTCCGCCCCGGCGACACCGTCACCCTCACCGGCGACCTCGGCGCCGGCAAGACCTGCTTCGTGCGCGGTCTGGCTCACGGCCTGGGACTCGACGCCGCCGATGTCTCCTCTCCCACCTTCGTCATCGTCCACGAATATCGCCGCCGCCTCAGTCAGCCGCGCCACGAAACCGCCATCTCCATCGCCTTTGACACCGTCCTCATTCACCTCGACGCCTACCGCCTCTCCGGCCCCGATGACCTCCACTCCATCGGCTGGTCCGACCTCATCGCCAATCCCAACGCCGTCATGGCCATCGAATGGCCCCAGCGCATCGCCGCTTCCCTCCCGCCCGACCGCCTGGATGTCACGCTCTCCCACCTCAGCCCCCGCCGCCGCAGCCTCATCCTCACACCCTTGGGCGCCATGCAGCACCGCGCCTGGGAACTCGCCTTCTCCGACTACGTGGAAGGCCAATAAACTCCCTCATGGTTTCCCCTGACCTTCCACCTTCCTCGCCGCCCGCTTCCGCACACCAGCGCACACCGTGCCCCATCTGCAGCGCACCGGCCGACCTCTCCTCCCCGCACGCCCCCTTCTGCTCGCAGCGCTGCAAACTCGCCGACCTCGCCCGCTGGTTCGGCGGAAAATACAAGGTCGAGCGCCCCGCCGAACACCGCGACTACGAACAAGAGTGACTCTCCCATGACCGCCGCCTCGCACAACGACGCCCTCTCCCTCGCCGGCTTCACCTTTTCCTCCCGACTCATCGTCGGCACCGGCAAGTACCCCTCCTACGCCTCCATGCAGGCCGCCCTCGACGTCTCCGGCACGCAGGCCATCACCGTCGCCGTCCGCCGTGAACGCCTCATCGATGCCCAGGGCAATTCCATCCTCGATGCGCTCGACCTCGCCCGCTACACCGTCCTGCCAAATACCGCCGGCTGCTTCGACGCCAAAGACGCCGTCCGCATCGCTCGCCTCGGCCGCGAAATCCTCGAGCAGATGAACAACCCCGGCATGCACTGGGTCAAACTCGAAGTCCTCGGCGACCGCAAGACCCTCCTGCCGGATCCCGTCGGCACCCTCGAGGCCTGCCGCGAACTCGTCAAGGATGGCTTCAAGGTCCTCTGCTACACCAGCGATGACCCCATCGCCGCCATCCGCCTCAAGGAAGCCGGCGCCGCCAGCGTCATGCCCGCCGGCTCACCCATCGGCGCGGGCCGCGGCATCGCCAATCCCGCCGCCATCCGCATCATCCTCGAATTGCTCAAGCAGGATGACCCCACCTATCCCATCATCGTCGACGCCGGCGTAGGCACCGCCAGCGATGTCACCATCGCCATGGAACTCGGCGCCGATGGCGTCCTGCTCAACACCGGCATCGCCCACGCCAAGGACCCCATCCTCATGGCCGCCGCCATGCGCGATGCCTGCTCCGCGGGCCGCGCTGCCTTCCGTGCCGGCCGAATTCCCAAACGCCTCTACGCCTCCGCCAGCAGCCCTTGGGAAGGCGTCATCTCTCATATCCCCGGCGAGTAGTCCCGCAGTGCGCCGCAATCCGCTCCGCGCGAAGGGCCCCCGTCGGCTCGCCCGCCAGTGCTTCTTCTCTCCTCACTCAAACACTTCCACCACCAGATTCGAGATCACACACTCCCCCGGCACCACCGCTTGAATCAGCACCTCCCCCGCATTCCGCGCCGCATCGGGCACATTCACGTCCAGTGACGCAATCCCCTGCGCGTTCGCCGTCGCGCTGCCGATGACCTTCGCGGTCTCGATCTGGATCGCCGCCAAAGTCTCCGCCAGGTCACAGCCGGGGATGACGCTCCCTCCCCCCTGCAGCCCATACACAAAGTACACCTTCTTCCCCGGCGTCACCCCGCTGGCAGTCAGCGTATTCCGCCTCCCCGCCAGCCCCGGCACCGGCTGCGCCAGGCTGAACTGCGGAGTGACAGGCACCATCACCCACCCGCCTTGGTTTGCATCGCCGGTGTAGGGCGGGAACTTCCCTTCACCGGAAATCATCCCCGAGTTGTTGATGTCCCAGGCAAAGTTCAATTCTGTCCATTTCGCCCTCGGAGGCATGTGATCCTGCAGCACCAGTTCCTGTCCGTTGACCCAAGCACAGGCGGTGCGCTCGCCACTGAGAATGATCACGCCAGCGGCATCGTTGAAGTCATTCACGCCCCACGCACCGCTTCCGGCATTCGCGGTCTGCTGCAAAACTTGAGGGACGCCATCGATCCAGAGAACAGCACGATCGCCGCCAGTATCTACTGAAGCAAGGCCAGCGATGACGCCACTCTCATTAATTGCGTATGCCACACTGTCGGGATCAGAACTGATGGGGGCAAGAGCGGTCATCACACCGTCGCGATAAAGGAAGGCGCGAAGTTCGCCGAAGGCATCCGTCGCCTCACCAACTATGTCGCCTTGATTATTGATCGCCGAGGCACTGCTGTAATCGCCGCCCAGCGTGCCCAGATCGTACATGATTCCATCCTCCCAGAGGAAAGCCCTATTCGAGCCAGAAGGTAGATCAGAGAATCCCACGACCTGTCCCATCTCATTGATCCCGTACGCCTGGCTCTCATCATCATCGAACGCACCGAGGGTGAATGGGCTGCCACTCACCGGCCACACCGCCGCCATGCGAACGTAACTGACTCCTACGGACGATTCACCCACAACCTCGCCGAAGTCATTGATGCCGAATCCAAGACTACAGCATGACGACACGACACCGAGGTCTGTAATCTTGCCGTTATGCCAGCGAAAGGCATGCGCACTTCCACCGCCGGGCATGTTGTAACTGTTGCCGGTAACTTCACCGTGGTCATTGATGCCGCAGGAAGTCGAAATCCCGGGATTCCCAAGGTGACCGACGTCAAAAATCGCGTACTGCGGAGCTTGCCCGAACGTCGCGGCGCAACACACCACCGCACTCGCCCCCAGCGCAAGCGTGACCCCCTCCCTCCCTTCTGCCTTCCTCTTCCTCATGGCAGGTGGAGTCTAGAGGCACAAGACCGCTCTCACCCTCTCAGCCCCGCCAGAACATCCCCCTTCCGCCACGCCCCTAAACCGAGCGCAAATACACTCGCCAGCCAGATCGCTTCCGGGCTCTCTGCGATTCCATCTCCGAGCGCCCGCCGCCCCGCTTCCACCAGCCCTCGGGTTGCAAAATCGGCCTCACCCGTACTCAGCGGCACTGCCGACCCTGCACATGATGCGCGAAACGCGCTGGACGGCTCAGGCCGGTCCGCTGCCGCGTAAATGGACGGTATCCCCGTCCACAGCACCTCCCGCCCCACCGCCGCCGCGCAGCGCGCCACCCCGATACGGTCCAGGACGCGTAAAGGGCCAGCCGCAAATCCATCGCGACGCGCCAGCCGGTCCACGCCCGCAGGATCGCCCGATTGCCGGGCCAGTTCGATGGCCCGCAGCGCGATCTCGCCAAACAAACGGAGGGCAAGCGTCGGCCCGCCGCCCGCCTGCGAGATCGGAACCAGCCCGAGAATCTTGACCAGGTTGGCCCCCGCCGCAATCGCCGCCCCGCCCGACTGCGGGTGCTTGATGAACTCGACCGCCTGCGTCTTCCTGAGCGGCAGCGTCGGCGCCAGCCCCAGCAGTCGCTGCGGATGCGTGACGCTCCCAGCCACTTCAGACAATGCAAGCACCGGCGACGTCGAAATGATGAGCGCATCATTCGGCGCGATCGCAGACAATCGGCGCAGCACGGCCATCTGATCGTGCCGTTTCTCCTGCCCGCCCCCCACTGCTTCGATGAACACCTGCGCATCGGCCTCTTCCGTCTCTGCGGTGATGCGCATCACCTGGGCTTTGCTCCCCAGGCCCTTGGCCAGGTATTCTGCAACTTCCGATTGCCCGAGGATCGCGATCTTCTCCGTCGGCAGCGGCGACTCCTTGATCCCTTTGGTCAGTTGCCGCACCGCGCCCCCTCGGGCGAAAAACGCCCCCATGAGCCCATCCGATTCCGGAGTCTTCTTGAGGTCGATAAGGAACGTGCGTTCTGCATCCAGTCCCGCCTTCAGACCCTCCTTCAGCCCGATGTGGATCGCCTCCGCGACTTTCCGCGCTGCCGGCAGTGTCCGCACCGGCCGCATCGCCGGCGCACGCCCCTTGGTCAGCGCACGCTCCATCGCTGCCGTCCGCTGCTGAATCGTCCGCGCCCGCTGCGCCTTGGGGTTCACCGTGATGATGTCTACCGCCGCCCGCTGCAGGTGATCTTTGGGCACCACCGCATCCACCAGCCCGTACCGCAGCGCGGTCGCTGCCGTGAATGTGCGCCCCGTCGCCGTCCGCCCCAGTGCGTGTCCCGCATCGATCAGCGCGCCCAGACGCTGCGTCCCGCCCCAGCCCGGCAGCAATCCCAGTTTGGCTTCCGGAAGTCCGATCTGGTATGGCCGCTTCACCGGCTGCGCGGCGATGCGGTACTGGCAGGCAAGGCAGATTTCCAAACCGCCCCCGAGCACATCGCCGTTGATGCACGCCACCGTGGGAAACGGCAGCGCTTCGATCCGATTGAAAACGCCCTGCCCGAACGCCAGGTATTTGTCGAGTCCGGCATCATCGAGGGCGTTGATCTCCCCCAGGTCCGCCCCCGCGATGAACACCCGCTCCGAAGCGGAAAACAGCGCAAATCCCCGCACCTCGGGGTGGCTTCCCCGTGTGCGCGGGTCAATCTGGTTCAAAAACAGTTCGATTTGCTGCAAAAGCCAGGAGTCGAGCACAACGACGGGTTTCTCGGGCTGATTGACCCACAGGCTGGCGATTCCCGTGGCAGGATCGAATTCATGGCGAAGAGTCAGTGACATAGGGCCAAGTGTAGTAGATCGCGGAAAAGAGTTGCCGCGCGGGGTGAGCAGGCCGATACTTAGGGGTCTCGTCGCACCCGCTCCCC
>JBGASM010000038.1:0-7068 GCA_044229655.1 Phycisphaerales bacterium | reverse complement strand
ATCGGATCGTCGAGGCCCCTAGGCACGAGAAGGAAGGCCCTGCATGCGCACCCAGTTGATGAATCAGGTGCGACGGCTGGAGAAGCGGGTCACGCCCGTGCCCGCGCTGTGCCAGACCTGTCGCTGGCCCCAGCGCAACGGCGGTGCCTCACTCATCCTCATGAACGAAGAGCAGCCGGTCCGCTGCCCGGACTGCAACCGCATCCTCGACCGGAAAGGCAGGCCCCTGCCAGACCGTCCCCTCATTGTGTCCCTGCACGCGCCGGACAGGAGTGACCTCCCGGTCCTGCTCCGTGACGAAGACGATGGTCCTGGCCCCTACACGCGGGAAGCGGTGTGGGGGAGGATGCGGGACAAGGAGCCGTGATTCTGGCTGGTGAATCGACACCACCGATCATGACTGGCCGCGTTTCCAAGGAAGAGCCGTTAGAACACCACTGATCGCGCTTGCCATAGATTGCAGTTCGCCCGCCATATCGTTACGACTCTTCGTAGCAGCGCATGCAACAGTCAGAATCTTCCCAAACTGAATATTCGTCTTCACCCGTTCTGCGGAAAGCGCCGTGTTCTTCAATACATTCAGTGCAAACTCAACGGCCACCTGTCCAGTCCCGGGATCGGGATGTCTACCTTGGTGGACATACGCATGTCGTGCCTTGAGAATTGAGTCCCATGTATGATGATTAATGGCGTCCCAGTCCGTGAGAATCTCTGCCCATTCACCGAGTTGCTTGAACCCAGCTTCAACACCCAAGGCCACTTCGATTGATGTGACGCAGCCTAGCAGTCTGGCGGCCGGCCTCATGCTGCAAATCGCGTCTGAAAGCAAAGTTGCCCCTTCGATCACAGACCTCTGCAGGCCATTTTCAGGGCCCTTTTTCTCCAAAAGGAGCCTCAGCACCGGCAAATGAGGTGAATTCACGACAACTTCGGCCACGTCAAGAGAAGTGACAGCCTTTGGTGGGTTATGAAACCACACATTATCACTGGCATCAAAGTGAGCAGACCATGATCCGTCGTCCACGCAAAGTCTGCTCGCCATGAAACACTTGTTCAACGCCGCTGTGTCAGGGATGACCGTGAGGATTGTTCCGCCAGCAAGTGACTGTGCGTAAGCAATCGCGAGCGCCGCAAGAATGTGTGATGCCCGCTGGTTCGCAGAGACGACAAATTCTGGAGCCGACTTGTCTCGTGCCTCCTGCTTGGGTATCACCCCATTACGTCGCACAACAACGAATGCGTCGCTTCGTGGTGCGATTTCGTGAGAGCCAAGCGTTCCACTCAGTGCATCCGCTATGTCAATACAGGAGCCACTGTGAGTTCGTTGAGTAGTCGGTAGATTCAGTTCCTGCAGCGCGTTTCGGACAGAGGTGGGCGACATGAGTTTCGCATCGCCCCATGGCCAATGGTCCTTGTCAAATTGCTCCCCGCTTAGCGAAAGACCCCGCAATGGGAAGAAGAACCACCACGTTTTGTCCGCGTCGCTCATAATTAGGATTCGAATTGCCCATCTCGTCGCAAGGCACCAAGACGTCTAATTCTAGGACAAATCGCTTGCCCACTTCGATCATTGCCCGCTAAGTCTCCAGTGACGCTTTGGTCACAAAGCGCAACTGTGCGAACCGTCTTCGGCAAGGTGCGTCGCCATGCCGGTACGGAACGCGGATAGGAGCGAGGCACATGAACGAGCGGCAGAAAGTGGTGATGGCGCGGGTGGAGGCGGCAGATGGCGAGCGGTGGGCGACGGGCCAAGTGGTGCAACGCAAGCGGCGACCCAAGCCCCTGCGGCACTTCCACCCCGAGGTGCTGACCGACGACGAAGTGCGGCGGTTGCTGGCGGCGTGTTCGGCGCGCCCCACCGGTGTCCGTAACCGCGCGCTGCTGGTGGTCCTCTACCGAGCAGGCCTGCGGATCAACGAGGCGTTGTCGCTCTTCCCGAAGGATGTGGATGCGGTCGTCGGCGCGATCCGAGTGCTGAACGCGAAAGGCGGCAGGTCGCGCACGGTGGGGATGGACCCCGAAGGCTTCGCCATTCTGCAGCGGTGGTTGGATGTGCGGGCAGCAAGGGGCGTCACAGACCGCGCACCCATCTTCTGCGACCTCGACGGCGCACCACTCCGTACGGCCTACATCCGCGTGTTGATGCCGCGACTGGCCGCCAAGGCCGGGATCGCCAAGCGCGTGCATGCACACGGATTCCGCCATACACACGCAGCCCAACTCCGCGAGGAAGGAGTCGATATTGGCATCATCTCCAAGCAGTTAGGCCACCGCTCCATCGCCACCACCGCCCGCTACCTCGACCACATCGCGCCCGTCGCCGTAGTCCAGGCGATGCGGGGGAGGAGATGGTGATTGCCCAAATTGTCAGTGGGCTGACAAGAACTGTCAGTGGCGGCCCGCTTGGGAGGAATTTCTAGGAAAACTCCGGTTTTTTGCGCGCCAAGTCCCAGAACATGGTGCATACTTCGCACACCACGTTTCCACTGAGTTTTCTTGTCACTGTATGAACAAGGAGTCCGTATGCGTACCTCGTCCCGCACACGTTTCTTGTCGTTCGCTTCATTGGCCTACATCGTGTCAGGGGCGGTTCGGCTGTGTGCGTGCGTGGCCTTCAGTATGGCAGTTATGGGGAGCGGCGGAGAGGCGCGGGCGCAATTGAAGCCTTATGAGTGGGTGGACATCCGCATCCAGAGTTACCACGACCAGAACGACGTCGATCTCGCATCCGCCGTTCTTCTCGATGTGGTTGCGATGAACGACCGTGGGGACATCTGCGGAACATACTCTCTCAGCGGCACCAAGGCGTTTGTCTACCGCATGAGCGAGGACCGGTTCTACACCTTGCCGCTGTCCAGCGGCAGCGCGCGTGTGCGGGACATCGATGACAACGGCACTGTGGTGGGTTGGTCCTCGGTGGGAACCACGCACACAGCGCGCGTGTGGGAGTATGTGCAAAGCGGCGGAGTCTGGGTCTATCAGGAAAAGAGCGGATACGCCAACAGCGGCGAGCAACTCTGGAGCGTCACCGAGGATGGGCTGATTGTCGGCAACGACATGAGCGGCGACACGCCTCAGAACGGATTCATCCGCAAACTTTCCAGTTCATCGTATAAACTCACGCTGACTGTCCCGTCCGGGTACAGCACGGCGGCGGCGCAGTCGATCGCGGACAGCATTGCCGGCGGCTGGGTAGTCGCGGGATATTGTGGCTCCGGGACGAGCCAAAAGGCCGTCGGTTGGATCGGCGGGGCGTCGGTTACGTCAGTCACGGTCCTGAGCGACTCTGGCGGCTCCTACCCGTGGGCGGGGAGAAAGGTGAGTAGCCAGCATGCCATCCTCGGCTCCAAACTCGATGGCTCGAATCACAAGTACCACCTGTGGGAGTGGAATGGCACCGGGTGGAACAGCGCTTCCGATCTCAGCAAATCCAATCCGAACGACGGCAGCATGGTGGATTTCAATGAGGTGTGGGAGTTCGTTCAGGCCAAGACCATGTACTACTACAATGCGGCGGACACCCGAACCGCGAAGGTCATGGATACAGACGCTTGGTTGACCATTCCCTCGTACATCAACAGCTCCTCATGGCGTTTCTACGCGTTGGACAACCGTGGTGTCCTGGCGGGCAAGGCGCAGACAACGGACACATCGCCGGTGCAGGTGCTGATCATCGCGGTGCCGCGAAATGACGACAACAGCACGGATGGCATCACGATCGACGATGATGCCTTTGCCTTCAGCAAGCCGGACTACCGCGACATCTATCTTTCGGCCGATAGCGGTTCGCCTAACACTTTTCCCGTAGATGACGATCCGGCGAACTGGCTGCTGGACAAGATCTATGCGACCAGACCGGGGCTGCATGCCCCAGGAGAACTCACAAGTACAGCCGTGGTGGGCGATCTCGATGACCTCTTCGTTGTCCGCAACATGACGGATACCAACGAAATCGATCAGTTGCTGTCGTGCGAGGAGGCCTGCACCGCAACCCAGAATTACCTGAACGAGTGGGGCGCGAACGACAACTCCTACTCGGATCGGCCGAAGGAGATCATTTACTCGATCCGCAGCCGCATTACGGATGAACTTGAAGTCGAATTCCCAGCGGAACTTCGGCCCCACATCGATTGGATCCCAGGGCCTGCGCTGCAAGATGACATTCTCATGGATCTCGCGGATGCTGCACGCCTGTACGCGCACAACATCGACTACTTCCAGCTCGGCAACGAGATCTATCTCGGTGCCGGGCAGTACGGATTTGTCGATTACGATCTTCCGGGAGGTTGCTCACCATCACCCTATACAGGCGTATTTGTCGATCTCCCCGGTTGCGCCGTCCCGCAGGCGACTGCGGACATTCTGGACTGGATTGCGCTCCAGGCAGAGGCGGTCCGGGTGGGAGCCTGTCTTGGCGGGAGACCCGCACGTCTGATCGCCCCGGCGGTGGCGTACAAGTTTGCACGCAAGGGGATCAACGGGAACGCCGCGGGAGACCTCGATGTGGAGGCAAATCGCAACGCCTACGCGATCAGTGAACTAGTTGAGTTGGCCAATGACAACAACTGGATCTGCGACTTCCACATGTGGTTCTGCGACATTGACGAGATGGAGGACATGGCGACGTATGTGAAGCAGGGCGGCTACGACGGCAATGAGTGGGAGGATCCGGCATACATTGCGTGCTTGGAGTTCGGAGCGGTGCCTTCACAGCCTGAGGACGATGATGACGCTAGTCCGACAACTCAAGATTGGTGGGAGACCAAAGGAGGCGAAGCCAAACTTATTACGATGACGGACGCAGATAGTAATAATAATGAAGAAGCCAGCTGGGCTGACTTCGTCACCGCATGGCTCGCATCTGACAACGACGCGACCACAGGAGTAGCCAACCTGCCGGATTCCCCCGATTTCATTGAAACCGGACTGGATGCACTGGAGACCTTGGATTTTCGGGTTGCATGTTTCGCGCCTGTAGCGCAGTACGGTGACTTAAGCGAGTTCTGGATGAGCGCACTCCGGCCAACAGAGCACTACCCTCTGGAAACTCCGGAGGTCATGTCGGAGTTTGCAGGACGACTCGAAACTGCGCTTGAGAATCTTGATTTTGACGGCATCTTGACAACGCCGGGATGGGACCCGCATCCGGAGTTGTGCGATGTGGAATGCCCTGAGAGTTGCGAATAATGAGGATCACGCACATGGCACTAAGTGCATACAGATCTGTGCTAGTCGTAATATCCTGCATTCCGGCTACAGCAATTAGAGCGCAGAGTCTTAACTATGCCATCATCGATCTTGGTCACTTAGGCAACCCACACACAACTGCTGGCCGGCAAATTAATGATGCGGGTGAAGTAACCGGTTGGTCAAAGTATGTCCCGGACAGCGCTAGCACCCACGCCTTTCGTTGGCGCAATGGCAAGATCTCCGACCTCGGCGTGGTGTCGTCATGCTGCAGCCTTGGATTCGGAATAAACAATTTTGGGGATGTGGTCGGCGAATCTACCGTGGTGACCAGTTTCGTGCGCATGGCGGCGGTGTGGCCGACAAGTGGCAGCCCCTTCACCATCGGCGCCTTCGACGATGATCAGAGCCAGGCATACGGCATCAATGAGATGGGTCAGGTGGTCGGATACTCCGACCTGCCTTCCGGCTCAGATCGGGCTTTCCTCTGGGAGGAAGGAGTCATGTATGACCTGGGCACGCTGGGTGGTGACCTCAGCAGCGCCTCGGCGATCAATAATGCAGGCACGGTTGCGGGGTATGCGACCGACGCGGTCGGCGAGGTCTGGGCGGTCACGTGGCAGGATGGAGTGATCGCGCCCTTGCCGCTCCTGAGCAGCGACCCGGGCAGCGCCGCCTACGGCATCAATGAAGCAGGAGTCGTGTGCGGCAATTCGCATGACGAGCAAGGATTCAATCGCGCGGTGTTGTGGATGAATGGCAGTGCAATTCTCCTGCAGCAGAATCCGGAGGGATCGAGTTCGAGCGCGTGGGGGATCAATGACCGCAATGATGCGGCGGGATTCATTACCCTGGATGGAGAGCGCACCGCATGCGCATGGGTCAACGGGCAGGAACTGGTGTTGCGGGATCATCTGCCGCCGAAGTCGAAGTGGACGGAGTTGGATTTCGCATGGGACATCAACAACTCGGGAATGATTTCAGGTGAAGGCGAGTACCCGCCTTACACTGGGTCTTTTGACTCGCGCGGGTGGGTGATGGTCCCGGTGACACCTGCGTTCAGTCTGGCGCAGCCGGTGCCGGGGCTGGCGGGACGGAGGAATACTCTGACGGCGAGCGGGGTGACGCCGGGGAAGAAGGTCTACTTTGTGTATGGGCTGCAGGGGGGAGGGAGCGTGATTCCGGGCTGCGATCTGGCGGAGACTCTGGCGGCGATTCAGATCGAGAAGGCGAAGGTGATCGGAAGCGCCACGGCCAATGGGCAGGGGATCGCGACGCTCAACACGTTTGTACCCGATGCGGCGCGGAATGCTGGGGAGGTGCTGATCCAGGCGGTGATCCCCGGCGACTGCGTGATCAGCAATCTGGTAGTGGAGCGGTTCGAGTAGGCACTCGGTTCGTAACGGCATGATTCAGGCGGAAGGATGTGGACCATGCGAGCCTTCACTCAAAGCCTTCGGTATACGCTTGGCGCGCTCTCGGCAGTCGCCTTCTGTGAAGTGGCGACTGCGGATGTCACCGGCCGAAATGATATGGCGCCTGATGATGGAGCGGCGGCAGGGCGAGGAACCGCCTTGGATGCAGTCCGATTCTCCTTCGACCTGGTGGGTACGAGGGCAGACGACCGGCCGCCGGTTCATGCCAATCTCTCACGAAGCGCGCCTGCGGACAGTTTGGAGATCGCTGCGCAGGATTATTGGGATGCGGCAAGGAACGTACGCATCGGGAACTCAGGCGTGCATCCGGTATCGCTTGCCGACGGTGCAAAGGATTGGCGCTGGGACAACGGCGCACCCGTGAACTTCATCACGATGGGTCTTGGCCACGAGGCGTTTGTTTCGGAGTCGATGGCGCGCCGTGTCTCAAGGCGTGGCCTGAGTT
>JBGASM010000023.1:0-57827 GCA_044229655.1 Phycisphaerales bacterium | reverse complement strand
AACGCGACCACGAAGACCACGCTCGACCTCGCCAAGACCCTCGCCAAGAGCGGGTTCCACATCCCCGCGATCGAGATCCACACGCCCGACGGCCGCACCTGGAACATCGCGACGGTCCCCGCCGGACGCGGCCGCCACCTTGACGGGCACTGGGGACCACGCCCCGGGTCGCTCGGCGGCTTCCGCCTCTTCGAGATCAACCGCGATACCGACGCCCCCGACGAGCACGACGCGATCGACGGGGACACCTGGGCCGCCGATGAGTTGGTCGACTACCTCCGGGCGGTCGGCCAGCCGAAAGACACGACGAGTTGGGACCGCAAGAACAACAACAAGCCGACGACCTGAAGCCCGCGTAACGCGGGCTTCGCTGTTTACCAGAGACCACCAACCCCAAGGAGCACGACCATGACGAAGCGCACACCCAAGACCACCAAGCCCGAACCCACCGCCGCCGAGACCTACGCCGCACGCCGCAACGACATCGCCCGCCTGATGGATGTGCTGCAGATGGAACTCGACAAGCACGCCGAGGGCGCGAAGGCCGACCCTCGCAACTGGGGCTTCGCGGGAAGCCTCGGGAAGGTCCGCAGCGACCTGATCGACCTGGTCGGGTTCCTCAGCAACATGGACCCCGAGCACGTCGAGGCCTTTCTGAACGACGCCGAGTGACCAGAACCACCAACCGCAAGGAGCAACGCCATGAACATCAGAACGATCGTGATCGAAGGCATCGAGAAGGACGTGAAGATCAGCCGCACCGAACGCGGCGCGGAAGTGACCCTCGAGCAGAACACGCGCCACGCGGGCAGGCAGGATATCTGCATCGCACACATCACCCGCGATGAGAACCGGGAGAGCCGCTACGCCAAGGCCGCCGAGGTCGCCAAGGTGGTCTACGGGACCGACCGCCGGGGCCGGGCCGCCGCCACCAACTCGATGGTCCATGAAGTGCTTGCCGAGATGGAGCGCGTCGCGGGCTGCTGACCCGCACCACGCGGCGTCGCGGGGAACCGCGACGGCCACGTTTCCCCGCCGCAATGTGCGGCGGGGGTTCCAACCCCCAGTTCGGAGATGACCATGAGCACGAAGACGAAGAAGCCCGCCAAGCCCCGCACCCCCCGCACCCCGAAGATGTCCAAGAGCGCTGCCCGCGCGGAGGCAACCGTCAAGACAGACCGCCTCCGCAAGGCGGCCCTCGCCGAGATCAACGACCGGTTGGCGGGCGGGAAGCAGGACCACGAGGTCCCCAGCGAAAAGGAGGTCGCCAACAACGCGAACCCTGACGCGGCTACCAAGGGCAAGAAGGTCAAGGGCGAGAAGGCCCCCAAGACGCCGAAGGCCCCGAAGCCCAAGCGCGTCAGCGCCCTCGACGCGGCTGCGCAGGTGCTCGCCGCGAGCGAGGTGCCAATGCGGGCCAAGGAGATGATCGCGGCGATGGAGGCCAAGAAACTCTGGACCAGCCCCAGCGGCAAGACCCCCGAGGCCACGCTCTACGCGGCGATCATCCGCGAGATCGCCGCCAAGGGCACCGCCGCCCGCTTCAAGAAGCACGAACGCGGCGTCTTCGTCGCGGGAAAGGGAGCCTGAGCCATGAGCGCCACCCCCGCCCCGCAGCCCGCGCCGACCCAAGCCCAACTCGATGCCGTGCTGCAGGCCGCGCTCTACCTGCTCGGAGCGCGGCAGGACCGGATGGTCACGATCGAGGAGTGGACGGACCTCGCCCGAACCGTCGCGGCCTGCCAAGAGCGCAAGACGGCCAACTATCTCACCGAGCGCGACCTCGAGGACGTCGCCGAGCGCTACGCCCTTGAATGGGACGAAGCGACCGACGGCGCTCTGCCCACGCTCGACGACGAGTGAGGCGTTCATCACGCCTTGCTCCCAGCCGCGACGCACGTGTGTGGGGGCGCGTCTTTCTCATCGGCCTCGATCGCTCAGGTCGCATTGCCGCGTGCCAGCCGCAGGCTGTTGAGCACCACGCTCACGCTGCTGAACGCCATCGCCGCGCTTGCGATAATCGGTGAGAGCAGCCATCCCGTGAACGGGAACAGCACGCCGGCCGCGATGGGGATGCCGACGACGTTGTAGATGAACGCCCAGAAGAGGTTCTGCTTGATCGTCCGCATCGTGGCGTGCGAGAGGGCAATGGCCTGGGGCACGGCCCGCAGGTCGCCCCGCATGAGCGTGATGTCCGCAGACTCCATCGCAACGTCGGTGCCGGTTCCGACCGCGAGACCCACGTCGGCCTGCGCGAGCGCCGGGGCGTCGTTGATGCCGTCGCCGACCATGCCCACGACGTGACCCTCGGCCTGGAGGGCCTTGACCTTGTCCGCCTTGTCCTTGGGCAGGACGTCGGCGAAGACCACATCGACGCCGACCTGCGAGGCGACCGCTTCGGCCGTTCGTTGGTTGTCGCCGGTCATCATGACCACGCGGAGCCCGAGCGCGTGCATCGTGGCGATGGCCTCCTTCGACTCCGGCCGCACCGTGTCGGCGACGGCCACGACCCCGGCTTCGCGGCCGTCTACGGCGACGAACATGGGCGTGCGCCCCATCCCCGCCAGAGCAGCGGCCTTCTCCGCCAGTGCGGACGGGATACTGCGCTGAGCCAGCAACGCCGCCTTGCCGACCAGCACCGCGTGCCCGTCAACCGTGGCCTCGACGCCGTGCCCGACCACGGCCTGGAAGCCGATGGGCTCGGCGAGCGACAGACCGCGTGCCGTGGCCTCACGCACGATCGCCGCTGCAAGCGGGTGCTCGCTGTGCTGCTCCGCTGATGCGGCCAATCGCAGCAACTCGCGTTCATCGAGCGTCCCCCCGGGTGCCGGGATGATGTCGGTCACGGCGGGCTTGCCGTGAGTGATGGTGCCCGTCTTGTCGAGCACGATGGCGGTGAGCTTGTGGGCGGTCTCCAGAGCCTCGCCACCCTTGATGAGAATGCCCTTCTCCGCGCCACGGCCCGTGCCGACCATGATCGCCGTCGGCGTTGCCAGCCCCAGGGCGCACGGGCACGCGATGATGAGCACGGAGACGGCCGTGACCAGCGCCATGCTTAGGCGCGACTCTGCCGGTGAGGCAAACCACCAGACCACAAACGTCACGAGTGCGATGGCGATCACGATGGGAACAAACACGCCGCTGATCTTGTCGGCCAGGCGGGCGATCGGGGCCTTGCTGCCCTGGGCCTCCTGCACCAGCCGCACGATCTGCTGTAGTGCCGAGTCGGCCCCGACCTTGGTCGCGACCAGCCGAAGAGCGCCGGTGGTGTTCATCGTCGCGCCGAAGACATTGTCTCCCGCCGCCTTCTCGACCGGCACACTCTCGCCGGTGAGCATGGACTCATCCACTGCGGACTGGCCGCTCTCAACGTTCCCATCAACGGGGATTTTCTCGCCGGGGCGCACCAGCACGCGGTCGCCCACGACCACGGATTCGATCAGCACATCCTGCTCGGTGCCGTCTCGCATGACGCGAGCCGTTCTGGCCTGCATCCCGATGAGCCGCTTGATGGCCGCGCTCGTCCGGCCCGTCGCCCGGGCCTCGAAGTACTTGCCCAGCAGGATCAGGACGATGATGACCGCCGCGGCCTCGTAGTAGACCGGGACCATCGTCATGCCGCCCATCGCCACTTCGCCGTGCGCCGCGGTCCCTCCTACTCCCGCGAAGAACCCCGGCCAGATCGTCGCCGCAAGCGAGTAGAGGTACGCCGCGCCGGTGCCCAAAGCCACAAGCGTGTCCATGTTGGCGCTGAAGTGAAGCAGGCCCTTCCATGCAGAGCGGAAGAACTGCCACCCGCACCAGAACAAGACCGGCGTCGTGAGCGCGAGCTGGAGCCAGTTGATCCACGGGACGTTGAACGCCTCGATCTTTCCGTGCGACATGGCGATGACCAGCACCGGGAGCGACAGCACCGCGCCCACAACCATCTTGATCAGAAGTCGCCTCGTCTCCGCTTCGCCCACATTCATGTGGGCCGAGTGATCCTCGCCTTCCGCACCACCGCTCATCGCGTGCCCCGCGTGCTCCCCCGTTGTCTGTGCCGCGAGCATCGCTGCGTGATCGTGGCCCGCGTGACCGTGGGCGGGATTCACCGTACCGAGTCTGACCGGGGGCACAACCGCCTTGTACCCGATGTCGTCCACGGCCTTGGCGAGTGCCTCAGGCCCGGTCGCCGCCGGGTCGTACTTCACGGTGGCCACCCTGGTGGCAAAGTTGACGCTCGCCGACTCGACCCCGGGCTGCTTGCCCAGCCGCTTCTCGATCCGGTTCGCGCACGAGGCGCATGTCATCCCCTCGATGGGCAGGTCGGCCCGCTCTATGGGCTTCGGGGCCGTGGTCTCCGTCGGTGCTGCCTCGCCGGCGTGGTGGTGTTCGTGGAGGTTCGTCATTCGTCGTCCTTCATCTTCCGGGCCGATCTCAGGGCGCGGCCGCGGGCGTCGTCCGCCCCGCGGGCGAGCTCGACACCGACTTCTCCGGGCTCTCGCGCTGGAGCACCGCCCCGGCAATGAGCGCCACGACCACCACCGCGCCGACGATCAAGGGCATGTACTTCCGCCAACCCGTCGCCGGCGGTTGGTCATGATGGCATCCACAGTTGCAACTCATGTTGACCTCGCCTTCGCATCGACCTACCGCGCCACCCTGCCGACCAGTTCCAGCAGTTCCTCGATCATGTCATCGCGCTTAGGCCCATCCTCGCTCATCGCGGCCGCGGCGCAGTGCGTGAGGTGGTTGCGCAGCAGGTTCTTGGCGACCGAGCGCAGCGACTCCTGCACCGCCGCCGCCTGCTGGATGATGTCGGTGCAGTAGCGGTCTTCCTCGATCATCTGAGCGATGCCGCGCACCTGCCCCTCGATCCGCTTGAGGTGCTTCAGGTTCGCGGCCTTGATGGCCGCATCCACTCCGACCGCGTGCGCCCCGGGGCCGACCCCATCGCGGGTCTGACCTGCAACAGAACCCGCCCCGGGATTGCACCCGCACGCCGCGCCGTTCAGCGCCGGGCGAGCGGCGCGCCGGGCGCTGTGTGTGCTCGTCTTGCTCCTGGCCATCGACTTCGCTCCTTGGTTGATCGCTCGCACCCGCACTCACCCGCAGCAGCCGCCGGAAGCCTTGGCATCGGGCGCCTGGTTGGCCGCCGTGCTGCGGGCACCGCCGCCGCAGCACCCGCCCGACTTCGCGGGCATCGGCGCCGATGCGGCCGCGGCGGCGCCCACGGCCTTCGCGGGATACCCGGCCTCGTCGAGCGCGGCCACGGCCTTGCCCGCGGCCCACCCGTCCGCCGTCTCGATCACCGCCGATCCCACCGCCACCGATTTCACCGTGACTCCGGGCACGCCGGAGAGGGCCTTGGTCACGGCCTGCACGCAGTGCCCGCAGGTCATGCCGTCGATCGCGAGTTGGGTGGTTCGAACGTCCTGAGTCGTCGTATTCATGCTGAACTCCTTGGAGTAGAGTATACTCCCCCGGAGTATGTACGTCGGCGGATGCCAGCAGGTTCACCGCGGGTTTACACCGGTTCTGCGACCGTCCCTGTTGCGTGCTCGTACCAGCCCGGGTCGGCTCCTTCGGCCAGATCCTTCCGGACTTTCAGGACCGTGAACATCCCGCCCGCGTCGATCTCATCGAACGGCCCCTCGGTGCTGCTGCCGATCGTGTTCTTTGGGCGGCCCATCTCCATCATGTGGCCCATGCCCACCGAGAGGGGCATCGCCCCGGGCATGACCTTGGCCAGTCGAGCGTTCACCTCGTCGGTGTTCATGCCAAGAACGATGGGCAGGTTGTGCCCCATGCCGTTCATCAAGTGGTGGACCTTGTGGCAGTGGAAGGCCCAGTCGCCCTCGTTGTCGGCGATGAACTCGATGTCGCGGGTCGCTCCGGTGGGGACGTTCACGGTGACCTCGGGCCACTGCGCCGACTCGGGGATCGGGCCGCCGTCGGTGCCGGTGACCTTGAACGAGTACCCGTGCAGGTGGATGGGGTGCGCGTTGGTCGTGCTCAGGTTGCCGATGCGGATGCGCACCCGCTCGCCGATGCGTGCCAGGAGCGGTGACGTGCCGGGGAAGACGCGGCCGTTGAACGTGAACAGATTGAATGCGGTCATCTCCGTCGGGTCGGGCGTTGCCGCACCGGGGGCGACGGACCATTCATTGAGGATGATGGCGTAATCGCGATCCACGCGCGGCTCGCGGGCTTCACGTGGGTGGACGATGAACAGGCCCATCATCCCCAGCCCCATCTGGAACATCTCGTCGAAGTGCGGGTGGTACATGTAGGTGCCGTGCCCGCGGATGGTCCATTCGTACTTGAAGGTCTGCCCAGGGCGGATGTGCTTCTGCGTCAGACCGCCCACACCATCCATGCCGTTGGGGAGCAGCAGCCCGTGCCAGTGCACGGTGGTGTGCACGGGGAGGTTGTTGGTGACGAGGATGCGGATGCGGTCGCCCTCGACGGCCTCGATCATCGGGCCGGGGGACTGACCGTTGTATCCCCAGCAGTTCACGACCAAGCCGGGCGCGAACTCCCGGGCGACCGGCTCGGCGGTGAGACGAAAGACCTTGACGCCATCGTCTATTTCGAAGGGGAGCGTCGGCGAATCTGGAGCGATCACCGGGCGGTAGGGCAGGCTCCCCGGCGAAGCGGCCGTGGCAACGGGAGCATGGCCTTGGTAGCCCTGCGCGGGCGAAGCCGGGGGCGGGGTTGTCGGCGGCGGTGTCTGCGGCCGGTGACCCTGGTGCTCGGGCTGCATCGCCGCCACGGCGCGCATAACGGGCGTGACCGCAACGAGACCGGCGGTGGTCGCGAGGATCTGGCGACGGGTGATGGGCGATTGATCGTGCGTGGTCATGGCGGGTCACCTCGGTTGATGCTGCTGGTGAGGGCTGGGGGTCGCGGATGGCGAAGGAGCCGGCGTGGCCGGGGGTGCGGTGGCGGCTGACTCAGGAATCGGCGTATCGGGGAACCGGGTGCCAACGGCAAACTCAAGCTCAACCCGAGCAGTCCAGTAGTCCTGCAGCGCACGAGCGAACGCGGTCTGCGCGTCGGTGAGTTCGGATCGTGCACGCAGCAGTTCGAACACGCCGACGAACATTGAGTTGTAGCGGTCCTGCGTCGCGGCCAGAACCCGCTGGCGGAGCGGCAGGATGTCGTCGCGGTACATGCGAGCGATCTCACGTGCGGTGGCGACCCGGTTCAATGCGGAGCGGATTTCCGTGCGGGCCTGGCCCTGGAGCGAGGCCTCTCGGTGACGGGCCTGCCGAATGACTGCTTCCTGCCGAGCGATTTCGCCCTGACGCTGATTGAAGATCGGCAACTCGGCGGAGAAGTGCGGGCCGGTGGCGTACTGCCCGTCGGAGCCCTTTTCCGTCTCGACCCCGACCTGCACCGTCGAGAGCCACCACTTCTTCGTGAGTTCGAGCGCGTACTCCTGTCTTTGGACCTCCGTCGCCGCGGCCTTGAGGTCGAGTCGCGATTCCAGCGCGAGCGCGATAAGGCTCTCTTCGTTGGGCTCGCCGACCGTCGGCAACGGCGCTTCGGCCACCAGCGACCATGACACGGGTCGATCGGTGAGCCCCATGACACCTCGGAGCCGCTCGAGGCTGACTCGCTGCGCTGATCGAGCCTGCAGCAGCGCTAGCTGTGCCTGCTGAAACGCGGCCTGCTCCGACGCCAGAGTCAGGTCGTCGGCGTTTCCGGCCTCGGTCTGCGTGCGGGACAAGTCCAGCGCCAAGCGAGCGACCTCGGCGAGCTCCTCGCGGGCCTGGACCGCTGCCGTGTCGGCTTGAAGTGCGAAGTACGCGGTTCGCGTGTCGGCGGCGAGCCGGAGCACCTGCTGCGTGACCAGCCGCAGTGTCTGGTCTTCGGATGCGTCCGCGAGCTTCTGCCGGATGGGCACGAGAAACGCATCCAGCAGCCAAACATCCACGCCGATATTCCAGTTCAGGCCGCTGGGCGGCGAACTCGGGAACCGGAAGAACCCGGCGATGTCGGGGTTGCGGAGCTGCCCTGCCGTCACGACCTCCGCCTGCGCGATCCCGAGGTCTTCAAACGTTGCCTGCAACCCGCTATTGCCGAACAGCGCAATCTGCACCGCGTCCTCGGGCGAGAGCGGCCGCGCGAGTAGTGCCGCGATGGCGTCGTCCACAGCGCGGTCCTCGGGCCCCCCTTGCCTCCACACGGCGCGGGCGTTCGCTCTGGCCAGAACGTCGCTCTGGACATCCGGGAACCGCTTGTCAGGCGAAACGCTGGCACAGCCCATGACCGCCAAAAGCGCGATTGGGCACACGAGGCCGAGGAGTCGGGCAGGGATTCTCATGGGGTGGCCTCCGAGACCTGTGGTTCCGCCGGATAGCGGGAATGCGCTGCGGGGAGGGCATGGGCCGCCGACCTGCGGAGTTCATACGCGATGCTCAAACTCAGGACTGTGCGTATGAGGATCACGCCACCCAGCACGGCAAGCTGGTCGAGCGTCGGCGCAAGCACGGTCTTCAGAATGTCGGCGGCGATGAGGAACTCCAAGGAGAGCACGAGCCGCTCCGCGAGCGCGAGGCGGACTTTCGTCAGACGCTCCGGAACGGCGCGTCGCGCCAGAGCGGCGCCCATCTCCACCGCCGCTATCGCCACCGAGGCCGCGATCATCACGGCGGCGATCACTTCGATGCTGCGGACGATGGTGTTGATGACCAGTGTGAGCATGTTCAGCCTGCGAGGGGCGGGGACAGTGCCTCACGCCCTGGATCTTCAGTGGTGCTTGTACCAGCCGACGCCCTTGATGTCGTTCCAGGAATTGGTCTTGTGGCAGAGAAAGCACTGGCTTACGTTGGCGTGCTCGATCCCGGCCACTTTCATCGAGACCATGCTGAAGTGCTCCATGTAGTGGCTCGGCGGGGCCTGGTGGCACGAAGCGCAATCGGTCGAGAGGGACGATGGATGGCGAAACTCCGGAATACTCCACCCTCCCGCTGACGCGCCGGTCGCGTGGCAAGACGCGCAGCCCGTCCCCATCAAGCCCCGGTGCGGGTCCTGGTTCGCGTGGCACGAGTTGCAGTCGAGCGTCATCTCGCGGGGCGAGATCCGCCCGTGTGGAGGCGTAGCCCGGGAGGCACGCGCAATCGCATCAAGAATCGCGGTCGCATCGGCGGTCACCGGCGGGGTATTCGATGCGGCGCGGGTCGCCGCGCGAACCAACTGCTCGTGAACCATCAAGACGGGGCGGTGTGCGTGGCCCAGGTGCTCGACATGGCACTCGGAGCAGTCGCCGATATCAGCGTGGAACCGCGTGCTCTGCTTGGCCAAGAGACCGTCGGTCGCGCCCCCGCTCGCGTGACAGGCGATGCACTTGTCCGCGGTTGGACCTCGGTGCGGCGTGTGGCAAGCCTCGCAGTTCGACGCGAGGAACTCGTGCTTGGCCGAGAGGTGGCCCGGGCTGACGAAGTCCGCCCATCCCGGAGCGGCCTGGGTTCCCCCTCGGTGGGAGATGAACGGGAGCGCCGCGGCCGCTCCGAGCGCCGCAACTGTGACGACGGCATAGAGGAGCTCGATCTTCTTCATGGCAGCCACCGGATTCCGAAGTACCAAGCGGACCAGATGTGGATGGCCAGCAACGCATACAGCACCACGGCGATGACGATGTGGCACGCAAGCCACCGGCCGAAGGCGCCCCTCATGACCTCCTGGGTCTTGATGGCGTACTCGACATCCGCGATCGATTCGGACAGTCGAACCGCCCGTGCCTGCACGCCCAGCCCGGAGGTCCCGGCCGACCCGGGATCGTGTATGAAGAACGGGGCCGCGAGCCGGGTAAAGAAGCCCGCGAACGGCCTGAGCTTTCCGGCCCTCTCCGGTTCCTTCGCCAGTTCACCGGCGGTTCGCTCGTAAGCGACACGCAGCCCGGCCAGCATCTGCTGGCGGTCCCGCATGTCCATCGACATTCGGGACATGAGGTAGCGGCCCACAAACCCGCTCAGAGCGACGATCAACATCATCGACGTGAGGGCGATGCCCAATGGGCTCTGGAACCGGTGGCCGCTGTGCAGCACGCCGAGGATCGGACCCAGGATGCCCGCGTAGATGTGAATGGCCAGGAGCGTCCGCATCGATATCGCGCGGGTCACTGATCTCTTGAGGAGCGGGATTCGCTTCACAAAGAGGTACGCCAGAGGCACGAGCATCAGCGCCGCGGCCGACAGCCCCAGCACGCCCCCAGCCAGACTGCCCGGGAAACGAGGATCTCGGTGGACGTAAAACCCCAGCACCAGCACCACGAGGAGCAGGACCAGGCCGGTCACGATGGCGCGTTCGCGTTCCTGCATCGCTTAGGCCTCCACTTCGATGTTGCGGGTCGCCTTGGCTTGACAAGCGAGGATGATGCCTCGGGCCTTTTCCTCCGGTGCGAGCGCGTCCTCGACGGCCATCGTGACGGACCCCTTGAGCAGCTTGACCTTGCACTGTCCGCAGGTCCCTGCCCTGCAGGAGTTGTCGATCGACACGCCCACATGCTCGGCGGCCTCGAGCACAGAGGTATCCGCTGGGAGCGGCGCGGCCTTTCCTGAGATGGCGAACGAAACCACGGGGGTGGTTTCAGGCGACGCCTCCACCATCGCGGTCTGCACCGCGGATTGGCGGGTGTCTTTCCGCTCGGGCGGGCCGAATGCCTCGGTTCGAATCTGGTTGCTCGGGACGCCGAGTTCCAGAAGAACGGCGCGGGTGGCGTCCATCATCGGTGCGGGACCGCAGATGTGCACGCGCCGAGTGGAGATGTCGGGAACGGAATGGGCGATCAGCTCCTTGGTCAGACGGCCCTTTGGACCCATCCAGACCGTGCCCTCAGCCCGGGTCATGGTGGCGACGACATGCAGATTGGGGTGCCGCCGCTGGAGATGCTCGAGCTCCTCGCGGAACACGAAGTCGCCCGAGGTCCTGCACGCAAACAGAAGGAAGATGTCCTTGTTCCAGCCCCGGTCGGTCAGGGTCCTGACGATGCACATCAGCGGCGTGATCCCGACACCCGCGCCGATGAGCACGATGCTGTCCGCCTCCGTTCCTGAGAAGGTGAATCGGCCCTGCGGAGCGGCTATCTGGAGCAGCTCTCCAGGCACCACGCGGTCGTGGAGGTAGCGCGACACGACCCCGAGTTCCTCCCGTTTGATGGTGATCTCCACGTAGTCGCGCTGGGCCGCGGACGACGCGATCGTGTACGAACGTTTGGTCGTCCTCCCGGCCAGTGCCACGGCAAGCGTCAGGAACTGCCCCGGCACAAACGCGAACGGGATGGAGCCTCCAGAGGGGTTAACGAGGCGGAAAGTCTTGATCGAGGGCGTCTCGGCGAACACATTCGAGACGCGAAGTGAGCCACTCCAGGGACCGATCACTCCGTCGGCACCCTCTGAAGAGGGAGGAGGCGGAGTAGATTCGGGCGACACGCGCGGCGCGGCGGTTTGCTGTGCTGACGCGGTTGCCGCGGCCGGTGTGGCCGCGAGCGCAGAGCCCGGCGGCGGCTCCGTCAGGCGACGAAGCAGGGCCGTGGCGCGGCGCATCTTGACGAAGTACATGCCGACCATCACCACGGCGAACGCCGCGAGCCCGATCATGACGATCCAGTGCTCGACCGACCAGTCCAACCACCCGTGCCGTCCGGTCACAGGCGGCTCCGTCAGATTCATCTGCCCCTTGAACCATTGCAGACCGACGTCCTGCGGCGAACGGCCCTCGGCGATCGCTCGATGGGTGCTGAGGCCACTGTCGAACCTCGCCGCCCCTTCGCGGAGCCGGTTCATCGCGTCTTGCATGGCCGCATAGTCGTTGACACCCGCGCGGGTCAGGAGGATGTCCATCGCCTCGGCCATCATCTTGGTGCCCGACTCCATTCTCTCGTGCGCGGCACGCTGCATTTCTTCCCTCTGCTCAGGCGTGAGGGATGGCAGCTCCATCAGGCGCGGGTAGAGCTCCTTCGGCGGCGTTCCGCCGTGCATCCCCTCCATCATGCCTTCCATCCCGCCGGGAGCCACGGATTGAGTGCCGCCGGGCTGCTGCGGCGCACCTCCCTGCGGGTGGTGCTTGGCGTGCTCTTCAGGGCTGACCTGGGCGCGAAGCGTGGGCGCAATGAGCAGCACCAAGAGCATGGCCGCTATTGAGCGACAGCGAATCGTTCCGGCAATGGCGCGTGCAATCATGGGCTGCTCCGAGCGAGAAGATCTTCGCCTGAACGGATGGAGACTGAAGGGTTGGTCATGGGGCGGCGCCCTTTCGACGTTGCTCCTCCTCGTACGCGCGGCGGATCACCTCGTCGCGCTGCCACTTGCGGAAGTTGGCCGTGTGAACGAGGTGGCCCGAAGTCAGCCCAACCACGGCGTACACCAGTGGCCAAGCGAACTGGTCGGCGTTGACGAGCGGCGAGCCCCGCCAACTCCAAAGGAGGTGCGCGAGATAGGCGACGCTGACCACAGCGGCGGCGATGAGACCGCCTCGACGTTCCATCGCCGCCGCCGCCAGGATCACCGGCACGAGAAAGAGGCCCGCCAGCAGGATGTGCAGGCCGTGGACCGCGTGTGTTCGCGTCCCAAGCGCAAAGTGCAGCACCGTGAGGATCACCACCCACACGCACGCACTCCGCACTTGGCTCGCCTTCTCAGGGTCCATAGGAATGGCTCACAATCGCTGGCCCAGCGCCACGCCGTCCTCAGGTGCCGGCTCGCCGACGACGAGCGTCCGGTTCATGGTCCCGAGTGCATTGGGCACGCAGCCCGGGCAGCCGTTGTACGGACCATCGCATCCCAGCTCACAGCACCACCGACCGTCCACGATGAACTTGTACTCGTACCTGCCCGGCGGCAGGTCGAGCGTCGCGATCCAGTGCCCGTCCTTGCCCGTTCGCTTGAGGCGCTGAGCGTGGGCGTTCCAGTTGTTGAACGTGCCGGCGACGAACACTTCCTTGGCCTCGGGGGCCCTGATCGACACGACGATCCCACCGGGCTTGCATTGAGGATTGTGCTTGGACATTGCGCGGCTCCTTTCTTCGAGCGCCGTAGAGAGCGCTCGTCGGGTGTTTCACATGTCGCCCATGCCACCCCCAGCGCCACCCATGCCGGGCATCGCGCCGGGTTGATTGGCCGGGGCCGGGGTCGGGGGCATCATGCCGGTGAGCTGCTTGCGCTGCTCGTCGGTCAGCACCGCGGCGGCCTTGCCGACATCGCGGATGAACGAGATGCGCTGCTCGCTCTTGAGCTGCTCGATCTCACGGGCCTTCCCCTCGACCTTGGCGGCGTCCGGCGCGTCGGCGCCGGTCAGGTCCCAGAGCTCCTGCTCGGCCTGGTCGATCTTCCGCTGAAGCGTCGATTGGTTGAGCAGCGACTGCTCCTTGATCTCGCCCAGCTGCTTCTGCTGATCCACGGTCAGCGTGATGTGCGAACCGTGGTCGAGGAAGAAGCCGGTCGCTCCGAGGTGATAGAGGTGCGATGCGCCGGGGAAGCCGGGGAGGGCGGACGCCATGCCCCCCGTGTTCATGCCGCCGCCCATGCGCGACATGCCCATGCCCATCATCTGGTCCATCATCCCCATCATGCCGCCGCCGCCCGAGCCTCCACCCATCCCGCCCATCATCATCTTGTCCATGTCCATCATGCCCATGCCGCCGCCGGTGCCGCTGCCGCCGGACATCCCCAGCATGCCCGAGCCGCCGCCGGACATGCCGGACATGCCAGAGTTGCCCTGCGGCATCGATCCGCTGCCCATGCGAGACATGCCCGTGCCCTGCATCGACGACTTGCCCATAGGCATGCCTTGCTTCATGCCGCCCTGGGGCATGGGTTGAGGCGAGCCACCGGCGGCCTGGCCCTGCGCGAGAGCGGCCTGGAGCTGCGCGATCTGGGCTCGGAGTTCCGCGACCTGCTTGGCCAGTTCCGCGTTGTCGACCGGCTGCGCGGCCGGCTGGTGCGCGCCGGCCCCCTGCGCGACGTGCGCCGCGTGCGTGGCCGGGTCCACGCCCGCGGGAGGCTGCGACTGGGCGAGCGCCGACGCAGACAACGCCAGACCAACGACGAGGCCGATCAACGAAGTGCGAGAGCGATTCATGAGCGATCTCCTTTCAAACTTGTGGAACCAGTGGATGCGGCCCGGGCGCGGCGCCCGCGCTCGGCCTTCTCGAGTGTCATCAGGAAACTAAGTCCCGGGTCCTTGGACTCCGAGGATTGCAGCTGTGCCCAGTGCTGTCGCGAGTAGGCACGAAGGAAGTCGATGATCGTGCCGAGAAGCACGACCTTGACGCCGCGCGATGGAGCGTCGGGCGGAAGCGATCCGAAGGCGACCAGGCGAACCCCGTGGCCGTGCCGTGTGTGGGCCCTGCCGTGGCGGAGCAGCTCATGCACGATGCCGTCGATGTCACTGTGCCGGCAGCAGCCGAACCGCTCGAGGGCCGCGGTGAGCACATCGTGCTTGGTGGCGGCGTCGTTGAGCTGGGCCCGCCCCTCTTTGACTTCTCCGATGATCATGTCGGGCACGCCCCCGGCGATTCCGAGCAGCGCGTTCGCTTCGCTCTCGGCCGGGTGATGCATCGCCTCACCCGGGCCCGATGCTTCGCCGAACCGGAATGCCAGCACATCCAGGTCGGTTAGACACTCTTGCCCGCCTCCTCGAGCAGCACGCACGACCCGGAACTCCGTCACCGTGAGGTAGCCGTGCAGTCTCAAGAATGCCTGCACTAACGCGACTGCATTATCCATCACCCACGCTCCTTCCGTGTTGTCCGCAGGACCTTGACTAGCTCGAGCACCGTCAACGGGATGCACGACACGGCCATAAGCGGGATGCACTCCTCCCACCCCATCGTCGAGGTCTTCATGAGCGAGGAGAGCGTCTGGTTGTGGTGAGTCCAGACCTGCAGGCCGAACGATGCTGCGACGACCACGAGCAGCATCGCATTGTCGCGCCAGCCCATCCGCCAGATCGGCACGGTCTCGCTGCGGGCTCCGAACGAGCGGAGCAGCTCGGCGAAGACCAGCGCGGCGAAGGCGTGGGTGCGGGCCGTTGTCTCGTCGTGGTACTTGAGGCCGTAGAGGTACACGCCCAGCGCGACGCCCGCCGTGAGGAACGCCGTCAGGATCATCGTGCCCACGAACGCGCGGTCAATGAACGCCGCGTTGCGGGGGCGAGGGGAGCGTTCCATCACGCCCGGTGGGGCAGGGTCGGCGGCCAGGAAGAGCGCGGGAAGGCCGTCGGTCACGAGATTGATCCAGAGGATCTGGATCGGCAGCAGCGGCGTGGGCAGCCCGGCCACCAGGGCAGCACCCATGTAGAGCAGCTCGGCCGCATTGCCCCCGAGCAGGAACTGCATCGACTTCTTGATGTTGTCGTAGACGCCGCGGCCCTCCTCGACAGCGGCGACGATCGAAGCGAAGTTGTCGTCGGTGATGACCATGTCGGACGCCTGCCGGGCGACCTCGGTGCCCGACGCACCCATCGCGATGCCCACATCGGCGCCCTTGAGTGCCGGGGCGTCGTTGACACCGTCGCCGGTCATCGCGACGACCGCGCCTTGCTCGCGCCACGCCCGGACGATGCGGAGCTTGTCGGCTGCGGTGACACGCGCGTACACGGCCGTGCTCCCGACACGCTCCGGCAACGCAGCATCATCGATCGCCCCGAGTTCGGCCCCGGAGAGCGCCGCGTCCGATTCGCTCGCGATCCCCAAGTCTCGCGCGATGGCGAGTGCGGTCCTGGGCTGGTCGCCTGTGATCATCACCACGCGGATGCCCGCCGCTTTGCACCTGGCGACGGCCTCGCGAGCCTCGGCACGCGGCGGGTCAAGCAGGCCGACGAGGCCCACGAAAGTCAGGTCACGTTCAAGCGACGCGGGGCTGGGATCGGCGACTGTCGCTGCAACCTCGCTCTGCGGCAGGTTCCTCGCCGCGCAGGCCAGCACACGCAGGCCCTTGGAGGCCAGGTCCGCGTTGGCCGCATCGATCGCCGCGCGGTCCGCATCGGTCATGCTCCGCGAGCCATCTGCCTCCGCAATGTGCGTACACAGCGCCAGCACACTCTCGGGCGAACCGTTGACGAGCACATCCGCACCTGCATCCGCCTTCCGCACCACGGCTGCACACTTGCGGTCGGAGTCGAACGGGGCTTCGGCCAGCCGCGGCGAACCCGCATCCAGCGTCTCGCGCTTCAGCCCGACCTTCGCCGCCGCGATGAGCATGGCCGCCTCGGTCGGGTCGCC
Organism: Phycisphaerales bacterium; assembly: GCA_044229655.1. Taxonomy (GTDB): domain Bacteria; phylum Planctomycetota; class Phycisphaerae; order Phycisphaerales; family UBA5793; genus JBGASM01. The sequence continues at coordinate 41,617 of JBGASM010000023.1, read as the reverse complement.
GCTGGCCTCCCAGCGTCCCTTCTCCTCCATCACCGTCGCGTTGTTCACGCCCGCAAGGTTGCGTGCCAGCCGCATCGCCGCGGCCCGCACTTCTTCAGTCAACTCATTCCCCGCGCACGTCACCGCTCCATCCGGCGCATACCCCTCGCCCGACACGTCCAGCGCTGTCAAGATCGTACTACCGCGAGACCCGCACTCGGCCCCCCCAGCTCCAGGCACCACCAGCGCCCGCGCCGTCATCTGCCCCACCGTCAGCGTCCCTGTCTTGTCGGTGCAGATCACGCTCGTCGCGCCCAGCGTCTCGACCGCGGGCAGGTGGCGGATCAACGCCCGCCGCCTGGCCATGCGGCGCACACCCAGCGCCAGGGCCACCGTCACGATCGCCGGCAATCCCTCGGGCACGGCGGCGACCGCCATGCTCACGGCGGTCATGAAGAGCGAGAGCAGCGGCTCGCCGCGGATGAGCCCCAGCCCGAAGAGCCCCGCGACGATGACCAGCGACGCGACGACCAGGAGCCGCCCCACGCGGGCCAGCCGCGCCTGCAGCGGTGTGGGCCCATCGGCCTCGGCGGTCGCGATGAGCGCCGCGATTCGGCCGATCTCGGTCTGCATCCCCGTGGCGACGACGACGGCGTGGGCCGTTCCCGTGGCGATGGCGGTGCCCGAGTAGACCATGCCGCTCCGCTCGGCCAGCGGCGTGTCTGCCGGCGGTGGCGGCGCAACAGCCCGGGCATCCTTCTCGGCGGGTTCGCTCTCGCCCGTGAGCGACTTCTCGATCGCCGCGAGCGAGGCCGACTCGATGAGCCGCGCATCGGCGGCCACCAGGTCGCCGGCTTCCAGCACCAGCACATCGCCGGGCACAATGCCGGCGGCGGGAAGAACGGTCACAACACCGTCGCGCACCACGCGGGCCTTGGGCGCGGTCATTCCGCGCAGGGCCGCGATGGAGCGCTCGGCGCTGTGCTCCTGCGAGGCCCCGATGACGGCGTTGATGACGATGATCGCGGCGATCGCCCCCGCATCGACCCACTCCCCCAGCACCGCCGACACGCCCGCGGCGACCAGCAGCAGCCACACCAGAACCGCGGCGAACTGCGAGCCGAACGCCGCCCACCACGACCGCCCTTCGCGCGCTGTGAGCGTGTTGGGCCCGACACTTTGCAACCGCGCCGCGGCTTCGGCCGCGGACAACCCGGCCCGCGCATCGGAGCCCAGCGTGCGGATCGCATCGTCCGCGCTCAGCCCGTGCCATGCCGGGCCCGGTGAAGTGCAATCACCAGTTGCGATTTGCGGATTGTGATGTGTCTTGTTCATCTTCGATGGACCGAGTCATTTCATTGAGCGCTTCCACTTCCATTCCTCCACCGCGGAAAACGCGCACGGCACGATGAAGAGCGTGATCAGGCTGATGGCCATGCCGCCCATCGACGGGATCGCCATCGGCTGCATCACGTCCGAGCCTCGGCCGGTAGCCCAGAAGATGGGCATGAGGCCCAGGACCGTCGTGGCGATGGTCATGAGGCACGGGCGGATGCGTTTGAGCCCCGCGTCGATGACGGCCTCACGGATCTCCGCGACGGACTTGAACTCGCGGTCCTTGAAGACGCCCTCGAGATAGGTTCCGATCACCACGCCGTCGTCGTCCACCACGCCGAAGAGCACCAGGAACCCCACCCACACCGCCACCGACAGGTTCGCGCCCCAGAGCGCGAGCATGATGAAACCGCCCGACGCCGAGACCAGGACGCCGAAGAAGATCACCGGGGCGATCCACCAGCGCTGAAAGCCCAGGTAGAGCATCACGAACATGATGCCCAAGGTGATCGGGACCAGCACCTGCATCCGCTTGGTGGCCCGGACCTGGTTTTCGAACTGGCCGGACCACTCCCAGTAGTAACCAGGCGGGAGCGTGAGCCGGCCCTCCTTGAGGGCCTGTTGCAGCACGGCCTCGGCGTCCTGCACGACGGAGACCTCGTCTCGGTCGCGGGTGTTCATGGTGACATAGCCGACGAGCAGGCCGCGCTCGCCCTTGATCTCTTGCGGGCCGAGCACGGTGGAGATGTCGGCGAGCTGGGCCAGCGGCACCTGCGCGCCAGTGGAGGAGTGAACGTTGATCCGCTGGATGGCCTCCATGTCCTCGCGGAAGTCGCGGGCCAGGCGGATGCGGATGGGGTAGCGTTCGCGGCCCTCGACTGAGTCCATGAGGTTCATGCCGCCCAGGGACATTTCGATGACGTCCTGCACGTCGCGGATGTTGACGCCGTAGCGGCCGATGCGCTCGCGGTCGATCTGGATCTGGATGTAGGGCTTGCCCACGATGCGGTCGGCGACGATGTCGGTGGCGCCCGGCACCTCGCGGAGGAGCTGCTCGATCTGGAGGCCGATCTTCTCGATCTCCCGGAGGTCGCTGCCGTAGATCTTGACGCCCATCATGGCGCGGAAGCCGGTCTGGAGCATGACCAACCGGGTCTGGATCGGCTGGAGCCATGTTGGGAGCACGCCGGGGATGGCGGTGCGTTCCTGGAGTTCGGCCAGGATTTCCTGCTTGGTGAAGCGGCGTTCCTCGGACCAGATCCACGAGAGCGGCGTGCGAAGGAAGCCGGGCCAGTCTGAGAAAAAACGCTCGACCTTCTTGGTACGCCACTCGCTCTCGGGCTTCAGGATCACGATCGACTCCATCATGCCGATGGGCGCGGGGTCGAGGGCGGACTCGGCGCGGCCGATCTTGCCCACCACGCTCTCAACTTCAGGCACGGTGGCGATCGCCAGGTCCTGCTTGCTGTTGACTTCCACGGCCTGCGACAACGACGCCTGCGGCAGAAGCGAGGGCATGTAAAGCAGAGAACCCTCGTCCAGCGGCGGCATGAACTCGCGGCCGAGGCCGGGGAGGATTCGGCCTTCTTTGAGCACGGCAAGGCCCGATGCGGTCTCGGCGATGCGCTCGGCGGGGTCCTGCCTCCGCCAGAGGAGCCGGTTGCGCGAGCGGCCGTCGGAGTCGCGGACGGTCTGCCAGCGGAGTTGGTCGAGTTCGAGGAGCGGGCGTGTGAGATCCGCGTTTGCGTCGGCGTACATCGCCTTCTTCAGCTCCGGCGATGCCTTCTCGCTCGCGAGGATGTTGACCACCCACTCCACGGGCTGCAGCGTGCGGTGGATGCCCAGCCACACCGTCAGACCGGTGAAGAGGATCAGCAACGGCACGATCATGAAGGTCTTCTTGTGATAGAGCACCCATCGCAGCGTCGGCACATATGCCCTGGCGATGATGCGCGAGACCGGGTTGCGGTCCAGCGGGATGAACTTCTCGCGGGTCATGCGAACGACGCAAAGGCCGACCGCGACGCCCACGGCTGCTGCAACAAGCCACCCACGGTCATGGCCGCCCCCCAAACCCCACATAAACGCGAGGTGCGTGGAGAACATGGCCAGCACGCCGACGCTCGCCGCGACGAGCAGCGTGATGTGGTGTTTCCACTTCACCGGGCGGAAGAGCAGGTAGCACAGGAAGGGAACGACGGTGACGGCGAGCACGACGGACGAGCCGATGGCAAAGGTCTTGGCGTACGCGAGCGGTCCGAACATCTTCCCCTCTTGACCGGTGAGGAAGAAAACGGGGATGAACGACACGATGGTGTTGGTGACGGCGGTGATGATCGCGCCGCCGACCTCGGTCGCCGCTTCGTAGACAATCCCGAAATGCCCCTTCTCGCGCTTCTCCTCCTCGGTGGCGGCGGCGAGGCGTCGGTAGATGTTCTCGGCCATGATGATGCCCATGTCGGCGACATCACCGATGGCAATCGCCAGGCCGGCCAGCGACATGATGTTGCTGTCGATGCCGAAGGAGTACATGAGGATGAACGAGCCTGCGAGGGCCAGCGGGAGTGTCGGAAGCACCGTGACGGTCGTGCGCAGGTGCATCAGGAAGAACACGACCACCAGGCTCGCGATGATCGCCTCTTCGAAGAGCGCCTCCTTGAGCGTGTCGATCGTCTCTCGCACGATGGTGGTGCGGTCGTAGAACGGGACCAGGCGGACCTTGGAGATTCGCCCGTCCGCTAGTTTCTTGGAGGGGAGACCCGCCTCCAACTGGGTGATCTTGTCTTTGACGCGGGCGACTACCTCCCGCGGGTTCTCGCCGTAGCGCATCAGCACCACGCCGCCCACGGCCTCGACGCCGCCCTTGTCTAGCGCACCGCGCCGGAAGTCCGGGCCGAGCTGCACCGTGGCCACGCTCTTGAGGTAGAGCGGCGTGCCGCCCTCCTGACGGATGACGACCCGTTCAAGGTCCTCGATGGACTTGATGAAGCCCAGGCCGCGGATGAAGAACTCGACGCCGCTCTTCTCGACGACCTTCGCACCCACGTCGATATTGCTCTTGCGGACAGCGTCGTACACATCCATCATCGTGACGCGGTGGGCCCGCATCTTGTCCGGGTTCAGGTCGATCTGGTACTGCTTGACGAAGCCGCCGATGCTGGCCACTTCGCTGACGCCCGGAACGGACTGCATCTGATACCGAACGTACCAGTCCTGGATCGAGCGCAGCTCGGCCAAGTCGAACCCTTCACCCTCGACGGTGTACCAGTACACCTGTCCGAGCGCAGTCGCATCGGGCCCGAGCACCGGCGTAACACCCGCAGGCAACCGCTGCTGCGCCACGTTCATGCGTTCGAGCACGCGCGACCGGGCCCAGTAGTAATCGGCTTTGTCCTCGAAGATCACGAACACCATTGAGAAGCCGAAGCCGGACATAGAGCGGATGGACTTGACGCCCGGCGTCCCGGTGAGGCTGGTCGTCAGCGGGTAGGTGACCTGGTCGTCCACATCCTGCGGGCTGCGGCCCTCCCAGTCGGCGTAGACGATGACCTGCTTCTCGCCGATGTCGGGGATCGCATCAACGGGCGTGCGCGTCACCGCCCAGTAGCCCGCTGCGCAGATGCCCATGATGATCAGGAGCATCAGGAACGTGTTCTTCATGCACCAACGGATGATGGCGTTCACCATGAGTCGCTCCTCCGTTCAGTGCTTGTGGCCAGCCGGTGATTGCACGGGCTGAGGTGATTTATCGCCCGATGGTGCCGACGGAGCCGGTGGCGTCGAAGCGTTCGGGCCGCCGGGCGCGGCGGTCGCTCCGTGCTGGTGGCCCATGGACGCATGCAACCCGCCGGGATAGAAAAGGCTGGGGTGCCCCGTGACCTGGAACTGGCTGTCGATCAGGAAGTTCCCCCGCGTGACCACCCGCTCCCCCTCGACAAGCCCAGCCAGCACCGCGAAGTACTCGCCCGCGCGGGGACCAAGCACGAGCTCTCGCGGCTCGAAGAGACCTCTCGATTTCTCGATGTACACGATCTGCCGCGTGCCGCTGTCCAGCACCGCGGAGACGGGGACGGCCAGCACCCCCGCGCCTTGGGCGGCAGCGGCGGGCACGATCGGCACCTCCTTGAGCTTCATGTTGCAGACCGGGCAGCGCCCAGGCTGGTCGTAGGTCTTCTCGCCCTCGCACTTCATGGGGCAGTAGTACTTAGGAGCGGCCGGAATGGGCGTAGCGGGCGTAGGTGTGTCGTGGGCGGCGTGTTGGTCCGGCACTGCTGAGACGGCCGCGCCACCCGGGATCTTCTCCAGCGGCATCTGGCAGATCGGGCAGGCACCCGCCACATCCGCGAGCACCTGAGGGTGCATCGGGCACGAGTAGCGTCCCTCGACGCCCGTCGGCGCGGCCCGTCCCTCGCTGGTAAGTTCCGCGGCGATGAGCGCTGTCACGAACATTCCCGGCTTGAGGGCATGGTCCTTGTTGTCCACATAGACCGGCACTCGAACGGTGCGGGACTGCTCATTGACGACCGGCTGGACAAACGTCACGACTCCATCGAACGTCCGCCCGGGGATCGCCTGGGCTGTGATCCGCACCTGTTGTCCGTAGCGCACCCAGGGCAAGTCGTACTCGTAGATCTCGAGGTAGACCCACACGCTGTCAAGATTGGCAATGCGGTAAAGGGCGTCGCCGGCTTTGAACGAGGCTTTCTCGACAATGCTCTTCTCGATCACGGTGCCGCTAATGGGCGAATACAGCGTCACCCGGTCGGTGGTCTGCTTCTTCTCGACCAGGTCCGTCACCTGCTGCTCGGTCAATCCCAGCAGTCGCAGTTTGGTCTTGGCCACTTCGGCGAGCGAGTTGCCGCCCCCCCCCACGCCGGCCTGCAGGGCGATGAGGAGTTCCTGTTGCGCAACGAGCAACTCCGGGCTGTAGACCTCTGCGAGGTGATCGCCCTTACGGATCTCAACGCCGGTGAAACTCACGAAGAGCCGCTCGGCAAAGCCGTCAACGCGCGGCGTGATGGTCGCGAGCGACGACTCGTTGTACTCGATGCGGCCGACGGCACGAAGATCACGGGACAGCGGCCGGCGCTCGATGGCGACGGTCTCGACACTGGCCATCGACACGGCGTGCTCCGAGAGTTGGAGCATGGGTGCCTCTCCGGCCGCAGTGGTGGCCGACGCCGCGGGGATCAGGGGCATCTCGCAGATCGGGCAGTTACCCGGCTGGTCGAGCCGCACCTGCGGGTGCATAGAACACGTGTAGACCTGCTTGGCCATCGGTGGAGCATCGGCCACACCTCCGGAGGCTCCAGGGACGTTGGATCGTCCGCCTGAGCCCGAGCGGGCAGAGCCGAGGAGGTATCCAGCCCCAACCGCGACGAGGACGATGAGCGATACGAGAGCGAGGGCGGTGCGACGATTCATGGGTTGGCCTCCTTTGACGGGGCAGGAGCGGTCGGCAAGATGGGAGCACCCTCGGGCGCGGTGCCGGCGATGAGCAGCGAGAGCGACGCTAGAGACAGTTCGCGCTGCGTGCGAGCCTCGACAAGCGAGAGGTCGAAGACCAGCAACTGACGCTCAGCGTCGATGACATCGAGGAATGACGATCGCCCGACCGTATAGCCCGAACGTGCAGCGTCGAGCGATTGACGGGCCTTGGGCAGGAGCGTCGTGGCGTACAGGTCGCTGTTCCGCGTGCTCTCGCGGTACATGTAGAGCATCGACGCCAGGTCCGCGGCCACTCCGATCTGCTCGGCGGAGAGCCTCGCTTCGGAGGACCGTTTCTCGAACTGCGCCGCAGCAATCTCCGCAGCAATCTTGTCGCGCCAGATCGGGAGGGTGACGCTCCCCGTGGGACGCCACATCACCGGGCTGGCCTTCACATCGGCCTCGATGCCGATCGAGAAGTCCGGCACACGGCTGGTCCTTGCGAGGTCGATCATCGCCTCGCCGCGTCGCACTTCCGCCTCCATCTGCCGGAGTTGTGGATTATGGGTCGCGGCGAGGGCGAGGATCTGGTCCGCTGGCGGCGGAGGTGGCGACGCTTCAAAGGTGCTTGGGACCGGCACGGTCTGGTCGTCGGGGCGCAAACCCAGAGCCGAGCGGAACTCCGCGAGCAGAACACCACGGGAGTCTTCAAGGTTCGCAATCTGCGTCGTGAGCTGCTCCCGGTCGATCTGGGCGCGGAGCACATCCTGGATGCCGCTGCGGCCCGCCGCGACCTGCTGCTGGGCCTGAGTCTCAAGGTCTCCCAAGAGGGTCAATGTGTCCCGCTGCACCCGGAGTGTGTCTTCGAGGAAGTGCAGGCGGAAGTACGCGGACTTGAGCGCCATCGCGGTCCTGAGCACCTCGATCTCGAACTTGAAGTATGACGCGCGGGATTCTCCCGCCGCGACATCGCCCGCGGCGCGGAGCTTGCCGGGGCCGGGAAGGTCAATCATCAAGCCCGGCATGACCGTCTCAATCACGCTCGTAATGTCGGCCTCGAAGGTGATTCGCGGGTCGGGTAGCGACCTCGCTCCCGTGATCCGCTCGACCGACGCCGCCCACGCGTAGTACTCGGCCTCGACCCTCGGGTTGTTGAGCATGGCGAAGCGCAGGTAATCGGCGAGGGGCGAGTCCTTCGATAGGTTCGGGAGCGTCGGCTTCGCCTCCCCCGGGCGGTACATCGAACGCACCGTGTCAACGTCCGATCGGGCCTGCCGTTCGGAGGCAGTCGGAGCACCCGTGCAGCCGCCGATACCTGCAAGAAAAATGATCCCGAGCGGGGTGATTCGTTGGTATCTGTTCATTGGCGTGCTCCAGAAGGCACTTCATCCAGACCTTTGGGTGGCGTCCCCGCTCCAATGGTTGAAGGGCCTCGGTCCAGCGGATCAGGGCCGGGAGTTGGGGGCCATGCCAGAACACCGCCCACCGCGTACTCCAGTTCGATTCGGGCGAGCGCCGCGGCTTGCTCCAGGTCGTTGAGCCGCGCCCGTGCGTCGGTGACCTCACGCTGAGCCTCCAGCAGCACCGTCACATCGGCCTGGCCGGACCTGAGCGAGGCCTCCGCGAGCGTCAGGTTCCGCTCCGCGAGCGCCAGCACCGTCGAGCGGTACTGCTCGACCAGCCGCGATGCGCTGTCGAGCTCGATCCACGCGACGCGGGCCTCGCGCACGGCACGCTGCGACGCCGCCTCGTAGCTGCCGAAGGCCGCGCGGGCGATCGATCCGGCCTTGGCGATCTGGGCCTCGTTGGTGTCGAAGATCGGGATTGCCAGTTCGACCACCGGACCAATGGACTTGTCGCCGGACTCCGACCGCTCGAAGTCGGCACCGAGTCCCAAGTCCCGCAGGTGGCTCCGTTGCTCGACCGAGAGGTCCGCGCTCTGGGCGAGCGCCACCGACCGCGCCGCCGCGACATCCAGCCGCTGCGACCCCGCCAGCGCGATCACGGTGGCCTCATCGAGCGTCTGAGTTGCAGACTCCAACGCGCCTTCGTCGACGGCCCAGTCCGCGTTCTCTGCCGCAAAGCCAATCAGTTCGAGCATCCGGCGGCGCTCTTTGGCCAGCTCTCGCATCACCACGACCCGCTCGGCCTCGGCCTTCGCGAGTTGCTGACGGGCGCGGTTGACGTCCAGCGTCGTCCCCTCGCCGCCTCGCACTCGGGCGTCGAGGGAGTCGATCGACTTCTGGATGGTCGCGAGGTTCTGTTCTGCAAGCCCAACCGCACGCTGGCCAAAGGCGATGCGCGTATGCGAGGCCTTCACCTGCGCGACCAGCGCGAGGGCCTGGTCAGAGACGTCCAGCACGGTTTGGTTGAGCCGCGCATCGGCTGCCCGGATCTTTCCACCCCGGAGCCAGAGAGCCGCGAAGGACTGAACAACCTGCGCCCCGACAAACGTGCCCCCGCTCACTGGGTCAAACGGGAATCGCAGCGTCAGCCCGACCACGGGGTTGGGCAACAAACCCGCCTGCACAAGGTCTGCCCGCGAAGCCGCGATCAGTTCAACCTTCGATCTGATGTCGCGGTTGTTCCTGAGCGCCATCCCCAGGGCCAACTCAACCGTGAGGTGCGAGCGTCCGTCCCACGTTGACAGCGACACATCCCAGGGACCATCCCATCCGGGCGCAACGCCCGATCGGTCATTGACCGTGTGGGCGGCGCGGTCGATGTCCGCCTTCGGATCAAGCGAGGCGCACCCGCCCGCGAGCGCGACCAGTGCGAGCGTAGCGGTGGCGACTCCGCGCGAGACGTGATGCATGAGATGGCGAGCATGTCTGGTCATGAACGAAGTCTCCGGGAAAGCGGCGGAAGAGCAGCGGGACGGCGGCACTCACTTAGCAGCGCGCGGTGCGCACCGGTCGCAGTCCACACCCTCGGGTGCGCACGACGCGCAGCGGACTTTGAGCACGCCGTCCTGCTCGTAGACGCTCATGTCGCTCTTGCAGTCGTCGCACCGGTGCGTCTTGATGACACGGTCGCCGGTGTACCCCGTCCGCGGGTGGTACGTGCCGCGCACCTTGGTGATCTCGTCATAGCACTTGGTGCAGACCGAGACCTGCCCCGGCTGCGCCGACGTCATGGTGTGCTTGTCGCTGGCGCAGCCGCCCGCGACGAACACGGCGGTGAGGGTGAGGATGGAGGCGAGAACGACAGGACGTGCGGACATCATGGGACAATCTCCTGAAAGAACACTGCTTCGGCCCGCCGAGCCTTTCGGCGAGCCTCGGCTCGTGCAATCGGCCCGCGCCGCGTCGGCGGAGCGAGACCGTGGTTGTGGTTACTTGTGCCCGTGGCCGCCGCTTGAGCCATGCGGGGCATCCGGCTTCGCCGTGGCGTCGGCGGCGGGCTTCTTCTCCGCCCGGCTCGACCAGTGCAGGTGCGCGATCTTGGGCGTGCCGCCGTCGTCCACCACGATATAGGTCACGGCGGCCAGGAACTTCCTCGACGCATCGGGGTGCTTGGGGTCGGGGACGGTGAACGAGCCGATCTGCCGCACGATCGAGGTCGTGCAGAAGGTCTGCACGTCCTCCTTCGCAATGGTCATGACGAAGCCCGGCATCTCCTTGAGTTCGGGCAGGAGGTGGTGGTCGCGGTAGGTCTCCCACGTACCCTCATCGCCCGCGTTCTCGCTCACGGTCGCGCGGCCCTTGTCGAGGAACAGTGCGTTGAGGGCTTCGACATCGGCCTTGCCGCACGCGGTGAGGTAATCGCGGGCGACCTTCAGGGCCGGGCTGCTCGCCGCGTTGATCGCCGCGACGGCCTCCGGAGCGGCCTTGGTCAGGAGCGCCATCTTCGCCTCGTCGGACTTGCGGTCCCACTTGCGGTCGCAGCCGGGGCAGCAGAAGCCGATGGTGACGCCCCTGAACTGCCGCGTGGGCGCTTCTGCGTCTACCTCGTTCTCCATGATCGGGCAGAGCTTGTTGACGGGCTTGAGCGTGGGCTGGGCCTGCGCCGTCTCGGCGGGCGGCTGGGGCTGCGCCGCCCGGGCGGCGGCACTGACGATGCCTGTGCCGAGCACGAGCGCGGCGAATGAACGGATGAACACGGTGGGGGCTTTCTTCATGGGATGGACTCCGGGGAACTTGGAATGGGACGGCTGAACGGATGACGGATGGCCCGTCGGGTTGGGCACGCAGGATGCCGTCGCGACGGCTCTCGCCCGGCGCGGCGGCGACGATCACTTCTTGATGTACTCGCTCGGGTCGAGGACCTCCTTGGGCGAGGTCTTGGCGAGCAGCACGTACTCGTCGATGCACGGCGGGCAGCAGAACTCGTAGGTCTTGCCGCCGATGATCCAGGTGAACTTGGGGTTCGCCTTGGTCATCGTGATCGGGCAGACCTTGTCCCCGGCCTTGGGCTTCATGTCGTGCTTGGCCATCTTGCCCTTGTACTTGTCGCCCGCCGTCATCGAACCGTTGGCCTTGATGTCGGCCTCGGTGTAGATGCCGCCGGGCGTCAGGTACAGCGCCCGCTCCTCGTCGGCGTCCACGCCCGCGGGCATGTCGTCGCCTCCATCATGCCCGCCCTTGGCCGACGAGGCCGCGATCGCCGCGACGAACTTGCTCATGCGGTCGGTGTCGCTCAACTTGTCCCAGGTGGCGGCGGAGGCCGCATCGTGGAACGCGACGGACTGACCCTTGAAGTCGCGGGTGATCTTGGCATCCGCCGCATCGGCGGTGATGGGGCAGACGGTGTTGGCCGGGGCCGCGCCGTGCTTCTCCCCGTGGCCGCCCGCCCCGCCCTTCTCGACGGTGAACGTGAAGGGCACGGTCAAGACCTGCTCCTTCTCGGTGGTGCCGACGTTGAACTGGCCCCACGCCTTGTAAGTGCCCGGCTCCTTGAAGTGGGCCTCGAAGTCCACCTTGGGGCCGCCAACCTGCGCGGCAGCCTTCGGCGCTGCGCCACCATGCCCCGCCCCCCCCGCGTGATCATCCTTCTTCGCATCGGCACCGTGTCCGCCATGCCCGCCGTGAGCATCATGTCCTCCCTCGCCGTGCTCGCCCCCTTCATGCGGGTGCGCGTGGACGAACTGCGTGCCGTCCTGGCTGATGATGACCAGGTGCCCCATCGCGCCCAGGTACGGGCGGAGCGTGGTCACGGGCTTGCCGTCCTTGGTGATCGTGAAGGACATGTGGGCCTTGCCACCGGCCGTGATCGCCCCCTCAGTGTCGAGCGCGACCGTGAAGCCGTCGATGGTCTTGGGCTTGTCGGCATCGACCGTCAGCGACACGGCGGCCTTTGGCGTGCCGCTCGCCGTCACCTTCACCGGCACCACCTGCTGCGGCGTGCCCTTGGGCGTGAAGTCGAAGTAGAGCGTGTACTCGCCACCCGCCGGGAAGGTCATGGGCATCGTGAACGCGCCGTCGGCGCGGCGCGTGGGATGCTCGTGCGCGAACCACGAGAGGTCCTTGCTCACCGCCAGCAGGTGCAGCACCTTTTCGTGAACCGTGTCCAGATCCTTGACGGGCACGCCCTTGGCGTCCTTGAGCGTGAAGACCATCGCCGCGGCCTTGCCCGCCTCGATGGCCTTGCCGCCCTCGGCAGCAACCGTGACGGTGTGCGTGACCGGGGCCGCCTCCGCGCCGTGGCCGTGATCGTGGCCGTCCGCCATCGCCGGGGCCAGCGCCGCGACCTTGGCCGCCGCCGCCTTCACGGGCGCGAACGCCGCCTTGCTCTTGGCGAGATCACCGGCATCGGCGATGTTGTGCAGGTTGTCCGCCGCCTCGGCGAGTTCCTTGCTGGCGAGGTTGATGTCCTTCACCTTCTCGCGCGGCACGCCGCTGTCCTTGGCGAGCGCGAGCGCCCCCAGCGTCTTGGCGAGCGTGGCGACGGCGTTGGCTTTGTCCGAGACGCCCGCGATGGAGCCGCCGGCGAGGGCGGCGTCCATCGCCTTCACATCGACGGCGATGCGATTCGCCGCGTCGGCGAACGACCCCGCCTTGGTCACCTCCCCGTGCGAGTGGCCGTCGTCCTTGTGCCCGGGCTGATCCCCGTGGCCGTGCTGCGCGAGCGCGCTCGGAGCGGTCGAGAGCGCGAGTCCAGAAGCGATAGCTACTGACAGAACCGAAAGCCGTGAACGTTTCATGAGCGATCTCCTTGATCTGAGGCCGCTGAGCGGCCGGGTTCGGGCAATGCAGGGGCGGCGTCGCTTCCACGGTCGTTCGCCCCTGCTGACGCGGCGACGGTGGGCTTGACAGGATTGTCGGTTATGACTGGTGCGGGGTGGCTCGGCGACCTCTCCCCATGCTTCTCGGCTTGCTCCCGCGCCAGACGCTCTGCGCTATGCCTGCCGAAGCGATAGAAGACCGCCGGTGTGACGAAGAAGTCCAGCAGCGTGCTGGTGATGAGCCCGCCGAGGATGACGACCGCGACCGGGTACAGGATCTCCTTGCCCGGCTCGCCCTTGCTGAGCACCAGCGGTATCAGGCCCAGCCCCGCCGTGACGGCGGTCATGAGCACCGGGGCGACTCGCTCTTGACTGCCCTGGATGATGAGCTCCTTGCTCCAGGGGCGGCGTTCCTCGGTCATGAGGTGGATGTAGTGGCTGACCATCAGCACGCCGTTGCGGGTGGCGATGCCGGTGAGGCTGATGAAGCCCACGAGCGAGGCCACGCTGAAGGGTTCGCGGGTGATGGCAAGCGCGGCGACGCTCCCCAGGAACGCGAAGGGGACGTTGAGCATGATCTGGATGGCGACCATGCCCGAGCGGTAGTGCGTGAAAAGAATGACGAAGATCGCGATGAGCGAGCCCGCGCCCAAGGCGAGCAGCAGGCGGGTCGATTCCTGCTGGGCCTCGTACAAGCCTCCGTACTGGATCGTGTACCCCTGCGGGAGTTGGACGTCCATTCCGATGGACTTCTTGATCTCCTCGACCGTCGAGCCCAGATCGCGCCCGCGGACATTGGCGGAGACAACGATGCGGCGACGCAGGCTCTCGCGCTGGACCTCGTTGGGGCCGAGTCTCTCAACAATCTCGGCGACGTCCTGCACGAGCACGATCGCGCCCGTCGGAGACACCAGCCGCACGAGGCCCAGCGCCGTCGGATCGGTGCGGTGGTGGTCGTCAAGGGTCAGGGTAATGTCGAATACCTTGAGGCCGTCGAGCACCTGGCCGACGACCTTGCCCTTGGTGGCCGTCTCCATCGCATCGGTGAGCGTCGCGGGCGTGAAGCCGACGCGGGCCGCCGCGGCGCGGTTGACGCTGATGTGCAGCTGAGGGATCAGCACCTGCTGCTCAACCTGCAAGTCGGCGACGCCGGGGATGCCTTCCATCGCGGCCTTGGTCTGCTCCGCGAGGGTGCGGAGCGTGCCGAGGTCGTCGCCGAAGATCTTGATGGCGACCTGCGCGCGGACGCCCGAGAGCAAGTGCTCGATGCGGTGGCTGATGGGCTGGCCAATGCCCGTAGCGACGCCTGGGAAGGCCGCCAGCTTCTCCTCGATCATCGAGAAGACTTCTTCGCGCGGGAGGATGTCCTTGACCGGCGGTGGTTTTCTGCCCCCGGGTGTGGTGTGCTTGTGTGGATACCTCGCCTCTTCCCTTGTCCAGAAATCGACCTCGATCTCGCTGGCATTCACGCCAAGCGCGTGCTCATCCTGCTCGGCGCGGCCGGTGCGGCGGGCCGTGCTCTTGACCTGGGGAATCGAGAGGATCATCTCCTCGGCCTTGGTGCCAAGTTTGTTGGACTCGTCCAGTGACACGCCCGGCTGGCCAAAGAACGAGACGACGGCCGTTCCTTCGTTGAAGGGCGGCAGGAACTCCGAGCCCAGGCGCGTGACGACGAACAACGCCACCGTGACCAGAGCGCCGAGCGTTCCCAGCACCGCGACCGGGCGTGGCATGGAGATCGAGTAGGACTTGAGCGCCAGCCACTTGCAGGCCCGCAGCAACGCGCCATCCTTGCCATGCTCCATGCGCTTGATGCCAGGTAGGAGGTAGTACGCCAGCACCGGCGTGACAGTGAGCGCCACGAGCAGCGACGCGAAGATGCTCACGATGTACGCAGTGGCGAGCGGCGCGAAGAGCCGACCTTCGATGCCCGGGAGGAAGAACGTCGGCAAGAACACCAGGTTGACGATGATCGTGCCGAGGATGATCGGATTGCGGATCTCGCTGGAGGCGTCGAAGACGACCTGCGCGATCGGCTTGGGGGTGGCAGTGCGGCGGTTCTCACCCAGGCGGCGGTAGACGTTCTCCACGTCGACCACCGCGTCGTCCACGAGTTCGCCGATGGCAACTGCCAGGCCACCCAAAGTCATGGTGTTCACGCTCAGGTCCAGCCAGTGGAAGACCAGGAACGTCGTGATGATCGAGAGCGGCAGCGCAGTGAGCGTGACGATCGTCGTCCGCACGTTCATGAGGAAGAGGATCAGAACGATGACGACCAGGATTGCGCCGTCTCGAAGGGCTTCAAAGACGTTGCCGATCGATGACTTGATGAAGTGTTCCTGACGGAACACATCGGCGTTGATCTCGATTCCCTTGGGCAACGTGGGCCTGATCTGTTCCAGCGTCTGATCGAGTGCCCGGGTGAGCGTGATCGTGTCCGCCCCCGGCTGCTTCTGGATCGCCATGATGACAGCGGGCGTGCCGTTGTCCGACCCGTCGCCTCGTTTGATCGTCGGCCCCGCCTCGATGACCGTCGCCACGTCGCGCACCAGCACCGCCCGCGGCGGGCTGACATGGTCGCCAGGCTTGGTGGCGACGAGGGAGAGTGCAATGTCATCGGCGGTCTGCACCCGCCCGATGTTGCGGACGACAAGTTCCTGCGAACCGCTGACCACAAAGCCGCCACCGGTGTTCTGGTTGGCGGCGGCGAGGGCTTTCTCGACGTCCTCGATGGTGAGATCGAACAAGCGGAGCTTGTCGGGATCGACCTGCACTCGGAACTGCTTGAGATCGCCACCCATCGCCGTTACCTGGGCGATGCCGGGGATCGAGAGGATCGCCGGGCGCAGCGTGAACTCCGCGACCGTGCGTACATCCATCGGCGTGAGTGTTTTGCTGGAAACACTGATCAAAGCGATCTCGCCCATGATGCTGGTGGCGGGCGTCATGACCGGCACAACGCCGGGGGGCAACTTCTCTGTGATGGTGCCCATCCGCTCGGTGACGACCTGGCGGTTGTATTTGAGATCCGTGCCCCACTGGAACTCGACGAAGACAATCGAGAGCCCAAGTGATGAAACGCTCCGCACCCTTTCGACGCCCGGTGAGCCGTTGACGGCGGTTTCGATGTTGTACGTGACCTGGGCCTCGACCTCCTCCGGAGCAAGCCCCGCAGCCTCGGTCATGATGGTCACGACCGGACGGTTGAGGTCAGGCAGAACGTCCGTGGGCGTCCGCAGCGTCACGTACATCCCATAGACGGAGACGAGCAGCGCGGCGATCAGCACCAGCACGCGGTTGTTCAGAGATGATCGAATGATCCAGTTGAGCAAGGGAGAGTCCTCTTCTTCGGGGCCGAAGCGCGGAAGCGTCGATCAGTGAGAATGGCCGTGGCCGTCGGAGCTCTGCACGGGCGAGGTCGGCTCCGGCACGCCGGGGACGAAGCCGCGAAGCTGCGAGAGGCTGAACGCGCCGCTCACAGCGATCACGTCGCCGGGCACCAGACCTAGTTTGATCTCAACCACCCGATCATCACGGACGCCCGCGGCGATGTCGCGCTTCTTGTAGATGACGTCGTCACCCTTCCCCTCCCTTACGAACACGTACAGGAGGGGGCCGTCTTTGACGATGGCCGACGCGGGGATCACCACCGCCGAGTCGTTGGCGGCAATCACGATCGACAGGTCCACGAACTGGCCCTGGCGGAGCAGCCCTTTCGCGTTCTCCGCTTCAACCAGCACGTGCGCGGTGCGCTTGGTGGCGTCAATCACCGGGCTGACGAAGCGGACCGTTCCTTCCGCGACCACATCGCTTGCCGCGCCGACGCCGCGTCGGATGCGGACCTTGCTGCCGCTGGCAGCAGTGAGGCGGTCGACGAGGCCTTCGGGCAACTCTCCTTCGATCTGAACCCGGGCGAAGTCCCCGATCGTCAGCAGGGGCTGACCGGCTTCGACGCCCTGGCCGACCGCCGCGCTGCGTGTGGTGACCACGCCGTCGATCGGTGCCAGGAAGCGGATCAAGCCCGGCCGAGTGGGGTCGGCGAGCACTTCGACCGCGTGCGGATCGCTCTCGGCTGGGAGTGTTCCCCTGAGGGCCTCGGCTGAAGCCCGTGTGGTTGCGACCTGCTTCCTCAGCGATACGAGCTCCGCCCGAGCCTGTTCCAGGGCGACCCCGCGCAGACCGGCGTCGGCCCGCAGCTTGATCGCTTCGGATCTGCGTTGAGTCAGCAGGTTGGCGGAGACGTTTTCGCCTGCACTCGTGAGTCTCTGCACCTCGGCCTCGAGCAGCTCCGCGCCCTGCGTGAGGGCGGGCAGCTCGATCTCAAGCGACTGCACCTGCGACTCAGCCCGCTTCAGCTCAGCGTCCAGCCGCTCGGTTTCTCCTTCCAGCCGGCGGACGTCATAGAGCAGCTTGGCCATCTCCGGCGAATCAACTTCGGCCAGCGTCGCGCCCTTCTCAACGAAGTCTCCCGGTTGGACGGCGACCAGGCGAACCACGCCCGCGTAGCGCGGTGAGACGGCCACCAGCGCGTCCGGACGCGCCCGGACCATACCGGTCAGGCGGACGACGTCTTCGACCTGCCCGAAGTCCACCTCGGCAGTGGCAAGGCCAATCGCCGCGGCCGTCGCCTCCGAGACCCTCTTTGGCGCATTCGGGTCGAACGTTGCCCCGGCTGGCTTGTTGTGCCCTTCGTGGGCGTAGACAGGTATCAAGATCGCCGCGGTAGCGAGCGCTAGTGCGCTCAGCCCCACAGCCGCGCGTGAGCGTGCCATGCGAGACCTCCGGTGAGGGGTGCAAGAACAGGTCAGTCAGATGGATGGGGTGCGCCGAAGCGCGTTGGGGGCGCGCGGCAGCCCGGCGACGATTCCGGTGTCTGCAAGCGCACTTTCAGCGCTTCGGCGACTGGGAATCGTCGGTACGGGCCGAATTGCTACACGATGAGCGCGCAGTGCAGGCGCAGAAGCGATGTCTGCAGTCGTTCGACGACGCGCTGCTCCCGGTCCAAACCCCGGAAAAGGGCTGTCGGAAGCACATCAACGGAGAGGGTCCAGTCGAGAACGGCGATGACCACGGGAGCAGGCAACTCGACGGTCGACTTTTCGACCGTGAGCATCATCCCGCTGTTCTTGCCGCAGTCGCAGTCGTGCTTGTCGTTGCCCGGCGCGCACGGCTTGGGGGCGTGATCGTCCCCGTTGTTGGACGCAGGCCCATCCTGGTGCTCGTGGTGGGAGGAGTGATCATGACTCGACCCGTCGGCGTGCACATGGGCCAGCCTCTCGCCTTGGCGATCCGAAGCAGGAGCCTGGCACGGGATGCATCCGCTGAACCACGAGTGGAAGTTGCAGCAGCAAAACGGCACCGCTACCGCGAGCAGCACGGTCACCAGAAGCCGGAATGGACTGTCGCGATGGAGCATGCTTCCTTGGAGTATATCGGTGGTCATGGTACGACGTTGCGGACCCGCGGGTTCGATTTTCGCCGGGCGGTTGGCTCCGGGCGATCGGTTCAGGGAGCATTCCGCCAGAACGGGTGGATACTCTTCGTTATTGAGGGGGTCTTGTCGCGGTTCAACCGGCAACATTGGCCCACAAGCCCCAGGTCACCCGTGAGAAACGGTTCACCGAGATTGTGGATACGGTGGGCAGAGTGCGAAATAGTGAGATATTGAGACTCGGCCCCGGTCGCTGTGAAAATTCAGGCCATTCCGCCATTCCTGATCCAGTCTCACCTGCCGCCCTCGTGAGACTACCGGGCTGGGCCGCGATCGGCAGCATTTCGACGCCGTCTGGATCGTCCCGGCCGAGCCGCCCGAAGGCAGCCCCGCAAATCCCAACGGGCGGGGCTGGAGTATTTGTACCCCACCAGCGGCCTTGAAAACGCGGTTTCCGCTGTCCCCACTAACGACCCGTTTCAATCGCACACCCATCGGGCCACCCCGAGAGTGGTCCGCCAACCCTCCGAAACGGTCTTGTACAGGGAGTTCTCCACGCCCCTTCTCATCAGCCTTCTGCTTGGGATCCAACATGCTCGCGCTTCGTCCCATCTTCTCTTCTGGTGCCTTGTTCGGCTCCTTCTGCGCCGGCTGATTTCCCTTTGCGCGAAATCAAGCCTGCTCCGCAGTCGGGCTGAATCGCACCCCCCCCCAATCCGTCAGTCAACCCGCTCCTCGCGGCAATGCGTTGTGTGCGCTGCTTCTGATGCGCGCCGCTCGTACGCCGCGCCCGTTCCCAGTGACACCTCCCCCCATGCACCGGTACTTTGAAGACGATTCGCATCCACGGCTCCCCGCACGGGTCCAGGCCGCCCTCGACTTCCTCCAGCACTGTGAGCGCATCACCGATCAGTGTGATGCCTCCATCCCGCGTCGGGACCTTTCATCTCTCGAACGCAGCGTCCAATCCTCCGCCCTCTCCCTCCTCAATTGCTACTTCCTGGGCGAGATGGACTACGGAGACTCCGCGCCTCGACCTTCGGACCCGGGACCGGCCCCATGATGGCCTCGAGACGACGCCGCACTGACCCTGCGGCGCCTCGCGCCATATACGCTCTCCTCAAGTCCGCCCATGTGGAGAGTGCTCTTTCCCCTGCCTGCGGCCGCCGTGGAAGAGCCCGCCGATGTGAACGATGCCGTGGCTGCCGCAACCTCGTGGCGGATCGCAGCCAGGCGTCGCTGAGCGGTCCTTTGAGCCGTGCGCGGTGTGGACCTGTTGGTGTAGAGTTGGCCCTGCTCTTCCCCAACTGTGCGTACTCGAAGAGGATGAAATGTGCATGGTTCTGTTTCTGTGGAACATCGCGGGCGCACTGCTTGTATCAACCCGATCAGTCAATCCGGATGTGCTCATCGCTGACTTCGAGGGCCCGTCGTATGGAATGTGGGTGGCGACCGGAAGCGCGTTCGGCTCCGGACCTGCTCAAGGGACACTGCCCGGACAGATGCATGTCAGCGGATTTGAGGGCCGCAGCCTGGTCAACAGTTTCCTCGGCGGCGACGATGCCATGGGAAAACTGACGTCTCCGGAGTTTGAGGTTTCGCGCTCGACGATTTCCTTTCTCATCGGCGGCGGCGGGTGGGCGGGCAAGACGTGTATGAACCTGTGGATTGACGGGAAATTGGTTCGAACCGCTTCCGGCCCCAATGTCCGTGACGGCGGCAGTGAGGCCCTCGAGCGGATGAATTGGAACGTCGCCGAATTCCTGGGACGCAAGGCGTTCATCGAGATTGTGGACGATGCCGCCGGCTCCTGGGGGCACATCAACGTCGACCAGATCGTCCTGACCGACAACCCGCTGCCGGGAGTCGTCGACCATCCCGTGCGCGCCATGCACGCGCAGAACCGCTATCTCAACCTTCCAATTCGCAACGATGCGCCCGTCAGACGCCTCACCTTGACGGTGGATGGAGAAGTTGTGCGCGACTTCGAGGCCGCGCTGACGGATAAGGAGCCCGACTTCTGGGTCTTCGTGGATCTCACGCCGTGGATGAACCGCCCGATCTCGCTGAGCGTCGATCGCCTCCCCATGGATGGCTTGGCCCTCACCAAGGTGGAACAGGCCGACGAACTCAGGGGGTCAGAACCTCTGTATGCCGAAACGCTGCGTCCGCGGTTTCACTTTTCGAGCCGACGCGGTTGGCTGAATGATCCCAATGGTCTCGTCTACGCCGATGGTGAGTACCACCTGTACTACCAGCACAATCCCTTTGGCTGGTGGTCGCGCAACATGCACTGGGGCCATGCGGTCAGCCCCGACCTGGTGCATTGGACGGAATTGCCCACCGCTCTGCCGCCCCATCAATTCGGTGACTGGGTCTGGTCCGGCAGCGCGGTCGTGGATCCGATGAACACGTCCTGCTGGAAAACGGGCGCCGCGGATGTGATCGTCGCTGCCTTCACCAGCACCGCACGCGGCGAGTGCATCGCCTGGAGCGCGGACCGGGGTCGGACCTTCACCGAGTATGAGGGCAATCCGGTCGTGACGCATTCCCAGGGCGAAGGCCGTGATCCTCGCCTCTTCTGGTTCGGCCCGCACAGAAACACGCACGACGGGCACTGGGTCATGGCGGTGTATAGTGAAGACCGCCAGGCCCCCGAGCCTGACCGGCGCGGCGTCGCTTTCTACACCTCTCATGACCTCAAGCGCTGGACCTATCGCAGCCGCATCGGCGGGTTCTATGAATGCCCCGACATCTTCGAGTTGCCCGTCGACGGCGGATCCGGCGGCTCAAAGTGGGTCCTCACCGCTGCAAACAGCCGGTACCTCCTCGGACAATTCGATGGACTGACGTTTACGCCCGACGAGCCGCGCGTCATGCTCCCGGGCAATTGGAGCGACCGTTTCTACGCGGCCCAGACCTTCAGCGCAACGCCCGATGGAAGACGAATTCAGATCGGCTGGGGGCGCATTGATACTCCCGGCATGCCCTTTAACCAGATGATGTCATTCCCCTGCGAACTTACGCTGCGCACGACGACCGCCGGCGTTCGCCTGTTCTCCTGGCCGGTGAAAGAGATTGCGAGCCTTTACGACCGAACGTGGACCGTGCGAGACCTCAATGTGTCGCCCGACCAGCCGGTCGCGAGCGACCTGCGCAGCGACTTGTTTGATGTCTTTGTGGAAGTCGATGCCGGGCGTTCCGGCCCGATCGATCTGCTCGTGCGCGGCATGCAGGTCCGCATTGACCCGTCAGCCCGGCAGATCGACTGCGCAGGCCAGACTTTCCCGCTGGCGCCGCGCGATGGCAGGATCACCCTGCGCATTCTGGCCGACCGCACATCCATCGAGATCTTTGGCAACGATGGCGAAGTCGCGGCCCTGCTGGCAGGTGAATTTGACGGGGATGCTGTCGAAGTGAGGTCGGTGGATCGTGCGTCCCGGATCGACTCACTCACGGTCCACACGCTCAGATCATCATGGGACGCGAGCAAATAACGCTCTGGCCCGCCCGCCTCAAGCGCTCACTCGCCTTTCTGAAACCTCACGTGCTTGCTGCACTTGTGCTTCCGTTCCGCCTTTAGATTCCCGTGCCGTCCCAACTGCCGCTCGCGCCGGAGCACAGGCCCCAGTGGATGAACATGCCGAAGCGTGCCTCCCGCCACTACGCCATGCGCTCATCGCGGGTCTCGCTCCAATGTGCCAGGTTCGCCGCCTCATCCCTCGGCGCGCTATCGCAGGCCCGCCCCAACCACGCGAAACAACCCCGTGGACCTGAAGACAGCCCCGATTGACATGCCAATTCTGATCGCACTACGATGGCGGCCATTTAATGAACTTCGCGCGCGGCGCAGTTCATTGCAATCCGATCTCCATCTGTCCCGCGCATCGAACCGTTGAAGAAAGTCGCCCATGCGCCATCAGGAGTCAGACGTTTTGAGCCGCATCGTCAATCCCCGACCGTCGTCTGCATGTGCTCACGCCTCTTCGCAAGCGGCCAGACCTGTGGGCTTGGCGTTGCTGCTGAGCGCCGTCTTGGGGGGGTGTGCGTCGGCTCCCCAAATGACCCGTGCGGGATTCCTCAGCGATTATTCAAGACTCACGTCGGTCAACGACACTCGGATGCGGTATATCGCGCCGGAACTCAGTGAGTACCAGTCATTCATTGTCGACCCTGTGCAGATGAGTACCCAGATGGGGGAACTCAGCCCGGAAGAACGCGCCGAAATCACTCTGTACTTCCGCGACACGCTCACCGGCATTCTCCGCGATCGAGGGTATCTGATAACCGAAACCCCCGGGGTTGCCGTCGCCCGCGTGCGCATTGCGATTACCGGTGTTCAGGATTCCACCTGGTGGATGAAGCTGCATCCAGGTTCAAACCTCTCGGGAGCCGGACGCGGCGGCGCTGCGATGGAAGGGGAGATCATCGATTCGGTGACCGGCGCGCAACTAGCCGGGGTCGTGCAGTCGAGTTCGGGCAGCCAGTTCACCGTCGGTAACTTCAGCACAGTCTCAGACATCAAGAACGTCATAGACGAGTGGGCCAAGACTGCCTGTGACCGGCTTGACGAGCTGCGTCAGTCGGATCGCTAAACTGAAGTTCGCCCGACATGACAGGACTCCGCCGAGCGTGAGGCGCCTTTGAACGCCCCGCGCTCCCGCCGCTTCCGGAGGCGTCCGATGGCTAAGTGGTTTCCAACATGCGCTCAGCCTTCGCACTGACGCTGCGCGAGGCAACGCGCCTCTCCACCCGCGCCGGTCGACCGCATATGCCCACTTTATCCCCTGAATCGGGTGGATTTCACTGCGCAAAGCGACTACTTTGAAAGCGTCTTGGCCTTCGCGACGCGCGCGACCAGCGTTCTGCCCCCTGCCGCTCGCTGGATCAAACGCTTTCCCGCCATCCTGCCAACGCGCACGCCTGCGCCTTCTTCGCACTGTACAAAGTTAACAATTGGAGATCTCCTGATGTCGGACCTCAAACGGACCTCCCTGCTGATCGCAATCGCCCTGATCGCAGCATTCATAGGATCCGCCATTGCCGCCCCGACAGATGCCAAGCAGCCCAACATCGTTCACATCGTCGCCGACGACCTCGGCTGGGAGGATGTCGGATTCAATGGCTGCGCGGACATCAAGACTCCGAATCTGGACAAGTTGGCCGCCGAGGGAGCGAAGTTCACACAGTTCTATGTGCAGCCGATGTGCAGCCCCACCCGTGCCTGCCTCATGACCGGACGCTACCCGTTCCGCTATGGCCTGCAAACAGCGGTGATTCCCTCGGTCTCTGAGTATGGCCTGGACACGACGGAATGGCTGATGCCCCAGGCCCTCAAAGAAGCGGGATATAACACCGCGATCATCGGCAAGTGGCATCTGGGCCATGCTGACCGTAAGTACTGGCCCAAACAACGCGGGTTTGATTATCAGTATGGCGCGATGATCGGCGAAGTCGACTACTTCACCCATGAGGAACATGGCGTACTCGACTGGTTCCGGGACAACATGCCCGTCAAGGAGGAAGGTTACACAACCACGCTCATCGGCCAGGATGCGGCGAAATATATCGAGGCGCAGAGCGGCGCTACTCCGTTCTATCTGTACCTCACCTTCAACGCCCCCCATACTCCCTACCAGGCCCCCCAGGAGTACATTGATCGTTACAAGAACATTGAGGACCCCACGCGTCGCACTTATGCGGGCATGGTTGCCTGCCTGGACGACGAAGTCGGCCGTGTGCTCGCGGCGCTGGACCGCAAAAACCTCCGTGAGAACACCCTCATCCTGTTTCACAGCGACAACGGCGGCACCAAGAACGCGATGTTCGCGGGCGTGATGGCCGACGTGTCGAAGATCAAGATCCCCTGCGACAACGGCCCCTATCGGGACGGCAAGGGGTCGCTCTTCGAAGGTGGAACACGCGTCTGCGCGCTGGCCAATTGGCCGGGCCGCATCAAGGCCGGACAAGTTGACGGCATTATTCATGCCGTGGATGTCTATCCCACACTTGCGGCCCTGGCCGGCGCGTCCACCTCCAAGTGCAAACCCCTTGACGGCGTCAATGTCTGGTCGACGATCGCGGAAGGCCGGCCGTCGCCTCGCTCCGAGGTCGTTTACAACATCGAACCATTTCGCGGCGCAGTTCGCCAGGGTAGCTGGAAACTCATCTGGCGGACCATGCTTCCATCAAGTGTCGACCTGTACGACCTGTCCAAGGACCCTTCCGAACAGACCAACCTCGCCGCGTCCAATCCTGAAAAGGTCCTTGAGCTGCAAAAGCGGTTGGATGTGCTCGCGGCCGAGGCCGCCAAGCCCCTCTTTCTCGTCGATCAGTTCAAGGTCGTCATGAAGAACATGAACGGCGAGCCCGTCCTGCCGATCGAAGAGGAGTATTACTCCGCCCCTGACCATCCCTGAAGGGAATTCGATCGCCCTGGGCCATGACTCCTTTCCCGTTCCCTAAGACCGAAGTCCCTTCCGCATACTTGGAGATTTCATGATGTCCCGAAACGCCCAGCTGGCGGCCGCGTTGGCGGCAGTTGCACTTCTGTCCTTTGAGCGGTCCGCGTGTGCTGATGAAGCGGCAGGCGCTGCCGGGGACAATATTGCGGCGGATACGACGGCCTCCCTTCAGCCGGAATCATCGCCAAGCCAGGCTGACGAGGCTGTGCCCCCCGCATCAGACTCCTGGCGCGCGGAGGCCACCAGTTGGATCTGGGTCATGGGAATGCAGGGTGACGTGGGAGCCCGCGGACGAACCGCCCACGTCGACGCCAATTTCGGCGACATCCTGGATGCGTCTGATTCTGTCTTTGCTTTCTCAGGCCGCATGGAAGTCGGGCGCGGGCCGGTGGCAGGCTTTCTCGACGGAATCTACGCCAAACTGGGTGCGGAGCATCAGTCCGGCCCGATTGGCGCCACCGATGTGGACGTCACCAACGAGCAGGCCGTTCTCGACTTCGGCCTGATGTATCGGGTTCAGGACGCCGAGCCCGCAGGTGACGCCGCCGCCAACCGACGCAACCTCACGCTGGATCTTTACACCGGCGCTCGGTACAACTACGTCTCGCTCGAGTTGGATCCCGCCAACCTCGCCGCGCGTTCTCGCAGCAACGACTGGTTTGACCCGATCTTCGGCGCCAAGGTTGTTGTTCCCGTCGATGAAGAGTCCCACATCAGTGTGAACGGCGATGTCGGCGGCTTTGGCGTCGAGTCGAACTTCACCTGGTCTCTGACCGCTGTCTGGGGTCATGACTTCACGCTGGGCGATAATCCATCCTCGATCTACGCGGGGTATCGCGCCATCGGCTGGGACTTTTCCGAAGGCAGCGGCAACGAGCAATTCACTTGGGACGTCGTGCAGCACGGCCCCATCCTCGGCTTGTCGATCAGCTTCTGATCGCGCTGGCGACACACCTTCCACGTACGCACGATTCGCGCCCAGGAGATGTATGCCTTGAATCGCCGCCGCGGGCGCCGCTTACGTGGTGCTGATCGCCGGCGCGGGAATCGGCAGATCAAATTCCTTCGCCGCGCGCTTGCTCCCCTTGGGCAGACCCGACTTCTGCGCGGCGATCTTGTCCTGCAGCCGCATCAGCCCCTCAATAAGCGCTTCGGGCCTCGGCGGGCAGCCGGGCACATAAATGTCCACCGGCACGACCAGGTCCACGCCCTTCACCACGTGATACCCGTACTTGAAATACGGCCCCCCGCCCACCGTGCACGCCCCCATCGCCATCACATACTTCGGGTCGGGCATCTGTTCATATAGCCGACGCACACGCGACGCCATCTTGTACGTCACAGTCCCCGCCACGATCATGAGGTCGCTCTGCCGCGGAGTCGCCCGGAACGCCCCAGCCCCGAAACGGTCCACGTCGTACCGCGCCGCCGCAAACGCCATCATCTCGATGGCGCAGCACGCCAGGCCGAACGTCATCGGCCAGATGGAGTTCTTCCGGCCCCAGTTGATCGCCCAGTCCACGCTCGTGATGATGAGGTTGTCCTCGAACCGGTTTTCGATCCAACTCATGGCCGTCAAACCCTTTGCCTTTGCTGCCTGCCACGTACTCCGACTTCGCCGCTCGAACAAGGAGTATAGGGAACCCCTGCCTTGTTCTCCCGTCGTCGGCCGCCGCTGATGGGCACCCTTTCCGTGCGACTACCACGCGTCCGTCGTAAACACCACGCGCGCCTTGGATGGATCGCACCCATGCTCATCAAAGATGACCAGATCGTTGGTTTCGCCCGCAGGCCGCAGCCAGGCCTTGGGCAGCAGGTACCTTTTCTGCGGACCCACGGTCTTGCCCGCAGGGTCAGCAACCCAGTACCGCCCGACATTCATGCCGTTGAGGAATACCTGTCCCTTGGACATTCCCGAAGGCTCAAACCACAGCCCTTCAGGTTCCTCGGCCGATGCGCCCGGCGCCGCCGCGTGATCTCGTACGGTCAGCGTGGTCTTGAACCACGCGGGCTTGTCCGCAATCTCCCGCAGCAGCCCCCGGTCCACAGGCTTGAATGCGCCGACCTTCGGCTGCTCCCACTTGGCATATGACCATGCCGCGCCTTCCGTGATGACTTCCTCGGACTCGTACAGCGCGACCGCCTTCTCAAATTGGGCGTGCTGCGCGCCGCCGATGGGCGCAATCCGCACCTCGTTCTTGCCGCGCTTCAGAATCTCCGGATTCACAACCGCATGCAGCATCGGGCGGCCAGTGGCCCCGGTATACAGGCCGACCGTCGTCCCATTCACCCGCACCAGCGCCGGCGCCGCCGCTCCCTTCACCTCGACAATGACCGGCGTCTTCTTCCGGTACTCAAACGTCCAGGTCAGATCGCGCCCCGCGGTCATTTCGCCGCCATGCAGGCCCTCGAAGTAGCGCTTGAGCGTGAAGGGATTCACCGTCGGACCATCCTCGATGGTCGGCTTCCCAAGGCGTACGGGCGTCACCTCATGCACGTGGTGAAACAGCCCCTTGCCCTCGCTCATATCGTTGCCGCCTGCAAACCGGCCCAGGTTGTCTACCAGCACAACGATGTGCCCCGGATTCTCAGCCTTCGAGCCCGGAACATGCGCCGCGAACGCGCCGCTCACCGCCCCCGGCCCGGAACCCACGATCGCCTCGCGCTCCCCTTTCACAAACACATGCACCCGGTCCCCCGCGCTTGGGCACAGCAGATTCGCCTTCCGCGCCGAGGACTTCGGCAATGCGATACGCACAAACCCATATCCGTATCCGTTCGCGCACCGCTCCATCGGCAGCGCGCCGTCGATCGCCGCAAAACGCGGGGCCGAGCCGTCCAGATACTCCGAAAGCGCTGCCCCCGTCCATTCCCCCAGCGACGCCGATGAACGCTTGTGCGGCTCAATCGAGATCGATCGCTTGGCGACCTTGCCCCCCGGCGTCACCTCCAGCCGATGCTTGAACTCCGGGTGCGGGATCGGATTTCCGTCCCCGTCAAATCCCAGGATGCCCACATGCACCACGTCGTTCTTCAGGAACGTCGCATCCACCGTGCTCTCGTTGCAGATCACCAGCGTGATGTCCTCGTGCACCTCCACGTGCGGCACGTGGCTGTCAGGCACCTTGAACTCCAGCAGGCTGTAGTTGATGCTCACCAGCCCAGGCTGTCCCGATGCCCCGAAGAGCACCAGAATGTTGTTGTGATTCGTGGCCAGCGCGTTCAGGTTCGTCCAGTCCAGCCGCGCCCTGCCCCCGATGTGCACATCCATGATGCACCACGACAACGTCTGGTCGCCCAGGTGCACCGGAACCGACTGCCCGTTGGACAGGATGATCGTCGCGTGCTCCTTGGCTTTGCCTTCCTCGCCGAAGACAAACACCACCGACCCCTGTGCTCCCGAAAGTTGCACCACCGAGAATCCCGACGTTGACTCCCATTGGCCCTTTTCCAGGCCCTCCACCGCCAAAATCGCCGGCCCGTTGCGCGGCTCGAGCGAGGCAAATACCTTGCCGAACTGCGAGGCGAAGGTGCACAGCCGCCGTACATGCGGGAATGTCCCGCCCCTCCGGCCCGCTTCCGACACCGGCGCGTGGTTTTCCGCCGACGCCGTGTGATACTCGTCCAGCGTCCCCACCACCCGCCCGCCCGAGAATCCAAAGTTCGTCCCGCCGGCAAATGGCGTCAGATTGAACTGCGACCCCGCCGCCAGCACCTGCCCCAGCCGATGCATCAGCGCCGGCCCGTCCAGCGCCTCAGGCCGCTTCCGCCCCCACCGGTCATACTCGCCGATCGTGAAATCCCCCACCAGCAGCGGATAGTTCGGATGGATCGTGCGCAGTTGCCGCAGATGCGACAGCATCTGGTCCCGCCCCGACCACGTGTCGATCGTCTCCTCGCGCCTCTGCCACAGATTGTTCGTGTTGATCAGCGGCACATCGAAATTGTGCTCGCGGATGAATCGCGCAATCTCCAGCAGATACGCCTCCGCCGCCTCCGGATTCCCGCAGTACCACTCATGCTCGCACTGCACCAGGCAGATCGGCCCGCCATTGGTCGCCTGCATGTTCTTGAGACGGTCCAGCAGTCGGCCCATGAACCGGCTGGCCGCCTCCAGAAACCCGCCCGTCCCTTCCCGCAGATTGATGTTTTGCTCCCCCAGCAGCCACGCCGGCACCCCGCCCAAATCCAGGTCCGATCCGATGAACGGGCCCGGCCTGAGGATGACATTCATCCCGTGCTCCGCGATCAGCGACACGAAATGCTGAACGTCAAGATCGCCGTCGAAATTGAAATCTCCCCGCCGCGACTCATGCAACGCCCACGGCGTCCGTACCAGGATGGTGTTCAGCCCCGCCTCCGACGCCAGCCGAATCCGATGCTTCCAGTCCGAACGCGGAATCCGGAAGTAATCCACCATCCCACTCACGATCCAAAGACGCTTCCCATCAATGAGAAAAGATTGCCCATCGTGTGTGATAATTGCCATGCCGCATGCCTCGCATCAAAGAGTTATAGGACTATTTCTCGCCGTCCGAAGAGTCCGCACTCAGATCGAAGTATCTGTTTTATAATGACTTATGCACGAAATCGGGGGTCTGAGTGTGGCATAGCATAGGCGGGCATGACAGCAGTTTGTGAAAAACTGCACTTTTCCCGGCCAATTCTGCCTCACAGCCTGATGCTCACGGCGCACCGACGGCCCTGCTTCAGCCGACCCGCCTCGAAAACCAGCCCCATCCCTGGCGCAAAACCAAACCGACCCCGCGGCTCCTCCGGGTCATTCCCCCGCCTTGCGCTTCGCCTCGAAGATTCCGTTGGGCTGCAGGAATCGTGCCATCGTGAAATTGCCTGCCTCGTCGCGAATGAACCGCACCCGGAACCCATCCAGCGACTTGAGTTTGAACGTGTGATTCGACTGCGGAACCAGTTCATACTCCGGCTGTCCTGCCAGGATCGCAAACAGCGCATTGCCCCGGACTTCAAACTTGATGGTTTGGCCCGCCAGATCGTACTCTCCTGCCAGTTTCGCAAGGTACGTCGGATCGGACAGCACCTTGTCTCCCAGCCGCGCGAAGACCACGGGTTTCACCGACAGGTCCATCGTGATCACGAGTTCGTCGACATCCCCATCCACATTGGAACGGAACATCACCTTGGTATCTTTGAGGACCGGGTCCTTCGGATTCTCCAGGCAGTTGAACACGTCG
The DNA here is from genome assembly GCA_044229655.1 of Phycisphaerales bacterium. Lineage (GTDB taxonomy): Bacteria > Planctomycetota > Phycisphaerae > Phycisphaerales > UBA5793 > JBGASM01. The sequence goes on along the minus strand of JBGASM010000023.1, from coordinate 11,608 downwards.
TAGTGCCAATGCTCCAGCGGCGCGCTCAGGTTGTTGTACGTCACCGCAAGGCCGTCCCCCTCCAGCGTCACCGCCGCCACGCCGTACCCCTCGTTTCCATACTCCCCTGCGTAGTCCGCGATGTTGTGAGACGGAGTTGTCCCTGTCTTGCGGTCCGCCTGCGCGCCGGCCTCCGCCTGCTTGCCCGCCGCCTTCATGCGCTCCCGCTGCGCCAGCCAGCGTGCGTTCCAGTCGATGGGATCAAGTTTGAGCAGCCTGTCCGCCACGTTTCGCGCCACCACGTCCGTCAGGGCCGTGCCGTTCATGTTCGTCAGCACGACGACGCCAATGGACTCCTTGGGCAGAAACGCCACCTGGGCGGAGAATCCATCGATGTTGCCACCGTGATGAATGCGGAAGTGACCTCGATATGCCTCGGTGAACCAGCCCAGCGCATACCCCGTCGGAATGACTTCAGGCTCCTCAGGATTGAACCCGCCGTCGATCATCTGCGCAAGGTGGAGGCGCTGCACTGTTCCCGGAGTGGCGATCTGCTTGTCTCCCAGTTTGCCATCGTTCAGATGCACGCGCAGCCACTGGGTCATGTCCTCCACGCACGAGTTGATCGACCCTGCAGGCCCCACGCTGTCGATGTTGCGGAACGGCATCACGGTCACGACGTCATCCTTGTCCTGATAGGGCAGGGCATGGTCGGCGTCCGCCTGCGAAGCGACGACGGAGAAATTCGACCGGGCCATTCCGAGCGGCTCGAAGACCCGTGCCCGGACGTTTTCCTCCCACGATTTGCCCGTGATGTGCTCCACCAGCACCCCTGCCGTCATGAACATCAGGTTGTTGTACTGGAACGCCGTACGGAAATCCTTGTTGGGCTGCAGGTAGGCCAGCCGGTGATACATCTCGTTGCGTGTGAATGACGAGTTGTACCACATCAGGTCATGTCTGGGCAGTCCGGATCGATGCGTCACCAGGTCCACCGGCGTCATGTGGGATGACGCGAAGTCGTCCTCGAGTTTGAAGTCGGGCATCACGTCGCGGACCGGCTTGTCCCAGTCGAGTCTCCCCTCATCAGCCAGCAGTCCCAGTGTGAACGTGGTGAACGCCTTCGACGAGGAGCCGATGGCAAACAGCGTCTTCGTCGTGACCGGCAGACTCTGCTCCACGTCGCGCTGCCCGAACCCCTGCGCGAAAATCACTTTGTCCTGGTACACGATCCCCACAGCGCATCCCGGAACCTTCCAATCCCCTCGCACCTTGTCCACCCACTCCGGAAAACCCGCCAGCGCATCGGCCGCTGCCGCCGCGGGGTCTGCCGCGCGCGTGAGCGTAAAGGGAAATGCCCCGCCGCCTTGAGTGAACGTGCCCGTGATCGAATTGCCGTCGGCCGCCGTTTCACCCTTGAACGTCGGGTCGCCCGGAATGTTCCCGATCTTGAAAGAAACCACGCTGCCCTCGATCACGATGTCCGTCAGCGCGAAGTCCGCAAGTTTCTGGATGGGAATCGAGATGTCGCCTGTCCACCCTGCCTCGGATTTGGCAAGGTCGATGTTCAATTCGAGTTTCATTCCCGGCAACTCGATCGCGCCTTCCCAGTGCCCAGACGGTTCGTCCCCGCTCAGCGCGATGATCGACGCTCCCGCGCCCGGGGCTGCCCACTGCGGCGACACCGCCGGCAATCCCGCCGCAGGCAGCAGAAACGCCGATGCAACCAGAACGCGGAAACTCGAAACGCAAGCGGTGCCAGACATGGTGGTGTGACCCTTTAGGTGGAGAGATGTGCAGGTGTGGCGAACCCAACCAGAACAGTTGATAGGCAGTTTATGCGATCCGGCATCCGAGGTTGCACTCCTCCCCTCACGCTCGTTGCGAACCAGTCGCAGCCGCAGCGCATCCGCGCGGGTTTCGCGCTCGTTTCGTTGCAACGTCACCCCTGCGCCTACGAATAATCTGGTGATGCTCACCGACGAGTTCAACCTCGCCTTCGGCTGGCTCTGGCTCAGTGCGGGCGTGCTCAGCGGCGCAGTCATCGGCCTCTTCTTCCATGAGGACCGCTGGCTCGGCGGGTACGACTCCTGGCCGCGCCGCCTGCTTCGTCTGGGCCACATTGCCTTTTTCGGCACCGGTCTGCTCAACATCACCTTCGCACTCACCGCACGCGCCCTCGACCTGAATGCTCCCGCCCTGCAGATCCCCGCGCTGGCTCTGCTCATCGGCGCCGTGACGATGCCCGCTGTCTGCTTCCTCTCCGCGTGGCGGAAACCCCTCCGCCACCTCTTCTTCATCCCCGTCCTCAGTCTCGCTGTCGGCGTCTTCTGGACAGCCGCCCTCACGATGAGTCACCTGCTGTCCGCCGGCCCGGAGGGTGGAGCCTGACCATGCGCATCGGCCTCATCGCCATGAGCGGAGTTCGCGCCTGCGACCCCGAGTTGCTCCGCCTCGGCCTCACGCTCCCGGGCGTGCTCGAGCGCAGCCGCGTCATCGCACGCCTCCCCAGCCTCGGCCTGCTCACCCTCGCCGGCTGCACACCCCCGGGCCACGAACTGGTCTACCGCGAGGTTGACGACGTCGCTGCGCTCGCCTCCGCCGATCTCGAACGCTTTGACCTGGTGGCCATCTCCTCATTCACCGCCCAGATCAACGAGGCCTACCACCTCGCCGATCGCTACCGCGCTCTGGGAGTGCCCGTCGCCATGGGCGGACTCCATGTCACCGCGCTCCCCGATGAAGCCCTGGCCCACGCCGATGCCGTCTGCGTCGGCGAAGGCGAAGTGTGCTGGCCCGAAATGGTCCGCGCCGCCCAGCGCCACGCGCTTCACGGCATCTACTCCAGCCGCTCAGGCCCCCTCGCCCGCGAGTTTGACCTCTGCGCTGCGCCCATGCCCGCCTTCGAGCTGCTCGATCCCGCCCGCTACAACCGCTTCACCGTCCAGACGACCCGCGGCTGTCCATGGCGCTGCGAGTTCTGCGCCAGTTCAATCCTCCTCACCGGCAAGTACAAGCAGAAGCCCGCCGCCAAGGTCCTCGCTGAAATCGACCGCATCATCGACCTCTGCGCCCGCGCCGGCCGCCCGCGCCCCTTCATCGAGTTCGCCGACGACAACTCGCTCGTGAACGTCCCTTGGTGGAAGGACTTCCTCCCGTTGCTCGCCCAGCGCGATGTGCGCTGGTTCACCGAAACCGACATCTCCGTTGCTGAGGATGACGAGCTCCTCGAACTCATGTACCGCAGCGGCTGCGTGGAGGTCCTCATCGGCCTGGAAAGCCCCGTGGAGGCCGGCCTCCATCGCCTCGAACTCCGCAGCGATTGGAAACTCAGGAAGTTCCCCGGCTACCGCGCCGCCGTCCGCAACATCCAGCAGCACGGCATCCGCGTCAACGGCTGCTTTATCCTCGGGCTCGATGGCCAGGACGCCGGCGTGTTCGACCGCGTGTTCGACGCCGCCCGCGACATGGAACTCTTCGATGTCCAGGTCACCCTGCAGACCCCCTTCCCCGGCACACCCCTTTATGCCCGGCTGCGCGATGAAGGACGGCTCGCCGAGCAGCGCCCCTGGGAGCGCAGCACGCTCTTTGACGTCACCTTCGAGCCGCGCGGTATGACGCGCTCCCAGTTGCAGCAGGGGTTCAGAAATCTGGTCGTGCGCCTGTATAGTGAGGAGTTCACGCGCTTCCGTCACGACACCTTCAGCGCCAAGTTCCTGCGCGCCCCGCAGCGCAATACACCTCTTGTTCAGGAATCGCCCCGCCATGAAGCAGAACAAAACCATGCTGGTCCGCGCCCTCTTCGCGCTCGTCGGGCTGTATGACCTGCTCCTGGGCGCTGCCTTCCTCTTTGCCGGCCCAGCCATTTTCACCAAGATGGCTGTCACCCCCCCCAACCACTGGGGCTACATCCACTTTCCCGCCGCGATTCTGGTGACCTTCGGCCTCATGTTCCTGGCCATTGCCCGCAAGCCCGCGGCCAACCGCAACCTCATCCCCTTCGGCATCCTCCTGAAGGTCGCCTATTGCGCCGTCGTGCTCTATCACCACTTCGCCGGCGGCGGCGTGCCCGGAATCTGGCTGATTTTCGCTGGCCTCGACGCGGCAGGCGGCCTCCTCATGACCCTGGCTTGGGTGAGCCTGGCCGGCCCACGGGGGCGCACCCCAGCCCCCTGACATTCGCTGGTGGTTCATGCTGTAAACGCCTGCATATTGTCGATGAAGCGGGGCGCGCCGGCCGCAACGCTCAGGCCCGCCGGAGGTAGAAACCGCATGAGCCGAAAACCCGCCAATCCAGTATTCGGTCGGCTGCGGAGCATTCGCCGCGGCTTCACGCTTGTTGAACTCCTCGTCGTCATGGGCATCATCGCCCTGCTCATCGGCCTTCTCAGCCCCGCTCTGGCCAAGGCCCGGGCCAGCGCCCTGCGCACCAAGTGCCTCTCAAACCTGCACGGCGCAACCGTCGGCCTCATCGCCTACCTGCCGGATAACCGTAACTACCTCCCCTACGTCCTCCCCCTTTCCGAGGATCAGTACGACGACGGCGAGGAGGAAAGCCTGCTGGCCACCCTCGACGACTACATCAGCAACTTCGACGTCTTCCTCTGCCCCGCCGACGACACCGGCGTGGGCGAGTCCCTCGGCTCCAGTTACGAGTATTGGCCCGGTTGGATCATGTTCGCACGCGAGATCTTCCGCGGCGAGTCGCCCCGCACCGTCGCCCGCACCGTCACCGTCTTCTACGAAACCACACCCGGCAAGTGGCCCGTCTTGGCCGATGCCGATGCCTGGCATGGCGGCGGCGGCGCCGACACCGGCAAGAACGCATCCTTCTGGGATGGGTCCGCCGACCATCTCGAAAACTGGACCGACCCCAAGTGGGCCCAGTAACTCACATCCCCCGCTCCGTCATCAGCCCCGCCCCCCACATCGGCATCCGCATCGTGAGGTACGCATCATGACAGGCTTAAGAGGTTTCTTCGGACATCCCGCGTTTCTCTGGACCGCCAGCGTCACCTCAGGCGTCATCATCCTCGCCGCCGGCGTCTGGGTGGGCTTGGGATTCATTCCCGACAAGGCGCCCGACGTCGCCAGCGCCGGCCTCGACGATGTCTCCGCCTTCGTGATGGATGAGGACTTCAACCGCCTTCCCCCCAAGGAACGCCTCGACTACATGCTCGACATGATGGAACGCTTCAAGAACATGGACCAGGACGATCTGGCCTACATGGCCGAAACCATGTCCGCACTCTCCAAGTCCATGCGCGACCAGATCGAAGAGAACATGCGCAAACTGGCCGTCGACCTCATGTCCGACTCCGCCGCCGAATACTCCCAACTCAGCCCCGAAGACCGCGCTGCCTACCTCGACAACCTCATGCTCGACCTCATGAAAATCGGCGAGCGCTTCGACGATACGCCCGACAACAAGAGCGACTCTGAGAAACTCGCCGACGCCAAGGCCCAGGCCCAGCGCGATGAGGAACGCGCTCAGGAAGGCTCTCGCCCCCTCACAGCCGAACGCGTTGGCGGCTTCATGTCCTTTGTCGAACGCTCCTCCAGCGAAAGCGGCATGGGCGCTGTCCAGAAGGGACAGGTCGCCGTCCTCTTCCGCGACATGACCCGCCACTTCCGCGGCCAGGACGTCTCCAAGGGTCCGTAATCCCCCCGCGCTCAGCCTCCCCCCCACATCCTTCCGCTTACCGCGCGCCCTTCTTCGACGTCGCGGAATGCTTCATGCCCCCGTGCGCCGCGCTCGAACCGCGCCGCCCTCCTCCGTGCGCCCCCCCGCTGTCCATCCCGCCCTTTCCGCCGCCCCCGCTCCCACCGGCTCGCCCCGCAGACTTCCGCGCCGCCTCGCTCGCCGCGATGTACTTGCTCGCCGGCATGCTCCGGATCGTCTCGCCGATCACCTCCAGCGCCAGATCATCCGCCTTCTTGAAGCGGATGCATGACTTGCCCATGTCCAGTTTCTTCCCCGTCTTCGCCCACGCCTTGCGGAACTCCCCTTCCAGTTTCTCGCTCCCATACACGCACATCAGGTACACCGCCAGGTGATTCTTCTGCGCCGCCAGCGCCGCAAAAGGCAGCGGCTGCTTCGGGTCACAGTGATACCCCTCCGGATACACCCGGTGCGGCACCGCATACCCGATCATCCCATACGCCATCCCCTCCTCGTAGTCCTTGTCGAGATTGTCCAGAATCACCTTCCGGACCTTCTCCAGTTCCGCACGCCGGTCCGCCGGCAACTCCGCCAGATACTCCGCCACCGTCTTTGCGTTCGATTGCATGATCGCCAAGCGTATCGCCTGCCCATGATGATGAAAAACGAACAAGGCCGATCTCTTTCGAGACCGGCCTTGCTTGAGTCAAACTCAACACCCATATTCCGGGTGTGTGCAAATCTCACTTACGCCTGCCGACGCTTCCTGCCGCCGACGAAGAACATGCCCAGCCCAGCCACCGCCAGGGATGCCGGCGCGGGAATCTCCCCGTACGTCAGGTTGCAGTACCAGATACGCCCGCCGTCATCGAAGGTGTCGTCGTCGCTGATCTTCGAGTCGAACATGTCAAACTCGTCCCACTGCGACTGGAACGGACCGACGACAAACACGTAGGTGCCCGCGGCCAGCGTCACGGGATTCGGGAACGAATTACCCTGACGCGTCAGCCCGTTGTAGGGATTCGCGGGCTGCGAAGCGTCGCCGAACGCCAGATAGGAGTCATAGTTCACGCCCGAGTCGAAGTCGTCGTTCATTGCAAGCAAACCGCCGCCGTCGACATACAGCGCCGTCTCGGTGTCCGCGGTGGACCCGAACGTGTCGTGCACGAGGAACAGCCCGCTGCCCAGCGTGATGTCCTGCGTGATCGTGAACCGCATGCCGTAGCCGCGGTGCTCGCCCGCCAGGACGTAATCCTGCGAGTGGTTGTAACCGGGGTTGATCACGCCCAGATCAATGATCGTGATCTTTGCCGCATTCGCCGCACTGGCAGCCGCAAGGGCCGCCAAACCCGCCACGCTCAAAATCGCCTTGTTCATAATTCTCTTCTCCACTTCTTTCTTGCCTGTATTTGGCTGTGAAAAACCGGTCCGTAGACCCCTCGCTCCCCGGAAAATGCTTCTTTTTGCTGGTGACCGCCCCCCGGGAAGCATGAGGACAGATCCGCACGATATTCGAGCCATCTATTTCGTCGTTCAGCCCTCTTTGGTTCCTCTTTTTACCTCCTCTCCACGAAATTCTTACTTTCAAGTGCATGAACGACAGAGACTTAGAAAGTCCGATAGCGTAGACGGCTTCGCTGCCCTCTTGGACATCCGTAACCATCGCCATCCGACGGTCCGATTAGCATGTTCCTTTTGGTCGATTACCGCATCCTGGCAGAATCGTCCAGAGATAGCCCACCATACCCCACGACAATCTACACTTCGCCGACTCTTCTCTCCTGGTTTCCAAATCATCTGTTATTTGCCGAAATAGTGCAAACAATGGCCCCATCTTGACAAATTTCTTGCGCATCAATCCACCCCATGCCCAAACCGTTCATCCCCACCATCGGCCTCGCAGGCGGAATCGGCTCCGGCAAGTCACATGTCGCAAACATCCTTGCCTCAGCAGGTTGTGAAGTATCAAACGCCGATAACCAGATCCGCGCCGCCCTCGCCCGCCCAGCCGTTGCGCGCCGCCTGGCCGCCCTCCTCGGCCCTTCCATCCTGAACCCCTCGACTCGTCGCATCGACCGCGACCGCCTCGCCGCCCTCATCTTCTCCAACCCAGCCGCTCGCCGCAAAGCCGAAGCCTACCTCCATCCCCTGATCGAAGCCGATCGCCACCGCGCCTGGAACTCCATCCGCCACCGCACCCCTGCCGCCCGCCTCCCCAAGGCCTTCGTCATCGACGCTCCTCTCCTCTTCGAGGCCAAACTCCATAAGGAGTGCGACGCCGTCATCTTCATCTACGTTCCCCAGGCGCTGCGCCTTGAGCGCCTCCGCGCCACACGCAATTGGACCGCCGCCGAACTCCGCCGCCGCCAGGCCGCCCAACTTCCGCTCAACCTCAAACGAAAAATGTCCGATTATGTCATTGTCAACACGGGCGATCCCGCTATGCTCAGATCGCACGTCCTTTCCGTCCTTGCACGGATCCTCCAGAAAACAACGTAGCCTTCAAGCACACGCTGCACTTCTGGACCCGCTTTCAGCGGTCGACGCGCAAAGCCCCTTTCCAAACGGCTCCGCGCCTCATCCCGCCTCGAATCGCAAGCGAAGGAAATACCTGACCTCACCCCGCGCGCCCGCCCTTCCGCACGAGCAACCGCTCTGCTGACCCGCGCCGCAGCGAGTGATGAAACCCTGTGATTCTCCGCCGGCCTTCCGACGCGTTGTGCGTTCGGCTCGGGCGCAACCTTTGAAAAGCACTGCGCCTCTGCACTCCGCCGGCTCCTCCCTCTCGCGCGAGACGCGATGGCGACCCCCTGTCATCTCTCTGTTGTACAGGCCCCGCTTTTCTCCCATCCGCCCACTCGCAGATCATGTTCGGATCAATGTCAGATCAACCGCAGATTCAGCCCTCCTCCTCCAACCGCCCCCACTGGGACCGCAACAAGAAAAACCATCGCCGCAAGAAACGCAAGGGCCCAGGCGGCATGATGGGTGGTGGAGGCGGCGGCGGCAACCACGGCGGAGGCGGCGGACCATCCTCCATGTCCCCACCGATCCGTCCGCATGAACTTCCCTCCGACGCTCAGTTGGAGGCCGAAGCCGCCAACCTCGAAGCCATGGAGGCCGGCCGCGCCCCCATCAGCACCACCCCCGACGGCGAGCCCATCAACCTCGCCCAGCTGCAGAAGATGCCCCTGGCCGAGTTGCAGGAAGTCGCCCGCCTCGAGAACGTGCTCGAGGAAGGTGCGCCCGCTACCAAGCAGGAACTCATCCTCCGCATCCTCAAGAGCCGCATGGCCAAGCAGGGCCTCATGATCGGCGAGGGCGTTCTCGAAGTCCTGCCCGATGGGTTCGGCTTCCTCCGCAATCCCGTCTCCTCCTACCTCGCATCCCCCGACGACATCTACGTCAGCCCCAGCCAGATCCGCCGTTTCGGCCTCCGCCAGGGACACCAGGTCAAGGGAACCATCCGCCCGCCCAAGGAATCCGAACGCTACTTCGCGCTCCTGCGCGTCGAGTCCATCAACGGACGCAGCCCCGACAAACTCCAGCGCCTTCCCAACTTCGAAGACCTCACCCCCCTTCACCCCGACAAACGCCTCGTGCTCGAAACCGAGGCCGCGGAAGTCAACACCCGCGTCGTCGATCTCGTCACCCCGTTGGGCATGGGACAGCGCGCTCTCATCGTCGCCCCGCCGCGCACCGGCAAGACCGTCCTCCTCCAGAAGATCACCAATGCCATCACCAAAAACTCCCCCGAGGTGAAAATCATCGTCCTCCTCATCGACGAGCGCCCCGAGGAAGTGACCGACTTCCGCCGCAACACCGACAAGTCCGTCGAGGTCGTCGCCTCCACGTTCGATGAGCAGACCGGCCGCCACGTTCAGGTCGCCGAGATGGTCATTGACAAGGCCAAGCGCATGGTCGAACTCGGCGATCACGTCGTGATCCTGCTCGACTCCATCACCCGGCTGGCGCGCGCCTACAACAACGAAATGCCCCACTCGGGCAAGATCGGCACCGGCGGCATCGACACCGGCGCCCTTCAGAAACCCAAGAAGTTCTTCGGCGCCGCCCGCAACATCGAAAAGGGCGGCTCACTCACCATCATCGCCACCGCCCTCATCGACACCGGCTCCAAGGCCGATGACATCATCTTCGAAGAGTTCAAGGGCACCGGCAACAGCGAACTGCACCTAGACCGCCGGCTCGTCGAGAAACGCGTCTACCCCGCCATCGACATCAGCGCCTCGGGCACCCGGCGCGAGGAACTCCTGCTGGACCGCAAGGAACTCGAACTGGTCTACCGCCTGCGCAAGGTCCTCTCCGACATGAACCCCGTCGAAGCCATGGAACTGCTCAAGACCCGCCTCCAGAAAACCAAGAGCAACGCGGAGTTCCTGATGACGATGAACCTGAGTTGAGTCGCGACCTGATCCGACATTCCCCGGGCCTGGAGACATCATCGTGGTGATGTTGCCCAAAGAGTCTCGCACCACGGGAGAGTTCAATACCTGGACAGCGCTCCCGATCCTCTGTGCGGTCGTCTTTGGCGGCATCTCACTCTATCTCATCATCGCCATGTTTCGCGCGTGCGATGCGGCCACTCGCTTCGTCGAGGTTGAGGCACGCATTGTCGAAGCGCATCAGGAAGTCTCTTACGACTCGGACAATGGGACCAGCTATTCCTGGCATGCGACCGCGGAGTACGAGTACAACGAAGTTCCGCAGCGCGCCGTCATGGTCATCGACTCATGGGGAAACGAAGATGGTCCCGACAAGGATCGCGTGAGCCGCTTTCAGTCGGGATTAACCACGACCATCATCGTTGATCCCGACGATCCCTCAGAAGTCCGCCCCGATCGAAACCTTGAACTGCTGACCTTTGTGTCCCCGCCGATCCTCACGGTGGCGACCTTTGCGTCGCTGGGAATGGGAATCTGGCTCTGGGGTAACAGCGCCAGCGCCCCCAGCGTGGTGCGGCGCGACGACACGACCTGGTCTTGGCGGCCGGTGCGGACCGACTCTCTCTGGCACACCCTCTGGAACTTCGGCCCATTCCTGTTCATCGTCATGACCTTGATGTGCTTGATCTGTCCGATCGCCGCACTCCGCCTCACGTCCAACGATGCGGCCGGCGCTTGCATCGTGGCCGCCTTCGCGGCGCTCATGGCGCTCTGCGCGCGCTGGCTCGTATTGCGCGGAGCCGCAGCGCTGCGAAGTTTGCGCATCATCTCCGCACAATCGACTTGCGATCTTGGCGAAGCGTTTTCATTTCATGTCGAAGGGGCGGAAGCGTTGCGCTCGCGCGGCATCGATCTCGACATCGCTCTCGTGCGCCGCGACACCATCCGCGAATATCGCAGCCGCAGTTCGGACACCGGGGAGCAGACGCGCACGACAGACTGGCCTGAGATTTCCCGCGACTCGCGCCGCATCCGCGCCGAAGAGATCACCACAGAAGGGGTCACGCCTGAGATTCAGTTCACACTGCCCCAGGTGGAGATCGCGCCCGATCCGGATCGTCAGCGCGATCGGCTCGTCGATGCGGTGGAGTTCTTCATCGAGTTGCGCGGCACGGGCGCGGTTGTGAAGCGCGCGCCCCTCTGGCTCTGGATCGCCCCATGACGCCACGCCGTGTTCACTGACTGGCGCAGCCAAAAGCAACTCCAAAATCACGGAATCATTTTCGTGCGCACAAGGGTGATCAGTCGTCCAAATCGGCCGACACACAAGCGCGCCAAAACCCGCCAAAACTCGGGAAAACTCCCCAAAACTCGTCGCGCCTCGAAAAACCCGCCCTGAGTCCAGCGCTCGTTTTCGCCAAAATCGCAAGAAACATCGCGATTCTTTTTCTGCTTGCGATCAGCGTGCTGTCTTGTGCGCACCAGCGTGATCTAGTGGCTCGCCTCCATGCGCACACTCTTGCCCCCCAATAAGGACTTACGACATCAGGGGGGTAGGGGCGGG
>JBGASM010000022.1:0-59486 GCA_044229655.1 Phycisphaerales bacterium | reverse complement strand
AAGCCGCCGTCGTTGTACTGGTCCGGCAGCGCGACCCAGCCTTCGTGCTTCATGCTGGCGACGTAGGCCTCGCCGCTCTCGCGCTGGGCGTGCAGCGAGTTGAACTCTTGCTCGAGTCCCTGTTCGCTGGACTTGCGGGTGTAGATGGCGCACCGCACCGTCGGTATGCCGGACTGCTTGGGTGGTGCTGTACTAATGGACGATTTCATACGTTGCCCTCCGTGGTGCCGGGCTCGTTGAGCCCGAAGAAGCGGAATCCGTTCCAGTGCGAGCCGGTCACCTTCGCCGCGATGGCGCTCAGCGACCGGTAGACCTCTCCCTCAAACTCGAAGCCCTTTGGCAGCACCCGGACAAACACGGCGCGGCCCTTGTACTCGCGGCGGAGGACCGTCCCGGGTGGCGGCAGCCGCCCGTCCTCTCGCGTGTGGATGGGCACGCTCACCACGCTCTCGCCATTGGCCCGGGGCTTGGGCGCGTCCAGCGATTGGGCGCGTGGCGGGCTTCGTCGCAGGTGAGCGTCGTTGGCCAGTTCGCGTGCCCGCTGGCGTGCCCGCTCCGAGAGGTCCCCCTCCCGAAGCGCCTGCATCCGCCAGAGAATCCGTTTGATGAGCAGCACCTTGTGGTGCGTGCGTGTCTCTTCGCCGTAGACCTTGGCGTACCGCTGCTTCAGTTGCGGCACCGTCATCTGTTCCAAGGCACCTTCGGCAGCATTCACATCGATCGCCATCATGAACTCCGTTCTCGTGGTCTCTCGGTTTGTTAACCACGCGACGGATCAGGGCGAGCATGCTCGGAGAGTTCAAGTCGAGCCGGGCAGACTTCTTGATGCTCGATGCTCGGCCCCGAAATGGCGACCTGTCGCCGCCGGCGGCGGATGCCCTCCGCAAAGATGGCGGCGATGTTGTCCAGCCGCGCGGCGGGCGAGGTCGGGGCATCGGGATCAAGCGAGGCGGTTGGGGGGGTGGGGGCGGGCGCATCATCCGTGAGCGCGGTGTCGTGCACGGGCACATCCTCCGTGAAGGGGGACATGCATCCGTGCGGGCGTGCGCTTGGCGCTCGGCTTCGCACCTGATGCTGGAATGGGGCCCGCGTCCGGTGCGGGCCGTCTGCCTCTGAATACGCGAAACGGTCGGGGAGCGGCGCAGGGTCCGAATCTCACCCCTCGTTCACCCCGGCGGCGCGTTAACCAGACCCGCTCGGGCGTTTGAGAGCGCGGAGAGACTTTCGGCCCCCAACCCCGGCGTGGCGACCGAAACGGCGATGCGATGTCTCGGATTCGAGAGCGCCCGGCAAATCGTGGAGCTTCAGGAAGTGCCACGATTCCCGAGAGATACGCGCGGTGGGCGAAAGGCCCAGACCGTTAACGAGAAAAGGCCTCTTTACGAGGCCTTTCTCAGAACTCCCCAGACTAGCCCCAATCTTAGCCGCTCTAGCGCTTAGCTGCCCACTAGGCCCCAAGGTGGGATTGCATAAGGCACTTCCAGGAAACGACTTCCAACGATAGACAATAAGGGTCCAAATGGCCACGATTCTTCTTGCCCTCGTAGATCGAGAGCGTGATGCCGAAATTGCGTTGCGTCTCGTATGGGGATGTTGAGGCAGTTTGTCTCACAACGGTGAGCGACTGATACCCAGACTTGGGAGTAAGTCTTCGTCTGTCACCTACCGGAGTCGCAATGTCGCACCTTTTGGCGGATTGCGGTCCCCGCGCATGTGGCATCTCACCGAAACCACGACGATGGAGCCATCGTCGATACCGGCCCCCCGTGGATTTGGCCTCGGCGCGATGAGCTGGGGCTGGGTATCGCGGGCCCTATCACATGTCGAGGTCGAGTTCCCGGTGGTCAACGCCAAAGGGAGAACAGCATGACAACCGATCCGAACCGCAAGTTGGAGGTACTAAGCAACAAATTGAACGAGACCATCTTGAGTGCTGCCCAATGCGCCCGGGAAATCGCCACACTGGTGCACGAGACAAACACCAATGTTGGCCGAGCCGATAAAGGCGGACCGAGGAATTCACACCCAAACCGCTTGCCAGCCAGTGGTCCCTACCTGGATGAAGCCACACTCTCCGTGGTATGGAAGGGCAAGAGCCTCCATCTGGGTCATACCCAGGGATATTGGCTCCTGGCCCGATTGACACGCAGTGTGAACCGATATGTCACTCACCTCGACCTCCTCCAAGATATCTGGGACGATGTGCTGATCGATACCGCAGTCCTGCGAGCGGGTGTCCGGCGACTGCGCACCAAGCTGCGTCGTGGCGGCATGGGTGATCTGGCGGATGCCATCATCGGGTACCGTGGCCGGTACATGCTGAGTCTGGCCGGGTCACCTCGTCACAGAGAAGTCACAGAGACAGCGCCCTAAACGTCACACTGCGAGCCCATACTGCTCAACAACCATCGTCGTCATCGCCGAGAAGACTTCGCGGTGAGACGACGATGGCCTTGGTGAGTAGGACTTATGCCCACGACGAATCAGACCCCCTGGTGGACCAAGGCATCACCTGCGGAGACGTCACCTGCGCCGCGTTTTCGGGGCGTGGCCTACTACCGCCACTCAGCGCGGGATCGCCAGGAGAATTCGGTCGCCATCCAGCAGGAACTGGTTCAGAAGTGGGCCAACGACAATGGGGTCGACATCATCCATGAGTTCGCAGATCGCGGCAAATCCGGCCTGACGGCCGAAGGCCGCGATGGCTTCCATGACATGATGGACAACTGGGTCAAGAAGCGATCTGACTTTGACTTCGTGCTCTGCCTGGATGTCAGTCGGTGGGGGAGATTCCAGGACATCGACCTCTCGGCGACCTACAGCGCTGAGTGCAAAAAGAATGGCAAGCAGGTCATCTACACCACGCTGGGCATGCCTCGTCCGGATGACCCGCTCTACCCGGTCTACGTGCAGTTCGAGCGCTTTCGAGCCGCCCAATACAGCAAGGAGCTGAGCGCCAAGGTCTTCCACGGGTGCATCAAGATCGCCCAGCAGGGCTATTGGGCCGGCGGAAGCGCACCGTACGGCTTTGACCGCCTGCTCCTTGATGAATCGCGCAAACGCTTGCACATCCTGTACCACGGCCAGAAGAAGAGCATCCAGAATCAGCGCGTCACCTTGGCATTGGGACCGGATGAGCAGGTCACCATCGTTCGACGCATCTTCGATGAGTACATCGAAACCGGAAGCTCCATGGAGCAGATCGCCACGCGACTCAATGCCGACGGCGCCCGCTCAGCACGGGGAGGGCATTGGAACGTCGAGAAAATCCGGCGGATCCTCACCAACATCATGTACGCGGGAACGCTCGTCTACAACAAGACGAGCAGCAAGCTCAAGACCCCGACGCGGAGGAACCCGGTCGCTCAGTGGGTCCGGACAGCGGGTGCCATTGATCCGTTGGTGGATCAAATCGTCTTTGACCGTGCCCAGGCGATACTGGCCCAGGCGGCACTGCGCTTCTCGCCCGAGACGATGTTGTCCCATTTGGAAAGAGTCCACCAAGAGCATGGCCTGCTTCGAGCTTCTCTGGTGAGCGCGGATGAGTCAGCGCCTTCCGTCAGCACCTACGCCACACACTTCCGCTCGTTGGACTCGGCCTATCAGCAGCTATTCAAGACCGCCACCGGCGAGATCCGGGCCCAGGTTGAGACCCAGCTCCGGCAGACGGTGCAGCACGTGGAGAGTTACGACGACTTTCTGGTCGTCAACGGAAAATTCACGGTCTTGATTCAGCCATCCGTGCCGGTTCCGCACGGGTACAACCAGTATTGGTACTTTCGGCCGGATGATCGGGGCGTGGTGGACATCACACTTGGGGTGCCTGTCTCAGCCAGTGAAGGGCCGCAAATTCTGGGATATGTGGCCCTTCCGCGCATCCTGGTGCGCCAGCGCGGAATTCGCGTGTTCGGATCGTCGGAAGCACGGCTGGTCATGTACGGACATACCGGCCTGGAGTTCATCTTCCAATTGGCGAGGTCGTGAATGAGCCATGCACCCATACGTTTGATGCGGGACCGCAGGCGCGAATTGATTCCCGTGGACAAGATTCGCGTAATCAACTCCCGCACCCGCGATGAGGGGCAGTTTGCACTCAATGTTCAGAGCATCGATGCCATCGGGCAGGTCAAGGACATCCGCGTCAACGACCGGTTTCTGGCCAAGGAGGGCGTCTACGAACTTATCTGCGGGGAGGGGCGGTTGATCGCCCATCAGCGCCTGGGAAAGACCCACATTCGTGCCGAAGTGGTCACTTGCACGCGCAAGCAGGCCTACCTCGAATCGTTGGTCGAGAATCTGGCCCGGGCACGGCCCGGCACGATGCACTTCGCACGTGAGCTCAAATTATTGCATGATGAGGGTTGGGACTTTGCGAAGATCGCCAAGATCGCGTGCCGCAGCGTCGAATACATCCGCCAGTTCATTAAGCTCGTGGAGAATGGCGAAGACCGGCTCATCCAAGCGGTCGAGCAAGAGATCATCCCGATCTCGTTTGCGGTTCTGGTGGCCCAGTCTGACAATGCGACGATCCAGAATGTCCTCATGGATGCGTTTGATCAGGGAATTGTGAGCACATTCAACTTTGCCCGAGCGCGCGGCATTATCAATGCTCGCGTGGAGATGCACAAGCGCAGGGGCGCAGGCGCCGTGGAATACAGCGTGGCAGCCCTGACGGAAGACATTTCCAAAGCCACTCACGCCAAGGACTCATTTGCCCGTGAAGCCCAAGGGAAGGAACGCCGCCTCTACACCCTGCTGGATGGTTTGTCCTCACTCTGGGAGGATCGGGAGTTTCTGGAGCTGCTACACGGCGAGGGGCTGGACACGCGACCGGTCCTGACCGGCACCTACGCGGTCGGGATCTCATCCGAACAGCGGGAAGGAGGCGCTTCGTGAACGATTTCGAGGCCATCGATGTTCCTGTGGCGCGCCTGCGTCCCTTGCGTGAGCGCAAAGTGTCGCAGCATGAATACGACCGCATCCTGACCAGCATCAAATCGGTCGGACTCGTCGAGCCCTTGGTGGTGTTTCCTGAAGATGGAGAGTACCTCATTCTCGACGGCGTCCAGCGGCTCCGTGCGCTCGTGGAACTGGGCGTGGAGGTCGTTCCGTGCATCGTGAGCCGGGAACGCGAGGCGTTTACCGGCAACCGCATGGTCAACCGGGTCTCTCCCGTGCAAGAGCATCGAATGATCGAGAAAGCCCTGGAAGAAGTCGATGAGGGAGCCATCGCTGCCGCGCTGGGAATCTCTACCCTCAACCATCGCCTTCGGAAGACACTGCTCAAGCAGCTGCATCCTGACGTCGTAGCGGCGTACGACGCGGGCAGGATCAACCGGGCCTGCGCCCGTGAGCTCACGCACGTCAAACCCCAGCGCCAGAAGGAGATACTCCATGCCATGGCGGGCTACAAGGACTACAGCACGGCCTTTGCCCGCGCCCTGATCGTCAAGACACCGGCATCACATCGCGAATCACGGGGCCGCAAGTACAACCCTTGGAACAAAGCGGCGCAGCGCAAGAGCGATCTGCTCAAGAATCTCACTGAGGCTGAGCAGAAGCACGACTTCTACTCCCAACTTTACAAGCAGTACACCGTGGACCTGCTGCGGCTGGCGATCTACGCGCGCACCCTCCTCACCAATGGGCGTTTGCGGGAGTACCTGGACAAGCACCACGCCGCCATCGTGTCCCGGTTCGAGAGCATCATCACGGAAACGCGAGAATGATCATGCCCAACACGTGGACACGTGAACAGATCATCCATCACATCCTCGCACGCGAGGCTGAAGGTCGAGCCCTTACCACTGGTCGGAACGGCGTCGACCCATTGGTATATGCAGCGGGTCGACGCATCTTCGGATCGTGGAGGAATGCCATTTTGGCCGCTGGCATACCCCCGCGACGCGCGCTGAACGCGGATCGATGGTCCCCTCCCTCCATTCTCGCGATGATCCGCCGCCTTTCCCACCAGCGCCAGCCCGTGACCGCGGTGCAACCGAATGAGCGCTACGACAATCTTGTGTCCGCAGCGCGCCGTCACTACGGCTCCTGGCGCAACGCCGTCTTGGCTTCAGGTGTCAATCCCATCACATTGCAACGAGCGGTGTATTGGAACCGGGAACGCGTGATCGAAGCGATCTTGATGCGAGCGCTGCGCGGCGATTCGGTGGTCGCGCGGCTGGTCAAGCCGCGGTCACTGGTGGAGGCTGGACATCGGCTGTTTGGCCACTGGCGCGAAGCAGTCTCGGCGGCAGGACTGGATCCCCATCTCACGATGATGCCGCCGCGGCGGGCCAAGACCGGCCGGCGTTCCCCGCTTACCACACAAGCCGCGGATGCCTCACGCCTGCGGTATAGAAGGTGGTCGAAAGAACTGCTTGTCGAGTCAATCCTCGCCCGCATCCGGGAGGGCAAGCCGGTCCATGCTTCGGCAGTTGCCCGCGACCAGGCCAACTTATATCAGGCAGCGATTCGCCATCTGAAGACCTGGGATGATGTGCTGCGAACAGCCGGATTGGATCCCGCCGCGCATCGACCTCCGCCCCGAAAAGTGGCGCTCGGCACCGGTTCAGCGCTGGGCAAGTCTCATCACATGGACACCATGCGACGAGTTCGAGATGGCTAAGGCCTTGGGCCAACAGAGTGGCAGGATCGAAGTCTCAGAGTCTCAGCATTCGTCATCCTTTGTCTTCGGGGAGCCTGCTTAATGTCAGTGCGATCTCGAGCGCCCACCGTGCCCCGCGAAGTGATCCGCCTCACTGCGTATGCGGACCTCGATCTCTATCTCTCGAAGTTCGCGCGCGGCGAACTGGGACTGGTCCTGCTGCTTGGTCGCCATGGCACGGGCAAGAGTGAGGGAGTACGAAGCGCGCTTTTGGCACGGCAGAAGACTGAAGCACGTGACCATCGCATCCTGTACATCGAGGGTCACATTCAACCCTTCGGTTTGTACCGGCAGCTTTTCGACTATCGCGATCAGCCCGTCATATTGGATGATCTCGACCGCTTGTATGCCGATCCGGACTGTGTCCGACTGCTCAAACCCTTGTGCAACACCGTTCGCGAGAAGCGTCTGCATTGGCTCACGAATGTGACGTTGAACGATGGAAGCCTGCCCGCCACCTTCACCACGACCAGCAATGTGATCCTCATCGCCAACGAGTGGAAGAGCCTGAACCCGAACGTGCGCGCCTTGGAGGACCGCGCGATCATCCTGCATTTCTGCCCTGCTAATGCGGAAGTGCATCGGCAAGTCAGTGATTGGTTCGACGATGACGAGGTGCACGCCTTCCTGGGGAAACTACTGCCTTTGATCCCGGCCATCTCCATGCGCCACTACTGCAAGGGGTCGCAACTGCGCAGGGCCGGCTTGGCAGACTGGCGGACGAGTCTGCTGCAAATGGTGGTCCCAGATACCCGCGCCGCCCATGTGCTCGCGGTCCAAAACGACCCTGCGCTGCACTCGGAAGAGGAGCGGATCGTCAGATTCGCCGCCCTGTCGGGATCTTCGCGGGCGACGTATTTCCGGATCAAGGCGAAACTTGCCGTAGCGCTCTAGTTTGAGGCCGATGAGCGGAGCGGGCGTGTGACGGGAGGATGAGGATGAGAAGGAGAAGGAGAAGGAAGGCGAGGAGGGGGAGGAGGGGGAGGACGGGGGAGGACGGGGAGGAGGATGACGCGGGAGTGAGTGGGGTGAGGGTGGTGAGGGTGGTGAGGGTGGTGAGGGGGAAGGTGGCCGCCGCATCGCGATTTGGGGGAGTGCTGGCGAGATCTGAATGGATGGCCGTGCTGGAATCCTGCCCGCCTATGTCTTGGCGGGAACGAGATCGAGCGGATGGGCGGCGGCAATCATTTCGATCTGCTTGGGAGGAACCCCGGCAGTGGCGGCAAACTCCCTCCAGCGCGCGACCGCCGTCGTGACCTCGCGCGCAATCGCTTCAGCGCGACCACGCCTCATCGACGCCGTTTCTGCTACCGCTCTGAGGTCTTCGAGCGTGAAGCCCTCCCGCTTGCCCGCAAGGCTCATCTGATGGCTCGCGGTCCATGTACCCGAAGGGTTGTACGCGTACATGACGTCAAAGGCTGGCGAGAGCGACCACTTACCCTCCTTATCCATGAGGAAGGCGATATTCTTGACGTGATCGTCCTGATTGCGCGCGGTGATGTTGAACACCATCCTTCGGAACTGCTCTTCAACGGCCTCCATCGGCAGGCCCAATCTTCGGATGACGGCCAGAGCCTGCTCGTAGGAGTGCGCTCCCGGGTTGTTGAAGTCGAAGTGCGCCAGGGCTCCGAGCGATTGCATGTGGAGCTTCTCGCCATTATCAAGCCGATCGAACCGCCGAGTCATGAAGTGGCGTCGTCCGTTCTCCTCGAATAGTCGGCACTCGGACATCCGGATGCCCGCGGCTCTCGCCATGAGCGAGTAGGCGTACTCGATCGCACCGAACCCTTGCGGGTCGGCGAGGTCACGGTCTTTGTTGTTGGTGACGCCATCGAACTTCATCAGCCAGTATTCGAAGCCGCTGGGGGCCTTGACCTGACCGGAACGAACCTCATTGGTCCTGGGATTCCAGGCGATGACGGCCTTGGCGCGGGCACCGCCCGCCGATGCGCCGACCCGGAGGATCTCATGCAGGGCGTGCTCCGTGTGCGGGTCGGCAAATGAACCCCGCAGGTTCTCTCGGTTGCTGAGCACCTCGGAGGCGAGCTTCACCAGAGCATCCACATCGAGAACTGTTGAATTGCCACTGGGTGGTCCCTGGGCGGGTTTGAACTCCAGGGCTCCGATGCCGCGCTTCCCTGTGTAGCACAGGCGCTCCACCGCGTTGATGTCCTGAGGCAGACGGCCTTGCGCTGCAAGCCACGCATCGATCACGGCATTACCGAACTTGTCAGGCAGCGCATCGGCAAGCATTCCCGGCAGCCCGTGAAACGACGCCTTGGGCAGGTCGGGGAAGCTGTAGATCTGCTGGGCCAGTGGCATCATGAGAGGCGCAACTTCGATCCCGCTGCGCCGAAAGGCGGCGTCGTACTCGAATATCGCGATATCGCCAGGTCCGTTCACGGATACCGCGCCGATCGAACTTCCCCATAACCGGACCTCGGCAACCGTGCTCACGGCTCACCTCCGGCCTTTGATGATTCATCTCCCCAAGTCCACTTGGCTGGCGACCCGCTCTTCTTCGCGCCCGGAGATGCGCGCCTGCGCTCCTTGGCTCGCGAGCGCAGTTGCTCAATGGGGCTCGGGAGCGGCGGCGGAACAAATGCATCCAGATTGCCGAGCAGGCCCAGTGCGCGGACCACGCGGATGAGGTTGGTGACCTGGCTCGATTCGCCGCTTTCCAAGCGGATCAGGGTGCGCTTGGAGATGCCCGCCTCGCGGGCCAACTGTGCCTGGGAGAGGTTCCGCTGAAGCCGAAGCCGCGAGAGGCGATCCCCGAGCTCCGCCCGAACCGCCGCATCCGTCATTTCACTGGTCTTTGCCATAAGTGACTCTTCTGTCAACTATATCGGCATTATCGTGCTAAAGAGACACTTTTGGCACTTTTTATCTTTCGTTCTAACAATGACCAGACTGACATGCGACCGGTGATGCCACCGCAACCCCAAGATGGCTAATTCGCGTCGGAGTCGCCGCCCGCCCGTCAGAATTGATCAGGTGCGGCATTGCCTAGTAAACATTGCTTGACTAGTGGCCGATACTAGTCAAGACTTATTTACTAGCTGAAGCCACTGGTAAAGGAAAGGTACCTATCCATGACCCGTCTGACGGGGACATTCCGGATTTCACGAGCGGCGGACCCCAATGGAGAAGAGGTTCGCGCCTTCGTGCCCGCACCGTTGCCGCCCGCCAATCCTCCGCTGGTGCTCGATACTCGACTCGCCGCCCTGCACGCCGATGCGTTGGCAGCCGTCGGCAAACTAGCCGTCGCCGGCGCGATGGTGCCCAGCGCCGAATGGTTCTTGTATGGGTTTGTCCGCAAAGAGGCTGTCATCACCTCAGAGATTGAGGGCACCGAGGCCACCCTCCAAGACCTGGTGATGTTCGAGGCAACCAACCAAGCTGAACACCCCGACGACGTTCAGGAAGTCTGCAACTACGTGAGTGCCTTGAACCTCGCCCGCCAAGAAATCGCCAGCGCCAATGGGCTGCCGCTGAGCACACGATTGCTCTGTGAAGCACATCAGCGCCTGATGCGCGGCGTCCGCGGTTCCGACAAACTGCCTGGCGAGATCCGCCGTTCCCAGAACTGGGTGGGTGGCACTAGGCCCGGCAACGCCCGGTTCGTTCCGCCCCCGCCAGAGGTCGTGCCCGAACTTATGGCCCAGCTCGAGAAGTGGCTCCACTCCAATGATCCGCTTCCACCCCTCGTCAGGGCTGGACTGGCACACGTGCAGTTCGAGACCATCCACCCATTTCTGGATGGCAACGGCCGCATCGGCCGGCTGCTCATTGCCCTGCTCCTGGAACATTGGGGTTTGCTCAAGAGTCCGATGCTCTACCTCAGCCTCGCGCTCAAGCGGCGCCAGCCGCAGTACTACGCGCAGCTGACTGGAGTGCGCGAGCATGGCGACTGGGAGGGTTGGACGGGGTTCTTTCTGGAGTGCGTGCGCGAGGCCGCCGATGATGGCGTCCATGCGGCAGAAAAGCTCTTCGCACTGCTCGGAACTGACCGAGCCCGCTTGATCGCCCATGACAGCGTCACCGTGCCGGCGGTGCGACTTTTGGACCTCCTGCCATCGAACCCTGTGATCACCCTCCCTCTCGCGACCGACCTGCTCGGGGTCAGCAAACCCACGGTGATCAAGGCCATCGAAATCCTGGAGAAGATGAAAATCCTGAAGGAGACGTCAGGGAAGCGCCGCGACCGTGTTTACGCGTACCAGAAGTACCTGGATTTGCTAACCGAAGCATGAGTAGGATAGTGAAGTGTCCAAAGTGCAGTGACCCCACTTCGCATCCCGCGCGCTGACGCAGCGGCATTCAACCGTGGAAAGGCAAGGCGGGGAACATTCACGTAATACTCCTCGGAGTTCGTCTTGCATATCGCCGCGGAAAGCTAGCAGCGAGAACGCAAGAGCGTAACCGACGACGCATTGAATTGAAGGAGCAGTACTTTGGCTCGCGAAGCCCTTTGCGCATCACCACGCGAACATAAGGTCGAAACGAAAGGTGGTGTTTTCACGTGTTCTAACATCTAGGTCCCGTTCCTTGACCTGTAGGGGACACTTCCATGTTCGTTGGCTCGCTCGGATAGGAGGGGTTAGGTGACCCAAGTCTTCATAAGCTCCGTTTCTCTCGAACTGCAGCCCACACGCCAGCAGATCGCCGCCGACCTTGCCAAGGCCGGCTATGAGCCCCGAGGAATGGAGCAGTTTGGCGCACAGGACCAGACGCCGATCGAGACATGCCTCCGCGCCCTTCGGCTTGCAGAAGCCGTGGTGCTGCTGGTCGGTCCTCGCTACGGCTCGCTTCTTCCCCAGGGCATCTCCTACACCCATGCCGAGTTCCGCGAGGCCCGCGAGCGTGGCATACCTGTGCTGGCCTTCGTCGTTCGGCCTGCGGACAACCTCGACCCAAAGGAGAAGGAGCGACTCGACAACTTCATCGCGGAGGTCGGAAGCGTCAGCACTTACGACCGGCTCGACAAGTCAGAGTCGCTCGATCGGCTGTCTCCCAAAATTCTCGCCGCCCTTTCGACGGCAAAGGCCCGCGGAGACCTTGGCACCAAGTACGCGATCTTCCAGCCCTTTGATCGCGTGTTCGCTCTACAGCTGAATGACAACTCGACACTGTTCAATCACCTCAGCCCGTACATCGGACGCAGTGCACAACTGGCGCGCTTGGTGGATTTCTTGAAGGGCACAGACCCTCTGCTGATCCTGATGGCCCCGGGCGGCAGCGGCAAGAGCCGGCTGCTTCTTGAGGCGGCGCGAGTCGCCGCTGCCGACATCGGACTGCCAAAGGTACTCTTCGTGGATTCAGGCGCTCAGTGGTCAGCCGCGGACATTGCACTGCTGCCCATCACGCCCACAGTGCTCGTTTTCGACGATGCGCATCGGCGTCCGGATCTGGACCGCCTTATCGCCGCCTGCCGCCAGCAGAATGCTGACACTCGTTTCATAGTCTCCTGTCGCCCCAGTGCAGTCGGCATCGTGACGCCGCTTGTCACCCCCCTCCTGAGCGGTGGAAGCGTTCCGGAACTCGACCTGCCGCAGCTGTCGAAGACCGACGCTGTCACGCTGGCTGAAGCGCTGCTTGGCGCCGAGTTGGCGCACCTGGGCGAACGGCTTGTCAAGCTTGCGGACAGCAATCCGCTCGTCATATGCGTGGGCGCTCGATGTATCGCGCAGAAGTTGGTGCTACCGGAAGTTCTCGAACGCACACCCGACGAGTTCCGGACCATCGTGCTGGACAGACTTCTGGGCGATCCGAGCCTGCAAGGCCCGAACCAGCTCCCAGTCAGGCTTCTCGAGGTGCTCGCTGGAATCGGTCCCATCAACTCCGAAAGTGATCCACTCGTCGAATCGCTGGCCACATTCCTGAAGATGCAACCTTTCGACGTTCGCCGGGAACTCTCGCACCTGGAGAAAGCGGGCTTCGTCGCACGACGTGGCCGACTCGTGAGAGTCAATCCAGACGTGCTCGCAGACCATCTGCTTCACCGGTCGTCGCTCGATCTTCAGGGCAGGCCGACGGGCTTTGTCGAAGCGCTGATTAGTGCCTTTTCCCCGGACTACCTGGAGAACATCCTTGCCAACGCGGCGGAGTTGGACTGGCGTGCCGCCGTCATGCCTGGACACACATCGGTGCTGACCACTACGTGGCGAGACTTGCTGAGCGCCCTTCCGAAGCTGACCAACTCTGCACGCCAGCAACTGGTGAAGCAGCTCCGTCGCGCCGCGATCTTCGCGCCTCAGGATGTGCTGCGCCTTTGCGAGTGGCTCGTTGACCACGCGGAAGCCCCGCCCAACGAACAGTTGAGAACATGGGGACTTGAGGACAAGCCCGACCAGGTTCGTGACGCTCTGATCGAAATGTTCGGCTTCATCGGCACGCACCCCGATTACACCTCCACATGTCTGAGTCGTCTGTGGCCCCTGGCGGCCGCAGACGAACGCCCCACCAACCCGCATCCAGGACACCCGAAGCGTCAGATTGAAGGGCTGCTCAAGTACGAGCGTCGCACCGACTGGCGCACTTCGGACGGCGTTCACGCGAAGGCTACGGCCTTCCTGATCAATCGTCTCCTCGACCCTCGCCGAGTGGAGCCCGCTGAATGGGCGATCGCCGTACTCGGAAGTGCGCTGAATCGCCTCGGCGAGCAGAATACCGCAACTAGACGAGCGTTCACTTTCGGCCAGTTCTCGCTGGCCACGTTCTACGGCGATATCGAGGCCCGGCGCAACGCCGTGATCGACTGCTTCCGAACCATGGCGCTCGGGGCACGTCCAACCGAATCGGTTGCAGCAATCGGAGAGCTCGCGAATCTACTCTCCGCTCCGCACGGGCCGTTCGGAAAGGAGCTCTCTCTCCAGGAGATCGAGGTATGGATTCCCGAAGCCCGTCGCGGTCTCGACGTGCTTGTCGATGTAGCCAGCGCAGCACAGTCAGACGCCGTGCGCTACTTCGCTCGCCGCGCGATCCGACAGGTGCGCCGGGATGGGTGGCCGGACATTCAGAAGCCCGTCGAAGACGCGTTGGCAAAATGCAAAGCGGTTTCGGACGAAGGGCTTTTCGATCTCTTGATCGGGCTGCCTTGGGAAGAGCAAGAAGAGTCATGGGAGGACGAGGAGAAGCGGGTTGAACAGTTGTGCGTGTCGGCAGCTCGCACACTCTGGGAGGTGCACAAGGAGCCGCAGCGGATCGTGCGGGCGGTAGTCGACGGCATACAAGCGCTGCGCAGTCTGGTGCAACGTGGAGAGTCACACTCCGGCAAGGTGATTCGCTTCGTCTTTGACCAGCACCCGGCCCAGGTAGCCGCACTTCTCCGGGCATTGGTCGAAGCCGGCCCGGATGCCTGGCCCCTCCTGCGGCCGGTAGTCCTGTCTCTGCACAAGAAAGAGCCCGAAGCGGCATTCAAGTGGGTGTCAGACCTCGCTGACGGCGCGGCTGCGGAGCTTCGGGCGTACGCACTAGATGCCCTGCAGTACATGCTTGACGACGTGCAGGACGTCGAAGCGCCTTTGACGCTACTTCGCCGGCTCGCACATGATCCATCTCCAATGGTCAAGCGGCTGGTTCCTTCGCCACTTCGCGCTCTACGCAAACGCCACTCGACTCCCGCTCTTGAGGTTCTGGCGGAGATCGAATGGAAGAACGACCTCTCGGTCGCCGCTTCTGTACTGGACGTACTAAATCCCCGTTACGGCTTTGACCCCAAGGATCTCACTGACGAGCAGATCGACCGCTTGCTGAGCCTGATTGAAACACTGCCTTCGCTGGAGGGCGGCCATCGAGACGTGCTGGAGTTCGTCACCCACGCTGCTGCCCGACGGCCCGAACAGACTGTGCGAATGCTCCTTGAACGGGTCCGAGCGGTGGATGAGCACCCGGGTGAGCGCGGCGAGGACCGATGGCGACCTCTGCCGTACAACGGGCACGGACTCTCCCTCGCGGGCATTCAGAACTTTGGTCGCTATGGGGACCTGCTACGCGCGGTACGCGACGCTTCAACAGATGCCTCGGTCATGGTCGACTTTTGGCTCCCGACACTCTTTGCGGCGGTCGCAGGATCACCGGAGGCCGCCATTCCAGTGCTGCGCGAATCGGTGCAGTCCAGAGATGCCGACAAGGTAATCAGTGCTGCGCATCTTCTGCGGGGCTTCGACCGCGAGGTGGTGTTCTCCCACCATGCTTTTGTCGCCGAACTTTTGACCGGCGCCGCGAATGTCTCCGTGGAGTGCTTGCGCCACGTTCGCAGTGAATTGTTCGCCGTCGCGATCAGTGGCGTGCAGACGGGAGCGCCAGGGCAACCGGGTCCGCGTGACGTCCACGACAGATCGGTGGGAGTACAGCTCGCGGAGGCATACGCGGCTCAGCCAGCAGCGCAGCAGTTCTTCCGTGACTTGGCTGCTTCCGCTGAAGAGAACATCCGTCGTCACATGCAGGACTGGGAGGAAGAGGGAGGTGACGAGTGATCCGAGTCACGAGTCAGCTCCAACCGCTGCAGGACGCACTCTGCTTGCCAACGCCTGCCGGTGCCCCCATCGCCGTGGACCCTCCCGAAGTCCACAAGCTCGCCCGCGGAATGCACCGCAAGGTCGCGTTCATAAAAATGCACCTAGCACTGCTGCAAGGCATCGACTGGGCACGGGTCGACGGAATCGGCCGCATGACGACCACCGGCAGCCAAGACCATTTGACGATCGCACTCGCGGAAGCCTCCTTGACCTGCTCTCATCCCGGCGCGGTGATTGACCACGTGTACGTCGCCTTTGATGGATTCATTGCTGCTCTTGCCAACCTCACGGATACGCTCGGTCGGCTAATCAACTCGGCCTACGGGCTGGGCCTCCAGCGGCAGAGGGCCAGCCTAATTTCCGTGAGGGACAAGTGCGCACACACCTCAGCGTTAGGCACGGTCCTCCACAACCCGGTGCACACTGATTGGCTGATGAGAGTTCGCGACCTCCGTGGGCGCTGCCAGCATGCGGATGTCGAGGAGGTGCTCCGCTCCCCCACCGGCTCCTACGCCCAACGAGGCCAGCCGCTGGTCGAGGCACAGTACTGCCTCGCCGTGACGAGCGTTGATACACCGATGCTTGCATACGCACACCAAGCGATAGTGGCGGCGGAAGCCACGCTCGGCGACTCCATTGCCGCGGTTTTGTCACGGCCCGCTGACCCGATCCGTTGAACCGACAGCTGATGACGTGTTTCTATCCAGTCGGTCACGACTTCGGAGCGTCGTTGCGATAGATGTCGACCTTGGTCTCCAAGCACTTCCGCATGGACAGATCCGTCGCGCCGATCTCGAACCACCCACCAGGCTTCTGGTAGAAGTCGAGTCCTCGGCCAATCTTGACCACCCAGCCGTTGTCGATTCGAATCTCTCTGTCGTGAATCGTCGTGTTGAACGCCACTTCCAGCACGACGTCAGAATCCGCGAGACTCTGCTGCAACTCCAGGATCTTCTCCTGGACCTCCGCCATCTTCGCCTCATCGTCGTAGCCCGTGATCAGCTTGATCTTCTTGACTGAACCGGCCTTGACGACCGCCTCACAGAACCGCACGAGGTTCTGAACCTGGTGCGTCATGCGAATGTAGGGGTCCTCGACAACGACCTCCTTTGCGCCCGCCAGGTACGGCCCGACGATCGAGTCGTAGCTATGGCCGACATCGCCGTACCGAATGGTGTAGTGCTGTTCCACAAGGGCTGTCACGGGTGCATTGGCGACGGAGGCTGGGACTGAGGGCGGGAGAGTGATCGCCACAGCAGTCGCGGGCGGCGCGGGTTCACTTGGCGGTGCCACTAGTGTCGGCAATGGTTCACACGTGCCGCCCGATCGGCCCATGGCCTCCCGCCGAAGGGGATTTTGCGTAGCCACAGAATGCTTTGATTCAGGACAGAACACCGTAACCTCTACACCGTCAGGTCGGAAGTACGACAGGTTGATACGAGCAAACTCGTCATCCGGCTTCCGCTTGTTCATCTGCTCCTTGACCCGACGTCGGCACTCAACTGCATAGGCGACGTAGTCTTCGAACTCTGAATCAGAGGGCGGGCCATCCGGGTGAATGATTTTCAGAAGAGCACAGACAGTCTTCTTGATGCCCTTTTCGTCGCGTCCTTCAACGGCGGGGCCAAGGCGAATGCGCTTGCTGACTTCCTCGTACCTGCTGGTCTTGGCAAACTGGTAGTGGAATGCCTCCGCGAGGAAATCAGTGATCAATCCATAATTCGAAGTAAGAAATGTCGAACTGTTCTTCGGCATCTCCCAGCCAGGGAGATAGCAGGCGAAGCGATCCATCACAGCGAGATCGAACTCCTTTGGTAGCGGCGTAAAAAGGTCATACTCGAGCGAATTGACAACCTGTTCGATCGACAGATCAATATTTCCCACGAATGCAAGGCTGGCCGAAGCAATCACTTCGACTCCACGGGAGAAGCGACCATTAGCCATGAAGTCCTTCATGATCTGGATCGAATCTGGATCCCGAATTGTGATCTTGGTCACCTCATCGAATGCAACCGTGTCCCAAAATCCCACGAGTCCGATGCGGTGTCTGGCGTTGTTATAGAACAGTGTCGCCTTCGTCGCCTGCCCACCGCTTACCAGGGTTGAATACGGCGAGAATTCGCTGAAGAAATAGGACTTGCCCGTGGACCGGGGGCCGAGTTCGATGAAGTTGAAGTTGGCCTCGATCAATGGTGCTAGTCGGGCAATGAAGTGCAGCTTGACGCGTTTCGTCAGTCTTGATGGCTCCAACCCAACGGATCGCAGAATGACATCGACCCACTCATCTCTAGTGAACTGCTTCCGGCCCTCAACATATCGGTCGAAATCAAAGCGGCTTAGCTGAATAGCTCTCAGGTCCTCAACGTAGAAGGCATAGTCGTCGTCATCGACCTCGTTGTGAGCAATCGTGACCTCTGCCCAGATGCCACCTTCGAGCAGACGGTCGTTGTCTCGGTACAGTTTGTCGGGGATGGCCACCCGCTGTGAGTTGAAGTTCTCGAGCGACGCCCAGTGGCGCTTTTCCTTCTCGGAGTATCGGACATGCACCTTGTCGATAAACTTGTGCTTGCCCTTGGTTGCCACCCGTGACTGCGCAGCGTTCGACTCGTTTGGACGAACATAGTTGTCCTGAAGGGTCGCGAGCACCGCCTCGGCGCCCGCTTCGATCTCCGCCGGATCTGTGCTGGCACAGAATCGCGCCAGCAGGAACTCGAGCACGAAGGTGGGCACGTTGGTGCCCTTCTTGATGCGGTGAAGGAGGTCTTTCCGAACGACGCGTCCATCGAACGCGGCCACGAGTTTTTGGTCGAGATTGTCCATGTGATTACACCGAGTAGTCGGTCTCCAGGTCCAGCTTGTCATAGGTCCCCAGAGTCGCCGCGTCCAAAGCCTTTATCGAGAACTTGCCCTGATACTCCTCATGCATCTTGATCGTGATCTGAGCAGACTCTCCTGGACGAAGTGAGATGGTGCCAGTCGCTGGGTTCACTGGACCGCCAGGGCGTGCTTCACCGACCACCCGCCCGTCCTTGTCCTGGGCCTCAAGAAGGAACTCGATGACCGTCGCGCCGGAGAAGAGGTCTCCACCTTCCACAGCCACCTTGAGAACCGGAAGTCGCGTGGTGATCCGCTTGGCTCCCTGCTTGTAGTCCAGCTTCACGGTCGTAGCAATCGCCTTCGTGTTCGTCATTGCTTCGAGCTTGAGCTCGATGACAGGCACGACCGCTTCCTGCAAGGATGCCCCACCGTGCAGGTACATCTCGCCTGACTTGTACGGCGACATGCTGCGAGGCCCCGCCAACTGGGCAAAGTCGCCCTTGATGCCCACCTGGGCGGCAGTGAGCACGAAGTTGTTGCCATCAAACGAGCCATCGCCGAGCAAGCTGCGTTCATGGACGTTGACCCAGTTGCCCGGCGGCTTCAGGCACACATCGCCGGCTTCGAATCCCAGGTTCACGAAGAACCCGTGATCGGTCGCGATCACCACGTCCTTGAAACCGCGCTTACGGAGTTCATTCACGGCTCCACGCAGCCGTTTGAGAGCGTCGTGGATGACGTCGAGAGCCGTTTCGGGGCTGTTCTCAAGCCTGTCATCGATCTCGTTCGTCCTCAATACCAGCAGATCGACAGTCTCAGGCACAGTGACCTTGCCGCGTACGAACTCGTTGAGAGCAGACTCGGCAAACCGATCACCATACCGAGAGCGGAGCAGCGCCATGCGCTGGGTCACGTTCAACAGCGGAGTATCGCCAAGCACCGGCACCACCTTGTCATCATGGCGCTTGAGCGTGAGACTCTGGCCAGCCTTCGGCAGCAGGCTCGCCATGCCGACCGGCGTAACGGTCGGCAGTTGTGCATGGGCTGCGTGAAGGGTGACCTTCCCATCTGCCGCGAGCTGCCGCTCCAGGGCGACACCCAGCTCAAAGCGCAGGGCGTCGACCAGGATGTACGCGACGCGGCGACCGCTCGTCTGCAGCTTGGGGGCAACGAACTTATCGAACACATCGGCGTTGGGCAGGCGGCCGCTCGGCGGCCATCCCTCTCCCTCCAGGTGCCGGACGAATGCGGCTTGAACATCCGCCATCAATCGTTGGTAGCGACGACGGGCCTGAGCCACAACTCCCTCGAGGATCGCCTCGGGATCCATGTGATCGCCCGCGATCTGCTCGAACTCGCGATGGTGTCGGTCGGTCTCCCGAAGGACCGCCGTGTAGAAGTCAAGGAGCGCCCCCTGAGATCGGACGTGATCGGAGAGCACTCGCTCGGCGTCGTCGCAGGACTGTATAACGCCGACGGCTGTTCGAACCACATCCCACTGGACCTGGCTCTCACCGCGACCCATCCACACGGACTGCTGGTGCCTGTCGAGCATCCGACGGACTGTGTCGATGTCGTCGCTAGCGATCGCCTGCACCGTTTGACCGAGGAACCAACGCTCCTCAAACGGGAAGGTATCGCGCACCCCAAAGTCTCTCACGCCCGAGCACGCTCCCACCAATGCAAGCTCCCGCTCAATCGCCTCGGCCCGATCGATGTATGTCGCTCGGGTCCTGAGATCACTTCGGAGCCCGTCGCAGAGGTCCTCGACGAGCGGCCTGGCCTCTGGTGTGGCACGTGGCACATCGGCGAGCGCCAGCGGCATCTCTCCCGGGAGATCAAACGCGAATTCGCTGAACAGCAACAGCCGCCACAACTCGTCGGATACCGACGTCCAGGTCTTTCCCCTGGTGATCAGTTTAACACCAAAGCACCTGAGCAAGAGCTCCTTGGCCTCCGATACCCAGGCCTCCTGCTTCTGGATCGCTTCCTTTTGAGCATCGTTTGGGCAGAGCAGCGCGAAGAGGATGTCGCGTGCAGACTCGACCTTCAGTGTGGCCTGGAGATTCGGCCAGCCGCCTCCGCCTCCGATGGCGTCGATCACGTCGAGCCCGGGAGAAGGCGATTGCGCGAACGCCTTCCTGATGTCCGTGGCGTAGTCCGGCTTGGCCTTCAAGCACAGGTTGATGTAGTCGTCGCCGTCGCCTTCGGGGAATTCGTTGCCGCAGCTGGAGTAAACCGCGAAGGGATCACGCTGACGTTGATCGTCGTTCAGGGGGCGCTGGGCAGGCACGTACACCACCAAGGATTCGCACCCGCTCTTCGGCTGCGCGAGCTTCTGGAACACGGACATGGCCTGCTCGCGAGCCTCCATACTGCTGTCGCTGGCGTCAATGACGCACCGCTTGTCTGTAGCAAGCGCCAGACAGAGGTC
This sequence comes from Phycisphaerales bacterium, assembly GCA_044229655.1. Lineage (GTDB taxonomy): Bacteria > Planctomycetota > Phycisphaerae > Phycisphaerales > UBA5793 > JBGASM01. Next base: position 39,046 of record JBGASM010000022.1, on the reverse strand, counting down.
ACGGTACCGGCGATCGGGGTCGTAGACCACAAGCACACCCGTGCGTTGAAGCCGCGATAGCCACTCTTCCTGGATGTGCTGACCAATCTTCATCGTTTGCCTCATCTCCGGAACAGCCGAATCCCCGCCTCGTCCTCAAGCGCGTCACAGATCAGCGCCGTCCGCTGCTCCAGGAATCTCCGGAAGCCCTGGGCGGTGTTCCGATCCCATAACCCGCTTTCTTCGCTGAACGGTATGAGGTGGCGGCTCATCTTCCGCGAGTAGCCATTGAACCGGTCGCGGAGGCCTCGCATGTAGTTCCGCGGCCGCTGCGATCCGACCTTCTGGTTTTCCTCGGCAACCAATAGGCAGATGTTCGCGATGCTGTTGTAAAGCGCCGGCGGGATGTCTTCGTGAATCAAGGGGCGCCGCGGGAACACATGGTGGCGATCTTTCCGATTCGCGCGGGTCGAGTACCGGTCGATCGGGATCGGATTCAGACCGTCGTCGAAAAGGTGCACGGGTCCACGCCGGAGCAGCATGCAGTACACAGCGCTCGTGATCGCCGTCGCGGCCGCGTACTGGGCCATGCGGACATCCACCGGCTCAACCTGGGTCTTGTAGCGGAATGGCAACCGCGAACTCTCCGCGAGCGTCTTGAAGTACTTCAGGTCTTGGGGAACACACCGGTTGAAGTCGCGGCCTGAGTACCGACTCCCCACGCTGGTTGCCCAGAACCACTTGCGGATCTCCTCCGCCTGCGATCGGCTCGGGCCGCGGCCGTTCCAGAAGAAGAAGCACGCCAGCATGCTGAGCATGTAGTCCGAGGCCAGGAACTCACGGTTCAGCACGCAGAAGTGCTGCCGCAGGTAGTCGGCCGCCTTGCCGACGCACGGCCCGAGTCGATTCCAGTCGCGGGCCAGGGACTTGCGGAGGCGGGTGTTCGACTTGGCCTCCTTGTCGAGCTTGCGAATGGTGCTCTCGACCACTTGGCCACGGGCCTCGGTGCCGCCGCGGATCGCGGAGAGCGCGAACAGGATCGGCTCTTCGGGGATGTCGTTGAACGACTCGTCCAGGTGCTCACGGACCTCGTGCACGATGTCGCGGAGCTTCAACGACTCCGCCTGCGTGAAGATCGCATCGGCGGTCGTCACCTTCATGCCCTGGGTGTTGATCCGCAGGAAGCACTCGCGGATCTCGCTGAGGTCGGCTTTGACGAACATCGCGTGCATCGGGTAGCCGAGCACCCGCCGCCGGCAGTCTCGGACGCGTTCGATCTTCCGCGTGCCCAGCCCGTTGAGCTTCTGCCGCCACTGCGGGTGCAGCACCACCGACAGCGAGACGAACTCGCCATCCACTGGGCGTCGGTACCGGACCTGCTGGCCGTCCTCCTGGTCGGACAGTGCGAGCACCACCCGCGAGAAGTCGATGTGTCGACGCTTGGCATTCTCCAGTTGATCGCCTTGGCATACGTGGTGCAGCACGGAGATGCGCTGCTGGCCGTCGATCAGGAACCAGACCTTGGCGTTGTGCGAGTTGAAGGGCGGCAGGACGTGGTACTTCTGGCGGAGGTGCAGCCGCTGGCTCTTGGGCGTCTCCCAGACCAGGACCACGCCGACGGGCATGCCGCGGAGGATGCTGTCGAGGAGCTTGGCCGCCTTGGGCCCATCCCACACGAACTCCCGCTGGAGGTGCGGAATGGCGAACTTCCCCGCATCGACATCGCGGAGCAGCGCTGACACTTTGCGCTTTCTGATAGAGATGCCGCCTCGCTTCACTCGGCGTCCTCCATGAGCTCAGGGTCAGCCACCTTGGGCTTGCGGCCGCGCTTCTTGCCCGCGGCCGCCGGGGGCTCCTGGTACAGCCCTTCCAGACCGTGTGCGATCGCCAGCGACTTGTCGCGCTTGCACTTCTCCCGCACCCGCTCCGGCCACAGGCTGTAAGCCAGATGTGCCCAGTCGTACTCGCCCGCTTCGAGAGCTTCCCACGTCTCCTTGAGCTTCTTCTGCCACGGCTTGTACTGGAACAGCTTCCACAAGGGGGCGGCAGTAATCACGACCCCATCGTTCAAGTTCGGCTTCCACACCTTGGCCAGCCGCAGCAACTCGTCGCGAAACTCCGTGAGCTCGATCTCGAAGTCGGACAACCGCTCAAGTTCAGCGTTGTCCGCTGAGGACCGACTCGTCCGGCTCCGAAGAGCGGCCGCTTGACTCGCGATCTGCTGAAGCTTGGGTTCGACGAAGTCGTTGACGGCCTTGAAAAGGGTCTGATCGGTCAGCCGGTGGTAGTAGAGCCAGAGCGTGTAGGAGACTGATGGCGTGGAGAGCGGCCAGTATATGGGAGCCTGACGGCGGCTCTTGGAGTAACGCTTGAGGTGATCCGCGAAGAAGGACGACGGTCGCCGGAACCACTCGCGAAGAGTCGGCTCTCCCAGTGATTCGCAAAGTGCCTGTTCACTCAGTTCCGCACTATCACCCCAGATAACTGACAGTGCGACTCGCACGCAACGTTCGATGTCGAGTGGATGCCCCAGGTCGTGGACGAGCATGCCATCCCAATTCACGTCAATTGGGTATCCACCGCCTTGGCCCAGGCCGACGCCGACTTGTGCTGTGGCCGGCAGCCCCGCATCACTCTGGAGCATCCCCGGTGGACAGGTCGGGAGAGAACCATACGGATCCGTTGGCTCCGGAGGCAGCTTCTTGCCCGTGGCGTACCGTATGTCCCAGCGCCCAAGCGCGCATCCGACACAGTACGACACAAGACGGCTCTCTTCAGAGTCTGTGGTGCTCTCTCGCAACCAAAGCGGCACCCGGGTGGACGAAGGTTCATCGCCATCTTCACTGTCCGATGCTTCCTCGTCCACAGTTTCAACCCGAATAGCACCTGCCCAATATGCATTGAGAAATGCCCGGGTGTCATCGGGAAGGCCAGTCGAAGTCTCCACGATCTCGTCGATCCTTCGAAACACTTCATCGAAGGTCTGCGTCAACTGCGATCCGTCTGTCTGCGGCAACGGCGACACAAAACTTCGGGAAGTCTCGTCCGAACGGCCATCCGCCGAGGCTGCCGTCCACATCTCTCGGGCGGCTTGCTCGAGTTGGGCCTTTGCAGACTGTGGAAGCTGAGGTATCGGAATCTGACGCACATAGCCCGCCTGCTTGTGCAGCCCGCAATAGCTGTTAATCAGAAACGCAGCAGCACGAGAGTTCAAGAGGCCCAACAGCCACATGCGGTCGGCTGCGGACGGGAATGCTGCATGCCCCTCATGCGTAAAAATATGTCCTGCGGGGAAAACTGCGAAGTAGAGACGCTCGGCACGCTTGGACCAACAGATACCTGGTTGAAAGTACATACTGGCATTTGTGGCACTTCCCTTGGGATGCTCTACGACGCTCTTCCCCCCAGGGCCCCACCGCGTTACAAGCTTGTTGTCAATCCAGAACGGCGAAAAACCACCGCCATTGCAGATGGGCTTCCAACTATCTGAATGATCGAGAGGCACCTCATACCACGCGTAAAAGTACGCCTCGCTTTTGGGGGGCTGTAAGCCACGGAGACATTTAGCGAGCGTATCGAGTCGACTGTGCCGGAACCATGCAAGGAGTGAAGATGGGATCTTGTAGACGATCGCTCGGTTTGGGAAGCTGCTCAATGACGCCCGCAGCGGTGAGTAGAAGCGGTCCCCCCGCGCGGTGCCACGAACCATCTGAATCGCAGTGAGAGCAATAGCCTCTTTGTTTTCCAACGGATCGGCGTAAGCATCGATCGCGCTCACAAAGGCACTTGCTCGACTCGAATGCACCTGTGCGGTCACCTCAAGTTGTGCTCCATCAAGAACGCCCCAACCGAGATCCAGAATCGCGTCAACGCGATCAAGAGCGTTCTCTCTGAAGTCGGCATATCGCTTTCTGAGCAGGATCGGACGGGGCAAGACCGACCCCACGAAGTGATGATGTGCAAAGCGACTCAGGAACGCGAGCCCAAATTCCCCCCCGTAGGAAGAACACTGCCTCTCCAGCAGTAGTCGTACTGAGTCGGACTGTTCGCCGAAAGGAGGGTTCATGACCACAACGTCGTAGCTTTCACGGGAAAGGTCGATGAATGCGAATCCCTGCGCGGCGTCATTGGCGAAGAGGCGACGCTGGAATCCGCCGCCGTTCTCGGCTTTCTCCGAGTAGGCCTTGAGTGCGTCGTAGATCCGCTGCTCCGCTCGCTCCCAAAATTGTTCATCCGTGATGCCCGAGAGATCGAGCCGCATCTGTCCCTGACCCGGCTTGGCGACTGCCTCTGGGAACAGCGGAGATTGCTCGTACTTCGGCCCATCCCGCCAACGTCGCTTTGCCTCGGCGATCGATGTACGGATGCTCTCCTCGATGCGGAGTACCGAGCCGGCCTCACCTGCGAGCTTCATCTGGTCAAAGACCTGCTCGAGCAGGAATCCGAAGACGGGCCGCTCCCCCTCCTGGAACTGCTGCTGCACGAACTCCTGCAGCAGCGCCTTCTCACCGGGCATCGGCTCAGCGCACACGATGTGCGACCGGGTGATGCGTGGCCGTTCGGCGGGCTTCACCCCGGACTGGTGCCACGCCCGTTGGGCCCGGAGCCAGAGGCTCAGACCCGCGATCTGCACCGCACGGGGATCGATGTCGATGCCGTGGATGTTGTGCTCGATAATCAGCCGCGGCACTTCGCGCATGAACGCGGCCTTGTCCTTAAACGTGGCCGCGAACGTGATGAAGTCGGCGAACTCCGCCGATTGCGGACGAGCGTCGGCTGGGCCGCAGACCAGTTCCCACGCCTCGTCGTAGATGGTGGTGAAAAGGTCGAAGGCGTACAGACCGAAATGCATGGAGCCGCAGGCGGGGTCGAGCAGGCGGAGCTCGCGGGGGTCCTTGAGCGGCCGGTGCGGGATGTGCACCGGCTGCTTGAGCAGTTCTTCCTGGGAGAGGTTGCCCGCGACGTAGTGGTCCAGCGTCTCTCGCAGGATCCGTGCGGTCGCTCGCTGCGTGTCGTTCAGATGCGTGAGCCGGGCGACATCGGAGACCTCGCCGGTGTCGGGATCGATGCCGAAGTCCTGCTTGCACTGACGAGTGAACTCGTCCGTGAGGATGCGGCGAGCATCGCTCACGAAGCGGGCCAGGCGGTTGCGGGTTGATTGGTCAAATGCCATGCGGAATCAGCCCTTCACCTGGATGGTCACATCGATTTCGCTATAGAGCGGGAGTTCTTCCTTGAGCGTGTGGAGTTCAGAGAGAACGCCGTCGAGCTCGGATGACGACTTCACGGTCTTGGGGACGCTGACGGTGCGGGTGAGCTTGGTCATCCCAGACTTCTTGGCCTTCGCCTTCTCCTCCTCGAAGCGATCGAGCTTTCGCTTGCGGCCGAGTGTCTCGATCCGCCGCTTGAGCTCGCCGGTCTTGGTGCTGATCATGAATTCCTGATTGAGCAGCGTCTTGAGGCCGGCCAGATCCGCGCTCGCGTCTGTCGAGAGTCCGTCCAACTCGCCGAGAACGGTCCCCTGCTCTTCCTGGGTGAGCTCGGGCCATTCGGGGAGCCGCTGGAGGTCCTGCTGGGCGTCCTTGATGGCCTGCTTCTGGCCCGCCGCCATCGCGGTGGCCGCATCACGGACTCGGGATTTGATTCCGGTCAACGTCGTGCTGAGGTCAGCGGCGTGCGCGTAGAAGTCGCTTTGGGCAAGTCGCTCCTTCAGCAGCGTCAGTTCGTCAGCGAGGTCAGTCTTGAGGCTGCCCGGCACACCCATGTCTGGGAGTGCGGCGATATCCTTGCGATGCGTCTGGAGATCGCGGATCGTGGCCTCCAAGCCCTGCTTGAGCCCACGTTCAACCTCGGAAGCCCACTTGAGCCCCGAGTACAGCGCGGAATCGGGAGCTCCGATCCGCTGGGCGGCATCCGAAGCGTCGGACTGCATGATCTCTGCGAGGTCATGCGTCAGCGACTGCACCTTGTCTGCCCCTGGGAGCCCCAGACCTGTGAGCTTCTCGGCGAGCGGACCAAACTGATGCTGGAACTGCGGGAAGCTCTTTGTCGCGGCCTTGCTGATCTCGTCTTCCAGCGGCACAACCGTGTCGCCCACCAGCTCCGTCATTCGCTCCGCTGCACGGGCCAGAAGCTCCATCGACGGCCGCTCATCGCGCAATGAGACGCCGACAGTCTTGAACGACTGGTTGGTTTTCAAAGCATCGATGGCCTGCTGGCCATTGACGGTGACTTCCCGACCGGCGACTTTCAGCTTGACCTCGCCGGCGACGAGCATCGCCGCGATGAGATAGCGGAGCGTGTCTGGGGACCAACCGAACGGAGCATCGCCGAAGTGGTCGCTGAGACGCTTGCCATCCACCGTGCCCTGTTTGTCCAGGTGGTCACGGATGCTGGTAACCGCTTTGTGGTCGGTCTTGATCCGAGGCGTTCCACCCACAATCTGAACCAGACCCAGCGGGTCGAGCTGCGAGGTCACGGCCTTGAGATTGCCGAGGCGAAGGAACTTCTCAGCCAGTGCCGTGTCAGCTCGCTCAGGAGCCTCGCCGTAGCGGTCAAAGACCTGCTGGGCGACAGAAGCCAGGTTCTTGTTCGCCGCGGCTGTCAGATCCTGGTCGAGGCTGGTGACGGCCGTCGTTTGGCCGCGGAAGATGAAAGAGCCGCCGAGCAATCCCTTTCGGAGCAGGGGCATGAGTTCGTGAGTGCGAATGCGTTCGGCTTTGTCGAGCTGGCCTGCGCAGTACTCTTTGACCTCTTGATCAGGGTCATTCCGGAAGCGCTGGCTGATCTCCTGGCACCGGTAGATCTCGGCAACCTTGTCGTCGATGTCAGGGTTTGACCGACCGACGAGGAAGATCGTGTGCTGGGCGCTGCGCTGCCGAGACTCATCGACCAAGCGCGTGCGAGCGGTGTCATAGTCGTTTGGCGGAACGAACTCGACCAAGGTTTGAATGGTGTCGCGGTCGCCGGCCAAGCTTGCGGCGAGCGATCCGGACACGGCCTTGAGCCCAGAGCTGACGGCCAGCGTGCCGTTGAGCCGGGTTGATGGCAACGGCGTGAACACCTCTCGGAGGGCCTCGTTCGCAATGCGTCGGGTCTCGATGGAGCGGAGGGGGATTGCGGCCCGCTCCTGCTCAATGTCGTTGAGCTTCTCGCTGTAGAACCGGAGCTCACCATTCTCCTCACCGAGGGGCGCAATTGTGTCGGCGACGAGCTTTTTGACGGCGGCTTCAATGGCATCTCGCTGCGAGGCAAGCTCGACCGAGTTGTGCATGAGGCTGGCGACGTTCTGTACCGTGATCGGGAGGTTTCCGAGCACCTGGAGGACGGCGACAGTTTTCGCCACGCCCATGCACTCAGGCGAATCGCCGAAACGAATGGCAACCTTGCCAACCGCTTTGTGGATCGACGGGAAAGCTCGCCGAATGTCCTTCTCCAGGGCGTCGTACAGCGTGACGGTGGTCGCCAGCCAGCCGACGGGCTGATCGGCAACGGGGGGCTGGCCATCGATGCCCTCGACCAGGATGTCCTGGATCACCTTGATCGCTGAACGCAGACCAATACCACCTGTGCTCTTGGCCAGCGCGCCCAAGAGATGCAGCAGGATGTCGAAGTGGGCCGGAAGGAATGGGTAGAGGTTGACGAAAGCCTTTTGGTCAAAGTCAGTGTCGTAGTACTTGGCATCCTGGAGCTTGGTGGCGTGTCGGAGTGATTGCCCCTTCTTCTCGAATAGGTCGCCCAGGATCTTCTTGCCCTCAGGCGATTTGCCGAGCAATCGCTCGTAGCAGATCTCGCGAATGTCGCTGGATTCGAGGTCGATCTGAATGGGAAAACGCGAGGTTAGTCGGTATAGCTCGGGCGAGTTCAGTGCGGCTCGCGGATCATCCTCAGTCAGCGTTTGCTGTGCGGTGCCCATGATCCAGACCTTGCCGCCGCCAAGACCCTTGAGGTTCTTTGCGAGGCCATCGAGGTTGAGGATGAGGTTCTGTCGAGAGGCGACATATTGTCCGACCTCGTCAACGATGAAGATGATGTGTTCTTTGCCCGAGGCCTGTCGAGCGATATCGATCATCTCCTGGACACGCTGGTTCTCGAACTGCACGAACTCGCTTGTCTCGGTTGAGAAGGATGCTGGTGTCTTGAAGATCGCCGGATACATTCGGTGAGCGATATCCGGGATGAGGCTGTCGATCACCAGCGGATCGCTCTGGACCGTCGACCATTCGGTACCAAGATCATCCTTGATCTTCTTGAGGAACTCGTCGTAGCGGCCGTCCTTCTGGAGCTTGCGCTCAAATGCTGCCACCTTGAGGTTGCGGGAGTAGCCCGCCCATTGCAGCACCTTGTAGTAGAGTACGGTCGACACGTCTTCCATCGTCGCGCCCGCAAGCATCTCACTGGCCAGATCCAGGAGAATGACGGCCGCTGAGTGCTGCTTAGCGACGGTCGAGAGCAGAGCTTTGGTCTGGGGCTTCTTGAACCGATCCTGCAGGTGCTTCAGAAAGGGCTCGCCGTCGACCTTTATCTTGTCGTCAAGCGCCATGCCCAGGTACTTGGTGAATGAGCTCTTGCCGGATCCGTAGAAGCCAGAAACCCACACGCCGATCTCGTGCTCGCCACCGGCCTGCATCGCGAGCTGCATCTTGGAGAGAAGGTCTTCGAACTGCTCCTCGATGTGATCGGTCACCACGTACTCGGAGATCTCAGCGCGCAATCGGTTGGCCTGTGAAGCACCGTAGGTGATAACCTTCTCGATCGTGCGGTGGATATCGCGTTTGGAATCGAACAGTTTCTTGAGCTTCATGCCAGCGTCTCCAGATCGATGCAGTTAGCCACCGACGTGTACAGAGCGGTAGTTGCCGTCCTCGTGGTAGAACCCCAAGAACTTGAGGCGGGTCTTTCCAGTGCGGACCCCTGGGTAGAAGAAAACGGTGGGAACACGGAACTTGCCCTCGAGCCTGCTCTCGATCGCGCCAATGCGGAGATACGGGTGCAGCGCTTCAAGATCGGTGACGAGGAGAATCGCGTTCTTCTTTCCGTCCAGCGCTGCGAGGGCATCTTCAAGCCGCTTCTGAAGCACGCCCTGCGACAAGAAGTTTGCAATGGCATCGTTGGTCTTCTTCCACTGAAGCGGAGCCCTGCGATCGGCATCGACCCACAGCCTGCGGAGCGGTGCTTGTGTCACAAGATCCGAGATGGCCTCCGCGATCGAGAAGCGGGTGACATCCCACCCCTCGTTACGGAGCTTTGCCGACCACGCTGGCAACTCGCGTTTCACATTCAGGATCTGACTCGGCGGGAACACGAGGTAGTAGATGGGCTCGAAGCTCGCGTGCGTGAGCTCGCGACCTTGTTTGACCCGCTCCATGAGCTCGTTGAAATCATCCCTTGGCGAGGGCATTCGCCACCTCCTCAATCGTCTTGAGCGGCCAACTAATCCGAATCACGTCCGCCGCCGCCTGGATCACGACCAGCCCTTTGAGGCTGACGCGCCGAAGCTCGCTGATGACCTCGGCCCGATCGAGACCAAAGAGCTCCCAGTCCTCGTGTGAAGCGAGCGCGTTGTCCGCGACTCCGGAGAAGTGGAGGTCGTAGGCAAGCAGCGCCGCCACTTTCGGTTCAATGCGGAACGGCAGAATGCGGCGGCTTCCCTGGGAACTGCGTTCGAGCAAGCCGAAATCTGAGCAGCAGCCGGTCAGATATGCAGCCACACGACGAACGGTGGAGTCCGCCCACTGCTTGCCGGTACGGCCCGACGCGGTTGCCTGGGTTACGAAGGCCCTCGCTTCATCGTTGGAGAGCTCGTGCCGGCCCCCGACATATGCCCCCCAGTACACCTCGCGCACAAAGTCGGCCAGGATGACGTTCGCCCGAGCGGTGTAGAGGAAGAGCAGTTGTTGGAGCTCGCGATTCGATAGTGTCGCATGGAGCGCTCTCAGGAGGATCGCGGGCTGGGCGTCATGCCGCAAGTACCGCGGCGCGAAACACTCCGAGACTATGTTCCGAAGCCGTCGGGCGGAGACATTGGGGAACCGTCCGGACTCGAGTGCCACATCGAAGAGCTTGCTCGCGTCCATACCTGGTTGCCAGAGATCAAATAGCACAGCGGTCTCGGCTTGCATGCCGAGGCCAGCTTGAAGCTGCGTCGTGTAGGGGCGTTCTGTCATGTCGCCGAGAAGAATGGAAACACCTCCGAAGAAGCCTGGAAACCTGCGGCGTAATGGGCCGCGACGACACGCCAGGAATCGAGCTTGCTCAGATCGGCCGCCCGCCCGACCCGAACCGGGCCATTGCCCGGAGGCTGCTTGCTCGCTGCAAGCGCCTTCAACGAGGCGAGGGCGGACTGCTTGTCCTTCACCGCACTCGACAGTCGCTGCGCCGGTTCCTGCTGTTCAAGCAGCCGATGAACGGCTTGCTCAATGTCCTCTGGCAGCCGGAACAAGTGAAAGACGCTTCCGACGCCGATGCGTTCGTCATGGACGCGGGCCGCGGCATGCGTGACACCCCGGTATTGCGCGAGGACTGTGGTCTTTGGGAACACGGGTGAGAGGAACGGCTTGCTCGACGCGCCAAGAAATGCGCTAGGCCACCAACCGGCCTGCTCCTGCTCGCCAAGGAAGCCGACCGCCAATCGGAGTGCCGCGACAGAATCGACAACTTCTGGACTCATGTCACGCGGCTCCTTTACCGGACGCCGGCGGATGAGGTTTTCGGCTTGAACCAGACCGAGCTCCCGGATCGCCATGAGCCGCGAGGTACTGGTCTACGGCATCACGAATCACCCATGCCATCGAGACTTTCTTGCGAGCGGCAAGGTGCTGCATCTCGCGGTAGTGGTCTCCGGGCAAGGTGACGGATAGCCGCGTGCCGCCTTGGGAGGGAGCAGACGACGCTACGATCGGTCTGTGTTTGGTCATATGCACCACCGTGGTGCATGGTACCCAAGGTGGCGGACAAACGTGAGCCGGATCCTGTCAGTTCTTATTGAACGGCCGTGATGCATTCCGATTGAGCCATTCGCGTCTCCGAATCCGGGGTGGCGTTTATTTGTTGTACGAGCAATGAGATCCGATTAGGGAAGCGGAGGCCTAATGAGCATTGAATCGAGTAGCGGGGGGGGGGGGTCGAGTAGCGAGGCGGGTCGAAAAGTGACCCGCCTCGCTTGATTCGCGATACGCTTAGTTTGTCGCGATGGGGCGCTCAAGCGCGACTCAACTCAATTGATCTGCACGACATTGCTCGTTTGGCAATTGGAAATATCAAGCAACTGGAGGTAGCCGCCACATGCACCTGGGCCGGCGTTGGCATTGAGCACCTTCGCGCCAGTCGCGCCCGACGGCCCTTGATAAGCCACCTGAATCTGCGCGTTGCCAAGACCCAGGCCTGTGCCAGCACACGCATACCCACCGGGGATCACGAAGGAACCCTGGTTCAGCGCGAAGATCAGGGCGATCTGTGCGCTGGGAGTTGCACGGGTCCACTCCACGCGGATTGGGCCACCTGCCGGGCAAGTGCCATCAGCAGTCAGCGTGGGTCCGCAGTCCAGAGCGTAGAAGAATGCAGAACCAGCGTCCCGACCGAAGTCATCATCGAGGTTCGCGCCCAAGACCAGCGACTGCCCATCGGTGCTGCAGCCGGACCCAAACTGGTCCGTCGAACCGGCAGTGGGTGAAGTCACCCGACCAACCTGCGCCCACAGCCCTCCGCTTCGGCGGAACAGGTAAGCCCGGCCAGTCTCCTGCTGATTGGACTGATACCCAATACTCGGCGCGGTGACCGCGATGAGATCGCCCGCGACACTGATGCGCCAGCCGAGGTCGTCATACGCCGAACCGTCATCCGCGACCAGTTTCGCATGCTCACTCCAAACCCCGTTGGCGTTCTGATCCAGGACATACGCAGCACCGGTGCGAGTTCCCACTCGACTGTCGCCGGTGGCTCCCACTGCCAGTCGCGTCCCATCGATGGCGACGGCAGTTCCATACTGCGCCCCCGGCGCTGGGTCCGATGCATACACGTGCTGGTAGGTCCCGAGCCAATTGCCATCTGCGATATCAAAGATGAACACTGACCCCGTGTCGGTCCCGAGATCATCATCACCCGGGACACTGACCACCGCGTCCGTATCGCTTAGATCGACACGCCACCCGAAGGAGTCCGAGGCTTGGTGGGCCGGGTCATTCAGCGTGGTCATCTCCACCCATGCGCCGCCATCGTTGCGGAACAGATAGGCTGCCCCGCCACCGCTGATGAGCATCGTGTCGCCGCGAAGTGCGACTGCGAGCCCAAACGTTGCCCCGGGGGCGGCATCCGACGCGGTGATCTTCGCTGTCTCGCGCCAGACTCCGGAGGCATTGCGCTCATAGACGTAAACCGCTCCCGACCGTGAACCATAATCGCTGTCGCCGGGTGCGCCGATGATGATGCGGTCTGCCTCCAAATCCGCGGAATAGCCGAAGTTACTCTCCGGCCAGCCCCCGTCGGAAGGCTCCAATTTGAGCAGTTCCTGCCATGGCCCGGTGCCTTGTCGTTCGAAGATGTAGGCGGAGCCCGAGAAGCCTCCGGCACCATCATCAAACTGCGCGGTCAGCAGCGCCCTGTCGCCATCAACGATGGTGACCTCACCAAAGTAGTCCCCGATCGCCGCATCAGCGGCATGCACGCCCTGCTCATCACACTGGGCATGCACACACGAAGTCGCGATCATGAACGTCAAGGCGGGGATTCCAATGGGCCTGAGCAGGGAATATCTCATTTTGGACTCTCCTACGAAAAGCAATACCTCTGACACATGTCAAGTGACGACCTTGGCTTGCTTGTGCGGGTGGAGTACCGCACTTTCGCATTTCCAAGACGGCCAACACCAGGATTACGACTGCGACAACGACGACGGACAGCCATTGCCATGTCTCATAGGCAGGCACAACGTGCGCAACTGTAGTGGTGTGCGCTGCGATCGAGCTGGTGGTCCCTGTGGCTGCACCGGCGACTGCGCCTCCACCCGCGCCCAACAGGGCTGCTACACACCTGCATATCAACCAGTCGAAGACCTGAATGCCGGAAGCCAGCGCGCAGAGAACGACATCCACCAGCTGGCCCAGTGCGGCTTCGAAGCACTGACAGGAGTTCGGTTTCGGGGCTCGGACGGCGGGGCCCGGCCGGACTGGCGTCAACTCATCGAACAACAACCGCTGGACAGTCATCTGCTTCAGGTCCTGACCAATGTCCTCGCGGGCACGACATCTTCCCAGTTCTCCTACGCCGATCTGGCGGATGCGCTCCTCCCCCCGACCAGACCAGACCGGGCAGTCGGTATCGGCCTTGCGGTGATCGCGGTCGTTGCCATTGTGATCATTGCAGTGGTGGTCGTCCAGCGGTCTACTGGCCCAGCGCCGACCATGTGGAATGATCCGCAGGTGATCCTTGACCCAAACGACCGCGAGCCCCTCCCCGGAGTCGCAACCTACGGAGACTACCTCGGAGACAGCATTGCGATCGCGGGCGATGTGGCGGTGGTCACCGCGCCGTTCGATGACAATCGCGGCGGTTACTGCGGTTCCGCTCATGTCTATGTCCGGCTCCGGGATGGCCGCTGGAAGCCTGTCCAGAAACTCCGGCCCGCTGATGGCGGCGGGATGGAGGACAACTTTGGCAAGGCAGCCGACATTGATGGCCGACGAATTGTCATTGGAGCGCCAAAGGATGATTCCATGGGTCCGGCTGCAGGCGCGGTGTTCATCTATGAGTCTGACTCCAAAGGGGTATGGACTCAGACCGCGGTTGTCTACCCACGCGATGCCAAAGCAGGAGATTGGTTCGGGAATGCGGTCGCGCTCTGCGGAGACACCCTCATCGCCAGCGGGGGCGGAAACGCGTATCTCTTCCACTTTGATGGCCAGGCCTGGATTGAAACGCACCGCGTTGTCAATTCAACTGGCACGTCCGGCGATGGGTTCGCGCATCGAATAGCACTCACTGCGGATCAGGCGTTCATCGGGATTCCGTTCGAGGATGGGACCGGTGAAGATGCCGGGGCCGTTCAGGTTGTGAACATCATGGATGGCCGGGTGACTGGTCCACCTTTATTACTCCGGTCGCCAGTACCGATTCCGGGTGCGTGCTTTGGATCTGCTCTCGCAGCCAGCGATGATGACCTCATCATCGGAGCGACCGGTGAGTCAGCCGACGGACCGCGCACCGGTGCGACGTACGTGTATTCCCGGAACACTGATGGGTCCTGGGAGTTTGACCAGAAGCTGACCGCCTCAGATGCGTCCGACTATGACGACTTCGGCACCTTTGTGGCGATCTCCGGCAACCTGGCGGCGGTCGCAGCGCCCAGCATCGTGTACGCATCGGCTGTGCAGGAGACGGGCAGGGCATACCTGTTCCAGCGCACCGAACAGGGCTGGACGCAGGTCGCGCGCATCTGCCCGGATGGCCTCCACGCGTGTGACCAGTTCTCGGCTGCAACCAGCCTCGATGGCACGACGCTGGTGTGCGGCGCGAATCTGGCCGACCCCTTTGGCAGTGAGTCCGGCTTTGTGTACTTCTTTGATGTCGCGGACCCGAACACACCGAAGCGCGTGCCGATGACTATGGGGGACGGGAAATGATCCGTCCATACGTTAACCACCTCTTTATATCTTTCGCCTGTAATGACAGAGGCCATTGAAAGAGGTAGCAGTGGTTCCCGGAGCACATTCCTTCCGCCGGCTCCTGATCGATTGCCCTGACAAAACCGTTCTTCACATTCCAGGCGACAGACCCCACCAACGTCGCGGTCAAGACTGTAGATCACAGTGGCGAATGCGACGGTTCGCCCCACGCCGCCCACGTTCCCACACGTCGCGTTCCATAAACCACTGTGGTGGTTTGGCTTGGGGGATCGATTTCCACACGCCCGGCGCAAAACTCGTTCGATGCCACGACCCGCGGGCGTCCAAATCGCTGGGAAGGACCCAGAATTTAGGGTTCGGTTCGGCAACTGCGACAAAGGACTTACGACGGGCCACATAAGGACTTACGCGCGTGCGAATAGAGACTTGCGCGCGTGAATGTGGGTGCTTTGCCTCGGCGGGCGCATCGATTCCATAGGCCGATGGCATCATCACAGCGACCTGCTGAATTGCCGCTGATCCTCCGCGACTGCGCTTGCGTTGCTCGATCACACCGGCAAGGTGTGCATCGTGCAGAACGACCTCGCCCAACCCCACCACCTCACCACGATCCAAAGGAGCACGCACATGACGTTGACCGCCGCCCAGACCTACGCCCAACGCAGAGAGGAGATCGCCCGCCTGCTCGACGTGATCCACATGGAACTGGATGCCCACAGTGAGCGTGCCGCCGCCAACCCAACCAACTGGGGATTCGCCGGTGACCTGAGCAAGGTCAGGAGCGACCTCATCGACACGCTGGCCTTCCTCACCAACGGCAGGATGGCCGCCGCCGACATCGAGAAGTTCCTCGGCGAGGCAGAGTAGGACTTCTTCAACCACCCACGCAAGGAGAATGACCATGCGAATCAGCAAGCAAGAACTCGAACGACACGCGGGCTGCCCACACAACGAACTCATGACCTGCGAGGCGGCGCAACTGCGGCTGCGGCCCGGTTCGTGGCCACGCCAGATCGTGGTCACCGATGGCGAGCGGACGCTGACGTACCGCCACGCCGCCGACGACCTGGATGGCGACGGAACGATTCTTGGACGACGGTATCGCACGCGGAGCGGTGATGAGATTCTGGTGATCAATGACTGACCGACCCCTCCGAACGGATTCACCAGCCCCCCGATTGCCATTCCCATGCCATGTCGGCACGGGGAGCGGGATCGGAACACCCCCAACACGGAGACCATGAGATGAGCAAGAAGAACGGCAAGAAACCGAAGTCCCGGCACCACGGCATCAAGGTGGTGGGCGAGTCCAAGCCCCCGAAGGAGAAGCGGCAGAGTCTGCTCGATGCCGCCACGCTCGTGTTGATCAAAGCGGGCCAGCCTATGACGGCCGGGGATATCTACAAGGCCATCACGGACGCGGGAACGTGGTCGAGTCCTGCGGGCAAGACGCCCAGCGCCACGCTGTATGCGGGCATGATCCGCGAGATCGCGAAGAAGGGCAAAGAGGCCCGGTTCCGCAAAACGGACCGAGGCCTCTTCGCCGCTCCTGATTGACACCACACACGTCACGCCACGACCTCTTCCTAGACCTCGGCATGCGCCGAGGTCTTCTTCGTCCGTGTCCCGGCCCGGATTCGTTTCGCGCGCTTGCCCGTGAAGCGCTCCCAGCGGTGCACAATGACATCCGCATACAGCGGTGACAACTCCATCGTGAATGAACGGCGGCCCGTTTGTTCAGCTGCCATCATGGTCGAGCCCGAGCCGCCGAAGAGGTCGAGCACATTCTCGCCAGGTTGGCTCGAATACTCGATCGCCCGCCGCGCCAATTCGGATGGCTTCTCGGTGAGGTGCACCATCTGGGCAGGGTTGATCTTCTTGACCGACCAGACGTCCGGCACATTGGGCGGGCCGAAGAAGCGATGGCCGCCACCTTCGCGCCATCCGTAGAAACACCACTCGTGGTTGCCCATGAAGTCCTTGCGACTCAGCACGGGGTGTTCCTTCACCCAGATGACCGCCTGGCTGAAATACAGGCCATGTCGCTTGAGCGCGGGTGGGTAGTTCGCACAGTTGGCGTACCCGCCCCAGATGTAGAAGGCTGCGCCGGGCTGCATGACACGCGCGGCATTGCCGAACCATGCATCGAGCCGCTTGTCGAACTCCTCATCCGTGAGGAAGTCATTGGCGAGCGGAAGGTCCTTGGGCCGCAGGTGGGTGTTGGTCTTGCCCTTGCGGCCACGCCGCGCCAGATCGAAATCTTGATTGTGCGTGAGTCCACCCTTGGGTGCAGCGAATGACGTGGTGCCGGCCGCCATCGCGTTATTGCTTCGCGGCTCGACCTTCACGTTGTAGGGCGGATCGGTGTTGAGCAGGTGAACACGCTCACCGTCGAGCAGCCGATCGAGATCTGCCTTTGACCCGCTGTCCCCACAGAGGAGGCGGTGATTCCCCATGATGTAGAGATCACCCATGCGTGTGAGCGGCTCATCGGGCGGCGCCGGAACATCGTCGGGATCAACCGGACTGACGGCGGGTGCCTGCATCAGGAGGCGCTTGACCTCATCCTGGCCAAACCCAATAAGGCTGAGGTCGAACTTGAGCCCCTGGAGTTCTTTCATCTCCACCGTCATCATCTCGACATCCCATGTGGCGTGAGTGGCGAGCTGATTGTCGGCCAGCACGTAGGCACGCCGCTGCGCGTCGGTGAGGTGGGACAGTTCAATCACCGGCACGGACTTGAGGCCCAGCCGACGCGCCGCCATGACGCGCGCGTGGCCGGCAATGATCCCGTTTTCGCGGTCGACCAGCACGGGCTGGGTCCAGCCGAACTCGCGGATCGATCCGGCCAGCTGGGCGATCTGGTCATCGCTGTGCAGCCGTGCGTTCCGGGCGTACGGCACGAGCTCCTGCACCTCGCGGTACTCTATCCGCAACCGACTCAGTTGAACTTTGGACGAATTTCTTGGCTTTACCATTGTGTGCTCCATTTCTATGTGGAATTGGGATAAACCATGCATTTACGGGATGGGTGTCAACTTCGCGAGGACATTTCCTCCTTTCCCGTTACCGTGTGGTTTCACGATCTCGACCGCGCGTTTCAGTTCATTAAGGCGGCTGGTGGCTTTGGCGATGTCTTCCGAGGTCGGCTGAACGATCTGGGCAGTGGTTGCCCGCGACCTAGGTCTGGGCTCCGACGCATTCCGCTGCAAAGCGGCCTCGCAGGCTGCCCGCGCGGGCGCGAACAACCGGTGCTTTTCCTCCACGGATAGGGAGGACGGTGGCAGGTTCGCGTAGTGCGCGGCGTCGCCCGTAACGGTGCTGGCGAGGGCGCCCGCCATGCCCACGTTTGGTTCAGGTGGGCAGTTCGGAGCGGGGTTGTGCCGCTGGGTTTTCTTTGCCCGCTTGGCCGCTTCTTGTGCGAACGCAGCGCGGATGTTCTCAACGGTCGCCCCGACGCCCTTGCCCCGGCCGCGATCCGCTGACCGTATCCGCTGTATCTTTTCCGCAGCCCATGTGGGATCCGAGACCGAAAGAGCGTGGCTGATGAACTCACGACTGGTCGGCGCTCCGATTCCGGCGTCCAAGCATGCTTGCCGGACGAGATTGTGTTGGTCCTGCTCGCCCTCCACCTCCCCTGCCGACTGCGCAGCGTCAGCAGCCGCTGCAGCCCGGCGCGGCCCTGGGGCAGGTGGTGCCGGCCGTTTTCCCGGATCGGGGGGTGCTTGCTGCTGCTTTTCTATCTCTCTCTCTATCTCTGCTCTGGTCGCGTTTTTGTCACGGTCGAGGCGTGACAATTCCGTGTCATCATGTTGTTGGGCGGCGCGCTGGCGGGCCTTGCGGTTGGAGGCCAGAGCTCGTTCTTTGGCACTCACACTGTTGTGCCGGGCATAGTTCACGAACAGGATCGACTCGTGCTGGTGCCTCAGCCAACCGATTTCAGCAGTGCACATCTGGGCGGCAAAGCCGCGAATCCCCACGATGGTGTCTACGAACTCAAAGGCCTGTTGTTGAGGACCGAGGCGCACCGAAGCATGCCCCTCAGCGTCGATGTCGTCATTCGAGATGTTGTCATCGGCCCATTCCCAAAGTTCAAAACATGCTTCGGCGACGTCGCCCCGCGAAATCCCAAGCCGTGCCGCCAAGAGCACGACTTCACGTTTTCGTGAGAATCCCTTCTCGCGTTTGAGCCAGTCACCTGCCATGATGATCCTCCTGGCTGGTCAGAATCGCATCGACAGTCTGGCGTTGACAGGGGTGCGAACGAACAACATTCCGGTTCATGCGTCACCTCCAGTGAGCCCGGCAGTGCGGAACTTGCGTCGTAAGCGCAGGAGACGCTTGTCGACTCCCGCGACTGCCACACCGACGACCTCAGGATGGGTTCGGAGGTTGGTTCGCGTCATCATCCATGCGGTGTGTTGCATATGAATCGGCAGCGAGTTGAGGATGTGATTGACCTCCTCCCGGAGTTCCAATTCAGCGCCCGCGGGTGCAAGAGCGCTGGGCACCATGGCTGGATCGACAGTGAGGCTTTGGCAACCTCCTGCAGGCGCTCGGCGCTTGTGCACACCGGCCCGTCGCGCCAAATCCAGCGCCCGGCTACGGATGATTCGGGACACGAACGTACGCGGGCTGGCACGATCGGCATCGAATTGAGGCCAGCGCCGCAGGACCGCCAGCAAGAGTTCCTGGCGCAAGTCATCAATCTCTGAAAACCCGAAGCAGGGGAGTGCGGCTAAGCGATAGGCGACGTAATTGGCGACTTTCTGGGCGTAATCCCAGGGAGGTGCGATGGCGGGCATGGTGGCGAGCCCTCCTTTCAGGAGACGGGGCACGCCGGGATGCCAGCCTCGGCCTACGTACAAAAGTCCAACGGTTTCGCGCTGATCGAAGGGAGTTGGACCTCACGCAAGCGCTGCGGTGAGGCGAGCACCCCGACGATCTCCGCGATGCGGTCGATCGGTCAGCGGTGGACAAGCGTTGTTGGATCAAGCGGCGGCAGGAGCTTCGGCGGTAATCAAGCGAAAGGGAAGCCCGTGCCGAACCTCGAGACAGGCCACCCTTCCGTTTTGAATCGCCATCAATTCCTGGAGAAGCTCGCAGACCTGGCGTTTGAGGCCAAAGTCGGTCAGGCACGGCTGCGGGAGGGCCTCGCCGTCAGTGCCGAATTTTCGCTCGCGAATCACCTTGGTGTCTTGATCAAACACGGGTTCCCCGCGCAAAACCGACAAAGACTCGATCCGTCCAAACGCAATTTCTTGCATGGTCTTTACGAGTCGTTGCTGTGCGGACGAAAGGTCGTGAAGCCGTAAGGGGCGCATCGTGGCACCGTCCTTCCAGATGCACCGGGAATCAGACGGCAGGGCGAACAGGCGTGCGAGCGGCCCTGCGGGCTGGCCCGGCGCGGTTCATGATCTCGCGCAGGACGTGTGGCCTGTCTAATCCCCTTACCAAACGAAAAGTCGAAATGTTAAAACTCCAGCCAATCCAAGATGCCATCTATGATATGAGATTTCAATGACTTACGAGAGCGAAAAATATTTGCGTGTTGTCGTTTCACAAATCGATTTGTGAAAACATTTGGGTGCTTAGGAGCGATCACGAATCTGAAACTTGGCAATCCAAATCCCAGCCTTCCAATCGAAGGGACAGTCTGTCAGACCCATCAAGGTCCGGAGGTCCTCGGCCAATCTCGCGAATGAGGTCGCACGATACGTCCACACCTCACTTGGCCGTGCAGATAGACCCCCGACTTGGTCGTGTGCACTACGTCGCTGTCCACGACCCTGCGTTGTGCGTAGGCGGCCTTTTTCGCGGGCGAGCTCGCAGAGTATGTGCCACGACTGTTTTGGTTTGCCATTCCGTTTATCGCGGAAAGCGGAACGCGCGCATTCAAAGTCCCGGACAATGTCTCCGATCTGGACGCGGAACTTCTCGGGGCCGACGATTTGAATGGTGACTGCACTCCACACCGTTCCCTCGGGAGTCGGAAACCTATCCACATCAGACACAGGGGTGGGAGGCGTGGAGACGTCAACCCTGCGGGCGGACTCATCCAGTCTCTGCCGGGTAACCACGTACTCATGAACGAGGGTGCAGCGCACCTCATCAATTCCTGCACCCTCGGGCCGCGCTGTCGCTCCCAACATCTGGGACCTGAGTGATCCAAAATACACGTACTCCTCACGAGCAGGCGTCGGCGTTGCCCTGGCAGAGGGAGTTTCAAGTTCGCGCTCATCAAGTTGATGTGCGAGGTACAGGCCGTAATTACAGACGCAGGCGTGCATTGTGACGCCCGTGGCAGTTTGCCATTGCTGCACTCCGGCGCCGCGCGCTGCCATCGCTTCGAGAATCAGTTCATCCTCTTCATGCCACTCGCTCATCCACTGACGGGTCTCTTCGTTCCGAAGGTACTTGAGGGTTTCGGACAGCTTCATTGGATTGTGACTTTGATCGGAAATTTCCGGGGCTGTTGGCGCGGCCCCAATAATGTCAAGTATCCAAATGATCAGGTTGTGGTAGTCGAAGAGTTTTCCTTGGAGTTCCCTGATTGTGGCCGAATTCAAGTCTCCCGCGGGCCTGGAGATATGCAAGAGCCTTGTCTTGCACTGTTTTGCCCTCAGACGTTCGATGAGAACCTTCCTGCGCGATTCTCGAGCGTCGTGCTCTCGCTCCATGTAATCGCCAACGCGGTCAAAGTTCGTCGAGCCCTGGATTCCGAAATGTGATTCACACTGCCGAGACGAAAGGGCAGGAATACACCGTGCAAGTGAGATGCGCTCGTCCTCAGTCCAGAACTGAAGTGGATCTGGCTTGTGGCCCTGAAGGCCGTCTGACGCCTCGCCTGTCGAGGAAGAACCCATCGCAATGTCCTCCAAGAGGTAAATGCGCGATCGGGGTGATGGACGATGAATCCTATCGAGGGTGTGCGGTGGGACCGACCTTCACACTTCTGGATCAACGCTCTTTAGAGAGCATCCTCGACCAATAGATGCGCTGATTGGCCCAATCCGGCATGGCGATGAGGCGTCGAAGGAGGCGCTCGTGGATTTGAGCCCGTCCCTTTTCCACCTTGGGCAGGAACAGGATGTCCTCCTGGATGTCAGGGGCCAGATGGAGCATGTTCATGATCTGAGTCACCCGCGCCCGCGTTACATATCCCAAACGGCTGATCTCGGCATAGTCGAACACCTCGCCCCTCTCCAGCATGCCGTCGAATTTGATGGCGAGTGCCATGAGTTGGCTGATGCGTGGGACCCGGCCCGCCTCGGCTGGGGTCGGAATCACCGGATCGTGAACGCGACGATGGATGCGCTTGGCGCCCCGGTTACCCCGGGTAAAGGTGACCTGTTCCGTTAGGACAAGTGTTGCGGCACGGGGCAGCTTTCCCGCGATCACATTGGCGGTGGGTGATTCCGTGGCGGCTGGGGACAAGCCCATTGACAGCGATCCAGAACCTGAGGACTGGCACGAGCTCATGCCGTCACCACCTTTGGAGATGCCTGCAAGGAAGTGAGTTGGTTGGCCCGGAGGCTGATGCGGATGGTGCCATCTCGGCCGTCGTAATCGATGCGTTCAATCAGCAGCCGCAAGAGCCTGGCCTGTTCGCCGGGACTCAGATGCGACCACAGGCCATCAAACCCCTCAAGCGCCGAGCGCACCTCATCGACATCGGGTTCGGCGGACTCGATCTGGCCAAGCTCCTGGTTGATGCGAAGGTGCCGATCCTCGAGCTGCCCGATCTCGATGAGCACCTTGTCGATTGATGATCGGCAGTGGCCGGCCGACTCGGGATTCTCCGAGCGCCGCCGTACCCGCATCCGCAGCTTGCCTATCTCCTTCTCGAGGCCAGACCGCTCCTGCTCGAGCCGCATCCGCGCTTCAGCCGCTCGTGCGCACGCCTGGTTCATTGTCGCCGCCAGCAGTGCCGGATCACAGCCGATAGCTCTTACCTTCCCGACGATGAACGATTCAACCTCCCCAGCGGGAATTCCTCCGGTCGGACACGCATGCCATCCTTGTTTCTGGGCTTTGTAGCAGGTGTAGTAGCGATAGCGGACGTTTCCCTTGTGCAGGGTGTACGTATGACCCATGCGACACCCGCACGGGGTGCAATGGATCAATCCCTTCAGCAGGGCCCCATACCGATTGCGCACGTACATGCCCCCCGTCCTGCCCTGTTCAGTCAGCTGCTCATTGACTTGGTCAAAGACGGCTCGCTCGACAATCCCCTCATGCTCGCCGGGATAGAGATTCTCGTGGTGGCGGATCTGGCCCACGTAGAGCACGTTGCGGAGCAAATTCCGTATCCCCGATTTGTCGAAAGGTCGGCCACCCACAACCCGCCCTCCCTTGGTGACCCACCGTTTGGTGCGCCAGGCGCGTTGATTGGCGATCCGCACCGTGGCCAGCACGGACTTTGAACTCAGGTACGTCTTGAAGATGGCACGGACGCGGTCCGCCTCAGGCCCATTCACCGTCAACCGCGCCGCTTTGGTATCAAGGTCGTACCCCAGGACAGGTTTGCCACCCGACCACTTGCCCTTCCGCCGGGCCGCGGCAATCTTGTCCCGGGTCCGCTCGCTGGCCAGTTCGCGCTCGAATTGGGCAAACGAGAGCAGGATGTTCAGGGTCAGCCGCCCCATGGATTGGGTGGTGTTGAAGTGCTGCGTAACGGAGACGAACGAGACCCGGTGCTTTTCGAAGGTCTCCATCATCCGCGCAAAGTCGATGAGTGACCGGCTCAGGCGGTCGACCTTGTAGACGACCACGCAGTCGATTCTGCCCTCCCCGACGTCTTGCATGAGCGCCTTGACTGCGGGACGCTCCATATTGCCACCCGTGAAGCCGCCATCGTCGTACCTGGTCGGCAGACAAACCCATCCCTCATGTTTCATGCTGGAGATATAGGCTTCAGCGCTTTCGCGCTGGGCATCTAGGGAGTTGAAAGCCTGGTCCAGGCCCTCGTCGCCCGACTTGCGGGTGTAGATGGCACAGCGCACGGTCACCTTTGCAGTTTCGGGAGTGCGTTTCATGTGCCCGCCCTCCGCCGCGTCAGCCCAAAGAAATAGAGGCCGTTCCAATGACTACCCGTCACACGCTTGGCGATCGCGGAGAGCGATGGATAGATTTCCCCTTCAAAGTCAAAGCCACGTTCCAATACCCGGACATGGAGCATGCGGCCCTTGTACTCACGCGTTATGAGTGCGCCCGGTAGGGGCAAACGGTGGTTGGGATCGGGCCGGCCAACCTGCCCGACGATGACTTGCGTGCCGGCAGGTAGGGACCGACTCCGCCGTGGCACGGGGGGACCGACGCGCAGATTGGCGTCATTGGCCAACTCCGAAGCGCGTTTTCGGGCACGTTCAGAAAGACCTCCCTCGCGAATTGCCTGCAGCCTCCAGAGAATCTTGCGGATCAGGTAGAGCCGATTGCTGGAACGCGATGGCTGCCCGTGAACTTCCTGGTATCGAGTCCGGAGCTTGGCGGTGGACATTTTGCCCAATTCGGCCTGCAGGGGGGTAATCTCAAGCGGCGCTGACATCGGACACCTCTCTATCGGGGTTGGGGCCGGGACAAGGAAGTACCACAGGAGTGGCTCCCATGGGTAGAGAGTCAAGCGTGAGAGCCCGGCGTTGTGTCCGACGCCATGCCGCCGCCAAGAGGGCCGCTACCTCCTCAAGCCGCTGCTTAGGCGAAAGCAGCGCGGGATCGGTGTCCTCTCCGACGGTGGAGTCGGGCGCTTCCGTCGTGGTCGATGTCGAAGAGGGCTGTTGTGGGGGAGCCTGCATGGGTCGGCCTCCGTGCCGTTGGCCCATGAAGGCGAGCGCTGCGCGCTGGAGCCGTCATCTGGCGGGGTTCGGTGCATGCTGCTGCTCAAGAGAGTCGGGAGCAATGTCAGCATGCTGTCCTTGAATACATACGCGATTGCGATTCGTTGTTGGACAGTGCTGCCCGAATAAATCCCCATCGTTAAATTAGAACACCTCTCGCGGTTGAGGCGAGAGTCAGAGAGTTGAATGCGCTAACCGGAGGTGGGTGGAAGAAGACTGGGTTCAAGGCGATTTGGAAGTCGCTCTCTGCTCCCGGCCACGCGATTCCGAGGCTACAAAACCAGTGGTGGTCTGCGTGGAAAGGCCCGGAACTTTGACCTGGTCGCAGGCAGCAGTCCTAATCGAAAACGACACCAGTGTTTTGGGGGCGCAGAAAACTCCCCGAGCCGAACGGTTTTCGGAAGAAAAGCAGCCTGGGCAATGGACTTCCGCCACCCAAGTCTGTGAATAAGCCTTTCCCAAAACGCACCTCCTGGCTCAAAGTGCGGGATGGTCCGATTTTCGAGTAATCTGCTACCATCGTCGCCATGTGGGCGAACCAATGGATCTGGGCCATGCCCGATGTCCCGGAACGGTACACGGCGTTCGTCGGCTCTGGTCGCATGATGCCGCTTGTCGCCTCAGGTAGGAGCGCAGTGACTGACGCTAGTCGGCAGGGGATTGGCGAAATTAGACGGTTTCACAATGGTATGAGTACCGCACGGCTTGGGTTGGAGTGCGACTGTTCCGTGCGCGCAACACAGAAGGTGGTGCTCACATGCGGGCCTGTTCGAGGTGTTTGAATGAACGTCCATGATCTAAGCCCAGGCATTGCGGTAATCGGCTTGGAGCCCGGGCTGATCTGCACAATCGTTGCCATTACCCCGCTAACTGAAAGTGCAGTTCAGGTCTTCTACAGGCTCCCCGACGGGACGCTGAAAGAGCGGCTGCTTGGGCCCGCCGACGAAGGTGCCGTCCGCCTAGCGACCATCGAAAGACCGTGGGCGCTCGACGGCGACGGTGCAGCCTTCCAGCTGGCGTGTGAGGCCAAACGCATCGACCTCGCGTTTCTCTTCGACCCCATGATGGCGGTCCACACGTCCAACGTGGATCCGCTCCCGCACCAGATCACGGCCGTTTACGAATCGCTTCTGCCTCGCCAGCCTCTTCGCTACGTGTTGGCAGATGATCCGGGGGCGGGCAAGACGATCATGGCCGGCCTCTACATCCGCGAACTGGTCATGCGTGCAGACGCCCGTCGCGTGCTCATCATCGCGCCAGGGAGCCTGGTCGACCAGTGGCGAGATGAGCTGTTCGAAAAGTTCGGCCTGGAGTTCAAGGTCTACTCCGGAGCCCTCGACGACGGCTCACCGAGCGGCAACCCGTTCGAAGACCACAACCAGCTCATCGTCCGCCTCGATCAGCTTTCTCGCGACGAAGACACGGAGAGCTCGGACGATCGCAAGCCCGGACCACTCCAGTCGAAACTCCTTACCGCTGGCTGGGATCTGGTTGTTTTCGACGAGGCCCACAAGCTCGCCGCCCACTTCTACGGCTCCAAGCTCGAGAAGACCGCTCGCTTCCGCCTTGCGGAGCGTGTCGGCAAGGAAACCCGCCATCTGCTTCTGATGACGGCGACGCCCCACAACGGCAAGGAGGAAGATTTTCAGCTCTTCCTGTCGCTGCTCGATTCAGATCGGTTCTACGGGAAGTTCCGTGACGGCGTGCACAAGGTGGACACGTCGGACTTGATGCGGCGCATGGTCAAGGAGGAACTCGTGAAGTTCGACGGCACGCCGCTCTTCCCGGAGCGCAAGGCGTACACCGTCAACTACACCCTCTCCGACCCAGAAGCGGCGCTCTACGAGGCCGTGACGCAGTACGTCCAGACCGAAATGGGGAAGGCCGACCAACTCGAGGGCAACCGAAAGGGGTCGGTCGGGTTCGCGCTCACGGCGCTGCAGCGGCGGCTCGCTTCGAGCCCCGAAGCGATCTATCAGTCGCTCCGTCGTCGTCGCGAGCGCCTCTCCGATCGGATCCGCGAGGAGCGGCTGGGGATCCGCGGCCGCCAGGTCATCGCGGAGACCGTGCCGTCGGTCCCCGAGGACGATGATGATCTGAACGCCGACGAACAGGAAACACTCGAAGAGAAGCTTGTCGACCAAGCCTCCGCCGCCCGAACCGTGGCGGAGCTTGAGGCCGAAATCCTGATCCTGACGTCTCTGGAAGCCCAAGCGAAAGCAGTCGTTGCGTCAGGCCAGGACCGCAAGTGGGACGAGTTGTCCAAGTTGCTCCAGAACACGCCGGAGATGCACGACGCCGACGGTCGCCAGCGCAAGATCATCATCTTTAGCGAGCACCGCGACACGCTGAACTACCTGCACGCGAAGATCGCCGGCGTCCTCGGCAATTCTGACTCGATCGTCACCATCCACGGCGGCACGCACCGCGATGAGCGCAAGAAGGCGCAGGCGCTCTTCCGCTCCGACAAGGACGTGCGCGTGCTGATCGCCACCGATGCGGCCGGCGAAGGCGTCAACCTGCAGTGCGCCAGCCTGATGGTCAACTACGACCTTCCGTGGAACCCGAATCGTTTGGAGCAGCGGTTCGGCCGCATCCATCGCATCGGCCAAACCGAGGTCTGCCACCTCTGGAGCCTCGTCGCCAAAGAAACCCGCGAGGGCGCGGTCTGGCACCGACTGCTCGACAAGCTCGCGACCGAGTGCGAGGCGCTCAAGGGCAAGGTCTTCAACATCCTCGGCGACGTCTTCGAGGAGAAGAGCCTCAAGGACCTGATGATCGAGGCGATCCGGTACGGCGATCAGCCCGCTGTGCGTGCCCGCCTCACGCAGCGGATCGACCACGCTTTCAACCACGACCACCTCCGCAGCCTGCTCAACCGCAACGCGCTCGCGGAGCAGACGATGTCGCCAGACCGCCTGTTCAAGGTCAAGGAGGAGATGGAGAAAGCCGAGGCGCGGCGGCTCCAGCCGTTCTTCGTGCGCTCATTCTTCATGAAGGCGTTCACGGCGCTCGGCGGCACGATCCATCGCCGCGAGCCCGAGCGGTACGAGATCACCCACGTTCCCCTCGAGATCCGCGAGCGGGACCGCCGCATCACG
The DNA here is from genome assembly GCA_044229655.1 of Phycisphaerales bacterium. Classification (GTDB taxonomy): domain Bacteria; phylum Planctomycetota; class Phycisphaerae; order Phycisphaerales; family UBA5793; genus JBGASM01. The sequence goes on along the minus strand of JBGASM010000022.1, from coordinate 11,512 downwards.
GGGCGCAACCGCCGCGAGAGCGAGCCGGTCCTGAAGCGGTACGACCGCGTCTGCTTCGAGCGCTCGGCAATCCAGCCGAACGACAAGCCGGGGCTGCCGCGTGCGGTGCTGATGCACCCGGGCCATCCGCTCATGCTCTCCGTCACCGATCTTGTGCTCGAGCAGAACGCCAACCTGCTCCGCCAGGGCTCGGTGCTGGTTGACCCGACTGATGACGGCGATACGCCCTGGCTGCTGTTTCTGCTTACGCACGAGGTCAAGTCCGGCGATGGCACGGTGCTCAGCAAGCGGATGCAGTTCATCCGCGTCACGCCCGAGGGCAACCCGTCCTTCGCCGGGTGGGCACCTCACTTGGATCTGGAGCCGCTCGCCGCCGCCGACCGTCCACGGATCGCGTCCATCCTGAGCGCCCCGTGGCTTCGCGCGGACATGGAGCAGCGTGCCGTCGCCCTCGCCGCAACATCGCTGGTTCCTGAGCACTTCCGCGAGGTGGCCACCCGCCGCATCGAGCACGTCGATCGCACCCTCGCTGCAGTGCATGAGCGGCTCACCAAAGAGGTCGACTTCTGGACGGATCGCGAGATCAAGCTCCGCGACGATCGCGCCGCCGGCCGAGATGTTCGACTGAACCTCGAGAACGCGACCCGCACGTTGAAGGATCTTCAATATCGCCTGGAGAGCCGCAAGAAGGAACTCCAGACGATGCGCCACGTCCAGAACGGCACCCCCGTGGTGCTCGGCGGAGCGCTCGTCGTCCCCGCGGGCTTGATCCGGCAACTCCGCGGCGAAGGTCCTGCCCTGACCGCCGCCGACGCAGCCGCACGCAAGAAGATCGAGCGACTGGCGATGGACGCTGTCATGGCCGCGGAGCGGGCCAAGGGCCACACCGTCGTCGACGTTTCTGCCGACAAGTGCGGCTGGGACGTATCCAGCTACCCGCCCGCCGCCGAGGGAAAGCAACCGGAGCCCATCCATATCGAGGTGAAGGGCCGCATCGCGGGTGCCGACACCATCACCGTCACGCGCAACGAGATCATCTATGCCGTCAATCAGTCGGAGAAGTTCCGGCTTGCGGTCGTGTTTGTGAATGCTGACGACTCGGTCGATGGCCCGCACTACATCGCCAACCCCTTCCAGCGCGAGCCCGATTGGGGTGCGGCGAGCGTTAACTACGTGATTCGGGAACTGCTTGCGCGGGGGAGAGTGAACGCATGACTCTCCAGGCCCAGTCGCTGAAACTGACCAACTTCCGCTGCTTCCGCGAAGCAACGCTGGATCTGCACCCACGGCTCACGGTCATCGTTGCTGACAACGGCATGGGGAAGACCGCCCTGCTAGACGCGATCGCCGTCGGAATGGCCGAGTATGTCGATCCACTCCTTGGCGTTCAAACGTCCCGCGCGCTGTTGCCCAGTGACGTGCGGTCGACCAAAGACAGCGGCGGGCCTGCTCAGTTGTTCATGACTGCTGCGTTTGATGGAGAAGACGCCGCATGGTCGCTCACCCGGAAGTCGGCGACATCACCGATGCGACGTGGAGCCAAGCAACTCGCCGCCGTGCGCGATGTCGCCACGCGTCATAGCGAGGCCGTCGGGAAGGCTGACTTCACACTGCCGCTCTTCGTGTTCTACCAGTCGTCGCGATTCGCTCACAGCTCGTACTTCGGTCAGAAGTTCGGCACAACCAAGACCTCTCCGTCCGGCCGCCTTCTGGGTTTCGCGGACTATTTGACGCCACTTTCAGAAGCGGCCCGGTTCAATGAGTGGTACGCAGTTCGGTGGCGGGCGGTGGCGAAGCGTGCATCACCAGGAATCGGCCCCGGACAAGATCCGCTGGCCCAGCTCTCCGCAGTTCGGACCGCTGTGGCTCAGGTGTTAGAGCCGACTGGCTGGAGTATGATCGATTGGGACGATGAACGCGGGTGCGTAGTCGTCGAGCACGCCACCCGCGGACGGCTTCCGCTCTCGTGGCTCAGCTCCGGCATTCGGTCGATGATCGCTCTGGTTGCCGACCTTGCCTATCGATGCGCATGCTTGAATCCCCATCTGGGTCAGGAAGCCGCGGCGAAGACACCGGGTCTCACGCTCATTGATGAAGTGGATCTCCACCTCCATCCGTCGTGGCAGCAGCGAGTGGTCGAACTGTTGCAGGCTTCGTTCGGAGCGATGCAGTTCGTTCTGACCACACACAGCCCTCAGGTACTCTCGACCGTCCATTCGGACTCGGTACGGATTGTCAAGCATCTTGATGTCAACAGCTACATCGAGCGTCCGACGTTCCAGACGCGCGGAGTGGAAAGCGCTGACGTGCTGGCCGCCATCATGGGTGTCGATCCGGTGCCCCTGGTTGAAGAGGCAGAGGAACTCCGGCGTTTCCGCAAATTGATCGAGGATGGCCAGACAGAGCGACCGGAGGTCACTGCGCTGCGCCGTCATCTTCTCGATCACTTCGGCGCGCAGCACCCGGTGATGCTGGATTGTGCCCGCCTCGAGAGGTTTGTCGCCTTCAAGCATCGCCGGCGGCAGGAAGGGGGCAGCGATGCACAGGCTTGATCGCACCACCGCTCCTGTTCCGTCATGCCTTGCCCGCTACAGGCAAGGGGTAGATACCTGGGACGACGTCTCTTCAACTGACAAAGCGCAGATCCGGGCGTGCCTGGAAGCGATGCAGGGGCGGCGTTGCGCATACTGCGAAGCTTCCATCGACGACCTGGGCTACCACATCGAGCACTTCCGCCGCAAGCGTGACTTCCCTCAGTTGACCTTCGCGTGGTCGAATCTGCTGATGTGCTGCGGGAAGGACGATTGCTGCGGCCATCACAAGGATCGGGCTGGTTCGCCCTACGACATCGCTGACCTCATCGATCCAACAAACGAGGAGCCGGATGAGTATTTCTGGTTTCTTGAAACAGGGATGATCGACGTTCGCGGAGGGTGCCAAGAGGCCCAGGCCCACCGAGCTCGGGAAACGCTCCGGATTTTGAATCTCAACCATCATGGGCGCCTACGACCGATGCGTGCTCGACAGCTTCAGTGGTACAAGGAAATGGATCCCGATGTGTTCACGGAGTTGATGACCTTTCCAGAGGAGGATCGTCGCGAGTACATCGTTCAAGAACTTCAGGCGACAGCCAGCCAGCCGTTCTGCACCATCATTCGTCACTTTCTAAAGGACCTTGCCCGATGAGCACCGTCTCCGTCATCTCGCCCAAGAAGCTCATCGAGGTGGCGCTGCCGCTCGACGCGATCAATGAGGCGGCCGCGAAGGAGAAGTCCATCCGCCACGGTCACCCGTCGACGCTTCACCTCTGGTGGGCGCGACGTCCGTTGGCGGCGGCACGCGCTGTAATCTTCGGGCAGCTTGTCCACGATCCCGAGGACCTCTGGCGTACCCAGAATCCAGGGGTCGAACCAAACAAGCAGAACAAAGGGCACTGGACGCGCGAGCGGGTTCGCCTGTTCAAGATCATCGAGGATCTCGTGACGTGGGAGAACACGACCAACGAGCAGGTGCTCGAAGCCGCCCGTGCCGAGATCCGCCGGTCGTGGAAGATCACTTGCGATCTAAACAAAGATCATCCACAGGCCGCCGAGATGTTCAATCCGGACAAGATGCCCGGTCTGCACGATCCATTTGCGGGCGGCGGGGCGATTCCTCTCGAGGCCCAGCGGCTCGGGCTGGAAGCTTTCGCCAGCGATCTGAACCCCGTGGCGGTGCTAATCAACAAGGCGATGATCGAGATCCCGCCAAAGTTTGCGAACCGGCCGCCGGTACATCCAGAGGCGAAGACGCCGCTCGGCATGTGGAAGGGCGCGACAGGTCTAGCCAAGGATGTGCACCACTACGGGCAGTGGATGCGCGAAGAGGCAGAGAGGCGCATCGGGCACCTCTATCCTAAGATTGAGATCACGCGCGGAATGGTAAAGGAGCGCCCTGATCTTGAACGATACAGTGGGCAGTCTCTCACTGTCATAGCATGGCTATGGGCACGCACGGTCAAGAGCCCCAATCCAGCGTTTAGCAACATCGAAGTGCCATTGGTGAGCAACTATGTCCTGGCCACCAGGAACGGGAAGGACCTGTACGTCCATCCGGTCATTGGCCAAGGCAAGTATGAGTTCACGGTGAGGTCCGGCGTAGCGCCATCGAGTGAAGAGTCAGGCACGACTTCTGGCAAGCGGTCTGCGTTTCGCTGCCTCTTGAGCGGCTCGCCGATTAGTTATGAGTACATCCGCGATGAGGCTGGCCACGGTCGAATGGGACAACGGCTCATGGCAATCGTCGCGGAGGGTAGCGGTGAGCGAGTCTATCTGTCGCCGACAACGGCACACGAGAATGCTGGCTCATTAGTTCAGCCGAGGTGGAGGCCGGAGGTTGAATTCTTTAAGGAAGCTCTGGGTTTCCGGGTTGGCAATTATGGCATGAAGTCTTGGGGAGACCTTTTCACCAATCGGCAACTCGAAGCTTTGACGACCCTGAGTGATCTTGTGGGCGAAGCGCGTGATCGCATATTCCAGGACGCTGTCGCCGCGTGGATGGTTTCAGACGACAAGCGGCTGGACGATGGCGGAGTCCAAGCGCGTGCGTATGCAGACGCGGTCTCGACCTATTTGGCATTTTCGATCGACAAGGCGTCGGATTACTGGTCGACGATCTGCACGTGGCACGCCAGCAAGCAGCTGATCAGAAACACATTTGGGCGTCCTACGTTGTCCATGACTTGGGATTACGCAGAAGTAAATGTGTTTTCCGACTCCGCAGGCAATGTGTCGAGCGGCATCGACTGGTCGGTCAAGGTACTGGAGCAGTTACCGGCGCGTGGCAAAGGCGTGTGCACGCAGGCGGACGCTCAGACTCAAGCGGTCTCAGCCGGCAAGTTTGTCTCTACAGATCCACCTTACTACGACAACATCGGTTATGCAGACCTGTCCGATTTCTTCTACATGTGGATGCGTCGCTCGCTTCGCAGCGCGTATCCCTCGCTGTTGGCGACCATTGCGGTTCCAAAGGAAGGCGAGCTGGTGGCAACTCCTGCCAGGCATGGTGGAAAGGAGAACGCGGAGAGGTTCTTTTTGCGTGGAATGACAGCCGCGATGAAGAGGCTTGCACAGCTCGCACACCCCAGCTCGCCGATAACGATTTACTATGCGTTCAAGCAAGCGGATACGAAGGATGAAGGCACGCACAGCACGGGGTGGGACACGTTTCTGGCGGCCGTTCTGGATGCCGGGCTTTCGATTACAGGCACTTGGCCGATGCGTACCGAGCTGGAGAACCGCATGAGGGGAGTGGCTTCAAACGCGCTCGCGTCGTCGGTCGTCCTTGTGTGTCGGAGTCGTGAAAGTGGAGCGACCAGCATTTCTAGACGCAAATTCGTCCGCATGCTCAACGAGACATTGCCACTTTCGCTTGACGCGATGACTCGGGAGAGCGACGGCCTGCACTCTCCCGTCGCGCCTGTCGATCTGTCGCAAGCGATTATCGGTCCCGGTATGGCAATCTTCAGCCGTTACGAGGCGGTGTTGGAAGCCGACGGAACGCCAATGACCGTCAAGACGGCGCTGCAGCTCATCAACCGCTTTCTGGCCGAAGACGACTTTGACGCCGACACCCAGTTCTGTCTTCACTGGTTCGAACAACACGGCTGGGAAACTGGTAAGTTTGGCGAAGCCGACACGCTTGCCCGAGCAAAAGGCACTAGCGTGGACGGTGTCAAGCAGTCCGGAGTGGTCGAGGCCGGCGGAGGAAACGTCCGCCTACTTCGCTGGAAGGACTACCCCACCGAGTGGGATGCTCGATCCGACACCCGCCTTCCCGTGTGGGAGGCCCTTCATCAGCTTATCCGTGCATACCAGACCGAGGGTGACGCGGGTGCATCCAAGGTGCTTGCGGCCGTTGCGAGCAAGGCTGAGACGTCGCGTCAGCTGGCCTACCGGCTCTACACGCTCTGTGAACGCAAAGGATGGGCTGACGATGCGCGAGCCTACAACGAGGTCGTGACGGGCTGGAGCTCGATCGAAACCGCCGCGGCGAAGATCCCCGGGCCGAGCCAGGGCATCCTCTTTGATGCGACGAAGGAGAAAGCATGAAGCCCTGGCGCGAAATCGCGATCCCGCACGCCGACGTTCTCAAAGGCACGTTCCTTCAGTCCGAGTTCGCGGCCGACATCACGGCCGTGCACACGGGCAAGGCGACCAAGGAGTATCAGGACGCCGCTGCATTCTTTGAGCGCACGTACATCACTGAGGGCATGCGGCTGCTGTTGACGCAGGTCTCCCAGCGGCTTGCCGGCAAGGGCGGGGAGCCGGTCATTCAGCTCCAGACGGCATTCGGAGGCGGCAAGACGCACACCATGCTGGCGGTGCTGCACCTGGCCACGCGGTCGTGCGCGCTGTCCGACCTGCCCGGGATTCCGACTTTGGTCGAACGAGCCGGTTTGATGGATGTGCCCAGGGCGAACGTCGCCGTGCTCGACGGCACAGCGCACGCACCCGGTCAGCCGTGGAAGCAAGGCAAGACGACGATTCGCACATTGTGGGGTGAGCTGGCGTGGCAGCTCGGGAAGGCTGACGGATACGCCCTGGTGGCCGAAGCAGACGCCAGCGGCACTTCGCCCGGCAAAGACGTGCTGCGCCAGCTGCTGGAGCGATGCGCGCCATGCGTCGTGCTCATGGATGAGCTTGTGGCGTACATCCGGCAGTTCCCGGAAGGTACCGCGCACAGCGGCGGGACGTTTGAGAGCAACATCTCGTTCGTGCAAGCGTTGACGGAGGCCGCGAAGCTGGTGCCGACGGCGGTCATCCTAGCTTCCCTCCCAGAGAGCGTGTCTAATCAGTCCAACACGAACGTCCAGGTCGGCGGGGCTCGCGGTCTCGCCGCGCTGATGGCGTTGGAGAGCGTCTTCGGCCGCGTCCAAGCACTGTGGAAGCCGGTCGCCACCGAGGAAGCCTTCGAGATCGTGCGGCGACGCCTGTTCGAACCGCTGAAGGACGAGAAGGCCCGCGACGCGATATGCCGAGCGTTCGTCGACACATACGAAGGTGAAGGCGCCAAGCTGCCGAGCGAAACGCACGAGGCCCGCTACTTCGACCGTCTGTGCAAAGCCTACCCCATCCATCCCGAGGTCTTCGACCGTCTGTACGAAGATTGGACAACCATCGACGGCTTCCAGCGCACCCGCGGCGTGCTCAAGCTGATGGCGAAGGTCATCAGCCGACTCTGGAAGGACAACAACCAGGACCTGATGATCATGCCGGGAAGCGTGCCACTGGCGGACGGGGACGTCCGCAACGAGCTGACGTACCTGCTACCACCAGGCTGGGACCCGGTCATTGAGCGCGACATCGATGGTGAACGTGCTGAAACCACGGAGCTCGAAGCGAAGGAACCGCGGCTGGGGCAGGTGAACGCGGCTCGCCGCGTCGGGCGAACGCTCTTCCTCGGAACTGCGCCTTCGAGCGCGGCGACGAAGCCCGGCATTCGTGGTCTTGATCGGGGACGGGTCTTGATCGGATGCCTCCAACCAGGCCAGACTTCTGCCGTCTATCTGGACGCCCTCAACCGCCTGGCCGACCGCCTGCACTACCTGAACAGTTCCGGCGATAAGGCCGCCGATAGCACCAGGTTCTGGTTCGATACGCGTGCAAACCTCCGCCGCGAAATGGAGGATCGCAAGCGACGCTTCGACGACAACACCGACGTGCGCAAATGGATCGAGGAAGTCGTCAAGAAACTGTTCTCGAATGTCTCCATGTTCGAGGGCGTGCATGTCTTCACCGCGCACGCCGATGTGCCTGACGACAGCGCGCTGCGTCTCGTCTTCCTGCCATTGGAGGCGAGCTACGCAAAGGACAACACCCGCCTCGCCGAGGAGCAGGTGCAGATCTTCCTGCGCTCGCACGGCGGACAACCGCGCCACCGCGCCAACCGCCTGGTGTTCGTCGCCGCGGACCAGGCCGTGCTTGGCCGCTTGCGAGATGTCACGAGGACAGTGTTGGCCTGGGCGAGCATCGTGGATGACGTGGAGTCCAATCGGCTCAACATCGACAAAGCGCAGCACACCCAAGCCAAGAAGGAGGCCGCCGCCGCCGCCGAGGTCGTGCCCCGCGCGGCCCGCGAGTGCTTCAAGTGGCTCCTTTGCCCAACCCAAGACGACCCGACGGCGACCAAGGCAAGCGTTGAGGCTTTCCCTTTCAACACTAGCAGTGGCACCGCGGGCGGAGAACTGGAACGCGTGTGCAAGGAGAACGAGCTGGTGATCGATGCGTGGTCACCGATCCACTTGCGCGCCAAGCTGAAGGAGTTCTACTGGAAGCCCGACCGGGCGCACGTCGATGCGAAGGTGTTTTGGGAGGATTCGCTGAAGTACCTCTATCTACCGCGCCTTCGCTCGCATGAAGTGCTGGCATCGGTGATCCGGGCAGGTGCGAGCAGCCGCGACTTCTTCGCGACCGCCTATGGACACGCGGACGGGAAGTATGAGGGCTTCCAGTTTGGCCGGGGTGGGGTATCGCTCAGTGATTCAGTGCTTCTCATCGCGCCTGAGGCAGCCGCGCACTACGAGAGCGCACTGCCGCCTCCAACGACGGCGACCACACTTGGGGCCTCTCCGACTTCCGGCGCTGGAGCTGGCACAGCAGCAATCAGCGGCGGAAAGACGAGCCTTTTCACTCCGTCGGGCGACATCAAGCAACAGTCTCGTCCGAAGAACTTCCGTGGTACCGCCGACATTCCTGCGACACTCGCCAAGTCTCGCTTGAACACGATCGCTGAGGAGGTCATCGCCCTCTTGGCCTCCGACCCAAATGCGTCGGTACGCATCACGCTAGAAATCGACGCGAGTTTCCCGGACGGAGCCAGCGATTCAATTCGGCGAGGCGTGAGCGAGAACGCCAGTAACCTTGGGTTTCAAGCGAAAGACTGGGAGTGAATGTCACTATGAACCATGCAACTCAGCTTTGGTTGCCCGCGCACTCAGTACCTGGGTCTCGAGATTGCTGGACCACAGTGTCCCTCCCCGGTGAAAGCGCGACTGTGGAAGGTGCACTTTGAGAGTTCGCTGGTGTTGATCACAATGGCCAGGACTATGCGTGCGTGCCACAGATCGGCGGTCAATCAGGAAGGTACTTAGTCACCAACTGGATCGGAATCGCGGTAGTCCGCCCATTGCACTTCCGTTTCGATGCGTCCGAGCCGCTTTGCGATTCACAGCGAAGTGCTCACCGCGATGCCATGACGAGTGCCGCCGGAATGATGAGCCAGAGCATGCCCTTGATGAGGAAGAACAGAAACACACCCATTGAGCAGCGTTTCCACCAGTTCGCCTTGCGTACGGTACTCGGGGCCATGCCAATCTGCTCCTCACTCTGCGCTTCGTGAACTAATTGAGAATGATTCTCAAGAACTGTAGCATAACAGCCCATGGATGGAAGGTCAAACCGGGACGCAAAGGCCCAATGGATCGTTCCGAAAGACTCAGGCCCCGATGGGTTTTGGCCCACATCCGGCAGGCGAGAAGAAGCACGCTCACCTAACTCGGGACGAAGTGCGAAGGAGGCATTTACAGGCGCGACTGTGGGGCGCAACGCCGACGCGGTGCCCGTGACTGACAGATTCAGTCAGTAGTTTCGTTACGATGCTCGGCTACAGACTGAGGGGTCTGCTGACGGGAATTCTCGTGGCGTTACCTGAAAACCATGCGTGCCCCAAGTGCGGGACATCCTGTACGGCGCAGGAGATCATCCCCGTCGGGCACCGCAGGGCGGCGGTGTTTCATTGCCCGACCTGCCCTTCCAAACTTGAGGTGGAGGGCCGAATCTACGAGTGCCCGCTGGTGTTTGCCGTGGATGAGGAGGGGTTGCTCTTCCACCCTGAGAATCTGCGGCTACTCGAATAGGGCCGGTGAGGCATCAGGACAGTGCGCCTGTGCGGAACGCCCGTACACACACCGGCGCATATCTGGGTGACTTCCCCGTCGCATATACTGACAGATTCCGTCAGTCACTTCGAAGGACCGCCATGACGCAGCGTCTTCTCTCATCTCTCCCCACTTCCGCCATCGCCAGCGAACTCCGATCCCGTCGGGATGCTCTGGCGGCGGAACTCGCGCAGTTGGATGCGTTGCTTGACGGCGGGACACGCCATTCCATGCGCAAGGCGAAGACACCCCGCGGCACCACCTCTGGCTCCGCATCAGAATTCACGCGCTCCCAGCATCGCAGTGGGCCGCGGGCGGGGAACACCATGACCCTTGCCGAGGCGATCACCGAGGTGATCGGGAACGGCAAGAAGTCAGTGGCTGACATCGTCGCTGGCGTCCTAGCTGCGGGCTACAAGTCGAGAAGTGCGGACCTGCACAAAGTAATCGGTGTCCATCTGGCCCAGAACAAGAAGCGGTTCAAACGGGTTGGGCGCGGGGTGTACGCGGTGAAGTCTCGGTGAGAGTGCGGCGGGAGCAGCCAGTCTCGGGTGTCCATACGTCGTAATCGCGGCACACATTCACGGCTCGTCCGCATAGCCATTGAAGAATGCCTTGAACCTGATGCTGGCCGGGCCTTGCCATTCGGTTGTTTGCTTGATTGAGACGTCCGCTCCCCAGCCTGCGGGATAAACGAATAGGCTCGACTCAACGGCAACATAGCACTCTGGTTTCTCGTTGGGGCGGGCCAGCCACGCTATTGGGTTCCGACTGATGCCAGTGGGCGCGCTGACCTTCAGCAGAGACCCGACAGCGGTTTTGCAAGGGTCCGAGTTGCAGACAGCGATGAAAAGGCCCGCGGCAGCACGAACACAGCACTCCAAAGTCGCGGCCCGCACATTGCCCCACCGATCGTGTTTGATCGAGGTGTAGGCAGTCCACCAATCCAATGGAGAGTAGTCTGTCGTTGTTGTCCATCCTTCAAATGGTCGTATCCACCCGATTGCGCCTCGCATGAATGCTGCGCGGCAAGTCCTCAGATCGCGCCCAAACCACTTGTGATAGTCGGTTACCGATATGTCGCGCGGCCGCATCGACACACACGGAGAGTCGAGTGCCATCGCTTTCCACAACGAATCCAATTGACTACATGTGTCCAACAGGAACGAGGCAAATGGAGGCGACCAGACATGTCCGTGTCCAGCCTCGTAGGGCACGTATTCAAGGGCAGCCGCAAGGTCGCGCTCTGCACGAAGGTAGGACTCGACGACATAATCAGGATTCAACGGTGGTCGCATGTGGCTTGATTAAAGCACATGGACACTGCAGTGTCGGACCAGAGGTTGCATAAGAGTTCCCTGCATCTTCATCCCCACTTGCTCCTCGATCCGCTCCAGCAGCCACTGCAAAGCCAGTTCCGGGGTGTTGCAGTACCTGCCGTCGTGCGTTTGGACCTGCGCCTCTGTGAGATCGATCTTGATCCACTTGCGGAACAGGCACCTGTCCACGTGGCCGGTGGAGACGGGCAGCACAATGCAGATCAGGCGATCAGGTTGAACAGGCTTCTCCATCCCGCACCCCTTTGCGGCGACGATA
>JBGASM010000021.1:0-60244 GCA_044229655.1 Phycisphaerales bacterium | reverse complement strand
CTGAACCTTTGGATTGTCGGCAGTGCTACGAACGAGTGAAGCGGTCTCGGGTCCGCGGGGTAGGTCTTCCTGAACGCCACCTACGACTAGGGCCTCCAACTCAGAAGGCGTAGGGGCGTCGCGACCGAGCTTGGTCGCAGCGAAGCGGCGCACTATTAACCCGGAGTCGATGAGTGAGCAGGCAAACTGGTGTTGAACTGCTCGGCCAAGAGCAGTCTTCCCGACAGCTGTAAGACCATCGATGGTTGCGCTCTTTCGTAGAATGGTGGCCTTCCCTTTTGGGAGCTGAGTGGGACGTGTGAGTCCGGCAAACTCAACTCGGAGCGATGCGACTGTTTCAATCACTGTTGGCAGGTCATAATCCACAGCCCAATTAGGATTGATGTGTGAGCCAATTACTGGCACCAAAAGGCGGCGCATGAATTGTGATGGAACGCTGGTACCTTCGACAAATGCTACCGCGGTGCGCCCGCCGTCGATGGCGCTACTCTCATAATAGACATACGGGGTGTTGCGAAGCTGGCGGATGTCATTAGGTGTGCGGATAATGACTCTGTGGTTGAAATGACGTGCCAATAATGCCAATATCGATGTGGCTTTAGGTATGAAGACCCGATGGCAGTGAAAGCAAAAGTGTGGTCGTTGAGGTGTACGCTCCTCCTCCACACGGCACGAACCCAATTTACCATGCTCATATGCTGTATAGCCTTCTCCATATTGATGCCTAAGCGCATCTTTGACAACTTCGGCGACCGCGAGAAACTCTTGGAGCGTTGTGTCATCCAAATCGGCACTTGTTGCGATGTGTTCAAGGGGCGCGACCACGATGTACCCGGCACAGAGTGGACCGAGTCCTGCGACAACCTGTACCGATGCACCGGTGAAGATGACTCGCCACTCCCTCGGCGCACAAAGGAAGCACCCATCATTTGGATTGTCAGGAACTAGTGAGTCGCACTCGGCGTGTCGCATTATTTGTTACCAATCCATGATTACCATAGATGTGTGGAGATGCATGTAGTGATATGTGTTCAAAAGAGTCTTCGTAGGAGTTGGCTACCGGGCGCATGGAAAGGTTGACAGGTCCATCGTGGCGTCATCGCATGGGCTAACCCTCGTCTCTAGAGTCCGTATCTCCCCCCCCACGCTGCCCCCCAGATCTACCAGGCGTCGAGAGATCTCGGACCAGATTGCGTCGACGTACTGCTCGGGTGACCGACCTAGGGTGTCTTCGCGACACCACAGCGTCAACCGCACGCCACTCGAGATCTCGTCGACCTGGGCGATTACTCGACGAGCGACGACCTTCATGCCGTATGGATAGTCGTAGTGTGCCAGCTCAATCCGCCCTGTATCGCGATTGATATGTTCAGTTTGGAAGCCGTTTGCGGCACCAGAGTCAACCGTAACGGTGATCGCTTGGGAGCGCGAGACCCCGGTCACATCGCGGATGAGGATTGGTTCCGTCTGCGCCACTGTGTTGGCCGACCCGACACAGCCGGTCATCAAGGCAAGAACGCTTAGCATCAGCATGAGTTTCATGGTTCACCTCTCATTCGATCGCTGCGAGGCAACACCGGCACGTGTCCGCAGGATCACCAGGGTGGCAGAAATCGGTCATTAGAATTGCTCTTGCGGCGGCGATGGAGTAATGCTGACCATCACGAGCCCGGCAATGACGACAGGTCTGCTCATCATGCGCGGCGATCCGTTCCACCGTGTCGACTCCTTCGGCCTCGAACTCACGGAGGCGGTAATCAAAGTCTCTCGAACCTTCTCCACGTTATCATTCCCTCAGGGAATGGGATTCGGCGGCGGCGGTTGAATTTCGGTGTGACGTTCAAGCCACAGCCAAATCGCTACTACCGCGGGACAATCACGACGATCAGCCAGTCATCTGCTTGCTCAACTGTCTCGCCAACGTGCATGCTAGTGATCCTCACAGGAACGGGTCGACTGATAAGAACTGTCAGTGTCGCTACCTCAGCTTCCCTACCTTTCGTCTGACTTCGATAATGGGGAACAACCGCACGGAGTCGCGCGGCGTAATGATGATTTGATGGGTGCCACTTTGGTTCAGCGGCGAAAGGACCACAGTCCCGGTCTCTTCATCGAACGTGACTCGCTTGACCGTGCACTCGCCGCGGTGCTTTTGTGCATCCTCGGTGAACCTGATGAAGCAGTCCGACCCTGGCTCGATAGCGATCCCGGCCGCGATAATCACGACGTCGCCGTGGCGATACTCAGGCTCCATCGAGTCGCCCACGATCGTGATCGCCTCGCAGATCAGGTCGTCGCGGATGTCCCCTCGATCGACCCAATCCACCACCGCGTCACCGCACACATAGTCCATGTCGGTGAAGTCGTGCGGCCCGCCCGCGGGCGCCTTGTTCATCAGTGGGATGCGGTTCTTGGGATCGACCTTGTGCCGGCCGAGCCGCATGGCACCAGCCTGCTCCTTGGCGAACTGGTCTGCGGTCAGGGGTGGTAACTTTCCTCGCCGCTGGTGCGGTTTCGTCTCGATCGCACTCGTCGCCAGACGCTCGAGCATGACCGACTCGACGACCTTTTCGACCTGTGCAGCCTGGCCCTTCGTCTTTGCATGGCGAAGGCTTGCCATCTGCCAGAGGTTCAGGAGTTCGTCATTTGTGAATCCGTACGCGGAGGCAAGTCTGGAGAACGTATCGGCCGTGACATCCGATGGGAGTTCGGCGCGCTCTGCCAGCCGCACGGTGTCGCGGGATGGTCCACCTTCACCCTTCAGGTCTGCCTGATCAAGGCGCCTGAAGAGCCGCACACTTCGCAAAAAGTCACCAAACGGTAGTAACTTCTCCACAATCAAAAGCGTACCACTATCGTAAGGCTTTATCTCTGCGCAATTTGCAGAAAATGTGCCCGAATTATCACTTATGAGCTTGCTTTCAGCGTCATTTCAGGCACAATCAAGGCGTGAACTCTGCTCACATGCCTTTCACGTACAACGTCGACCTGCTGCGAGAGCGCATGACGCTCCTGCAGATCCAAGTCGTTGACATTTCCAAACGCGCGCGGATCAGCAGGAACACCGTCGCGAAGATGCTGGCGGGCCAGCCAATCAGGCCGAGCAAGGCTAGGCAGATTTGCGATGTGCTTGGGCTTGCGCCTGAATCGATTGTGATGATCGCGACACGTGAAGAGGTGCCGGAGGTCGCAGCATGACCTCCATTCCCCTTGAGACACACACAGTGCCGGTTGACCGTGGGGTTAGGTCTTCCACGGGGCTAGGTCATGACGTCTCGGACTACCCGTGCGATTCCGAGACTAAGAGCGCCCTGCTCGATAGGGGCGTGCTCACGGACGCGAGCACGGAGCCACCGGCCAACACACCGCCCGCAGCGCCCGGGGTCACAAGCCCCGGGCCTGCATTCGGCCCCCAGAGGCCGGCGCGTCGGAGCGGGTCACAGCTCCGCGCCGGCTCTTTTTCTCAATTCACTCCGTCGTTTCAGGAGGTCCCGCATGTCTTCGGCCGCGCGCAGTCCGGTGTCTATCACGTTTCCAAAGCCCATCACGGCAATCCCCCGCGACATGTGGGACATCATGGCGCATCGCCGGATCGTCACAGGCATCTCGGCCCGGTTCATCCGCTCCGAGGAGCGGCTCGTCAAGGTGCGGGATCTCGCGGCACTCTGGCACGACGACGATTTGGATCGAGTCGTGTTGTCCGAGCGATTGGACAACCGCCAGTTGGTGATCTTCGACTGGGCGTGGGAGTGGTTGCCGGGCCAGCCTGGATTCGAGCAAGCGGTCGAGTGCATCCGCAACGGGGACGAGGAGGGATACCGACAGGTGATCCGCAGTCTCGACCCAGTCCCCGAATGACATTGCTTCCTTGCCTCCGGATATCCCACCATCCGGAAGGTCACTTGCCTGCGCGCGGCGCTCAAACGGGCGTCGCGCGCGTTCTTGTTTTTCCATCACTTTCCCCATGTTGTGTCGCGCACCAGCGCGAGAAGGAGTTCACGGATGAGCGGTCAGCAACCAAGTGTCGGCAGGATCCTCCACGTCTACAGCAGCCTCTGGCGCGGACCCAGGCCAGGGATCGTGGTAAACGCGTTTCCTGACGCGCCCAGCATCGCGAACGTCAATGTGTTCCTCGACGGCTACAACGACGCTGGGGTCCTGGCGGAAATTCGCCAGCGGCCGAGCGGCAACACCTTCCCATCATGCCCTGTCTTGGAACCCCAGACTGGTGAGGGGCAGCGTGCGGCGGCGGCCGATCGATACCGACAACCTGATGGGTTCTTCGCCTTCGCGGAGTGGCCTCCCTATGTGCCGCCCGTCCCGGCCGCCAAATCGAACGTAATGGGTCTGTCGCCCGGCCAGGAAGCGAAGTTGCAGCAGGGGATGCAGATCCTCGAGCGTGCCAAATACCAGACGGGCCAGAGTGTGGTGGTGAGCGACACCGGGCACGTCGGCGAGGTTCTGGGCGCACGTGCGTGCGTCGAGGACAACGACCTGGCGTACCTGGTCCGCTGCACCTACTCGGACGGCTCGAGTTGGGAAGGGTGGAAGCGCGAGCACGAGATTGGTCCAGCGGCGGTGGTCAGCACCGAACCGGCCGAGCCGCCCGTACCCGCGCTCTCCTCGACTGGATGAACGACTCTCCGGAGCGCCCCGCGCTGACTACGAGCGGTGCGGGGCGCGTTGATTGCGGGATAGCGCAGTGGCAGCGCGCTGGGCTCATAACCCGGAGGTCTCTGGTTCGAATCCAGATCCCGCTATTGGTGATGTGAAGGAGTCAGCAGTGTCTTCCATGGGTGGAACACTCTTCGGTGCTGCGCAGACGACGAGACGCGGAAACGTGTGCTCGCGCCTGTCGATCGAGGACCGGTTCGACCTCTGGGATGCGCGCAACCCGCATGTGTACGACCGATTCGTCGAGATCGCACTGGACCTCAAGCGAAAGGGGTTCTCGCGATACAGCGCCGATGCGATCATGCACGTGATCAGGTGGGAGTCTGATTCACGTCCATCACGCGAGGGGGGATTCGTGTGCAACAACGACTTCACGGCGCTGCTGGCCCGCAAGGCCATGCGGTACGTGCCGGAGTTGCGCGAGTTCTTCGAGATCCGAAAGCGAAAGGCGTCGAGCAGTGGCCAAGCAGCCGCGTAAGAACACCCACCAGTCAACCCTGGACCTCACGCGAGGCATTTCGCGCCGCATCTATTCGGGCGCGCGAATGGGCAAGCGGATCAACCGCGTATCGATCGGCGCCGAGTTCCTCTTCTGGCGACTCCACATGGTCGCGGACGACTTCGGGAACTTCCTGGCCGACCCCGCGCTCATCCGGTCAGAGGCGTTCCCGCGCCGGGACATCCCGCTGTCCGACATCGAGGGTTGGCTCAGAGAACTGACCGACGTCGACCTGATCCGCTCGTACGACGCGGACGGCGACTCATTTGGCCACATCGTCGACTTCCTCCTCCTCCAACCGTGTGGCCGGAACGGTCGCCGCGTACGTCGCTTTGCCGCATCCCCACACGAGGCCGAGGAGCTGGAATCGGCCGCAAGTGACGAATCTTCAGACGATTGTGAGTCAGGGTGCATCCGGGTGAATCCTGGTGAATCCGGGTGCATCCAGACGAGTCCGGGGGAATCCGGGGGATTCCGGGGGAATCCAGAAAAATCCGGGGGAGTCGCTTCAAAACCGTGTGCGCCCATTAACAAGTCCATTAACAAGAAAGAAGAAGAAGAAAAGCAGCAGCCAGAGAAAACACACGGTAACCGTACGGAGAAGGGGGCGGCGGCGGCTGGCGCTGCGCGGCGAGGAGACCGGGAGAACAAATCCGACGCTGTCGCGACACCGCTCGACCAAGCGTTTGCCCGAGTCGGGATCAACCGCAGAACCTGGCCGAGGCTCGCCGCATTGCCCGGCATCACGCCCAAGCTGGTCGACCGTTGCCACGCCGCGTGGAAGGGCCGTCTCGGGAAGGGGATCGGTGCGCTCGTCGGTGACATCGAGGCGGCGTGTGCACAGGCCGCGGCGAAGCCCGCGGCACCGGCCCCGAAGTACCACGTTGCGGAGGCCAGGACTGAACCGCCGCTCTCGCCCGAGGTCAAGCGCCAGATCGCCGAGCAGGCACGTCGGGACGCCGAGCAGGAACGCCGACACAACCGCGCGCCGCCGCATCCGGTCGCAGCGCCATCGTCATTGTCCCTCCAGCTGGTCAGCGCCTGAGTTTCACCCCTGTTTTCGAACGAGCACAACAGCCCCAACGGAAGCGTTCACGAGTCGGATTTGCCCGATGGTGCGGTGCCGCGCTATGCGCGGAATCGCAACGGTCGCGGTCCGGTCCGGATCGAACTCGGCAAGCTGTTCGACCGCCTTCCCCCCGCCGCTCCCGAGGCCGAGATGGCGCTGCTGGGCTGCATGATCCTCGACCACCAGGTGATCGGCGATGTCGTGACGATCGTGCGGACAGGCGATGATTTTTCGCGCCCAGCGCACAGCGCTGTGTTCACCGCGCTCGTCGAGCTGTGGAACCAGCACAACGCGGGGGACATCACGATTCTGAACCAGGTGCTGGTCGATCGCGGGATCAGCCAGGACATCGGCGGCGTCGAGTACCTGCTGCAGCTCGCCGAGAGTGTGCCGGTTTCCACAAATGCCACGCACTACGCGCGGATCGTGGCCGAGAAGGCGGTGCTGCGGCGGCTGATCGGCGCCTCGGGCGAGATCCTGCAGCAGGCTTACGCCAACCCCGAGGACGTCCGGCAGGCGCTCGACCGCGCGGAGGGATTGATCCTGGCGGTCCAGCAGGCGAGTGAGCGCAACGAGTGTGTGGCGCTCCCCGCTCTGCTCGTCGAGACGATGGCGGACATTGAGCGGCGGAGCGAGGGCCAGGCAGTCACCGGGCTGACAAGCGGGTTTCGCGACCTGGACGACATGCTGTCGGGCCTACAGGCCAGCGAGATGATCGTGCTGGCGGCCCGACCCTCAATGGGCAAGAACCCCAGAACGGCTGGGAGGCGTGCGTGTGGGCCATTCAGGCCAAGTGCAAGCTCGATCTCCCGACCTCCGAGCGTGTGTGCGGCACGTTCCTCAAGAACCGGAAGGTCGACGTGCAGGCGTTGGCCAACACGGGCCTGGACAACGAAGCCACGCTTGCGGCCCTCGAACACATCAACCGGCAGACGAACTTCAAGGCGTACGGCGGCTGATCAACCTTGGAAACACGAGGCGGTGGTGTCCGTGCACCTGCCGGCGAGAGCCGGACGCCTCGTTTGACGGAACAACCTTTCGAGAAGGAACACGACATGCGGATCATCGGACTGACAGCGGAGAACGTGAAGCGGCTCAAGGCGGTCGAGATTCGGCCGGTTGGATCAATGGTGCAGATCACCGGCCCGAACGGTGCGGGCAAGACGAGTGTGCTGGACGCGATCATGATGGGCCTGGGTGGCAAGTCTCTCGAGTGCCCGGACCCGATCCGGCATGGCGCAGAGGGGGCCGAGGTGGAGATCGACCTCGGCGAGGTCGTGGTGAAGCGCAAGTGGACCAGCGCGGGCAACAGTCGAGTGCAGGTTGAGGGCCGGGACGGAGCGGTCTTCAAAGCTCCGCAGGAGTTACTGGACAAGTGGCTCGGCCCACTCTCGTTCGACCCCCTCGCGTTCAGCCGAATGGACCCCAGGCAGCAGGTCGAGACGCTCAAGCGACTGACCGGGCTGGACTTCTCCGACCTCGACGCCCGACGTGCCCATGTGTACCAAGAGCGCGGCGATGTCAATCGGCAGGCAAAGTTGCTGGAGGGACAGATCAAGGGACTGCCCAATCTCCCGGATGCCCCCGCGTCCGAGATCAGCGTCGCGGACCTCAGCCAGCGTCACGCCCAGGCGGTGCAGCAGCGCGAACACAATCAACGGAAGCGGACCGATGCGCAGACCTGGGCACAGGCCGTCACGTCGCTGGAAGCCAATGTCCGCGCGCTCGAGGTGGAGCTGGCGGAGAAGCGACGGCGCTTGGCCGAGGCGGTGCAGACGCGTGACCGTCTCGCCACGGAGGTCGCGCAATTGGTCGATCCGAATCCCGAGGCGATCCTGTCGCAACTTCGCGGCGCCGAGGAGCACAACCGACTCTACCTGGAACACCGTAAGCGGGCCGAGAAGCAGGCCGAGTTGAGGACCCTTAACGAGCGGTCCGACTCACTCACGTCCACCATCGAGGCGATCGACGAGGAGAAGCGGAACCTCCTGGCATCAACCCCCATGCCGGTCTCGGGTTTGGCGTTCGGTGAGGCGGGCGTGACGTTCAACGGCGTCCTGCTCGAACAGGCAAGTGCGGCCGAGCAACTCCGCATCTCGGCCGCGATCGGGGCGGCGCTCAATCCGAAACTTCGGATCATGCTGCTGCGCGATGGGTCGCTGCTGGATCAGCAGAGCATGACGCTGCTGGAGAAGTTCGCGTCCGAGACCGACACGCAGATCTGGATCGAACGAGTTGCGGATGAACCCGGAGGCGTCGGCATCTACATCGAGGAGGGCGAGGTCGTGGCGGTCGATGGCCATCCGGTGCCGGAGATAAAGAAGTCGGAGGTGGAGGAGAAGGCAGGCGCGGCGTCATGAAACCGATGACACTCGACCAGGCGAAGCGTGTCCGTATCCAGTTCGGCAAGTACGCGGGCCGCACGCTTGAGGAGATCGCGGACGAGGACGTGCTGTACCTGGACTGGCTGATCGGCCTGACCAACCTGCGCGAGCCGCTCAAGACTGCGGTCGGGATGGTGCATGAGGATCGGCGTGCGGAGGTTGACCAGAAGATCAGCGATCAGTTCGACGGATGAGAGCGTGTGTTGGAATCGAGTTGTGAACAGCACAACAGAAAGGGTTGGATCAGATGAGCGACGACACCAATGGACAGACGCCGGAAGAACCCCAGGAACCCAAGCCCGAAGGCACGGATCAGAAGGCTGAACAGAAGCTTCACATCAACGAAGCATGGGGCATGGACGTGATTGCGGCACGCATGAAGGTTCGGAAGTGCGAGGACGAGGAGGCGCACGCACACGAAATCTACAAGGCCAAGCGGTCGGCTCGCGAGGCCGCGACCGACGAGCTCTTGGCGGTGATCGACAACGCGACCGCACCCAGCCTGTTCAATCAACTGAACAAGCAGGGTGGTATTGGCGAGCAATGGCGCGACGTTCCGCTCTCCGACCTCGGACTGCCCGAGGGGATGATGCAGAAGTTGAACGAGGCGGAGATCGAGACGGTCGGTGATGTTGCCACGTTCGTCAACGACGGAAAGCGCCTGACGGACATCAAGGGGATCGGCGAGGCGAACGCGGAGAAGCTGGAGAACGCCCTTACGGAGTTCTGGGCGAAGTGGAATGCCGAGCATGTCGGCGACCAGCAGAAGAAGGAGGACGAAGGCGACGGCGCGAGCGTCGCGGCGTAATCGTCTGGAGATTGATCAAACGAAGGGGTCCGACTGCCGCGCCACACCATTGGCGGAAAGCAGTGGAGCAGCCCCGTTGGTTGGCCACATCGTCCGAAAGGTCGGTGTGGGCATTGATGGAATGGTGAATGGAATGAGTTTCGACGAGAATGCACAACTCGGGTACATACGAATGACCTATGGCGTGCCGGCGTTCGTGAAGTCGATCGTCGAGGTCAACGGCCGAGTCGGAACCATCGTCGGTGCAAATGGCCCGCACATCATGGTGCGATTCGAGCCATCGCTCGGAAACGAGTGCTCAACCCCCCTGCCTTGTCACCCGACGTGGGAGGTCAAGTACCTCGACAAGTCTGGTGCGGTGATCTGGCCGAAGTCTGAGGCGTCTTCCCGCCTCGCCCAATCCCAGCGGACGGCGGTGAAGCCATGAGCACCGGCAGCAACATTGAGTGGACTGAGGCGACGTGGAACCCGGTGGCGGGCTGCACGCGGGTCTCGGCGGGCTGTGACCACTGCTACGCGGTCACGATGACGCACCGGCTGGAGAAGATGTCGGAGGGCAGGCAAACGAAGGATGGGAAGCAGTGGAAGAGCAACAAGGAAGTCGCGCTGCATCAGAAGTACGCGGGCCTGACGGTGCTGAACAACCACGGGGACCGGCATTTCAACGGGCAGGTGCGGTGCGTGGAGGAGGCGTTGGAAGTGCCGCTGAAATGGAAGAAGCCCCGTCGCATCTTCGTGAACAGCATGAGCGATCTGTTCCACCGGGATGTGCCGTTTGAGTTCATCGACCGCGTGTTCGCCGTGATGGCCCTGTGCCCGCAGCACACGTTTCAGGTGCTGACAAAGCGGCCGGAGCGGATGGCGGAGTATCTGGCCACGTGGCCGATGGATTCGAGCCAGCCAGATCGGATCACTGACATCGCCCACACTCTGGGCCATCCGGCGATCGGCGGGTTGTGTGAGCGACCACTTCCTCACGTCTGGCTCGGCACCTCATGCGAGGACCAGGCGGCGGCGGATGCGCGGATTCCGCATCTGTTGAAGTGCCCGGCGGCGGTGCGGTTCATCAGCGCGGAGCCGCTGCTTGGAGAAGTCAGCCTTGTCAACTCGGGCGCGTTCTTCCCCGGCGCGTGCGGGTGCCAGGAGGAAGAGGGACGCACGCCGTGCGCCGCGTGTAGGGACACCGGCGCCGTGTCGGGCGTCGATTGGGTGATTGTGGGCGGCGAGAGCGGCAAGGGTGCGCGGCCATGCAATGTGGAGTGGATCAGGTCGATTGTGCGGCAATGTCGGGAGGCCGGGGTGGCGTGCTTTGTGAAGCAGTTGGGGAAGAGGCCATATTTCAGCGCGGGACGCGAGAAGGTCTCTCGTGATGTGCAGACGCCGCGTGGCGGGGTGATTCACATGCAGGCGGGAAGCATCCTGATCTCATCGAACTGGAAGTTGGATGATCCCAAAGGCGGCGACCCCGCTGAGTGGCCGGAGGATCTGCGGGTGCGGGAGTGGCCGAGCCGTGCCGGCGCGACAGTCTAAGGGTCATGAAAGGAACGGTGAACGAGGTGAAGTGCGATAAGTGTCAACGAGAGTTAGGCGCTGCGACAAATAGCGTGATTCGTCTGCGAGACCGATTTGAGAATTTCGGGCCCCCAGATCGAGTGCCAGAATACGAGTGTTTTATCGAAGGGGAAGTGCGACGAATCGAGGCCGGGAAGCAAATGGTGTGTCTCGTCCTCGGGTTCGAGGAAGTTGGCGGCCGATCACTGACGAAGGGTGGGTTGGAAAAGATCATGGCAGAGCTTGGTTGGGTTCCCAAGCGAGGCGGAGCGGTGAAGCCATGAGGGACTTCCGCTGCTTCGCCCTTTGGCACACCGCGTACGACCGACCGCTGATGGGTCCCGACGCTTCATCTGGAGCGACGGGCTTGGCGGTGTTCCCGACGATCCGCGATGCATGCAAGATGGCCGACAAGATCCTGCGTGATACGGGCAAGCGCGTGCAGGTCGTCCAGTGTGTGCTCGTGCAGGGCTGTGAGTGCGATCGGGAGATGATCCCGCCGCCCCCACCTCCTTCGTCATCACCGGCGTCCGGCTACCAGACGAGAGGAGGTTGATTCATGCCCCAATGTCTTGCGAAGGAAACCGTCATTGACTCCCGTGGCATGACCGAGGTTGAGCACCGTGAGATGCTCAAGGCGCACGGGTATCTCGTGATCGTGGCGGGCATACCTGGCAGCGCCCGCTATGCGACCGATCTTGAACACGCACGGCGTCTGGCGAGGCGGACCGTGGGTGAGTATGGCGTTGCCTCCGCCGTGATCTACCAAGCGTTCGGGATCGTTGAGGCACACACGCGAGGGGGTGGGGCGTGACCGAACTCCAGTTCTTCATCCCCGGCATTCCCCGGCCTGGCGGGTCCAAGACGCCCAAGTTGGTCAGGCGAGGCAGCGGCGAGATCGTCATGAAGAACGGTCGGCCGTTGATCACCATGCGGGATGACGCGAAGGGCAACAAGGACTGGCGTGCGGTGTGTTCGACGGCCGGACACGACGCCATGCGGGCATGCGGGATCGCATCGCTCCTCAGCGGCCCGTTGTCGCTCTCGATCGACTTCGTGATGCCGCGCCCAAGGTCCCATTTCGGGACGGGTCGAAACGCCGGGAGGTTGAAACTCACGGCCCCGCACTGGCACACCGTGAAGCCTGATCGCACGAAGTTGACTCGCGCGCTCGAGGATGCGCTGACGGGCATCATCTGGCGTGACGACACCCAGGTCGTGACCGGTCAGATCAACAAACACTATGGCGAGCAGCCAGGGGCGCTGGTCAGAGTCAAGGAGTTGACATGAAGCATGGACGCATGATCCCCGAGAAGGCGCTCGCGCAGCACCTGGCGATCTTCGGTCGGACCGGATCGGGCAAGACCTACACAGCGAAGGGGATCGTCGAGAACCTTCTGGATGAGAAACGGCGTGTCTGCATCATCGACCCAACCGGAGCGTGGTGGGGACTCAAGTCGAGCGCGGACGGACTGAAGGCGGGTTACCCGGTCGTCATCTTCGGCGGTGATCATGCTGACAGCCCGCTGACGGAGAACATGGGCGCGGCGCTCGCGGAGTTGATCGCGTCGAGCAACCTCCCATGCATCATCGACCTGTCCGACTTTGGTATTCGGGAACGCGACCGGTTCGCGGCCGACTTTGCCGAGACCCTCCTGCGTCTGAACCGGACACCGCTGCACCTCATTATCGACGAGGCGGATGAGTTCCTGCCCATGCTGGGCGGGAGCGCCAAGCAGGATGTCGGGCGCAACACCATGTTGAACCGGTTCGACCGGATCATCAGGCGTGGACGCCGCCTTGGTTTCCGGGTCATGATGATCAGCCAGCGGCCCGCGGTGCTGCACACGAATGCCCGCAGCCAGGCGGCGACCCTGATCGCCATGCGGTTGAGTGCCCAGCAGGATCGAAAGGCGATCGAGGACTGGATCAAGGGCCAGGGCGACGTTGAGCAGGGGCGGGAGGTCATGGCCACGCTCGCGCGGCTGGATCGTGGCGAGGGATGGGTGTGGTTTCCCGAGGGCGGGGTACTCGACCGAGCGCACTTTCCTCCGATTCGCACGTTCGACAGTTCCGCCACGCCCGAGGACGGCGAGACCATTCCGGAACCGCGAACTCTGGCAGAGGTCGATCTGACGGCGATCAACACGGCGCTCGCCGAAGCGACCGCCAGCGCGAAGGCGAACGACCCGGCCGAGTTGAAGAAGCGGATCTCCGAGTTGGAGCGACAGCTGCGGTCGGCAGAGAATGGCAAAACGGTCGTCGACCCGGCACTGGCCGAGGCCGCCGCGATGCGCGCGGTCGCGGATGCACGGCGTGGCATCCTTGATTCCCTCATGCCATTCCATGAGAACGCCGAGCACTCGGCCAGGATCGTCGCGGAGGCGGCAGCAAAACTCTCAGACCTGGCGGGCAGCACCGCCACAGCCGCGTCGTCGTTCCGCACATTCCTTGATGGCATGAGGTCCACGACACCCGGGATCATGACCACACCTGTGCGGCCGAGCACCAAGCAGGTGCTCCCGGGCGTACCGCGGATCGAGTCGCGCCAACCCAAGAACGGAACCAGACAGAACTCCTCGGTCGTCCTCTCGCGGATGCAGCGTGCGTTTCTGACCGTCCTAGCACAGAGCGTCATGCCGCTCACCAAGCAGGAAATCCTGTGGCATGCTCAATACCAGTCGAATGGTCAGACCTCCAAGGCGTTCACTGCTCTCGAAGAGTCTGGTTGGATGTCCTTGGGGCAGACGCCCGGCGCGTATGTCATTACCGAGGCCGGCCGCGAGGCGCTGGGTGATTTTGTGCCGCTCCCGACCGGGGATGCCTTGCGGGAGCACATCCTGTCGTCGCCCGAGCATTCCGCGATGGAGAAAGCATTCCTGCGAGTGCTGTGTGGGGCGTACCCCAACACAATGACCAAGGCTGAGGTGCTCGAGCGGGCGGGGTACAAGTCAAACGGGCAGACGTCGGGGGCGTTCCGCCGAATCGCAATGCGGGGATGGATCGTTGATAACGGCCGGAGCGTAGGTGCGAGCGACCTGTTGTTTGGGAGGTGATCCATGACAGAGCCACACACACCCAGTCTCATCGATACCCGCGACGCCGCGGGCATGTTGTCCGTGTCGGAACGGACTCTGCGGAACTGGATAAAGAACGGGACGATCCCCGAGTTCCTCACCGTCAAGGTTGGTGGGGCCCGGAGGTTCAAGCGGCAGGCATTGCTCAAGTGGATAGAGTCCGGATGCCAGCGGGTCAGGAGGGCGGGCTAAACATGGCGAGCGTCTATCGCAAGAACGAAGCCTGGTATTACGCCTTTCTGGACGAGACGGGAAAGTGGCGCAACCGAAAGGGTCTCGCGACCGAGCGGGAGACCCGCAGTCTGGCGATGAAGCTCGAGCGCGAAGCCGAGCGGGTCCGCAAGGGCCTGGTCGATCCTGATGAGCGGCGGCGGCTTGAACGACTCCACACCTCGCTCGAGAGTCTGGCGGATCAGCACAAGGCGTGGATTCTCTCCAACGGCCGGACGGCCCGGCACGCGGATCGGTGCCACAAGGTTGTACGGGAGGCGGTGCAGAACATCGGATGGACGACTGTGGCGGACGTGAATCGCGAGGGGATCGATCGCTACCTGCAGGTGCGCAGGACATCAGGATGGTCCAGCGCTTACTACAACGGCGTGAAGGCCATGCTGCACGGGTTCTTCGAGCGGCTGGTCGAGCTCGATTACCTTGCGAAGAACCCGACACGGGGCATGCGTCAACTGATCGTCGGCGCCAGTCAGAACCAGCGGGTCATGACCCAGGCGGAGTTCGCGGCGCTCATGAATTGCGACGCCATCCCGCTCCGGCGTCGTGTGTTCTACCGACTGAAACTGCGGACCGGCCTGCGGACCAACGAGGTACGGGTCTTGACCTGGACGCAGTTCGACCTCGATTCCGACCAGCCGGCACTCGACCTCTCGCCCGAGGGCACAAAGTCGCGACGTGCCGACGTGTTGCCCCTCACGCAGGACCTGGCGGCCGCCCTGCGGGCCGTGAGGCCCACGAAGGCCATCGGGTCGATTCGTGTATTCCGCAACCCCCCGGCGCGGCGTACGTGGCTCCGTGACCTTGGGCGGGCCGGTGTGGAGTTTGAGACGCAGGATGGCCGTTTGACCATGCAGAGCATGCGCGCCACGGTCGGGACCTGGATGGCCGAGGCCGACGTGCCGATCACGAAGGCGGCCAAGTTGCTCCGCCACAAGGATCCCAAGACAACACTCAAGCACTACACGCGGCGGCTACGTCTGACTTCACTGGCGCCCGATGCAGAACGGCTGGCCGCGATGATCCCCGATACCCGGCAGAAAACTAGCAGTATCAGCCTTGCCGTAGGCTGCACTGTTTTGCCCCAAACTGCCGACACGGATCAGACACGTGAGTCATCATCTCGACCGCAAGTATTTGTGATTGCGGGAGAATCAGAAAAGCCACCGAGGGGACTCGAACCCCTGACCTGCGCATTACGAATGCGCCGCTCTACCAGCTGAGCTACGGTGGCACGGACAGACCCCGATTCTTGGAGCCCACCGCGCCCGAAGCAAAAGCTCCGATGGGGTTCGTCAGGTCCGGATAGTCATCTCACGTTGGCCGCCACCCGACCGTAAAAGTGTGCCACGTGTCTATCCTTTGTGCGATCGTGCCGCTGCTTGAAGTCTCCCAACTTCAGAAGCATTATGACAAACGTCTCGTCGTCGCGGGCGTGACTTTTCACGTCGAACGCGGGGAAATTGTCGGCCTACTGGGCCGAAACGGGGCCGGCAAGACCACCTCCTTTCGCATGACCATCGGCATGATTTCGCCTGACGCGGGAGCGATTCACTTCGACGGCGAGGACGTCACCCGGCTCCCGATGTACAAGCGCGCCAACCGGGGCATGGGGTATCTCAGCCAGGAGCCGTCCATTCTGAGACGGGCCACTGTGCAGGACAACCTGCTGGCGTTCCTGGAGTTGCAGCACCTGACCAAAAAAGAAACACAGGAGCGGCTGACCGCTCTGCTTGCCCAGTTCAGTCTCACCGAGAACCGGGCCCAGCAGGCCCGGACCCTTTCAGGCGGGGAACGGCGGAAACTCGAGATCGCGCGCTGCCTCATCAAGGATCCCGACCTCATCCTGCTCGATGAGCCGTTTTCAGGCGTCGATCCCCTTGCAGTCGAGGACCTGCAGCGTGAAATCAGGCGACTGCGCGAGGAGCGCGGCATCGCGATGCTCATCACCGACCACAACGTCCAGCAGACACTGCGCGTCTGCGACCGGGCCTACATCCTCGACCACGGCAAGATTCTGGCCGAGGGCACGCCGCGCGACCTCGTGCGCAATCCCGTGGT
Organism: Phycisphaerales bacterium; assembly: GCA_044229655.1. GTDB lineage: Bacteria > Planctomycetota > Phycisphaerae > Phycisphaerales > UBA5793 > JBGASM01. Next base: position 43,893 of record JBGASM010000021.1, on the reverse strand, counting down.
GCGCAGCGCGTATCTCGGATCGATGTTCCGTGGCGATGAATTCGATGAGCCGCACGTTCCCCCAGCCAGCCGCAGTTGAGTGTCGCGCCGTCACGCTCCACATTGCGCCTGTGGTGACTCTCTGTCTTGTCTTGTTCACAGGGTGCGGCCCCGGCCGCTGGCCGCAGCGCGAAGGCATCATCCGGCCTGAAGGTGTTTACGTGCTGCACCTGCCGGGCATCGTCGGGGATGTGGGATTCGACGAGGATTTCGCCGACGGTCTCATGCGCGGCGGCGTGCAGGATGTGGAGCTCATCGATTGGACCGGCCCCAACCCCATCGGCAATCTAACCTCTGAACGCATCCACCAGCGCGGAGCGGACATGCTCATCAACCGCCTCGAAGCGATGCGCGCAGCGAATCCCGCCGGGCGCATTGTCATTACGGCCCATAGCGGCGGCGCGGAACCGGTCCTGCGTGCGCTGGAACGCATGAACGCCGATGCGGTGGAGCAGGTCTGGCTGCTGGCCCCCGCCGTGAGCCCGTCGCGACCTCTGGAGATCGCCGCCAGCCATACGCAACGACTCGTCAACGTCTGCTCGGAAGGCGATTGGCTCTTCCTGGGCCTTGGGACATCGCTCATCGGCGCATCTGATGGCCCAAAGGCGGACGCGGCAGGCCGGCGCGGCTTCGCTCCTTCCCCCGCTGCAACCCTGCCGGCCAATCTAGATCAGTGGCCGTATCAGCGCGGGTGGCGCAAGTTCGACTATCACGGCGGCCATATCTCCATCATGAGCCACGAATTCGCTCAGGAGGTCATCGCCCCCAGCATGTTGCGCTGGGTTCCCGCAGGCCCCCCGGCTGATTGATTCCTCCTAGAATCCCCGATCATGCCAGCAGCCCCCCCCATGTCCGGCTCCGCCTTGTCGCCCGCGCAGATCGTTGACGTTCTCACGCAGCGCTTTGGCGGCAGGATTCTCAAGTCTTTCGTCGTCGATAAGCACCCGCGCATCCATGTGGATGCGTCGGATTGGCGCGCGGTAGCAGAGTTCATCCACAGCGATCCCAGGCTGCAGCTTGATTTCCTCAAGTGCATCTCCGCCCTGGACTATGTGGCCGAGAACAAGCTGGCGGCGGTCTTCGACCTGCGTTCCTCGGTCCACGGACACGATTTCGCCGTCAAGGTCTACACCGACCGCGCCAATCCCGCCATTGCTTCAACCGCCGATCTCTGGCCGGCAGGCGATTGGCACGAGCGCGAAGCCTTCGATCTCATGGGCATCGACTTCCCGGGCCATCCCGACCTGCGCAGGATCCTGCTCCCCGAGGACTGGGTCGGTCACCCGCTGCGCAAGGACTATGAGTTTCCCCGCCAGTACCACGGCATTCCCGGCTCGTACGAATTGAACTGGCAGCAGAAACCCACCTACCCCAAGTAGACCTCCTCCACCCAGCGCCGGAGTCATCCGATGTGGCAGATCATGGAAAAGGGCGGGCCCATCATGTGGCCCATCCTTGTGGTGTCGGTGGTGACGCTGGCGGTGGTTCTGGAGCGCGCCTGGTTCTCCCTCGCCCAGCGCTCGCGCCGCCGTCCCGCTGATGTCGAACGCGTGCTGGCCAAGGTGCAGGGGGGATTGACCAGTGAGGCTGCCGCGGACGCGGCGAAATCCCCCGATGTTGTCGCCGGCGTGCTGGCCGAGGGCCTCGCCGTGCGCGGCCAAAGCGTTCCCGAAGCCTTGGCCCGGGCCGCGGCAGGGGCGCTGCGCCCGTATGCGCGCGGGCTCGTCTTTCTGGACACCGCCATCACCCTCGCGCCGCTTCTGGGTCTCCTGGGCACCGTCACAGGCCTCATTCGCGCCTTCGGCCTGCTCGGCGATGCGCAGTTGCAGGCCCCGGCCGCGCTGACAGGCGGAATCGCCGAGGCCCTCATCGCCACCGCCTTCGGTCTGGTGGTGGCCATCATCGCGCTGGTCCCCTTCAACCTGCTCAATTCCCAACTCGAACGCACGCGCGCAGAGGTCGAAGAAGCCGGCACACGCCTGGAAGCCTTGCTCGCAATGACGGACACGAGATCGGGGAGCGCAGGCTCACCCGGAGGCGCCTGACCCATGAAGGTCACCTCCCCATATCAGCGCCGGCGGGCCCGGATCGAGATCATCCCGCTCATCGACATCATGTTCTTCCTGCTGGCCACCTTCATCATGGTCTCTCTCTCGATGATCCAGAACCGCAGCATCCCCCTGCGGCTCCCCGCAGCGGCCACCAGCACAGGCCAGCCGGGAACGCCGGCGGTGACCATCGCCCTCACCGCCGACGGCAACCTGTTCTGGGACAAGGACCCCATCGCCCGCGCCGACCTGGTATCACGACTGGCCGCGCTTCTGGCTGCCAACCCCGATCCGGAAGTTTCAATCCACGGGGACCGCAACGCCAACTTCGGCCCGGTGGTGCAGCTGCTCGATGAGGTGCGCAAGGCAGGCGTGAAACGCGTGGCGATCCAGACGGAGCCGGAGAAGTAGGGGAGGACCGTTACTCGCCGCGCAGTTTCCCGGTGATTTGCGCCGCTGTAACGACTCCATTCTGCGTATGAAGAAAGACGCTTCGATGACCGCCGTCAAGGATGCTGTATGTAAAGAAAAACTCAGCCGGATTTGAGTCTAAATCGGCGTAGTCAATGAGAAGAGACAGGCCGGAGAATCCAAGACGACTCTGTGCCTCGGGGAGAGTCAAGCCGATCAATTCGTTGGAGCGCAGCATTTGACTCAAGCGGCGCTCGGTTGGCTTCATCATCGGCCAGCAGATGATCAGCACGGCGAGCGGAATGAGGAGGTAGATGACCTTGACGCCGCGCGGAATGGCCGTATTCCACCGCAAGCCATCGTGTTTTCTCGCCCTGTCGACGCCTGAAAGGTCGCTACCGCATTCCGGGCAACGATCCGACTTGAGCAGGCGGAGGTCGTAGTCGCATTCCGGACAGTGGCCGGGCCGGGCGACCCATTGTGCTGCAGGCGTGAAGCAGCAGATGAGAATGCCATTGAGCAGGAGATGAATGACGCATGCCCCGATGGCGAATAGTGGGTTGAGCGTCTTGCCGGCGATCAGCGCAGTGATATACACGGGCAGAACGCAAGCGGAGATCGCAAGAAGCAGACTGCGTTTGGCGAGCAGAGGCGCAACAACGCACGAACAGGGAATGGAGAGGAAGAACCCAATCGTTGCGGCTTCCCCCCAGTTCCGCGGGCGAATCCAGATGGCGGCAAGAAAACCGCACAAGGCACCGGCAGGGAGGAATGCTGTGGCCACGCCGAGGCAGCGGATGATGAAGACGCCGAGTTGGTGCAAGAAGCGAGACGCGGGCAGGGAAGAGGATACGTAGTCGCAGCAAAGTTCTTGTAGTCTCGGCTATCTCGTCATGTGGTGGTATCGGGAGATTGTGGCCTCTGTGGCTTATCATCGCAGCCAGTATTTCAACGCGAAAAGACCTGCCCATGCCCAAGATCACGATCAACGGAAAAGTCTGCGAATTCGAGAAGGGGCAGATGATCCTCCAGGCCGCGCTGGCCAACGGGATCGAAATCCCGCATTACTGCTACCACGAGGGACTGTCCATCGTCGCTTCGTGCCGGATCTGCCTGGGCGAAGTCGCTGCTCCGAATCCCAAGACGGGGCAGATGGAGACCATTCCCCGTTTGCTCCCCACCTGCCAGACCCCCTGCGGTGAGGGTCAGGTGGTGACCACGCTGAGCCCCAAATCGGTGGCCAATCAGAAGGCGGTGATGGAGTACCTGCTCATCAATCACCCGCTGGACTGCCCGATCTGCGACCAGGCGGGCGAGTGCCTCCTGCAGGATTACTCCTACGAGTACGGGCGCAGCGAATCGCGCTTCCAGGAGGACAAGTACAAGAAGCCCAAGAAGGACATCGGCCCCACCGTCTGGCTGTATTCCGACCGCTGCATCATGTGCAGCCGGTGCGTGCGCTTCACGCGCGAAGTGACCGCCACTGGCGAACTCTGCGTCACCGGCCGCGGCGCAACGGAGCAGATCGATGTCTTCCCGGGCATGGCCCTGGACAACGACCTCGCGGGAAACGTCGTCGACATCTGCCCGGTCGGGGCTTTGCTGGATAAAGACTTCCTCTTCGAGCAGCGCGTCTGGCTGCTCAAGGAAACCCCCAGCATCGACGGCCTCACCGCCGGCGGCGACAACATCTGGATTCACCACAACGAGGGACGCATCTGGCGCGTCAAGCCGCGCAAGAACCTGGCCGTGAACAAATGGTGGATCTCCGATGAAATCCGCTACGGCTGGAAGTTCGTGCATTCGCCCGACCGCCTGACCAGCCCCGTGCGCAGTCAGTACTCCGAGCGCGTGCGCGTGCCTTTCAGCGCCGCCTACGAAGATGTCCGCGACAGTTTGCTTGCCCTCAAGGCCAAACCCGGCGCCAAACTGGCGGTCCTGGTGAGCCCCATGCTTCCCTGCGAAGAAGCGTGGACGATGGCGCGCTTCGCGCAGGATGTGATGGGTGAGGGGCGGGTCGTGCTCGGCGTCGGGCCGGTGCCGATGAAGGGAGCCGACAAAACCTATCCGCCGGGAATCAAGCCCGATGCGAAAAACGCCTACACGACGAGGGCGGAAAAAGCCCCCAACGCGCGCGGCGTTCGGCGGGTGCTCACAGCCCTGACCGGCGGCAAGGCGCCGCTGGAGTTCGATGCCTTCGTCGCAAGCCTCAAGGATGCGTCCGTGGAAGCCGTCATCCTCACCGGCAATTACCCCAGCGACTGGGTCATCGATGACCTCTCCAAGGCGCTGTCGCGCAAATGGCTGCTGCTCATCGATACGCTGCCCGGCAAACTATCAAACAAGGCCAGTGTCCTGCTGCCGGGAGTCACATGGGCCGAAAAGAGCGGGACGTTCGAGAACGCCATGAACCGCCTGCAGGTCTTCGAGCAGGCCATCGCCGAGACCGAAGGAGCGCGCAGCGAGGGCCAGATCTTCACCGACCTGCGCGCGGTCATGGAGTCGGGCGGCCTCCGCGCCGACGATGTGATGATGCCCAGGTACTCCGCCCCTGCCACGCGGGCCCAGATGGCCGACAGCGGGCTGCGCGAGTTCGTGGATCAAGTGCACGTGCCCGCCGCGGGAGCAACCAGCGAGAGCGACATGGCGATGTTTGAGTTGTGAGCGAAGTGGATCAAACTCCTTCGACTTCTTCAGCCCCCTCCTCATCCCTTGTGAGAGAATCTTGGGACATCAGGTTCGAGTTTGTGCCCAATGACTTTGAGTATTTCTGCGAGACATCGCAGTGCTTTGAACCGTACTACCGCCGGGGCGCGCAAGGCCAAACCAAAGTCATCAAGGTCTATACAACCTGGGGAGTCGTGATGGCGGCGTTGGCTGTCTTCATCGGCAACGACGCGGCCCTGTCAGGTGGGGCAATAGACTGGTTTTTCTGCGGTTTTCTCAGCGCCTTGGCCATGTTGTGTTTGTTGTCCGCATGCATGCATTGGCGAAAGCCTTGGGACAAACGCGCGCGTGAAGCCCTGTCTTCAGCCCGTCAAGGAATGCGTACCGGGTACGAAGTTGGAAACCAAAAGGTGAAGATATGTGCGGCCTCGATTCAGTGGACATATCCGCATCACAGCGTTATCCAAGAGTGGTCAGGGCTGAGCCGACTATTGGAGACGGAGCAGCAGTTACTGTTGAGGCGTATCGACAGCGGGATGTTTATTCTCCCAAAGCGGGTCTTTGACAACGAAAGTGAGATGCGGGAGATCATTCAATTTGTCCGCAAACGCTTGGCTCAAAGCCCTACGAGCGATGTGAGCATGATCGCAGAGTATCTGCGTGGGCGCGATTATCAGTGTCCGGTGTGCCGATACAACCTGCGCGATTACAAGGGTGAGAATTGTCCGGAGTGCGGCGCAATTCTTGATGCGCTTACCGTCCCCAGCGCGTTCGCACTGCCTGAGCCTCCCAAGTTCAAGTTTTTTTGGCGCGTGAGATAATTTGTCCTCAACCCGGGGCCTGTACGCGCGGCACCGAGGCATCCCGCTGCCCGGAAGGCGGTCAGGGGCACGCGGCGAGGCAGGGGGAGGGGAATCCGCCCGCGCAGGACGCACAGACCTCACAGACCGCCCTCACATGAAGTGAATTGATACGGAAAAGTGGAGCCGGCCGCCGCGGGCCGCGCACACTTGGGCGGAGGCTGGCAGAGTCCATGGAGATCGGGCCGGTGCGCCAAGTGCGCATCAAGGAGAGGTGGGAGTCATGCGCCGGGAAGTCAAGACATGCACACAGCGCTTGAGCGCGTTTGCCGCGGCCTGCGGTTTGGCTCTCGCTCTGGTCGGCGGTACCGCCGTCGCCGGTGGCGGGCTGGTCGAGTTCGAGAGCGATGCCGACGGCTGGCTCTCCATCGCCCGTCATCCCAAGGGCTTTGCCTTTGATCAGGTGTATCCGGGCTTCCCAGGCACGGGCGACCTGAGCGGCCCCGTGGCGGTCTTCAACTTTAACGATGGGCAGCAACTCACCGTCACACGCATGGACCGCACAACGTCGGGGGCGATTCGCGATTCCAGCAGCACGGCCGGCGCATGTTCCGACGCCGCCCTCATCGACATCAACATCGTCGGCTCCCGCTGGGAGTTTGCTGTTCCGGTCTACTCCTTCTCGACCTACTACGGCTCGCTGGCGGGCAGCGCGAACATGACCATGCGCGTCTACTACCGCAACAACCTTGTCGGAGAAATGACCCGCAACGGCGGAGGCGCGAACATCTACGCGCTCGGCCATGGATTTGTGAGCGATTCACCCGTCGACCGCATCGATTTCATCCAGGGGGGCTTGGCCGCCGACGCAGTGCTCATCGGAGCGTTTGTCGGCCTTGACGCTGGTGAAGCCTCGCTGGGTCAGGTGTTCATCCCCGGCTACGCGGGGCCGGATGGACCCAATGTCGAATTCGACCTCGCCTACTCCACGGAGCCTGCCGTCGACTTCAAGTTGCAGGTGAGCACGCTGGCTGCCGGTCAGGTGGGCTCCTGCAGTATCTTCGGCGGTGTGCCCAATTCCAACGCCTACCTCGTCTACACCCTCGATGGCCTTGGTCAGACGAATGTGCCGCTGCTCAACGTCTCGCTCTCGCTCAAAAATCCCATCCAGGCAGGCGCACCTCGCCGGACCAGCGCCACCGGTGAAGCGACCTGGAGCCTGCCCATTCCCTCCAACGCGCGCGGGAAAGACGTCTGGTTCCAGGCCGCTCAGGTCGGCAAGACCAGCAACGTCGTGGCCACCTGGGTGAATTGAAACGTGCCTGTTGCCGCGGGGAAAGAGAAAACCCCGCCTGACTTTTCAATCAGGCGGGGCTTGATCCGCGCGGGGCGTAAGCCGAGTTCTGTTCCGAGTCGTCCAAGTCCTTGACGGGGGCTCGCGGACAACTCGGGGCGATCATTTCTCTTCCGACGCCGTTGCCGACGCCGGCGCTGCAGACTCGCGCCTGCAGCGAGCGGTCCACCCGTTCCCATTCCAGCCGGACCGGCTGTCACCTGCGCCTTGCGGCGCAGATGCGGAAACTGCGTGACCTTGCACGTGGCGGGGTTTGCCCTGCCCCGATCGTCACCGACCGGGCGGTGCGCTCTTACCGCACCTTTTCACCCTTGCCTGTGCGAGCATGTGGCGCGATCGCAGCCTCATGCCCGTCATCGGCGGTTCCTTCTCTGTGGCACTGTCCCTGGCCCCCGGATCAACTTGCGCCCGGCGAGCCGGTGGCCGTAAGCCACCGCCATGTCCTGTCGTGCTCGGACTTTCCTCGCCGGCGTTTTCCGAAACTCCGGCGCGACCGCCGCACCCGCGGCACATTGATCATACGATCCGGTCCCTGTATCGGCGCGTCGCTGACCGTCGATGAGCCTTGCCGGTCCACCCGGCTCAATATCCCTTCCCCTCAACCCTTGCCCGGCGCTTCTTTGATGAGCCGCAACGACCGAAATGCCGTGCAGCCTGCAGCCTCCGAAGCAAGGTCGTCAGGTATCGGACCGCGCACGCTCATCTGTGCCCGCGGCGATCACGCCCCGCTGCTGCGCCATCTGGCCCATGGGACGATCAGCGTCGTCGGCGTCGCCAGCCCCGTGGAGGCCGACGGTGAGATGCTGGCTCGCTGCCTCGACTCGACCCGGGTCACGGATATCCGGCACCACGTGCAGACTAACGCCCCCGACCTTGTGCTGCTCTGCACGCTGGCCGGGCTGGATGTGTCCAGCGCCGCTGCGGCTGCCGCGCTCTCGGGCGCGACCCGCGCCATTCTGAGTCTCGAGCCTCTGCGCGCCGAGGCGTACGGCATGGCGGGCGAAGAAGCCCCAGGCCGCGGCAGGAAGCGCGGCGTCCCCCCCAAGTCGACCGGCACCCTCACTCAGGTGGCTCCGCGCCTCCGCGCCTCGAAAGGCGCGCGCGCCCTGGCCGATGTCCTCGACTCCTTCGGCAAGCCCGCGTCCGCTTCGATCACGGTCTACGGTCGCCCCGCCCACGGATCGTTGAATGCGCGACTCCAGGACGCCCTTGACTTTCTCGAGGCCTTTTGCGGTGAAGTGCTCACCGTCGATGCGGGATATGCGCCTGTCGCAGAAGTCGCCGCCGCTGCCGCGCCCACATCGGTCTCTGCCCTCCACGGCCACGTGACGGCGAACCTGCGCCTCGCTGGCGGGTGCGTCGCGACGCTGGCCGCGTCCGATGCCGCTGGATCATGGGGCCGCCTCGTCACCTTGCATGGCAAGGCCGGGACAATCGAGTTCTCCGACCGCCACTTCAACTGGTGGGGATCCGACGGTCGAGTTCTGGAGTGGACCGCCTTTACGGAATTCGAAGCGCCGCTTCCCGCCCTGGATCCCATCACCGTGCGCGGCAGTCTCTTTCCGCGCGCAGAGGAGGAAGAGGACAGCGCTCGCTCCAGCGCCGGCCGAAGAAAAAAGAAACGCTCGGACCGCAGCGCTCAACCCCCAGCGCGCGAATCGGACGAACCCGGCGCCAAGGCGTCGCCCGACCCCGCCGAGGATGCCGGCCTTCCCGTGCTCGTGAGGCTGCTTTCCACGGAAATCGAGCGGCTCTTTGATCCCGCCCAGGCTGCCCTGCTGGCTGCCCAGGCCCCCTGGCGCAACGCCCAGCGCATCGAGGCGGTCTGCGAGACCATCCGACTCAGCATGCAGACCGGCCAGGTTGAGTCAGCCGAAAACGTGGCCCGCATGATGGAAGTCTGAAGGGGGCAATTTCCGTCCCCGCGCCGCTGCGCTGACCGCGCATTCCCCCCCTAAAATCGCGGCTCGTGCAGATTCGCAATTTCTCCATCATCGCCCACATCGACCACGGCAAGAGCACCCTTGCCGACCGCCTGCTTCAGTCCACGCACGCCGTCTCCGACCGCGAGGCTCGTGAACAGATCCTCGACTCCATGGACATCGAGCGCGAGCGCGGCATCACCATCAAAGCCTCTGCCGTGACCGTCTACTACAAGCACAACGGCGAGGACTACCAGCTTAATTTCATCGACACTCCAGGACACGTCGACTTCCACTACGAAGTCTCCCGCGCCCTCACCGCCTGCGAAGGCGCCATCCTCGTCGTCGACGCCACCCAGGGTGTCCAGGCCCAGACGGTCGCCAACGCATACCTCGCCGTCAACAACCACTGCGAACTGATTCCCTGCATCAACAAGGTCGATGTGCAGGGCTCCCGGCCGATGGAAACCGCAATGGAAGTTGAGCAGGTTCTCGGCTTGCCCGCTGAGGACGCCATGTACGTCTCCGCGAAAACCGGCCTGGGCATCCCCGAACTCATCGGCGCAATTTGTGACAAGCTCCCGCCGCCGCGCAAGGCTGAAATGCCCCAGACGCGCGCCCTCATCTTCGATGCGATTTACGATGACTATCGCGGCGTCATCGTCTTCGTCCGCCTCTTCGACGGTTCGCTCCGCATCGGCGACCGCATCCGCATGATGTCCATGGGACGCACCTTCTCCATCACGGAGATGGGCCGCTACACCCCAAAACCCACCAAGATCGACTCGCTGGGCACGGGCGACGTGGGCTACTTCATTGCCCAGATCAAAACCCTTGAGGACATCCGCATCGGCGACACCGTCACTCGCGACGTCGACCCCGCCCCCACGCCCCTCCCCGGTTATCAAGAACCCCTCCGGATGGTCTTCTGCGATTTCTACCCCTCCTCCGGCGGCGACAAAGGCTCCGAGTTCGAGCACCTGCGCGAGGCCATCAACAAACTGCACCTCAACGACGCGTCCTTCACCTTCGCGCCCAATCACTCCGAAGCCCTCGGCTTTGGTTTTCGCTGCGGCTTTCTGGGCATGCTCCACATGGACATCATCCAGGAGCGCCTCGAGCGCGAAGGCGGCGTGGACATCGTCCAGACTCCCCCCACCGTCACCTACCAGATCCTGCTCCGCGACGACACCCTCATTGACATCCACAACCCCGCCGATCTTCCCGATCTCTCCAAGGTCCAGGAGATCCGCGAACCCATCGTCCGCCTCGAGATCATCTGTCCCAACGAATCCATCGGCGAAATGATGCGCCTCTGCGAGACCCGCCGGGGCACATACCGCAATCAGAAATACCTCTCGGAAACCCGCCAGATTCTCGACTATGAATTGCCCCTCGCCGAGATCATCTTCGACTTCTACGACCGCCTGAAATCCATCACGCGCGGGTACGGCACGATGGACTACGAACTCATCGGCTACCGCAGGGATGAACTCGTCAAGGTCCAGATTCTTGTCAATGGCAACCCGGTCGACGCCCTTTCCTTCATCTGCCACCGCGACAAGGCCGAGCATCGCGGTCGCGTCGTCCTCGTGAAACTCAAGAAGGAAATCGACCGCCATCAGTTCGAGATTCCGCTCCAGGCCGCCATCGGCGGCAAGATCATCGCCCGCGAGTCAATTTCCGCCGTGCGCAAGAACGTGACCGCCAAGTGCTACGGCGGCGACGTTTCCCGAAAGCGCAAGTTGCTGGAAAAGCAGAAGGAAGGCAAGAAGCGGATGAAGATGATCGGCAACGTCGAAATTCCGCAGAAAGCTTTCATGAGCGTGCTGGCGACGGAAGAGGACTAAACAGACAAACCGCGACTTACTCCTATCGCGAGGTGGTTGACAATGAACTGGCGCCTTCTGGCTCTCCTCCTGCTTCCACTCCTCTCCGCGTGTTCCCCGGCCGCCGGCCCAGCGGCTCTGTCCGCACCCCTCCGCCCCGTCTCCACCTACTCCATCGTCGCGCGTGACGCCGCCACCGGACAACTCGGCGTCGCGGTGCAATCGCACTGGTTCTCCGTCGGCTCCGTCGTTCCCTGGGCCGAGGCAGGCGTGGGCGCCGTGGCCACGCAGTCCTTTGCCGATCCCACCTACGGCAAACTCGGCCTCGACCTCATGCGCGCCGGCCGCAGCGCGCCCGATGCGCTCGCGGGACTGCTTCAGGCCGACGAAGGCCGCGAAGTCAGGCAGGTCGCGATGATCGATGCGCAGGGGCGCGTCTCCAACTGGACCGGCTCCAAGTGCATCGACGCCGCCGGCGGCATCATCGACGACACGTGCCCGCTCGGGCCCTTTGCCGTGCAGGCCAATCTCATGGACAACGACAAGGTCTGGGGCGCGATGGCCGACGCCTACCGCAGCAGCGCCGGCGATCTGGCCGAACGCCTGCTCGCTGCCCTCGATGCGGCCCAGAGCGCTGGCGGCGACATTCGCGGGATGCAGTCCGCCGCGATACTCATCGTCGCTCCCGAGGGTCAGGGCAAGCCCTGGGCGGAGCGCATCTTCGATCTCCGGGTTGAGGACAGCCCGGCCCCCCTGGCCGAATTACGCCGACTTGTACAGCTGCAGCGCGCCTATCTGCACATGAACGAGGGCGACATCGCTGTGGAGAAAGGTGATTTCGCCCGCGCTTCCGCCGAATACGCCGCCGCCGCGCAGTCCGCCCCGGGCATCGTGGAAATGCCCTTCTGGCATGCGGTCACACTCGCCAGCCGGGGCAAAGTCGATGAATCCTTGCCCATCTTTCACGCAGTCTTTCACTCGCAGGAACGCGATCGCTGGCTCGCCCTGATCCCCCGTCTGGTCAAGGCAGGTCTGCTGCCCGCCGATCAGGCGCTTGTCGACCGCATTATGCGCCAGGCGGAGTAATGCCGCCGAGTGGCTGGCTTCACCCGTTCCCGCGCGGACCGGAGAGGTCCCGCTCAATCCCCGCGACGAAAGCGTCAAAGCCCTCGTCCGCCGCACGCATCGCGGCGATCTTCTTGATCGCGTGCATGACGGTGGTGTGATCGCGCCCGCCGAAATATCCGCCCACCTCTTCAAGGCTGTGGGCTGTATACCGCCGAGCCATCGACATCGCCACCTGCCTGGGCAACGCGATTGACTTGTTGCGCTTCTTGGAGAGAAGTTCCGTCTGCTTGATCTCAAAGTGCCGGCACACCGTGTCGATGATCGCCTGAATGCTGATGATCGCAGGCGGCGCGCTGGCCGTGCGGTCCCCCAAGGCCTCCCGCGCCAGATCGACCGTGATCGCCCGCCCGGTCGCCATCGCCATTCCCTGCACCTGGGTGAGGCTGCCCTCCAGCACACGCGCGTTGTCCTCAACTCGTTGGGCGATGTAGCACAGCACATCCCCGGACACGTCCAATCCGCGCAGGGCCGCCTTCCGCTGCAAAATCAGCAGACGGGTGTCGTACGTCGGCTTTCCGACCTCGGCCACCAGCCCGTGCTTGAATCGCGAGCGCAGCCGATCCTCCAGCATGGGAATCTCGCCCGGCGCCGCGTCCGATGAAAGCACAATCTGCTTGCGCGCTTGGTACAGGCTGTTGAAGGTGTGAAAGAACTCCTCCTGGATGCGCTCGTGCTTGGCCAGGTCGTGAATGTCATCCACCACCAGCACGTCAACGTGCCGGAACCGGCCGCGAAACTCCGGCGTCGTGTTCCGCTGAATCGCCTCCATGAACTGGCTGATGAACCCTTCGCATGAAATGTAGTAGATGCGTGTGCCCGGCCGCCGGCGCATGATCTCCAGGCAGATCGCCTGCAGCAGGTGCGTCTTCCCCAGCCCTACGCCCCCGTGCACAAACAGCGGGTTGTACGCTCCGCCGGGATTGTCCGCCACCGCCAGCCCCGCCGATCTGGCCAGACGGTTGTTGACGCACTCGATGTAGTTGTCAAACGTGTAATCCGGGTTGATGACCATGTCATCAAACCACGCCCCCCAGAACGGGTCTCCCTTGCGGTTGCTCACCCGCGCGCCGTCATGATCGTCGGTCAGCGCGATTGGCTGATCCGCCGGCGCCGCCGCACGCGCGCTGTGTGACCGGTGCTGCTCCTCTGCTAGAAACTGCACCGCGACCAGCCGCCCCGTCACAGCCTGCGCCGCGTCACGGAACATGTCGATGCACTCGCTCTGCAGGTACTTGTGCTGCACAGGCTGCTCGACATTCAGGTGCATCACTCCCCCGTCAATGCCGACGAACAGAATGTCGCTGAACCACTGTCTGCAGCGCTCAGGATGATGCGCCCGGAGATACGCGAGGATGCCGTCCCAAATCTTGGGATCGGGATAAATCATGGAAATTGCCCACCAGGGAAAAGACCGGCCACCAGCGCCGGAGAACCACACTTGTTTAGTCGCCACACCAATCCGAACAACACGCCGCACCTGACCAACCATTCCTCGCCGCCGGTCGCACCCGCGCCCGACGTTCCGGCGCTTTTCAGCCGCCGGCCCACCGCCGCGCAACGAGACACGACCGCCACGCCTCCGCTGCCCACTCCTTCCCGGTCGATGTCACCAAAGTAACCGCCTCCGCGCCGATGTCAAAACAATTCGCCCATCCGCGTGCCTCTTGACAACAAAACTTGTGTGGGGACTCCGTGAAAAAAGGCTCAATCCTCGCCTGCTTCCGCTTTTCCGACTTCCCCCGCCGCAACTTGCGCTTCATACCGCTTCCGGTTCTCCCGGTGATCCATCAGCAGGAACACGCGATTCGTGTTCGCTTCACCGATCCGCGCGATGAGCTGCTCCCGCGCCAGTCCCAGGTTCGTCCGCCTCGAAACGTGCGTCAGGATCAACGCGTCCGCCTTGAGCCTCGGGAAGAACTCCGCGATGTCGCTCACGTGCACGTGCTGCCCCGTCAGGGCCCGGTCACGGTGATCCCCTTCAAAAAACGTGCACTCCATGATCACCACCTTCGAGTTCAGAACATCCTCCCGCAGCAGCGCGGGCCCCGGCAGAATGTCGCCGATGTAGGTGACCAGCGGCACCCGGATCTCACGCGTGATCTCCGTCCCCCCGCGCTTGATCTCCATCAGCTTCTCCTGCGGCAGGTTGTGGAATTCCGCCTTCAGTTTCGTGCGCCGCTCCAGCACCGTGAATCCCATCGACGGAACCGTGTGTTCCACGTGGAACCCGCGGATGAAAATATTGTTCTTGATCTCGAAATCCTGCTCCGCCTCCAGCCCCACGATCTCATGCGGCGTTCGCTGCTGCTCCAACTCCACCCACCCTTCCATCATCCGCCGCACCGCCGGCTCAATGCGCCGATCGCAGATGCACCGCCCCGTCCCCATACCCTGAAACCACCGCTGGCTGAAGTAATACGGCAACCCCGCCACGTGATCCATGTGCCCGTGCGTCAAGGCCACATTCGCCGGCGACAGCATCGGCCGCAGGCACACGCCGATGTCGAAACACACATCCAGTTCCGGAACCACCACCGCCGTCGATTCCCCCGCGACGGATGCGCCATAGATGCGGTATGGTGGAATGTACAGAAAGCCGAGTTGCCCCAGTCGGGGCGGGGCCTTGGGAAGCATGCCGGAAACTCCATCCTCCCGCTACTCACGGGCAGGGAAGTGAAAAGAAAAGACAGCGCGCCGATTATTGCGCGCTGTCCGCCATGGGTCACGTTTCACTCGCCCCTCGAATTCCACCTAGCGCAGCGAAACCCGCAGGATGCTGTTCGTCATGAGGTTGAGCCGCTGATCGCCCGTTCCCACGGTGTTCAGCATGTCCGCCTTCACCACAATCCCGTCGTTGGTCTTGTTGCCGCGGTACCAGTCCCGCACCAACGCCGCCAGATCCGTGCTTTGCCCCAGCGACATCGGCGTTCCGAAAATCATCGGCACGCTCGACAGGCTGTTCCCTTGCGGATTGGTGATGATGTTCGGCGCCGGGTCAAACACCCCCAGTGGCACCGCACCGTCAAACGCATTGACGATCTGGCTCCAGTTCTTGTTGTTGCCATACCAGTTCATCGTCATGCGATAAGCGCGCAGCGAACCCGTGTCCGTCGCATCTGAAAGCGTTGAATCGGACTTGAAAGTCAGGATGACCTGCGCACTCACCACGTCATCGATCGTCTTGCCGTTGGGAAGCAGTTGCGCCAGCTTCCCGATGTCATACCGCACAAACACCCGCGCCTCAATTTCGCTGCCGCTTCCGGCATTATCAAAGCCGGCGCTGATCTTCGTCGTTGAGCGGTTGTTCTTGCTGTCCTGCGTCTGGAGCTTGAGCACCGGAATATCGACGTTGATGCTCGACTTCTGCCCCACCGCCGTGCCCCAGTATGAGACCAGCGCATCCCGCATCGCGTTGTACGCATTGCGCTCCGGGCCGGTCATCCCGGTGGCCACCAGGTTGTCCGTTTCATCCGGATCCGCGCTCAGGTCGTAAAACTCATCGCCCGAAAGCGGCGCGAGATTGAACCCCCCGCCTTTGCAGATCAACTTGTACTGCGTCGACACAAGAGCCACTTTCGCCAGATTCGCGTCATCCGCGTCGCCCCGGCTCGATACCACATACTGCGGATCAGGCAGCGCGCCCGTCGACCAGCCGATGTGGTCCGCGAAACTGTAACTCATTCGCGCCGCGGTCCCGCGCTGGTTGCTCGCCACGCCGCCCACGTCGCACAGCGTGTCATAAAAGTCGAGGTATGAGAGCAGGCGGGCATCCGCCGCGCCCGTGCTCGGGACTTTGGCCCCCAGCACGAACAGCGGCACACGGATGCCGTCGTCATAGAGCGTGCCCTTGGCATGCGCAGGATTCGGCGAGACCTCCACAGGCGTCCCGTTGTCTGACGTCACGAACACGACCGTATTGCTCTCCGGGCGATAACGCAGATTCGCATCCACCACTCCCAGTTCACGCAGCAGCCGGCCCAATTCCGTGTCCAGCGCTTCGATCACCGCGCGGTAACGGTTGACGTCCGTGTCGTTGCTGTAGTAGTTCTCGCCCGAGGGCAGGAGTGAACTGCTCACCTTCCACCACGGTCGCGACTCCTGACCCTCCGGATCGACACGTTCGTGCGCATCCAGCGACCAGAAAAACAGGGCAAATGGCTTGGTCTGCGCCGGCCGGTTCAGCACCGCCTCCACCGCCATGTTCACCATGTTTGAAATGTGCTCGTCGCCCACCGCCAGCGAGTCATCCAGATACTGATAGTCGTACAGGTTGAAGAACTGATCAAATCCTTGCGCGGTCGGCAACTGGCCCTGCGCCGAGTTCCAGCCGCAATGCCACTTGTCCGCCATGACGGTGTAGTAGCCCGCGTCGCGCAGCGATTCCCCGATCGTCCGCTCCTGGGTCTGCAGCGCCACTTTCGTGAGATCCGGTTGCGGAGAGTCAGGCGACAGGATGTCGATCACGCCTTGTTGCAGAGCCGTCCGGCCCGTCATGATCCCCGCCCGTGTCGGTGAGCAGTTCGGGCACGCCCGCGCATTGGTGAATACAACCCCCTGTTGCGACAGTGCTGCAAGGTTCGGCGTGTGCACGCTCAATTCATTCGACCAGTACTGACCCTCGAACGCGTCCACCCCGATGTCGTCCACAAGGATGAAAACCACGTTGGGCTTGTTCTCCGCCAGTGTCGCAGAACCAAACCCGAGCATTCCGGACGCAAGCGCCGCGGTCGCCGCGATTTTTTGCACGCACCGACTCCACGATCGAACCGATGTCTTCATCCCCAGTCTCCTTACTCATGTCTCTGCACCGCTGCCCGATGGCCTCGACATGCCGCCACGCTCAGCGCGCGACCCGAGCCCACATGGTTCACTTCCGGCCGAAGCCGTCACAGCGTTGTAGCCAGCCCACGTACTGGTCCGCAAAAATCTCGAACCAGCGAGCAATATAGTACCGCGCGGCACTCCCCCCGGCCCGTAGGCCGCAAAAAAACCCCCGAAAACTGCCTGTTTGCAGGCCCGCGCGGCACTGTCAGATTCTCCAGTTTAACGATTGGCGGGACGTCTCATAATGAAACTTGGGCCCGCTTTTCTCCCTCCGCCCACACCCCTTTGCGGGAAATTTCGTCCCCGACCGCCCGCCGGAACAGAGTATCATCCACTTTTGTTGAGCAAATCACCAGACCGTATCTGAGCCGCTTTCGAAGGATGCTTCCATGTCGAAAATCTATTCCCCTGCCACCTTGCTCCGCGAACCGGCGTTGTGCGTCCTCACCGCTGCCCTCTTGCTTGCCGGCGGGTGCGACCAGACTTCATCCTCCAGCGCAAATTCTGGCACGACAGGCTCTGGGGCGGGCAACTCCAGCGCAGCGAAACAGACTGTCTACCCGCTTGAGAACGGGTCGTCCCGGCCGTTGAAAGAGGCTGAAGGTCTCTTCGAGAAAAATGACCGTCTGCCCCGCGCATTTAATCTGAACACGGTTGCGGACCTCAAGTACACGGAAGACCGGCCGGCGAAAATCATCTCCGGCCACAAGATCGTCAAAGGCGCGCGGGATTGGGTCAGTTCCAAGCAACTCCGCATGGACGCTGTGTTTCAGCCGTCGGGAACAAGGATCGTGCAGGTCAACGTCAGCGCGGATGGCGCCTTGCCCCTCCCAGTCGCTCCCTCCGCCGATCCCAATGTCTTCATCCCCGGCCCTGTGCTCGAGGACACCATCGGCAACAAGTACCTTCCCTTCGGGTACACCCTCGAGAACCTGAGCGCCGGCCAGGAATCCATCGAAGTCAATTTCGACCCCGGCACCCCAATAGAAGATCTGCGCCAGTTGCCCTCCCTCTCAAAGAACAAGAAGCAGATCCTCATCCTCTACTACCGCATCAACGCCGGCGTGACCCTTCAGTCTTTCTCTTACGGCGGATCCGGCAAACTTACCTTTAAGATCGAAATCCCGAAGTGAAGCGATCACCCGTTCCATGCCGCCGCGATGGCCTGCGGACGTGTTCAGTTGTCATGTGTGGAGCATTTCTCGTCGCCCTGACAGCGATCGGGTGTTTCGTTCCTCGTGTCGCACACGCTCAACCCGACGCCCAATCGGCCAATCCCGATTCTGCGCCCGGCCACCGCTCTGCCCACAGCGCGGTCGCGATCGGTACGAAGATCTACATCGCCGGTGGATTGCAGGACGACCTGATCAATTTCACCGACCGCTTCGAGGTCTTCGACACCGTCACAAACTCCTGGTCCGCCAAATCTCCCATACCCGAGTCACGCTACTTCATGGCTGCCTGTGAACTGGGCGGCAAAGCCTACTTCATCGGCGGTGGACAGCGCGACGCCGAGTGGCGCGACACCGTCCAGCGCTACGACCCCGCGACGGATTCATGGGAGACCCTGGCGCCTCTGCAGATCGCGCGCAATCGCACTGCTGCAGTCGCCTGCGACGGACTCATCTACGTCATCGGCGGCTACATCAAGGGAGCCAACACCGCCTCCGTCGAGTGCTTCGACCCGACCACCGGCCTCTGGTCGCGCAAAGCGGACATGCCCACCGCTCGACATGGTCACTGTGCGGTCGCAGTTGACGGTCAGATTTACGTATTGGGCGGTGTCGCCGGCATGGAAGCCGACGGAATGAATGTCTTCGAGGTCTATGACCCCAAGACCGACTCCTGGTCGGGGTTGCCCCGCGTGCCCGATCCACGCCTCTTTTCCGGCGCAGTGGTCTCTGACGGCAGGATTTTTGCGTTTGCCGGTCATCCGCCCAGCCCGCGCACGACCGCCTGCTTTGACACCCGGACCTATCGGTGGGAGGAGTTCTCCGCCCCCCTGCCCGTTCAGCGCGGGCGATTCGGATTCGCGCTCGTCGGTCGCACCATCTACCTCATCGGCGGCGAAGGCGACGACCGGGCCGAGCACTGCATCTGGACCTGTGACCTGAACAAGCCCGAGTGGAAACCGCTTGCGCAGTAAGCGAGCGGTCCTTGCTCGCTCTCCTGCACGACACCCATGTTCTCACTTCATGCCATCCTGTTCGGGCGCATTGGCGATAACGGCAGTCCATTCTCGGAGGGCGATCATCGACCCCACTGGACCCGAACCCTCTTTCACGCCCTGTGTTCCCTTACAATGCTGACCATCGGCGTCATGCAGGTCACCCGCCAGCGTGCGTCGTTCGGATCACTCGGATCGCGCATGGTGGGAATCCGACCCGTGTTCCTCTTTGAAGGGATGGATGCGGTCCTCTTTGGCGGGGCAGTCGCGGCCCTCGGCTGCGCCTATTTCAGCGCAGCCGTCCTGATGAACCTGCCCTTCACCTGGCGGTTCGCGCAGCCGCTGTGGGTCCTCTCCCTCACAGCCTTTTGCATCTTCGCGGTCTGGTTCCTCGTCCGATTCTTCGGATCGGGCGGAATCTTCTAGCCCTTGCGCGCCGCCTATGAATCCAGTGTGTACGCGGTCCTGAGCCACTTCTTCACATCCGCATCGATGTCCTTGAGGCGCGCGATCTCAATGCGGTGCGTGATGCGGTCCTTTTTCTCCAGCCCGCCCGTCGGGATCAGCCGCTTGGGCAGTTTCCCCGTCGCCGCGTCAGGATGCGCCGCCAGCGCGAGTCCCAGGTCGATGCGCGTCTGCGTCGTCGGCTTGATCTGCGCAAAGACGTGACGCCGGTACAAGGGCACGATCGTCTTGCACGGGCAGGCTTTGGCGTCCGGCCCCTGGCTCAAGCCCAGCCGCAGCAACTCCTCGTAGATCGGGCGCAGGTTGCTCTTGGTCGCGCCGAACATCTCGTCCACATACTGCACCGCAGCCTTCAGGTACGACTCAGGGTCATCTTCGGTGATTCCCATCTTGGCCTCGGGATTGGCTTTCTCCGCCAGCCACCACACCGTGTTGGACCCCAGGCCATACGTCTTCTTGAGCCACTCCCGCGCCGCCGCCTCCGTGGCGTGCTGTTGAGCGCGGATGTGCGCCGTCCACTCTTCCAGCGAACGGCCGGTCTTCTCCTTCAGCGAGGCGATCCACCCCTGCACCATCGCCACCCCAGGATGCACGGAGTAAGGATTCCCCGGCAGCCGGAAGGACATCGTCAGTGCCGCCGCGCCCGGCGCAGGCCGTGTGCTCTTGCGCTGCGCTTTGCCCATGGGCGACTTGCGCACCACCGGCGCGGCCACCATCGTCGGCAACACGCTCTTGCGCGTGGTTGCCTTCGGCTTGCGGCGGGCCGACGCGCTCCGTTGCG
Organism: Phycisphaerales bacterium; assembly: GCA_044229655.1. Lineage (GTDB taxonomy): Bacteria > Planctomycetota > Phycisphaerae > Phycisphaerales > UBA5793 > JBGASM01. Next base: position 23,458 of record JBGASM010000021.1, on the reverse strand, counting down.
CCCGCACCGCCGGTTTTCGAGTTTTCTTGCCCCTTCCGGACGTGCGGCGAGTTGCCGTCATACGAGGTCGGACCCTTCTCCTCCGCCCCCGCAGCCGTCAGTCCCATCCGCTTTCGGCCAACCGCCCGATTCAGGTGGATGCGCCCGCAATCCGGCGGGCGATCAGGAACGCCATCTCCAGCGCCTGCTCATTATTGAGGCGCGGATCGCAGGAAGTTTTGTAATTCTTCCCCAAATCCTGCTCCGTGAGCCCGGATGTCCCCCCCAAGCACTCCGTCACCGGCTCGCCCGTCAATTCAAAGTGGACGCCGCCCAACGGTGTGCCGATCTCCTCATGAACATCAAAAGCAGACCGCAATTCACGCAGAATTGCATCGAACGAGCGGGTTTTCACCCCACTTTGGGTCGAAACCGTGTTGCCGTGCATCGGGTCGCACATCCACGTCACCGGGACCCCGGTCCTGGTCACCCGGCCAATGAGGTCCGGTAACTGTTGAAGAACGGAATCCGAGCCAAAACGGTGAATTATCGTGATTTTCCCGCGTTCTTTGCCCGGATTCAGCTTTTCGACGAGGCGCGCGATGTCGTCGAAATCGGCCGGCGGGCCCACTTTTACCCCAATTGGGTTGGCAATTCCTCGAAAATACTCAACGTGTGCTCCGTCGAGCGCGCGGGTGCGATTCCCGATCCATGGGAAATGCGTGGCAAGATTGTAGAAACCACTTCTTCTTGGAACGGTTCGGGTGGCTGCGGATTCATACAAGAGGTGGAGGCCTTCGTGGCTGGTGAAGAACTCCACCCGCGCCAATTCGCTCAAAGAAGCCCCGACGACTTTCTCCATGAATCCGATCGAATCGGTGATGGAGTCGGTCAATTTGCGATATTCCTGGTGAAAAGGAGAGGCAGAGGCGAATCCCAGATCCCAGTATTCCGGGTGGTGCAGGTCGGCGAAGCCCGCATCGATGAGCGAGCGAATGAAGTTCAGGGTCAGGCCGGCGTGCTGATACCCGCGAACCAGCAGATGCGGCTGAGGAGTGCGGGCCTGGGACGTGAACGCGGGTTCGTTGACAAGGTCGCCGAAGTAACTTGGGAGGGTGAGCGTGGAGCCGTCGGGCTGGGTGCGGGACTCGGTGGGGCTGGAGCGGGGCTTGGCGTATTGGCCGGCAATGCGGCCGATGCGGGTGACGGGTTTCTTGGCTCCCATGACCAGAACGAGGCTCATCTGGAGCAGGATCTTGAGTTTTCCGGCAATTGCGTTGGAAGTGCACTCGGCCAGGGACTCAGCGCAGTCACCTCCCTGGAGGATGAAGCGCTTGCCATCGCCTGCTTCGGCGATCTGGCGCTTGAGAGATTCGATCTCCCAGGAGGTCACCAACGGCGGGAGGGAACGGAGTTTGGCCAGGGCGGCATCGAGTTCAGCCTGATCGTGATAGACGGGCTGCTGCAGCGCAGGCATGCCTTGCCACGACAGGGGAGACCAGTTGGAGGGGGCCTCGGACATAAGCATCAACTATAAACGTCCCGGGGCTGCGCACGTGCGCGGGCTGTGCGCACTAGCATCGGCGGTTTCCCCGATGAGATGCACGTCTTTTTCCAGTTTCGAGTCGCTGGCGCGGCGTGGGTTCACGCTCATTCCCGTCGCGGCGCGCATTTTTTCCGACCATCTGACGCCGGTGCTGGCGTATCGGCGATTTGTCGCCCCCGACGACCGGAATGCGCCCTCGTTTCTGCTGGAGTCCGTGGAGGGGGGAGCGCACCAGGGGAGATTTTCATTTCTGGGTTCGCGTCCTGACCTTGAGATCACTTCCCGGCCCGGCGAGGGTGTCCTGGTGGCGGATCATCGAGCGGGCGGAAGCGCGCTGAGCGCCGATCTGTCGGGTGGAGTGATGGGTGCGGTGCGGTCGATCAGCGCGGGTTGGAAGCCTGCACGACCGGAACAGGCGGACCTGCCGGCGACATTTGTCGGAGGCTGGGTGGGATATTGCGGGTACGACACAGCGCGGGCGGTCGAGCCTGAGAGTCTGCCGACGGCCCGTGCGCCACGTGACGATCGGAATCTCGCGGAGGCGCATCTTGCGCTGTACCGCTCGGTTGCGGTCTTCGACACGGTGACCAAGACCGTCCACATCGTGGCCTGGGTTGCGCTGGGCGAGCACACCTCGGTGCAGGCGGCGCACGCGGCGGGGGTGGCGATCGTCGAGCGCATGGCGGCGATGCTCCAGATGGACTCGGTGGTCCTGCCGCCGGGGTCTGTCAACCTCGCACCGGACATGGGCGGGGGATCGGCTGCGCTCACGTCGACGATGACGCGGGCGGAGTTTGAGGCGATGGTGCGGCGTGCGCAGGAGTACATCCGGGCAGGAGACATCTTTCAGGTGGTGCTGTCGCAGCGGTTTCAGCGGACTTCGCCGGCAGACCCATTCGAGGTGTATCGCGCGCTGCGCATCGTCAATCCGAGTCCGTACATGATCTACCTGCAGACCGGAGCGGCGGGCGAAGGCGCAGGCGGGGGATGCATCCTGGTGGCCTCGAGCCCGGAAATCCTGTGCAGGGTGCGCGGCGGACAGGTGGTGAATCGTCCGCTGGCGGGCACCCGGCGGCGCGGAGCGACGCCCGAGGAGGATGCCCGTCTGGAGGAAGATCTGCTGGCGGATCCGAAGGAGCGGGCAGAACACATCATGCTCGTGGACCTGGGGCGCAACGACGTCGGGAGGGTGAGCGCGGCGGGAAGCGTGCGGCTGGAGCGGAGCATGGAGGTCGAGCGGTACAGTCACGTGATGCACATCAGTTCGACCGTGACGGGCGCGCTGGCGCCGGGGCTGGACTGTTTTGATGCGCTGCGGGCGGCGCTGCCTGCGGGGACGGTCTCGGGCGCCCCCAAGATCCGTGCGATGCAGATCATCGACGAACTCGAACCGGTGCAGCGCGGCCCCTATGGCGGGGGAATCGGGTGCATCGGGTTCTCGGGCGACATGGACATGGCGCTGGCGCTGCGCACCATGGTGATCCCATCGCCGGCGACGACCGCAGACAAGAGTGCGGCGAGGCCTGCGTGGACGTATCACTTGCAGGCAGGCGCGGGAGTGGTGCTGGACTCGGACCCGGCGTCAGAGTTTCAGGAGACGGTGAACAAGTCCGCCGCGCTGGCGCAGGCGATTGACCTGGCGGAATCAGCCTTTGTCGCGCAGTGATGCATGACGGCCGCGATTGGCCCGGAGCGCGGGTTTCGGCTTGCGTTGCTCTTCGCGGGGTCGAGAGACGGGAGTCTGGGCTTCGGACGCTGAGCATTCGTCCTCGTCGCCGAGAAGGGCCGACAGTTCCTCTTCGAGAGCGGTGGAGTCATCTGCGGCGAGAACGCTGTTCAGCGTGTCGATGAAGCGCTTGGTCGCGGTGATGGCGCGATGCATTCCGTCCCGGCTGCGGATGCGAGCGCAAACAGGCGGGGGTTCGCTGCGGTCGATGGCGCGCTGCGCATTGAGCAGGCTGGCCAGGAGCGTCTCAGCGCGGTCGCGCAAGGCGTTGGTGCGCAGGCGAAGGCGATCTTGCTCAGATATCCCCATGATCCCCCAACCTCCCTGTTCCTGCGCCGGCAGGCCAATCCATCCACACGCCGCCGTGTACGCGCCGGGATCATCCATGTCCCGGGGCACGTCGGAGACCATGGCTGCATCGGACGTTGGCGCGCTCAACGTGAAGGGGGACAAGGCTTTGGGGGGAAAGGAGTGGCGATTATGCCACCTTCGCAGGCCGGGACCGGGCCGACAGGCGGAGAGGATTTTTCGCGTCGGGCTCAAGTTCGACGCTGACGGGCGCGGGGCGATGGCCGCGCCACTCCGGGAGCGCCGCAATGATGGCGGCGGTGACCGCGTGGGGCGCGCAGGATTCCGCCTCGGCGCACAACGCTTCGAGATCGCGCACCACGGCGAGCACGCGCTGGGAGGGGGGAGCGGTCGCGCGCCAGACGTGGATGCCGGGGTGGGCGGTCGGACGCATGTTTTCGATTTCGTAGGCGAGTTGCTCGTGGAGTTTCTCGCCGGGGCGGATGCCTGTGAAGACAATGCGAATGCTGCCGGGCAGATGAGTGACCGGGCGCAGCGCGGCGTGGGCGTCGTCAATGACCGGCTCGAGGCCGTGTGCCTGAATGAACCTGCGGGCCAGGTCGAGGATGCGCACCGGTGCGCCCATGTCGAGCACGAAGACATCGCTTGCGGGTTCGGCGAGTGCCGAATCAGCGCACTCCTCTTCGGGTTCGATGGCGGCGGCCTGAAGCACCAGAGATGCGGCTTCGGGGATCGTCATGAAGTAGCGCGTCATCTCGGGATGGGTGACGGTCACGGGCCCGCCCTCGCGAATCTGATCCTCCCAGATGCGCAGCACGGAGCCTGCGGAGGCGAGGACATTGCCGAACCGGACCATGCTGAAGCGGGTCTGGCTCACCCGGTTCATGTGCTGGACGTACTGCTCGGCGAGGCGCTTGGTGGCGCCCATGATGGAGGCGGGGTTGACGGCTTTGTCGGTGGAGATCATGACGAAGCGCCGGCACCCGGTGGCGGCGGCCGCATCGGCGATGGCCTTCGTGCCCAGCAGGTTGTTGCGCACGGCCAGGGCGGGGTGCTCCTCCATCATGGGGACGTGCTTGTGTGCGGCGGCGTGGAAGATGACCTCGGGGCGGGCGGCCAGGCAGTAGGCGTACGTGCGCTGAGTTTCGGTGACGTCGTGCAGCCAGGCGGCGCGCTTGAGGGTCGGGTGGGATCGGGCGACCTGGCGGTCGATTTCAAAGAGAGCATTTTCCGAGCGGTCCATGAGAAGCAGTTCGGCGGGCTCGTAACGGGCGATGATGCGGGAGAGTTCCGAGCCGATGGACCCGCCGGCGCCGGTGACGAGCACGCGCTTCCCGGTGACCACGCTGCGGATGAGAGGTTCCTCGATTCGAAATCCGCTGCGGTCGATGAGTTCGGCGGGGTCGATGGTGAAGAGGCTGCGCGGGCCGACGCCGGCGAGCTGGTCCTGCAAAGTGGCCAGGAAGCGTTCGGGGACATTGAGGCGACGGAGATGGGTCCGCACGGAGGTGATCAGAGAAGTCATGGCCGCGGGAAGTGAGACGAGGGCGAGATCGACCGGATGCGCCGCAAGAATGTGGTCGAGTCTTCCGATGTCGCCCAGGCAGGGGACGGACTCAATTTCCGTGCAGGGCGCAGCGGGCGCGCCTGCTTCGAGGGCGGTGACGACGCCGACGAAGCACGGCTGCTGATCATTGGGAAGAAGGCGAAGCTGGCGGATGAGTTGGCGTGCAGCGCGCGGCGTTGCGATAAGGATGGTGCGCAGCGCGGAGGGTGCAGATTCAGAAGCGGGGGGGCGGGAAGAGTTCATCACGCTTTCGGTATCGACCAGCGGGAGATCATGACTCGCACGGGAAGGCTGCGGCGGGGTTATCAGGCGGCGCGGTGAGCGTCCGACCCGGTTATATGTTGGGGATGCGGACCGCTATCCTCGCAGCCGAGGGATATGCGCATGCCGAGATTGGATGCAGAGATTCTGGCCCGACTGGAGGAAGCGCTGGGGCGGGCGGCTGAGCGCGCGTGTCCGGACCTGCCTGCGAACCTGCTGGAGGCGATCAACTACAGTCTGCTGTCGGGAGGGAAGCGTCTGCGGCCGCTTTTGTGCATGCGGGCGGCGGAAGCGGTGGGGGCGGGGGCGGAAGCGGCGGTGCCGGCGGCCTGCGCGATTGAGATGGTGCATGCGTTCAGCCTGGTGCACGATGATCTGCCGGCGATGGATGATGATGACCTGCGGCGCGGACGGCCGACGTGTCATGTGAAGTATGGGGAGGCGATGGCGATTCTGTCGGGCGATGCGCTGGCGACGCTGCCGTACGCGCTGCTGGAGCGGGAGGTGGCGGACCGGGCGCTGGCGGCGCGGCTGATCGCGGAGTTGGCGCAGGCGACGGCGCTCATGATCGCCGGCCAGGTGTTTGACACGCTGGGGGGGCTGCCGGAGGGAATGGCGGCTGCGGAGCGGGTGGAATTGATTCATCGGAACAAGACGGGCGCGCTGCTGCGGGCGGCATGCAGGATGGGCGGGTTGTGCGGCGGGGGCGATGGGCGGGCGATCGGGGCGCTGACGGAGTATGGGGAATCGGTCGGGCTGATGTTCCAGATCGTGGATGATCTGCTCGATGTGACGCAGACGGCGGAGGAACTGGGCAAGCGCGCGCAGAAGGATGCGCAGGCGGGGAAGGTGACGTACCCGGCGGTGTTCGGGATTGAGAAGTGCAGGGGGATGGTGGAGGCGTTGCGGAAATCGGCGGTGGAATCCGTGCGGCCTTTCGGGGAAAGCGGAACCGCGCTGGCCATGCTTGCGGATCGGATGGCGCAGAGGAGGAAGTAGAGAGGCCTACGTGCCGGTGTCTTCTCTGGTCGTCGAAAGTGTCATGTGGAAGCCCGTTGACAAACGTCAGAAGACCTTGCTCGTGTTCGCCGTGGTTTGCCTGGCGGTGGCGGGCGTGCGATTCTTTGTCCAGTGGCTTGATCCTGGCAGCAACCTGAATCAACACATCAACATTGAAAGGGCTCAGAAGCACGCGCAGGTTGCGGAAGCTGCAGTAGCCGGGGACCTTCGATTCAAACGGGTGAGATTCGGAGGCTATACCGGAAATGCGGAGCCCGGCGCCGAGCGATATGGCTGCCTGTGGGTTCTGGGTTATGTCTCGACGCAGGAAGATCTCGATTCGTTGCGAAGCGCGGTCATGGCGACAAATCCGCCTGTTGATGTGCGGTGGGATGTGCGCATCGAGCCGGAGTGAGTGGTCACCGCTTCCGCTCCCACACCAGATGGGCCAGTTCGGGGGCGATGAGGTTTTTCATGGCGGTTTCGATGGCGTTGAGCGAGCCGGGCATGGCGAAGATGAAGGTGTCCCCGCCGCGCGAGGCTTCCTGAAACACGGCGCCGCCCACCGCCCGGCTGAGCATGGCGGCTGCGCCCACCTCCTTGAACGAGAGCATGCGGAAGAGTTCGCCGAAGCCGTCCATGCGGACAGTGAGGCGGCGCTCGACGACTTCGATGGTGGTGTCGCGTTTGGCGATGCCGGTGCCGCCGGTGGTAAGTATGGCCTTGATCTGGCCGTTGGCGAGCCACTTGGTGAGCCAGTCGTTGATGGCGGCGGGTTCATCCTTACACAGGGCGCGTTTGACGACGGTGTGGCCGGCTTCTTCGAGGAACTTGACGATGAGGGGGCCGCCCTGATCGGTGTCGAGGGTGCGGGTGTCGGAGATGGTGAGCACAGCGCAGCCGACGGGTCCGCCGTCGGTGGGGGATTCGAGGGCCTGAGCGGCGGCGGCGCGGTGTTCCTGGGTGGATTTGGATGAACCGGACATCGCGGTTCCTTTCGTGTGTTGGGGGTTCGCCCATGTTAGGAACACGGCAACAATTCCCGATGATGACCTCCACCCCACCGGCATCCGCGTCTCCATCTCCGGCGGTCGATCTGCTTGCGGCAGCGGCGGTGCAGCCGGTGCGCAGCGGCATGGTGGTGGGGCTGGGCACGGGCCGGGCAGCGTCGCGGGGGATTCACGCGCTGGCGGGGCGCGTGTCGGCGGAGCGGCTGGACGTTTCCTGCGTCGCGACGAGCACGCGGTCGGCGGATCTGGCCCGGTCGCTGGGGCTGACGGTGCTGCCCATGGCGCAGGTCCGGCACGTGGATGTGCTGTTTGACGGGGCTGACGAGGTGGATCCGCATCTCTGCATGATCAAGGGGGCGGGCGGGGCGATGACGTGGGAGAAGATCGTCGCGGAGGCGGCGGACCTGCGCATTTATCTCATCGACGACTCCAAACTTGTGCAGCACCTGGGGCAGCGGTATGCGCTTCCCATCGAGGTGATCGAATTCGCGCGGGCGTCTGTGGAGGCGAGGCTGGTTGAGATGGGGCTGGAGCCGACGGTGCGTCCGGCTGCGGCGGGCAGCGCCGAGGCGTATCGCACGGACGAAGGCAATCTCGTCATCGATGCGCGGATTCCCGAGGACCTGCGCGCAACGCCTGCGGAACTCGACGCTGCGCTCAATGCGGTTCCCGGCATACTGGATCACGGCCTCTTCGTGAACCAGGCAGATGTCGTCATCGTCGAATCCGCCGACCGCAGCCGGATCGAAAAGCGGATGCGCTGAATTTGCGCCGGCGAAATCACATCAAATTGCGCTGCTGTGCCTGAAGTGCGCGGTCGGCCCATCCGATACAGACCCTACGCCCGCGAAGAAGGGAATCGATGAACGGGGCGGAACGGAGAAAGAAGATGCAGCGCGTGGCCGCACGGAGGCGGTCGAACAGCGCGGCAGCAGGCATGGCCACAGGCATCGGCGGGAGCGGGGAGGAGTGGGGTGGAGGGGAGGGGGGAGGAGGGAAGCAATGCAACCCATCGGGATCAGCAGCTCGATGTTCCTCATCGGCCTGCGCGCGCTGGGACGCAGCCAGGCCGACATGGCCCGCTCGATGGAGCGTCTGGCCACCGGCAAGAAGATCAACCGCGCCAGCGACAGCCCGGCTTTGTTCCGGACCGCGGAGAAGCTGCATCAGCGGCGCGTGCAACTCTCGGAGACCGTGGAATCGGCCCAGCGCGCCAATGCCGTCATCGACACGGCAGACGGCGTCATGGAGAACATGCAGTCGCTGGTGGTCGAACTGCAGGGGCTGGTCACGCAGGCGGCGAACACCGATGGACTTACCGACGATGAACGCAGCGGGATGCAGGATCAGGCCAACTCGATCCTTGACGCGATCACGCTCATGGCGGGGACCGCAACGTTTGACGGTCAGGCGCTTTTCAGCGGCCGCATGATGATCACGATCGCGGGTTCATCAATCCAGATTCCCACGCTCAGTGTCGAAGGACTGGGCTCCGTCATGATCGATCCTCCCGCACCGCCGCCGGAGGCGCCCGAGGAGGGCGGGGACGATTCGGAGGGATCAGGCGAAGAGACGCCTGCGGAGGAGCCCGCGCACTACTCGCTTTCCGACCTGCGCGGCTCGCTGAGTTTCCTGAGCGGGGACATGGAGATTGCCCAGAAGGTCGTGGACTCAGCCGTAGGGGGGTTGGCGAACATGCGCGCGTATCTGGGAATGTACCGCAAGAACACGCTGGGGCATCAGGTCGATGCGCTCTCGGTGGAACTGGAAAACACCGTGGCGGCGGAGTCGCTCATCACGGACACGGACTTTGCGGGGGAAGTTTCCAGCCTGGCGCGGTCCCAGATGCTGCAGAGCGCGGCGATCGCGACGCTGCAGATCGCGCAGCAGAACGCCGGCAACGTGCTCAGCCTGATGCAGCCGATTGCGCCGTTTTAATGTTGGCCCGCGCGTTGGCGCAGTATTTCCTGCAGAACGGGTGCGTCGCGCAGGCGCCGCCGCGCGCTTTGCAGATGCGCCGGCCGTGGAAGATGAGCAGGTGCGAGAGCATGGTCCACTGCGCGCGGGGGAAGAGGGTCATGAGATCGCGTTCGATTCGGGCGGGGTCTTTGTGCCGGGACAGTCCAAGGCGCTGGGCGAGGCGCGCCACGTGGGTGTCGACCACGATGCCTTCGTTGATCCCGAACGCATTGCCCAGCACGACGTTGGCCGTCTTGCGCGCCACGCCGCGCAGCGTGAGCAGGTCCTCCATGGTGGCAGGCACCTTGCCGTGGTACACCTCCACAATGCGCTTCATTGATTCGTGAATCGACCTGGCCTTGCCACGGAAGAGGCCGATGGCGCTGATGTAGGGTTCTATGTCGGCGGGGGTCGCGTTTGCGTAGTCGGCGGGCGTGGGAAAGCGGGCAAAAAGCGCGGGTGTCGCCTTGTTCACGCTGACATCCGTAGCCTGGGCGCTGAGGATCGTGGCGATGAGAAGTTCGTGCGGACTTCGGTAGTTGAGTTCGCAGTGCGCTTCGGGATACAGGTCAAGGAGAGCGCGGTACAGAGCCTGGGCGCGGCGTTTCCGGGCCGGCGTCGGGGGTTTGGGTTTCGCCGGTCGCCGGGCGCGACGCTGAGGCTTGGTCATCGCGCTCCCCCGCGCAGCAGAGCGGGTTCCTGAAGGGCGCTGGAGCGCGTGATGGGGGTGCGGCCCTCGGGGGCGGCGTCGGCATCATTGGTCGTGAGCGCGCAGGCCGAGGAGAGGATGAGCCCCAAAAGCATGAAGAGGTTGAATTTCAGGATGTTCTCAGCGACGACGTGGTCCTTGTCGAATGCGGCTTTGAAGCCTGCGCCATCCGCGCCGGCGGCGGCACGGGTCCAATACTCCTGCAGGTTGGCATCCATGCGTGTGGAGAGCGCAAGGAGGTAGTACGCGGTGGAGCACATGAGCGCGAAGAGGCAGATGCCGCGGAGGGCGTTGGCTCCGCGCTCGCGGCGCTGGCCCATGACCGTCACCTGCAGCCCCATGATCAGGCTGCAGCCGACCAGGGCGACCAGTTGCACCGCGTCATTCACGAGGAACACCTTGCGCATGACGTGGCCGGCGGCGATGGACCAGTGTTCGCCGGCGTAGCCTGCGAATCCCGGCAGGGTGGGATTGAGATCGCGCAGGGTCGGGAATGCGATCATGGCGACGATGCCCGTCATGGCCATGCAGCCGAACCATGCGGAGAGCAGGGTCCAGTAGATGGAATTGACGACCTTGACGATGAGCGGTTTATTCATCGAGCGGGCTCTCTCAGGTGACTCCCCGTCCGGCCACGGCGATGCCCACCACGTGTCCATCCGGCCAGGTGATGTGTCCATCGCTCCAGACTTCGCCCTTCCAGATGGGGGCATCGGACTTCAGACGGTCGATCAGGAACTTGCAGGCGGCCATGGCCTCGGCCCGGTGGGCGCTGATCACCTGGATGAAGACGCTGGCGTCGCCTACGGGCACATCGCCAAGTGAATGCTCGATGCGCACGAAGCGCAGCGGCATGTGCTTGTCGATTTCCTCGACCAGGCGCGCGAGGGTTTCCAGGGCCATGGATTCGTACGCCTCGTAGCGCAGGGCCTGCAGTGCGCCGTGTTCCTTATGGACTTCCAGTCGGGTGCGGCCCAGGAAAACGCTTTCGCCCCCGCCGTTGGGCAGCATCGGCCCGGGGCGGTATGCGGCTGGACCGGCGACGAAACGTATCTCGACGTCGGGCCTGAGGTTGAGTCCGGTTTCACTCACCAGCGTCACCCTTTCAGCGCGGGTCCCACCTTGGCGCGGGGACGGGACGGCGGCGTAATCGATGATTGTCGCACCGATTCCTGAAGGCCAGCGAATAATCCGGGTGCGGCGGGGATTGAATGCGATCCAGGTGAACGTGACGTTGCGTCGCCGGTCAGAATACTAAGGAGAATGCCATGAAGCTTCGCCGGTTTTCCGTGTCGGTCGCCCTTGTTGCGTGCCTGGCCGGCCTCACGTGGACGTCCACCGGGCAGGGGCAGGAGCAGGCCCCCACCGTCCGGTACGACGGGGATGTCGTGATCCGGGCCCGGATCGACACGGAAGGCCAGTTGCAGACCCTGATGCGCCTGAGCCCGGACATCTGGTCGCACGAGGTTGGAACGGGCGGATTCATCGATGCGCGCATTCCCGCGGAGACGTTGGCCGCACTGCAGGCATCGAGGCTGGACTACGAGGTCCTGATCGGCGATGTGCAGAAGGCCATCGACGTTTCCATGCAGCCGGCGCGCGGAGGCATTGCCGCGGACCCGTTCTTCAACGCCTATCGCAGGCTCGATGACATCACCGCGTACATGAACACCCTGCGTGCGCTGCGCCCTGATCTTGTCACGATTGAGCAGGCTGGTCTCTCGTTGCAGAACCGCCCCATCAACGTCATGCGCCTCACGAGTTCGACAGGCGGCGCAAACAAACCCGGAGTGTTTCTGAACGGATGCCAGCACGCGCGCGAGTGGATCACGCCGGCGGCGGTGATGTATATTGCGGATACGCTGGTGCGCGGGTATGGAACGGACGCACGCGTGACGGCCCTGCTGGACTCGCGCGTGTTTTACCTTGTTGCGGTGTCCAATCCGGACGGGTACAACTATTCATGGACGACGGATCGGCTGTGGCGGAAGAATCGGCGCGGCAATTACGGGGTGGATCTGAATCGCAACTGGGGTTTTGGGTGGGGCGGACCGGGCTCGAGTGACAATCAGAACACGGAGATCTATCGCGGGACGGCGCCCTTCTCCGAGCCGGAGTCGGCGGCGCTGGCCGGGTACGTGCGGGCGCACCTGAACATTGACCGACACGTGGACATTCACTCGTACTCGCAGTTGGTGCTGTATCCGTGGGGATGGACTCGTGATCTGTGCCCGGACGATGAGACATTTGGGCCGCTAGGGGAAGATATCGCCGGCGCGATGGGGGCTCCGTACGGCATGTTTTACCGCCCGGGGCCGGTGTTTACGAATATCTATCCTGCCAGCGGCGTTGCGTCAGACTGGACGTATGGCGAGCGCGGCGCATTCGGATTCGGCTTTGAGTTGAGGGATACCGGGCAGTACGGATTTCTGCTGCCGGCGGATCAGATTGTGCCCGCGTCACAGGAGGCGATGGAAGGCGTCTTTGCGCTGGCCGAGGCGGATCTCAGGCCCGCGCTGCGCCTGTTCGTGCCCGCGCTGACGCGCGGTCAGCAGGCAACCTTCTCGGTGATTCAGGCCGCGCCGTCGGCGCCGGTGTCATTCTTCTACAGCCTGGACAACGACGGCGGAGGCAGCACGTTTGTCGCGGACCTCAACGTGACGCTGGACATTCGCGATGCGGTGCGGTTCGCGGTCGCCACCGCCCGAGCGGACGGAACGGCGTCGGTGACACGGACGATTCCGGCCAGCGCGGGGTTTCGCGCGGTGTGGTTCCAGGCCGCGGAAGCCGGGCGCACATCGCTGGTGACGCTCACGCAGGTCAACTGAGCGCTGATGCAGGGTCGGTCAGGCCTTGGCGTGGTCGAGCGCGTTGGTGATGCGCACAATTTCGCGGGCGAGTTCGGTCACGCGCTCGCGAACGGGCTCAGACTTGATCGTGGAGGACGCATCGTCGAAATCGGCTTCGGTCGCATAGACAAAGCGGGGCACGATGAAGCAGCGGAAGTCGAGCATGAGGCTGTTGGCCAGCCCCATGATGGACATGTAACTGCCCTGCCCGCCGGCGGCGCAGAGGAAACCGACGGTCTTGCCCAGCCAGCCGTTGCGCCCGGTGAGTTCCACCGCGTTCTTGACCACGGAATTGGCGTCGTAGTTGTACACGGGGGTGGCGATGAGCACGCCTTTGGCCGCGGCCAGTTTCGCAGTCAGCGTCTTGACGTTGGGGTTGCCGTAAGCGGAGGCGCCGTCACAGTGCGGCAGGGGGAGGTCAACGAGGTCCAGAAAATCGACGACCGCGGCGCTGGATTTGACCTGTTCAAAAACGGCCCGGGCCATGATTCGGCTGTTACTGACCGGGTTGAGGCTGGTGGAGAGAACGAGGAAGGACATGCGGTTGCGCCCTCAGTGGGGTGAGAGTGAGTGGAATATTCTGTGGCATAGAATGGCAGGGCCGCGTCTCAGCCGATGCCGCCTTTGAGTTTGGGGCCGTCGGCTCCCCACTTGGCCCGCAGTCGGGCGAGGCTGGCGTCTTCGGCGCGCGGCGCGGCGGGCGCATCGGCCTCGGCCTGAGCGAGCAGGGCCTTGATTGACAGGCTGATCCGGCGCGTGCCGGGATCGACGCTGAGCACCTTGGCCCGCACGACTTCATCGGCCTTGACCGCCTGATCGACTCGATTGACGCGCTTGTTGGACAGTTCAGAGATGTGCACGAGGCCTTCGACGCCGGGACCGATCTCAACGAATGCGCCGAACTGGGCGATCCGTGTGACGCGTCCGCTGACCTCATCCCCTTCCTTGAGGGAAGCGACGGTGGTGACAAAGGGGTCCGCCTCGCGCTGCTTGAGGCCGAGTCCGACGCGGTTGTTCTCCTTGTCGATCTTCAGGATGCGGACGGTGACGCCGTCGCCCTCCTTGACCACCTGGGCGGGGTCCTTCACGCGCTCGTAAGAGAGATCGGAGATGTGGATGAGGCCTTCAAGTCCCCCGAGGTCGACGAACACGCCGAAGGGCATGATCTTGCGGACCACGCCCTGCACATCCTGCCCGACCTCCAGTTTGGTCCACTGCTCCTCGGCCACGCGCGCCCGTTCGCGCTCGATGACGCTGCGGCGCGACAGAATGATGCGCGCCTTCTCCTTGTTGATCTCCATGACCTCGCAGGGCATGGCCTGGCCCACGAACTCATCCAGCGTGGCGTGGTAGCGGATGTCGACCTGGCCGGCGGGCATGAAAGCCTTGTGGCTGGCGACTTCCATCTCGAGACCGCCCTTGTTCACGGCGGTGCAGCGCGCCTCGATGATCTGGCCCGGCTGGAGAGACTCCCACTCCGCCTTCTGCACCGAACCCACCTTGCTCAGGATGTAGAGCTGATCGTCCTTGTCGAAGCGGACGACGTTGAACTCCTCGCGGGCACCGGCCACCGGTTCTTCGGCGAACTGGAGCCGCGGCGCGACACCCTGCACCTTCGGGCCTATTTCGACGAACACATCCTCGTTGTTGAAGGAAACGATCGTCCCCTCGACCCGGCTGCCGCTGGCCGGCCTGCGACCGCCTGCCGGCGCGGTCTTCACCGCACTTCGCGGTTCGGCGCCCCGGCTTGGGCGTGATCCGCCCAGCAGGCTCTCGACGGAGAGCTCGCCCATCGCCTGGTCAAGTTCGGCGCGCACCTGCGGATCGAGTTCGTTGAATCGTGACATGTCAAAGATTCGCTTTCGTTCGTTGGTCCGTACATGCTGTCGGCGTGACAGTTCCGCCGCACCGTCGTCGTGAGGCGCGGGTCAGGTTCTGCAGGGCAGAACGGTGATGATAAGGCTCTGGGCGGGTTTCGGCAGCCGGATCGGTGATTCGATCAGCCGAAGACCCGGGCCCTCAGGGCGCTCACGCCGGCATCCTCCGGGCCGCCGCCGGACAGCGCCGCCGTCTCGAACGCGCCGCGACTGAGGATGAGCACGCAAGGATTCGCCACGCCTGCGGCCTTTGCCAGGCGCATGAGTCGACACTGCTCGGACCGGCTCAGTCCGAGGTCAGCCCCGGCCTGGCGCAGCGCGGGTCCGTGGGCAAGCCGATCGGCCTGATGGCGACGCAGAAAGTACAGGCCCAGCAATCCGAGCGCACTGAGCAGGATCGAGGCGACGATCCAAGAGGTCAATTGCGTCCCCGCGCTGTCGCCCACGTCGTTGAATCCGCGCGACAAGCCGCGAAGCGTCTGATCGAGTCCTGCATTTCCAGCCTGCGCCAACAGTGTTCCGGGGGTCATGATCTGCGAACTCCTGTGTTTCCGAATTTATGCAGCGGCGTGAGTCGTGAGCAAGGAACGGGCGGCGGAGCGCGCCCGACGCTGGACGGCTTCATCGTGATCGTGGGTCAGCAGCGCGGCCACCGCGCCTCTGTGCATCCCCAGGGATTCACACTCCACCAGCCACAGCGCGCTGGCGCGATGAGCCGGACGTCCATCGCGAAGCATCAGTGCGATGCGACTCTGAGTGGCGCTGGAATCGCCTGCGGTCTTCGACTCGACGTGCAGCAGCGCGCGCAGCGCGTTGGCGCGCAGGCGATTGACCTCCTGGGCCGGCTGGGCGAGATCGCTCAAAACGCCTGCAAGGGATGCGGCCTCCGCAGGCTGCAGCGCCTCGACCGCATTGGCGCGCACGCGGCCGTCATCATGCTGCAGAGCGGCGCGGACCATCTGGCGTGCCGATGCGGTGTTCACATCCGCCAGACACCTGATGGCGCTGGCGGCCAGGCGCGAATCCTGACAGGCGGCCAGGGCGAGCAGCTCAAGTTCCACATGCGCAAGCCAGTGCGCATCGCCGGCTGCCTGGGTTCCGGGCTGGGCGCGCATGGCGCTCACCAGGGCAAGAGCCAGGCCAGCGCTGTCGGCGCGGCGTGCGGCCAGGCGTTTCCGGAGCGATTCAATGAAGCGAGTCGGAGACTCGTCCAGCAGGTTGCACCCTTGCCGCGCGATTTCCGGCAGAACCGCGCCGTTGCGGGCCAGCGCCGCCCAGTGGTGCTCCACGGACCTGCCCGCCAGGACACCTTGGGCTCGGACGCTTACCGTCGCGGACGTGCTGACGCCGTACGCGTTAAGGAGATCGAGGTCTTCGGACCACCTGCTGCGCAGAATCTGGCGCAGGGCGAATCGCGCGACGATCGCATTCCGGTCCCTGGCCAGCGTCGCCAGCGCGGGTGCTGCGGAGGGCTCGCCCTCGCAGCGCACGAGCGCCGCCGCCAAGCGCAGACGAGCCCGGGCGTCCGTCAGCGCGGGGGCGCCGCTTACGAGTCGGGCGACGATCTCGCCCACACTTCCCGCAAAGGTGTCGATCCAGCGCACCCAGCCGCACTGCGCCTCCGGGGGCAACGCCTGCACATCCAGGTCTGCGGGCGGCAGCAGGGTCTTGCGCTCCGCCCTGCGAAGCGCGGCAACCACGCGCTCATCACCCAGGGCGTCGGCGGTGCGCAGGATCGCCGCAGCGCCTGGTGCGGTGCTGAGCAGCGCGCCGATCCGAAACGAGCATTGCATGGACAGCAGCGGATTGGCGCACCACGCGAGGATCCGGTCGGCGACTTCATCATCTGAGAGCCGCTTGAGAGCGCCAGGCAGCGCGAGGCGCGCAGCGCTGTCCTGTTCTTCCTTCCACTTCATCATCCGGGGTCCGCATCCGCTCGGGCGTTCCGCCAGCAGCGCGCCGGCGATCAGGATCTCGGGCCGCTTGTGGATGCGGTAGCGCGCCAGGGCGGAGGCCGCAGCGCGATCCAGCTCCGCGCAGGGGGCGCCGCCGCCCGCCGCATCACTTTCAGCCAACACGAGCAGCAGCCGGGCCGCTCTTCGCATCATCACCTCGGCGCCGCGCTCGGCCGCGGCCAACAGGACGTCGCGAGCGATTTCAGCAAGGCGCCCGTCCTGTGTCGTATCCACCAGCCACAGGGCTGCGCTCCAGACCGCTTCTCCGCGCGGTGTGCCGGTGGCGGCCTGCACCGCTCTGCACGCGCCTTCCGTGAGCGGTTCCCGGTTGAGGCCCGCCAGCGCGCCGCGCTGTTCCTGGGCCAGATCCCCCCAGCGCTGCACCGCTGCAGCGATCCCTGCGGCTGTGGGAATCTCCAGCACAACATCTGCGAGGCCAGGAACCTCTTCGGGCCGGGCCAGGCGCAGCGCTTCCGCTGCGGCCTGGGCAAAGGCCACGTCTCCCAGGGCCCGGCGCACCGCGTTCAATCGATCAGCAATTCGAGGCATCCAACCCTGCTCCTGTGGCCAGGACGCCACAACACTGGGGATCACCATCGCTTCGTCCGCTGCGCATCACCTGTCCGGCCAGGGGCCGGCGCGCATCTGTCATGCATCGGCGCGCAAGCGGCGGACACTGGAAGAACCCGCTTTTGGGCCAAGTCCGCGCTACCGTTATGCGTCCGTTTTCGCCGTTATTTCCCGGTTTTCGCTCTTCCATCCTTCCACGCAAAGGTCTTGCTATGTCCCGCAGTTCCCGCCATCGTCTCGTCGCGCTTGCGGCGCTCATCACCCTGCCCTCCTGGTTCACCTTGGCAGCAGGTGAGTTGCCGCCGCAACCCGCTTCCGAACAGCAGGTCGTGACGGATGACTACCACGGCGTCAAGATCGACGACGCGTACCGCTGGCTCGAAGGTTCAGTGGGCATGCCCGCCGATGCGGATGATGCCGCCCGCAAAGCGGTGGATGCGCGGGTCAGTGAGTGGACCGATGCGCAGAACAACTACACCCGCGCCGTCCTGGATAATTTGCCGGGCCGGGCCGCGCTGACCGAGCGCATCAGCCAGCTCATGAACATCGAGTCCATCGGCGCGCCGGTGTCGGCTGGGAAGTATTACTTCAATTCCGTGCGCGGAGTTGGGCAGAACCAGCCGGTTCTCTACGTTCGCGAAGGGCTCGCCGGCACGCCGCGCGTTCTCCTGGACCCCAACTCGCTGGACGCCAAGGGACTGGTTTCCCTGGACTATTGGGTCCCAACGCAGGACGGCGCGATGATGGCTTTCGGGCTTTCCCACGCCGGGGATGAGATCCCTTCGCTCTATGTGATGGATGTCGCCACGGGGGCATGGCACGCGGAAGAGATCCCCAACGATGCGGGCGGCGTTTCCTGGCTGCCTGACAACTCCGGGTTCTACTACCAGAATCGGCGTGAGCGTGAGAATCCCTACTCGGCCCTGATCAAGTTCCACCGCCTCGGGACGCACCACCGGCAGGACCCTGTGCTCTTCGAGCAATACTCGGAGACCTGGGGGCCATACGCGGGCGCCTCGCGCGACGGGCGCTGGCTTATCTTCGGGTATTGGCAGTCCACCAAGTCCAACGACCTGTGGGTGGTCGATGCCGATCACTACCGCCGCACCGGCGAGCAGGTGAAGAAGGACATCGCCATCGGCAAGGACGCGACCTTCGGCGGGTCCGTGAACGGCGACACGCTGTACTTGGAGACGACCTACAAAGCGCCCAACGGCTCGGTCTACATGGTGGACCTGAATAACCCTGAGGAGTCCAACTGGAAACTCATCATCCCCGAGCGCAAGGACATGGCCCTCACCGGCCTGTCGATGGCGCGCGGATATCTGGTGGCGTCGTACAACTACAAGGCCTCGACCCGGCTGGAGAAGTTTGATCTGGCCGGCAAATCGCTGGGCGAAATCAAACTGCCCGGCATCGGCACCGCCGGCGTGATCACCAATGACGACCGGACCGAGGCGTTCCTGACCTACACGTCATTCAACGAGCCGCCGAGCATTTACCGCTTTGACCTGGCGGATCCGGGCAATGCGATGACGCTCTGGGCGCGCCCTGAGATCCCCGTCGATCCCTCCATCGTGCAGGTGGACCAGGTGACCTACACCTCCAAGGACGGCACGCCCGTGACCATGTTCGTGGTGCACAAGAAGGGCATGAAACTCGATGGCAACAATCCCGTCCTTCTCAACGGCTACGGCGGCTTCAATATCTCCATGACTCCCGCCTTCAGCCGGACCATGTTCCCATTCTTTGAAGCGGGCGGCGTGTATGCCATCGCCAACCTCCGCGGCGGCGGCGAGTACGGCGAGGCGTGGCACGAGGCGGGCATGCTCGAGCAGAAGCAGAATGTCTTCGATGACTGCATTGCGGCTGGTGAATGGCTCATCGCCAACAAGTACACCAACAAAGACCGCCTCGCGGTCATCGGCGGCTCCAACGGCGGGCTGCTCACCGGGGCGATGATCACCCAGCGCCCTGACCTCTTCAAGGCCGTGGTGTGCCAGGTTCCCCTGCTGGACATGCTGCGCTATCAGAACTTCCTCATGGCGCGGTACTGGGTGCCCGAATATGGAACGTCCGAAGACTCAGCCCAGTTTGAGTTCATCCGCAAGTACTCGCCGTATCAGAACATCAAGTCGGATGTGAAGTACCCCGCCATCCTGCTGACGGCCGGCGAGAACGACGCCCGCGTGCACCCGCTGCATGCGCGCAAGATGGCCGCGGCCCTGCAGAATCTGCCCACCGCCGATGCGACGAACCGACCCACGTTGCTCTGGGTGGATCGCGCGGCTGGTCACGGGTCCGGCAAGCCGCTGACGGCCCAGATTCAGGAAACCGTCGACAGCCGCATCTTCGTCATGTGGCAACTGGGCATGCTGAAGTAATTCACGAGGGCGGCGTTGTAGACGCTGTCTCGATCAGTGAAATGAACGCCTCCGGCCGCACACGGTCGGGGGCGTTTTTTCATTTTCGGGGCGCGCTCGCGCTGTCATCCGTCGCCCCGGGTTCCTTTTGCTGACCTGCCGCCGCGGCGCCGCCCCCTTCGAACAGCCGCGCCTGGCCCGGCACCTCCGCCTTGGCCAGTTCCTTCACCTCGCGCACCTCATCGATGATCTGATCCAGATCCTGGAATTGCTTGTACTCGCTGGCGAAGCGCACGTACGCGACGTGATGCAGCGACCTGAGGCGGTCAGCCACGCGCCGCCCGATCTCCGCTGACTCCACTTCCCGGTCAAACTCGCGGTACAGCCCCTCCTCGACCTCTTCGACGAGGCGGGCCTTGTCCTCCGCCGCAACGGGCAGCTTCCCACACGCCGTTTCCACGCCGTGCAGAATCTTCTGCGCATCAAAGGTCTGGCGCGTCCCGTCGCGCTTGATCACCGTCAGCCGGGTCAGGGCCTCAGCCCGCTCATACGTCGTGAACCGCTTGCCGCAGCCGTTGCACACCCGCCGCCGGCGGATCGTCCTGCCGTTCTCGGTGGACCGGCTGTCGATCACGCGGTCATCATCAACATGGCAGAAAGGGCACAGCACGGCCGCTCATTCTCAGAGCGCACCCGCGCCGGTCAAGATGCGTTCAGTGTGATCCACGCTTGAGTCGGCCTCATTCAGGCCGGATCGCGAGCCAGCATGCGTTCCGCCTCCAGCCAGTTGTCCGTCGCATCCCCGCCGCGCTGTTCCCAGAGCGCGTACGCCTTGGCCGCGATCTGGTCGCTGGTCGGCATGCTGCAGCCTCCTGCCGGGCCGCAGCATCCGCAGTCCTGACCGCTCGGTGCGGCCAACTTCGGCTCAACTGTCGGAACCGGCTTGATGCTGCGTTGCGGAGTCGCCAGCTTCCTCGTGTTCATGGTCATCGTTCCCACACCATTTCCGTTGATACGTGCCGCCATAACTCACTTCTCCTTGCCTTTGACTGCCGGTAACCTCCGCAGTCCCTCAAAGTCGTTCACTTCCGATTGGTTACTGCTCGTCTTGGATGGCTGCTGCGCGCTCACGTTTCGCGCATCAAAACCCATCTGCCCCCTCAATGGGACAATAGTGGACTTCCATGTCCGTTGTTCGAGATTTCCCGCGGATTTCCACGGTGCAGCGCTCAAGTCACCGCCACTCATGCCCTTACCGCGCGAAAAATCCCGATCCATCCCTCCGGCGACATTTCCTCCGCCCGCACTGTTTCTGCAAGGCCTACTTTCGCAATAACTTCCGCGCCAATCGCCTTGCGGAGTTGCTTGCGTCGCTGCGCAAACCCCCGCTGCACCAACTCGCTGAACTTCCCGATCTCCGCCTCCGCGATGGCCAATTCCTTCCTCGGCCTGACCGCCGCCATCGCGCTCACCACATCGGGGCTGGGCCAGAAACACGAGCCCGGCAGTTCCGCGATCACCTCCACCTCCGCCAGCACCTGCGCCACCACTGACAGCGGGCCGTACTCCTCATCCCCCGCATTCGCGCTCAGCCGCTGCGCCACTTCCTTCTGAATCGTCACGAACATTCCTGTGCAGCCTGATTCATCCCCGGCCGGACGGTACCGGGTCAGCAGCGTGAGCAGCAGCGGCGTCGCGGCGTGGTAGGGAAGGTTGGCTGCCAGTTTGAACTGCCCCGCTGCGCGCAGCAGCCGATCCGCTTCGGGATTGAGCCGCCGCTTCCCTTCGAGGCAGTCACCTTCCACGATCGTCAGTCTCCCCGCGTCGATGTCCGCCGCGAACTCCGCGCGCAGGATCTCGATCATGTCCGCATCAATCTCGCACGCCACCACCCGCGCTCCCGCCTCAAGCAGCGCGCTGGTCAGCGTTCCCGTCCCGGGCCCAACCTCCAGCACCGTCTGGCCGGGGCTGACTGCCGCCGCCGCCAGCAGCCGCCGCAACTGGTTGTGATCGTGGAGGAAATTCTGCCCGTAGCGGTGCTTGGGCTTGATGCCCCGCGTGTCGAGCAGGGCGCGAATCTGCGAAAGCGTCTGCATGATCGCCGCAAGCGTAGCGGTCGCAGCCGCGCTGCAAGAATCAGGCAGCCAGCGGATCCAGCCGATGCGCCTTGATCTTCTTGTACAGCGTCGTGCGATCGATTCCCAGTTGCTCCGCCGTCCGCTGCCGGTTCCAGCCGTTGGCCAGCAGCGCGGCCTGGATCACCCTGCGCTCGTGGGCCGCGGTCGACTGTTCCAGGGTCTCGCCATGCCAGGCCGGCGCGTCCGTCCCGCCTCCGGTCGCGGCCGATCCCGCCCCGCGCAGCAGCGTCAGCCCCTCGTTGCGCGTGACATTGGCCGGCAGGTCCTCCACCTGGACGCGCGTGCTGCGCGTGAGCACCACCGCCCGCTCAATCAGATGCTCCAGTTCGCGCACGTTGCCCGGGAACGCATACCGCCGCAACGCCTCCATCGCCTCCGCCGTGAATCCCAGCACATGCCGCTTGAGCGTCGCGTTGTACCGGGCCAGAAAGCGCTCCGCCAGCGCCTCGATGTCCGTGATCCGTTCACGCAGGGGCGGCAGGTCAATGCGCACCACGTTGATGCGGTAGTACAGGTCCTGGCGGAAGCGCCCGTCCGCGACCAGTTCCTCGAGCATCTGGTTGCTGGCCAGGATGATCCGCACATCCGCCTCCACCGTCTGCGTCGAGCCCACCGGCTCGAAGCGCTTCTCCTGCAGCACACGCAGCAGTTTCAACTGCATGCCCGGCGAGGCTGAATTGATCTCATCCAGGAACAGCGTCCCGCGATGGGCCGCCTGAAAGCGTCCCACCTTGTCCGTGTGCGCTCCCGTGAAGGCCCCCTTCACGTGCCCGAAGAGTTCGCTCTCCAGCAGCGTCTCGGGAATCGAGCCGCAACTGAGTTCCACAAACGGCCCGGTGGCCACCGCCGAGCGCTGATGGATCACCCGCGCAATCAGGCTCTTGCCCGTGCCTGACTCTCCCGTCATGAGCACCGTCGTGGGCGTGGGCGCGACCGCTTCGATGAGGTCGTAGACCTTGAGCATCCTCGGGTCGCTGCCTGCGATCGCATCCAGTCCGAAGCGCCCCTCGATCTGCCTCCTGAGTTCCTGGTTTTGGGCCGCCAGCGCCCACTGCCTGGCCGCCTTCTCCACAGTGAGCAGGAGCTCCGCTTCCGCAATCGGATGCGTCAGATACTCAAACGCACCTCCCTTGATCGCCTGCACAGCCGACTCAATCGTTCCATACGAGGTGAGAATGACCACGCTCACCTCCGGGTGCTTCTCGCGCACCTTGGCCAGCAGCGTCAGCCCGTCCATCTTCGGCTGGCTGATGTCCATGAGGACGACCTGGAACGGCCCGCGCGCGCGGCCGGGCCCAGCGCCCTGCTCACCCTGCCGGACCCGCTCTGCCTCGTGCAACTGCCCGAGGGCTTCGGCTCCCGACATGGCTGTGGCCGTTTCATATCCCGCGCTGCGCAAGCTCTGCGCGATCGACTCACTCACAATCGGATCATCATCCACCAATAACACGCGACCACGCGCTTCCGTGCCCTCCTGCTGCCCAGATGACTGCGCGGAGACACTCTTTCTCGGGTCGTTCTGTGGTAAGTCGGCACACATCCACCTCACTCATCGTCGCAATCCCGCAACACCTTCACGTGCAGCGCGAGAGTTTGTGGTGTCCGAGCGACAAGGGGGCGAGGGCAGGGAGCGGGGAGGTG
>JBGASM010000037.1:0-8188 GCA_044229655.1 Phycisphaerales bacterium | reverse complement strand
CGGCACTTCCATCCCGAGGTGCTGACGGATGATGAGGTGCGGAGATTGATGGCGGCGTGTTCGGCACGGCCCACCGGCGTCCGCAACCGCGCGCTGCTGGTCGTCCTCTACCGCGCTGGCTTGCGGATTAACGAGGCACTGTCGCTTTGCCCAAAAGATGTGGACGCGGTCGTCGGCGCGATCCGGGTCTTGAATGCGAAGGGCGGGAGATCGCGGACGGTCGGCATGGACCCAGAGGGCTTCGCCATACTGCAGAGGTGGCTGGAAGTTCGGGAGAAGCGCGGCATCGCGGAACGCGCGCCCATCTTCTGCGACCTCGACGGCCAACCGCTTCGCACGGCCTACATCCGGGTGCTGATGCCGCGACTGGCCGCAAAGGCCGGGATCGCCAAGCGCGTGCACGCCCACGGCTTCCGCCACACCCACGCCGCGCAACTCCGCGAGGAGGGCGTGGACATCGGCATCATCTCCAAGCAGTTAGGCCACCGCTCCATCGCCACCACCGCCCGCTACCTCGACCACATCGCGCCGGTGGCTGTGGTGCAGGCGATGCGGGGGAGGAGGTGGTAAGTCAATGAGGCACTGGCGGCTGACAGTTTTTGGCAGCGACATTCCATGTACGAGTAAATCTGTCATTCTTTCGCTTTTTCACCTCCCCAAAGTCCCATACATGTGTTATATTGGGTGAACCGGGCAAGATGGCGGCGGAGCGACGCCATTGGTCTCCCCGGAGTCTTTCAGAATCTCGTGAGGGAGAAGGCAGTGAGCCCATGTTGACTCACGGCGGGTTATCGGTGCGCCCTGTTTCTCATGCAGAAGCAGCGCGGGAATTCGGTTCTGAAATCCGATCGGTGCCGCATTCTCAGGCGGCCAGAGCAGGAAGGAGGGACGGGCGAAGTGCGGTCGGCGTCGCCGCGCTGGCGGGATTGCTGCTGACCAGCGCTGTTGGTGTGCGGGCGGATGTGGCAGACCTGCCCAATTCCTTTGTCGCCGTCGAACTGCCTGCGCCGAGCGGCTGGACCGGAGGTATTGATAACGGCCTGGTGATGGACCTCAATCAGCAGGGAGTTGCGTGCGGGTGGGCCGATGATGGGACCAATGGGCAGAAACCCTTCGTCTTCGATCCGACCGTGACCGCCACGGCCATTCGCGGGACCACGACGATCCTGCCCTTGACCTATTCCTCGTACACCTATGGGAATGGCGTCGCCACCGCGATCACCGAGGAAGGCGCCATCGGCGGCAGCGATTACCCCACGATTGTCGGGTACGTGTACGATCCGGAGACGATCTCGACGCCGGAAATCCACCGGGCGTGTTATTGGCAGTGGAGCAGCGGCTGGCAATTGACGGTTCTTCATACCACCGGCACATATGACAGCGAAGCGTGGGGAATCTCGAATAACTCCAGCACGCTGACAATAGGTGGCCATGGCTATGTGAATTCTTCCGGAGCGCAATCGGAGGTGTTTCGGAAGGTCATTGGAGGGTCGACCACTTGGTACACCGAGTACGAGAGTTGGTGCTGGGACATGTCCAAGGCCGGCCCCAACAACGTCGGCAGCAGAATCATGACCACCGGCCCCAAGGCGTTTTACTGGACGGGCGCCGGGGCGACGACGGGCGATTCCTCGCTTCATCCCGCGAGCGGCTATGCCAAGACGGAGGTGCTGGGGGCGAACACGCTGGTCAGCGGCATGACCACCTACACCGACCTGTGCGGCTGGGGACTCACGAATCCGCAGTCCGTGCCGCCGAGCGAGTACAAGGCCATTCTCTGGCGCGAAAGTCCCCAAAACGTGATCAACTTTGATCCGCTTTCCACGGTGACCGGCAACAACTATGCCAACGACCTGAATGATGAGGATGAGGTCGTCGGAACGATCTTCGACATGTCGAGCGGGGACTCCATTGAGGCATTCCTGTGGGTTTATGACGAAGGTTCGAGCACGAGCACGACCATCGCGCTGACGGATGCGGCGCGCTTCCCCTACGCTGCGACCGAAGTCATTGTTCGCGAGGCCACCTGCATCAACGATGCCGGCTGGATCGGCGGCTGTGTCGAATACGACGGTGATTCAGACGATCTCCCCTGCCTCTTTATCCCCACCGATGCGGACAACAACGGCGTTCCTGACTTCCGCGACATTATCACGGATGAGCGCGCGGATACTGACCCTCACAATTCCGTCCCCGACGACTTCGAGGGCATGCGCGTGGGGTTGTATGGCGCGGCGCTCGGGTCGACCAATCGGACGGCACAGAACACCATAACCGGCATTCATGCCGTGCGCTTCATGTCGGACTACGAGGAGGTCTTCCGTGCCCTCGATCCGGAGGACACGCAAGACACCTGTGCCAATCTCGCTGCCGCACTGGCGGATTACGGCGAAGCAGGCAAAGAGATCATCTACATGATTCGCTCCACGCCCTCGCAGCGCAGCAATGGGAATTCAGATTACCTCCCGCCCTACTACAACGTCGGCAGTGGTAATGACACCCTGAGTCGGAATGGCGCGATCGGCGTCCTCGCCCTCTTCGCCAATCAGTACGCTCACTGCATCGACTACATTCAGTTCGGCAACGAGTTCATCGGCGCTGCCGATGGACCGGGCACGTTCTACATGGATTTTGATTCCTGCGAGGGGCCTCTTCTCAACCTCTCAGGTGAGTGTCTGGAGGACTCGGATGACCTTCTTTTCAAGATTGATACGGAGACTCCCGGCTGGTACACCGAGCAGTTCGAGACGGCGCTTGCCGCCAGTGCGCTGGCAGGCCGACCGCTGCGCTTCGTCGGTCCGGCGATTTATCAGGCGACGATCCGCAGTGGCGTCGGCGGCGACCCGGACGTCATCGCGGGCCTCGATGACAAGATCGCCAAGGTTCTCACCGCCTACTTCGGCTGGGCGAACACGATCGGCGCGGCAGTTGATCTGCATGTCCACTACACGGCGGATGAGTGGAATGGTGAACCTCCTCTGAATCAGTCGATCACCGAGTCAATTGACTACCTGCTCGCTCCCGAGGAAGGTGAGTGGCCCGCGCCTGCGAGCGTGACCTGCTTGGAATGGAGTCCGATTCCCGATCCTGGCGCAACCTGGTGGGATCTCAACAAGGAGGACGCGGTAGATTACTTCAACGATCCACCGATCCTGACCCCAACGTTGTATTGGAATGAGTTCGTTGCGGATTGGCTCGATGCTGACGATGAGTTCAATAATGTACTTCATCTGAGCAACGGGACGGACGACTTCCTCGATGTGATCTTTGGGCATGGCTTTCTGCACGCCTGCTACGGCAACTTCACGCAGAACCAGGATCCCGGCGGTGATGACATCTATCAAGAGGAGGAACTAGAGCCTTATGCGTGGACAGCGCTCTTTGCCACCGATGTCGTGAACCGAGTCGGAGGCGGCCCCAGTGATGACAAATGGGTGGACTGGCTGCGGGATGCCGTCGAGTCCGCTGCGGGTGACTACGAGATCACGAGCTGGGTCGGTCCGCACGAAGAACAGACGATCCCCTGCCCCTGTGAGGAATAAAGGGCGTCGGTAAGACAGTTCTCTCAATGTGCGCCATGGCAGGAAAGCCCTGTCATGGCGCTTTGCCTTTTGCAGTTGAAACGGCGCGGACGACTTCACGAGTCTTCGCTAGGATTGGTTGGATTGAAGGAGGGTCGTCAAATGTGCAAGATCGCGCGTCCACTCGTGCTCGGAATGAGTGGCGCTCTGGTAAGTCAGGCTGTTGCGGAGGATTACCGCTACGCCATCTTCCAGATTGGGCTGTCAACGAATAACGTTGGCACGCGTGCCCTCGATGAGACAGGAGCAGCCTACGGTGATGCCAAGTTTGGCGTCCGTCATGCATTCGCGTGGACGCCGCCGGATGGTCCACTCATCGACATGCGCTCCTTCGGAGGGCAACAGTACAACAGTTACGCGTACGATGTCAACAGCTTGGGATGGGTCGTTGGCACGACCTTGCAGGGCACGCGCAACATTGCGACCCTTTGGAAGCCGAATCAGGGGGGCGGGTACGACGTCAGCGATCTTGGGAATCTGGGTGTCAATGATGCGGAGGCAAATGGAGTCAACGATGTCGGCCAGATCGTCGGCATTTCTGACACACCGATGTCTCAATGGACGCAGGCGTTCATCTGGCAGGATGACGTAATGACGCAGTTACCGAGTCTGGCCGATGACACAACTTCCGCGAAAGCGATCAATCAACTCGGGACCATTGTTGGATTTGCAAGAGATGCCGACAGCCACGCCCGCGCCGCGATTTGGAAGGATGATGACGGGGATGAAGCCTATTCCTTGGAAGAATTTGGTCCTGGTACATGCTGGTCTGTGAACGATATGGATGAAATGGCTGGAGAGTATTTTTTTGTTGGCGCATCCGATTGGCATGCTTTTCTCAGGCGGTCGGATGGCACGTTGGTTGATCTGCATAACGATCTGCTGGGATTTCAGAGCCGAGCGTACGGCCTCAACAACCAGTCTCAGGCCGTGGGCATCTGCTACTATGGAAATCAGGGGCCGGATACTGCGGTTGCATTTGTATGGACTGCCACAGAGGGCATGCTTGACCTCAACTTGCTGATTCCGCCGCTGACAGGCAAGGAACTCAGCGGAGCACATGTCATCAATGATTCGGGTCAGATCGCTGCCGACGGCGGTGATCCGAATCTATTCGACGCCGAGTCCTATCTTCTTTCCCCAGTCTTTCCCTCCATGACCGTCAAAGCCATCGGGCACGGCGGGGCCTTGGTTGCCGGCGCGAACAACGCGCTGCGGGTCACGGGCGCGACTCCCGGCGCGCGCATCACCTTCCTCTGGTCTTCCAAAGGGGGGGGCGAGGCGATTCCCGGCTGTGATCTGCAGGAGAACGCTTTGCAACTGGATTCACCCACCATCATCGGAACCGCAACCGCCAACGCGCAGGGCGTGGCGACGCTGCAGCGCTTCGTCCCCGCCGCCGCGCAGGGCAGGACCATACTGCTTCAAGCAGTCGCCCCCTCGGGCTGCGCCATCAGTCAACTCATGCTCACGACAGTGCGGTAAGACGCCTCCTGAGTTCACACAGTCTCCCTCCCGTGCAAAGGGGACACTGTGGTGCGAGCGGTCTCGAGTGCCCTGTCCAGACGGTCGAGCCCATTCAGGAAGCGCGGCTCACTCTTGATTATCTTCGCTGGGGATTCCAGTCATGGGTCTCATGACGGACCGTGGCGCACCACGCGTACAACGCATCGCAGACCACCATGCCATGTCTGAGTTGCTCGTGGTCATCCGCGAAGCACTGCGAGAGCCCAATGAGAATGGCATAGAGGCCCGGACAGCGGGGTGACAGGTCGTGTCGATTCGTATCCGCGCCTCGAATGA
The DNA here is from genome assembly GCA_044229655.1 of Phycisphaerales bacterium. Classification (GTDB taxonomy): domain Bacteria; phylum Planctomycetota; class Phycisphaerae; order Phycisphaerales; family UBA5793; genus JBGASM01. Next base: position 2,804 of record JBGASM010000037.1, on the reverse strand, counting down.
CCAGCGCCATCTCTTCTAGAGCAGGGTCCGTCAAATGGTACTTTCGGATGATTGCGTCAAAAGAACAGAACGGACCATCGTGTGTCAGCTCCACACCTTCCACATCATACGGAACCGCGCCGGTGGCGTGCGCCACCTCCAGAACGCGCTCTGGAGGCACGAAAAGGAACTCAGCTTCCTTATCCACGAAGTGTGCGATCAGCTAGATGGCATCTTCAGGGGAGGGGCCCTATGCTGTAACCACGGTTACAAAGAGCATAGGCTGTCTGTCGCTCGCAAGGAGGTATTCGCTGTGACCAGCGCGACCAAGTCATCCGACGCCCGCCCCGTGTACACGCTGGCGCAACTGACCGCCTACATGCTGCGGCTGGGAACCATCGGCTTCGGTGGACCGGTGGCACTGGTGGGATACATGCACCGCGACCTGGTTGAAAAGCGCGGGTGGATCACGGAGGAGGATTACAAGGAGGGTCTGGCGCTGGCTCAACTGGCTCCCGGTCCGTTGGCTGCGCAACTGGCGATCTATCTCGGGTATGTCCATTACCGCATCCTGGGGGCAACGCTCGTGGGGGTCGCCTTCGTGGTTCCCTCGTTTTTCATGGTGGTGGCGCTGGGATGGGCCTACGTCCGCTACCAAGGTTTGCAGTGGATGCAGGCGGTTTTCTATGGCGTCGGCGCTGCCGTCATTGGCATCATCGCCATGAGCGCGTACAAACTCACGCTCAAGACCGTGGGTAAGGACCGACTGCTCTGGGCCATCTACCTGTTAAGCGGGGCCATCACCGTGATCACGCAGTCCGAGGTCATCTGGTTCTTTCTTGGTGCGGGGGCGCTGGTGTGGCTCTGGCGCAGTCCACCCGCATGGCTGCATCGTCGCGCGACCGTCAAAGGCTTTGCGCTCCCAATCCTGCTCATCTTCCTGGGGGTAGAGGAGGTCACGGACTGGAGCCTGCTCACTACCATCGCGCTCTTCTTCGCGAAGGCGGGGGCGTTCGTTTTCGGAAGTGGCCTTGCCATTGTGCCATTCCTCTACGCTGGGGTGGTCAAAGAACATCAGTGGCTCACCGAAGGACAGTTCGTCGATGCCGTGGCGGTGGCGATGATCACTCCCGGCCCGGTGGTCATCACGGTCGGCTTCATCGGCTTTCTGGTGGCGGGCCTTCCCGGCGCTTCAGTCGCGGCATTGGCGACCTTCCTTCCCTGCTACTTCTTCACCATTCTCCCCGCGCCCTACTTCAAGAAATACGGGAAACACCCCGGTATTAAGGCTTTCGTGGACGGCGTGACTGCCGCCGCCATCGGGGCGATATCCGGGGCGGTGATCGTCTTGGCGCAGCGTTCACTGGTGGATGTCCCGACCATCGTGCTGGCTCTGCTCACACTCGGAACACTGTGGCGGTTCAAAGTGCCTGAGCCGATCCTGGTGATCACCGCCGCGCTCATCGGTTTGGTGCTCTTTCCGATGACCCATGCAACAGCGAGTTAAGGTGGAGATGGTCAATGTCCGAATGGGTCTTGTTCACCTACCGCCTTCCTCGGGAGCCATCCGCGCTGCGCGTGCGCATCTGGCGCAAATTGCAGCACGTGGGTGCGCTGTTGATCCACGATTCCATCTGGGTGCTGCCTGCCACTGCGGCGTGCTGTGAACATTTTCAGTGGCTGGGCGCGGAAGTGAAGGAAATGGGCGGTGAAGCGATGGTGTGGGAGGTCGACAACGCGCTGGAATTCGGCGGTGACTCCGTGCGTAAACGCTTCGAGAAGCGAACGGATGGCGAATACCAGCGCCTCCTGAAACGCCTGCGGACCACAAAGCCGGACCGTGCCGCCATCGCAGCGCAATTCCGCCTGACCCGCGCGAAAGACTACTTCGATTCGCGCATCGGCACAGAGATGCGGGAACTGCTGATGCAGGTCGAACCGGCTATATCGATACGGAAAACCAAACGCCGCCGCAATGGAGCTCGATCATGAAATGGGTGACCTGGGAGAACATCGGCGTGGATCGCATGGGTTGCGGTTGGCTGATTCTCCGCTTCATCGATCCCATGGCGGAGTTTGTCTTCGTTCCACAGGCGCAGAAGGTTCTGCCCGCCGATGCCATCCCCTTCGATATTCCCGGCGTAGAGCTGTCCCACCATGATGGACATTGCTCGTTTCACGCCCTCCTGAAGAAGCATCGCCTGAAGGAGCCGGTCCTGCAAAGGATCGCCCGCATCATCGATGAGGCGGACACGGTGCAGCCAGTTCTCATCGAGCCTTCCGCTCCGGGGCTGGACCTCATATGTAAAGGCATCCGTCTTGTCAGTCCCGATGATGCGACAGCAATGGGGCACGGGCTGCTTGTTTATGATGGATTGAGTGCGACGTTGGCTGTGGACAAGCCACGAACACCCGAGAGTCGATAGCGTTCGAATCCGGCAATACCCCTGAGAGGGAGCGCATACCGCATGCTCACTTATCGGCGCGCGTGACAGGCCGTCTTGTGTTCTGGCCGAGTCGAAATGCGCGCGGCACGCCATTCACATTCTCGTGAAAACGGCCTCCCAGTACCCCCTCTATCGTCGCCGCAAAGGGGTGCGGGATGGAGAAGCGTGTTCAACCTGATCGCCTGATCTGCATCGTGCTGCCAGTCTCCACCGGCCACGTAGACAAGTGCCTGTTCCGCACATGGATCAAGATCGACCTCACGGAAGCGCAGGCCGAGGCGGTCCAGCGTGTCTGCAGCGGCCTGCAGCAGGCCCAGGCCCAGACGCGCGACGGCAGGTACTGCAACAGTCCGGAATTGGCATTGCAATGGCTGCTGG